>NZ_JABEQK010000035.1 GCF_014174275.1 Gluconacetobacter takamatsuzukensis | reverse complement strand
CCGGATGTACGACCTGTATCCGGGGCAGCGGGCGACGGGGGAGGTGCTGTTCGACGGGCGGAACATCCTGTCGTCGGACCTGGACCTGAACGTGCTGCGCGCGCGGGTGGGAATGGTGTTCCAGAAGCCGACGCCGTTTCCGATGTCGATCTACGAGAACATCGCGTTCGGTGTGCGGCTGCACGAGCGGCTGGGCCGGGCGGAGATGGACGAGCGGGTGGAGGACGTGCTGCGGCGGGTGGCGCTGTGGGGCGAAGTGAAGGACCGGCTGGGGGCGTCGGCGGCGGCGCTGTCGGGCGGGCAGCAGCAGCGTCTGTGCATCGCGCGGACGATCGCGACCCGGCCGGAGGTGATCCTGCTGGACGAGCCGACCAGCGCGCTGGACCCGATCTCGACCGCGCGGATCGAGGAGCTGCTGGACGAGCTGAAAGGCGAGTTCACGATTGCGATCGTGACGCATAACATGCAGCAGGCGGCGCGCTGCGCGGATCGGGTGGCGTTT
>NZ_JABEQK010000034.1 GCF_014174275.1 Gluconacetobacter takamatsuzukensis | reverse complement strand
GTCGAGTTGCACGTTGCTGCCGAGCACCAGCGCGTTGGTGCTGGAGAGGTCGGACGGCAGGACGGTCCAGCTCGCGCCGCCATCGGTGGAATAGCGCCACGTGCCCTGGGTTGCCGGGTTGGCGGCATCGCCGGTGATGGCCATGCCGGCGAGGCTGTTTGCTGTCGAACCCGTGCTGTTCGATGCGGATTGCTGCTGGTCCGTCTGGTCCGTGAAGACGGGCGTGAGCAGCGAGGCCACCGTGCTGCCCGGGGCGCGCGATGCGGTCGTGTCTTCCGGCTCGGACGGCATTGTCGGCACGCCGGCCATGGTCGGGGCGTCGTTGAGCTGGGCAACGGAGGTGTCGAGGGTGACCGAGGTGGCGCTGAGCGAGGTGGTGGCGCCCGTTACCGTGGCGTCGACGCCTGCCAGGGCCATCGGGGTTGCGAGCAGGTCGGCACCGTAGACGGCGCTGCCGCCGCTGCCCGAGAGCGGCGCCGCGCCGGTGCTGTTGCTGCTGCTGTCGATCAG
>NZ_JABEQK010000033.1 GCF_014174275.1 Gluconacetobacter takamatsuzukensis | reverse complement strand
GCCGCTCTCGGGCAGCGGCGGCAGCGCCGTCTACGGTGCCGACCTGCTCGCAACCCCGATGGCCCTGGCAGGCGTCAACGCCACGGTAACCGGCACCACCACCTCGCTCAGCGCCACCTCGGTCACCCTCGACATCTCCGTTGCCCAGATCAACGACGCCCCGACCATGGCCGGCGTGCCGCTGCCGATGGGCGAACCGGAAGATCCGACGGGTCCGGCGGTAATGGCCGGCCCGGTCGCATTGCTGCTCGGCCCGGTGTTCTCCGACGCAACCGACCAGCAGAAAGCGGCGGGCGGTTCCACCGCCTCGGTCGCCAACACCCTGGCCGGCATGGCCATCACCGGCGATGCCGCCAACCCGGCAACCCAGGGCACGTGGCGCTACTCCACCGATGGCGGCGCGAACTGGACCGCCCTGCCGTCCGACCTCTCCAGCACCAACGCGCTGGTGCTCGGCAGCAACGTGCAACTCGACTTCGTGCCGGTGGCCAACTTCAACGGCCAGCCCGGCGCCCTGACGGTCCA
>NZ_JABEQK010000032.1 GCF_014174275.1 Gluconacetobacter takamatsuzukensis | reverse complement strand
GATGAAGGGCATCCTGCTGGCCGGCGGATCGGGCACCCGGCTGCACCCCATGACGCTGGCCACCAGCAAGCAGTTGCTGCCGGTCTACGACAAGCCGATGATCTACTACCCGCTGTCGACGCTGATGCTGGCCGGCATCCGCGACATCATGATCATCTCCACCCCCGACGACCTGCCGCAGTTCCGCCGCCTGCTGGGCGATGGTTCGGAATATGGCGTGCGCTTCGACTATCGCGTCCAGCCCAGCCCCGACGGCATCGCCCAGGCTTTCCTGATCGCCGAGGACTGGCTGGCCGGCGCCCCCTGCGCCCTGGCACTGGGCGACAACCTGATCTTCGCCGACCATCTCAGTGTTCTTCTGCAAGGGGCCGCGAAGCGCGACAGCGGGGCGACGGTCTTCGCCTACCAGGTGCGCGACCCCGAGCGGTACGGCGTGGTCACCTTCGATGCCGAGGGCCGCGCCAGCACACTGGTCGAAAAGCCCACCCGGCCGGACTCGCACTGGGCAGTCACGGGCCTGTATTTCTACGATGCCCGCGTCAGCCAGTTCGCCCGCCAGATCCGCCCCTCGCCCCGGGGCGAGTTGGAGATCACGGACCTGAACCGGATCTATCTCGAGGAAGGCTCGCTCCAGGTCGAAAGACTGGGCCGGGG
>NZ_JABEQK010000031.1 GCF_014174275.1 Gluconacetobacter takamatsuzukensis | reverse complement strand
TGGGGTTCATCCTGATGGTGATCTCGTTTTTGACGCTGGCCTGTTCGCGGCTGCTGCTGCGCCGTGGAGGGGCCTGAGATGAGTGCGGTGACGGAAGCGGGTCCGGCCGGCGTGGGTCCGGCTGGGGCTGGCGCGGCCGTGGGGGCGGGGTGGAACCGGCCCGGCGGGCTGGCGCTGCGGCGGCGGGTGGTGGACCGGGTGGCGACGGGGTTGAGCATTGCGGCGACGGCGGTGGTGCTGCTGGCGCTGGGGTCGATCCTGCTGACGCTGCTGGTGCGGGGGCTGCCGGGCCTGTCGCTGGCGACGTTGGTGCGCACGATGGCGCCGCCGGGCAGCAACGGAGGGCTGGCCAACGCGATCGTGGGCAGCCTGGTGCAGACCGGCTTCGCGGCGGCGATCGGGACGCCGGTGGGGCTGCTGACGGGGATCTACCTGTCGGAATATGCGCGTGACGGGCGGGTGGTCGACGTGGTGCGCTTCGTGTCGGACATGATGCTGTCGGCGCCTTCGATCCTGGTCGGGCTGTTCGTGTATATGCTGCTGGTGATGCCATTCGGGCATTTCTCGGGCCTGTCGGGGGGGATCGCGCTGGCGGTGCTGTTCGTGCCGGTGGTGGTGCGGACGACGGAGGACATGCTGCGGCTGGTGCCGCTGACGATGCGC
>NZ_JABEQK010000030.1 GCF_014174275.1 Gluconacetobacter takamatsuzukensis | reverse complement strand
TGGGGTTCATCCTGATGGTGATCTCGTTTTTGACGCTGGCCTGTTCGCGGCTGCTGCTGCGCCGTGGAGGGGCCTGAGATGAGTGCGGTGACGGAAGCGGGTCCGGCCGGCATGGGTCCGGCTGGGGCGGGCGCGGCTGTGGGGGCGGGGTGGAACCGGCCCGGCGGGCTGGCGCTGCGGCGGCGGGTGGTGGACCGGGTGGCGACGGGGTTGAGCATCGCGGCGACGGCGGTGGTGCTGCTGGCGCTGGGGTCGATCCTGCTGACGCTGCTGGTGCGGGGGCTGCCGGGCCTGTCGCTGGCGACGCTGGTGCGCACGATGGCGCCGCCGGGCAGCAACGGGGGGCTGGCCAACGCGATCGTGGGCAGCTTGGTGCAGACCGGGTTCGCGGCGGCGATCGGGACCCCGGTGGGGCTGCTGACGGGGATCTACCTGTCGGAATATGCGCGCGACGGGCGGGTGGTCGATGTAGTGCGCTTCGTGTCGGACATGATGCTGTCGGCGCCTTCGATCCTGGTCGGGCTGTTCGTGTATATGCTGCTGGTGATGCCGTTCGGGCATTTCTCGGGCCTGTCGGGGGGGATCGCGCTGGCGGTGCTGTTCGTGCCGGTGGTGGTGCGGACGACGGAGGACATGCTGCGGCTGGTGCCGCTGACGATGCGC
>NZ_JABEQK010000029.1 GCF_014174275.1 Gluconacetobacter takamatsuzukensis | reverse complement strand
CCCACCCGCGCGCGCAGCACGTTCAGGTCCAGGTCCGACGACAGGATGTTCCGCCCGTCGAACAGCACCTCCCCCGTCGCCCGCTGCCCCGGATACAGGTCGTACATCCGGTTCAGCACCCGCAGCAGCGTCGATTTCCCGCAGCCCGACGGCCCGATCATCCCCGTCACCCGCCGCGCCGGGAAATCCATCGTGATGCCCTTCAGCGCGTGGTTCGCCCCATACCAGAAATCCAGCCCCCGCACTGCCAGCGCCGCCGCCGCGTCCTGCATCACCGTCCCATCCATGTCCACATTTCCCAGCTTCAGCGACCCGATCCGGCCTGCCGGCTCCACAGCCGCACCAGCACGTTCAGCGCCAGCACCCCCGTCGTGACCAGCAGCGCCCCCGTCCACGCAAGCTGCACCCAGTCATCGTAGGCCGAGCCCGCATATTGATAGATCGCAACCGGCAGGCTCGCCATCGGCGCCCCCGGGTCCAGCGACCAGTTCATGTTCCCCAGCGACGTGAACAGCAGCGGCGCCGTCTCGCCCGACACCCGCGCCACCGCCAGCAGGATCCCCGTCAGCACCCCGCCGCGCGCCGCCCGCAGGCACACCTGCAACACAACCCGCCATTTCGGCGCCCCCAGCGCATACGCCGCCTCGCGCATCGTCAGCGGCACCAGCCGCAGCATGTCCTCCGTCGTCCGCACCACCACCGGCACGAACAGCACCGCCAGCGCGATCCCCCCCGACAGGCCCGAGAAATGCCCGAA
>NZ_JABEQK010000028.1 GCF_014174275.1 Gluconacetobacter takamatsuzukensis | reverse complement strand
TGGGCGGGTTGATCGCGGTTCTGGCGTGGGGCGGGATTTCGGCGTGGTCGGCGTTCGGGCCGGGCTTCGTGTGGAGCACGGCGTGGAACCCGGTGACGCAGCATTTCGGGGCGGCGGCGCCGGTCTTCGGCTCGGTGGTGACGACGGTGCTGGCGCTGGTGTTCGCGGTGCCGCTGGCGTTCGGGATTGCGTTCTGGCTGGTGGAGATGGCGCCCGCGATGGTGGCGGGGCCGATCGGGATGGCGGTGCAGCTTCTGGCGGCGGTGCCGTCGATCATCTTCGGGATGTGGGGCTTCTTCGTGATCGTGCCGGCGATGGCGCATTACGTGCAGCCTTGGGCGCGGGTGCATCTGGGGCACCTGCCGGGGATCGGCATGCTGTTCCAGGGGCCGCCCTACGGGACCGGGCTGCTGACGGCGGGGCTGGTGCTGGCGATGATGGTGACGCCGTTCGTCTGCGCGGTGATGCGCGACGTGTTCGTGGCGATGCCGGCGCAGATCCGCGAGAGCGCGTATGGGCTGGGGGCGACGCGGTGGGAGGTGATGCGCAGCGTGACGCTGCCCTGGTCGCGGCCGGCGCTGATCGGCGGGATCAT
This sequence comes from Gluconacetobacter takamatsuzukensis, assembly GCF_014174275.1. Classification (GTDB taxonomy): domain Bacteria; phylum Pseudomonadota; class Alphaproteobacteria; order Acetobacterales; family Acetobacteraceae; genus Gluconacetobacter; species Gluconacetobacter takamatsuzukensis. The sequence continues at coordinate 284 of NZ_JABEQK010000028.1, read as the reverse complement.
GCTGGGGATGGGGCGCGCGCTGGGCGAGACGATGGCGGTGACGTTCGTGATCGGCAACACCAACCGGATCGGCTGGTCGCTGTTTTCGCCGGGGAACACGATCGCGTCGCTGATCGCGCTGGAATTCCCCGAGAGCCCGGCGGGCAGCCTGAAGCTGGCGTCGCTGCTGGCGCTGGGGTTCATCCTGATGGTGATCTCGTTTTTGACGCTGGCCTGTTCGCGGCTGCTGCTGCGCCGTGGAGGGGCCTGAGATGAGTGCGGTGACGGAAGCGGGTCCGGCCGGC
>NZ_JABEQK010000027.1 GCF_014174275.1 Gluconacetobacter takamatsuzukensis | reverse complement strand
TGGGCTGCCTGCGATGACTGGTCCGGTTTCATAGTTAGTTGATATGCGCTTCTGATGCCAGCCTGGCCGGGAGGTGAAGCGTAGCGGAACCGAGCGGCCAGGCTGGCATTCTGATTGTTTCCGGCGCTGGCGGGCGGTATTGCAGGCTGCTGTGTGGGCGCATCCGGTTGTAATGGTCGCGCCACCAGCCGGTGACGGTCTTTACTTCCTCAAGGCTGAAGAAGATCTCGCCATTGAGCAGTTCGTCCCGCAGACGGGCATTGAAGCTCTCGATGTAGCCGTTTTCCCAAGGGCTACCGGGTTCGATGTAGAGGGTGATGACACCCAGTCGGCCCAACCATTCGCGCACCGCGTTGGCGACGAATTCGGGGCCGTTATCCGATCGGATATGCCCAGGCGGCCCATGCTCGATGAACAGATCGGCCAGCACGTCGATCACGTCGTTCGACCGGAACCGCCGCAGCGGCACCATTGCCAGACATTCCCGGCTGAACTCGTCGATGATGTTGAGCATCCGGTATCTACGACCGTTGTGCGTCTGATCTTCGACGAAGTCATAAGACCACACGTGGCCACGATGCTGTGGGCGCAGCCGGATGCACGATCCGTCGCCCAGCCATAGCCGACGCCGTTTCGGTTGCATCTTCGGAACTTTGAGACCCTCCCGCCGCCAGATACGCTCGACCACCGACAGGCTGACCTGCCAGCCAGCACGCCCCAGAAGAGCATGGATGCGGCGATAGCCATAGCGGCCGTAATCCTTGGCCAGCGCAATGATGTCGGCCGTCAGCCGATGCTCGTCGGTATCATCCTTTGGCAGATGACGCTGTGTCGAGCGGTGCTGGCCAAGCACCCGGCAGGTCCGCCGTTCCGATACCGCCAATGCACAACGGACCTGTGCGATCGCCTCACGGCGACGGGAGGGGCTCAAAAAGTCAGTTTCGACGCCTCTTGCAGGATCGCCTTGTCCAGTGCGAGATCCGCCACCAGCTTCTTCAATCGAGCATTTTCCCGCTCCAGATCCTTCATGCGACGCGCCTGATCCACCTTCAGGCCGCCATATTCCTTGCGCCACCGATACAGCGTCTGTTCAGCGATGCCGATCTGTCGACACGCTTCCACCGCCGTCGCACCTCGGCCAACGAGCACATCCACCTCACGCAGTTTCGCGATGATCTGCTCAGGCGTAAAACGCTGACGTCCCATGTAATCCTCCAATCCATATGCCCCATAGGGCTCTCTTCAGAATCGGACCAGTTTTCTCAAGGCAGACCA
>NZ_JABEQK010000026.1 GCF_014174275.1 Gluconacetobacter takamatsuzukensis | reverse complement strand
CTGAGCGAGGTGGTGGTGCCGGTTACCGTGGCGTTGACGCCTGCCAGGGCCATCGGGGTTGCGAGCAGGTCGGCACCGTAGACGGCGCTGCCGCCGCTGCCCGAGAGCGGCGCCGCGCCGGTGCTGTTGCTGCTGCTGTCGATCAGGGTGGCGGTGAGGCCGGGAGGCTGGCCGTTGAAATTGGCGACCGGATCGAAGCGCAGGTCCACGCCCTGCGACAGGACCAGGGCGTTGCCGGCCGACAGGTCGGTGGCGATGGCGGTCCAGTGGATGCCGTCGGTGGAATATTGCCAGCTGCCCTGGGTGGTCGCGTTGGCGGTGTTGCCGGTGATGGCGACGCCGGCCAGGGTGTTGGCGGTCGAGGCGGTGGGTCCGCCGGCAGCCTGCTGCTGGTCGGCGGCGTCGCTGAAGCTGGGGTTGAACAGGTCGTGGACGGTGGCGGACGGGGGCGCGGCTGCGTCCTCGATGCCTGCCGCCAGGGTCTCGGTTTCCTTGCCCGCGACCACAATCGGGGCGTCGTTGAGCTGGGCAACGGAGGTGTCGAGGGTGACCGATGCGGTGCTGAGCGAGGTGGTGGTGCCGGTTACCGTGACGTCGACGCCTGCCAGGGCCATCGGGGTTGCGAGCAGGTCGGCACCGTAGACGGCGCTACCGCCGCTGCCCGAGAGCGGCGCCGCGCCGGTGCTGTTGCTGCTGCTGTCGATCAGGGTGGCGGTGAGGCCGGGAGGCTGGCCGTTGAAATTGGCGACCGGATCGAAGCGCAGGTCCACGCCCTGCGACAGGACCAGGGCGTTGCCGGCCGACAGGTCGGTGGCGATGGCGGTCCAGTGGGTGCCGTCGGTGGAATATTGCCAGCTGCCCTGGGTGGTCGCGTTGGCGGTGTTGCCGGTGATGGCGACGCCGGCCAGGGTGTTGGCGGTCGAGGCGGTGGGTCCGCCGGCAGCCTGCTGCTGGTCGGCGGCGTCGTTGAAGCTGGGGTTGAACAGGTCGTGGACGGTGGCGGACGGGGGCGCGGCTGCGTCCTCGGTGCCTGCCGCCAGGGTCTCGGTTTCCTTGCCCGCGACCACGATCGGGGCGTCGTTGACCGGGGCGACCTGGATGGTCAGGGGCGCGGTGGTGGCGCTGATCGAGGAGGTGCCGCCGGCATTGTTGACGTCGACGCCAGCCCGTACGGTCGTGGTGCCGGCCAGGTCGGCGCCATAGACGGGGGTGCCGCTGTCATCCGTATAGACCGGCGCCGCGCCGGTATCGTTGTTGCTGCTGTCGATTGCCTGGACCGTCAGGGCGCCGGGCTGGCCGTTGAAGTTGGCCACCGGCACGAAGTCGAGTT
>NZ_JABEQK010000025.1 GCF_014174275.1 Gluconacetobacter takamatsuzukensis | reverse complement strand
TGCCATGTCTGACACGACCTTGCCGATGATCGGCACCGAAGCCGCGAGCACGACCCGGATTGTGCCTGTCATCCTCTCCGGCGGGACGGGCAGCCGGCTGTGGCCCCTGTCGCGGGCCAGCTATCCGAAGCAATTATGGTCGCTGGTGGGCACGCGGACGATGTTGCAGGAAACGGCCTGCCGTGGGGTCGGCGCGCTGTTCGCCCCGCCGATCGTGATCTGCAACAACGACCATCGCTTCCTGATCGCCGAGCAGCTGCGCGAGGCCGGGATCGAGGATGCGCGCATCGTGCTGGAGCCGGCCGGGCGCAATTCCGCCCCCGCCATTGCCGCCGCCGCCCTGCTGGCGGCGGAAAGCGACCCGGATGCCGTGCTGTGGATCATGGCCGCCGACGCCGTGATCACCCGGCCGGAGACGCTGGAGCAGCTTCTGCCCGCCGCCGCCGCCGCGGCCGAGCGCGGGCATATCGTCGTCTTCGGCATGCAGCCGACCCGGCCGGAAACCGGCTATGGCTATATCGAGGCCGGCAAGGCGCTGCCGGGGGTGCCCGGGGCCAGCACGGTGGCCGGCTTTATCGAGAAGCCGGACGCGGCCACCGCCGCCGACCTGGTGGCGTCGGGCAAATATATGTGGAATTCGGGCATGTTCGTCTTTACGGCGCGCACGCTGCTGCGGGAGATGGAAACCCATGCCCCGGTGGTGCTGGCGCCGGTGCGCCAGGCCGTGGAGCGGCGGACCAGCGACCTGGTCTTCCAGCGCCTGGATGCCGCATCCTTCCTGTCCACGCCCGATATTTCCTTCGATTATGCCGTGATGGAACATACCGACCATGCGGCGGTGATTGCCGGCGATTTCGGCTGGACCGACATCGGCAGCTGGGATGCGCTGTGGGATATCGGTGCCAAGGACGGGGACGGCAACGTCACGCAGGGGCATGTCTGCCTGGAAGGCGTCCATGACAGCTATGTGCGATCGGACGAGATCCTGACCGCCGTGGTCGGGGTCAGCGATGTCGTCGTGGTTGCGACCCGCGATGCCGTGCTGGTGACGCAGCGCAGCCGGGCGCAGGACGTCAAGAAGATCGTGACCCGCCTGCAGGCGCAGGGCCGCAAGGAAGCCGAGGCGCATAATCGCTGCTATCGGCCGTGGGGCTTCTACGAGAGCCTGATCCAGGATTCGCGCTTTCAGGTGAAGCGGATCGTGGTGATGCCCGGCGAGAAGCTGTCGTTGCAGAAACATTATCATCGCGCCGAACATTGGGTTGTCGTCAGCGGCGTGGCGCTGGTGACGCGCGATGCCGAGCAGATCACCGTCCATGAGAACGAGAGCATCTACCTGCCGCAGGAATGCACCCACCGGATGGAAAATCCGGGCCGCATCCCGCTGGTGCTGATCGAGATCCAGACCGG
>NZ_JABEQK010000024.1 GCF_014174275.1 Gluconacetobacter takamatsuzukensis | reverse complement strand
TCCTGGACCGCGTGACCACGCCGCGCGACCTGCGCAACCTGTCGGTGGACCAGCTGCGCCAGCTGGCCGAGGAACTGCGGGCCGAGACGGTGGATGCGGTCTCGACCACCGGCGGGCATCTGGGTGCCTCGCTGGGCGTGGTGGAGCTGACGGTGGCGCTGCACGCGGTGTTCGACACCCCCGACGACCGGATCATCTGGGATGTCGGCCACCAGGCCTACCCGCACAAGATCCTGACCGGCCGGCGCGAGCGCGTGCGCACCCTGCGCCAGCCCGGCGGTCTGTCGGGCTTTACCCGCCGCAGCGAGAGCGAATACGACCCGTTCGGCGCCGCCCATTCCTCCACCTCGATCTCGGCCGGCCTGGGCATGGCGGTGGCGCACCATCTGCGCGCCGAGCACGATCCCGCCTACCGCGAGCGCAACGTGGTGGCCGTGATCGGCGACGGCTCGATCTCGGCCGGCATGGCCTACGAGGCGATGAACAACGCCTCGGTCGCCGGCCCCGGCGCCGGGCGCCTGATCGTGGTGCTGAACGACAACGAGATGTCGATCGCCCCGCCGGTCGGCGCCATGTCCAACTACCTGTCGCGGCTGATGTCCTCGCGCCAGTTCCTCGGCCTGCGCGACCTCGCCGGCAAGGTGGCCCGCCGCCTGCCCGAGCGGCTGGAACGCACCGCCAAGAAGGCCGAGGAATATGCCCGCGGCATGATCACCGGCGGCACGCTGTTCGAGGAGCTGGGCTTCTATTATGTCGGCCCGGTCGACGGCCACGACCTCAACCAGCTGGTGCCGATCCTGCGCAACCTGCGCGACGCCGACGACAAGGGCCCGATCCTGCTGCACATCATCACCGAGAAGGGCCGCGGCTACCGCCCGGCCGAATCGGCGGGTGACAAATATCATGCGGTGGCCAAGTTCAACGTCGTGACCGGCGAGCAGAGCAAGGCCCCCCCGGGCCCGCCCAGCTACACCTCGGTCTTCAGCCGCGAGCTGACGCGCCGGGCGAAGCAGGACGACAGCATCGTGGCCATCACCGCCGCCATGCCGTCGGGCACCGGGCTCGATGCCTTCGCCCGCGCCTATCCCGACCGGTTCTTCGATGTCGGCATTGCCGAGCAGCATGCCGTGACCTTCGCCGCCGGCATGGCCACCGAGGGGCTGCGCCCGTTCTGCGCCATCTATTCCACCTTCCTGCAACGCGCCTACGACCAGGTGATGCACGACGTGGTGCTGCAGAACCTGCCGGTGCGCTTCGCCATCGACCGCGCCGGGCTGGTCGGCGCCGACGGCGCCACCCATGCGGGGTCGTTCGACATCAACTATCTGGGCTGCCTGCCCGGCATGACCATCATGGCCCCCAGCGACGAGCTGGAACTGCTGCACATGACGGCCACCGCCTGCGCCTTCGACCAGGGGCCGATCGCGCTGCGCTACCCGCGCGGCAACGGGCTGGGCCTGGCCCTGCCCGAGGAAGGCACGGTGCTGGAGATCGGGCTCGGCCGCATCATCCGCGAAATGGGCCGCCAGTCCGGGCGCGAGAAGGGCGGCATCGCCATCCTGTCGCTGGGCACCCGCCTGGCCGAGGTGCTGAAGGCCGCCGACATGCTGGCCGCCCAGGGCCTGGCCCCCACCGTGGCCGATGCCCGCTTCGCCAAGCCCCTCGACACCGCCCTGATCGAGAACCTGGCCCGCAACCACGCGGTGCTGGTCACGATCGAGGAAGGCGCCGAGGGCGGGTTCGGCGCCTACGTCATGCACCATCTGGCGCGCACCGGCCTGCTCGACAGCGTCCGCTTCCGCCCCATGACGCTGCCCGACCGCTTCATCGACCACAACACGCAGGACGCCCAGTATCGCGAGGCCGGACTCGACGCCACCGCCATCGCAGCCACCGCCCTGCACGCTCTGGG
>NZ_JABEQK010000023.1 GCF_014174275.1 Gluconacetobacter takamatsuzukensis | reverse complement strand
GAATGCCAGCCTGGCCGCTCGGTTCCGCTACGCTTCACCTCCCGGCCAGGCTGGCATCAGAAGCGCATATCAACTAACTATGAAACCGGACCAGTCATCGCAGGCAGCCCACAGGAGCCCTTCGATGCTTCATAGGATGTGCCGTGCATCTCTCGGGCGAACTCAACGGTCAATACCTCGTCCGCCTCGACCCATTACGAAAGCGGGTTACGCTGTTCCCCGTCGAGGGAATGCGATCCGCTTTCCCGACGATACCGCACGCGGTGAGTGTCGATCTCAGACGTCAGGACGTCTCGGTGCGGCTGCAAGCGAGACGGATAGTGCGGAAGGCAGATCTGTTCGGCATGGCTGCCAGATCCAAGCAGCGCGATCGCGAGCGAGCATATCGCGAGGATGCATGCATCGACGATCGCCTTGTTCTGGAGAAGCTACCTGCGACTAATTCGAGTGGATAGGTAGGGTTTGCGCCTGAAGGGCATGAGCGATTTGAGAACGCATGAGCTGAGAAATTACGTAATTCGCAAATCAAGTCCGACAATGGTTCTCTCCTGAGGCACCGGACGGTTTTTCTTGAATGCGACTCTCCTGACGCCAGACATGAAGTTACACCGCGGGAATTGGCTAGTGCCTCCGAAAGTGCGCAGTCAAATGCGCGCCCATTCATCCACCTTCCCTCCTGAGCCGCCGTCATACGCCAGTATTTGTACGACGCCCCTTTATCCGGGACTACCCGTGACTACGATTCCGTACGCTTGAGCGCGCGGGAGACCTATCAGGCGTTTCTCCTTTTTCCATTGAAGCAACGGCATTCTATCCGGATCGTATCTCTGTTTTTCTTGCCTTACGGGCGGAAGAGAGCAACGATGACAGACAGACCCAGCCAGTCCATTGCCCCGGTGTATCGGCCGCCCGAGCCCGATTTACGGCTTGTCCTGCGGCCCAATGCCCCCGACCCGCGCCTGGTGGCGCTGGTCCGCCTCATGGCCCGTCGTGCGGCACGGGACTGGTTCCGGTCGCAGCAACAGGAGCAGCGCCGCCGCTCCGGACCGTAAGGGAAAGCCCGTCATGAAGGTCGCGCTCTACGCCCGCTATTCCTCCGACAACCAGCGCGACGCCTCGATCGCCGATCAGCTTCGGGTCTGCCGCACCCACGCGGAGAAGCAGGGCTGGACCATCGTCGAGGAGTATACCGACCACGCCATCTCGGGTGCCTCCCTGATGCGGCCCGGCATCCAGGCGCTGATCGCGGATGCACAGCGCGGACGGTTCCAGATCGTGCTGGCCGAGGCGATGGACCGTTTGTCCCGAGACCAGGAGGACATCGCCGGCGTCTTCAAGCGCATGAACTATGCCGACGTGCGGATCGTCACCCTCTCCGAGGGCGAAGTCTCCCACCTGCATGTCGGCCTCAAGGGCACGATGAACGCCCTGTTCCTGAAAGACCTGGCCGAGAAGACCCATCGCGGCCTGCGGGGGCGCGTGGAACTGGGCAAGTCCGGCGGCGGCAACGCCTATGGTTATGATGTCGTGCGTAAGCTCGACACCAATGGCGAGCCGATCCGGGGCGACCGGACCATCAACCCGCACGAGGCGGATGTGGTCCGTCGCATCTTCCGCGACTTCGCAGCTGGGCTGGGACCGCGCGCCATCGCCTTCCGCCTCAATGACGAAGGCATCCCTGCCCCTGGCAGCGGTGCCTGGAGCTTCTCGACGATCAACGGCAACCGGGCGCGCGGCACCGGTATCCTCAATAATGAGATGTACGTGGGGAGGCTGGTGTGGAACCGGCAGCGTTTCATCAAGGATCCCGATACCGGCAAGCGCCAGGCCCGACCCAATCCGGAATCCGACTGGGTGATCCAGGAGGTGCCGGAGTTGCGGATCGTCGACCAGGAACTATGGGATGCGGTGAAGGCACGGCAAGCGAGCGTCAGCGCCAGCCGCGACACAAGCGACACCTCATCGCCCGATCATTTCCGTGAGAAACGCCGTCCGCGCTACCTGTTCTCCGGCCTGAGCAAATGCGGCTGCTGCGGTGGCGGCTATTCAATGATCTCCGGCACACTGTTGGGCTGCTCGACAGCCCGCAACAAGGGCATCTGCGACAACCGGACCAACATGCGCCGCGAGGAACTGGAGCGCCGCGTCCTCGACGCCCTGCGCCAGCATCTCATGGACCCGGATCTGTTCGCGGAGTTCTGCACCGCGTTCACGGACGAGATGAACCGGCTGCGCATGGAGGCATCCGCCGACATTGGTGCGGCAGAATCAGAGCTGAAGCGGGTAGAGCGCGACATCCAGCGGCTGATGGATCTCTATCTTTCCGAAGCCATCTCGATCGCGACGGTCAAGGAACGCGGATCGAAGCTCGAAGCCCGCAAGGCGGAGCTGACGGAGTTCCTTGCGACTGCTGAAGCGCCCCCGCCCCTGTTCCATCCGCAGATGGCGGAGTTCTACCACCGGCAACTCGCACGCCTGCACGACATGCTGCATTCCGAGCTGGACGAAAAGCGCCAGGAGGCAGCCGAGGTGATCCGTTCACTGATCGAGGCGATCATCCTCACGCCATCCGACAAGGGCCTGCAGATCGATGTCCGGGGCGATCTGGCCGGCATCCTGACGGTGGCCTCGGGCAGCGGACAAACGAAAACCCCAGCCTGTTACGGGGCTGGGGTTCGTGATGCGTTGGCATCGCAAGTATCGTTGGTTGCGGGGGCAGGATTTGAACCTGCGGCCTTCAGGTTATGAGCCTGACGAGCTACCGGGCTGCTCCACCCCGCGGGGGTGAGGGTAGACTGGAA
>NZ_JABEQK010000022.1:2500-5579 GCF_014174275.1 Gluconacetobacter takamatsuzukensis | reverse complement strand
TGGTTGCGGGGGCAGGATTTGAACCTGCGGCCTTCAGGTTATGAGCCTGACGAGCTACCGGGCTGCTCCACCCCGCGGGGGTGAGGGTAGACTGGAAGACCTGGCGGCGACCGACTTTCCCGCGTCTTAAGACGCAGTATCATAGGCGCAGGGGCATTTCACGGCCGAGTTCGGGATGGGATCGGGTGGATCTTTCCCCGCCATAGCCACCAGGTCGTCCAGTCCACCCTTGATGGGGTGTTTTTGGGCGTGTGAGGTTGGTGTGTTTTTTTGAGAGTGTGAAGTGTGCGTGGATGATTTCTGTGCATGTGTGTTGCCTGGCGGACCAGGCGGTGTGAGTGAGCCTATTGGGCGATTAGGACCAGTTAGCTGCACGCATTGCTGCGCTTCCACATCTGGCCTATCGACGTGATGGTCTATCACGGCCCTCGGGGAGACCTAGTTTTGAGGTGGGTTTCTCGCTTAGATGCTTTCAGCGATTATCCCGTCCAGACTTAGCTACCCGGCTGTGCCGCTGGCGCGACAACCGGTACACCAGAGGTCTGTTCATCCCGGTCCTCTCGTACTAGGGACAAATCCTCTCAAGTCTCCAACACCCACGGCAGATAGGGACCGAACTGTCTCACGACGTTCTAAACCCAGCTCACGTACCACTTTAATCGGCGAACAGCCGAACCCTTGGGACCTGCTCCAGCCCCAGGATGTGATGAGCCGACATCGAGGTGCCAAACCTCCCCGTCGATGTGGACTCTTGGGGGAGATCAGCCTGTTATCCCTAGAGTACCTTTTATCCGTTGAGCGATGGCCCTTCCACGCGGGACCACCGGATCACTATGGCCGACTTTCGTCTCTGATCGAGCTGTCACTCTCACAGTCAGGCGGGCTTATGCCATTGCACTCAACAGTCGATGTCCGACCGACCTGAGCCCACCATCGCGCGCCTCCGTTACACTTTGGGAGGCGACCGCCCCAGTCAAACTGCCCACCATGCAGGGTCCCGGACCAGGCTTACTGGTCTCGGTTAGACATCAGAAACAGTCAGGGTGGTATTTCAAGGATGGCTCCACCGGAACTGGCGCCCCGGGTTCAAAGCCTCCCACCTATCCTACACAGAATGTCTCTGATGCCACTGCAAAGCTGCAGTAAAGGTTCATAGGGTCTTTCCGTCTGACCGCGGGTACCCCGCATCTTCACGGGGAATTCAATTTCGCTGAGCCGATGCTGGAGACAGCGGGGAAGTCGTTACGCCATTCGTGCAGGTCGGAACTTACCCGACAAGGAATTTCGCTACCTTAGGACCGTTATAGTTACGGCCGCCGTTTACCGGGGCTTCAATTCAGTGCTTGCACACCTCCTCTTAACCTTCCGGCACCGGGCAGGCGTCAGGCCGTATACGTCGTCTCTCGACTTCGCACAGCCCTGTGTTTTTACTAAACAGTCGCTACCCCCTGGTTTGTGCCACCCGCCAATGGTTGCCCAATGACGGGTCTCGCTTATCCCGAAGTTACGCGAGTAATTTGCCTAGTTCCTTCAGCATCGTTCTCTCAAGCGCCTTGGTATTCTCTACCAGTCCACCTGTGTCGGTTTCGGGTACGGTCTATATGCCAGAGCTATTTCCTGGAATGCGCAAAAAGCCAGCCCAATCCGATAAGGACTGACAACATCTTGCATTCGTCACTTCTGGCAGGCCCAGGAATATTCACCTGGTTTCCATCGACTACGGCTTTCGCCCTCGCCTTAGGGGCCGGCTCACCCTGCGCGGATTAACCTTGCGCAGGAACCCTTGGACTTTCGGCGACAGTGTTTCTCGCACTGTTTGTCGCTACTCATGTCAGCATTCGCACTTCCGATATCTCCAGAGAGGGTCACCCCGTCTCCTTCACAGACTTACGGAACGCTCCGCTACCGCGCATACATAGTATGCACCCACAGCTTCGGCACGTGGCTTGAGCCCCGTTACATTTTCGGCGCAGGGTTTCTAATAGACCAGTGAGCTATTACGCTTTCTTTAAAGGATGGCTGCTTCTAAGCCAACCTCCTGGTTGTTTTGGAATCCCCACATCCTTTCCCACTTAGCCACGATTTGGGGGCCTTAGCTGGTGGTCTGGGCTGTTTCCCTCTCGACGATGGACCTTAGCACCCACCGTCTGTCTGCCAGGCTAAACTTCCGGGTATTCGGAGTTTGGTTAGGTTTGGTAAGGCTTTGGGCCCCCCTAGCCCATCCAGTGCTCTACCCCCCGGGGTCAACACCTGACGATCTACCTCAATAGATTTCGCGGAGAACCAGCTATCTCCGAGTTTGATTGGCCTTTCACCCCTAGCCACAGCTCATCCCCGACTTTTTCAACAGGCGTGGGTTCGGCCCTCCAGTGCGTGTTACCGCACCTTCAGCCTGGCCATGGCTAGATCACTCGGTTTCGGGTCTTCTGCCAGCAACTCGTCGCCCTATTCAGACTCGCTTTCGCTTCGCCTACACCTAACGGCTTAAGCTCGCTGCAAACAGAAACTCGCTGACCCATTATACAAAAGGTACGCCGTCACCCCATAAGAGGCTCCGACTGCTTGTAGGCATCCGGTTTCAGGTCTCTTTCACTCCCCTCGTCGGGGTGCTTTTCACCTTTCCCTCACGGTACTTGTTCACTATCGGTCACCAGGGAGTATTTAGGCTTGGAGGGTGGTCCCCCCATGTTCAGACAGGATTTCACGTGTCCCGCCCTACTCAAGGATCATTTCAGACATTACGCATACGGGGCTATCACCCACTATGGCCGGACTTTCCATTCCGTTCCGCTTGTTCGAAAATGACCACTGGCCTGTTCCGCGTTCGCTCGCCACTACTAGCAGAATCTCAATTGATGTCTTTTCCTCCAGGTACTGAGATGTTTCAGTTCCCCGGGTTCGCCTCATGACCCTATGTATTCAGATCATGATACCCATCGCTGGGTGGGTTGCCCCATTCAGATATCCACGGATCAAAGCCTGCTCGCGGCTCCCCATGGCTTTTCGCAGCGTGCCACGTCTTTCATCGCCTCCTGGTGCCAAGGCATCCACCGAATGCCCTTATCGCGCTCACTCACCA
>NZ_JABEQK010000021.1 GCF_014174275.1 Gluconacetobacter takamatsuzukensis | reverse complement strand
TTCGCGATGATCTGCTCAGGCGTAAAACGCTGACGTCCCATGTAATCCTCCAATCCATATGCCCCATAGGGCTCTCTTCAGAATCGGACCAGTTTTCTCAAGGCAGACCAAGTAGAGGCCAAGAAATGACATGGCGGTGGAAAGCACGCCCGAGCGCTCGTTATCGGACTTGTTCAGCAGTTCCCGTGCAGCGGAGGCCACGACGGGGTGAGGCCTTGCCTTCCCGAGATGCGGTGTACGCATCATGGCGGACAGGGTCGCCTCGATCGACCGCTTCGGGTCGGAGAGGAATTTCGCCACCCCGGCGAGCGTCTTGTCGTCCTCGGCGTAGAGCACATGCAGGATCGCGCCGACCAGCAGGGCATGGGAGGTCTTCTCCCAATGGTTGCGCCGTTCCAGCGATCCCTCGGGATCGACCAGAATGTCGGCGATGTTCTGCACGTCGCGAACCTCCGACGCCCCGCGCCGGACCTCCAGCAGCGGGTTGTAGGCCGAGGACGCCGGATTGGTGGGATCGAACAGCAGCACCCGTCCGAAACGATTCCGGAAACCAGCGGTGATCTGCCAGTTCTCGCCCTTGATGTCATGGATGATGGCTGAACCCGGCCAGGTCAGGAGTGTGGGGATCACCATGCCCACCCCCTTGCCGGTGCGCGTCGGTGCGAAGGTCAGGACATGCTCGGGGCCATCATGCCGGAGATAGGCCCGGCGGTATTTGCCCAGCACCACGCCATCCTCGCCCAGCAGCCCGGCCGCGCGGATTTCGGCGTCCTCGGCCCAGCGGGCGGAGCCATAAGTCGCGGCGCGCTTCGCCTCGCGGGCGCGATGGACAGACAGTGTTACTGCCGCCGCGAAAGCCAGCACACCGCCCGAGCCCGCGATCCAGGCGCCGCGCGCGAAGACCGCCGGGGCGTAGGCGTCGAACTCGTACCACCACCAGAAAAAAAGCGGCGGAGCGTAGACCGGCCAACGATGCAGAACCGTAAACCACGGTCGGCCGAGTTCCGGCTGGAAGGCCAGCTCCCAGGCCGTCCACTGTGTTGCCGTCCACCAGGACAGCACGATCATGGACAGGACCACGAGCGCCTGCCCCCACTGGATGCGTGTTCCCGGCTGGTCCATCGAGTCCTCCCCGTGTCACGAGAGACAGCGAAGAACCGGGGTTTTCCGGGAGGCAAGCATGATCCGGCTCCCATCGTACCAGAGCGGGCAGGAGCGAAAAAATACTTGCGCGTTGCGGTCTGGCGTCGGCATCCTCATCTTATGCGCACGATATGCGCATAAGGAGTCGGATCATGCCCAGCCGCACCAGCCTCGGCGTTTCCTATGACCGGAGCGCGCCTCGCCGACCGGTCAACCTGTCGCTCAACACCGATCTGCTGGCGCAGGTCCGGGAAGTGACGCCCAATCTTTCGGCGACGGTCGAGACCCTGCTAGACGATTACCTGCAATCCGCGCGGCAACAGCGCGAGGACGAACAACGCAAGCTCGATGACGTGATCGACGCCGTGAACGATCTGCACGCGCGGCACGGCTTCCTGAGCGACGAATTCTCGACGCTCTGAGCCGATGCCGCAATTTGCGATCTACCGGAACCCCGGCCGTAACCGGGACATCCCGTTCGTCGTGCAGATCCAGAGCAGCCGCCTGGAACGCAGCGTGGGCCGGGTCGTCATGCCGCTCGTCAGACGGTCCGGCAGCGCCCCGCCGAATCATCCGCTGACGCCGCATCTCCATGTCAAGGGAGAGGAGGTCTTCGCCAACCCGCTCGACCTGGCGACTGTCCCCGCCGCGCAGCTTGGATCCGCCGCCGGCGTCCTGCCCGAACGCGATCAGGATGCGATCATCAGGGCGCTGGACGAAATGGTCAGCAGGGCATAAGTGGCACAGAGTTTCTGCCGCCGCCTTCATTTTGGATGAAACGCGCGCATGATATACTCAATGGCGCTGTAACGAACCTAAAAGGGTCAATTCGGATTGTTAATGGTATAATCTGGGTAGGCCAAACATCCGCACCGGACGTCCTCGATAGAGAGACTGCCCTTCCGTTTAGCAATCAGCGTATCAGCATAAACACCCCTCAAACCATTGATCAATTCATCAAAACGCGTGCTATAATCACCCAACGCACAACGCTTTATATAACCTCAAGAAAAGTGAGTTAGTGATGTTAGAAAAAACCGACTTAATGCCAGAACTTTATGATAATTATATACATTATTTTAATAATATATCTGAAATTCCATACGATGGCGATCGTCCATTTCTGAGCTGTGAAGACGTTCTTGATGCTCACTATTTAATAGGAAACCATTTTTTGAAAAAAGGCGAAGGAATGGGAGGGTTTGGCCCAAAAGATTTCGGATTGTTATCATCAGCCGTAGCCAGACAGCTGACATCTGCTGGAGGAGCATATGTATATAATGATTTGTGGGACATTGCTTCTTCATTAATTTTTGGACTGGTAAATGATCATCCGTTTCATGACGCAAATAAAAGAACGGCTTTTCTAAGTTCCGTTTTTTTTATGCTGGAAAATGGGTATGTACCCTCCGTAGATATACAAGAAGTGGAAGATTTCACTGTAGAAATTGCCGAATATCATTCTAAAAATGGCCGACATATGACTGTAGAGGAAATATCTCCAAAATTTAAAGGTATGTTCAGAAAAAAAGATTCAAGAATATATTATGTAATAACATTCAATGAGCTTCAAGGTATTCTTTCAAACCATGGATGCTCCTTAAGAAACCCCCACAGGAACTATATCGATGTGTATAAAGGAGATAATAGAGTATCCCAGATAGGTTTCCCTGGCTGGAAGAATGAAGTAAGCCGCAACGCTATATCAACAGTTAGAAAGACAACCGGACTAACTGCAGATAATGGATATGATGCGCAGGTCTTTTTTAAAGATGCTGACCCATTAAATATTCTTATCGGCGAATATGAGGAACCCTTAAAGAGGCTTGCTGATAGATAAAAATTTCCGTTCTATTCGCTGCGAAACTTTCAGTTCATTGGGGACGAAAAAGCGTCCCTAATGCTAATGACTGGTTTCCATGCTTCGTCGGTCGGAACGTGACCTTCCTCCCGTTTACCCGCCTTTCCGGTCATAGACCACGTCCCCGTTTGCGCGCGAACGACCAGTCGATTCCTCCATCGCCGCGCATGATTCCCGCCACCTCCCGCCGTCGCTGTTTTTCCAGCGACGGCGACCACGGCACCAGCTCAAAGCCCAGCCCGTCATCGATCATCGCGAACCGGCCCGACGCCAGGTTGAAACGCTGGCGATAGGTGCCGGTAACGGGATCGCCTTCCCCGCTTCGCCGGAGCGGCATCCCTGCCTTCCCGGCAAGGCTCTGGCCCAGCGCATCCAACTCCCGCTGGCGCAGCGTGGCAATCAGGTTCCTAGCATAGCGGATACCCGCGCCGTTACGGCTGGCCAGCCCCTGCTCCACCAGATGATTCGTGCGTTTTTCCATCGCCTCTTTGACATCGGCGCCGAACCCGATGGCCGCCAGGGCAAGGGGCTCCCGCGCGATCGCCTGCCGGTCGAGCCAGGTAGCGCCCTCCGCCGTCACCTGCCGCTCCAGCGTGAAGTCCGAGCGCACGGCTAGAGTGACACGGTCACGTCCCCGTTTGTCGGTGAAACGCCGCAGTTCGACAATCGAACCGAGCTGCCCATCACCAGCGGCTTCGAGGTCCGGCACGCGAACATGATAGGTACGTCCGTCAATCCCGTCGATCACCACATAGGCCGTGCCGCACAGCTCATTGTCGAGGCCACGATCGACCAGCCGGCCGATGACGGGATCGGTGGCGCCCTCCCCCGCCAGTACCCAGGAGGACGCGACGCGGTCGATCTTCTGTTCCGCCAGGCTCCGGTGAATACGCTTGATGATGTCGTTGCGCTCGCTGATCTCCCGCAGGGTTGCCTCCGCACTCTCGTCCATCCGCCAGCGATCCGGCCCGACCTGGTGCGCCAGCCCCATGGTTTCCAGACGGCGCAACCGACCCAGCTTCACCGTAACGAAGGCGTCCGGCGTTTCGCCCGGCGCACGCCCGAGATTGATGACACCATCCTGCCCCGCGTCCTTCTGAAGTTGACGGTCAAGCTGCGTCCAGCGGTCGGCGTTCACCTGCCGCTCGACCGCCTGGTGAATGTCGCGATCGGTGCGCGGCCCGAGTTCCAGCGTCACCAGATCCTGGGCACGGGCACGCATGCCCTCGCGGATATAATCACGTGCGATCACCAGGTCGGTGCCATCATCCGCGACACCCCGCACGATGACGTGCAGATGGGGGTGCGCCGTGTTCCAGTGATCGACGGCAACCCAGTCCAGTTTCGTACCGAGATCGGTTTCCATCTGCCCCATCAGATCCCGCGCGAAAGCCCGCAGGTCCGACATCTCCGGGGCGTCCTCGGGTGAGACGATAAAGCGGAAATGATGGCGGTCCCCATCGCATCGTTCGGCGAAGTTCGAGGCGCGGATGTCGTCGCTGTCCTTGCCGAATAGGCGCGCGTCCTCCCCGTCCCGCGTCACGCCCTCCCGACGGAGATACCGAAGGTGTGCTGCCAGCGGCGTCGCGCGCGGTGCATGGCGCACGACGCGGGCCTTGATGACGACGCCCCGTGAGCGGCTGGTCAGCAGGCGATTGGCCGCATGGGTAGCGGCCCGGCCCCGCCCAAAACTGGAGCGGCGCCCGGAACTGATTTTCCCCGCGCGGGAGACCCTGCCGCCGGCTCGCTGCACGGACGCCAGCACCTGCGTCACGAAAGGCCGCGCCTGCCGGGCACGGGTAGAGCGGATGCGCCCTGTCCGGACCCGGAATTCCTCATCCCTGTTCATGAAAAATGCCCTGCACCGCGCGAAAAATCACGTCGGATCAAAGAGATGACATCTCGACGCGAGGTGCGGAAAATCCATGCACCTCGCGGCAAGATCTCAAAAACCCCGGAAAACCGCCGCCCCGACCGAGCCGCGAGGTGCGGCCTTTTATCCAGCCCTCCCTTTTTGTGTAGCTTTCCGGGGTTTTCGTGATTCACTTCCCCTGCTCAGATCCCCTCAGCGGGACCATGCCGGACCTCTCCCCGACATGCCCCGCGAAGAGGTTATCGGGAGCAGCGACATGACCTGTCGTGGTTACCCGAAACGCATCGGGCTGGCCGGAAACGAAGAGCGCGGCCGCGATCCAGGAACGAGCCGGAAAGGACAAAAAAGAAACGGGAAGATGAAGGTCAGACGATCGGCTTTTCATCAGCCGTGTGACGAACTCCACGTAGGAAATCGTCTCGCCTGGCAGTGGCTGACCGGTCGCCAGGTGGTCGTCATAACGACCGGGACCGGCGTTATATGCGGCAAGGAATCCTGCATCGCCATAACGGTCGTGCAGCCATCGCAGATAGGCTGCACCAGCCGCGATATTGTCGTGCGGATCGAAAGGATCGGCCCCCAGATTGAGTGTTCGCCGGACATCCTTCCATGTGTCCGGCATGAGCTGCATCAGCCCCATTGCGCCAGCGGCGGAAACCGCATGTGGATCACCGGCACTTTCAGCTTGCAGGACGGCCCTTACCCAGGTTGCTGGGATCGCATTCTGCTTCGCTGCGCGCCGCACCAGATCATCAAAATGCTGGGCGCGGGCGATGGTCGGCGAGAGCGTCAGCGCCAACCCCGCCAGCATGCTGCAGGGCAAGAAAAACCGGTGCCTCATTCCCGACCTCCCGGACGTTTTGCAGGGCGGTTCCAGACCAGTTGCCACTCGCGCCCACCGCGTCCGGCCTGGAACAGCGTGGCGCGGATTGGCTGCATGAAAGCGGGATCGTCGAGGAGCACGGACACATACTCGCCAGCACGTTCCCCGGTGCGCGTCCATCCGGCACCGATCTCCAATGCTGAATCGCCATCACCGAGATGGATGCGATAATCCGGAGCGTTATCCGCGCCATTGTTTTCCGCTGGCACGAAAGTCAGTTCGGCATCCAGCGATAGAGTGCGCACACGCCCGGCAAATCCATCGGTGGTGCGGGTAAAAAATCCGATCTGGCTCATAGGAAAAATCCTTTCCAACAGAGGGGCAATGACAGAGAATTCAAGGGACGGATGACCATCATTGAATGGGTGGCTCGCTCTCTTTCGTGGGCATCATTGGCGGTCCCAGAAGCGGCCGTTCCCGCACCGGGTCGTGCATATCTGGGAGGGGATCGAAATGCGGGAGCGGTTGCTCCGCCTCGCCCATGCGGACATAAACCGGCACAGCACGGCCAATGACGGTATCCATCGGCAGGACGCCGAAATACCGTCCGTCCAGGCTGGTTGGCACGGCGGCGTTCATGACGAACATCTGCCCCGGTTCGAGGCGTTGGCAGCCCTGCCAGACCGGCAGCGCCCGGCCCCGATGGTCGATGGGTTTCGCATCACCGACGGCCTTTCCGTCGATGGTGACATGCGCGCCGTTACGGCAGACATTCTGCCCCGCCAGCGCTGCCACAGGCTTGAGGAGCGGCACGCCGTACGGCAGGTAGCCGCGTGTCGCCAGCAGCGTCGCGTCGTGCTCAGGAAGGCGGATGGCGACGATGTCACCGACGCGCACCGGCACGGTGGGCTGGATGCGATACAGCCCGACCGGCACGCTGGCCGTCTCGTTCCAGACCCAGCGCGGCGTGGGATGAAACGCCAGCGAAGCGCCCACGCCGAGCACGGCGAAATACGTGGAGAAGAACCAGCCGCGCCGCGTCATGAGGCGGCCCTCCGACGTAACCATCCTTCATGGCGTTCGCACGTGTAGGGACGCGGTTCCTGCGCCGCCGTGAGGCGATGATGCAGGTGACGCCAATGATCGGGACAGGCGGCCGCAGGATCGATCCCCAGCGCCTCCACGACGTCGATGGCCTCCAGCACGCGCCGCACCTTGGGCCATCCACTCTGCCGCAGCAGGCTCTCGCCACCGGGACGTACAAAGGGCACGGTCTGGCAGGCTTCCCGAGCGTCCACGGCCCGCACGATATCGATGCAGGACACCACGGTGCCGAAATCGTTGGCAGCCCAGCGGATGAAGGCGAACACGCTATCCGGCGTGAAGCTCATGAGCCTGCGCCGACGGTCGAGAATGCGATCCTCGACGGGACGGCCGAAGCGGATCCAGTGCTCGATGCGCTTCTCGATCCAGGTCAGTTCGACCGTGGTGAGGGCATCGCCCTGCGGCTGGAAAGAACGCGCGGTCAAGGAACACCGACCATGCGATTCGCGACCGCTTCCCGAGCCTTTTTTCCATACTCCAACCGGGCTGTCGGAAGGGAAACCGAAAGACCGGAATCCCCTACATAATAAGTTATTATATTAGTTATATAAGTTACGGGGATGATTCCGCTTTTGAAAACAACGCACTGCGACGTTTTCTGCACCGTCAGCAACGGTATTTCCGCACCGTGACCAATGGTATGTTCCGCATCCTGACCAACGGTAGGATTCACACGGTTATCCACAGAACCGGTGGATGATACCGTTGGGGAGATACGCAGGACTGGCTGTTTTCCGCCATAAATGACCTTGCAGTCATAACCTGGGACGACCCTGCGGCGGGCAATGCCGGCGACGTCGATCACGAAATTCCGCCAGGGAGAGAGGGTGCCGGACCGGGCATGAAGATCACGAAGATCGAAACGCCACCCGTCTTTCTGCCGACCAGCATGTCGGCGCGCTAGACGGTAAAGCCACCGCTCCAGACCGCCATAAAGGCGGAAATAGGCGGGATCGACGTTCAGGACATGAGAGCGATCACAGGCCATCTCCATGAGCCAGTCTGGCAGGGTCAGGGCCACCCCATCCTCACGGGAAATCCGGACGGCACTGATCCAGGCAAACGGTTTATCGCGCCAGTCCGGTCCGTTCCGTAGGCTGGTGGTGACGCGCGTTTCCGCCAGACGCGCGAGAGCGCCATAAAGCCGGCGATACTGATGGGCGCCGTCAGCCCATCCCAGATCCTGGAACAGCCGCCACGGGGTGAAGCGCACATGGCGCGACACCCACAGATCATGATTGAGGGCATCGACGATCTGGCCGGTCAGCCAGAGCAGGATATCGGCGTCCCGGATCGTCGCCATGCCCAGAGGAGCCGAGGCTTCGACAACGATCTCCATCTGACGCGAGCGGTAGCGAAGAGGCTCAAGGCGCGCCATGTGCCCCAGTGCGAAGAACGGGCGGCCCATCAGATCGCGGATGTCGCGAGGCCGTGCCGCCCCCGTGACCACGAAGCGGCGGTCGGGCTGACGCCAGCTATCGGCGGCCGGCATCATCGTCCGGCACTCCGCTGCTGGGCTTTGCGGGCTTTCGCCTGCAAGCGGATGATATAAGCGCGGGGATCGGACGGCATGGGAATGCCGCCACCGTCACCCGTGGAGAGCCGGACGTTCAGGTCGGCCCAGGCACAGAGATCTTCCACGGCATAGACGATCCGGCCGCCGAGCTGGCGGTAGAGTGGACCAGTGCCGCAGCTGCGGTGTTTTTCGAGGGTGCGGATGGACAGGCCAACGAAATTGGCCGCGTCCGGGGTGCGCAGATAGCGCGGTGGCAGTGTCGGCTGGACACGCATGGGGTCTTCCTCCCGGTGGATCGGACCGCGTGCGGAATGTCGCGGCTCATGGGAGGACGCTGCCGGAGAATGGGCTGTGGGGAGGGATGACAAAGTTCAGGCCGCCAAAATGTCACCCCCCTGCTTCAGCCCCTGAAGGAGGGCGATGTGACCGCCGTTCTGGTAGAACGCGGCGTCTTTGAGATCGCGATAGAAGGCCCGGTGCCACGAGCTGGCGCGCCACTCGCGATTTGCGAGCTGCATGGTGTGGGCGCCATAGAGACCGGCTGCGATCCGGCGTAATGTCACCCCGGTGCGCCGGCCTTCGGCGATGCAGAGCATACGAACCTGCCGGAGTTTCTGTTGTGGACTCAGGCGCAAGGTGGAGGGAAGAGGACCGGGCGCCTGGCCGGCAAGCAGGCGGCCGAAGCGCGCGATGCAGGCCAGACGGTTACCGAGATGGCCGTCATCGATGACAAACCACGTTCCTGGCGCACCGGGCTGCCGATCGACGACTATGACAACGCGCAGCGGACCCGCTGCGCTGTCCAGCACGAGATGGATACCATCGGGACCATCGTGTCGTACACGGACATACGGTGCCAGCCGAAGCAGAATGTCACCCCCATCGCCACGTACGGCGACCTCCGGCGCGATGTCCGGATCCCAGAACGCGGGAGCAAGCCAGGCGGGGAGATCAGGATCAACAGGGAAAACGCAACCCCCAGCGACGGGCGAAAGCACGCCATGCCTCGGCGTCAATCTTGCCCGTCGTCATGGTTGCTGCATGATCGCGCCGGTAGGCCGGATTATGTCGCAGCCATTCCTGGGCGAGACCGGCAGGGTCGAGCCCGGCGAAGGCGCGACGAAGGGGTGCGGCATCCCACGGCCGGATTGTCGGCACGTCCCCCTCCCCGATATGTCATGGATTTGACCCAGTATCCGGTGCGAAACCGAAACGGGTAGTCCCCAAGACTCAGGGATATGATCCCGAAAATATCCGGCCTGATCGGGATCATTTGGATGGAGATGAAGGATTCAGGCCGCATGGGCGTGAAAGGCCGGTTTTCCCGGCATCACGTGATGCGCTCGGCACATCACTCCGGCGGGAGAGAAACCGAACGTGTATTATAATACGTAGCGCGATAATACACAAATCGTTCCTATCCTGCGGATGGACATCCGAGGACTTTTCGGCGCGAACGTGAGGCGCCTGCGACGCGCCGCCGGTCTCAGCCAGGAGGCCCTGGCGGAACGGATGGGCGTGGACCGCGCCTATATCAGCTGGATCGAGACCGGACGCCAGAACGCAACGCTGCTCTCGCTGTGGCATGCATCGCAGGCGCTGGACGTGCGGCCGGCCGCGCTGCTGGACGAAACTCATGTCGCCGCGACCGTGCCGCCTGGCAGTGAAGAGCGATAGGCCGCCTGGCGACGGGGAAAGCCCTTCCCGGTTGAACCGGGAAGGGCCAGTGTGGGGTGGTCAGTCCCCGTTGCGTGGGCGCTGGCGGCTCCAGACCAGGTTGTAGGCACCACCTTCCTCTTCGAAGAGGCTGGCGAAGATCGGACCGGGAAGCGTCGGATCGTCCAGCTTCACGCTGAGATATTCGCGCCAGTCCGTGGTGTGCTTGATCCAGGCTGCTCCGGCTTCAAGTTTACCGATCTGGACCCGGAAGTTGGGAACATTGTCGCTGGCCCGGTTGGCTTCGGGCACGAAGCGGATACCCCGGATTTTCTGTGTCAGGGTGACGATTTCGCCTTCGTACCCCTCGCCGACTTTCTTGAATGAACCGATGATCATTGTCCTGTCTCCTGGTTTGTATCGGGCCGCGACCACCACGGCCTCGATGGCCATCGTCAGCCCGGAGACGACCGGCGGCGCACCTGCTTGCAGGCCGGAGCAACGCGGAGGACGGCGGCACGGAACTTTGTTGATGCGCGAGGAATGGGCGACGCCCAGGGGAAGAAAGTTGCGGGCCGTCGTTGCGCCATAGTCGGGCGAAGCGAAGCCGGTCTTCGGGCAGATCGGCCATATCGAGAGGCCATGGTGTGCGGCACCCTCAGCCCTGTGGAGAGAGGGCATCCTGGCGTGTTCGGTGATAGGGGCGCGGGATGTCGGGGAAGCCTTCTGCCTGCCGCCAAATGTATCGGATGGTGTCCGCCGCTGCCGGAATGAGGCCGGCGGTCGCCACCATGTTTCCGGCGCCACTGGATCGCGAGACAGGGAGGTGATGCGGCCGTGACCGAGGCACTGGCAGGGATGGCCGTTCGTTCCAGTGCCTACTCTGGAGTCCACCATGCCGTCGGGTCGCGTTCGTACAGCCGGCCTCGAAGGAGAGAAAGCCCTTCGCCCTACTGATCTGGAGCCGGGTTCATGCCTGCGATATGGACTGATCTCGCCGCGCTGGCCTTGGTCGAGGGGCTCCACCCGGCGACCCGTTGGTTGTGTGGGCTGGAGGGCGCAAAAGCCGCGACCACGCGGGCCCCGCCTACGCACAGCGCCCCGAAGGTCGCGAAAAGGTAGGCCGGGATGGCGCTCATATCACCCATGCCACAGAAGCCCAGCGTCGTGCCGAACCCCGTCAGCGCGGCCGGCAGGGCGAGCAGCAGTGACACCGCAACCCGCAGGGCGGGATCCCGCGATGAAGCCAGGATCGCCTGGCCGAACGCCAGCACCATGACCCCGGCGGCGAGGCCTGCGAGGATAGCATGGACGCCGGACAGCACGCCATGGTCATAGAGCGTGGTGCAGGCCATCGCCGCCACGAACGGGGGTGCGGCATAGACCGCGCAGAGAAACAGCAGCCAGAACAGGAAGCCGATACTGGCAAAGCCGAGGACAATACCGAGACCGAGCAGCATGGATCGCGTCCTTTCCACGAGGAGGAACACCACACACAAGCCGCGACGATTCAAGAATATCCATGAAATAGCTTTGGATTTTCCTACACTGGTTTCACGATCAGGACAGTACGCGGAGCGCGCCGGACTATGACCGAGGCGCCCTCTGTTGGCGCCTTCCGCTCGCGCCGTGGACGCGGCGCGTTGTTCCGGAAGCGTTGTGGCCACGACCTGAGAGAAGCGCCTTTCTCCGCCAGACCATTCGCGAGCCGGCCATGCTGGCGAGCGCCGCACGCGCAGGGTTGCAGCGCGTGCCCGCTGCCGGTCCATCAGGACCGGCGCGATTTTCTGGCTGTCCGGTGAGATGAAGAAAGGGGGCGGCTTACGCCGCCACCCTCGCCGTTCCGTGCCAGACCAGCCGGCGGGTTGCCATCGCGGCGTGGTCCGGGTCCAGTTCCATCCCCAGCCAGTCGCGCCCAAGATGCTGCGCCGCCACCAGCGACGAACCCGAACCGGCGAACGGGTCCAGGACCAGACCACCCACCGGGCAGAAGGCTTCCACCAGCGGAAGGAGTGCCGCCACCGGCTTTTGCGTCGGGTGCAGTTTGTTGCCGCTATAGGGCATGTCGAGAACGTCCGGGATGGGCTTCGCGGGCGGCCTCACGTTGCCCTTGGCCAGCAGGTATGCGCTCTCGTGTTCATACCGAAGGAACCGGGAAGAGGATGAATAGGACTTACGAAAGACGATATGCCCGACCATGCGGAACCCCGCCGCCTTCCAGGCATCAGCGAATAAATCAATCCAG
The DNA here is from genome assembly GCF_014174275.1 of Gluconacetobacter takamatsuzukensis. Taxonomy (GTDB): domain Bacteria; phylum Pseudomonadota; class Alphaproteobacteria; order Acetobacterales; family Acetobacteraceae; genus Gluconacetobacter; species Gluconacetobacter takamatsuzukensis. The sequence continues at coordinate 138 of NZ_JABEQK010000021.1, read as the reverse complement.
TTCCAGCCATAGAACGAAACGGCAAACTGGTCTGCCTTGAGAAAACTGGTCCGATTCTGAAGAGAGCCCTATGGGGCATATGGATTGGAGGATTACATGGGACGTCAGCGTTTTACGCCTGAGCAGATCATCGCGAAA
>NZ_JABEQK010000020.1 GCF_014174275.1 Gluconacetobacter takamatsuzukensis | reverse complement strand
TTCGCGATGATCTGCTCAGGCGTAAAACGCTGACGTCCCATGTAATCCTCCAATCCATATGCCCCATAGGGCTCTCTTCAGAATCGGACCAGTTTTCTCAAGGCAGACCAACTCTCCCAGTGTCAGTGCGCGATATAACGGCATACGAACTGATTAGCCCCTCAGATTCAACTGTGCGTAACACACGCCCATCGAAACGCGACGTTTCTCGCACACTCTTTATGATCGTTCCCTGAAGACGGTCGAGCGCCGCCTCAACCTCAGCAAACTGTCGCGAACCATTACTCTTGCGACAAAACCTAAGAATGTCGCCGATCCGAGGCCGAAACACACGGCCCGGCTTCTTTCCCTTGCCGCCTCGATAGCGATTCATTGCTTCCGTCAGGTGGGAAACAAGCATTAAAACAATATCATAATCCCAGACCGACGCCATTCCGTCAGGGCCAGCTTTGACCTCCACGTAGCCATTCGGCAAATTATAATGGATGATCCCACCTGCCCGCTTCTTGCCTTTAGATACGCGAAACAAAGCCACGTCCATCAGGCTACGGCTATCTCTGGTGCCAACATCGACCAAGGATGGCACCAAAAAATCGAATTGCGCATCATCCCCTTCTGAAGACCGACTACCATCAGTGGAAAGCAATGATGCCGTTTCGCGAGGCCGGCCGCCCTGGCCCGGTTGTCCAGTAGGTCGATATGCCCCTCGTCGTTGAGACTGATCTTCGTGGATGACGCAATTAGCTGTCAGTTTTTTATCCACGAGATCAGGGGACTCAGCGCTCACCCGCATCAATCGCTACAGTTTGGATCGTCATACCGCCCAGGACGAGAGGCTACTGCGCCAGACATCTTGCGGGCCTCGATCCACTTCTCGATTTCAGCCAGATCCCAAGCGACGTTTCGACTGGTGAGAGCAATACGGCGAGGAAAATCTCCTCTCTGCTCCATGTTGAAAATAGTGCGCTCGGCCAACGGTATCATTGCATGAAGCTTTTTCCGACCGATAAGCGTTTTGCTTTTTACTTTCCCCTCCATGGTCACTTTCCTTGGATATCGTGCAGATGCTTGACGATACCGGTCAGTGCCCGCAGGAACCTGAAAAATAGTTAGAATCTAGTTGTCATTCAGGATATAGTGGAACGATGAAAAAGAGCATGAAGATGCAGGACGCTTTTGATCCGTATCTTGAACGTATGGTTTCACAGTCTGAAACTTCCTCAGGTCGCATCAAAGCCAAGCTCAGTGACAGTTATGCATGGTGTTTCTGCGAACTCTGCGAAAAACCTACTGAATATTCAGCAATTTTAGAGGCACCAAAGGTCGTTAAACGCCTCCAAAGAAGAAATGCCAAAGTTGTATCGCGGAGAGAGACTATATATGCCGCAGCTCAGGAAAGAGCTGATGCATTAATCTTGCGTTATGAGCAGGCATGCGAAGGCAAATTTGGCCCCTATGAGGCTGCCCGCATGCTGATGCACTACTGCGATATTCCTGAAATGCAGGGAGATCGATCTGTAGATGGCTTTCGAGAACAAATTGAAAGAAAAATGCTATTTGCAGAATGGGCTCGGCATGGTGAGCCCGTTTGGACCACTAGACTACCGGGGCAGACGGACGGAGATGCAAAGCCCAGCAAGCTCTATTGCGAAACACATAATCCAAGACGCAGCGATGATGCCCGTCGCGCTTACCAGCGAGATAGACGCTTCATATTAGAGTATCATGATTTCATTGAGAAAATCTGGAGCCAAGTCATTAACGCCGGTTCTCACCCAACATGGGATATTGAAAGCCATGCGCACGTCAGGAGAGAAGCTCGCCGCCAACTTCAGGCTCTTAAATCGCCCACCAGCATGATCGGCGATTTTCTAACTCAAGGGACTATGAATCAGGCTGAAATAGCGCGTCACCTTGGCGTATCTCGTCAGGCAGTTTCAGCAGCTATCAGACGACTCGCCAAGAAATCAGCCGAATAACGCCAATGTCACCGCTGCCTGATTGTCCATTCATCAATCATGTCAGCCCAATCCTGTAACATTGCTGTTCTCTGCTCGCGGTATTCCGCTTTGTTATAAACTGCTCTTACGCCTTTCTGTTCATGGGCAAGGCACTTCTCGATCCAGTCAGTATTATAACCTGCCTCATGTAGCAGAGTGCTTGCCGTCCTGCGCAAATCATGAGGACCAAATTTTGCGAGCGGCTTTCCTTCTTTCTGAGCGAGCCTGTAGGTCAGCGTGAGTACCTGGTTGAGCGTTGCACTACTCATCGGCTGATCGGTGTCGTAGCGAGACGGCAATATATAATCTGAGCCACCGGAAAACGTCTTCAGGGCAATGAAAATATCGAGCGCCTGTCGCGACAGAAATACTAAATGGGGATTACGCCGCTTCATTCGCTCTTTAGGGATCGTCCAAAGCGCCTGACTAAAATTGACCTCGCTCCACGTTGCGTTGGTCAGCTCGCTCTTTCGGACCATCGTCAGTAAAAGCAGCTTGGCTGCGGCCCGGATCGACGGGGTCGTGCCAATGCGCTCGATGTACTGATACATCATGCCGATCTCTTCAGGCGTCAGAGCACGATCCCTCGGCTCAAATTTTGTTATGCTGGTCGGACGAACCAGTTCAGCCGGATTTTCGACCTTCTGCCCTCGTTCGATAGCCCACCGGTAGACTTGGAACATCACCTCTCTTGCGTGGACCGCAGTCGCCGGAGCGCCACGTTCGACGATGGCGTCAGTCAGCGCCCGCAGGTCTTCATGGGTAATCTCCACAAGCTTCTGACTGGCGAATTTAGGCTTCAGTTCACGCTCGTAGACGGATTTGCGCATGTCACGAGTTGAGTCCGCCATCTGATATCCGCGCAGCCACTTCTCGGCCCACGCTCCGAACGTCTCCACGCCCTTGATACGCGCCTTTTCGCGAGCTTTTTCCTTCGCAGGTGACTTACCTGCTGCAATCAGCTTTTTAGCCTCTCCTAATTGCTCACGAGCTTCGGACAGAGTGATGCCTCCAACGCCGTAACGCCCGAAAGTCAAAGTTTCCTGCCTGCCGTGGATCGCGTAGTTGTAGCGAAACGAAATGCTCCCCGCAGGCGTAACCGCAACGTACAACCCATCGCGGTCATTCACCTTGTAGAGCTTATCCATCGGCTTGAGGTTGCGCAGTTTGGTATCGGTCAGCATCGGTTCGTGGCACCCACATAACGATACCATGATCAAAAACCGCCAGAATAATCAGAAAAACCTCTTTTTATTCAATCAGTTATGGTAAATTAATACCATGACACCCACAAAGTGTTCGACATGGTATCAACAAAAATCATGGCATCAGACTCAGTCAGTGCCACGCACTATGCCATAAAAAATAACTGCTTGGCGATACCGTTTGGTGCCAGACAATGCCGGATAAAAACATAAAAAAGCCCGCATTTCTGCGGGCTTTAAGGCACTTTCATGCCGGGTGATGCCACCCTATGCCAGACGTGGGATCATTCCCACTCGATCGTACCGGGGGGTTTCGAGGTGATATCGTAGGTCACGCGATTGATGCCGCGGACTTCGTTCACGATGCGGCTGGCGACGCGGTTCAGGAAACCGATGTCGAACGGATAGACGTCCGCCGTCATGCCGTCGGTGCTGGTGACCGCGCGCAGGGCGCAGGCGTAATCGTAGGTGCGGCCGTCGCCCATCACGCCGACCGTGCGGACCGGCAGCAGGACCGCGAAGGCCTGCCAGATCGCGTCGTACAGGCCGGCACCCCGGATTTCCTCGAGGAAGACCGTGTCCACCTGGCGCAGCAGCGCCAGCTTGTCGCGGTCGATCGCGCCGGGAATGCGGATGGCCAGGCCCGGGCCGGGGAACGGGTGGCGGCCGACGATGGCCTCGGGAATGCCCAGCTCACGGCCCAGTTCGCGGACCTCGTCCTTGAACAGTTCGCGCAGCGGCTCGACTAGCTGCATCTTCATCCGTTCCGGCAGGCCGCCCACATTATGGTGCGACTTGATCGTGACCGACGGGCCGCCGGTGAAGCTGACGCTCTCGATCACGTCCGGATACAGCGTGCCCTGGGCCAGGAATTCCGCGCCGCCCAGCTTCGCGGCCTCTTCCTCGAACACCTCGACGAACAGGCGGCCGATCGTCTTGCGCTTCACCTCCGGGTCCGTCACCCCTTCCAGGGCGGACAGGAACAGGTCCGACGCGTCGCGATGGATCAGCTTGATGTTGAAGCGGCCGCGGAAGGTCTTCACCACCTCCTCGGCCTCGCCGGCGCGCAGGATGCCGGGATCGACGAAGATGCAGGTCAGCTGGTCGCCGATCGCCTCGTGGATCAGCACCGCCGCCACCGAGGAATCGACACCGCCCGACAGGCCGCAGATGACCCGGCCCGACCCGACCTGCTGGCGGATGCGGGCGATTTCCATGTCGCGGAACCCGGCCATGGTCCAGTTGCCCTGGCAGCCCACCACGCCGTGGGTGAAATTGCGCAGCAGGGCGGCGCCATGGGGCGTATGCACCACCTCGGGGTGGAACTGCACGCCGTACAGGCGCCGGCCCTCGTCCGCGATGATGGCATAGGGCGCGCCCTCGCTGACGGCCACGGCGCGGAAGCCGGGCGGCAGCCTGGTCACCCGGTCGCCATGGCTCATCCATACCTGCTCGCGCCCGCCGCGCGTCCAGGTGCCGCGGAACAGCGCGCAATCCTCGATGATGTCGACATGCGCCCGGCCGAATTCGCGATGCGCGTGGTTTTCCACTTCGCCGCCCAGCTGGAGGCACATCGCCTGCTGCCCGTAGCAGATGCCCAGCACCGGCACGTTCAGGGCGAACACCACGTCGGGAATGCGCGGCGCGTTCTCGTCCAGCACGCTGGCCGGGCCGCCCGAGAGGATGATGCCGCGCGGGGCGAAGGCGCGGATCCGCGCCTCGTCGGTGGAAAACGGCCAGATTTCGCAGTAGACGCCGCTTTCGCGCACGCGGCGGGCAATCAGCTGCGTGACCTGGCTGCCGAAATCCAGGATCAGAATCCGGTCCTGATGCAGCGCGCCTTCCAGCGTCGTCGCATCCTGCTGCGGGGTCTGGGTGGAACCGGCGGTCTTCACATCGTCGCTCATCGTTGCTCTTTCGGTCGCGGCGTTACGGTCGCAGGGCGCGCTGCGCGGACCGGGCGGGCCGTGCAGGAGCCGGATATGCGTCGATGCCGAGTATAGTGCAAGCCCGGAGCGCGGGGCACCCTATGGCCCGCCGGGGCCGCCGCCCCCATATTGGAACGTGAACCCAAGGTGTTACGGAGCCCGAACGTGCCCCTCTTCCGACTGGACCGCCCTCTGCTTTCCCTCCGTTCCCTCGGCCATGGGCACGCGGCCATATTCGGCGCCGTCCTTCTCGCCCTGTCGGCGAGCGGCCCGTCGCCGGCGGCCGCAGCGTCCGAGGATGCGGCGAAGGACCCTGTCGGGATCTGGACCGGCACGCTGGTCGCCGACCGGGGGGTCTGCCCCGAGACGCGCGCGCCCTCCACCCTGCAGATCGAAAGCCGGCGCATCGCCTTCACGCCTGCCGATGGTGCCTACACCCTGCGCGGCCGGCGCGATGCGACGCCCGGCCGTTTCCATGCCCAGCTCGTGCTCGACGGCATGAACCACCGGCCCTTTGCCATGGTCTTCGAAGGCACCCCGGACGGTGCCACCATCCGGGGCACCTACGGCACGCCGCGCTGCCGCGCCCATGTGGTGCTGACGCGCCCGCAATCGCATGTCACCGAGCATTTTCTGGGCCATTGATCCGGGCCGAAGAGCGCTTCGCGCCGCGACGAAGGCCGGTTGCCTGATCCATCCGGTTGCGACATGGTTAACCACGCGAAAAGCATGACATCTCCGTAACGACGGATAGAGCAGGAGCGCCTGGTTTGACCCTTCCCTTCCATCGCCCGGGCGGCGCGATCGCCCTGGCGACCGCCCTTGGCCTGATCAGCAGCCTGGGCCACGCGGCCCCGCCCGCCGCCGCACCGGCCCCGGCATCGTCCCTGACGGTGCAGACGGGCAGCGACATCCCCGCCCACGTCACCTTCCCGACCGCCGCGCGCGACTACGTGAAGCGCGACGTCATGATCCCGATGCGCGACGGGGTGAAGCTGCATACGGTGATCGTGATCCCGCGGGACGCGCACGATGCGCCGATCCTGCTGACGCGCACGCCCTATCACGCGTCGAAGCGGCTGAACCGGGTCGAGGACGCGCCGAGCATGCGGGCCCTGCTGCCCCAGGGCGACGATGTGTTCGTCGAATCCGGCTATATTCGCGTGTTCCAGGATATTCGCGGCAAATATGGGTCGGAGGGCGATTACGTGATGACGCGCCCGGTGCGCGGCCCGCTGAACCCCACCCATACCGACGAAGTCACCGACGCGTGGGACACGATCGACTGGCTGGTGCACAACCTGCCGCAGTCCAACGGGCGCGTGGGCATGCTCGGCTCGTCCTACGAGGGCTTCACGGTCGTCATGGCGCTGCTGAACCCGCATCCGGCGCTGAAGGTCGCGGCGCCGGAAAGCCCGATGGTCGATGGCTGGATGGGTGACGACTGGTACCATTACGGCGCCTTCCGCCAGGGCGGGCTGGACTATTTCACCGACCAGATGACGGTGCGGGGCTCTGGCTCCTCCATCCCGCGCGTCGATCGCGACGATTATACCAACTTCCTGCGCGCCGGGTCGGCCGGGCAGTTCGCCTCTGCCGCCGGGCTGGACCAGTTTCCGTGGTGGCAGCGCATGCTGGCCCATCCGGACTACGATTCCTTCTGGCAGGACCAGGCGCTGGACAAGCTGATCACCCGCCACCCGCTGACCGTTCCCACCATCTGGGAACAGGGTCTGTGGGACCAGGAAGACATGTGGGGAGCCATCCATTCCTGGCAGGCGCTGAAGGCGACCAGCCCGAGCGTGCCCAATGTGCTGGTGATGGGCCCCTGGCGCCACAGCCAGGTGAATTACGACGGGTCGGAACTGGGCCCGCTGCACTGGAACGGCGACACCGCGCATCAATTCCGCGCCGAGGTGCTGCTGCCCTTCTTCAACCAGTATCTGCGCCCCGGCTCGCCCGACGCCCATCTGCCGGAAGCCATCATCTACAATTCCGGCGAGAACCACTGGGACCGTTTCCCGCACTGGCCGCTGGCCTGCGACGACAAGAGCTGCAACCAGAAGCTGAAGCCGCTCTACCTTCAGGCCGGCTACAGCCTGTCGTTCGACCACCCGGCCACCGGGCAGGATTCCTATGTGTCCGACCCGGCGCATCCGGTGCCGTTCCTGGAGCGGCCGTTCAGCTTCGCCAGCGACGCGCCGCGCTGGAAGACCTGGCTGGTGCAGGACCAGCGGCTGGCCGAAAGCCGCCCGGACGTGCTGACCTATGAGACGCCGGTGCTGACCAAGTCGGTCCGCGTCAGCGGCGTGCCGGTGGCCGACCTGTTCGCGGCGACCTCGGGCACCGATTCCGACTGGGTGGTGAAGCTGATCGACGTGATGCCCGCCACCGATGGCGACCGGCCGGAAATGGGCGGATACGAGCTGGCAGTGTCGATGGACATCTTCCGTGGCCGCTACCGCGAGGGTTTCGACCATTCGGTGCCGGCGGTGCCGAACGCCACGGCGCGCTATCGCTTCACGCTGCCGGCGGTCAACCACGTGTTCAAGCCCGGACACCGGATCATGGTGCAGATCCAGTCCTCGCTGTTCCCGCTCTATGACCGCAACCCGCAGACCTTCGTCCCCAACGTGCTGCGGGCCACGGCTCACGACTATGTCTCCGCTACCCAGACCATCCATCGGGGCGGCGAGGAATCGACGGCCGTCTGGCTGCCCGTCGTCCCCTGACCGCCTGAGCGGACATGCGCGCTGGCGGCGGTCTCGCTCGCCAGCACACATGTCCCGCAGGCTTCGGGCCGTTTGGGCATGGTGGCGTCGGGAGTGTTCATGCGGTTAAGATCACCGCATGAATGCCCCCTCCCCCGTGTCGGCCGCCATTCTGGCGGTTGTTGTCCGTGGCCCGCGCCTGCTGCTGATCCGGCGCGCCAACCCGCCGGACCAGGGGCTTTGGGGCTTTCCCGGCGGCCGGATCGAACATGGCGAAACCCTGTTCCAGGCGGCCGAGCGTGAATTGCGCGAGGAAACCGGGTTCGTCACCCGGGCGCAGGGCGTGCTGACGGCGTTCGACGTGCTGGACCGGACGCCCGAGGGGCGCCTGCGCTTTCATTACGTCATCACCGTCGTGTGCTGCGCCGATACCGGCCAGACCGATATCCACGCCGCCGACGACGCGGTGGCCACGGGGTGGTTTACCCTCGACCAGATCCGCGCCACCCCCGAACGCATGAGCCCCGGCCTGCTGGAACTGGGCACATTGGCGCTTTCCGACCGGGGGGCCGCACCGTGGCCCATTCCCGGGGGCGACCCACGGCGCCTTATCCCCGTACAGGACCATGCATCATGACATCTGGCCGCCATATCCTGCTGGTCGAAGACGAATCCGCCATCGCCGACCTGATCTGCACGGCGCTGGAGGCATCGGACCTGCGCGTGACCGCCTGCGCGGGCGTGCAGCCGGCGCTGGAAACGGTGGAACTGGGGCCGATCGCCCTGGCCATCGTCGACCTGTCCCTGCCCGATGGCCCGCCGGACCGTTTGATCGCCCGATTGAAGGCGGGAGGCGTGCCGCTGATCGCCATCAGCGGCGATCCGGCGGGCCTGGCCGCCCTTGCGCCCATCCCCACGCTGGAAAAGCCGTTCCGCATCCGCGCGCTGATGGATCTGGTCCACACCACGCTGGACGGTGCGGCGGGATAGCGGCGCGCTATTTCCCCGCCGGCAGGCGAGCGGCATCGGTCATTGGAGCAGGCGTAAGGGTCACGCGGAAGACGGCGTAGCGTTCGGCGACGTGGCCCCGGCGCGTCCGCTCCACGGTGCCGATCCGCGTGGCGCTGCCGAACGGCGACAGGTCGAGGTCGCGCAATCGCCGGACGCTGCACAGGAAGAGACCGCTGCCGCCCGGCGGGCGCGGCAGGTCGAACAGCGCCCAGCGCGGCTCGATCCCGATCACGGTCCGGCGCGGCAGTGCCAGGGCCAGTTCCGAGGCCAGGCCGTATTCGTCGGCCGCCACGATCTCGCCGGGAGCGGCCAGACTATCGACCGCCCGCGCCAGTTCCTGCCAGCCCGCCATCTGCCGCAGGGTGATGTCGAGATGCGGCGAGAGCGAGAAGGGCGCGAGGGTGGACTGGACATAGACCAGCAGCGTCAGCGCAAACCCCAGCCCCCCCCCCGCGCGCCAGAAGCGCCAGGCGGGGGACGCGGCCAGGACGGCCAGGGCCGGATAGAGCAGCACCGGCCAGTTGGCCTGCACGCGGTCGCCCAGCGCGTGCTGCGCGAACACCAGGGCCGGCGGCACGATCCACCAGAGCAGCACCGCCGCCCCCGGGTCGCGATCGGCGCGGCGCCATGCGCGCCACAGGCCGATGCCGAATGCCAGTGCGATCAGCGGCGTCATCAGGCCGACCTGCCCGCCGACCAGTTCCGAGAGGAACTGCACCGCGCGCGCCGGCCGCCAGTCCCCTGCCCGGCCGCCCTGGCGCACGAAGCTGGCCCAATGGTGCGCATGGTTCCAGCCGATGACCGGCAGGAACAGGATCGCGGCCAGCGCGGCCCCGCACCAGGGCCAGGGCGTGCGCAGCCAGGCCCGGCCGGAGCGGCTGCACAGGCACCACAGGGCCAGGCCGCCACCGGGCAGCACGGCGGTATATTTGCTGTCGCAGGCCAGGCCGAGTGCCGTCCCCAGCACCAGCCACCATCCGCCCCGGCCGGTGGCCAGCAGCCGGCCCAGGGCCCATAGCGCCAGCGTCATGAAGAATAGCAGCGGCGTGTCCGGCGTCATCGTCACCGCGCCGATTCCCAGCGCCAGCGTGGCGTTCAGCAGCACGCCCGCCCGCACCATGCGGCCGGCCGCCGGCCCGTCTCCATGGCCCAGGTCGCGCGCGGCCATGGCCAGGAACAGCGTGCCGACCGCCGCCGAAAGCGGGGCCAGCAGACGCACGCCCAGGGCGCCGTTGCCCAGCAGGGCCGTGCCCGCGCGGATCCACAGCGCCACCATCGGGGGATGGTCCAGATAGCCCGGGGCCAGGGCGCGCGACCACACCCAGTAATAGGCCTCGTCGGGCGACAGCGGCGTCCGGGCGGCCACGACCGCGCGCAGTATCGTCACCGCGCCAAGTACCAGCCCCCATCGCGACAGGGCGGGGCCGGCCCGGCCGCCGCTGCCGGTCAACGCTGGCGCCAGATCAGGGTCGATGAGACAGCATAATTCCACACCACCGCGATCGCGGCCCCGGCCGCGCCGGCCATGCCCCATTGCCCGTCGCGGCTGAAAATCGCCCGCGCGATGCCGACATCGGCGGCGGCCCCTGCCGAGCAGATGATCATGAACAGTGCCAGCCCCAGCCACATCCGCGCCCCGCGCAGCCGCATGTCGCGATAGGTCAGTGCGTTGTTCATCCAGAAATTCGTCACCATGGCCACCAGCGTGCCCAGCCACTGGCCGGTGGCGAAACCGGCGCCGAACCGCCGCGCGACCTCCAGGACCGCCAGGTTGACCAGGATGCCGACCAGCCCCACCAGCGAGAAGGCGATGAAGCGCGTCGGCAGGAAGCCCCGGCACAGCTTGTCCGCCAGCATCGCCACGAATTGCAGCAGTACCAGGATGTCCAGCTTGCTCTCGCCCGCCGCGCGGGGGCGGAAGACGAACGGGACCTCCAGCACCCTCGGCCGCTGGGGGGCGGACAGGAACACGTCCAGCAGGATCTTGAAGCCCGTGCCCGACAGGCGCGGCACCGTGCGTTCGAACAGGTCGCGGCGCATGGCGAAGAAGCCGCTCATCGGGTCGCCCAGCCGCACCGGCAGGACCATCTGCACCAGTCGGATGCCGGAGTCGGAGAGGAGGGTCCGCCAGCCATTGGCCAGGCCCGCATTGTCGCCGCCTTCCACATGGCGGCTGCCCACCGCGATGTCGTAGCCGTCGCGCGCCACGGCGTCGATCAGGCGCCCCAGGCACGATTCGTCGTGCTGCATGTCGCCGTCCATCACGGCGACGATTCGTGCCGAGGAGGACAGCACGCCCTCGATCACCGCCGAGGACAGGCCGCGTCGGCCTACCCGCAGCAGCCCGCGTACCCGGCCGTCCAGTTCCGCCAGGGCCCGGACCTCGTCGATCGTGCCGTCGGGCGAACTGTCGTCGACGAAGATGACCTCCCATTCCCGCCCCGCCAGGGCATGGGACAGGGCCGCGACCATCGGGCGCACATTCGCGCGCTCGTTATAGCAGGGCACCACGATGCTGATATCTGCCGGGCGCGTCTGGCCGGCCAGCGCCGCGTCTGCAGCCGCATCCGCCCATATGGGGCTGACGGGCCCCGGGGGACGGGTCGGGGTCATGCGCCGTCGGGGTCGCCGAAGGGCTGGGCCAGAGGCTGGACCGGCACTCCGGCGCGGCTGAGGGAGGTGCGGATGGTCTGCAGGGTCTGCACCCGGCTGACATGCGGGCTTTCGGTCAGGCGGCGGGTCAGCTGGTTTTCATGCGCCGCGTCGCGGGCCACCAGCCGGACCAGGAAATCGCCGCCGCCCCGGATCATGTGGCACTCCCGCACCTCCGGCCAGCCGGCGACCTGGGCCTCGAAGGCCGACAGGACCGTCTCCTTCTGGCTGTCCAGCCCGATCAGGGCGAAGAGGGTGATCGTCCAGCCCAGAAGTGCCGCGTCGGTATCGGCATGATAGCCGCGAATCAGCCCTTCCTCTTCCAGCCGGCGCACGCGCCGCAGGCACGGTGGGGCGGAAATGCCAACCCGACGCGCGAGTTCCACGTTGGTCATGCGGCCATCCGCCTGGAGTTCCGCTACGATCCGACGGTCAATCGCATCCAGATCCATCACGTCAGTTTTGTCCGTCCCAGAATATCAAGCCTTCAGGATACGGTATGCGCCCCGCGCCGAAAAGAGTATCCCGATCGGACGTGGGGTGCGCCGCGGCTTGTGCCTGACGCGCCGCGCGGCCATATCCCATGCAGCTTGAACAGACCTGTGCCGAGTCCATGACCCATACCCATTCCACCGACCTGCTCGTGATCGGCGCCGGCCCCGCCGGATACACCGCCGCCATCTATGCCGCCCGCGCCAACCTGAAGCCGATCCTGGTGGCCGGTCTCCAGCCCGGCGGCCAGCTGATGATCACGACGGACGTGGAGAATTATCCGGGCTTCGCGCGCGGCATCCAGGGCCCAGAGCTGATGGAGCAGATGGCCGCCCAGGCCGCCCATGTCGGGACGCGGATCATCCACGACATCATCACCGAATGCGCGCTGACCGGGCGTGGCGCGGGCGAGCCCTTTCGGCTGGTCGGCGATTCGGGCGATGTCTACCTGGCGCGCTCCGTCGTGATCGCGACCGGCGCGCAGGCGAAGTGGCTGGGCATTCCCGGCGAGGCCCAGTACCAGGGCGCCGGGGTTTCGGCCTGCGCCACCTGCGACGGGTTCTTCTATCGCGGCCGCACCGTGGCCGTCATCGGCGGCGGCAATACGGCGGTCGAGGAAGCGCTGTACCTGACCCACCATGCCGAGCATGTCTACCTGATCCACCGCCGCGACAGCCTGCGCGCCGAGAAGATTTTGCAGGACCGGCTGTTCGCGCACCCCAAGATCACGGTGAAGTGGAACCGCGTGACCGAGGAGATCGTCGCGGACGGCGAGCCGCCGGTCGTGACCGGCATCACCCTGCGCGACACCGCGACCGGCGCCCTGGAAGAACTGTCGGTCGACGGTGTCTTCGTCGCCATCGGCCACGCGCCGCATACCGACATCTTCCGTGGCCAGGTCGAGACGGATGACGAGGGCTATATCGTGACCAACCCCGGCGGGACCCGGACGTCGGTGCCCGGCGTGTTCGCGGCCGGCGATGTCCAGGACAAGATTTACCGCCAGGCGATCACGGCTGCGGGAACGGGCTGCATGGCCGCGCTGGAAGCGGAACGTTTCCTGGCGGGAATCCCGGGCTAACCCCCATCAAATCCTTGACCAAACCGCCGGTTTCGGTCACCAAAAGTAACTTTGGTTTCACAATTCCTCCTGTCAGGATCGGAGCGTAGCATTGGACTGGGACAAACTCCGTATTTTTCATGCGGTGGCCGAGGCCGGTTCGTTCACGCATGCGGGCGACGTACTCAACCTCAGCCAGTCCGCCGTCTCGCGACAGATTTCGGCGCTGGAGGAAGCCCTTCAGGTTCCGCTGTTTCACCGCCATGCGCGTGGCCTGATCCTGACCGAGCAGGGCGAGACCCTGAACCAGACGGTGCGGGAAGTCTTCTCGAAGCTGGCGATGACCCAGTCCCTGCTGACCGAAAGCAAGGAAAAGGCGGCCGGCCGCCTGCGCGTGACCACGACGACAGGATTCGGCACCTGCTGGCTGACGCCGCGCCTGCATCGCTTCATGGAAACCAATCCGGACATCACGATCACGTTGATCTTGGAAGATAACGACCTGGACCTGGGAATGCGCGAGGCCGATGTCGCGGTGCGGATGCACCCGCCGCGCCAGCCCGACCTGATCCAGCGCCACCTCGCGGATTTTCCGCTACCGATCTATGCCTCCCCCAGCTATCTGGAGGAATACGGCACCCCGCAGACGCTCGACGAACTGTCGGCCCACAAGCTGGTGCTGTTCGGCGGCTATCATCCGCCCGTGCCGCACATCAACTGGCTGGCGGAAGCCGGCGTGCCGTCCGACGAGAAGCGGGGCGCGCGGCTGGAGGTCAACAGCCTGCCGGCGATGGCATCGGCCATCGCGGCCGGCGTGGGAATCGGCTCGGTGCCGCTTTATGCGACCGGGCCGCATGCGAACCTGGTGAAGATCCTGCCCGAAGTCCCGCTGCCGACGGTCGATGCCTATTTCGTCTATCCGGAGGAATTGCGGACCTCGAAGCGCGTCGCCGTGTTCCGCGACTTCCTGCTGTCGGAAATCAATGCCCGCCACTGAGCGGGCCGAACACGCCCGCAAGGAACCGCAGGACCGATGAGCAGCCAGGACAAGCCGGGAAACGCCGCGGGGAAGCAGGCTTACGAAGCCCGCCGGGCCGCGAAGGCGGGTGTCAGCCTCGATAGCTGGCTGGCCCGCAAGGAAGAGGCCCGCAAGGTGCTGGCCGCCCCCACGGCGCAGCCCAATCCGGTGCTGGCCCAGGCGCGCTCGGTCTGGCGCCGCCTGGTGGAGCGCGCTCATCGGCCGCTCTAGGCAGCTGGTTTTCAAAGTCATCCTGCGCGGGGGGCTGCCAAGGGCGGCTCCGATAGCAGCCCGCCCTGCCCTGTCAGCTATGCCGGCGGGCCGTGCGGCCGAGCTGGCAGCGATGCGATTTGTCGCGATAATACATGGCCTGCCCGATCGGGGCGAAATAGTGCCGCTGGCCGATGACGCGCAGCCGGTGGCCATGGGTCCCGATTACCGCGTCATGCGAGGCGCAGAGATGCGCCGCAAGCCCTGAGCGATGGTGGTGCGCATGGCGGGGAGTGCCCGCCCATGCCGGCAGGGCCGCGCACGAGGCCACGGCACACACCACGAGAAGACCAGAGATCACGTCCCGCACCCTACGCACCTCCGCGGTCCCGGCACCGCTCATGGAGAAGAATTCGTAGCAGCAGCAATTAGAACATATCAAGAACATTCTGCCGGATCTGCCGGACGGACGGAGGCATGGCATGCCGCGACCGCCAGGCCGTGACGGTCAGTCCTCGCCCGGCTCCACGCCGCCATTGACGCGCTCGCGCAGTTCCTTGCCCGCCTTGAAGAACGGGACGACCTTTTCATCCACGGCCACCATTTCGCCGGTGCGGGGGTTGCGGCCCGTGCGGGCGTCGCGTTTCTTGACCGTGAATGCGCCGAATCCGCGCAGTTCCACCCGGTCCCCGCGCGCCAGGGCCGCACTGATCTCGCTGAAAATCGTCTGAACGATCAGTTCGACATCGCGGCCGAGAAGATGCGGATTTGCCGCAGCCAGTTCGGCAATCAGCTCCGATTTGGTCATCCGTCTTGTCCCGTTTCGATTCAAGGTTTCCAGAGCGCGACAGCCCCGTCGAGCGCAACACCTTGCGATACCACAGATCCTGCCCATTCCTCACCAAGAATGACGCTGAGCATGCTGCGAGTCAGTCGCGGGATCCATTTCCCGTCGGTGGGCGCCTTCAGATCGACAACCGGAATCGCCTCGGGCAGGTGCTGGGTCCGGGCCAGCCAGGCCACGGCATCGCGCTCGGTGCCTATCTGGTCGATCAGCCCCAGCGGCAGGGCTTGCCGGCCGGTATAGGGGCGGCCGTCGGCCAGCGATCGCACCCGGTCGACCGGCATGTGCCGGCCGTCCGCGACCATCGTGACGAACTGGTCGAACAGGTCCGCCACCACGCCCTGGAGCATCTGCCGCCCTTCGGGCGACAGCGGCTGGACGGCGGAAGGCTGCCCCTTCAGCGGGCCGGATACCAGTTCGTCCACCTTGACGCCTACGCGATCGAGCAGGCCGGAGACGTCGGGCGCCTGCATGATCACGCCGATCGACCCAGTCAGGGTCGACTGGCCGGCGAAGATCCGCTGCGCGGGGACCGAGATCATGTACCCCGCCGATGCCGCGACTCCGCCCATCGTCGCCACGACCGGCTTGCGCGCGGCGAAGCGGGCCACCGCGTCGTGCAGGGCCTCGCCGCCGCTGACCGAACCGCCCGGACTGTCGACCGACAGGACCAGGCCGCGCACCGACTTGGCCTTCGCGGCGCCGTCGATCAGGTCGATCAGCTTGCGATTGTCCGACCCGATGATTCCGCTGACGCGGACCCGGGCCAGATGGTCGCGCCCGACCAGCGGGCCGTGATGGAGCAGCGCCTGGCCGCCGAGTCCCAGCCAGGCCAGGACGAACGCGACGACCGCCCCCACGCGCCAGAACAGCAGCCGACGGCGCAGGCGCAGCCGGTCGACCACCAGATCGGGATCAGCCATGGGGGATTCGCGCTACCCGTGCGGCGAAACGCACGGTCACTCCTGCGGAGCCGCAGGCTTGCGCCCGCGCCGGGCCGGCTTGGCGGCCGCACCGGCCTCGGAGGCTGTTTCTTCGACCGTCGCGGTAATCTTCCGGCCCAGCCCGATCTCGCGCGCCAGGGTGGAGCGGCGCTCGGCATAGTTCGGGGCGACCATGGGGTAGTCGGTCGGCAGGCCCCAGCGCTCGCGATACTGGTCCGGCGTCATGCCATAGGCGCTCTGCAGATGCCGCTTGAGCATCTTCAGCTTCTTTCCGTCCTCGAGACAGACGATGTAATCCGGGAAGACCGAACGCTTGATCGGCACCGCCGGCTGGAGCTTCTCGGGCTCCGGCGCGACCTGGCCGAGAGAGGTAAGCGCCTGGTAGACTTGCCGGATCAGATCAGGCACGCCGTCGGCGACCACGCTGTTGTTCGAAACATGCGCCGAGACGATCTGCGCCGTGAGTTCCAACAAAGATGCACCCTGCTCGATTTCCGACATACCGAAATTCCATTCTGTTATTATGACTTCTTACGACATCAGCGATTCGCGTCGCTTCTTTATCATAAATATCTTGAAATGATAGCGTAGACAAATAATTCTTACAAAAACATTTTTAATTTTTAACGGGAACGACGAGCCGATGTCCGTAACACGAAGTAATAAACCTCCGATCCTCGTATTCGGGAGCGTCAATATCGATGTCGGCGCGCGGGTGAATCACTTTCCCGTTCCGGGGGAAACCCTGCATGCGCTGGATGCCGGGCTGGGACTAGGCGGCAAGGGCGCCAACCAGGCGGTGGCAGCGGCGCGACAGGGCGCGGATGTACGGTTTGTCGGCCGGACGGGGGACGACCCGCTGGCCGATTTCGCGGCGGCGGCGCTGCGGCGGCACGGCGTGGCGCCCGACGACCTGTACCGTTCGGCGGGCGACCTGACGGGACTCGCGATGATCTGCACCGACTCGGGCGGCGAAAACACGATCGTCGTCGTGGGCGGGGCCAACATGGCGATCGACGGTACCGACATCGCCCGCCTGGTGCCGCTGCTGGCGCCCGGCGCGATCGTGCTGATGCAGTGCGAGATCCCGATGGACACGCTGCGCGCCGCCGCGCGGGCCGTCGCGCAGGCCGGAGGACGGCTGATTCTCGACCCTGCCCCGGTGCCCGCCGACGGGCTGGACGCCGAGTTGTTCGCGCTTGCCGAACTGATGACCCCGAACGAGACCGAGACCGAGCGCCTGACCGGCCTGCGCCCGCACGACCCGGAGAGCGCGCGCCACGCGGCCGAGGCGCTGCACGGGCTGGGGCTGCGGCGCGCCATCGTCAAGCTGGGCGCGCGGGGCGTGCTCTATTCCGACGAATCGGGGCACGGATTCGTGCCGCCCTTCGCCGTCGCGCCCATCGACAGCACGGCGGCCGGCGACTGCTTCAATGGCGGGCTGGCGGTTGCGCTGTCAGCGGGCATGGATCTGGCGGCCGCCACGCGCTACGCCGCCGCCTGCGGCGCCCTGGCCACGACGCGCAGGGGGGCGTCGGAGGCCGCGCCGACCCGGCCCGAGATCGAGCGGCTGCTGGCCACGCAGCCGGGATAGGGCCGATTCCCTGGCTCGGTTTCCCTAGTCCGGTTCCGGGCGCGCCGCCTGCCCGGTCTGCCGTCCATCGGTCCAGACATGGGTGATGTTGGCGCGCGAGGCCGTATAGAGCGCCGTCGCCAGCAGGTCCTCGTCGCTCTCGTCGCCCCATAGCCGCATGGTGCCCAGCGGGGCGTCGGGGTCGATGCGCAGCGCGTCGAAATGCTGGCCGGGGGCGAAGCGGCCCACCGGCAGGTCCAGCGCGTCGCCGCCGCCGGCGGTGGCGAGGTGGAAGGCCGTCATCATGTCCACCGCGCTGCCCGGGCGCCCGCGTTCCGCCGCCGGCCGGTCGGGATCGACGCCGTCGCGCAGCATGCGCGACGCGGCCACGCTCATGCGCATCGCATCCATCATCGAGGCCGAAGGGCCGCCCGCGATGTCGGTCCCCAGCCCGACCCGCACCCCCTTGTCCAGCGCGGCGCGCAGCGGAAAGACCGCATTGGCGAACCATGCGTTCGACAGCGGGCAATGCGCCACCGCGCTGCCCCGCCGGGCCAGCAGGTCCATGTCGGGCGCGCCGATGAAATTGCCGTGGGCCAGTACGGTATGGCGGGTCAGCAGGCCGAACCGGTCCAGCACCTCGACATCGCCGCGCCCGAAACGGGCCTGGCCGTACTCGCGCGCCCAGTCGCTTTCGGCGCAATGGGTCTGGACGTGGCAGCCGCATTCCCCCGCCAGGTCGCCCAGCGCGCGCAGCATATCGTCGGTGCACGAGGGCAGGAAGCGCGGCGTCACCACCGGCCGCACCCATCCGTCATTGGCGGGGTGGGCGGCGATATGCGCCGCCACCGCCCGCGTGGCCGCCAGCCCTTCGGCCACCGAGGCATCGCGATAGAAATCCGGACACTGGTCGGGATTGTCCATCACCACCCGCCCCACCAGCGCCCGCTGCCGGGCGTCGATGCAGGCATCGGCCAGTTCGCAGGTGGCCGCGACATGGCGGCTGGCGAAATAGAGCGCCGTGGTGGTGCCGCCCGCCAGCAGGTCGGCCACCAGGCGCCGGTAGACGGTGCGCGCGAACAGGCGGTCGGCGTACCGGGCCTCCAGCGGGAAGGTGTAGCGTTGCAGCCAGACTTCCAGCGGCTGGTCCAGCCCCTTGCCCAGTTGGGGATATTGCGGCGCATGGACATGCAGGTCGACCATCCCGGGGAGCAGGAACCCGTCCAGCGTCACCAGCCTGCCCGTCCGCGCCGCCTCGCGCATTGTCGCGCGATGCTCCTCGCTGCCCGCATGGCAGACCCCGGCGATGCGTCCGTCGGCGCCGATTTCGACCAGGCCACCCTTCATCCGCTCCATCCGGCCGGGCGTCGGGGCATGGAACCAGTCGCCGGCCACCACGCGGTTGCGCAAATCCGCCCATGGAGGGGGACTGGAACAGTGATCGGTCATCCTTGCCCTCCGGCCCGTGGTCCTCGCCATGCAACGTCCGATGCCTATGACTGATATACACGGCTTGGCTATCGTCCCGGAGAGGCCTGACCTAGTCTATCGCGAAATAGCCCCTGCCGCCGGAAACCCTACGCCCCGTGCCCGTCTTCCCCGCCTTTGCCCTGAGCATGCTGGAACGCCTCGTGTCATGGCGCCCCCCGACCCTGCGCCCGCCGGGTGCGGGGCGGCTGAGCCATCTGCGATGGCTGTACGCCCCCAAGGCCGAGGCGGTCGGCTTTGCGCTGCGCACCACCGCCGCGGCCATCCTGTCGCTGATCCTGGCGATGTGGATGGAACTGGACAGCCCGCAATGGGCACCGATGACCGTCTGGATCGTGGCGCAGGGATCGCGCGGCGAGAGCCTGTCGAAGGCGCGATGGCGACTGGTCGGCACCGCCATCGGCGCCATATCCGCCGTTGCCCTGGTCGCGGCCTTTCCACAGGCGCCGTGGCTGTTCTTTCCGGCGATCGGCCTCTGGATCGGCGTGTGCTGCGGCGTGGCGACGCTGGTGCGCAACTTCCGGTCCTACGCGCTGGTCCTGTCGGGCTATACCTGCGCCATCATCGCGCTGGACGCGGTGCGCAGCCCCAACGACGTGTTCATGATCGCGATGTCGCGCTCGACCTATATCGTGCTGGGCATTGCGTGCGAGAGCCTGATCGCCGGCCTGCTGTCGCACAACCTGGCCGACACCGCGCGCCGCAATATCCGCGAAAAGCTGCTGACGGCCCTGACCAGCACCTCGGGCGCCATCGCCGACCTGCTGGCCGGCAACGAAGAGGCCTTCGTGCGCTCGCGCGCGCTGTTCGGCACCATCCTGACGATCAACGACCAGATCGAATTCAGCGAGATCGAGATGGGCCCCCACGGGCACGAGGGCGACCATGCCCGCGCCGCCCTGGCCACGGTCTCGGTCCTGCTGTCGCGCGGGCTGGGCATGACCGCGCGCCTGCGCGCGCTGGGCGCGGCGCATCCGGGCTTTACCGAAACCTCGCTGCTGGTGCGCACCTTCCTGCAGGGCATGGCGCCGCGCCTGAAGCGGGACGAGGACCTGCCGGAAGTGCTGGCCGACCTGCGCGCGCTGCGCGGTGTCTGCCGCCAGCAGATCGTCAATGCGCTGACCGAGGAAAGCAACGGCCAGCACCCGCCCGACAGCCCGGAAATCCAGGCGCTGCTGGATGGGCGCATCCTGCACAGCGCGCTGGAGGAACTGCTGGCGGAGTTGCAGCAGGCGCTGGAGGAATTCGATGCCAGCCACCGCGCCATCCGCGGCGACCGGTTCCATTTCCGCCTGAAATCGCACCGCGACTACAAGGAGGCGTTTCATAACGGCATCCGCGCCGCCGTCGCGATCACCTCGGCCGGCCTGATCTGGGAAGTAACCGCGTGGCCGAGCGGCCTGGCCTTCATCATCATGGTCGCCCTGACCTGCGGCCTGTTCGCGACGCGCGAGAACCCGGTGCTCGCCACCATGAACTTCCTGCTCGGCGCGTTCTGGGCGGTCGGGGTCTCGTTCGTGCTGGTGGTACTGGTACTGCCGCATCCGGCGGATTTCGAGATCCTGGCGGCCTGCCTGGCACCGCCGATGATCGCGGGCGGGCTGGCGACGCGCAACCCCGCCACGGCGGGCGCCGCCGCATCCTATACGCTGTTCCTGTCCAACCTGATCGGGCCGTCGAACCAGGGGCGGCTGGACGAGATCGCGTATTTCAACTCCTCGCTCTCGCTGCTGGCCAGCATCGGCTTCTCGGTCCTGATCTTCCGCACCGTGCTGCCCTTCAGCAGCCGGAGCGAGCGCCTGCGCATGCGCGAGCATAACCTGCACGACCTGCACCATCTGGCCTCGGCGCTGCCGATCCCGCAGACCCATGACTGGATCGGGCTGAACACCGACCGGTTCGCACGCCTGATCCGCCATGCCGGGCCCACCCCCACGCCCACCATCGAGGCCTATCTGCAAGGCACGCTGTCGGTCATGACGATCGGGCTGAACGTCATCCGCGTGCGCACCGTCCTGGCCCGCGACCAGCTGCCGCCCCAGGCGCGCCGCCCCCTGCTGCTGGTCCTGCGGCGGATGGCGCAGCTGACGGGAAAGCACGGCCGCACCGCGCGCGCCGCGCGCATTGCCGTCGCCAGCCTGCGCGGCATCGAGGCGCGCGAGACCAATATCGGCGCGCGCATCGAGCTGACCCGCGCCATCGCCTATCTGCTGGTCATTTCGAACGAGCTGGACGCCAACGCATCGTTTCTGGACGCCAGCCGTCCCTATCGCCGCACCGAGGCTGCCTGAAAAGCGGCCCTGCGGGCGAGCCGGCGCGGGCTGCCTTCACCGGCCGGGCAAAACAGGCGAGACTGGGCGGATCGTATCCGACCGAGTGCCCGACCATGATTTCGTCCCTGCCCCCCTCGCTCGCCCGCCATGCCCTGCGCGGGCGCGCCGTCACCTTCGGCGCCAATCCCTTCCTGGACGATCCGGCCCGGGCGCTGGTGCACGAGCCCGATGCGCTGATCCTGATCGAGGACGGGCGCATCACGCGGTTCGGCGCCTTTGCGGCGCTGCGCGACGCGCTGCCGCCCGATACGCCGGTCACGCACTGGCGCGAGGGCATCATTTCCGCAGGGTTCGTGGATACCCATGTCCATTACCCGCAACTGCCCATGATCGCGGCCTATGGCGAACAGCTTCTGGAATGGCTGGAGCGCTATACCTTCCCCACCGAGGCCCGCTTCGCCGACCCCGATTACGCGGCGGGCGTGGCGCGGCGTTTCCTGCGCGAGCTGCTGCGGGCCGGCACCACCAGCGCCGCCGTGTACTGCACGGTCCACCCCCAGTCGGTCGATGCGTTCTTTACCGAATCCGCGCGCCTGAACACCCGGATGGTCGCGGGCAAGGTGCTGATGGACCGCAACGCACCCGCCGACCTGCGCGATACGCCCCAGGGCGGCTATGACGAATCCCTGGCCCTGATCGACCGCTGGCACCGGAACGGGCGGCAGCTCTATGCCGTCACCCCGCGCTTCGCCGCGACCAGCACCGAGGAGCAGCTGGACCTGGCGGGCAGCCTGCTGCGCCAGCGCGACGGATTGTTCATGCAGACGCACCTGTCGGAGAACCTGGCCGAGATCGAATGGGTCGGCCAGCTGTTCCCCCGGCGCGCATCGTATCTGGACGTCTATGCCCATGCCGGGCTGGTCGGGCCGCGCAGCGTGCTGGGCCATGGCGTGCATGTCGACGAAGACACATTCCACACCTGCCATGCGACCGGATGCGCGCTGGCGCATTGCCCGACCTCGAACCTGTTCCTGGGCAGCGGCGCCTTTCGCCTGTTCGATGCGCTCGATCCGCGCCGGCCGGTCCGCGTGGGCGTGGGCACCGATGTCGGCGCAGGCACCAGCCTGTCGCAGTTGCAGACGCTGAACGAAGCCTACAAGGTCGCGCAATCGACCGGCCGGCGGCTGCATCCGGCCCAGGCCTTCTGGCTGGCCACGGCCGGCGGGGCCCATGCGCTGTACCTGGACGACCGCATCGGCACCATCGCCCCCGGCATGGAAGCCGACCTGTGCGTGCTGGACCCGGCGGCCACGCCGCTGATGGCCCAGCGGGCCGAACAGTGCGAAACGATCGAGGACCTGCTGTTCGTGCTGATGATGCTGGGGGACGACCGCAGCGTGCGCGCGACATACGTGGCCGGCCGGCTGGTCCATGACCGCGATGCGCCGGACAGCCATGCGGTGTGACAGCCTGCCGGGCGACATTACTTCATTTACATAAACGAACGATATGTTAGGTTAGCCAGGCGTTAACTTTCAGGATCGTCATGTCAGACCCTTTCCATGACATGCCCGTGTACCGCGGATGATACGGGCTGGTGCGGCAGGCGGTTCCGAACGCCTTTGCCGGGGCCGGCCGGGGCCGTGCTCGTCCTGTTGCGCCTTCCGCTGCCGAATATCCCCGATTTTTCGACATGACTGACGTGACGACGTCCATGGCAGGCTGCCGATAGCCTGCCGTGCCATTCTTCCGCCTGCGATCGCCGGACCGATGAAGGGAATGTGATTTCTTCCCCGTGGAAGGTCGTGAGAACAAAAAAGGATAGTGCCTTTTATGTCTGGTCATTCCGAACGCCGTCTATGGAACAGCCTGTCCGCACGGATTGTTCTGATATGCGGGCTCGCCTTCATCACCATACAGGCCATGGCGGTGACGATATCCGCCTGGATGATGAAGTCCCAAGTCGAAAAAAGCGTTTTTTCGGAAGCGACGTCACGCAGCCAGATCCTCGTCGACCAGATCGTCCAGCGGTTGCTGGACCAGAACGACATCGCGCGCGCCAACCAGGTGGCCCTGGAAGCGATCCACAAGGCCGGCACGGCCAACCGGGCCGAAATCGTCAGCCTGCTGCGCGAGGCCGAGATCCGCTCGCCCAACCTTTATGCCGTCTGGATGGAGGAAATTCCCGGCGGCTTCGACGGGCAGAAGGCGTTCAACGCGCCCGGCACCAACAGCCATGGCATTCTCAACCCCTATTACGTCCGCAAGCCGGACGGATCGATCGATTTCAACGCCGTCGACGAGCATTACAGCCAGAGCTGGTTCACCCTGCCGATGGAGCGCGGGGTCGGCATCCTGACGGAGCCCTATATCGACGAGGGCAGCGGCGTGGAAATGGTCTCCTTTTCCTATCCGCTGACCTTCGACGGCAAGAGGATCGGCGTTACCGGCATCGATACCCCGCTGGACTGGATCGTCACCCTTCTGGGCAAGTCCGACGTCTTCGGCAGCAACAGCATCTCGCTCCTGTCGCAGGACATGGTCTGGATCTCGCATCCCGACAAGAAGCGGCTGCTCCAGCCCTATGCGGATGATGGAAAAGCCGAGCTGGCGCAGGCGATTTCCAGCCACAAGGTGCGGATCATCCGCGGCTTTCACGACGGGGACCTGGAGCGGGTGATGGTGCCGTTCCAGATCCCGGGCTTCGGCAATGTCTGGACGCTCGTCGTCGATATTCCCCGCGCCGCGCTGGACGCGCCGGTGCGCAACAACATCGTCACCCTGCTGGTCTCGGGCGTCCTGCTCATGATCCTGTCGGTTCTCGTCGTCTATTTCATCTCGGGACGGCTGATCAAGACGCCGTTCCGCAACCTGCTGGCGGCGGTTTCGGACCTGACCAGGGGCCAGTACGACAACAAGGTGCCCGGCACGCGGCGCGGCGACGAGATCGGCATGGTCGCCCAGGGGCTGGAAGGATTTCGCACCACGCTGCTGAAAGGCCGCGAGGCGGAGGCCCGCGCGGCGGAAGCCCGCGACCGGCACGAGGAGCTTCAGCAGAAGACGAGGCTGGAGGAAGAAGCCAAGATCCGGAACATCAACAACGTCATCCGCACCATGGGCGAAGGGCTGGACAATCTGGCCCGGGGCGACCTGTCCTGCCAGATCGCCACCGCCCTGCCGCCCGAATTCGAGCCCCTGCGCCAGAATTTCAACCAGTCGATACACCAGCTTGCCGATGCCCTGTCGGAAATCGCCGGTGCGGGCAGCAGCATCAGCAAGGGTACCGGGCAGCTTGCGACCGAGGCCGAAACCCTGGCCGAGCGGACCGAGCAGCAGGCTGCATCGCTTGAGGAAACGGCTGCCGCGGTCAATGAAATTACCGAGAGCGTCAGCGAATCCGTCCAGCAGATCAGCGACGCGCAGAAGATCGGCGTGCAGGCGCGCGGGTCGGCCAGCAGTTCGTCCGACATCATGCAGCAGACCCAGGCGGCCATGGTGCGGATCGAGGACAGTTCGAAACAGATCGTCGCCATTGTCGAGACGATCGACGTCATCGCGTTCCAGACCAATATCCTGGCCCTGAACGCCGCCGTCGAGGCCGCGCGGGCCGGCGACGCGGGCAAGGGCTTCGCCGTCGTCGCCAGCGAGGTGCGGGCCCTGTCGCTGCGCTGCGCCGGGGCGGCGAAGGAGATCGGTGCCCTGGTCAAGACCACGACGGCGGATATCCGCACCGGTTCGAAGCGGGTTACCGAAACCGGAAAGGTGCTTCAGGATATTTCCGGTTTCATTGCCCAGATCAGCGACAACCTGAACCAGATCCTGACGGCGGCGCAGGAACAGGCCGCCACGCTGAGCGAGATCAACATCACGGTCACGAACATGGACCAGGTGACGCAGCGCAATGCCGCCGTTGCCGAACATTCCCGCACCGCGTCCCGCCGCCTGGCGGGCGAGACGGACAAGCTGACGCAGCTCGTCGGCCGCTTCCGCCTGCCCGGCAGCACGAACCTGGCCGAATACCGGGCCAGGAACAGGGCATGAAGATACCCTGACGATCGGGACGGGCCGCGCCTTCCGTGCAAGAGGGGAAGCGCGCTGCGCATGACGGCCGGCAATAGTGTCAAGAGAGTTTTATTTGCCGGCCGGGGCTTGCAGGGGCCAGTCTGGAGATATTAACCGGCGAGCCGGGACGGCCCGACTGGTCATGAACGCTGGAACACCGACGGCAGGCACACGGGCGACAGACGCGACCCGCGGCCCGGCCGCGTATTTCCACGCAGGATCTTCAAAAGCATGTCGCCATGACGGCCTATACTGACGATACCGAAATCGACGACCTTGTGGCGCATTTCCTGACCGGCAGCCTGCCACGGGCGGATTGGACGCACAGGGCGCATTTCGCCGTCGCCTTGTGGCTGCTGCGCCATCGGCCCGAATGCGCGGACATTGCCATCATGCGTGGCCTGATCCGGGCCTATAACGAGATTACAGGCACGCCGAATACGCCATCGAGCGGCTATCACGAAACGATCACCATCGCCTCGATGCGCGCCGCGAAAATGTTTCTCGAAACCTGTCCGGCGGATATGCCGCTTTGCCGTATCCTGGACGCGCTGATGGCGGGCACCGCCGGCCGGAGCGACTGGCTGCTCGCGTTCTGGAACCCGGAAACGCTGTTCGGGCCCGAGGCACGGGCCGGCTGGGTCGAGCCCGACAAGGCCGCGCTGACGCTCTGACCGCCCGGCCCGTGGTGCAGGCGAACCCGGCACGCGACGATGCCGCCCGGGGATCATGGGGCGGCGTTTTCGATCAGGGCTTCCAGTTTCGGGCGCTGGAGGGCGTCGATCGAACGGGCGACATACAGGCGCGCCCGCTGCCGGACGACATCGACCACGCGCCGGCTCATCTGCTGCGGGGCGCCTTCCTCCAGCAGGCCGGCGATGGAAATCTGCCGTTCGACCGCGTGGCGCACCATCCTGAAGGCGATGGCGTTCACGATGGATTCGAACGCTGCCCGGCCGAAGCGTGACTGGCACGCCGAAAGCTGGCCCATCGCATCCAGGTAGAGCCGGACGAGCAGGCTGCCGCCCGAGCGGTGGAAATGCTGCCGATGCCAGGTCCGCGCCCAGGCATGTTCGCGCTCGGCGGCCAGATGCTCGCGCATGTTCGCGCATACGGTGCCAGCCGGGCAATGATAGGTCCAGGCCGCCAGCCACGCGCTGGCGAAATCGGGATAGCTGTGGCGACACCATGCCAGCGCGGTGCCGTTTGCCCCGGTCGTGAAGCGAAAGGATTTCTGGCCGTCGACACCATAGAAGATCGACAGCGTGCCGCTGCTGTCGGGATCGCGGCCCAGCACCAGGATGTGTCCCGGATCGCCCACATGCATATGCCGCTGCATGGTGAAGAGGTCGAGCAGGGCGTCGTCCTCGACCGAGCGGGCCGCGTGCGCCTTCACATAGCTCATGAAATGTGGATTGCGCACGCCGGTCAGGCCGAGGGGGCAGAAATCGAACCCCCACCAGCGCGACATCCTGACCAGGTGAAAGGCCAGCGCATTGCGCAGTTCGGTCAGGCGCACCGGTCCCTCGCCCTGCTGGCACACGGCCTGCACGGTCTGGAACCGGCTGACGAGCGTGTTGATCTGGCCGGCGAAGCCACGGGACGGATCGAAATAGTTCAGCAGCAGCGACGGCTGCGAGTGCATGAGGTGCCAGGAGGCGTCGCAACCGATTGTCTCGCTCATCGTCAGCAGCTTCCGGTCATGAGGCGAAAGGAGTGGCGGCATCGGATAGCGGAAGGAGCGCCATCGATGCCGCCTGGAGGTTCCACGGAACGGGTTGGGAAATCGACGGTCGGGCAACGGCCGGTGTTCCGTGGTCCGCAATCATTATTGCGATCAACTCTCAATTGCAATACGAAGAATGAAGACACCCCTCATCCGACCGGGAGCGGAAGCCTTCGTGATCGTCTGTTCGTGCAATGCGCTGTCCCATACGGACATCGAAGCCGCCATCAGCGCGGGCGCGTCGCGCCCCGCCGAGATCCATGCCGCGCGCAAATGCCGCGCGCAGTGCGGCAACTGTGTTCCGGGAATGCTCTGCCTGCTGCGCAATGCGCTGAAGGCCGCCGCCATGGAGAGCGCGCCGGCGAGTGGCGCGCAGCGGCACCACCTGGCCTGAGAGCCGGACTGCAATGCGCGCTGGTGCCGATCCGGCGCGCGTCTGCTGCGATTTTTGGAAACCCGTGACGGGCGCGGAGCCGGCCTCCGGGGCCGGCCGGTCCTGTCAGCGGCCTTTTTTCTTCTTGCGGCGCCCGTAGAGTTCCAGGCGCGTCGTTGCGACCTCGTAGCCCATCCGGGCGCCGATTCCCGCCAGGAGCGCCTTGAGCTCCTCGTCGTCGAATTCCATGACCGTGCCGCTATCGACATCGATCAGGTGGAAATGGTCGCCGTGATCGGTCGTCTCGTAGCGGGCGCGGCCGCCGCCGAAATCCCGGCGCCGCAGGATGCCCTGCTCCTCGAACAGCCTTACCGTCCGGTACACTGTCGCGATGGAGATACGCGGGTCGACCGCCGTGGCCCGACGGTAGAGTTCCTCGACATCGGGGTGATCGTCGGATTCGGACAGGACGTGCGCGATGGTGCGCCGCTGTCCGGTCAGTTTCATGCCCTTCTCGCGGCATATTGCGGCGATCGGGGAGTCCAGGCTGTCGTCTGTTTTCATTGCATGGCTAGCATAACCTCATCCGACGAATCGCGTCCAACGGATTGGCGCGGCCACCATGCGGGCGGGCGGAAATCTAGCTTGCAACTGATAATCGTTCTCATATACTACACCCCGACACCGCAACAGATCGGCGGCTTCGCCGGCCGGGAGTGCCCCATGAGCCACGCAATGTATTTCGTGAACGACCTTTCATGCAGCGAAAGGCTGGCCGTCTGGATGATCCGCTGCGTCGCCCGGCGCGAGACGGCGGAATGCGGCACCCCGGGCCATCCGGGCGCGCAGGACCTGCTCATGACCGGCTTTCGCGCGGAACTCGACGGGGTCGCGCAGGCCTTCCGCGCCGCGATGCGCCGGATGGTCGGGCTGCGCATGGGCCATCTGGATGTCGGGATGCCCGGCGCGGTGATGCTGACCGCCACCGAACAGGGGTTCCTGGAGGCCGCATCGGCGGCGCAGAACGGAAACGAGGCGGCGGTGCGTACGGCATTGCGGCGGGTCTTCCCGCATCATTACGTGCAGTCGCGCTTCGCCGCCGCCGTGACGGTGCTGGCCGCGTGCCTGGCCGGTGCCGGGCACTGGCTGCCCAGCCGCCGGCCCGCCCTCGCCGCGCTGCCCCCCGTCATGCCCGACGCGCAAGCCGACGGCGGGGATTGCCGGCACGAGGATGCGGAGACCGGCGGCCTGATCGCCATGACGCGCTGGCATGAGCTGGACATGGGCATGAGCCATAGCCCCTGGCCGCACCCCGAAAGCCTCGGCCTCGCCCTGTAGAAACCCGGCCAGGCAATGGCGGGGTACCCTACCCGGCTTCGTCATGGGTGCGTTGCCATCTTGTTTATGCAAATAAGACCTAACCGCATCTAGCCTTCGACAAAGGGACAGAGAAAGGGAGCCGGCACGATCGCGGCCGGAAAGAGACATGCCCCATCGGCAGACATCCACGAACGATCTTTCGCGCAGCGAACGGCTGGCACTGCATGCGATGCGCCACTTCATGCCCGCCTGCCCCCCGGCCGACCCGTCGCACGACGACACACTGGCGCGCCTGCCGCTGTCGCTGCTGTCCGAGGATTATCCGCATGTGGCCGGCATGTTTGCCCGTGCCGCGGCCCAGATGGCCGGCGGCACGATGGAGCGGCCGGGCATCATGCCGTTCCAGGCGCCCATGGTGACGGCAACCGAGCATCATCTGCTCGATACCGTCGCGATTTCGCAGAACGGCCGGATCACCGATCTCAGGCGGGCCCTGCGCCCCGTCTTCCCCGAGGGGGATATTCCCGACCATCTGATGGCCGCCCTGGCCATGCTGGGGGCCTGCCTGGCCGGCGCCGGCTATCACCTGCCCCGCCGCGCCGCCGGCGGGGCGGAGCGTCAATGGTGGCACGAGCCGGTTTCCGTCGCCGACTGGCTGCGCGAAGTGATGGATCACGAAGCGCCTTCCCCCGGTGCCATGCTGGCGCGCCCGGTCGACGATCCGCCGGTCAGGGCCGTTTGAGGGGCCGATCCGCCCCCCACCCTGCGGGCAGCGCCCGCCCCCGGTCCGTCAGACCTGGATCGTATAGCCGTTCCGGCCCGCCGCCTTGGTCTGGTAGAGCGCAAGGTCGGCCTGCCGCAGCACGCCCTTGATAGCCGGCTGCCCCGGGCCGGACAGGGTTGCCCCGATGCTGGCCGTGACCGAGCCCCCGACCTCCGGTATGTCATAGGGCAACGCCAGTTCGTGACAGATGCGCAGGCACAGTGTCTCCAGCTCCGGCACCGACTGCACGCCGGGGGTGAAGGCCACGAACTCGTCCCCGCCATAGCGGGCGACCAGCCCGTCCACATCGCGCAGCATCCGGATGAGGCGCTGCGTGAAGGCCTGCAGCACCTCGTCACCCACGCTGTGGCCGTACCTGTCGTTGATCTGCTTGAAATGGTCGAGGTCGACGACCATCAGCGCCCCCGCCGCCGATAGCCGCATCTGTGCCTCGACCGCCGGCTCGAAGGTTCGGCGGTTCATGGCCGAGGTCAGGTCGTCATGCGAGGACGCATGGCGCAGCCGGTCCTGCACGATGAGCATGCGCCGCAGGTAGCGCCGGCTTTCATCGACCGATACGTTCGCGGGCAGCACCGTGAGGACGAGCGACACCAGATAGGCCTGCACCGTAAACTGGAGCGTATGCACATTGCCGCCCGCGAAGAACACGATCGGCCCCAGTCCCCGCCGCGTGAATGCCGCCGCGCAGACCGCCACGCCGAAGACGGTCAGCGACGTCCAGACCGGCCGCGCCCGGAAGGCGATGACGGTGAGGAGCGGGTAGCTGAACAGCAGCAGCGGCAGATGGCCCCAGACGAAGCCGGCGATCGTGACGGCGAGGCACAGGAGCGAGAGGAGCATCGGCCGGACCCGCCGGAGGTCCTTGTCCCCGTCCAGGTTCCGGACCAGGTGGACGACGAGCGGCGTCGCGATGATCAGGCCCAGCGCATCGCACGCCGCCCATTGCATCCAGTCCCGGAACATGGGGTCCGGGTCGTCGAGGAGGAAACGATCGCCTAGGACGCCGAGCCCGCCCTCGATCGCGGACGTGACAGTCGCGATCATCGAAAACGCGACGAAACGCGGCAGGCGCGTCAGGTCGGTCCGGGCGCCGCAGAAGCGGCGCGTCAGCGGGGCCGCCATCGCAACCTGCACGACATTCAGTATACAGGCCTGGATGGCCTCGCCATTTTTCCAGCCCGCGCCATAATTGATGGAGAGGTTGATCGCGCCGCAGGCGACGATGACGGCCAGGGCGCGTCTTTCGGGCAGGATCAGCAGGGCGACCAGCATCGCCGCATTGGCGGGCCAGAACGCCGAAAATCCGTCAGTATCCTCGATGAGGAAGCGGGTGATCGCGACAAGACCGGTGAACAGCGCCAGGAGAAACAGGCCCAGCCCGGCCCCGTGCGACGCCTCGGCCGCCCGGAAAGGGCGCCACGCCCTCCACGATCTAGAGATCGTCATCAATGGACGCCGGCGTCCCCCCATTCATGACCGCTCCTTCCGGCGCACCGTATCTCGGCCGTCGAACGGTTGAGAGATCAATGGCTGTCTCTCCCGGAATATAGAGCCCGCGCAGGCAAAACTCCATACGTTATCGTTATAACGGATCTCCGGCGTGCGCGCCCCTGCCCCGCGCCGATGTCACTCTCCGGCGCACCGGGCGCGTCAGGGGGCTGCCTCGCCGGGGTCGGACGGCGCGGTCTCCCACCCCGGCCCGATCACCGCCGCACTGCGCCGCCCCAGCCCGTCGACCCGCAGGACGATGACGTTCTGCTCTTCCAGATAGGTCAGCTGGCGGCGGGCGCGGCCCAGCGAATGGGTGCCGTAGACGCGCGCCACCGCCGCGTCCGACGGACAGGGCGCGCCCTCCATCGCGGCGCGGGCGATCAGCAGGAAGATGCCGCGCACATCCTCCGGCAGGGGAGCGGCGATGCGCTCGGCCTGCATCCAGCGCTCGGATTCGGCGGTCTCGGCATCCACGCCGGCGCGCGCGGTCGCCAGCAGCCGGCGGAAGCGCGGCATGTCCAGCGCCTGGCGCCCCATGCCCTCGATCCGGCAGCGGACCAGGAAATCCTGGTACAGCACCGGGGGCGGGCGGAAACCCGCATCCTCGTCGCGCAGGATCTCGGTCAGGATCGCCAGGAAGCGGCGGCGCTGCCCGGCCTTGTCGGCCGGTGTTTCCACCACCGGTGCCGCCATTTCGGCCTCCACCGCCGCCGAGGCCGCGTGGGCGGCAAGCTGCGCCAGGATATCGGGCGGCGGCGGGGCTGTCGGCCGGGCCGGCCGGGGCAGGCTCTCGCGCTCGGGCAGTTTGGCCAGGATCAGGTCGCGGATATCCTCGGGCGGTGCCGCCGGCGCCATGGGCAGCAGGGTGGGCCCGGCGGACCGGCTTTCGGTCTCCACCTCGCCGATGCGCACCGGCACCGGGCGGCGATACAGAGCCGGGCCCAGCGCCACGAAATATCCACGCTCCAGGTCGCGGAAGCTCTCGGCCTGCCGGCGCTCCATGCCCAGCAGGTCGGCGGCGCGCATCATGTCGATATCGAGGAACGTGCGCCCCATCAGGAAATTCGAAGCCTCGGCGGCCACGTTCTTGGCCAGCTTGGCCAGGCGCTGGGTGGCGATCACCCCCGCCAGACCGCGCTTGCGGCCACGGCACATCAGGTTGGTCATGGCGCCCAGCGAGGCCCGACGTGCCTCGTCCGTCACCTCGCCGGCCGCGGCGGGGGCGAAAAGCTGGGCTTCGTCCACCACCACCAGCACCGGGTACCAATATTCGCGCCCGACCTCGAACATCCCGCCCAGGAAGGCCGCGGCCCGGCGCATCTGGACCTCGGCATCCGCGCCTTCCAGGTTCAGCACCACGGATGCCCGGTGCACGCGCATCCGCTCGCCGGCCGCCTGCAACTCGGCCTCGGTATGGGTGGCGCCGTCGATCACCAGATGGCCGAACCGTTCCGCCAGGCTGACGAAATCGCCCTCGGGGTCGATGATCGCCTGCTGCACCAGCGTTGCCGACTGCTCCAGCAGGCGCCGCAGCAGGTGGGACTTGCCCGATCCCGAATTGCCCTGCACCAGCAGGCGGGTGGACAGCAATTCCGCCAGGTCCATGACCGCCGGTCCGCCGCCCCGCACATCCCCAATCGTGATCGAAACCGTCATGGGCAGGACGGATACCGTTCCTTGCCCCCCTCCTGCAACCAGTCCAGCACGCCGCGCGCCGCCGCCCGGCCCGTCGCGAAGCATGCCTGCAACAGATAACCGCCCGTCGGCGCTTCCCAATCCAGCATCTCGCCCGCCACGAACACGCCCGGCAGCGCCCGCAGCATGAAGCGCGCATCCACCGCGTCCTCCCGCACCCCGCCGGCCACCGAGATCGCCCGGTCCAGCGAATCGGGCGCCGTCAGCGTCACGGGGACGGCCTTGACCAGCCGGGCCAGCGACGGTGCGTCGCGCGGCGGTGCATCCGGCTCCTCGCGCAGCAGCGCCACCGCGACCGGCGGCAGGCGCAGCGCCTTGCGCAGCGTGTTGGACAGACTCTCGCGCCCCCGCACCCGGGCCAGCCGGTCGGCCAGCGCGGCCTCGGTCATGTCGGGGCGCAGGTCCAGCAACACGCGGGCGTGGCCGTGGGCGGCGATGCGGTCGCGCAGCAGGGCCGACAGGGCGTAGACCGCCCCGCCTTCCAGCCCCTGCGCCGTCACCACGGCCTCGCCGCGCACGGTGGGGCCGCCGCCCTCGGGCGTCAGCGCGATGCCGCGCAGTGGCGTGCCGGCGAAACGTGCGCGCAGCGTGTCGCTCCAGCGGGTGCGAAAGCCGCAATTGGCGGGACGGAACGGCGCCAGGTCCACCCCCTGCCCGGCCAGCCTGCCGGCCCACGCGCCATCGGCGCCCAGCCGGGCCCAGCTTGCCCCGCCCAGCGCCAGCACCACCGCATCGGCGTCCAGCACGCGCTCGCCCTGCGGCGAGGCCACGCGCACCCGTCCCGGCCCGTCCCAGCCGGTCCAGTCATGGCGTGTCAGGATCGTCAGCCCCTGTTCCGCCAGCCGCGCGCCCCAGGCCCGCAGCAGCGGCGAGGCCTTCATCGCCTGTGGAAATACCCGCCCGCTGCTGCCGACGAAACAGGGCTGGCCCAACCCCGCCGCCCATGCGCGCAGGTCGTCAGGGGAAAAGGCCCGCAAGGCTGGCTCCAGCCATGGGCGCGCGGCGCCGTAGCGGGTCAGGAATCGCTCCAGCGGTTCGGAATGGGTCAGGTTCAGCCCGCCCCGGCCGGCCATCAGCAGCTTGCGGCCAATGGTCGGCATGCGCTCCAGCACCGTCACGGCGCATCCACCGCTGGCCAGCGCCTCGGCGGCGGCCAGACCGGCCGGTCCGCCGCCGATCACCACGATATGGGCCATGCTGCTCCTGCTCCCCGTGCGTCACCCGCCGGCCGGCGCGCGGGGGCGGCCGGGATCAGCGGGGGACCAGCGGTCCTTCGGTCCGCGCACCGCGATGCCAGACCTGCTCGATCCTGTCGACAGCGGTGATGTCCGCCGCCGGATCGCCCGAGACCACCGTCAGGTCGGCCCAGCGGCCCGGCAACAGGATTCCCCGGTCATCCAGATGCATCAGCGCGGCCGCATTGCCGGTCGCCACCGCCAGCGCCTCCATCGGCGTCAGGCCCGCCGCGACCATCAGCTTGAGTTCGCGATGTTCGGCAAAGCCGGGGATGCGGGTGGGCGACGCGCCGGAATCGGTACCGAAGCCGATATGGATGCCCGAGCGATAGAGCGTGACCAGATTGCGCTCGTTCAGCGCCAGCGCCTTCCTGGCCGCCGCCGTCAGGGGGGCGGCCAGGATCTTGGCCCGCCAGGCCGGATCGGCGAACTGCGCCCGCAGGTCGGGGTTCAGCCCGGCGGACAGGAACGGATCGTCCAGCCATTCGGGATGTTCGGCGAAGATGTAGTTCGCCTCGTCCAGGTCCAGGGTGGGGATGTACCATGCCCCCTTCTGTTCCATCAGCATGATGAAATCGGTATCGACCGGCTGGTCGCGCACCCCGTGGGCGATGATGTCGGCGCCGGCGGTCACCAGCGCCTTGGCGTCGGCCAGGTCGTGGATATGGGCGGCGACGCGGATGCCGCGCGCATGGGCCCGTTCGATCACCGCGCCATAGATCGCCGGGTCGATCTTGGGATAGCCCTTGGCGCCGGGCACGCCGTTGCGGAAATCGTCCACCCAGAGCTTCACCAGGTCCGTGCCCTCGTCGGCCATGCGATCGACGGCAGCCTGTGCCTCGGCCACGCTGGTCGGGCGATAGACCTGGTCGGCCCCCAGATGGAACATGCCCTGCGGCGGCACGCCGTCGGGCGCGCCGATCCCCTGGTCGACGCCGAACAGGTCGGCGCCCGGGTTGCGTCCGGCATGCTGTTCCTGCCGCAACTGGTCGAACAGCGGCGATTTGTTGAGGCCCAGCGAGACCACGGTCAGCACGCCGTAGCGTTCGTACTGCTTCAGCTGCGTCAGGATGTTTTCGCGCGTGTAGTTGGCGCTGTCGTTCTTGGTGCCCTTCACCAGCCCGGTGTGGCTGTGGTCGGAAATCAGGCCCGGCAGGATCGTCCGCCCGGTCAGGTCGACCTGCTTCGCCCCCGGCGCCGCCACCGTGCCGGCGGCCCCCACCGCCGCGATCCGCCCGTCGCGGATCAGCAGCGCGCCGTCGGCCAGCGGCGCCCGGCCGGTGCCGTCGATGATCGTCGCATGTTCCAGCAGGACGGGCTGCGCCGCCAGCGCCGCCGGGGCCGTGCCTGCCAGCAGGGCGCCCAGCGACAGGACCGTCCACAAGGGTGCCGTCCAGAACCGGGCGCGCGTCCCGCCCATCCGTGATGCATGCTTCATGTCGGCCGCCTGCCTTTCCTGTTCCATTTCACTGTCCCGCGCAGTGTTCAGTGCAAGGGCCGGCATGTCCAGACCGGAGGGGCATCCCGCCGGGCGGTCAGGAAGGCAGGTAACGCGGCCTTGATGACCGCTCCCGAAACCTGCCTGGAAATGCGGGCTGGTGAGCGAGAGCGGCCCACAGGGCCGCACCCGTCGTGCGTTTCCGAGCACCGAAGCGCAGCGGCCTGAATGGCCGTGAGCATCGGAGCACAGGAAACGCGCGTCGGATCGCCACCAGCCCGCATTCGGCATCAAGCTCGCAAAACCTGCCTGGAAATGCGGGCTGGTGAGCGAGAGCGGCCCACAGGGCCGCGCCCGTCGTGTGTTTCCGAGCACCGAAGCGCAGCGGCCTGTATGGCCGTGAGCATCGGAGCACAGGAAACGCGCGTCGGATCGCCACCAGCGCGTATTTACAGGCAGGTTTTCAGATCATGTAGTCTATGGGGGGGAGCATCTGGTCCATGGTGAAGGCCGGCAGCGCGCTGTGGCGCGTGCCGACCGGGCGGGCCGGGTTGCCGACGACGGTGGTGAAGGGCGGGACCGATTCCAGCACGATCGAGCCCGCGCCGACCTTGGCGCCCTCGCCCAGTTCGATATTGCCCAGGATCTTGGCGCCGGCGCCGATCAGCACCCCGCGCCGCACCTTGGGGTGGCGGTCGCCGACATTCTTGCCGGTGCCGCCCAGCGTCACGCCCTGCAGCAGCGACACGTCGTCTTCCAGCACCGAGGTCTCGCCGATCACGATCCCGGTGCCGTGATCGAACAGGATGCGCCGCCCCAGCCGCGCGGCGGGATGAATGTCGACGGCGAACAGTTCGGACGTGCGGCTTTGCAGGTGCAGCGCCAGGTAGCGCCGGTCGTTGTTCCACAGCCAGTGGGCCACGCGGTAGCTCTGCACCGCGTGATAGCCCTTGAAGAACAGGAACGGCGTTGCGTAGTTGGCCGTCGCCGGGTCGCGCTCGCGGATCGCCACCAGGTCGGCGGCGGCGGCGGCAACGATTTCGGGGTCGGCGGCGAAGGCCTCGGTCACCAGTTCCGACAGCGCGTCGTCGGCCACCGACCGGTCGCCCAGCTTGCGCCCGATCAGCGCGGCCAGGCCGTTGGCGAAGGTGGCGTGGTTGCGGATGCCGGTGGCCAGCAACCCGCGCACCAGCGGATCGGCGCAGCCTTCGCACCCCGCCGCGATGTCGGTCCACAGCCGGTCCTGGTCGATGGGCAGCAGGGTCGGCTCGACCACGGCGCGGGCGCCCCGGGCCGAGGCCAGCGAAGTCGGAGAGATATCAGGCATGAAACCGGTCCTGTCAGCGGAAGGAGCGATATGGGAACGCACCGCCCCGTTGACCAGAGGCGGCCGGGCGCATGTGTGGCCGGACTGTCAAAGCCCCATGGCGTGGCGTACGAAGGCCCGCCGCAGCGCGGGCATCCGGTGCACGCCGGCCAGGCCCAGGTCGCGGGCCCGCCGCAGCACGGGATTGTCGTTGCCGAACAGGCGCTCCAGCATGTCGGTCGCGGCCAGCATCAGCATGTTGGCGGGCCGGCAGCGGGCCTGGTAGCGGCGCAGCAGGGCCGGCGCGCCCAGATCCTCGCCCCGCGCATGGGCGGCGATCAGCATGTCGGACAGCGCCGCGACGTCGCGGAAGCCCAAATTCAGCCCCTGGCCGGCGATGGGGTGGATGCCGTGGGCCGCATCGCCCACCAGTACCATCCGTGTATCGAAATAGCGCTGGGCATATTGCGCGGACAGCGGATAGACCCAGCGCCGCCCGACCGGGGTGACGCGGCCGAGCCAGTCGCCCATGCGGCGCTGGATCTCGTGCGCGAAGGCCTCGTGCGGCAGGCCCACCATGCGCTGGGCCAGCGCATCGCTTTCGGACCAGACGATGGCGGACAGGTTCGGATGTTCGGGCGTCGGGGCCATCGGCAACTGCGCGAACGGGCCGGCGGGCAGGAAATGTTCCAGCGCGCGGTTGTTGTGCGGGTGTTCGTGCGCCACGGCGCAGACGATGCCGCTCTGGTGGTAGGGCAGTCGGGTGATGCCGATCCGCGCCTGGTCGCGCAGGGCGGAGCGCCGGCCCTCGGCCGCCACCACCAGCCGCGCGCCGAAGGTGCAGCCCGAGCGGGTGCGCACCCGCGCGCCCTCTGCGGTGCGGGTCACCGTCACTTCCTCGGGGGCCAGGACCGTGACCAGATCGTGGGCATAGAGCGCCCGGTTCAGCGCCACGCGCAGGGCCCGGGCCTCGATCATCCAGCCGAAGGGCTGGGCGGCGTCCTCGCGCCCGAATTCCAGGAACAGGGGCGACGGGGCCTCGCCCGGCCGGCCGTCGGATACGCGGATTTCCTCGATCGGGCAGGCTTGCAGGGGCAGCAGGGGCCACACCCCGGCTTCCTCCAGCAGGCGGCGGGGGCCGGCGGCGATGGCGTAGGCGCGGCCGTCGAAGGCCGGGTCCTCCATCGGCGGCAGGGCCGCGCGATCGACGATGGCCACGCGCAGCCCCCCCACCGCCAGGCGGCAGGCCAGCGTGGCACCGACCGGCCCGGCCCCCACGATGCAGACATCCACATCGTCATGCCCGGCGCCGGTCCGGGAGCCGGTCTGGGGGTGGGACATCGTGCCTGCGGTCATGCCTGTGGTCCTGATGATAGCCGTGCCGGCCCGACGGCCCCGCGGCGAGAGTGATCCGTTCGGGTGCGCCCGCCCACAATTCAGGCAGATATCGGCACGCACGAATGGCGCAAGGCACACCAGACGCCGCGCTCCGTCAACCATGCATGTGATTGGCACGGTTTTTGTATTGCCCTTATCGCGATTTGGATCATCATTCCGGATCTGGAAACGGATTACCACATTGAAACAAGGAGACGTGGCGCGATGAAGCTTGTCACAGCCATCATCAAGCCCTTCAAGCTCGACGACGTTCGCGAATCCCTGACTCCCCTGGGCATCCAGGGGCTGACCGTCTCGGAAGTGAAGGGGTTCGGCCGCCAGAAGGGACAGACCGAAATCTATCGCGGCGCGGAATATCACGTCAGCTTCCTGCCGAAGGTGAAGATCGAGGTCGCGGTCTCCGACGATATCGTCGACCAGGTCGTGGACGTGATCCTGCAATCCGCCCACACCGGCAAGATCGGCGACGGCAAGATCTTCGTCTCCAGCCTCGACAGTGTCATCCGCATCCGCACGCGGGAAACGGGAGAAGACGCGCTGTGACCACTCCGAGCGCTTGTCGCGCGACGCCCCGCCCGCTTGCCGCCGCCGCGGCGGCGCTGGCGGCTGTTTCCCTGGCCGGCCTGTCCACCCCCGCCCTTGCGGCCGACGCGCCGCCGGCGATCGACACCGGTGACACGTCGTGGATGCTGGTCAGCACGGCGCTGGTGCTGATGATGACGATCCCGGGCCTGGCCCTGTTCTATGCCGGCATGGTCCGGCGCAAGAACGTGCTGGCCACGCTGATGCAGTCCTTCGCCATCTGCTGCATCATCACCGTCGTCTGGATGGTGGCCGGCTACAGCCTCGCCTTCGGCACCGGCACGCCCTATATCGGCGACCTGTCGCGCTTCATGCTCAACGGCATCGGCGCCCATATCGCCAAGGGTGCGGATATCGGCTTCACCATGGGCGCGGGCACCCCCAACGCGGTCACGATGACGATTCCCGAAAGCATCTGGATGATGTTCCAGATGACCTTCGCCATCATCACCCCGGCCCTGATCGCCGGCGCCTTCGCCGAGCGCATGAAGTTCAGCGCCCTGTGCGTCTTTACCGTCCTGTGGTCGCTGATCGTCTACGCGCCGGTCGCCCACTGGGTCTGGAGCCCCCTGGGCTGGGTCGCGGGCCTGGGCGCCATCGATTTCGCGGGCGGCACCGTGGTCCATATCAATGCCGGCATCGCCGGCCTGGTCACGGCGCTGGTGCTGGGCAAGCGCGTCGGCTACGGCCAGGACGACCTGTCGCCCTTCAACCTGACCTATGCCGTCATCGGCGCCTCGCTGCTGTGGGTGGGCTGGTTCGGCTTCAATGCCGGCTCGGCCGTCGGTGCCAACGGGCGCGCCGGCATGGCCATGGCGACGACGCAGATCGCCGCCGCCGCCGCCGGCGTGGGCTGGATGCTGGCCGAATGGGCCCGCACCGGCAAGCCGACCGTGCTGGGCATCATCTCGGGCGCCGTGGGCGGTCTGGTGGCCATTACCCCGGCGGCGGGCTTCATCCTGCCGGGCAGCGCGCTGATCATCGGCCTTGCGGCCGGCGTGATCTGCTACTGGTCCGCCACCTCGCTGAAGCATCTGCTGGGCTATGACGACAGTCTGGACGCGTTCGGCGTGCACGGCATCGGCGGCATCGTCGGCGCGCTGCTGACCGGCGTGTTCGCCTATGGCCCGCTTTCGGCCACCGACGCCAATCCGGGCGGGGTCGTCGGCTCGTTCGCGCAATTCGTCACCCAGGCCGAGGCCGTGGGCGTCACCATCGTCTGGTGCGGCATCGTGACGTTCGTGCTGCTCAAGCTCGTCGACCTGACCATCGGCCTGCGCGTCAGCCGCGACGACGAACAGGAGGGGCTGGACATGACCCAGCATGGCGAACGGATCAATATCTGATCCGCCTCGCCTTCCTTCACGCCGACCCTTCCGGGCCGGACCGGGCATCAGCCCCGGTCCGGCCTTTTTCTTTCCGTATGCAGATCATGCTGTTATGGAGATGATGCAGACCCAACGGCCCGTCGCGGCATGATGCCCGCCGGCTCGTTCTGAAACGGAAAGGATCGGACTCCCCATGGCTATCGCGCTTCGTGGCCGGATTGCCGTCGCCCTGCTTCTTGCCGTGCCGGCCGCGCCTCTCGTCGCCCCGCAGGCCCATGCCGTCAGCCCCGCGCAGGCGTGCTACCAGAAATTCAACGCCGAACGGAAAGCCGGCACCATCAAGGGCCAGACCTACAAGGAGTTCAAGGCGACGCAGTGCGCGACGCCTGCCGCCGCTGCGGCCGCCACCCCGGCGGCACCCGCTGCCCCGGCGACCCCGGCTGCGCCTGCCGCACCTGCCGCGCCCGCAGCTTCGGCGGCCCCGGCCGCCAGCGCCGTTCCGGCCGCTGCTGTTCCCGCTGCCGCCGGCAGCGCGGTCCTGCCCAATGCGGTCTCGTCGCAATATGCCAGCGAGAGCGCGGGCAAGGCGCGCATGCACACCTGCCTGGACCAGTACAAGGCCAACAAGGCGACCAACGCCAATGGCGGCCTGAAATGGATCCAGAAGGGCGGCGGCTATTACAGCGTCTGCAACGCCCATCTGAAGGGCTGATGCCGGCCGGGGGGGGGGGGGGGGCGCCAACCCCCGCCCCCCCCCCCCACCCCCCCCCCCCCCCGCGCCCCCCCCCGCCCCGGCGCCCGATCACACCACCCGGCACTGGGCCCGGGCCGCGCGCCGGGGCGCCTCGGCCCGGCGGTCCTGGCTGCGCCGGCTGGTCAAACACCGGCAG
>NZ_JABEQK010000019.1 GCF_014174275.1 Gluconacetobacter takamatsuzukensis | reverse complement strand
CCAGTTCGCCCGCCAGATCCGCCCCTCGCCCCGGGGCGAGTTGGAGATCACGGACCTGAACCGGATCTATCTCGAGGAAGGCTCGCTCCAGGTCGAAAGACTGGGCCGGGGTTGCGCCTGGCTGGATGCCGGCGTGCCCGATGCGCTGCTCCAGGCCGGGATGTTCGTGCAGACCATCCAGTCCCGGCAGGGCATGCTGGTCGGCTCGCCCGCCGAGGTCGCCTTCCGCATGGGCTTCATCGATGCCGCCCGGCTGCGCGAGATCGCCGGCAAGGTTCCCAAGACCGAACTGGGTCGCGTGCTGCGCGACATCGCCGACGGAGTGTGAGACGCCCATGCAGATCGAACGCCTGGCCATTCCCGACATCCTGCTGCTGACGCCGCGCCGTTTTGCCGATGCGCGGGGTTTCTTCTGCGAGACCTACAATATCCGCACGATGGCCGAGGCCGGCATCACGCAGCCCTTCGTGCAGGATAATCACAGCCTGTCCCGCCAGCGCGGCGTGATCCGGGGCCTGCATTGCCAGCTTGCGCCGCATCCGCAGGGCAAGCTGGTGCGCTGCACGCGCGGCGCGATCTGGGATGTGGCGATCGACGCGCGGCAGGCCTCGCCCAGTTTTGGCAAATGGGTCGCGGCGGAGCTGAACGCGGAGAACGGGTCGCAATTGTGGATCCCCCCCGGTTTCCTGCACGGGTTCTGCACCCTGAGCGAGGATGCCGAGGTGCAGTATAAATGCACCGACCTGTGGGACCGGGACAGCGAGCGATCGGTGCGATGGGATTCGCCGGAACTGGCCATCGCCTGGCCGGTGGCGCCGGGTGCCGCGATCCTGTCCGATAAAGATGCCGAGGCGCCGTCCTTCTCCACGGTACGGGACTGGTTCTGATGGCCGGCGCCCCGGCCCGGCCCTTCACGATCCTGGTCATCGGCCGGTCGGGCCAGCTTGCCACCGCGCTGGCACGGTCGGGCCGGGCCGGGTTGCATTGCATCGGCCGGCCCGACGTTGATTTCGACCGGCCGGAGACGCTGGCGGCGGCGTTTGCCGCACACGCCCCCGCCCTGGTGGTGAACGCCGCCGCCTGGACGGCGGTGGATGCGGCGGAAAGCGACCCCGAGGGGGCGGCGCGCGCCAACCGCGACGGCCCTGCCCTGCTGGCCCGGCTGTGCGCCGACCGCGGCATTCCGCTGATCCATGTCTCGACCGATTATGTGTTCGACGGCAGCAAGGGCGCGCCTTATGTCGAGACCGACCCGACATCGCCCCGCACCGTCTATGGACGCAGCAAGGCGGAAGGCGAACGCGCGATTTTGGCGGCGCATGACCGCGCGATCATCCTGCGCACCTCGTGGGTCTATTCGCCCTATGGCCGCAATTTCGTGCGTACCATGCTGAATGCCGGGGCGAAGAACCCGGTCCTGCGCGTGGTGGGCGACCAGCATGGCAACCCGACCAGCGCCGACGATCTGGCGGATGCCATTCTGGCGATCGTCGACACGATCGACCGGGATGGCTGGCACGATGCCTATGCCGGCCTGTTCCATGCCGCCGGCAGCGGCGATACGAGCTGGCACGGGCTGGCCGTGGCGGCGTTGCAGGAGGCCGCGCGGGCCGGCCAGCCGATGCCGGAAGTGCTGGCCATTGCCACCGCCGACTGGCCGACCCCGGCCGCCCGGCCGCAGGATTCCCGACTGGACTGCACCCGGCTGCACGATGTGTTCGGCATCCGTCTGCCCTGGTGGCGCGACAGCGTTGCGCGTGTGGTTGCCCGATCGCTCGAGACGCCGCCGGCCTGACGGGGCGGCGTTCCTGGACGCAGCGTGGTGCCTGTGTCCAGGCCGGTGAGCGCGATTTCTGTTGCAGATATACAACATATTGTCACGCAATGCGGTCTTTTTCCGTCGATCAATTGCAACATTATAACATACCATCTATCAGGCTGAGGACGCTTTCATACGAACAGGATCGCCTTGATGAGCCCGTCTCGACCTGCGCTGCGCACGGCCGTTTTACTGGCAGGAACCGCACTTGCCCTGCCTCAGGCAGTTCGTGCGGCCACGCCCGATCCGTCCCGGTCCTCCGCCACATCCACTACGTCTGCTACGTCCGCCACCTCTGCTACGTCTGCCCCGGCTTCGAAGCCTGCCCCGGGCACGAATGCGTCGCAGGGGGCGTCGTCCCGCTCGACCTTCGGTGCGGCGGGTGCGGCCGACCGGGTGCTGCCTGACGGCACCGTGGAGGCGACCGCCGCCAATGAGGAGCATATCCTGGTCAACGCGCATCTGGACGTGACGCGCGCGGCCCTGCAATCCGCGACGGGGGCCACGACCTATCGCTTCACGCGGCGCGATATCGAGACCATTCCCGGCGGCGACAATGCGCCGCTGAATTCGGTCCTGTTGCAGGCCCCGGGCGTGGCGCAGGACAGTTACGGCCAGATCCATATCCGCGGCGACCATAACGAGGTGCAGTTCCGCCTGGACGGCGTGGAACTGCCCGAGGGGATGAGCGTGTTCGGCCAGACGCTGATGACGCGCTTTGCCCATTCCATGGCGCTGACCACGGGCGCGCTGCCCAGCGAATACGGCTTTCTGCAGGCCGGCGTGATCGACATCACGACCAAGACCGGCAGCGCCGACCCGGGCGGCGACGTGTCGATCTATGGCGGGGCGCGCGATTACTTCTTTCCGTCGCTGCAATATGGCGGCCATGCCGGAAAATGGGATTATTTCGCGACCGCCGATTTCGTGCATGACCGCGTGGGGGTGGAAAACCCGACGCCGGATTTCAATGCCCTGCACGACCTGACGAACCAGTACCATTTCCTGGGCCATCTGCGCTACACGGCCGATGAGAATACGCGCATCAGCCTGACGGCCGGCGTGTCGAACGCCGAATACCAGCTTCCGAACAATCCTGGCCAGCAGAGGCAGTTTGCCAACCCGTCCTTCCTGGACAGCGCGCTGTCGCAGAATCTGTACGGCAGCGTCGACAGTGCCAGCCTGAACGAGCGCCAGAAGCAGATCACCGATTTCGGCATCCTGTCGCTACAGAAGGATATGGGGAATATCAGCCTGCAAAGCTCGGCCGTGGTCCGCTACAGTTCGCTGGGCTATTCGCCGGACCCGCTGGGCGACCTGGTCTATAACGGCATTGCCCAGCGCGCCCAGCGCTCGGTCTTCTCGTCCGGTTCGCAGACCGATGTCACCTGGCATGCGGGCGCGCAGCATACGGTGCGCTTCGGCTACCAGATCTATGTCGAACGCAATATCTCCAAGACGGATTCGACCGTCTATCCGCAGACCGGAACGGATGCGGACGGCAACGCGATCTTTGGCGACCAGCCGCTTTCGGTCCATGACGGCAATGGCCGCACCGGGTGGCTCTATGGCTTGTATGCTCAGGACGAATGGCACCCGGTGCGCAACCTGACCGTCAATTACGGGC
Source organism: Gluconacetobacter takamatsuzukensis (assembly GCF_014174275.1). GTDB lineage: Bacteria > Pseudomonadota > Alphaproteobacteria > Acetobacterales > Acetobacteraceae > Gluconacetobacter > Gluconacetobacter takamatsuzukensis. Next base: position 37,964 of record NZ_JABEQK010000019.1, on the reverse strand, counting down.
TGCGTTTCGACGGGGTGGACGAATATACCCATTCCAAGCAGGTCAGCCCGCGCATCAACATCGTCTACCAGCCCTGGCATGGCGGGACGTTCCATGCCGGCTATTCGCGCTATTTCACGCCGCCGCCGTTCGAGCTGGTGGGGGGCACGTCGCTGAACAAGTTCGCCAATACCTCGGCGGCGCCGGCCACGTTGCAGGACACCACCGTCAAGGCGGAACGCGATCATTATTTCGATGCCGGCTTCGCCCAGGAGATCCTGCCCGGATGGCACGCATCGTTCGATGCCTATCTGAAGCTGGCCAAGAACCTGATCGATGAGGGCCAGTTCGGGTCGCCCATCATCCTTTCCGCCTTCAATTACCGGCGCGGGCAGGTACATGGCTACGAATTCGCCACCGATTACACGCGCGGGCCCTTCAGCGTCTATGGCAATTTTGCCTGGTCGCGGGCGATCGGCAAGGACATCACCACCGCCCAGTGGAATTTCGACCCCGACGAGCTGGCCTATATCCAGCACCGGTGGATTCATCTGGACCATGACCAGCGCTGGACCGCGTCGGCCGGAGGCAGCTACACCGCCTTCTACAGGACCGGCCACCCGCTGCGCCTGTCGGCCACCATGGTCTATGGCAGCGGCCTGCGCCAGGACAGCGACATCCCCAACGGGGGCGTGATCCCGCAATATGCGACGTTCAACCTGTCTGCCGTGCAGTCGTTCCAGGATCTGTTCCATATCCCGTTCCTCAAGCGCACCCAGTTGCGGCTGGACGTGATCAACCTGTTCGACAAGCGCTACGAACTGCGCAGCGGCACCGGCATCGGCGTCGGCGCGCCGCAATACGGCCTGCGCCGCACCATCCTGACCGGCATCGAGCAGCGTTTCTGACCCACGCGGCCGGCGGCGCCTGCGCCGCCGGCCGCGCGACGTGCCGGTCCGCGAGACTTGACAGGAAGGCGGCCCCGGTGGCCTGCTGAGGGCCGGCAATGGATTCTGCCTGACCCCGCACGGGTCGAACCGCCCGCCACCGGGCTGATGATTCCTACCCGGCCCGACAGGGCGTGAAGGGAGGAATCCGTCCATGTGCGCCTGTTCCACGATTGCCCCGGAATCGGCGACGGAGGGGCCGCCGATGCGCATACTCGCCATTCTGGACCGGCCGGAGACGGCCCTGTTCACCCTCCGGGCCGCCGGAGACATGGCCCGGCGGCTGAACGCGCGCGAAATCCGGCTGCTGCATCCCCGGCCGATGACCGACCCGGCCTTTCAGGCGCCCGACGAAGGCATGCCCACGCCCGCGCGGCGGAAAGCATTCGCCCGGCAGGTCGCCGGCCGTGCGAAGCAGCTGCACGACATCGCCCGCGACTGGAGCGACGCGGCCGGCGACCCGCTGGCCGCCCGGGCCGGATGGGTCGAGACCGCCGGCGATATCCGCAGGATCGTGACCCATGAGGCCCGGGAGGCCGGCCTGGTGGTCGTCAGCCGCCCGCGCGCCGATGACCGGGACGATGTCGGGCAGGCTCTTGCCGGGGCGCTGTACGATGCCGGGGCACCCGTCCTTGTCGCCCCCTTGCAGGCATACGACACCGTGGGCCTGCGCCCGATCGTCGCCTGGGCGCCCTCGCCCGCGCTCGACCGGGCGCTGGACCTGGCCCGGCCGCTTCTGGAATCGGCCGGGCATGTCACTTTCGTGATCGGTTCGGAGCACGAGACGGAGGATGCGTCGCCGGAGTGGGCGCGGATGCTGGCCGCGCGCGGCGTTCCGGTCACGATCGACCGCTTCACCGCCCCGCGCGAGCGGATGGGCGAGGAGATCCGCGCCCATGCGCTGACCGCCGGGGGCGACCTGCTGATCATGGGCGCCTATACGCATTCGCGCTTCGTCGAATGGCTGTTCGGCGGGCCGACGCGCGACCTGTTCGCCCACGCCACGCTCCCGATCCTGACCTGTCATCACGGCTTCGAAGACTCTATCGCATGAATTCCAACCTTGTGACGACCCTGGGCATCGCCCTTGCCGGTGCCTGCGGAACCCTGATGCGCTACTGGGTCGGGCTGGCGACCGCGCGGATCAGCCAGACCCTTCCGTGGGGAACGATCCTGATCAACATGAGCGGCTCGTTCGCCATCGCGTTCTTCGGCACGCTGACGCTGGGCAATGCGCGCTTCCAGGTGTCCGATACCGCACGGCTGATGTTCATGGTGGGCATCTGCGGCGGATACACGACCTTTTCCTCGTTCACGCTCCAGACGCTGGACCTGCTGCGCGGCGGGGCGCCGGGGCGCGCGCTGCTCAATATCGTGCTGTCCGTCACGCTGGGCATGGCGAGCGTGACGGCGGGGTATGTTGCCGCCCAGGCGCTCACCCCGCCCCGCCCGGCATCGGGAGAGCCCTGATGCGCAGTCCGCCCGCCAGCCGCGTCAGCGCCATCATTCCCTGCACCGACATCGATGCGGCGGAACGCTGGTGGAACGGGCTGGGTTTCTTCGGCCCCGCTGGTGAAAACCCCACGGATTATCGCATCCTCTCCGATGCCGACGGCGCGACGATCCATCTTCAGCCTGCCATTGCCGGATGGCTGGTGGCGGGGCGAAACCCGTTCGGCGTCTATCTTTCGACCGCCCGCGTCGACCGGTTGGCCGAAGCGGCGGGGAATGCCATCCTCGGCGCGGTAAAGGCACCCCGCCATACAGAGTGGGGCATGTACGAATTCGCCCTCAACGGCCCCGACGACCTGCTTGTGCGCATCGGCTGGCCAAGTCGCCTGCTGCACGACGAGGGGGACGATGCCGCGCAGGCTGGAATGGACGATATTTCAGGCTGATGGTACAGGGGCCGGGTGCGGAGATCGTTTCAAAAGCTTCGACGCCGCACGGAAACGTTGCCCGTATCGCGCGTTTGCCGAAAATGGTTTTTGCGGGATGCGATGACGGATCGTCGTCTCTGTTCGCATCGTCTCTGTTCGAGAGAGAGTCTCAATGAAGATAGCCGAGTGGATGACTCAGTCCGGCGTTGCCTTTGGCACCAGCGGCGCCCGGGGGCTTGTGACCGCGATGACCGATGCGGTCTGCTTTGCCTATACTGTCGGCTATCTGCGGCATCTCGCGAACCTCGGCGAGTTCGCGCCCGGCACGCCGGTTGCGGTGGCGGGCGACCTGCGGCCCAGCACGCCCCGCATCCTGCGCGCCTGCGTGGCCGCCATCCGGCATATGCAGGGCGAGCCGGTCTTCTGCGGCTTTGTCCCCACCCCGGCGCTGTGCCTGCATGCGTTCGCGCACGGATATCCGTCGCTGATGGTCACGGGCAGCCATATCCCCGCCGACCGCAACGGGATCAAGTTCAACCGCGCGTGCGGCGAGTTTCTGAAATCCGACGAAGCCGCCATGCGGACGCTGGATGCGACGCTGCCGGACGGCTGGTTCGATGCGCATGGCGCCCTGGTCGTGCCCATTGAACTGCCCCGGCCCACCGATATCGTCCCCGCCTATGTCGCGCGCTATCGGGCCTTCTTCGGCCCGGACGCGCTGTCGGGCCTGACATTGGGCGTCTACCAGCATTCCGCCGTCGGCCGCGACGTGCTGGTGCAGGTGGTCGAGGCGCTGGGCGGCACGGCTGTGCCGCTGGGCCGCGCGGAGAGCTTCATCCCCGTCGACACCGAGGCCGTGCGCCCCGAGGATGCCGCCCTTGCCCGCGACTGGGCGGCCGGCGGCACGCTGGATGCCATCCTGACCACCGACGGCGATTCCGACCGCCCTCTGCTGGCCGATGCGCGGGGCAACTGGCTGCGGGGGGATGTGCTGGGCATCCTCGCCGCGCGCTTTCTCGGCGCTGCCTCCGTCACCACGCCCGTCAGCAGCAATACAGCGCTGGAGAAGAGCGGCTTTGCGCGGGATGTCCGGCGCACCCGGATCGGGTCGCCCTTCGTCGTCGCCGCCATGACCGAGGCCGCCGGGGCCGGCATCACGCCCTCGGTCGGCTACGAGGCCAATGGCGGCTTCCTGCTGGCGACCGATATCCCGCAGAATGGGCGCACGCTGCAGGCGCTGCCGACGCGCGATGCCGTGCTGCCGATGCTGTGCGCGCTGGTTGCCGCCCGTCGGGAAGGCACCGGCCTTGCCGCCCTTGTCGGCACGCTGCCGCCGCGCTTTACGCTCAGCGACCGGCTGGAGAACATGCCGACCGCGCAGAGCCAGGCGGAAATCGAAAAGCTGGGCGGGAATCCGGCCGAGGGTGCCGTGGGGCTGGGCTTTATCGACACGCCGGGCGACCTGGCGCATGTCGACCGGACGGACGGGCTGCGCATGACCTTCGCCAATGGCGAGATCATCCATCTGCGCCCCTCGGGCAACGCGCCGGAACTGCGCGTCTATGTCGAGGCCGATACGCCGGAGCGTGCGGCGGCGCTGCTGAAGACGGGCATCGATGCCGTCAGCGTCTGGAAAGAACGTTCATAAGCCGGGACCGCCGCCCCTTGCGGCGGATGTCTCATGTCGGGGTCAGGCCCGATAGATGCGTGCCTCCCATGGTTCCAGCCATGTTACCCCCTGCGTTGCACCACGGTGTTGCATGTTGGAGATCAGAAGCGATGCCCTGGTCAGAGACGAGGATTCATAGGTAAAGCCCCGGTCCGACATGTTCATCAGGATCAGAAGCCTGCTTCTGCCGAGTTCGCGGGCGTAGAGGAAGACCGCATGGTGATCGGGATCCAGGTCCTGATAAGTGCCATGGATCAATGCCGGATATTTACGACGCAGCGCAAGAAGAGCCTGGAAGTAATGGTAGACCGAGTTCGGGTCCTGCATGCAGGCTTGGGCGTTGATTTCGGTATAATTCGGATTGACCCGAAACCACGGTCTGTTCGCCGTGGTGAATCCGGCGTTCCGCGTGGCATCCCACTGCATGGGGCTTCGCGCATTGTCGCGGCCCATGTCCTTCAGGCTTTCGAGAAACGCATCCGGATCTACCCCCTGGCGCTTTACGCGCGCTTCCCACTGGATAGGAACCTGCACATCGTCGAAATCTTCCACGCCGCTGAACGGAAGATTGGTCATGCCCAGTTCTTCGCCCTGATAGATGAAGGGAGTGCCGCACTGGGTGAGAAGCATGGTCGCAATCGCCTTGGCCGAGGCCTCGCGAAACGGCGGGCTGTCGTTGCCGAAGCGGGAAACGGCGCGTGGCTGGTCGTGATTGTCGAGGAAGACCGTATTCCATGAATCGGGTGAGCGCGGTTTTCCGGCTGCCGCGTAGACCTGCTTCAGTTTGGAGAGCGGCCAGTCGATCTTGCGCCAACCCTGCCGGTCGACATGCACGATGTCGAACGCGAAGACCATATCGAGTTCCCGGCGCGCGCTGTCCGTGAACAGGGGGATATCCCGGGCGCGCATGCCGTATGCCTCGCCTACGGTCATGACGTCGTAATGGGAGAGAACACGATCGTTCATCTCGCGTAGATATGCGTGCAGATGCGGGCCTGCCGCATAGACATATTCCGGCGCTTTCAGTTCTTCGGGCGTCATGTCGCGGAAAGAGGGAATTTTGGAAATCATGGTGATGACATCCATGCGGAATCCCGCGACCCCCTTGTCCAGCCAGAATTTCATGATGGAGAAAACCTCCTCACGAACGGCTGGATTATCCCAGTTCAGGTCGGGCTGTTGTGGGGAGAAGAGATGAAGGTAGCTGCTTCCGGTCGCCGGATCGGATGCCCAGGCGCTGCCGCCCCAGACCGAGGGCCAGTTATTGGGCGGATGGCCCTGCGGGGTATCGCGCCAGATATAGTAATCGCGATAGGGACTGTCTTTCGCGGCGCGGCTTTTCTGAAACCATGGATGCTGGTCGCTGGTATGATTGACGACCAGATCGAGGATGATACGCAGGCCGAGAGAGGATGCCTTGGCCATCAGCCTGTCGAAATCATCCATGGTCCCGAATTCGGGCATGATCGCCCGATAATCGCTGATATCGTAGCCGTTATCGCGATTAGGGGATTGGAAGATCGGCGCGAGCCAGATCGTATCCACGCCAAGATCGCGAATATAGGGCAGTTTTTCGAGAATGCCTGGAAGATCGCCGATCCCGTCGCCGTTCGAATCCCGAAACGAACGAGGATAGATTTCATAGATGACGGCCTCTTTCCACCATGGCTGCCTTCCCGCGGGCCGGACACCGGATGCCGCGTGCGATCGTCCGATCATGAGCATGCCGGCCCCCGCGACTGCCCCGCCCAGCATCGTTCTCCGCTTCAGCATTCATGTCTCTTTCGGTTCGGGAGGATGTCGGCCAATCGAATCAAGGCGACAAATATATCGATATCAAAATATCCAGACAGAAGGAGGCTCCTGTCAATTTCAAGATATCTTTGACGATATAGGAATAAATTATGGATTGATGCCTTGTTCCGCACCGGTCACAGCGCAGCGCTCCAGAACATCGAGCCGATAGTGCTCCGCCGTTGCGACGGCATCATGCCGGATGCCGGTCCGTGCCTTCATGCAGGAGATAAAGAGATTCGCGGCCTCGCTACCCTGCAGGGCTTCTGCCGTGGGGCCGAGATAATTGACCAGCACACAATGGCCGCCAGGGCACCAGTTCGCCACGATCCGATCCGCGAGGTCTTCAATTTCCTGCGGCGAAAGGAAATAGAGGACTTCCGACAGCACAAGCAGGTCGGCCGCGTTTTCGCCAGGCCACGCGCCGGGCAGTTCGCCCCTGCGAAATACGATGTTCGGCCGATCCGCATTCCGCCGCGTCGCCTCGTCCAGCGCAACCGATGAAATGTCGATCCCGATGATACGATCGCAGCGAAAGGAGAGCAGCCGGGTCAGTTCGCCGATGGAGCAGCCGGCCTCGATCGCCAGCGCATAGCGCGCGCGTGGCAGGGCCAGCATCGTTGCCTGGTATTTTTCCTTCTCGTACGCCGAGCTTCGGAAGCCCCATGGGTCGATATCGCCCGTATAGAGCCGGTCGAACCGCGTGGCGCGCTCAGACATGTCCGCCATCGCCGAGGAACAGTTCCGGCATGTCGAGGAAATGGCGTCGTGCGCGTGCGTCCATGACGAACCCGTCGGGATCGTCGGGGATCAGCGCCGTCATCTGCGAGCGGTGGGCGTCCAGCGCCGCGCGCTTTTCCGGCGCGAACGGCGCGCCGTCAAAACGGTAGAGGACATCGCCCGGCCCCGGCGCGTCCTCGGTGAAGCGGCCCCAGACCGGGAAGCGCCAGAGCCGGAGCGCGGGCCGGGCGCGGACGACCTCGCGGGCGATGACGGCTGCGCAGCGGTGATCGGGATGGGGGTCCTTCTCCCAGGTCGTCCACAGCGCGCTGACGTTCCGGGCGTCGATCAGGTGCAGCAGCCGGTTGCGCACGGCGGCGCGGTCGGCCGGTGCCTCCGGGGCGCCCTGGTCGGGAAAGCCGAGCATGATGGTATCGCCGGTCCCCCGCGTCAGGATCGCCGTCGCCGCGACCAGTTCCGCCTGCCGGAGCGCGATCAGCCTGTCCGCCGGGAAGAGATGCGAGTGGGGGTGCGACAGCCGGCCGTCGGTCAGGGCGACGACCAGGACCTCCCTGCCCGCGTGGCTGGCCGCCGCGATGGCGCGGCCGCAGCCCAGCGATTCATCGTCGGGATGCGGCGTCAGCACCAGCACGTTGCCCGGCCCGGTCAGCGTCGCGATGGCGATGGAGGGCGCGCGGCCGGCCGCCCGGACGATGACGCCCTCGGCAAAGGGTGTCACCATGGCGGACCACCGCCGCCCGCGCCGGCCAGGAGCCGGCCGGCCTGGAGCAGTTTGGCGTCGGGCGCCGCCTGGCGCAGGAACATCGACAGGTCCCGCCGGATGCGCTCGATGCTGGTCCCGCTGATATGGGCGGCGGTCCCCAGCGATTTTTCGGCGAGTTGCAGGATTTCGACGCAGCTTTCCTCGACGAACTGGCGCGCCAGCAGGGCGCCGGCCACGGCTGCATCGATGCTGTCTCGGTCTTCCGCCGCGGCCTCGACAGTGTGGCCTGTCTCCCGCAGCAGGCTGGCCATGGCGTGGCAGAGGCCGACCGCGCGCGCATAGCGCCCGAGTTGCATCGGGTCGTCCAGCCGGCCGCGCGCGGCAAGCGCGTCGCGCCACAGATCGACCAGCGCCTCGGCGCCCCCCAGATGGGCGGCGCAATAGCGCCAGATTCCGCCTTCGAAAAACGGCTCGCGCGTGTAATCGCCCGGCCGGCCGACGATATGGCCGGGGTCGAGTTCCAGCCCGGTGAACGCGAAGCAGCCTGAGGCCGTGGCGCGCATCCCCGACGCCCTCCAGGAGGACAGGTCCTGGCGCGCGGGGTCGGACACGTCGACCAGGGCCAGACGGGACAGCCCGTCATCGGCATCGTCGGCGCGCAGGGTGACGACGGCGAGGCGCACCAGGCCCAGGCCGGAGGCGAAGATCTTTTCGCCCTCCAGCCACAGGCGGCCGCCGACCCCGAAGCAGCGAAGCGGATGCGTCCCGTCGGCGCCCCAGACGCCGAGCAGGGCGCCGTTCCGGACCGCCTGCCCGACATGCTGCCGCAGGCCCGGGGTGCCGTACAGATGCAGCAGTTTCACCGCGTTCATATGGCCCTCGAACAGGCGTGCGACCGAGAGGTTGGCGCGACCCAGCCGCCGCAGCAGGTCGAAGGCGACGCGCGCGGTATCGGCCCCGAGCCCCAGACCCTGCCCGCCCTCGGAAGTGGGCAGGCAGGCCGTCAGCAGGCCGGCCTGGCGGAGTGCGTCCATCTCCGGCGCCAGGCCCGCCGGATCGGTTTCGGCGCTGTCGGCGCGCTGCGCGATCCGGCGCATCAACGCGTCGTATCCGTCCGCCTGATGGCGCCCGGGGGACAGGGCCGGATGGTTCATGCGATTTCCCCCGACGACCTGATCCGCGCGCCCGTCGCAGCCGCCGCCGCTTCGTCCCGCAACACTTCCAGGCGGGGGAGTTCGGCCGCCATCTCGTCCCACGACATCCGGCGCCGCGCGAGGCGGAGACTGGCGGTTTCGACAAAGGCCCACAAGGCGCCGAAGCCGGTGAAGGCCGGTATCGTCCGGCGCTGGTCGGCGGACAATCCGGCCTCGGCCAAGGCCTCGTCCCGGTGCCGATGGTCGCGAAACGCCCTGCGCAGGTGCGCGCGCGCCTGCGCCCGGAACCATGTCTGGCGCGCGGGCTCCAGGGTTTCGTCGCACCAATGCGGCCCGCCCGCGAGGCGGGAGGCGATGGTGTCCGCCATGCCGCCCGGTGCCCGTCCCTTCAGCCGGCAGGAGGTGACGACATGCGCGGCGTCGCTGTAGAGAACGGGCAGGTCGTGGTCGAGAAAGCGGCGGACCAATGCGCGATCTTCGCCATATGGCACGATCGGCGCCCCGCCGATCCGGTCATGGGCGGCCACCGACATCGCGAGACTGGCCCCCGATATCGTGCCGTGGAACGGCCATGGATTGAGGGGGTCGGGGTCGAGCAGGCTCGTCAGTTCCAGTGCGGTGCGGCGGTAATGGTCCTCGACCGCGCCATTGGCCGTGACCCAGGCGGGCAGTTGCGCGAATTCCGCTGGATCGAGTGCGATGGTGCCGCACACCATGGCCGCCCGGCCTGCCTCCAATGGGGCCAGGCAGGCGCGGACCCAGTCCGGGTCGGGCCGGGAATCGGCATCGGTCGCCAGCAGATAGCCGCCCGTTTCGAGTTGGGCGCGCGCGAGATCGAATGCCGCGCGACGCGCGGTGCCGGCATGAGCCGCCCGGTCGGGAAAGCGCCGTTCCGCCAGCCGAAGCGGGGCGCCCGTTTTCCGTGCCCATGCCAGCGCGCGCGCCACGGTGCGGTCGCGGCTGTTATTGACCAGAAGGGCGATGACCCCAGGCTGGGGCCATCGCGCCATGGCCGCGCGGCAGGCGTCGAGGCACGGGACGATGCGCCTGTCCTCGTCCCGCGCCGGGATGGCGATGGCGTAAGTGGGGCGCATGGCGGGGAGGGTCGCAGTGGGCAAGGGCGTCACGCTTTGGCGTCGAGATCGACCTTCGCTTCGCGATCCCAGAAGCGCAGCGCGTGGCATGCCGTCACGAAGGCTGCGATGTCGCCCTCACTCTTGAGGGCGATGCAACCGGCGTCGAGATCGCCGCCCAGGCCGGCCTTGTCGAACAATATGGTCGCCTCCGGCGTGTAGCCGATGAATTTGCAGTGGGCGAAGGCATCGGTGACGAAATCCTTGGCCGCCGCATCGCCGGCGAGCAGTGCCGCGCCGTCTTTGGCGGCGATCACCGCCACCGCGTCGAACAGCACCGACGGGCCGCCATCGATCTTCTGCTGTGCCGCCACATGCCTGCCGTCGGAAAGGGTCACGCCGCCGATCTTCGGCGCGACGATCTCGTAAACGGCCTTTTCCTTCTCCGCCGCCGTGACCAGCGCGTCGAACAGGCCCGCATCGGCGCCGTCGGTCAGCAGGATGCCGAACTTGCGCCCGGCGAAGCTGTCGGGGCCGTTCCTGACGATGCTGAGCGCATTCGAGGGCGGCAGGTCGGTGATGGGGGGCCATGCCGCCTTCGCCGGTTCGGGCAGGGGCAGGCCCAGCCCGTTGGCGACGGTGCCCGCCAGGTCCTCGTCGATATGGCGCAGATGCGCGACGACGCGGGCGCGGATATCGGGGCGTTCGACCTTGCTCAGTTCGAAGGTGATGGCGTCGCCGATATGCTTCCGCTCGATGGGCGTCTGGCTGATCACGAATTGCCGTGCCTGGCTGTAATGGTCGGCGAAGCTCTCGGGGCGGAGGCGGACTTTGGGGCCGGCTTCCTCTGCCGCGAAGCTGCGGAAGCCGCGCACCGGGTCTTCGCGCGGGCCGCCGGCGGCGCCCCAGCTATTGGGCTCGTAATTGGCGCGGCCGATCGGATTGCGCATCGCCATGTGCCCGTCCTGCTGGAAATGGGCCATCGGGCATTTGGGGGCATTGATGGGAATATGGGTGAAATTGGGGCTGCCCAGACGCTTCACCTGCGTGTCGAGATAGGAGAAATTGCGCCCCTGGAGCAGCGGATCGTTCGAAAAATCGATCCCCGGCGGCACGTTCTGGGTGCAGAAGGCCACCTGCTCGGTCTCGGCGAAGAAATTGTCGACCACGCGGTCCAGCACCAGCCTGCCGACGATCCGCACCGGCAGGTCCTCTTCGGGAATCAGCTTGGTGGGGTCGAGCACGTCGAAGGCGAAATTCTCGGCGAATGCCTCGTCGAAAAGCTGCACGCCCAGTTCCCATTCCGGAAAATCGCCGCTGGTGATGGCGTTCCACAGATCGCGGCGATGGAAATCGGGGTCGGCGCCGTTGATCTTGACCGCCTCGTTCCAGACCACCGATTGCAATCGGAGCTTGGGTTTCCAATGGAATTTCACGAAGGTCGAGCGGTTCTGCGCGTCGAGGAGGCGGAATGTATGGACGCCGAACCCTTCCATGAAGCGGAAGGAGCGCGGAATCGCCCGGTCGGACATCACCCACATGATCATGTGCAGGCTTTCCGGCGTCAGCGAGATGAAGTCCCAGAAATTGTCGTGGGCCGACTGCGCCTGCGGGAAATCGCGGTCGGGTGCGGGCTTTACCGCATGGACCATGTCCGGAAACTTGATCGCGTCCTGAATGAAGAAGACCGGAATATTGTTGCCAACCAGGTCCCAGTTGCCCTCCTGCGTGTAGAGCTTGACCGCGAAGCCGCGCACGTCGCGGGCGAGATCGAACGAGCCCTTCGAGCCCGCGACGGTCGAGAAGCGCACGAAGGCCGGCGTGCGTTCGCCCACGCGCTGGAAGATATCCGCGCGCGTCACGTCCGCCAGGCTGTCGGTCAGTTCGAAATAGCCATGCGCCCCGTATCCGCGCGCATGGACCACGCGTTCGGGGATGCGTTCATGATCGAAATGGAAGATCTTCTCGCGGAAATGGAAATCCTCCATCAGCGCGGGGCCGCGCGCGCCGTAGCGCAGCGTGTTCTGGTCGTCGGCGACCGGCGCGCCCTGCGCGGTCGTCAGCGTCGCGACATCGCCGCCCGCCACCTGGTGCGTCTCGCCGCCCGCGCCCAGGGGCGCCTCGCTACCTGGTCCGGCCTGCGCGGCCGGGGTCTTTTTCGGCGCGTCTCCCGACTTCCTGCCCTTGAGGGTCATGATCTCTCTCCTCGCCGCCGTTGCTGACGGGGCGCCAGGATCGCCGTTCCGGGAGACCGACCGCCCACGCCCGACATCATCCTCCTGCTACGCACAGTGGGCGGAGAGGTTCCGCAATCATGTTTACCCATGATTGGCTATTCGTAATATTTTTCCTGATAAAATATATGAATTTTCAGTTCATTCACCATTTCGGCGCGTCGAAGAGGGGCGATGATCCTGCATATGCCATGCGCTCGCGCCCTGCCGCACATCCTTGCCCCGCACGGCACATCGGGAGAACTTTCTCCGCTGTCCGGCCTTGTTATCGGACGCGGTCGCGCCCCCGCATGGGGCATGGGGCCGCGCCCATTTCCTGCGAACGGGAGCATGAGCCATGCCGCGTGGCGACAAGTCCGCATACACGGACAAGCAGAAGAGACAGGCCGAGCATATCGAGCAAAGTTATGAACAGCGTGGCGTGGGCGAGGAGGAAGCCGAGCGCCGGGCATGGGCCACCGTCAACAAGGAGACGGGGGGTGGCAAGAAAAGTGGCTCCGGCAGGGGGCATGCGGTGACGCATGAGCCGTCCCGCAAGGGTGGCCGGCTGGGGGGTGCCGCCGCCGCCGGGCGCCCGGCGGAGGAGCGCTCGGCATCCGCGCGGAAGGCCGCCGAGACCCGCCGGAAGAAAACGGTGGAATAGGGTGTACGCGGCCCACGGGCTCAACCCTGGCGGCCGAACACCCGGCGGAGTTCCACCTTCGCGCGGTCGAGCACCTTGCGCCGTTGTGGCGAGAGCGCGCGCCCTGCCCGGTTGATGTAGAAGACCAGCATCGACATGGCCGAGCGGAACGGCGGGGCCTTTCGGCGGGTGCTGCGCTCGGCAGATTGTTTCAGGGATTCCGCGATGCGGTGCGGATCGTCGGAGTTGAAGATATCGGGTTCGAGATCGAGCGCGTCGCTGTGGTGGGTGACGTCTGCCGACCAGCGCCTGGGCTGCGCAGGCGGGTCGGCGTTCTTCCGGACGGTCATGAAACGGCTCCCTTCCTCGGCCATGGGGTCGTCTGTCGATATGGGTGGCGGGCGCGGGGAAACCAGTGAATGGAGGAGGACCGGCCGATGGCGCCGCGACCTTTCTGGACGGGATATCTGAAGCTCTCGCTGGTGACCTGTGCCGTGTCGATGACGCCGGCCACGACACAGGCGGAGCGCATCCGCTTCCATATGATGAACCGAAAGACCGGGCATCGGGTCGTCGTCCAGTATGTCGACGCCGCGACCGGCAAGCCGGTCGATGACGATGCCCTGGTGAGAGCCTATCCGCGCGGGGGCGACCGCTATGTGCTGCTTGAGGATGACGAACTGGATGCCGTGGCCCTGGACAGCACGCATACCATTGAGATCGAACGCTTTGTCGATGCGGATGAGATCGGCTGGATCTGGTACGATACGCCCCATTACCTGATGCCGGATGACGCGGTCGGCGCGGAAGCGTTTGCCGTCATCCGCGATGCCATGCGCCATACGGGCACGGTCGGCATTGCGCGACTGGTGCTGTATCGGCGGGAACATGCCGTGCTGCTGGAACCGCGCGGCAAGGGGATCGTGGTCTGGACGCTCCGCTATGGCGAGGAGGTTCGCCCGCCGGCGGAATGTCTGCCGGCGGAAAAGGCATCGAGGCCCGAGCCGGAGGCCCTGACGCAGTTGGGCAAGGTGATCGGTGAGCGCCTGCGGTCCTGGAACCCGGAGATGATCCAGGACCCTGTGCAGGCGCGGCTACAGGGCATTATCGCCGCCAAGAAGCGTGGGCGGCCCAGGAAGCCGGCCCGGGCCGAACCGGTTGCGGAGGATCGTGTCGTGAACATCATGGACGCGCTCAGGGCGAGCCTGAAATCGGCGCCGAAGGGCTAGGAACCGGACATCGCGCCGCGTGGAATCCTTCCCACGGGTCGGTGCGGAGCGATGCCAGCCGGGCCATGGCGTTGCCCACCGTGAACTGCGCCGACCCGACGATTGCCCCCAGTTCGTCCCATGCCAGCGGCATCGAGACGGGGGCGCCGGGGCGTGCCCGTGTCGAGTAAGGGGCCACGGAAGTCGCGCCCCGCTGGTTGCGCAGATAGTCGAGCAGGATCTTCCCGTGCCGCTTCGCCTTGGTGATCGTTGCGATAAAGCGGTCCGGACGATCGGCGGCCATCGTCTGCGCCAGCGTTTTGGAGAAGCTCTTGACCGTTTCCCAATCCGCCTCGGGCTTCAGGGGTGCCACAACGTGCAGCCCCTTGCCGCCGGAGGTCTTGACGAAGGGGGTCAAGCCGGAGGCTTCCAGGCGCGCGCGGACCTGCCGCGCCGCGTCGATCACCCTCTCCCACGCCACGTCCTCGCCGGGGTCGAGATCCATGACCAGCTGGTCCGGTTTCTCCCAGTCGCGGCAGGAGGCGCCCCAGGGGTGGATTTCCAGCGCCGCCGATTGCACCAGCCCCATCAGGCCGTCGAGATCGTGGATGCCGATCAGGTGCTCCTCCGCATCGCCGGCGGGATCGTCCAGCGCGCGGATATGGGCGTTCATGCCTTTCCAGACATTCTTCTGGAAGAAACGCGGGCCGGCAATGCCCTCCGGGCAGCGCAGCAGGGCCAGGGGACGGTCCACGATGAACGGCGCAATATGCGGCCATATGGCGGTGTAATACTCGGCCAGCCCCTGCTTGGTGACACCGGCATCGGGCCAGTAGATCCGGTCCGGGTGGGTCAGGGCGATGGTGCGTTTCCGCGCGGGCGCGGATCGGGTGGGCGGCGTTTCGGGAACGGGCATTTCGCGTACGATCTCCGCTGCTGGCTTGTCGTCACGGATGCCCCGGAACGCAGCGTGCCGGAGCCGGCCATCGGCCGTCCAGGCCCGGAATTCCACCTCTGCCACGCGCTCGGGGCGCACATAGTGGACGGCGCGTGCCTCGTCGGCGGACAGCCGGTCCGCGAATGGGCTTTTGGGCGTGCCTATGGCTTCCAGCGCGCCGAACAGATCCCGGGCGACATGGGCCGAAAACCCGGTCCCGACGCGGCCGACATAGCGAAGACCCTGTGCGTCGTGCACGCCCAGCACCAGCGAGCCGATGCTCCTGCGGCCCGTGGTCGAGGGCACGTAGCCGCCGATGACGAATTCCTGCCGCGCCGAGCATTTCGCCTTCACCCAGATCTTGCCCCGGCCGGAGCGATAGGGCGAATCCGCCTGTTTGGAGACGATCCCTTCCAGGCCCAGGCGGCAGGCATGGTCCAGCACGCGCGCGCCGTCATCGGCGAAATCCGCGCTGAGCCGCAGGATGCCGGGTGTCTCCGGCAGGATGCGGCGGAGCGCCGCCTTGCGGTCGCGCAATGGTGACGCGCGAAGATCCTTGCCGTCCAGATACAGCAGGTCGAAGGCGTAGAAGAGGAAACGGTCCGTCCGTCCGTCGCTGAGATCGGTCTGCAATGCCGAAAAATCGCTGGCGCCGGAGCGGATTTCCACCACCAGTTCGCCGTCGATCAGGGCCGTTTCGACCGGCAGCGCCGCCAGCGCATCGCGGATGGCGCTGCCGAATTTCGCCGTCCAGTCCAGGCCGCTCCGCGTCAGGAGCCTGACCGCGCCATCCGCGATCCGGGCCTCCAGCCGATAGCCGTCGAACTTGATTTCGTGAATCCAGCGCGGGCCCGAGGGCGGCGTGGCGACCAGGGTGGCCAGGGCGGGCGCGACGAAGGCGGGCAGGTTGCCTGCCTTTGCCCCCTCGATCGACGGTGCGCCGCCGGCGATCTGGGCGAGCGTGCGGCCGGTTTTGACGGAATCCGGCTGTTCTTCGAGAATATCCGGGTCGTCGGCGTCGCGGGCCGCGTCGTCATCGCCCTTGATCAGCAGCCAGTTGTCGCGCTTTTCACGCGGCCTGGCTTTCATCCGGACCAGATGCCAGCGCCCGGTGAGCTTTTCGCCATGCAGTTCGAAATCGAGATGGCCTTTGGCCAGCCCTTTCTCGGCATCCTCGAGCGGTGTCCACGTTCCCCGGTCCCATAGGGAGACCGTGCCGCCGCCATATTGGCCCTGCGGGATCGTACCTTCGAAATCGCCATAATCCAGCGGGTGATCCTCGACATGGACGGCCAGGCGCTTTTCGCCCGGCACCAGGCTGGGGCCCTTGGTCACGGCCCAGCTTTTCAGGACACCATCCAGTTCCAGCCGAAAATCGTAATGCAGCCGCCGGGCGTCATGCTTCTGGACGACGAAGCGATGTCCCTCGGCCTGCGCCCTCTCGCCCGCCGGTTCGCCGGTCCGGGTGAAATCGCGCTTCCGGCGATAGGTGTCGAGCGCCATCGGTCAGCTCGCCCTGCGACTTTCACCGGTGGGTCGCGCGCGCGACCGGGGCTTTTTCCGCCCGGGTGGCCGCGATGATGCCCCGGCACTCTGGCGCAGGGCGTCCATCAGGTTGACGACCTTGCTTTCGGCCGGATGGGGCGGCGGGACGGGCGCCTTTCCCTTCAATTTGGCCTCGACCAGGGCGGCGAGGGCTGCCTCGTACCAGTCCTCGAAGGCCGAGGGGTCGAAATGGCCCCTCTTGGTCTCGATGATATGGGCCGCCAGATCCAGCATTTCCTGCGGCAGCGGGTGGTCGGGAATATCCCTGAACGCGTCCTGGGAGGCGCGTACCTCGTCATCGAAATTCAGGGTCGTGGCGATCAGGGTGCCTTCGTGCGCCCGGATCAGCAGGGTCCGCACGCGGCGGAACAGGACGGTCCGGGCCAGGGCCACGACCTTGCGTTGCGCGAGGCCTTCGCGGATCAGCGCGAAGGCCTCTTCCGCCGCCGGTTCGGCGGGGCCCAGATAATAGGGCCGGTCGAGATAGACATCGTCCACCTCCCCGCAGCGGATGAAGGCGGAAACTGCCAGGTTCTTGTCGCTGTCGGGCACCGCCGCCGCGATCTCTTCGGGATCGAGCAGCACGGTGTCGCCGTTTTTCGTCTCGTAGCCCTTGACCTGGTCGTCGCGCGCAACCTCGTCGCCGGTCTCGCTGTCGACATAATGGCGATGCACGCGGTTGCCCGTCGCGCGGTTGACCAGGTGCAGGGCAATCCGCTCGGACGTCGATACCGCCGCGAAGAGCGCAACCGGGCAGGCCAGCTTCCCGATCGTGAGCGTGCCCTTCCAGCTTGCCCGCGCGGCCATGGCGACATCCTTGTTCCGGGACGGAGGCGACTATGGCTTGCGGCACATTTCCCTGGCCACCGCCGCGATGGCCCCGGCGGCGGCCAGCCCGATGGCCACGCCGGCCAGCTTGCGGCCGATGCCGCCCGATTTGACGACCTGATTGCTCCGTTCCAGCCTGGCGGCGGTCTCGCCGAGAAGCACGGAGACCTTCTGCGCGCGTTCCTGCGAATCCCCGACCTTTTCCAGGATCTTCGCGTTCAGGTCGTTGGCCTGGTTCACGGCGGTATCGCCCAGGTCCTGGAGGCGCTTGGCGGTTTTTCGCAGCGCCTTCGCGCCGCTCCGCAATCCCCAGGACTTGAATTCGGTCCGCAGCGCCTGGTCCGTATCCAGAAGGTCGGCGCCCAGTGTCTCGAGGTCGGAGCGAAGCCGCTGAACCTGATCGTAGATGGTTGCCACACTATCTCTCCCGTTATCCGCGCGAAGGTCAGACCGTGCCGGCGCTTCCCTGGGGGCCTGCCTGGGTGAATGCCAGGCGCAGCTTCTGTTCGGCCTCGGGTGAAAGCGAGGTCTGGACGATATGGGGATGGCCCGTCAGCGCCCGCAGATGCGCGACGACTTTTTCCGGCTCCACCTTCCGCACCAGGACGAAGAGTTCCGACGTGCCGGGCGCCAGGCTCTCGCCGACATGCCGGATGAAGTCGTCATTGATGCCGAAATCCGTCAGGGCACCCCCGACGGTGCCGGCCGTTCCCCCCGCCACCGCGCCGATGGCGAAACCGGCCAGGGGGTTGAGGAAAACCAGCCCCACCAATGTTCCAAGCAGCATTCCACTCCAGAATCCGTCCAGTGCCCCGAGGGCCACCGTATGCACGGACTGATCGAGATGCAGCCTGCCGTCGCCGGTGCGACGGACGACGACCGCATCCTCCACATCAACGAGATATTCGTTTTCAAGTTTCCATATCTCTTCGCGGGCAAGCGTCGCGCCGTCGAGCGTATCGAAACCGAGTACCACAAGGTCGGACATGATGGCCTCCTGTGTCATGGGAGCCGCCCCGGTGGCTGACCTCCCGCACCGGGAGCAAACGCCCAATCGCCCCGATCCGCAATTGTCCTGCGCGCAATACAGCGTCATCGTGCGCGACCGGGTCGGTGGGCGCCTTGAGGAAAAGACCCGACAAGATCGGGTTATCGCGCGGATTTCCCGTCACCGACGACGAAATCCAGCCGGTAGGATGACTGGTCCGCCGAGCGGTGCTGCTGCGTGACGTGGATGGACGAATCCCGGGGCAGCAGGCAGTTCGCCAGCCAGACCGTATCGGGGCCGGAGGCACCGTTGCTGTAGGCGAGACGATAGGCCCCGTTTTCGAGGCGGGTCCGCACGTCGAACGCAAGATCGATGGTTCCGGCGCCGCCCCTCATCGCCGCCACGGTCGGGAACGCGCCCGCGTCGGGGTGAAGGGCAATGGATGTGCCGTTCAGCGACAGCGACAGGGTCCGCGCGACCTGCTCCGCATAATTTTGCTGTTCCTGCGCCGACAGCACACCGTCGCCGTTCCGGTCGATCTGCCCGATCACCCGCGCCGCCACGTCCACCCCGGGGGTCAGCCGCAGCCGCAGGGTGATGCCGTCGCGCGCGAGGTCGATCGTCGTCGCCTGGAGATATTCATCCAGCCGATGCGCCTGCGCCGGGGCCCCGATGGCCGCCAGCAGGGCCATGAGGGCCATCCATCCTCCGTGCCTCATCGGAGGGTGAACCGGCTGCCGTAGCTGTTCGTCGGGTCGCGATAGACCGTATGAACGTGCATCGTCGCGTCGCCGCCCACGCCCTGCGGCGAGAATTCGATCAGCAGGCGCGGTCCCTGGATGCGGTAATAGGAGGAGCCGTTCCGGCCTTGCGGGTGCGTGACCGGTCCGCTCCAGGCAAACCAGGTCTCGTCCAGGTCGTCGCGGATTTCCTTCAGGCGGGGCGCGGCGTAGGCATCGTCGATGATCCCGGCCCACTCGCCGATCACATCCATCAGCAGGTCCTTCTGCGCCGGGGTCAGCGCGGCGCCCCGGATCCCTTCGGGGACGAGCGTCTCGCCGTCATGCCCCGGGCCGGATACCAGGTCGTCCACCGCATAGGGCAGGATGGCCTGCCGGCGCTGCGTCGCGTCCAGTGCGTTTAGCAGGGCGAAGGCCTTGTCGTTTTCGCCCGCCAGCACCCGCACCGTCTTGCCATCCGCCTGGTACACCGCCGGCTGCGCCCCGGTCAGGGTCGGCGTCATCGCCCCATGCGCGCCGTCGATCACCAGATTGAGCCCGAGATGGTGGCCGCCGAACTGCACCATCCACGGTGCCGTGGCCGATGGCGTGCCGAACAGGGCGATCGTATAGACCGCGCGGCCGGAGGCGAACGGTGTGCCGCTATCGGCCAGCGCCTGGTCCGAGCCCATGATGTCGAGGACCTTCCGGTAGCCCTTCGCGCTCAGCAGAACCTCCAGCAGGTGCATGCACGCCGCACGCTGCGCCCCGGTCAGTTGCCCCATCCGCACACCCGGGCGCGGCACGTCGCTGACGGGAAAGTTCGACCATACCGCCGCCCCGTACCGCTCGCCGATGAAGCCGCCCGGCGGCCCCATGCCCGGTCCGCGTGCCGCCGGAGCCGCTGCCTGCGCGTCGGTTACCGGTACCGAGGGCCCGTCGGGCGTGCTGCGGCGGAACCGTGCCAACATGCCGTGCTTTTCCGCCACGAAGGGAAACTGCACTGCCGCCCTGCCCCGTGCATCGAACGTCGCGAGAAACGCCGTTGCGGCCGCGACGGCCCGCTGTGTCTGGCTGGCCGACATGGCCTCTTCCGACGCGGCCGAGACCGGGGCCGCGCGTGCCGGAGCATTCGTTCTGGCGACGGAAGCGGCCAGCAGAAAAAAACCGGCCATGAGAAAACGCTTGTGCATCGGACCTCCGATTCCTCCCCGGCACGTGCCCCCCGAACCGTGCCGGGGCGGGGGCGCGCGATCAAGGGGCATGGCGGAGGGCACCGATCGGGGCCGCGAGGACCTGGGGCTGCCGGCGTCGGCCGGGGTGTCGCGCCGCCCTACAGGGCCGCATGGATCTTCAGTCCCAGCGCGTCGATCTGGGACTTGTTGCGCTGGAGGTTCGGACGCCAGATATGCTGGTAGTCAGGCTGTATCGACAGCCCCCGGAAAGCGTGAATGACGTAGGTGACTTCCAGTGTCTGGACATAGCTCTGTGGATAGGTCGCCTTGCCGGGCAAGGTGCGACTTCCATTGTCATAGGCCAGCCATTGCGAAGATTGCAGATCGGGACTCACCGTCGTACGCGACCACTCGATACCGAACATGTCCTTCGGTCGCGCGCTAAACATGCCGCGATCCACGACACCGGCATAGAACTGATACAGATAAGGTCCGTTCCCCGGCTCGTTGCGTACCATGCCGCCCAGCAGATACAGGCCGTCCATGGCCCCCTTGCCGTTGCGCATCAGCATCTGGTCGCCTTCCAGCCAGAACTGCGTCTTGCCGGACGTCCAGCGATAAGGCTGCCCGGTCGCGAGCGCCGGCCTTTCCTGCGCATCGTAATAGACATCGCGATATTGCGATGAATCGTACCCGAAGCCGGCCTTGTAGTGCCCCAGCAGCCGGTTCGGCCCGAAGGACGGCACCAGGCCGATTTCCACCGGCACATACACCCCGGTGTAAAGATCCGTGCCGACATTGAATCCCGTCCGGTCATACTGGTTGGTATTCAGATAAGGGTTGACGCCATACAGCCCGAACTGCCCGTAAACGCCATGCAGCGGCCAGTAGCGAACGCGCATGCCCCATGTCGAGCCGGGATAGGTGCCAAACCCGGCCGCCCCACGGGTCAGCGATTTCGGAATGCCGCAGTTCGACTTGTTCATGAATGTGCAGAACAGAAAGGAATTTGCAAAATCGATATTGACCGGCATCTTGCCGACCGCGATCTGCACGCGCTTTCTGAACAGATCCTGCGTCGCATACGCGTAGACCATATGGACGCCCACATTCCCGCCGCCGCCATAGATTTCCTGGAATCCGTTGAGCGATACATCCCCGAAATCCGATGCCAGATTGCGGCCGGCCCGGTTGACGAAGACGGCATGCATGATCAGTCCTTTCCAGCCGATCAGCTTTTCCCAGTCCAGATCGAGTTCCGCACCGATCTGGTGGGCATAGGCTGCATCGCCGGGACGCCCGCCATTCAATGCAATCGCACTTTCGCTGGTATAATCGATGACAATGCCGATTCCGTAGGAATTCAGCTTCTTGACCACCCTTTCCCAGGGCAGAAGCATATTCTCGACATCCGGCGTAAACGGCGTATTCGCATAGGCACCAGGCGCATCCAGCGCAAAAACCGGCGCCGTATAGGAAACCGGGCCGCGATATTGCGCCCGCGCCGTTCCGTAAAAAGCCGTCAGGACAAAACAGGCCAGCACGCCATAAAGGGCGATCGTCTTTTTCTTGTTCATGATGACATGCCTCGAAACAACGCCTGATTGCAGGACGTTGTGGATCGATCCAATGCCAGTAATCGCTTATCGAATACCGGATCCCGTCCGCAGGTCATCTCTTGCGGGATGCCTGCTTGTTTTATTCTTGCTTCTTCGGGCCCGCGGCCGGCTGCGTGAGGCAGCCGGCCGGATCGTGTCTCTACCGCACAGGCGTCAGCAATGGCCGGCCGGCAAAATGCGCGGCCAGATTGTCAACGACCAGACGCCCCATGCGCAGACGGGTTTCGACCGTGGCGCTCGCCCGATGCGGTTGCAGCACGGTATTCTCCATGGACCACAGGGCCGGCGGCACGTTCGGTTCATGCTCGAACACATCCAGCGCCGCCTTGCCCAGAACGCCGTCCCGCAACGCCGCGACCAGGGCCTCTTCATCCACCACGCTGCCACGGGCGACATTGACCAGCAGGCCATGCGGCCCGAGAGCCTCCATGACCGCGCGATCGACGATATGACGCGACTGCGGGCCGCCGGAGGCCGCGATCACCAGAATATCGCTCTGCCGGGCCAGTTCCACCAGCGATTCAACATACGCGGCGCCCTCGATCTCGAGATCCTTCAGGTCGTGATAGGCGATGGACATGTCGAAGCCCCGCGCGCGGCGCGCGACGGCCCGTCCCACCTGCCCCATGCCGAGAATCCCCAGACGCCGTCCGGAGGCCGTATGGGCCAGCGGCAGCGTGCCCTTTCCCCACTGCCCGTCCCGGACGAAGCGATCGCCCGCCAGCAGGTCGCGCATCGCCGTCAGAATGAAGGCAAGGGCCAGGTCGGCGACGTCGTCCGTCAACACGCCCGGCGTCGTCGTCACGGCGATGGAGCGGCGCGCCGCTTCCTTCAGGTCTACCGCATCGGTGCCGATGCCGTTGATGGCAATGATCTCCAGTGCCGGCAGGCTGTCCATTACCGCGCGGGGGACACCCGTCCCGCCACCGGTCGCGATGCCCCGGATCGTCCTGGCATAATGCGTCGGATCGGCCGCGCCGTCATAGGGATGCACGATATAGGCGGAGCGGAGCGCGTCCTCGATTTCCGCCATCATGGGTTCGATCAAAAGTATTTCCGGCTTCACGCTTCAACTCCTGAAAATGATGACAGACGGTCAGGGCATCGTGACGCTGACGGGCGCCAGCGACCCGAATTCGACACGCACCACCGTACCGGCCGGCACGAATTCGGTCCCCGTCATCGACCCCGTGGTCACGACATCCCCTGTCTTCAACGGCATGCCGCGCGCGGCGGCATGATTGGCCAGCCAGACCAGCAGCCGGATTGGATCTCCGGCCGAATTGCCGCCCCGATGCGCCATCCGGACCGCGCCATCCACGACCAGGCGCACCGGCTCGGTCACCGGATGCAGCGACGCCCAGTCCGTGATGCCCTCGCCAATGACCAACGCGCCGTGATTGCCCTGATCGGCCAGATGAATCAGCCGCGCATACTGAAACGGGCGGGGAAAGCGCGTATCGAAGATTTCGATCGCGGGATGCGCCGAGGCGATGGCATCGCGCACCGCGGCCTCGTCCCAGCCGCCCTCCCTGAAGGGCAGGTCCCTGCCGATCCGATAGACGATCTCTGCCTCGGCACCGAAGACGCGGCACAGCCCGGGCGGCAATTGCGTATCGCCGTAAAAAAGCGTCGCGCGATGCAGCGGCGCGCAGAACGGCGTGGCGTCCGGACTGGGGGCTCCGACTTTCCACCCCACCACCGGCCCTGCGCTTTCCCGCAGGCATCTGGCCACCGCATCCTGCACGGCATAGGCCGCGGCGTCATCCGGCAGCGACAGGCCCGCCGGCAGGGTATCGACCGTTCCGCCCTGCGCGCGTCGGGCCTCCAGCAGCGCGTCGCTCAGGACGGCGATCATGTCCGCATCGACCTGCCCGGTCGCATCCGGCGGGACGCGACTGCATTCAAGACTGTCCATCACCGCATGATCTCCCATACATGTTCAGAAGGCATCCCGATCGTCGAGCAGATCGCGGTCGCGCGTCTCGGGGATGAAATAGGTCGCGATGATCGCGAGGACGCCCAGAAACACCACATAGATCGCCAGAGGCAGCCATGCGATCTTGCCGGCATCCGTTCCACCGACATGAAAATGGACGAACATCGCGATCAGGAACTGCCCCACCATGGGCGACACGCCGCCCGCGATGACCGAGGAAAACTCACGCGTGAACGACACAGCGGTATAGCGATGCCGCGCCCCGAACATTTCCGGCAGGAACGCGCCCTGGGTCCCGAACATGCCCCAAGTCGCAATACCCAACCCCAGCGACAGCGCCGCCAGGCACAGCCACGGATTGCCGCGACTGAAGACGAACCAGATCGGCAGGGCGGAAACGACTTGCAGGATGGCGAAGGCGCGATAGACGCGCACCCGCCCGAACCGGTCGCTCAGAAGCCCCGCCACCGGAATGGTCCCCGCCCCGACGCAGGCGGCGCCGATCAGTGCCATCGTGCCCCAGCGGCCGCTCATCCCGACGGTATGAACCAGATAGCTGATGGCCAGAACCTGATAGATCGATGAACTGCCGTTCTCGGCCATCCGCAGTCCCAGCCCGCACAGGATCGGCTTCCAGGCCGATTGCAGGGTCTCGCGGATCGGCGTCGTCTCCACATGCCGCTCTTCGCGCAGGCGCGCGAAGGCGGGCGATTCCTTCAGCCGCATCCGCATGTAGATCGCCGTGACCAGCAGGATGGCGCTGCCCAGGAACGGCAGGCGCCACAGCCAGGTGGCCGCGATGTTCGGCACGCCGACCAGCATGGTGAAATAGACCAGCCCGGCACCGACCGTCCCGACCTGGATCCCCAGGAACGGCAGGGCCGCATAGAAGCCACGCCGGCCACGGGGAGCGGACTCGGTCATCATGATGGCGACCCCGGCCTGCTCCGCCCCGGCGCCGAACCCCTGGAGCAGCCGCATCAGGACCAGCAGGATCGGCGCCCAGACCCCGATCGACTGATAGGTCGGAATCAGGCCGATCGCGGTGCTCGACAGTCCCATCAGCGTGATCGTCGCCAGCAGCACCGTCTTGCGCCCGACCCGGTCGCCGAGGGCCCCGAAGAAGATGCCCCCCAGGGGCCGTACGGCAAACCCGAGGAAATAGGTGGCGAAACTGGCCACCAGCCCCATGAACGGCACCGTGCTGGGAAAGAACAGCGGGCCGAAAACCAGGGCCGACGCCAGGCTGTACAACGCGAAATCGTAATACTCCATCGCGCTGCCGATCGAGCAGGTCCAGGTGGCCCGCCGCAGTTCCGCCGGGCTCATGCTTTCCTGATCCGACGCGCGGTCCAGCGCATGATCGTTGCCGCGACCGGCCTGCGGGCCGGACGCCACGGCATAGGCGGACCGCCCATGCGTTGCCACGACCGCGCTCATGTTGCACCGACCCGGATCTGGCGCCCGGTCCTGGCCGCTTCCTTCAGCGCCAGCACGATCGCCAGCGACGCCACGCCATCCTCGCCGGTCGCGGCTGGCCGCCCCTCGCCCGCGACGGCCTGCGTGAAGCGTCGCAGGGCGAAATGGTAAAGATTGTGATGCACCAGCGGAATATCCCGCTCGCCGTCTCCGTCGCGCAATGCCAGCGTGCCAGCCGGCCGCTGGCTCATGCAGTCACGCCCGACCAGCACGCCCTTTTCCCCAAAGAACGAGATCCCGCCCGGCGCGAAAGGCACGCTGTAGGCACCATGGATCTGTACCAGGACGTCATCGGGAAAGCGCAGGACGGCCATGATGCCGTCCTCGACCCCTGCGGCACCCCGCCTGCCGCTCTGGGCCATGGCGAACACGTCCGTCGGATCTGCGTCCAGATGAAAGCGCAACGTGTCGACGTCATGGATCGTACTGTCCAGAAAGACGCCGCCACCCGCGTCGTTCAGCCGCCAGCCGCCCATCATGGCCAGGAAATTGGCATGAAAGACCCGCACGGCATTCAGCCGCCCGATCGCCCCAGCCTTCAGATGTTCATGCAGCGCGATATGCAGTGCGGAACACCGCAGATGGTGATTGGTGGCCATGACGACGCCGGCCGCCCGGCAGGCATCGACCATCTCCTGCGCGTCGTGGACACTCAGCGCCAGCGGCTTCTCGCACAGCACATGCTTGCCGGCACGCGCCGCCGCCAGAACCTGGTCATGGTGCAGCGCATTCTCGGTGCTGACATAGACCGCGTCCACCATCGGGTCGCGCAGGATATCGTCCAGATCCGTCGTGCTGGCAGGAATGTCGCACGCCTGCGCGAATGCCGCGCCACGGGCCGCATCGCGGCTCAGGACCGTCCGGATATGATTGCCGCGCTGGGCACGGATCGCGTCGACGATCCACTCCCGTGCGACATTGCTGGCGCCGATCAGGCCCCAGCCGAGTGAATTTTTCATGCGTCCCCCTCGTGACGGCATCAGGAATCATCCTGCGCGCCTGTTCTTGTTCTTGGCTAAGAGGTTGCTACGACGGATATAGATCGATCCAAATCGGGCAAAGATGCAAAATCATTTTTTTGGCTGCCTCTTCGTGCCAGGCCGGATATCCGGCGCCAGCCCGGCATCAGGCGCCGCAAGGCACTGTTTCCCGGGCATGATTCCGCCTGCCGTCACGCGCACGGCATACAGGCCGCCTGCATTCACGATTGTATCATCTTTGGATAATGCCGCTTCGGACGGTGCCGCTCAGGCCGCGGCGCTCGTCTCTCCGCAGCTTTGCCTGACGATCAGGCTGGGCGGCACGATGATATGCTCCCCATTCGCCAGTCCGGGCTGCGCGATTCGCTTCTGCAACAGTGCCGCCGCTTTCCGCCCGACTTCGTGCGGACGCGTGTCGATCGTCGTCAGTGCCGGAAAGGCCCCTGCCGCCTGCGGCAGATTATCCATGCCGATCACCGCGAAATCCCGGCCGGGCTGGCGCCCGAGGGAGCGGAGCCTGTTCATGACGTTCAGGGCGATGACATCGTTATAACACACGGCGGCATCTGGCGAATTGCGCGTCTTCAGCAGGCGGTCGAACGCCGCGACGTCATAGACATTGTCGGGCCCGCCCGCCACGACCAGGCCGCCCTCCAGGCCATGCAGCCCGGTCGCATGCCGAAAGCCCTCATTGCGCTCCCGCGCGGCCGAATGCAGCGCCATGGCCCCCACGAACACGATCCGCCTGTGCCCCGAGCCCACCAGATGGCGCACCGCTTTTTCGATCCCCGACCGATAATCGGCACCGACATAGTCCCCGCCCAGCAATTCAACATGCCGCAGCGCCTGCACGCATGGCAGGTCCAGCCGCGCCAGTTCGACCGCCAGCGTCTCATCGCTCCCGATCGCCGGACACAGGATGATCCCATCGACATTATGTTCGCGCAGACGCCTGATCTGCCGTATCTGCCGGTCCGGGGAATCGACGCTGTTGGCCACCAGCGTCACGACGGACCCGTCCTCGTTGACCTCGTCCACCCCCGCCATCAGCGCGCTGTAGAACGGGCTGCCGATATTGTTCAACACCAGCCCAATCGTCCCGGTGCGGTTGCGCCGCAGGTTGGCGGCCCCCCTGTTGTAAATATAACCCAGGCTTTGCATTGCCTCGACGACACGCAAACGTGTCTTGTCCGCCACCAGGGGACTCTGCCGCAAGACAAGCGAGGCCGTCGCACGCGAAACCCCTGCCGCCTTCGCGACGTCCAGCAGGCTGACCGGGCGCCTGGTGTTACATTCGGACATTCCTTCCCGCCCCAATCCCGTCATTTCCTGACCTTATTACATTATAATTCCGGAAAACGGCGCATTTTCGATTCCGGCGCGAACGGGCATCGGAGCGGAACGGCCTTGATGGCGGGATCGGCGATTTCCATCACCCGCGCACAGGTCGCCTAGCTGCTTTCCCTTGCGTGTAGCGTGAACCCCAAGTCGAGCCGGGCGGCCTCGGGTGTTCGACCGCACATCAGGTCCAGCAGCATCGCGGCGGATTTCCTGCCGATCTCGTGGCGTGGCGTGGCGACGGTGCTCAGTGCCGGCACGGTCCAGGACGAGGCCGGAAGATCGTTGAACCCCGCGATCGCAAGCCGTTGCGGCACGGCGATGCCAAGCCGCTGACAACGGAACAGCGCGCCGTGCGCCAGGTCGTCATTGCAGAAGAACACGGCTTCGATGTCCGGGCACTCCGTCAGAACGCGGTCCAGCAGCGTCGCACCGAGCGCTATGGAAGACCGATCCGGTACCATCAGTTCGTAGGGGGCATCCAGCCCGGCCTCTTTCAGCGCGCGCCGGAATCCGGCCCCGCGCGCCAGGGTCCGCGGGTCCAGTTGCGCCGCCACGAAACCGATCCGCCCATAACCGCGCCCCACGAAATGCCGCGCGATGGCGGCGCCGCCTTCGTCCTGCGAGAAGCCTACCGAATAGCTGCCCACCTGATGGTTCAGCTCCATCATATGGACGACAGGCAGGGCGGGTGCCTTCAGCAGGTTCAGCGTTCCGGGCAGATGGTCGATGCCGGTCAGCAGCACCCCATCCGGCCGAAAGGCCAGCAATCCATGCAGTTGCCGCTGCTCTTCCGCC
Organism: Gluconacetobacter takamatsuzukensis; assembly: GCF_014174275.1. Lineage (GTDB taxonomy): Bacteria > Pseudomonadota > Alphaproteobacteria > Acetobacterales > Acetobacteraceae > Gluconacetobacter > Gluconacetobacter takamatsuzukensis. The sequence goes on along the minus strand of NZ_JABEQK010000019.1, from coordinate 9,615 downwards.
GGACAGTAGTTCGTGGTCGCCATGATGATCTGATAACGCGCCTGCGACAGCACCGCGTCGATGCCCGCCAGCATGTCCACAAACACCATGTTGGTGATGGACGGGACCAGTACCGCGACATTCATGGACCGTGCGGAGGCGAGCGCGCTGGCCGCCCGGTCCGGCACATAGCCCAGCGCCGCCGCGGCATTCTCGATCCGTGCCCGCAGGTCGGGACTGAGCCGGGCGGAGCCCCGAAAAGCGCGGGAAACGCTGATTGTGCTGGCGCCGGCTGCCGCGGCGACCTCTTCGATCGTCACGCGCCCCCTGACGGACGTGCGTGGTTTCCTGGCAGCCATCGATCGGGTGTCTCCTCAATTTCCACTTTACAGGCAAAATATGTTAGCGCTAACAATTAGGCCAAAATCAACAATCAAGGTACGAACCGCAGCTTCATAAGCAACAATCAAGAGAAGCTCCATAATCAACGTATCGGGGGGAAGTATGGCCAGCCTTTCCACGCAAGTCCCACGGCGCCGCTGGATTATTGGCGGGTTGCTCGGCAGGGGTGTGCTTGTCAATTCTATCGATCGCATCACTCTGTCGGTCGCGGCGCCGCAGATTCGGGCGGCGTTTCACCTCATGGCCACCGATATCGGGCTTCTTTTCAGCGGTTTCGGCCGCATCTTCATGGCCCTGGGGGGGATCGAGCCGATCCCGTCGCCCCAATGAGCGCCGTGCGCTTCATCGTGGTCATGGGGGTCTCCGGCTGTGGAAAATCCACGGTCGCGGCTTTCCTGGCCGGACGGCTGGACTGGGAATTCATCGAGGGCGATGCCTTGCACCCAGCCGCCAATGTCGAGAAGATGCGCCAGGGCATCCCGCTGGACGATACGGACCGCGAGCCCTGGCTACACGAAATCGCCCGCACGATCCGGGATTGGCGGGGCGCGGACAAGGCCGGCATCATCGCCTGCTCTGCCCTGCGCCGGTGCTACCGCGAGACCATCGCCGGCGGGGCGGACGATGTCCACTTCGTCTATCTGCGCGGCAGTTCCCCGTCGATCGCGCAGCGTCTCGCTGCCAGGCAGGGCCACTACATGCCGGCGAGCCTGCTGGAGAGCCAGTTCGCCACGCTTGAAGAGCCCGGCCCCGACGAACCCGCCATCACGATCGATACGGGGGCACCGGCGGACGAACTGGTGACCGAAGTGCTGGGCATATTGCATCTGGCGGCCTGACCGGCGTGTGGCCGCGCGACATGCTGGGCATCAGGATCGAATCCCGGGGCGGCGCGATACTGTCCTACGATGCGCCGCACCATCCGCCGGTCCTGGTGCTGAATGCGTTCGACCGCGCCAGTGCCTACATGGAACCGTCCGGGCGCTCAATTTCGCGGGGGACGATCTGTCGGCGATCCTGGAGCGCCTGGACGCCAAAGGTGTCGCGGAGCATCCATTCGGCCGTCATCCTTCGCCGTGGCTGTCGCGCATGCGCGCGATGCCGGTGGCGCGGTCGATGATCGGCACGTAGCCGAGGTCCCGGCGTGCCCTGGAGATGTCGAGGGCAAAATCCTGGCCGATCATCCGCAGGGTCTGGCGCGTCAGGGGTGGCTTGGCGCGAAGGCGGAACAAGCGCCAGGCGACCTCCATGACGGCCGCCATGCGCCAGACGACGCCGAAAGGGGCGCTGCGTTCGATCGGTGGAACGCCGCGTGTGCCGAGAAGGCCGTTCAGCACGGTCTTGAGCGTTGCCTCCTCGCCGTCCGTTACGTGGTATGCCTCGCCGCCCCGGCCTTTTTCCGCCGCCAGGAGCAGGCATTCCACGACATTGTCGGTGTGGCAGGTGGATATGATCTGGCGCCCGCCATCGGGCAGCGCGAAGTACCGGTTGCCGGCCGCCGCGACCATTTCCCTGAGCGTCGGCATCCCTTCGCCCCAGATCATGGGGGGCCGGATCACGATTGTGCGCAGCGTGGCTGTATTCGCCTGCCGGACCAGCCGTTCGGCTTCCGCCTTCGTCGCGATGTAGGGCGCCCATGACGGGGCCTGGAGCGGCAGGTCTTCGGATATGTTCTTCATCGGCATCGGTCGGCCCATGACGACGCCGGCTGCCCCGACGGCGACGAAGGTCGCGGCGCCCACGGCCTGCGCGGCGGCGAGCATCGTGCGCGTGCCGACGACGTTGGTGTCGTAAAAGACCGCGTAAGGGCCCCAGTCGCCCAGATACCCGGCGACATGGAAGACGGTGTCGCAGCCCCGCATGCCTTCCGTAATGGCCCCGGCGTCCAGCAGATCGCCGCGACAGACGACGGCCCCTGCCCGGCCGACCGCCGCCGCCGCGGCCTCGCTGCGGGCCAGGGCCACGACAGTGACGCCCTGCGCCACCAATCGACGGATCAGCGGCGCGCCGATAAAGCCGGAGCCCCCTGTCACGAATGCCTTTTTCATGATAAACCTATAGCGTCGTTATAGGTGAGAATATAGCGACGATATAGAGAAGGGCAAGACCTGCTTTTGAGAACGACCATGAAGACCGAAGACCAGATCCTGACCGCTGCCGCCGGCCTGCTTGAAGAAGGCGGCGTCGCGGCGCTGACGACGCGCGCCGTCTGCCAGGTGGCGGGGGTTACCGCGCCGACGCTCTATCATCATTTCGGCGACAAGGAGGGCCTGCTGCGCGCCGTCCTGGCCCAGGGTGTCGCCGCGTTCATGGCGCAGAAGCGCGCCAACCGTCAGACGGCGGATGCCCTGGCCGATCTGAAGCGCGGCTGGGACGGCTGGATCGCGTTCGCGCTCGAACGGCCGAACCTGTTTCGCCTGATGATCGAGAGCACCCGATCCGACCCCGGCACGAGCCAGGAGGCTTTCGTGCTGATGCGCGCGACCGTCGAGCGCTTGGGACATGACGGCCGCCTGACGACCGACGTCGACACGGCGGCGCTGGCCGTCTGGGCGGCCGCCAACGGGGTACTGACGCTGTTCATGCAGGGTACGCCCGTCGCCGACATCAGGTCTGCGAACGTCGTGTTGTTCGATGCGCTCATGGCCGGACTGGTGCGGCCGAAAGACGCGGGCGAGACGGGATCGGATTGAGAAACGACAAAGGACTGGCCGACATGATGACCCGCCGCCGACTTGTTGCGAGCGTTACGGCTTGCGGCCTCGCACCTTCCCTCCACGCGGTGCATGCCCGGTCGGCCGGGATTGCGCCGGACCGGTCGGAGGGCCTGCCCGCGCGGCTGTCGCCCCGGCCGTTGATCTGTGCCCATCGGGGGTGGCTCGATCCGGAGCAGGCGGAAAACGACCTTGCGCAGATCGGGCGTACGACGGATGCGGGGCCGTTCATGGTCGAGGTCGATCTGGCGGAAACACGCGACGGTACGATTGTCCTGATGCATGACCAAACGGTGGACCGGACGACGACCGGCCATGGTGCCGTGGCGGAACTCACCCGCCGCGAGATCGACGGCCTGCGGCTGCGGGATCGGCGCGGGGTGACGGATGAGGGTGTTCCGGGCTTCGACGCACTGCTGCGCTGGGCGGCCGGCACGCCCCCGGCCCTGCTGATGCTCGACATCAAGGCCGTCGGCCCCGAACGGGTCGCGCGGCTGGTTCGGGATGCAGGGCTGGAGGATCGCGCGGTTCTGTTGACCTTCAGCGCTGACAATGCCGCGCGGGCGTTTGCCGGGGCCGGCCGGACCCTGGTGAGTTGCCTGGTGAAAGGGGAGCCGGATCTTTCGACCTATGCCGCCATGGCGGGCGGGCGGCGCTTTGCGGCCTATATTCCCCGCACCGCGCCACCGGACCTGTTCGCCGCCGCCCATCGGCGCGGCTGTGTCGTGATCAGCGACGTGCTGACCCGCGATGCGCTGATGGATGCGCTTTCTGCCGCCGAAATCGCTGCCTTCGTCCGGACGCGGCCGGTCGATATCCTGGTCACGAACCATCCGCGCGCTACGCTTGGGGCGGTTCGGAAAGGCTGAGTTTCCGGCGCTCCTCCGACGGTATCTTCCGAAATCAGCATTTCACAATGCGGACTTCGACCGTCAGCCGCGATCTTTGCCGACCGATAGCCTTCGAAGGCTATCGGTCGGCTTAACTTTTCATATCAATTGGTTAGATTGGTTTCCGGGTCGCTGCGGGATACGAGCGGGCAGGCCGAAATCATTCCCACTCGATTATCAATTTCTGAGAAAATATCATATTTATTAAAATGTTAATTGAAATATCAATCTAAATTCCATGAAAAATACCATGTGCCGCTAATCCGCAGTCATTCAGGGTCACGCATGTCTAACGCGTCACTCCGGTGCCGAGCTATGGCTTCAACCACGGTTTCGCCCTCGCGCAGCCCGTATAGCTCGCGGGCGTTGGTGGGGAGATGAACGCAGGCAGATCATTAGATGGCTCTTCGTCATTCAAGAAAGCAAACTGATCTAGGGCCAATCGACATTCAGGATTCCCAAATAGGCTAATCGCTGCTTCATAGGTCTCCGTGTTGATGGGCGGAGCGTGCGATGGGGATCAAGCGATACGAATTGAGCGCAGCGCATCGGCCAGCATATGGATCTTGGTCGTCAGACCACCTCGAGAACGCCCCAGCGCCTGATCTTTGATCCCCCTTTTCCGCTCGCGGCCTGCTGATGAGTGCGAACGATGGTTGAATCGAGCATCAGATACTGATTGTTCCGATCGGCCGTCAGCGTCTCGAAAACCTTTTCCCACACCCCGGCATGACACCATCGGTTGAACCGACGATGTACCATCTTCCATTTGCCATACCGCTCAGGCAGGTCTTTCCAATGCGCGCGGGAGCGCAGAACCCAAAGACAGCCGTTCACGAACATGCGGTTATCCGTCCCGCTGCGGCCCGCATCACCGACCTTGCCGGATAGCAGAGGCGCAATCCTCTGCCATTGCACCTCGTTCAACTCATAACGCTTGATCCCTATCCCATGCTCCGTGCGCCAACATGCTGCTCTATGAATCACTCATTCCAAAAAGGAAATCCTGAATGTCGATCAGGCCTAGAGCATTAGACATGCGCTCTCCCCTCAAAAATATCCACGCTCAAGCACAATGTCCTCAGAATCATGCTCCTCAGCAGGAAAACATTCGTTAAGATGCCAAATCAACCTCTTGAACCCCTCAAGACTGAGAGGGTGTTTATCAAGATAATCGCTATACCACTGACTTTTTTCCTGACGCCCTGCTGCTGTGGAAAACTCTGAACGCTGATTAGAAGCTATGCGCTTAGCACGCCGAAGCACAATTACTTCATCCATCGCTGTTAGTTTTGTGTTGATTGGTGTCATATCCAACCATTCGCAGAGTAAAATATATTTTGACCCTGACGAGACTCTTTTCAGTTCACCAGCGGTAGCAGCCGCCTCCTGGAACATAGTCTTATCGAGATTAGTTTTTATTTCTGTAGCGAAATAAGAAACATGAAAATCTTGTTCAAAAATATCATTTGGATTAGAGGGAGTCGTGATCCGCATTTTATGCCTACGAGTCACAGAAAAATCTTGATCTTTCCGCTTGATATAAACTCCTCCACCAGACAGCGCAAGCAACGGACTTTCGAATGACAACCCAGCAAAACTAGCTTTCGGCCCACACTCAAGGCCATTTTGTCTAGCAAAACCCGGAATAAGCCGAGCATCGAACAATCGAGGCAAAAACTCTTCAAGAATAGTATTGTCTAACTTAAGCTGTCCCTTTTGCCTGTAAAGAAAGTTTTCCCCAGAACAAAAAATAAGGTCGAACTCTACCGTTTTCTTGTATGCATTAAGGAGGGTCACCAGCTCTTCTAGGAGTTCATCGCCCTCGCTTGTAAGAGAGTCCATGCTCTTCACCCAAGAGGCATAAGCCTGAAGTTGCTTCTCTACCATGGGCTTATCACTGTCAGGAAGCTTAGTATTCTGCGCTAACGCATGAAGTTTATCTCCATGTGCCCGAACATAGACAACATCAATCATTGGCTGCATCCCTAATCACTGGTGATGGCAAAATTTTATTTGCTGAACAAATTGCTTCTGAGATTTCTTCTCGCCTCTCTGCAGGGCAATACTTCAAGGCATTTTTCAACGCCTGAGCACCTACAGCACGCCCAATCTCCACAGCTTTATCGAGGCTGAATTGCTGAGGCGTCATTGTAAGCACATCCTCAAATATAGATTCTCCAAAACGATTTGTGAACTTTCGCTCATTCCATTCAATGAGGTCATACCCCATCCCCTGGCAAGCAACAGCACTAATCAACTCTCCGTTCTTAAACGATACAGATCGAACATTAGACTCTCGCCCAAGCACTATCGTTATTTTTGCCTGCTCTTTTAGAACTCGACTTGCCTCTATAAAAAACTGCGCCATATCCATGCAGTACTGCACAACAGTCATGTATCTGTTCTGTCGAAATTTTCGGTTAGCACCAATCTCAGACCTAGCGGCAGAGAGAGGTTCATGACCGAGAGCCTCAATAACAGGGCGATAGTTTTGATGGTAATTGAATACGTTTATATATGGAGGAGAAGTGACTAGATAATCAAAAGTATTCGGCGGAATATCTACTGATCTAGCATCACCAAGCCTCGCAGAAATCAAGCATTTAGGAGCATAAAAGTCAAAAACAACATTCAAATAACGCTCAATCCCTTTTGACAACTTTGTGCCTGAAACTGAATTGCCATTTGAAAATAGAAACAGAAGAGAACCCTCCAATAAAACTCTCTCCTTTTCATTCAACTCCGCATCAAAGAGTACTCTTACTGCTTGCTCAACCAAAATAATCCCTTGATCTCCGGATGAGATTAATTGCAGGTTTCGGCAGAACTTGCGCGCACAATCAACAAGCAACTGCCTACACTCTGGCTCAACCCCTAGCAACTCACTAACTTTGGCAAGGCAGATTGCAGCAGGATTAACATCCATCCCAAGAGAATTAAAGCCGCCCCTGGCTGCTTCGCGAAGAACGGTGCCACTCCCACAAAAAGGATCGAAAATGTAGTCCCCTTCCTTGCAATGCTTTGCAAGTAAGTATTCAATGAGTTGTGGACTGAACTGCCCCCTCCACGGCAAAGCGCTAGTACGCTCCTTTTCAACAATATCGAGAAAATGCTGATCATCGCTCGGCTGCACACAATCAGAAAATGCAGAATAGTTGAGCGCTTTAGCTGCATTAAACTCTTGATCCAGAGTTATTTCCATCTACACTCTACCATCTCAAAGATGTAACCCCGTTCCCATGCCTTAAACTCATATCAATCATCGGGACTGTCTGCCTACCATTCAAACGGCAGGCTGTTTTGCTGTCTTTGAACAGACTGCTGCACATAGTCACGCATGAAGTCACGAATTAGCACGGAAGCAGGGCGATCATTCGCCTTAGCAGCTCTAAGAAAAGCTTGCTTGAGATCAACATCGACTCGGCATGTAAAGTTTGTTTGCTCCAAACCGGGCCCCCTTGCAATAACAAAGCACTTAACATGCACTAACAGGGTGACGATAACAGCTATACACCGGCCTGTCACGATAGCTAAGCTGGCGTCCAGCCTTCTTAAACATGTCGCGCTGTAGGCCGCGGTGCTGATCGTCAGTCGATACGCGAGCGTACCCTATACGTTGATTCATGAACTCAACCAGGACATTGAAAACTTGACGGATATATTAAATCCCAAGCGGTTCTCACGACGAAAATTGCGATGTTTTCATGGCGTTTAGAAAACCATCGTTTTCTGGGCACTCTTGCATTGTTCTCATGACTCCATTCCAAACGAGCCATCAGTTACCAGTTGCTTTCTCCATGGCTACAATAAGGTTGGAAAGCTCGCCTTGCTTAGCCAAAATCGTATCGAGCGCGGCTCTCACTTCGCTCTCTAAAACAGCTTGGCCAGGCGCGTCCACAAGCCACAATTTCAAGAGACCACCCAACCGCCCGAAATCACCCCGCAATCGGGTCAGGGTCGAGAGGGTATCAAGGTCAATCATGCTCGGCGGTTCATAGCCAAGGGCCAGCTTCCGAAGCAGGGCAGAAACAGGAAGCCGTACTTGCCGGGCTGTATCCTGAATGGCTTTCCTCTCGTCCTCTGTGACGCTTACCCAAATAGGTTTCTTTGAGCGCGGACCGATGTGCTTCTCTCGCCTTTTCTTGGTGTCATTTTCTCCTGACATGTTTCCCCTGCTCTCCTGATTTCGCGTTGAGCCGAAGGCGAACAAGCACGTTGCCCCCTATGGGGCAACCTATCTTGCTTTCAGAGATTATGCAATTTTGTGCAATTATATGCAAAAATAACAGGATGATAAGTTATTGCTTATGTTCGCATATAATTGCATTTAATTGCCTATATTAGCTTATTTGCGCTTCATGATAGCCTCAGGCCTATGCGTTTAAACACATCGCCGCAAGAGAGGCATTCTTTTGGAAAGGAAAAGACGTTTCAATGACGCCAAGCAAAAAAGGTATGGCGCGGGTCAGATTTATCGCCCTGAAGGACGTCATCACCAAAGAGTTGGAACAAGGCTACAACAGAACGGATATTTTCCAAAAGCATCATGATGCTCTGCTAATGAGCTACAGCCAGTTCACTCGGCATATCCAGAAGTTCATCGTGCAGCCCTCTGTGGCGCGTTCAACCAATGTTCAGCCGATACCTAACCTCGTCGCAACTCCTCGCTCGACAATTGAAGAACAACCCTCTCCCAAACGTCATTCCTTTACGGCTCGTCCCGTCCACTTTGATCCGGATCCAGATCCCGATAAAATCAGACACTGGCTCAGCCCTGCGCCGAAAGATTGAGCTTTTCTCTGCTCCGGTGACCGTACGAGATGCCTCATGGACGTTCGGGAGGCCAATACCACATCCGCACAGAAACCCTCATCTCATTTTGGAAGCTTCAGGCACTTACTGGTCGACGAGTTATCCACACCCAAGGGGGTTTTAAGAGTTTTATATAGTTTTAAAGTTTTAGTCGCGAAAAACGAATTTTTATTCAATTATATCAAATGGTTATAAGTTTGTTCGGTGTGTGATAGACGGCATCTGGTGTGTAATAGACGGTAAACGGTGTGCGATAGACGGTGATCAGTGTGTAATAGACGGCCTATCCACAGGTCTGATCACTTATCGCCCCACCCAAAACCGTCCTATCGACTACCCCATTGGCACCAGCCAGAAGTTCATCGAAAGCTGCTTTCCGATGAAGCATCATCAGTTGCGGCCCCCTCTGCCCCACCTCTTCTCGCAAGACGTAATCAGGCAGGTCATTGGTTGCGATAATCTTACGGAGGATACGGCTGAACTCTTTTAATGAACTGACGCTACCGCTGCGTTCGTAAATTGTCTGGAAGCTCCATCTTGCCTGCCCCTTACCGGCAGCTTGACGTGCCAATCGGTAGATAAAACGTCCAATACCCGTGGAAATCAGAAAATAGTCAGGATCGACTGTCAGGACGTCCGGCCGCTTACCGTCAGTAACTTCCTTGTAAATCCATTTCGGAACTTCAATCTCGACACAGGCTACTCTGGGCTGCCTGCGATGACTGGTCCGGTTTCATAGTTAGTTGATATGCGCTTCTGATGCCAGCCTGGCCGGGAGGTGAAGCGTAGCGGAACCGAGCGGCCAGGCTGGCATT
>NZ_JABEQK010000018.1 GCF_014174275.1 Gluconacetobacter takamatsuzukensis | reverse complement strand
CGAGCAGATCACCGTCCATGAGAACGAGAGCATCTACCTGCCGCAGGAATGCACCCACCGGATGGAAAATCCGGGCCGCATCCCGCTGGTGCTGATCGAGATCCAGACCGGATCCTATCTGGGCGAGGATGATATCGTCCGCTTCGAGGATACTTACAACCGGGCCTGACGGCCGCGCTGTCCGGCCCTGTTCGGGGCCGGACGTCGGGGTGGGCTCATCAGGATCACGCGCGGAGCGCGGACGGCGAAACAGGCGAGGCAGTGGACATGAACGATCGATCCCGTTTTCTGGTTACCGGCGGTGCGGGTTATGTGGGCAGCCATGTCGTCGCGGCCTTGCGGGATGCGGGGCACGAGGTGGTCGTATTCGACAATCTGCGCACCGGGCACCGGGAGTCGGTCCCCGATGGCGTGGCGTTTGTCGAAGGCGACCTGGCGGACCGGGCCATGGTCGATTCCATCCTGGCCCGGGGGCCGTGGGATGGCGTGCTGCATTTCGCGGCGCTGTCGCTGGTCGGCGAAAGCATGCAGCATCCGCTGCGCTACATGGAGGCCAATGCGGGGTTGGGCTTTATCCTGATCGATGCCTGTGTGCGCCATGGGGTGAAGCGCTTCGTCTTTTCCTCGACCGCCGCGCTGTTCGGGCAGACCGAGGATGCGCTGATTACCGAGGAGACGCCGATCATTCCCGGATCGCCTTACGGCGAAAGCAAGCATATGGTCGAGCGGGCGCTGCTGTGGGCCGACCGGATTCATGGATTGCGCAGTGCGTGCCTGCGTTATTTCAATGCCGCCGGGGCCGATCCGGATGGGCGGATCGGGGAGGATCATCGCCCGGAGACGCATCTGATTCCGCTGGTGATCGATGCGGCGCTGGGGCGCCGGGATGCGCTGCACCTGTTCGGCGACGATTACCCGACGCCGGACGGGACCTGCATCCGCGACTATATCCATGTCACGGACCTGGCCGATGCCCATCTGGCGGCGCTGGAGGCCATTCATGAGCGCAGCGTGGTCTATAATGTCGGCACCGGGGTCGGTCATTCGAACATGGAGGTGATTCGCAGCGTCGAGCGGGTGACGGGGCGGGTGGTGCCGTGGCATCTGGCCCCCCGGCGCCCGGGGGACCCGGCCCGGCTGGTGGCGGGGGCGGACCGGCTGCGGCGGGAAACCGGGTGGACGCCGCGCTTCACGGCGCTCGACGAGATCGTGGAGACGGCCTATCGCTGGCGTCTGGCCCATCCGCACGGCTATGGCGCCGCCGGCGACGCGTGACGATGCGTGCCCCGTATGGTCCGCTGCGGGGCGGGCGCCGATTTTCGACCGTCTGCCGGCCCGACCGTGTGTTGCGCGCCTTTTGGGAGCGGGGGCAGGTGTGATTTCCTCTTTGGGGAGCGTTCGGCTACGCAGGGGAAGCACATCCTGGGAGAGACGGCATGAAACTGAGCGCGCGCAACCAGATCAAGGGCACGGTTACGGCTGTGACCAAGGGCCAGACCACCGGACATGTGACGATCGATGTCGGCGGGGGTGTGGTGATTACCTCGGCCATCACCAACGAGGCGATCGACGATCTGGCCCTGGCGGTGGGTGACGAAGCCTATGCCGTCATCAAGGCATCGGATGTGATGGTGGGCAAATAAAAGTCTGTTCGACGGCGGTGTTATCCCCACATGCCGCGCAGCCGCGCGGCCATGTCGATGCGGACCTGTCTGGCCGCGTCCTGGCGCGTTGCCTCCTCCGGCGTCACGAGCGGCCAGGCGCGGGTTTCGAATAACGGCAGCATGTCCCGGTCGATGAAGCGGGTGCGCGCGGCATACACATGGCGGTCGCCCATGCCGTGCTGCCCGTGGACGTGGAAACGCTGCGGCACGATCAGGTCCAGGGAATCCTTCGCCCGCGTCATGGCGACGTAGAGCAGGCGCCGTTCCTCGTCGATTTCCTCGGTCTCGCCGGTGCCGAGGTCGGAGGGGATGCAGCCGTCGACGGTGTTGAGGACGAAGACGCTCTTCCATTCTTGCCCCTTGGCGGAGTGGATGGTGGAGAGGATGAGGTAATCTTCGTCCAGCAGCGGGACGCCAGCCTGGTCGGAGGTTGCGTCCGGCGGGTCCAGCGTCAGGTCGGTCAGGAAGCGTTCGCGGGAGGGATAGCCGCCGGCGATCTGCTCCAGTTGCAGCAGGTCGGCCAGGCGGGTGGTCGCGTCCTCGTGCAGCCGTTCCAGATGCGGTTCGTACCAATGGCGGATCAGGCCGATTTCGGAGGGCCAGCCGGCGGAGCGGTTGCGCAGGCCCTGCATCGTCTCCACGAACCCGGCCCAGCCTTCGCCCGCGCGGGCCGGGGCTTTGGCCTGCATCAGGGCCGTGATCGGGTCCGGGGCGTCCTGCATGGCGTCCAGCACCCTGCGGGCCGAACTGGGGCCCACGGCGGGCAGCAATTGCATCACCCGGAACCCGGCCACCCGGTCGCGCGGGTTTTCCGCGAAGCGCAGCATGGCCAGCACGTCCTTGACATGCGCGCTGTCGAGAAATTTCAGGCCGCCGAATTTCACGAACGGGATGTTGCGCCGGGTCAGCTCGACTTCCAGCGACCCGCTATGGTGCGAGGCCCGGAACAGCACCGCCTGCTGCTTCAGCACCGTGCCCTGTTCCCGTTCCTCCAGCACGCGTTCGACGATGTAGCGGGCCTGGTCGGCATCGTCCCTGACGCAGACCAGGCGGGGCAGGGCGTCGGATTGCCGGTCGGTCCACAGGTTCTTGGTGAAGCGTTCGGAGGCCTGTTCGATCACCGCGTTGGCGGCGGCGAGGATGGGCCGGCTGGACCGGTAGTTGCGGTCCAGCGTCAGGACGGTGGCGGGGGGTGTGAAGGCGGCGGGAAAATCGAGGATGTTGCGCACTGTCGCGGCCCGGAAGGCATAGATGCTCTGGGCATCGTCGCCGACGACGGTCATGCCGGCGCCGTCGGGCTTCATGCCCAGCAGGATCGTGGCTTGCAGGCGGTTGGTGTCCTGATATTCGTCGACCAGTACATGGTCCCATGTACCGCCGATTTCGGCGGCCAGGACCGGATCGCCCATCATCTGCGCCCAGACCAGCAGCAGGTCGTCGTAATCCAGCACGTTCTGGGCCTGCTTGGCCGCGACATAGGCGCCGAACAGGGTCTTGAGCTGCTCCTGCCATCGCGCGCACCAGGGGTAGTGTTTCAGCAGCACATCGCCCAGCGGCTGTTCCGCGTTGATGACGCGGGAATAGATCGCCAGGCAGGTGCCCTTGGTGGGGAAGCGGCTTTCGGTTTTGGAAAAGCCCAGTTCGTGCCGGACCAGGTTCATCAGGTCGGCGGAATCCTCGCGGTCGTGGATCGAAAAGGCCGGGTCCATGCCGATCTGTTCGGCATGGTCGCGGATGATCCGGGCGCCGATGCCGTGGAACGTGCCGGCCCAGGCCATCGCGTCGGCCATCGCGCCGGCCCTGTCGCCCAGCACCCGGGCGCAGATATTTTCCACCCGGCGGCCCATCTCGGCACTGGCCCGGCGGGAGAAGGTCATCAGCAGGATGCGGCGGGGATCGGCGCCGTTGACGATGAGGTGTGCGACGCGGTGGGCCAGCGTGCTGGTCTTGCCCGATCCGGCCCCGGCGATGACCAGAAGCGGGGCGGCCGGAGGGGCCGCGCCCTGTGCGACGCCGTGCGTCACGGCGGCCCGTTGCGCGTCGTTCAGCCTGTCGAGATATCCGTCGCCCACGATTGCTCCCGTACCCTCCCGAACATCGGGTTGCTGCCCCGATGCGTGTCTACAGTTTTCGCCATGGCGTGGCGCGGATCAATTGTCGCGGGCCGGCCGGAAAATCGTTGACGCCCGTCCTGCCTTGGAACAAATAGAGAACATAATCGCCTGCCCACCGGTTGGGAAGCCCGGGCGGGACGCCATGGATGGATTGTCTTGCCGCATGCCCGAACCCGAACCCCGTCCTGCGCTGGAGGTGCTGCGGGAGCAGATCAGCCGGCTGGAGGGGCGTGCCGGGCGCCGGCGGGCGGTGCTGCCGTTCGGCCTGGCGGAGATCGACGGCCGGTTGCCGGGCGGCGGGCTGGCGCTGGGGGCCCTGCACGAGGTGGCGGGCGGTGGCGGCGATGCCCTGCATGCCGCGGCGGCCGGGCAGTTTGCGGCCGGGATCGCGGCCCGCACGCGGGGGCGGGTGTTGTGGATCGTCACCCGTCGGGATGTGTTTGCGCCGGCCCTGATGCAGGCGGGGCTGTCGGGGCGGCGGGTCATTTATGTGGAGGCCCGGTCGGATGTGGATGTGCTGGCCTGTTTCGAGGAGGGGCTGCGGCATGGCGGGCTGGGGGCGGTGGTGGCCGAAGTGGCGCGGCTGTCGATGACGGCCTCGCGCCGGCTGCAACTGGCGGCCGAGCGTTCGGGCGCGCTGGGCATTGCGATCCGGCGGTGGCGGCGCCCGGCCGGGGCGGCCGATTTCGGCCAGCCCACGGCCAGCGTCACGCGCTGGCGGGTGTCGGTGCTGCCGTCGGTGATGCTGCCGGTGCCCGGGGTGGGGCGGCCGCGCTGGCGGCTGGAGCTGATCCGGGCACGGGCGGGGGATGAAGCCGTTTTTGATGTGGAGGCGTGCGATGGCCAGGGGAGACTTGCCTGCGGCAGGCTTGTCGAGAATCGTCTCGCTCTACCTGCCGTTCTGGCCGACGGACCGGGTGCGGAAGAGGCTGGGCGCCGGCGCGCCCGCGCCTGACGCGCCACTGGCGCTGGTCGGCCGCGCGGGGCGGCGGCGGGTTGTGCTGTCGGTCGATCCTGCCGCCCGCCGGGTGGGGCTGCGGCCCGGTACGCCGGTGGCCAAGGCGCAGGCGCTCCACCCCGGCCTGACCGTCATGGATGCCGACCCGCAGGGCGACCGCGAGGGGCTGGAGAAGCTGGCCCTGTGGTTTCAGCAGCGCATCGCCCCCATCGTCGCCCCCGATCCGCCGGATGGCATCGTGCTGGATACGACCGGGGCCGATCATCTGCATGGCGGCGAGCAGGCCATGCTGGCGGCGATGGTGCAGCGGCTGCGGGACACCGGGATTGCCGCCCGCGCGGCCGTTGCCGATACGCTGGGGGCCGCCCATGCGCTGGCGCGCCATGGCCGGGCGCGGATGCTGGTCGTGCCACCCGGCGGCGCGGTTGCCGCGATGGCGGAGCTGCCCGTCGCGGCCCTGCGCCTGCCCGATGACATCGTCGATGGGTTGCAGGCGCTGGGCGTGTCGCGCATCAGCCCGCTGGCCGGCATGCCGCGCGCGCCGCTGGCCCTGCGTTTCGGGCCCGAGGTTGCGCGCAGGCTTGACCAGGCATTCGGGCGGGTGGGCGAGGCCATTGTGCCGCTCCGCCCCGTGGAGCCGGTGGAGGTCGGACGGAATTTCGCCGAACCGATCGGGGCCGCCGAGACGATTGCGCGCATGATCGGCACGCTGGTGCCGCCGCTCTGCCGGATGCTGGAGGAGCGCGGGCAGGGCGGCCGGTGTTTCGACCTGCTGCTGCACCGTGTGGACAGCCGGGCCGAGGCGGTGCGGGTCGCGACCGGCCGGCCGGTGCGGGATGCCGGGCGGGTGAACCGGCTGCTGTGCGAGAAGATCGAGACCATCGACCCCGGTTTCGGGATCGAGCGGATGGTGCTGACGGCCTCGTGGACCGAGCCGATGGGCATGCGCCAGGCCGTGTCGTTGCTGGGCGAGGCGGAGGAGCCCGATATTTCGGACCTGGTCGACATCCTGGCCAATCGGGTCGGCACGCAGGCGCTCTATCGCCTGGCGCCGGTGGAAAGCGATATGCCCGAACGGGCCTGCTGCCGGGTGCCGGCCCTGGCGCCGGATGAGACGAAGGAATGGCCGGATCGCTGGCCGCGCCCGATGCGCCTGCTGCCCCGACCGGAGCCCGTGCAGGCCATGGCCGAACTGCCGGACCAGCCGCCGGTGTTTTTTATCTGGCGCGGTGTGCGGCGGAAGGTGCGATGCGCCGATGGGCCGGAGCGGGTGTTCGGCGAATGGTGGAAGGAGGATGCCGAGTGGACCACCGCCCGCGACTATTTCCGGGTGGAGGATATATCGGGCGCGCGGTTCTGGATCTATCGGGCCGGCGACGGGGAACATGGCGAGACCGGGTCGCAGGGCTGGTTCCTGCATGGGATCTTCGGATGACCCGCTATGCCGAATTGCAGGTGACGAGCTATTTTTCGTTCCTGCGCGGGGTGTCCTCGCCGGCCGAGCTGTTCCGGCAGGCACGGGCGCTGGGCATCGGGGCGCTGGGGCTGTGCGACCGGAATACGCTGGCGGGCATGGTGCAGGCCCATGTGGCGGCGAAGGAGGCCGGGGTCCGGCTGGTGGTGGGCTGTCGGCTCGACCTGGCCGATTTTCCGCCCGTGCTGGTCTATCCGGTCGATCGGGCCGGCTATGGCCGGCTGTGCCGCCTGCTGAGCATCGGCAAGGCGCGGGCGGGGAAGGGCAGGTGCCATCTGCTGTGGGAGGATCTGGTGGCATGGGGGGCGGGGCTGCTCGCCGTTCTGCTGCCCGATATGGCCGATGAGGGCTGCGCGTTGCATCTGCGCATGCTGAAGGCGGCGTTTGGGGACCGGGCCTATCTGGCGCTGACGCTGCGGCGGCGGCCCAACGACCAGATGCGGCTGCATGAACTGGCGGGGCTGGCGCAACAGGCGCGGGTGCCGACGGTGGCGACCAACGACGTGCTGTTTCATGCCCATGACCGGCGCATCTTGCAGGATGTCGTGACCTGCATCCGGCATAATACCACCATCGACGATGCCGGTTTTGCGCGCGAGCGCCATGCCGATCGCTACCTCAAGCCGCCCGGGGAGATGGCGCGCCTGTTCGGACGCTATCCGGAGGCGGTGGGCCGCACGGTCGAGATCGTGGAACGCTGTGTCTTCAACCTCGACGATCTTGCCTATCAATATCCCGACGAGGTGTCGGTGCCGGGCCAGACCCCGCAGCAGGCGCTGGAGGCGCTGACCTGGGAGGGGGCTGGAAAATTCTATCCCGAGGGGATTCCCGATGCGGTCGGGAAAACCCTGGCCCATGAACTGGTCCTGATCGGGCGGATGCAGTACGCGCCCTATTTCCTGACCGTGAACAGCATCGTCCGCCATGCGCGTTCCCGGGATATTCTGTGCCAGGGGCGGGGGTCGGCGGCCAATAGTGCGGTCTGCTACGTGCTGGGCATCACCGCCATCGACCCGGCGCGCAATGCGCTGCTGTTCGAGCGGTTCGTCTCCGAAGCGCGGCGCGAGCCGCCGGATATCGACGTCGATTTCGAGCATGCGCGACGCGAGGAGGTGATCCAGTGGGTCTACGGCCATTATGGCCGCGATCGGGCGGCCCTGACGGCGGTGGTGATCCGCTATCGCGCCAAGGGGGCATTGCGCGATGTGGGCAGGGTCATGGGCCTGCCCGAGGACCTGATCCGCACATTGTCCGGGCTGATCTGGGGCTGGTCGCAGAATGCGGACCCCGGGCAGTTCAGGGATAGCGGCATCGACCTTGCCGACCGGCGCATCCGGCTGACGCTGGACCTGGCGTGCGAGCTGATCGGCGTGCCGCGCCACCTGTCGCAGCATCCGGGGGGCTTCGTGCTGACCCATGACCGGCTGGACGAGCTGGTGCCGGTCGAGCCGGCGGCGATGGACGACCGGCAGATCATCGAATGGGACAAGGACGATATCGATGTCCTGAAATTCATGAAGGTCGATTGCCTTGCCCTGGGCATGCTGACCTGCATGAAGAAGGGGCTCGACCTTCTGGCCGAGCATAAGGGGGAGCATTTCACGCTTGCCACCATCCCGGCCGAGGATCCGGGCACGTATGACATGATCTGCAAGGCGGATACGATCGGGGTGTTCCAGATCGAATCCCGCGCCCAGATGTCCATGCTGCCGCGCCTGAAGCCGCGTAAATTCTACGATCTGGTGATCGAGGTTGCCATCGTCCGTCCGGGGCCGATCCAGGGCGACATGGTGCATCCCTATCTTCGTCGTCGGGAGAAGCTGGAAGAGGAGGAATATCCGACGCCGGAGCTGGAGAATGTTCTGAAAAAGACGCTGGGTATCCCGCTGTTTCAGGAACAGGCGATGCAGGTGGCGATGGTCTGTGCCGATTTTTCGGCGTCGGAGGCGGACCAGTTGCGGCGGGCCATGGCGACCTTCAAGCATACCGGCAACATGTCGCAGTTCCAGACCCGGCTGATCGAGGGGATGAAGCGGAAGAACTATCCCGAGGCGTTTGCGCAGCGGATCTACCAGCAGCTGGAAGGGTTCGGGTCCTACGGTTTCCCCGAGAGCCATGCGGCCAGTTTCGCGATCCTTGCCTATTCCTCATCATGGATGAAATACAAACATCCCGATGTGTTCCTGGCGGCGCTGCTCAATTCCCAGCCGATGGGGTTCTATGCCCCGGCCCAGCTGGTGCGGGATGCCAGGGAGCATGGCGTCGTGGTGCGGCCGGTCTGCGTCAATGCCTCGCGCTGGGACAGCACGCTGGAAGGACCGGCTGCGCCGGATGGGCGTCTTGCCGTCCGGCTGGGCATGAATCTGGTCAAGGGGCTTGCCAATGAGGATGGGGCCGGCATCGTCGCGGCGCGGGGGGAGCGGCCTTTTGCCTCCGTCGACGATCTGTGGCGCAGGGCCGGGGTGAAGGTGGCGGCGCTGACGCATCTGGCCGAGGCGGATGCGTTCCGGCCCGGCCTTGGCCTGGCGCGGCGGGAGGCGCTGTGGGCGATCAGGGCGCTGCGGGACGAGCCGCTGCCGCTGTTTGCCGCGGCCCTGGTCGCGCGGGAGGCCGACGAGCCCGCGGTGCTGCTGCAGCCCATGCGCGAGGGGGCCGAGGTGGCGCGGGATTATAACAGGCTGGGCCTGAGCCTGCGCGACCACCCGGTTGCCTTTCTGCGGGAGGATCTGCGCCGGATGGGCATCGTGTCGTGCCGGCAGGCCGCCGAGGCCAGGGATGGTCGGCGCCTGACGGCGGCCGGGCTGGTATTGGTGCGCCAGCGCCCCGGTTCGGCCGAAGGGGTGGTGTTTCTGACGCTGGAGGATGAGACCCGGGCGCTGAACGTCATCATATGGCGCGATCTGTTCGAGACATATCGCAGGCGGGTCATGTCGGGGGAGATGCTGGCCGTCATGGGCAATGTGCAGAAGGAAGGGGATGTCGTGCATCTGGTGGCACGGGAGATTACGGATCTTTCCGGTCTGCTGGCCGATGTTGGAAACCGGGGGACGGGGGTGGCCGACAGCGGGTGTGAGGCTGAAAGGGTGCTTGTGAAAGCGAGGAATTTTCATTAGCGGAAGGTTTCTTCTTTTTCTGAAGAAAAAGAAGCAAAAAGACTTTTTGATCCGTTCAGGGACGTCGTGTGTCCCCAGCACAAAACTCCTGAACGAATCAAAGTTTTTTGGTTCTTTTTTTCAAAAAAGAACGAAGACGCTTGCCCCTGTGGATCGCGGGGCCACCCGTTCAGAAAGGCGAAGGGCCACCGGCGTCCGGGTCGGGCTCCTGCTCGTCTATCGACAGAACGGCCTGTTCCCGGCTTGAGAAGGGGCCGGCCAGGAGGATGGTGGTGCCGTCCATGAGGTACCATCCGTTTTCGCGGGGGGCGGTGGGGTCGGTTCTGTCGTCGAGGTAGATCGCGATCATTCGGGAGCCTCCTTCATGAGCGACCGGCCCGGAGCCCGCCGGTCAGGTCTGGTCTTTCAGGGCCTTTTCCTCGTCCTGCCGGGTGGCGAAGGGGGTTTCCCGCTTGTTGTCCAGTTCGTTCATGTAGCCGCCGGGATTGCCCAGATTCTCTTCCAGGAATGCCTCTTCGATGGGCTGGCCGTTGGCGTCGAGGGGGACGGGGGAGTCGACGGGGATCTGCCCGGCATCGGCATTGAGTTCCATCCCGATCAGGTCGGACGCGGCTTCCTTGTAGGCTTCGGGGCCGGAGGCGGGCTTGCCGTCGGCAATCCACATTTCCTTGGCCTTGGCGAGAATGCGGGCGTCTCTCTCGGGGGAGGATTCCAGGGGGTTTTCCATTGCGATTATCCTCGTGAGGGCCTGTGGCGGGGTCTGTCCGGTCCGGCGGAGTGCGGCTGGCTTCTGTCGGGGTAAAACGTCCCATGCCCGCATCCGTTGCCCGCGCCCGTTGGGGCGCGGGCCGGAGGATCAGGCGGCGGGCTGGGCGGGTTGCTCGATGGCGACGGTGGCCTCGCTGGTCAGGACGCGGAAGACGAAGCTTTCCTGCAGATAGAGTTCGACCGCGTCGGCGGAGTGGGACAGGTAGCCGATGGAAAAATCCTGCCCGATTTCAAGCGCCAGGTCGCCGCCGCGCATCGAGACGACGAATGCGCCCTCGATGGCCGGTGCCCAGATGATCTTTCCGTCGATCATGCTCTCGATATGCTTGAGGACGGGGTAGCCGTCATCGTCGCCGCCGCTGACATTGGCGAAAGCCTGGGCGCCGAGGACCACCGAATAGGGGCCGTTCACGCCGGCCAGGCGCAATGTGCTGAGCGCTTCGGCGATGGTGTGGGAGTAGTCCTTGGCCTGGGCGGGGAGCTTGAGATGGACATTCGACGTGCCGTTGCGGATGCCGGGGATGCCGGCCGCCGCATAGCCGTCGAAGATCGCGCGGTCTTCGGCGAAGGCGATCTGCCTGGCCGCGTCCTTGACCGGCTGCCAGTCGGAATCCAGCGAGCCGCGCTCGACGGCATCGATTTCCGTGCGCAGCAGGGTGAAGGGCACGCGCAGTTCGACCAGCGGCAGGACCTCGCGCCGCAGGGCGCGGATGCCGTTGCCGGGGGCGTCGATCAGCGTGCCGCGCCCGGTGCCCACGCCCGCGAAGGCCGTCCCCTTGGGTTCCGACGTATCGACGACGCGGCGGCCGGCGAGGTGGCGGCGGATGGTGCGTGACGCCTCTTCCTCGATCTGTGCCCAGGCCGCGCTGGAGATGGGGGCGAGATGCTTGTGGAGATTGTTCATGTCGGGTTTCCTTCCTTCAGGGAGCCGATGCCGAGCGAGCCGTCGCGCGGGCCGGTGCCTTGCCGATCGGTGGAGGAGTCAGGGGCGGCCGGGCCGTCCGGTTGGGGGGAAGCGGGCGCCGGGGCGTCGATGTCCGGCGCATTATCGAGGAATTCGCCGGTGGGAATGAAGAACAGGGCGCCGGTGACGGCGGTGCTGACATCGAGGAGCCGGTCGTAATTGCCAGGCGGCTTGCCGATGAACATGTTCCGCAGCATCTGCTCGGTGCGGGCGGGAGAGCGCGCATAGCCGATGAAATAGGTGCCGAATTCGCCCTTGCCCACTTCGCCGAAGGGCATGTTGTCGCGCACGATCTGGAGTTGCTGCCCGTTTTCCTCGATATTGGTGAGGACGTTATGGGCATAGCTGGGCTTGGCCGCGTCGGCGAGTTCGATATCCGATACTTTCCGGCGGCCGATGATATGTTCCTGCACTTCGGTCGGGATGGCGTCCCATTTCTTGAGGTCATGCAGGTATTTCTGGACGATGACGTAGCTGCCGCCGGCAAAGGCGGGGTCTTCGTCGCCCACGATGGCCGCGTCGATCGCGACCTGTCCGGACGGGTTTTCGGTGCCGTCAACGAAGCCGAGGAGGTCGCGCTCGTCGAAATATTTGAATCCGTGGACTTCATCGACGATCGTCGCGGCGCCTTCCAGCCGGGAGACGATGGCGGCCGCGAGTTCGAAACAGAGGTCCATCCGCGTCGCGCGGATGTGGAAGAGCAGGTCGCCCGGCGTGGCGGGGGCGTGGTGCACGCCCTGGATTTCCTGGAACGGGTGGAGGTCGCGGGGGCGGGGGGTGCCGAAGAGTTGATCCCAGGCGTTCGAACCGATGCCCGTGATGCAGCTTAATCTTCCGTCGGGGATTCTGAATCCGACGCCGCGGACCAGAGAGGAGAGATCTCCCAGAAGGTCGCGGACCTGCGCGTTGATCGAAACATGCTCGCTTAATGTCGCGACAAGGAAAATGGCTGCCTGGGTCAGCTTCGTACCAACGGGTTGCGGTGTGGCCAACGGATTGAAACTCCCTGCGGACGGGCTCGTATAACGATCACGGACGGTCAGCATAGGCAGATGACCGTTGATGACAAGATATCGGGATGAGTAAAATAACCAGACTGATCACGAATTGCTCATTCTTATAACCAGTACGCATAATCCCATAAGCAAAAGGTCTTGGACGCCCTGCGATTGGGTGATCTAGCAGGGATGCCGGAGCATCGTGGCCTGGCTGGGGGACCTGTTTTCTGGCGCTGACGCCGATGCTCCGCTTCTAGGAAGGTATTGATGCAGACCGCTCCTGATCTTGCGCTGCTGCTTGCGCGCTTCCAGTTCGCCTTTACCGTGGGCGTTCATATCATCTTCCCGGCCTTTTCCATCGGACTGGCGGCGTATCTGGCCGTTCTGGAAGGGTTGTGGCTGAAGACCGGGCGGCAGGTCTTCCTCGATCTCTATCGCTACTGGATCAAGGCGTTTTCGATCGTCTTCAGCATGGGGGTCGTCTCCGGGCTGGTCATGTCCTACGAATTCGGGACCAACTGGGCGGTCTTCTCCCGGAAAGCCGGGCCGATTACGGGTGTGCTGCTGTCCTACGAGGTGATGACCGCCTTCTTCCTGGAGGCGGGGTTCCTGGGGGTCATGCTGTTCGGCATGAACAAGGTGGGGCGTGGGTTGCATTTTGCCGCCACCTGCTGCGTTTCGGTCGGGACGCTGATTTCGATGACCTGGATCCTGGCCTCGAATTCGTGGATGCAGACGCCGCGCGGCTATACGATCGATCCGGCGACCGGGCGCTTCATGCCCGATGACTGGCTGGCCATCATCTTCAATCCGTCCTTTCCGTTCCGGCTGGTCCATATGGGGCTGGCGGCGTTTCTCTCGGTTGCCTTCGTCGTCGGGGCCACCGGGGCGTGGCATATGCTGAAGGCGCGGCGGGAGGGGGTGATCGCGAGCGAGCCGGTGCGGGTGATGTTCTCCATGGCCATGTGGATGGCCGCGATCGTGGCGCCGCTGCAGATTCTGGCCGGCGATGCGCATGGGCTGAACACGCTGAAATACCAGCCGGTGAAGATCGCCGCGATGGAAGGCGACTGGGAGACCGAGGGGCGGGCGTCGGAGCTTCTGTTCGGCATTCCGAACATGAAGACGGAGCGGACCGATTATGCCGTGAGGGTGCCGCTGCTCGGATCGCTGATCCTGACGCACAGTCTCGACGGCAAGGTGCCGGGGATGAAGGATTTCCCCCGCGACCAGCGGCCGCCGTCGCCGGTCATCTTCTTCTCGTTCCGCATCATGGTCGCGCTGGCCATGCTGATGGCGCTGGTGGGGTTCTGGTCGCTGTGGCTGCGCCGGACCAGTGCCCTGTTTACCAGCCCGGTTTTTCATCGGGTGGCGGTGTGCATGGCGCCCGCCGGGTTCGTCGCGCTGCTGTGCGGCTGGGTGACGACCGAAGTCGGCCGGCAGCCATGGACCGTCTATGGCCTGCTGCGGACGTCGGAGAGTGTTTCGCCGATCGTGCTGTCCAGCATGGCGGTGACGATGACGGCCTTTGTCGTGGTCTATGTGATCGTGTTCGGATCGGGGCTGGGCATTCTGCTCCGCCTGCTGGGGCGCGCGCCGGAAGAGGGCGAGCATGGGGCCAGCCCCAGCCATGCCGCCGACGTGCTGGCGACGCATACGCATCCGGGGATCGCCGGCCCCATTCCCGGTGAAGGAGCCTGAGCCATGATGGATTTCGCGCATTGGCTCCCGATCGTGTGGGCCGTCATCCTGGTGGCCGCGATCACGATCTATGTCATTCTCGACGGGTTCGACCTGGGCATCGGCATGCTGTTTGCGCTGGAGCGCAATCAGGGGCGGCGGGATGTGATGATCAATACCATCGCGCCGGTCTGGGACGGGAACGAGACGTGGATGGTTCTGGGGGGTGCCGTGCTCTACGGTGTTTTTCCAGGGGCGTATGCCACGCTGCTGCCGGCCCTCTACCTGCCGATCGTGCTGATGCTGCTGGCCCTGATCTTTCGCGGCGTGTCGTTCGAATTCCGCATCATGACGCGGGGAACCGCGCGTGAGGGATTGTGGGAAGTGGGGTTCATGGCCGGATCGGGCATCGCCGCCTTCAGCCAGGGGGCGATCCTGGGTGGCGTGATCCAGGGCATTGCGGTGACTGACGGGGCGTTCACCGGCGGGGCACTGGACTGGCTGACGCCGTTCAGCGTGCTGTGCGGGCTGGCGGTCATGTGCGGATATGCCCTGCTTGGCGCGACCTGGCTTGTGTGGCGGACGACCGATGTGCTGGAGGCGTCCTGCCGCAAATGGGCCGCGTGGCTGGCGGTCGGGCTGTTCGTGGGGATCGTGGCGGTCAGCCTTTGGACGCCGCTGCTGCATGCGCCCTATCTCCGGCGCTGGACCGACTGGCCGAACATCCTCTTCGTCGCGCCGGTGCCCGTGCTGGTCGTCGTGCTGGGTGTGCTGCTGGCCGCGGGGCTGCGTCGCGGCCATTCGAAGGGGCCGTTCCTGTGTGCGCTCGGCTGGTTC
Organism: Gluconacetobacter takamatsuzukensis; assembly: GCF_014174275.1. GTDB lineage: Bacteria > Pseudomonadota > Alphaproteobacteria > Acetobacterales > Acetobacteraceae > Gluconacetobacter > Gluconacetobacter takamatsuzukensis. Next base: position 27,409 of record NZ_JABEQK010000018.1, on the reverse strand, counting down.
TTCCTGTGCCTGTCGGGCCTCGGGATTACGGTGTGGCCCTATGCCGTGCCGCCCAGCCTGACGCTGTGGGATGTGTCGTCGCCGCCGTCGAGCCAGTTCTTCCAGCTTGTCGGCACTGCCATCCTGCTGCCGATCATCCTGACCTACACGATTTACTCCTACCGCGTGTTCCGCGGGAAAGTGACGGAAGCCGATGGCTATCACTGAGATCGTCAAGGGAAACGGGGATGATGCGCCCAAGCGCCTTGGCGTTCGGATCGGGTGGTTCGTGGGCATCTGGGCGCTCGGCACCGCGGCGCTTTTCGTGGTGGCGATGCTGCTTCACCTGATTATTCCCAAATGACGGGCGGCGCTTTCGTGTCTTTTTGACGGATTGCAGGGATTCTGGACCGGGTTCGATGATTTTTGACTTTGAGAGTGATTTCGCGGGTTCGCTGCGCTGCATCCCGATGATTGCGCGGCAGAAGCTCGATATCGCCGGCATAAAGCTGAGCCTGCGGCAATGGAGCCGGTTTTCGCGCGAAGAGCGGGGGCAGCTTGCCGACCTGCCGTGCGAGACGGTCGCGGATCAGGAGGCCTATCGGGCCCTGGTCCTGCATCTGATCGCGGTGCGCAGCGATGAGCCGCCGCGCCATCTTGCTGTCAATGGCTTCGACGACTGGCGGGAGGCCGATCGGATGCCCGAGGCCGTGCGGATACAGGCCGAGGCGGACGGCGTGGCGCCGCCGACGCCGGCGCAATGGGCAAGATTGACCCCGTTGCAGCGTTTTGCGCTGATAAAACTTGCGCGCTCGCAACATGAGAACGAAAATTTCGTGCCGGCCATGAAAGAATTCGGCGTCCTGTGACGGACGAGGGATGCCCGGCTGCGGCCACAGGAGGTTGATACCATGAGCAAAGAAAAGCCGTCCGAGTTCAAGCCCTATCATCATCCGGCCGGCGGTTGGGGGGCGGCGGGGGCGACCGCGAAAGTGCTGATGGAGCAGAGCGTGCTCGTCAAGGGTTCGCGCGGGTTGCTGGCCATGAACCAGCCGGGCGGCTTCAAATGCCCGAGCTGCGCGTTTCCGGACCCCGATCATCGCAAGACGCTGGAATTCTGCGAGAACGGGGCCAAGGCTCTGGCGCATGAGGCGACGAAGGCGCGGGTGACGCGCGAATTCTTCGACCGGCATACCGTCACCGAACTGATGCAGAAGAGCGATTACTGGCTGGAGATGCAGGGGCGCCTGACGGAGCCGATGCGGTATGATGCCGCGACCGACAAATATGTGCCGGTTGCCTGGGATGACGCGTTTGCGATGATCGGCCGGCATTTGCAGGCGCTCGACAGCCCGCATCAGGCGGAATTCTATACGTCGGGGCGTACGGCCAACGAAACGGCTTTTCTCTATTCGATCTTCGTGCGCGAATTCGGCACCAATAATTTCCCCGACTGTTCGAACATGTGCCATGAGCCGACCAGCCGGGGGTTGCCGGCCTCGATCGGGATCGGCAAGGGCACGATCGTCATGTCGGATTTCGAGCATGCCGAGGCGATCTTTGTCATCGGGCAGAATACGGGCACCAATTCGCCGCGCATGATGACGAACCTGGTGGAGGCGCGGAAGCGCGGCGTGCCGATCGTGCTGATCAACCCGATGCCGGAACGTGCGCTGATCCGCTTTACCGAGCCGCAGGACATGCTCCAGATGGCGACGTTCGGCTCTACCCCGATTTCCAGCGAATTCGTGCATGTGCGGATCGGCGGCGATCTGGCCATCTTCAAGGGGATGATGCGGGCGCTCTTCGAGGCTGAGGAGCAGGGTGAGCATGTGCTCGACACGGATTTCATCGAGCGCCATACGGCCGGCCTGGCGGCGTTGCGGGATGATGTGATGGGCTGTTCGTGGGCGGACATCACCCGGATCTCGGGCGTGCCGGAGGAGCAGATCCGGCGGATCGCGGAGATCTACAAGCGGTCGAAGGCGACGATCATCTGCTACGGCATGGGCCTGACGCAGCATCAGGAAGGGTCGCGCCTGTTGCAGCAGGTGGCGAACCTGCTGCTGCTGCGCGGCAATTTCGGCAGGCCAGGTGCGGGGATCGCGCCGATCCGTGGCCATTCCAACGTGCAGGGCGATCGCACGGTCGGTATCGACGAGAAGCCGACGCAGCAATATCTGGATCGTGTCCGCGATGCCTTCGGCTTCGAGCCGCCGCGCGAGCATGGCCACCATGTGCTTGAGGCGCTGGAGGCCATGGAAGCGGGAACCGCCAAGGTGTTTATCGGCATGGGCGGGAATTTCATCCGGGCTGTTCCGGATACCGACCGGTCCTATGCCGCGATGCAGAAGCTCGACCTGACGGTCGGGATTGCGACGAAGCTCAATCGTGGGCATCTGGTGCACGGCAAGGACGCGCTGATCCTGCCGGTGGTGGCGCGTTCGGAGATTATCCGCACCGAGGCGGGCGAGCAGTTCGTGACCATCGAGGATGCGATGGCGAACGTGACGGCCTCGCGTGGTGTGTTCGAGCCCGTGACCGAGCATGTGCGGCCGGAGACGGAGATTGTCTGCCGGATGGCGATCGCCGCGCTGCCGCATTCGAAGACGCCGTGGGCGCGCTATATGGTCGATTACACGCCGATCCGCGACAAGATCGCGGAGGTATATCCGGAGATCTATTCGGATTTTTCGGAGAAGATCAAGAATCCGCGGGGATTTCACCTCGATATCCCGCCGCGTCGGCTGGTGTGGAAGACGCCGAACGGCAAGGCGAATTTCCTGGTGCTGCCGGGGCTGGAGGTGAATGCCACGATCGGCGACCCCGCGATGCTGCGTCTGGCGACCATCCGGTCGCATGATCAGTACAACACCACCATCTACAGCAATAGCGACCGCTATCGCGGGGTCTATAACAATCGCCTCGTGATCTTCATGAACAAGGAGGACATGAAGGATCGCGGGTTGGAAAATGGAGCGGTGATCGGGTTGGAGACCTATAGCGATGACGGGCTGCGGCGCTATGTCGACGGGTTGACCGTGATCGACTATCCGATGTCGCGGGGTGCCATTGCGGGCTATTATCCGGAGCTCAACCCACTGCTGCCGCTAGATTATTTCGACGAGATCAGCGGAACGCCGGCTGCGAAGTCCATTCCTGTCAAGGTTGTGGAGAGTGTTGCCTCGGCAGCGCCGATCAGGATTGCCGGGTAACGTGCCAGCCATTCTCGTGGGGTGAAAATCTTCTGATGGACAGGGATGGGCCGGTGGTGGACCGGCGCGGGCGCCCGATGCGGGATCTGCGGATCTCGGTGATGGATCGGTGCAACTTCCGGTGCCCGTACTGCATGCCGGAAGCGACCTATCATGAGGGATTCCGCTTTCTGGCGCCTCGCGAGCGGCTGGATTTCGACGAGATCGTGCGGGTTGCGCGGGCGGCGGCGGCATTGGGCGTGACCAAGCTGCGCCTGACGGGGGGCGAGCCGCTTCTGCGCCCCGGCCTGCCCGACCTGGTGGCGCGGCTGGTGCGGGTGCCGGGGATCGAGGATGTCGCGTTGACCACCAACGGCGTGCTGCTGGCGCGGTCGGTCGCGGCCCTGCATGCGGCGGGGCTGCATCGGGCGACGGTGAGCCTCGATAGTCTCGATGCGGCCGTGTTTGCCCGGATGAGCGGGGGGCGTGCCGAACTGGAGACCGTGCTCGAAGGGATCGCGGCTGCGCGGGAGATCGGATTTCCGGGTGGGGTGAAGATCAATGCCGTCATCCAGCGGGGCGTGAACGATGACGGTATCCTGGAGCTGGCGGGGCGCTTTCGCGACACGGGGATCGTGGTGCGGTTCATCGAATATATGGATGTGGGAACCCGCAATGGCTGGGAACGCGGCGATGTGGTGCCGTCGCGCGAGGTGCTGGCGCGGATCGACGCGCGCTGGCCGCTGATCGCCCTGTCGCCGAACTATCGCGGCGAGGTGGCGCGGCGCTATCGCTATGTCGATGCGGGAGGCGAGATCGGATTCGTGTCCTCGGTCAGTGCGCCGTTCTGCGGGGATTGTTCGCGGGCGCGCCTGTCCTCCGACGGGAGGCTCTATACGTGCCTCTTTGCGACTGAGGGGACGGATCTGCGCGCGATCCTGCGGGATGGCGGGGACGATACGAAGCTGCGCGAGGCGCTGTCGGGCATATGGCGCGGCCGTCAGGATCGCTACAGCGAGGAACGCGCCATGCCGCGCGGCTGCTCGGCCGTGGAGGGCCGTGCGCGGTCGGCGGAAAAAATCGAAATGCATTATATCGGAGGCTGACCGGACCGCGCGCGGTTCGGCAGGGGAGCCTATGCGACGTATAGAACTGGAATATTTCGCGCAGTTGCACGATGCGGCGGGGTGTGCGGCTGAAAGGCGCGAGACGGAGGCGGATACGGCCGCGGCACTTTACGATGAACTGTGTGCGATCCATGGCTTTTCCCTGTCGCCTGCCTGCATGCGTGTGGCGGTCAACGCTGCGTTTTGCCCGTGGGACCAGCCTTTGCGGGACGGCGACCATGTCGTGTTCATTCCGCCGGTCAGCGGCGGATGAGCCGGTTTTTGATGGCGGACGCGCCCGTGGCGATCGGGGTGTTGCAGCGGGAATTGCTGCTGCCGCAGGCAGGCGGGTTTTGCAGTTTTGAAGGATGGGTGCGGCAGACGAATGACGGCCGTGCGGTGTCGGGCATCGACTACAAGGCTTTTCGGCCGCTGGCGCTGACGGAAGGGCAGGCCATCCTGGAGGAGGCCACGGCGCGGTTTGCGATCTGCGCGGCAACGGCGATGCATCGGATCGGGTATCTTGCCGTCGGGGAAACCGCAGTGTGGATCGGCGTCGCCGCACCGCATCGTGATGCCGCGTTCGGCGCCTGCCGCTTCATCATAGACGAGATCAAGCGGCGGGTACCGATATGGAAGCAGGAACATTACGAAGCCGGTGAGACCGGCTGGGTCGCCTGTCACGACGTGCGATGAGTGTGGCCGGGTAGGGTTTTCGAGATGTCCTCTCTGTTTCACCAATTGCCTGTCACGTCGCTGGGGCGGCCCGACAGGGTGTTCGCGCTGAACGTGGCCGATGAGGTGCCGGTCAGGCTGACCTTCAACGGGATCTTTCCCTATGGTGTCATGATGATGACGCCGGCGGATCTGGAGGATTTTGCCTTCGGCTATTGCCTGACGGAACAGATCGTCGAGGCTGCCGCGCAGATCCGCTCGGTTGCCGTGAGGGAGGAAGATGACGGGCTGAGCATGGATATCGCGATCACCGGGGATGCGCTGGCAGCGTTGATCCGGCGCAGTCCGCGTACCCGGACCGGGCATTCGAGCTGCGGGATCTGTGGCAGCGACGACGTGCCGGCCTGCGATGCCGTGGGGGCGCCGGTGCTGGGCGCGGGCCCCATGATCCCGATCCGGGCGGTACATCGCGCATTGAACGAACTGGGCGCATGGCAGAAGCTGAACGCGGCGACGCGGATGGTGCATGCGGCCGGCTGGGCCGACCGCGAGGGCCGGATCGTGATGATCCGGGAGGATGTGGGGCGGCATAACGCGCTGGACAAGCTGATCGGGGCACGGGCGCGGGGGGATGAGGCGGGAGAGGGGTTTTGCCTTCTGACCAGCCGCTATTCGTTTGAAATGGCCCTGAAGACGCTGCGGAGCGGGATCGCGGTCGTGGTTGCGATCTCGGCCCCGACCTATCGGGCCTGTCGGCTGGCGGAGACGATGAACCAGACGCTGGTCGCCATTGCGCGGCGCGACGAGCAGGTTCTGTTCTGTGGCCGGGAGCGGCTGGTGGAAGAAATTCTGGTTTCGAAATGAGAAGGCGGTAGATGTTTCTGAGGCAGCTTTCCTATCTTCGGGAAATCGACAGGCTTCGCAGCTTCTCGAAAGCCGCTGCGGCGTGCAATGTCTCGCAGCCCGCGCTTTCGCGTGCCATCCGGCAGCTGGAGGAAGAGCTTGGGATCGTTATTATCGATCGCAAGAAGAAGGTCTTCGGCCTGACGACCGAGGGCACGCGGGTGCTGAAATGGGCGCATGATATCCTGCGCAGCGTGTCGGAGATGCGCAGCGAGGTTTCGTTGTCGCGGCAGGAGCTGGTGGGGTCGGTCAAGATCGGCGTCATCCCGACCGCCGTCCATGTCGTGCCGGTGCTCCTGGAAGCGATCAAGGAGAAGATCGGCGATTTTTCCAGCGAAGTTTCCGTTCTGCCGAATGCGGACATCATCGAGAGGCTTGCCAGCAAGCAGCTCGATATCGGGATCATGTATTACGACCAGTGCCCGCAGGCGCAGGCTTTCATGGTCAGGGCCCTTTATGCGGAAGAGCAGGTGCTGGCCGGTACCGCGGCCTATGCCTTTCCCGACGAGCGGGAAATAAGCTGGGAGGATGCGGCGAAATTTCCGCTGGCGCTGCTCAGCCCGGGCATGCGCTGCCGGCAACTGGTGGATATCGGATTCCAGACTGCCGGGGTGGAGCCGATCATTCGCCTGGAGACGGCGTCGCTGGAGTTGATCCATGCGGAAATCATGCGGGGTGCGATGGCGACCATCCTGCCGCTGTCTTCCTTTCCGTTGCGGGTGCCGCCGGCCGGACGGTTGCAGATGCGGCGGCTTGCCGGTTTTTCGCCCGGTTCGATCGGCCTGGTGCGGTTGAGCGAACTCCCTTTGTCGGATTTCGTGGCGCAGGTATGGACCGTCGCGCTGGAGACGGATTTCCGGGAGCAGTTCGGCAGCCTGTGCTGACGGGGAAGGGCAACACCATGGTTGCGCCTTGTGGGTCTGGCCGATAGGCTGCGCGCAACTGGGAGGTTGCGCATGGAGACGGACAGGATCGAAAAGACGGTCATCCTGAAGGCGACGCTGGAGCGGGTGTGGCGGGCGATCAGTGAGTCCGGCCGTTTCGGCCAGTGGTTCGGGGTGGAGATCGATGGCCCGTTCGTCGCAGGCCAGGAAGCAATCGGGCGGGTGGTTCCCACCCAGGTCGATCCGGAGGTCGCCCGCTTGCAGGAGCCGCATCGCGGTGCGGCCTGGCGCGTGCGGATCGAGCGGATCGAACCCATGCGACTGTTCTCGTTCCGCTGGCATCCTTTTGCTGTCGATCCCGCGCAGGATCATGCTGCCGAGCCGATGACGCTGGTGACGTTCGCACTGGCGGAGGTGGAAGGCGGCATCCGGCTTACCATCACGGAAACGGGGTTCGACCGGCTTCCGCTTGCCCGGCGGCCCCAGGCGTTCAGGGCGAATGAGGGCGGATGGGCGCATCAGGCCAGGTTGATCGGGACATATCTTGCCCTGCGCGAAGATTGAGGCGCGTCGTGACGAAAGGCGGGAGCTGTTCGGGGGATCTGCAATCGGTGGTGCCGGTTTTCGCGGCGCTGGGCGATCCGATCCGTCTGTCGATTGTCGCGCGCCTGAGCGAAAATGGGCCGCTGCCGACCATTCGGTTGACGGAGGGGGTGGGGGCGATCAGCCGGCAGGGGATCAACGGGCATCTGCGGGTGCTGGAAGAGGCCGGGCTGGTGGAAAGCGCGCGGGTCGGCCGCATGCGGCAATGGCAGTTGCGGACGCAGAAGATCGCGATCATACGCAAACATCTCGAACGGATATCGATCGTGTGGGATGCGCGTATCGCGGCGCTGCGGGCGTTGGTGGAGGATGATGCCGCACCATTATCGCCGCCGGCGCTTTGCCGGCCGGAGCGATGATGGATAATCGTGCGGGAGAGATGCTGGTCTTTGTCCGGGTTGTGGAGGCGGGCAGTTTTTCCGAGGCGGCGCGGCAGCTTCTGATGACGCCCTCGACGGTCAGCAAGCTGATTGCGCGCATGGAAGAGCGGCTGGGCGTGCGGCTGATCGAGCGGTCGACGCGGCGGCTGTCGCTGACCGACGAGGGGCGTCTCTTCCATGAGCGTAGCGGTGCCCTGCTGGCGGAACTGGACGATATCGAGCGCGCGGTCGGACAGGGGGGGAAGGGGGCCGGGGGCACGGTGCGCGTCAACGCGTCGGTGGCCTTCGGCGTGCTGGGGATCGAGCCGTTATTGCCCGCGTTCTGGGAGATGTACCCGAACATGGTGGTCGATCTGTCGTTGTCGGATGAGATTGTCGATCTGTACCTCGATCGTGCCGATATCGCGTTTCGGGTGGGGCCGCTGGCGGACAGCAGCCTGATTGCGCGCAGGATCGGGGTTGCGCGCCGGAAGATCGTCGCGGCGCCGGCCTATCTGGAACGCCACGGCACGCCGGTCACGATCGCGGATCTGGACCGGCATAACTGCCTTGGTTTCAATTTTCGGCGCGCGGCCCCGATCTGGCCGCTGAAGGATGGGGGACGGATCGTCGATCGGATGGTGGGGGGAAACCTGCTGGCCAATAACGGCGAGACCGTGCGGCGGCTGGCGCTGGCGGGAATGGGGCTGGCCCGTCTGGGCGACTATCATGTGCGCGAGGATATCCGCCATGGCCGGCTGGTCGAAGTGCTGGACCAGGCCGGCCTTGGTGACGAGGAAGAGGTTCATGCCCTCTATCCGGGCGGACAGCGCATGCCGCAGCGCATTCGGCTGTTTCTCGATTTCATGATTCCGCGCTTGCAGGGCTTCATGCGCAACGACCCCGTGTGAAATCGAGCGGCCGTTGCGCGCATGCTTACCCTGCGCCGAACGCCAGGGCTTGCGCGAGATGTTGGCGATAGCGGTGCGTGGTCGTGTCGATGGCCGGGGCCTTCATGACGTCCGACGCGAGGAAGGTCGGCAGGGGGGCCATGGCGAGGAACTGATTGGCCTTGTGGAACGGAAAATAGACGGCATCGACGCCCTTGCCGTCGAAGAACTGCGCGGGGTCGAGGAAGGCTTCTTCCGGCGCGTTCCAGGTCAGGGACAGCATGTAATGCTTGCCGTGCAGCAGGCCGCCCGAGCCGTATTTGCGTTCCGGGTGGGCCCGGCTGCGGCCGTCGTTGGCGTAGAGCGTGCCGTGCCCGGCGGTGAAGACTTCATCCATGTATTTCTTGACGATCCACGGGGCGCCCATCCACCAGCCGGGCATCTGGTAAATGACCAGATCGGCCCACAGGAAATTCCGGAGTTCCTGCTGGATGTCGTAGCCGGCATCGATTTTGGTCTGGCGGATGGCGAAGCCGGCATGCGACAGGGTTTCGACCGCCACGTCGTGGAGCGTATCGTTCAGGCGCCCGTGCGAATGGGCGAAGGCCTTTCCGCCGTTCACGAGGAGGATGTTCTTCATGATTGCTTGTCCTGTCGGTGATTTCCGGAACGGATGAGGGACGGTCAGGCCGCGCCTTCCAGAAGGTCCCTGGCGTGCGTGAGGGCTGCCGTATAGGCGGCGTGGTACCGCGCGGTCGCGTCCGCTTCACTCAGCCCCACGGGCACGAACCGGCTGCCCCAGCCGATGAGGCAGCGGTCGGGGCCCTGTTCGGTGACGGCGACCTGGCCGACATAGTCTTCGACCGGGTCCGGTCCGCTGAGGTAGGCGTAGGAATACATCCGTGCCCGGTCGTCGAAGCGGATCAGGCGTTCGGTGATGGTCGTGCCGTCGGCAAGCGTCAGGCGCCGGATGCGTCCGCCGTCTTCCAGCACGCTGGTCCGGATCATCGGTATCCATAGCGGCAGGCTGTCGAAGCCGCCGAGCAGGGCCCAGGCGGTGTCGGCACTGACGGCGACGTTCATCTGGCTGGTGATTTCGACCAATGCAAGCTTCTCCCTGTTGCGTCGGAGGGGGGCTGCGCGTGGGCGGCCCCGGTTTGCTGCACGTACAGGGCGGCGGCGGGCAGGGCTATGGGCCCGGCCGTCACAACGCCTGTGAACCGAATTCAGGAATGGCCCGTGGGGGGGAGAAAAGGGAGGCTGCGCGCCTTCAGTGCTGTTGCCGGAGGAACAGGAGCATTTCGCGCAGATGCGCCTGTGACGTCGTTTCGGAGGCCGGATCGGCCAGCAGCGTGGAAAAATGGCGGAGGGCCTCCGGATAGGCCTGTTCCGCACGGATGGGGGGATGGTCGGTGGCCTGTTCGAGCCAGCTTGTGCTGGCGATGCCTGCCTGCCGGCGCAGGTGGAAGAGGATTTCGGTGCAGATCTTGAGGTTTTCCGACCGGCGGAGGCCTTCCAGGCTGGTCTGCTGGCAGAGGATTTCGGCCTTGTTGGAGGTGGTGCCGGCCTGGCGGCGGGCGCGTTCGGTGGCCTCGCGGTCGTTGTCGCCGGTGGCGACGCGTGCGGCGTAGCGGAGATTGGCCAGGAAGGCCCTGCTGACCAGGGTAGGCAGCGAGGCCGTGGATTTCTCCGGCCACAGCAGGAGGCAGGCGGCCATGCCGACAAGGCTGCCGATGATGTTGTTTTCGGCGCGGGCGAAGCCGAGCAGCCAGCCGGTGTCGGAGCCCACGAGGTCGGTGACCAGGACGAAAAGCTGGGTCATGAAGGTGACGCACAGCGTGTAATTGACGCTGCGCAGCGCGATGGTGGTGGCCGATAGCGGGAAGATGAGGAGCAGGACCAGCCATTTCGGGCACAGCGTGCCCGCGATGGCGGCGAGGATGCCGCCCGCGACGCTGCCGGCGACGCGCTCGATGGTGCGGGAGAGGGTGGTGCTGCGGCCCGGCTGGGTGACGACGACGACCGCCATCATCGCCCAGTAGGCATAGGGCAGGTGAAAGGCGAGCGTGATGCCGAAGGCGGCCATTACTGCCACGGACAGGCGGGCGGCGTGCCGGACGAAGATCGGGCCGGGATGCTGCCACGGCGTGGCGGGGGCGGATGGCGTGGCGTCGCGCCGGGGCTGGTCCCTGGCCTGCCATGCGGCTTGCAGGTCGGTCAGGGCGGCGGCATTCCACGCGGCGGCGCGGGCCGACAGGGCGTTGGGGTGGGCGCCGAGGCGGCCGAGCGCGCGGATATGGGGGCCGAGACTATCCGGGGCGTGGCGGCCGGCCGGGATGTCCCGCGCGATGCGGCGGAGGGCGGCCGAGGTGATGCGGATGACGCGGGCGGTCTCGGGCGGGAGCGGGGCGGAGAATGCCGCGTGTTCGAAGGCGATGAGGGTGACGAAGATGCGGTCGGCGGCTTCGACGGCCGGAAGGAGGGTGGCGTAGGCCGGGCTGACAGGTGTGTTGCCGGAGAGTTTTTCCACCGCGGAACGGGCCTGTTCGATGCGGCGGCGGATGTCGCGGCGCCAGGCGCTGAGTTCCTTCTGCTGGGTGGGAAGGCTGGCCGTCTGGAGATGGGGGAGGCCGAGCAGGCGGAAGGCCATGGCGGCCTGTTCGCGAAACAGGGCGGCGCAGGCCTGTTTCTGCGGGGTGCTGGGGTCGACGGGCCAGGCCAGCAGGCAGATCAGCATGGCCCACAGGACGCCGAGGGAGAACAGGCCGGCGAGCGTGACCGCCCCCGCGAGGGTCTGGGGGTAGCAGACGGCGACGACGGCCACGATGGCGGCGAGGACGCTGACCTGAGTGGCGACCGGGCCCCGCGCCCGGGCGAGCCCGCACAGGAAGGCGCAGAGGCCCAGGCCGGCGAAGGCGGCGGCGGTGCTGTAGCCCGCCAGCGCGGATATGGTGCCGGTGATGGCCGCACCGGCCACGCCGAAGGATGTCAGGGCCCTGATCCTGGGACGGAGAAGGCCCCCGGGATCGGCCAGGCAGGTCCAGAAGGCGGCGAAGGCGGACCATGCCATGAGGGGCATGGCGATGTGCCAGGCGACCAGCATGATGGTGCTGACGGCGACGCCGGCCCGCAGGCCCTCGCGGATCGCGATCTGTTCCGGCGCGATGGCGATGGCGCGCGCGCCCAGCCAGTGCGTGACGACCGACGGCATCAGGCTGTGGGCCAGCGCCCTGGGAAAGCGTGGCGTGCGGGGAAGCGGGGGGAAGGGGCTGTTTTTCATCGGGCCGGCGCAGGGAGGCAGGCCACGGATTATATAAGGGAATTCACGAAAAGAGGAGGGCCTGTTGCGGACCCTCCCATGCCGAATGATGGGGCGTCGTGGGGGGCGGCGCCTAGCGGATATAGTCGGGCTGTTCGCGATCCAGCTTGCGGCGCAGGGCGCGCCAGACCAGGCGGCCTTCGTCGGGGTCGTTTTCGAACTGGGCGCGGGTCCGCAGCAATTTATCCTCCGACGGCAGGTGCAGGGGGGCGCCGGTCGATTGCGCGGCGACCTGGATGCGGCAGGCCTGTTCCAGATAATAGGTGCGGTAGAAGGCCTGGGCGACCGAGACGCCGACCGTCAGCAGGCCGTGATTTTGCAGGATCAGGCCGATATTGTCGCCGAGGTCGCGGACCAGTCGCTCGCGCTCGCTGAGATTGTCGTCCGCCGCGATGCCTTCGTAGGCGTGGAAGCCGACGCGGCCGTGGAATTCGACATTGATCTGGTTGAGGGGCAGGATTCCATGCTGCTGCGCGGCCACCGTCATGCCCGCCAGCGTGTGGGTGTGCATGACGCAGGCGGCGTCGGGGCGGCTGCGATGGACGGCGGAATGGATGACGAAGCCGGCCGGGTTGACCGGCCAGCTGGTCGGCTGCTTCGGCAGGCCTTCGGCATCCACCACGACCAGCGAGCTGGCCGTGATTTCCTCGAACAGCCACCCGTAGGGGTTGACCAGGAACGTATGGCCGGGCCCGGGCAGGCGCACCGAGAGGTGGGTGTAGACGAGGTCCGTCATGTCGAACAGCGCGAGCAGCCGGTAGGCGGCGGCCAGGTCCTCGCGCAGCGACTGTTCGTCCTGTTCGGCGTGCGGGGCGATGGATGCGTGCGGGTTCATGCGTGCTCAGTCTTCCGTTTGAAATGCCCGAATGTGGCGGTGCCGCGCGCGCCGGCCGGCAGCGCCAGTTCGCCCCGTTCGACCTTGCGGACCAGGTACTGGTAGGTTTGCAGGGCCTGCGACCACATGTGATCGCCGATCTTGATGGCTTCGTACGTCTCGCCGCCCCTGTCGAAGGCCGGCAGGGGGCGGATCTGGGTATGGTAGTCGCAGGCATAGAACAAGGGGAAGGAATAGCGCTCTTCCTGCACGCTGCGCACGCGGTGCGCGGTGGCGACGAAGGTGCCGGCGGTCATGACCTCCAGCATGTCGCCGATATTGACTACGAAGGCGCCGGGGATGGGCGGGGCATCGATCCACTCCCCGTTGCCGTTCATGACTTCCAGCCCCGGCTGGTCGGCCAGCAGGATGGTGAAGCATTCGTAATCGGTATGGGCGCCGATGCCCGGTGCGTCCTGCGCCGCGCCGTCATGGGGGTAGTGGATCATCCGCAGCTTGGACGGCGGGAACTGCGCCATGTCGTCGAACGCGTTCTCCGGCAGGCCCAGCGCCAGTGCGAAACCCTGGAACAGCAGGCGCCCGAGCGCGAACACGGCGCGGTAATAGGCCTGGGCCCGTTCGCGGAACAGCGGCAGGCCGGGCCAGTTGTTGGGGCCCAGCAGCGGCGTGCCGGACAGGACCAGCGGGTTGTCGGCCGGAACCTCGTACCCGATGTCGAAGGCTTCCTTATGGTCCGGGCGGTCCTTGTTGTAGACCTCCTCGCCCTCCGGCACGAAGCCCTTATGGGTTGCGGACGTGCCGATATAATACTCCATCTTGCGGTCCAGCGGCAGGGCGAAGAAATCCCTGGCCGCCGCGCGCACGCCGTCGATCAGGTCCTGCGGCACGCGGTGCCCGGAGATATAGAGGAAGCCCACATTGCGGGCGGCGTCGCCCAGCCGGTCCGCGACGGCCAGCCTGTCGGCCGGATCGGCGGAATACAGGCCGGAAATGTCGACGACGGGGATCGTGGTGAAGGTCTCGCGCCGGGTGGTCGTGTCTGTCGTCATGTCAGAGATCTCCTGTGGCCGCGTTGTCGTGAGATTGCCGGAATGCGTCGAAATGCCGGCGTTCGGTGTCCGCGATCCATCGGTTGAGGGCCCACAGATCGGCCACCGGCGCGTTGGTGAAGGGCAGTGTGTGCAGGTAGCCGTCCGGGCCGCATTCCGGTGTCAGCGTCGTGACGGCGTAGCCGCGCCGGGCCTGCGCGGCCCAGACCTGCGCCCAGACATGCTGGTGGAAGGCTAGGGCCGCCGCGTATTCCGGCGCGCCGGGATGGGGGACCTGCGGGCCCTGGTCGTAGCCGACCCGGGCCTGGAGGTGATGGACGCGGGCGATGAAGGCGCTGAAATCGTCCAGCGGATCGTCCAGCAGCCGCTCGCAGGTGACGACCCAGTGGCTGACATCGAGCGTGAACAGCGCATCCGGGCACTGGTCCAGCACGTCCAGCGCGATCCAGGGGGAGGAGAGGATGCGCGAGCGGTGCGTTTCGAACACGCATTGCAGCCCTGCCTCGCGCCCGATCCCGTCCGCCCGGTTGATGAAATCCGCCTGCTGGGCGGTGCTCCAGCGATCGTTGCCGCCCAGCACGTTGACGAAGCGGGGCTGCATGGCGGACGCGCGGTCCAGCGCGTGGCGGAGATCGGCAAGGTGGTCGTCCACGCCGGCGGCCTGGCGGGGGATGACGCCCCCGCCGGTCAGGGCGATGGCGATGTAGGGCACGCCCTCCTGGCGCAGGAGGCGGCCCTTGTCGGCCGCGTCCTGCGCGCTGTCGGGGATGCGCGCCTCGATCCCGTCGAAGGCGGCGGCGCGCATGTCCGCGATGACGGACGGCCAGGGGCGGGTATCGCCCCACAGGGTCTTGAACAGTTCGAGGCGCATGGCGGCCGCCTTGGTCCCCGGGCCTAGAAATTGTAGCGCAGGTCGCAGCCGACCCAGCGCGGCGTCTGGAGATACTGCACGCGGCTGTTGTCGCTGCCGGTGAAGGAATAGGTGTTGCCGTGCTGGTTGAGCATGTTGTCGACATAGACGGCGGCCGTCCATTTGCCGGTCTTCGGCCCGACTTCCATCCGCAGGCCCATCGAGCTGATCTTGTTCGTCTTGCCGTTCGGGTCGCCCAGCGCCACCAGCATGTTGTCCTTCCACGTATAGCTGGCTTGCAGGGTCACGCGGTAGCGCGGGGTTACGTCGATGCCGTAGCGGGCGACGGCGTTCCACGAGAAGCGCGGCGCGAAGGGCAGGGCGGAGTGGGAATCCACATTGCCGAGCAGCGGCAGGCCGCCGATGGAACTGACCGAGCTGACGGTCTGCGCGTCGAGATAGGCGAAGGCCCCGCGCAGGTCCAGGTTGGGCAGCAGGTCGTGCAGGGTGCTGGACAGTTCGCCGCCGCGCGTCCGTGCCCGGGGGATGAGGCCGAGGCTGAGCGAGGTGATGTCGCGCGGCATCTCGGCCACGAACAGGGTCTGGCGGTTATGGTATTCGTAGTCGAACAGCGAGCCTTCGATCTGCACCTTGTTATGGAACAGGCTGGTCTTGGCGCCGATTTCATAGGCGATCAGGTTTTCGGGGTGGACATAGTCCAGCGCCTGGGGAGCCGTGACCGGGGCCGCGAAATAGGCGCCGGCCTTGTAGCCGTTGGAAATCGTGCCGTAGACCATCGTGCCGGGCAGGATGGTGTAGCGCAGGCCGACGCGGCCGGTCAGGCGCTCATATTCATGGTTCTGGTTGACATAGGACAGGTGCGAGCCCGCCGTGCCGGTGACGGCGCCGGTATTGTCCAGCGTGCCGCCGTCGAAGCCGCGCTCGTCATAGGACAGGCGGCCGGCGGCGATGAAATCCAGCCCTTTGACGATGTGCGTGACGGTGTTGATGTAAAGGCCGGTCGACAGGTTCTGCTGGACGAAATGGTCCGTCAGGCTGGCATTGGGCGAATCGAGGATGAAGTCACGGTAGCTGGTATAGGCGCCGTTGATCTTGTCCCACGATTCGTAGACGCCGACCGTCAGGTTGAGGCGCTTGGCCAGCGTCATGTTGAGATGCATGTCGTGTGACTGGGCGATGGTGGTGTCGTTCCAGCGATAGTCGCCCACATTGACCGATTCGCCATCGTAATTGTCGTAATCGTCGCGACGGTAGAAATCGATGCCGGTGGCCGAGGTGAAGGTGCCGAAATCGAAGTTGCGGGTATAGTTGATGCCGACGCCGCCGCCATTTTCATTGCGCGAGGCGCGGTTGTTGCCGACATTGACCGCGTTGTACTTGGCATTTTCGCCGACGCCGATCGTGCGGTCGGGCAGGCCGTTCACCGCGTCGCCGTCCACGTCCTGCGGCGAGACCGGGGTGCCCTTGTCGCGCGTGTAATGGATGTTCAGCATCAGGGACGACTGGTCGTCGATGACGAACTGGGTGAGGTTGCGCAGCGACAGGATATCCTGCGCGCCGTAGAGGCGGCCGGTATGGATATCGTGCTGCCAGCCGTCGCCCTTGATGTAGCTGAAGGCGAAGCGGTTGAAGATGCGGTCGGTGATCGGCGTGTTGATGGCGCCGCGCGCGGTGTTGGTGCCGTAGCTGCTGTAGCCCCAGTTCAGGTATCCGCCGAAATGGCCGGTCGGCTTGACGGATTCGATGTTCATGCTGCCGCCGGTCGTGCTGCGGCCATATTCGAAGCCCTGCGGGCCCTTTTCGACGCTGACGGTCTGCACGTCGAACATCTGGCCGTTGTACAGCACCGGATAGGGGGCGAAGACGCCGTCGATATAGATGCCGATCCCGCCCATGTTGGTGCCGATATAATCGTCCAGCCCGATGCCGCGGATCGAGAAGATCGGCGTGCTGCCCGAGGTGGCGTTGACGGCGGTCACGCCCGGGATGAAGGCCGCGATCTCCTTGGGGCTGACGATGTGCAGCGACTGGAGTTCCTTGCCGCTGAGCGTGTTGACCGTGTTGGCCATGGTATGGAACCGCGCCGTGCGCGCGCTGGTGACGGTGATGGCCTCCAGCGTCGGGCGCTGCGGCGCGCGCGCATGGCGGGCGGCGGCATGCGCCGGATGGGCGGGCGCCGCCGGCTGGGACGTGGCGGGGGCGGCGTGCGCGGCGATGCTGCTGACGCCGGCGAGAAGCAGCGCCGAGAACAGGACATGCCGGTTCCTCTGTGCGATGGCGGTACGACAGGGGGAACCGGGTTGTGCTGTCATGGGGCTTTTCCGTCCTGGGGTGATCTTGTTCCTATCCAAGAACGAAAAGTGCGGCGGGTTCGTTGAGAAGGTTCCAAAGTTTACTTTGCAGGCTTCCTGCGTTGCCGGTCAGTGGCGGATCATCTGCGCGAGGAAGGTGCGTGCCCTTTCGGTGCGGGGGGCGGTGAAGAATTCCTCGGGCGGGGCGATTTCCAGCACCGCGCCGCGGTCCATGAAGACGATGCGGTCGGCGATATGGCGGGCGAAACCCATTTCGTGGGTGACGCAGACGGTCGTGATGCCCTGATCGGCCAGATCGCGCATGATGCCGACGATTCCGGAGATGGATTCCGGGTCGAGGGCGGCCGTGGGTTCGTCGAACAGGATGATTTCGGGATTCATGCACAGGGCGCGGGCGATCGCGACGCGCTGCTGCTGGCCGCCCGAAAGCTGGATCGGGAATTTTTCGGCCTGTTCGGCGATATTGACCTGCGACAGGTAGCGGCGGGCCGTGGCCTCGGCATCGGATTTCGCGATGCCGCGCACCAGGCGCGGCGCCAGCGTGCAATTGTCGAGGACGCTGAGATGGGGAAACAGGTTGTAGTTCTGGAACACCATGCCCACCGAGCCGCGCAGCGCCGTGAGGTCGGTGCGGTCGTCGATGATCCGGCCGTCGATCATCAGGACGCCGCTGTCATGCGGCTCGATACGGTTGAGGCAGCGGATGAAGGTCGATTTTCCCGACCCGGACGGGCCGAGCACGACGATCTTCTCGCCCTTGCGGATGTCGAGATCGACCCGGTCGAGTGCCAGGTAATCCTTGTAGAACTTGCTCAGCCCGCGGATGGAGATGCGCGCGGTCGGATCGGGGGAGGTGCTAGGTTGCATCGGCGGATGCCTTGTTGCGGTCGGCCCAGACGAAGCGGCGCTCGATCCGCTTCTGCAGGAACAGGAAGAAGAAGACCATCGCCAGGTAATAGACCAGGGCCGCCGCATAATATTCGGTGAACTGGAATGTGCGCGCCACCTGGATCTGGGTGACGGCCAGGAGTTCCTGCAGCGAGATGACCGAGGCGAGGGAGGTCGTTTTCAGCAGGCTGATGAATTCGTTGATGGTGGGCGGCAGGGCGATGCGCAGCGCCTGCGGAAAGATGACGTGGCGATAGGTCTGTGCCGTGGTCATGCCCAGAGCGTCGGCGGCCAGGACCTGGCCCGGATCGACGGCGCGCAGGGCGGCCCGGTTGATTTCCACCTGATAGGCGGATTCGTTGATCGACAGGGAGAGCCACGTTGCCAGGAACGGGGTGAACCAGTGTTCGCGGAAGATGGGGAAGAACTGGGGCAGGGCGTTCCAGATGAACAGCAGCTGAAGCAGCGTCGGCGCCCCCCGGAACACGGCGACATAGAGACTGAGCAGCCGCCTGACGATCGAATCCCGGCCGTTCAGCTTCATGGCCATCGGGATCGAGAGGACGATGGCCGTGAGGTGCGACAGGAGGGCGATGACCAGCGTCAGCGCGGCGCCCTTGAGGAAGGCGGTCGAGAACAGGGCGCCGAAGAAGGTGGCGAAGTCGAAGCGCGACGGCGTGTTGCGGTCGGTGAAGACGCTCTGATGGTCGCCCGAGATGCCCCATTTCCGTGCCATGCCGGCGATTTCGCCCCGTTGGGTCAGGTCGTCGATCGCCTTCTGCAACAGGGCGGTGTCGCGCGCATCCTTGCGGATATAGACGGCGAACTGGTGGAAATCCGGATAATCCGGCGCCAGGATGATCGTGACCTTTCCGCCCAGCTGCTTCTGCCGGTAGTAGAGCTCGACATCCTGGCTGATGAAGGCGTGGACGCGCCCGATGAGGACCTGCTGCACCACCTGATCTTCGGTCGGGTATTGCTGCAGGATGATCGGTGGCCGTCCGGCGGCGCGCAGGCGATCGTTCTCCCGTTCGATCTGGGCGGCGTAGCTGGTGCCGGACTGTACCGCCACGGTCTGGCCGGACAGGTCGGCCATTTCGCGGATTTTCGGGGTGCCGACGCGGGCGACCGCGACCACGCTGGAATCCAGATAGGCCACGGCGTCATAATTGCGCAGCCGGCCGGCCTGTTTGAGGACGCCGCTGATGACCATGCCGCAGCGCTGGGCGGAGAGGCTGGGGAACAGCCCCTCGAAATCCATGGTCTGGGGGACGAACGCGACATGCCAGTAGTCCGCCAGGCGCCGGGCGAGGTCGATATCCATGCCGGCCAGGGCGTTGGTGTCGGACCCGTTGACGAACGTCATCGGCGGCAGGGTGGGGTTGGTGCACAGCGTCAGCTGCCCGTCATGCACGAAGCCGGGAAGGTCGTCGGCCAGTGCCCGTGCGGCCGGCAGGATGACGGCCAGGGCGAGCAGGGCCGCCGGGAGCATGCGGCGCCATGGACCGGGGCGGCGGATGAGGCGATCGGAGGCTGTCGGGGACCGGTATCGGGAAAAAGCGAGGGTAGACGGGCAGGTGCTCGGCAAGCGGGTCCATCCTTCGTGTGGAGGCATGACGCGGAACGGCCACTGGAATCATAGGCGGAATGTTCCGGCTGGCGCCAGCCGGATCGGGACCCTATACACCATTCCGGTTGGTTTTTGATTTATCAAAACCCAAAGGGAACTCCACGAGATTCAAATCGAGCGCCTGGCATGCCCGGCCTAGGTTGGTGGAGAAAAGGATCGGACTCGTATTATAATCGAGCGCAAGGAGTATGGGTACATGACGTCGAACCGGTGGTTTATCGACAGCGAAACCGGCGAATTGTCGGATGTTCTTTTGTGCCCGCCCGACAATTACAGCTGGATACCCAGCAACGACATCGCGATCCAGACCATGGCGAAGGGGGTGCGGATCGACCGGGGTGCGCTGGCGGCGCAGTTCCGCGAACTGGTCTCGGCCCTTGAGGGGGCGGGAGCGGCCTGCCATTTCCTGCAACCGCATGCGGGCATGCCCTATCAGGTCTATACCCGCGACAGTTCGCAGACGACGCCCTGGGGCACCGTGGTGACGCGCCTGATGCGCCCCGAGCGCCAGGCGGAAGAGCGCGAGATCCGCACCTTCTTCCAGCCGGACGATATCTGGAAGAGCGCCACCCAGGGCCATATCGAAGGGGGCGATATCCATATCATCCGCCCGGGCCTGGTTGCCGTGGGCGTGACGGGCGGCCGCACCGACGAGGCCGGGGCGCGCGAGTTCCTGGGATGGTTCGAGCAGGCCGGATGGACGACGCGGATGATCCGCTTTCCGGAACATTTCCTGCATCTGGACGTCATTTTCACGATGGTGACGGAAAACCTGGCGATTGCGGCCGTCGACGTGCTGGATGACGAGGATCTCGACTGGTTCCGCGCGCAGGGCATCCGGCTGCTGCCGGTCAGCTACAAGGAAGCGATGCGGGACATGGGGTGCAACGTGCTGGCGCTGGGGCGCGACCGGGTGGTCAGCCCGCGCCATTCGACCCGGATCAACGAGATGCTGCGGGCCGAGGGGCTGACCGTGATCGACCCCGAGCTGAACCAGTTCTCGCAGGGCGGGGGGAGCATCCATTGCATGACGATGCCGCTGCGCCGCGCCTCGCTCGCCACCGGTTGAAACCGGCCGGGCCGCCTCGGCGCCGTCAGGCGCCGGGGGGCTTTGCAGGCAGTCTTCTGAATGTGGACAGGCCCGCCCCCGGAAGGGGGCGGGCCTGTGTCGTTTGAGCGCGGGCCCGCTAGCGGGTTTCCGCGCGCGCCTTCATCGAGGCGACCGTCCAGGGCCCCGTGTCCGGGAACGCGGGGCCCTGGCTGCCGCGACGATTCAGCGACGCCACCAGCCGGTGCGGCGCGGCGGGGTGGCATCGTCGATGACGATGGGCTGCACCGCCACCGGTTTGGCGGCCGGGGCGGCGGGCTTGCTGTCCGCCGTCTCGGCCTCGGGCGCCGCGTCGGCAGCGGCGGCCTTCGCCGTTTTCGCCCGTGCGGGGGCCTTGCGGGCCCGCTTGGGTTTGGCGGGGGCAGCATCGGCCGGCGCGTCGTCGGTCGGCTCGGCCGGGGCTGCCTCGACCGGTTCGACCTTGGCGGTCTTCGTGGTCTTGCGGGCCCTGGTCGTGGTCGTCGCGCGCGTTGCGGGCTTGCGTCCGGGCTTCTTCTTCTCCGGCGCTTCCGTCACGGCTTCGGCGACCGGTTCGGGTGCCTCGACCGCTGCGTCTTCGGCCACGTCCGCGACCGGTGCGGCCTTGGTCGTGCGCCGGCGGCGCGTCCGGAGCGGTGTCGCGGGCGCTTCCGCCGCCGGCTCGGCCGGCTGTGCGGGGGTAGTGGCCGCGACGGGCGCTTCCGTTGCCTCGACCTTTGCCGCCTCGACCGCGGCGGGTTCGGCCGCTGCCGGTTCGGCGTCCGCGCCCTTGCGGGTCCGGGGGCTGCGGCGGCGGCGCGGCTTCGGCGCGTCCTCGGCCGGTTCGGTTGCAGGCGCGCTATCGGGCGCTGCGTCCTCCACCGTTTCCACGATTACGGCCACCGGCACGGCTTCGGGCTCCGACACCGCCAGCGTTTCGGCGATATCGACGATTTCGGCCGGTGCGGCGGCGGGCGCCGGGCGCCGGGGCGCGGATGCCGCCGCCACACCGGCTTCGGTCGACTGCTCGATCACATCGAAGATGTCGATGATGCCGTTGCCGAACGGGTTGGCGGGCGTCGGGCCGCGATACGGGGCCTCCACCGGCCGGGGCTCGCGCCGGTCGCGCCGGCGGCGCGGGCGGTCGCGGCCCTCGTCCTCGCGCTCGCGGGGGGCGGGCGCTTCGGCGGTGGGCCCGGTTGTCGCGACGACGGGCTCGGCGGTGTCTTCCCCGGGCTCTTCATCCTCGTCGCCGGCTTCGACCTGGGCCGACTGCGGCGCGCCATCGGCGGTCCGCTCGCCATTGCGCCGCCGCCGACGACGCCGGCGGCGCCGGCGATGGTCGGTACCGTCGTCGGAGCCTTCGGCCGTACGGGGAGCGTCCTCGACGGGGGTCGGGGCTTCGGCCTGGATCGGGATCTCGCGCACCACGGGAGCGGGTGCTTCGGCCTCGATTTCGGCATGGGCCTCGACCGGTTCCGACAGGGCGGTCTGGGCCACCGGTTCGAACCGTTCGGTCTGCGGGCGCACGCGTTCGATGCGCAGCTGGGGCGGCAGCAGCGAGGCGTCGGGCGAGAACACCACGCGCATCTTGTGCCGCGTCTCGATCTCGTCGAGCCAGGCGCGCTTGTTGTTGAGGATATACAGCGCGATCTCGGCGGCGACATGGACCGTGATCTCGGCCGCGCGGCGGCGGGCGCCTTCTTCCTCGACCGCGCGGAGCACATGCAGGGCCGCGCTTTCGGTGCCGCGGATGATGCCCGTGCCCTGGCAGTGCGGGCAGGGGGTGAAGCTCGATTCCGTGATCGACGGGCGCAGGCGCTGGCGCGACATCTCCAGCAGGCCGAAATGCGAGATCGAGCCGACCTGGATGCGCGCGCGGTCGGTCCGCAGCGCGTCCTTCAGCCGCCGCTCGACCATCGCATTGTGCTTGCGGCTTTCCATGTCGATGAAATCGATGACGATCAGGCCGGCCAGGTCGCGCAGGCGCAGCTGGCGGGCCACTTCCTCGGCTGCTTCCAGATTGGTGCGCAGCGCGGTTTCCTCGATATTGCGCTCGCGCGTCGAGCGGCCCGAATTGACGTCGATCGCCACCAAGGCCTCGGCCTGGTTGATGACCAGATAGCCGCCCGAGCGCAGTTGCACCGTCGGGGACAGCATCGAATCCAGCAGGCCCTCGACATTGAAATGCGAGAACAGCGGCTGGGCGCCGTCGCGCCAGCATTTCACCTTCGGGGCGCTCTGCGGCATCAGCATGCGCATGAAGTCGCGCGCCGATTTCCAGCCGGGCTCGCCATCCACCAGGATCTCGCTGACGTCGCGGGTATAGATGTCGCGGATCGCGCGCTTGATCAGGCTGGCTTCCTCGTAGATCAGCGCGGGTGCCACCGAATTCATCGTCAGGTCGCGGATATCGTCCCACAGGCGCAGCAGATATTCGCAGTCGCGCATGATCTCGGGCCGGGGGCGCTGGGCGCCGGCCGTGCGCACGATCATCGCCATGCCGCGCGGGATCTGCAGTTCCGCGATCACGTCCTTCAGGCGCCGGCGGTCGGCGACCGAGGTGATCTTGCGCGACACGCCGCCGCCGCGCAGCGAATTGGGCATCAGCACGCAATAGCGGCCGGCCAGCGAGATATAGGTGGTCAGCGCCGCGCCCTTGTTGCCGCGCTCTTCCTTGACCACCTGGACCAGCAGCACCTGGCGGCGCCGGATCACTTCCTGGATCTTGTAGTTGCGCAGGAAGCGGGCGATGCGGCGCTGCACCATGCTCTCGTCGCCGGTATCGGTCTCGCCGCCGACGGTCTCGGGCAGGGGTTCGGCCTCGCCGTCGGGCGCGTCTTCGGCCGGGGCGTCGGCGGTGGCGGCCGGTGCATCGGGCTCGTCTTCGGCCTGGGTCTCTTCGGCGCGGGCCTCTTCTTCCTGAAGGGCCAGCAGCTTTTCGCGATCCGCGACCGGAATCTGGTAATAGTCCGGATGGATCTCGCTGAAGGCGAGGAAGCCGTGGCGGTTGCCGCCATATTCGACGAAGGCGGCCTGCAGGCTGGGTTCTACCCGGATGACCTTGGCCAGGTAGATATTGCCCTTGAGCTGCTTCTTGGCCGAAGCCTCGACGTCGTAATCCTCGAGCCTGTTACCATCCATCACGACCACGCGGGTTTCTTCCGCGTGTGTCGTGTCGATCAGCATGCGCTTGGTCATTAAAAACGGAACTCCGGTATGCCCGCTCCTGCCGTCTGTCCGGCGTCCTCATGGGGGACGCGCCATTGCGACGGGGGGGAGGGGCAAAGATAGAAATTGGAGACAATTCGACGGATCCGGAAGCCGTTGCGGCGATATCCGCGCAGATCATGCCCGCGCGCGTCCCATGTGACGTGCGCTGTGCCGGGCTGTCTGCGAACGCGGATCGCGTGGCGTTCATCCATCCTCATCAGGCGGTGACGCGCACCCGCGCGGGCGCGGTGCGGCGTCGGAATAAAGGGCATTGTCATCCTGCGCCGGCCTTGCGGCCGGGACGGAGCGGCATCCGAGGCCCGTGGGTCACGGGGGCGGCCTGCCGGATGGGCCCGGTCCTGTCGACCTGGCCGTTTTCCGGCGCCAACCGACGCGGACCCATCACGGTGCAAGCATGACCCAACTGGGGCCGCGCTGCAAGCGCTGTCGCAACCCGGAATGACGGCCTGACGATCGGTCTCAATGATTGCGCGCAAGTCGTTGAAATGCTGACGAAGGGGGCGGAGCCTGTTATGATCCGCCGTGGAAATGGCCACAAAGGGGCGGTTTCGATGGATGCTGATCATTCCGAAGGGGCGGCGGCCGGGAGGCGGGGGCGGCGGGCGATCCTGCTGGCCACGCTGGGCGCGGGGGTCGTCGCGCGGGCGGGCGAGGCGGGTGCCGTGGCCCACCGGACGGCCGCGCATGTCCGCCACCCCCTGCATGCCCCGGCGGTCGTGGGGCGGGCGGCGGCGCCGCTGCCGCTGGTCATGCTCGACCCCGGCCATGGCGGGAAGGACCCCGGTGCGATCGGGGTTTCCGGCACGTACGAGAAACATATCGCCGAGGCCGCTGCCGCCGAACTGCGCCGGCAATTGCTGGCCAGCGGCGCCTATCGCGTTGCGATGACCCGGGCGGACGACCGCTTCATTCCGCTGGAAGGGCGGGTGGAGATTGCGCATGCCCATAGTGCGTCGCTGTTCATTTCGATGCATGCCGACGCGCTGACCGATCGTTCGGTGCGCGGGGCCAGCGTGTACACCCTGTCGGGGCAGGCCTCCGACGCGCAGAGCGCGGCGCTGGCCCGGACCGAGAACAGTGCCGACCGGTTCGGCGGCCCGCAGGTCCATGCCAATTCGCCCGAGGTCGCGGCCATCCTGTCCAGCCTGGTGAGCGAGGAGACGCGGCGCGGTGCCGCCCATATGGCCAGCAGCGTGGTGGATGCCTTCAGGCCGCGGATCGGCCTGCTGACCCATCCGGCGCGGCATGCGGCGTTCGTGGTGCTGAAATCGGCCGATATTCCGTCAGTCCTGGTCGAGATGGGGTTCATGTCCAACCGGATGGACGAGGCCGCGCTGCGGCAGGCGGGGCACCGGATGATGGTCGCGGGCGCGATGAAGCAGGCGGTCGACCGCTATTTCGCCTCCGGCGCCGGGATGACGCGGCTGACCGGGTAGGCGCTGCGGTGGCCGCGTTCCGTTCGGGCGGCCTTTTCTGTTGCAATCGGTGGGGTGGGCTGTATGGTGCGCCCCATGGTTAATGCGATCACCATGACGGCAGGGCTGTCCGGCGCCAAGGCGCTGTTGGTGTCGCATGCCCGCGCAGCCCTTCTCCTTCGCCTTCGACTTATCTGCCCCTGAGCGTTCAGGGTCGGCACGATGCCGGCGCGCCCAGGGGAGATCGCGGGAGCAATCCCGTATGCGAGGAGGCAATGCCCACGTGGCGCTTGCAGGCGAACATTCCGGACCTGTCCGAGGTATTTCATGACAATCCACCATCCGTCCTTCGGCCGTATTGACGACGACCGGGTCATCATCTTCGACACGACCCTGCGCGACGGCGAACAATCCCCCGGTTTCTCGATGAACCTGGCCGAGAAGCTCCGGATGGCGGAAGCCCTGGCCGAGCTGGGCGTCGATGTGATCGAGGCCGGTTTTCCGGTCGCGTCGAAGGGCGATTTCGAGAGCGTCCACCAGATCGCGTCCGCCATTCGCGGCCCGGTGATCTGTGCCCTGGCCCGCAGCGGCGGCAAGAACGACATCGCCAGCGCGGGCGAGGCCATTCGCCCCGCCGAACGCGGGCGCATTCACAATTTCATCTCCACCTCGCCGCTGCACATGAAATACAAGCTGCGGATGGAGCCGGAGACGGTGCTGGAACTGATCACCGCCGGCAACAAGGCGGCGCGCCAGTTCACGGACGATGTCGAATGGTCGGCCGAAGACGGCTCGCGCACCGATCCGGATTTTCTGTGCCGGTGCGTCGAGGCCGCGATCAAGGCCGGGGCGACCACGATCAACATTCCCGACACGGTCGGCTATGCGACGCCCGAGGACATGGCCCGCATCTTCGCCGACGTGAAGGCGCGCGTGCCTGGCGCGGACAGTGTGATCTTCTCGACCCACAACCATAATGATCTGGGCTTGGCCGTGGCCAATACCATTGCCGCGCTGGCGGCGGGCGCGCGGCAGATCGAGTGCACGATCAACGGTATCGGCGAGCGCGCGGGCAATGCGGCGCTGGAAGAAATCGTGATGGCGCTGCGCACACGCCAGGATGTGCTGCCCTATAGCACGGGCATCCAGACCCAGAACCTGCTGCGGACGTCGCGGATGCTGGCGACGATCACCGGGTTCGACGTGCAGCCCAACAAGGCCATTGTCGGGCGCAATGCCTTTGCGCATGAAAGCGGCATTCATCAGGACGGCGTGCTGAAGAATGCCGCGACCTACGAGATCATGACCCCCGAGAGCGTGGGCTGGACCCGGTCGTCGCTGGTGCTGGGCAAGCATTCGGGCCGCGCGGCCTTCCGCGACAAGCTGAAGGCCATGGGGTATGGCGAGATGGACGAGGCGCATCTGAACGATGCCTTCGCGCGCTTCAAGGACCTGGCCGACCGCAAGAAGGTCGTCTACGACGAGGATCTGGCTGCGCTGGTGGATGACGAGGCGCGCGATCATGCCCATATCCGCTTCGTTTCGCTGGATATCGAGGCCGGATCCCGCCGCCCGGCGCGTGCGGAGCTGACGCTGGAGATCGATGGCGAGACCCGCAGCGCCGAGGCCGGCGGGCAGGGGCCGGTCGATGCGGCCTTCAACGCGGTGCGCGCGATTTTCCCCCATGAGGCGAGCCTGCAGCTCTATTCGGTCGGTGCGGTGACGGAGGGCAGCGATGCCCAGGCGCGCACGACCGTCCGTCTGGAAGAGGGCGGCAAGCTGGTGGACGGCCAGGGTGCGGACAGCGATACGCTGGTTTCGGCGGTCAGGGCCTATGTGCATGCCCTGAACAAGCTGCTGGTCAAGCGCGCCCGGACCGAGCCCGAGGCCCTGACCGTGACGGCCTGACGGAAGGCGCGGCGGACCGAACGGACAGGCGGGACCTCCCTCGGGAGGTCCCGTTTTTTATGGCCGCCTTTCCGGGTCAGTAATCGTAATAGCCGGCGGGTGGCGGCGGGGGCGGCGGCGGCGGATAGCCGGGCGGCGGATAGGAAGGCTGCCCATACGGGCCGTAGGCGGGCGCCGCGTAGCCCTGCGGCGGGTAATAATAGGGGCGCGGTCGGGCCGGCGTGGTGGCGGCACCGGTTGCCGCGCCGACCGCGCCGCCGGCCAGCGCGCCGATCGCGGCCCCCGGTCC
>NZ_JABEQK010000017.1 GCF_014174275.1 Gluconacetobacter takamatsuzukensis | reverse complement strand
CGAGCAGATCACCGTCCATGAGAACGAGAGCATCTACCTGCCGCAGGAATGCACCCACCGGATGGAAAATCCGGGCCGCATCCCGCTGGTGCTGATCGAGATCCAGACCGGGTCCTATCTGGGCGAGGACGATATCGTCCGCTTCGAGGACACCTACAACCGGGCCTGACCGTAAATGCGCGCCGGTGGCGATCCGGCGCGCATCCCCTGCGGGCCGCTCTCGCTCACCAGCCCACATTTCCGGTCAGGCTCCGCAAGAACGGCCTGAAAACATATGGCCGAAGAGAGGGCGTACGTTCCGGCCCGGGGCTCAAAGCGTTTTTCAGTAGCCGCGCCGGCGATCGACCAGGCCGGTCGGGGTTTCGCCCCTTTGCAGCCGGTGCAGGTTCTCGATCACCTGCGCGGCGGCGCTGGCCGGGGTGGTGTCGCTGGCCACATGGGGCGTGAGGGTGACGCCGGGATGGTCCCAGAACGGGTGGTCGGCCGGCAGGGGCTCCCGCGCCGTCACGTCCAGGATCGCGTGCGACAACTGGCCGGATGCCAGGGCATCGAGCAGGTCGGGCTCCACCAGGTGGCCGCCGCGCCCGCAATTGACCAGCCCTGCCCCGCGCGGCATGGCGTTGAAATGGGCGGTGCAGAGGATGCCTCGTGTCTCGTCCGTCAGGGGCAGCAGGCAGACCAGGATATCGGTCCGTGCCAGGAAGGGCTGGAGTGCCTCGGCCCCGGCAAAGCATGTGACGCCATCGAGCGCATGGGCGCCCCGGCTCCAGCCCGCGCAATCGAACCCGAACTGATGCAGGCGCTCCAGCAGGGCGCGGCCCAGCACCCCCAGCCCCAGCACGCCGATCCGCCGGTCGCGGGCCAGCGTATGCGGCAGGCGTGCCCATTCGTGCGCGGCCTGTGCCCGGCGATAGGCCGGGATCTGCCGATGCAGCGCCAGGGTCGCCCAGGTGCCGTATTCCACCATCATCCCGGTCAGTGCCGGATCGACGATCCGCACCAGGCTGACCGGGTCCGGCAGGTCCAGCGACAGGAACTGGTCCACCCCCGCCCCTTCCGAGAAGACGACCCGCAGGTTGGGAAAACGCTGCGCCAGGTCGGGCGGCGCCTTCCAAGTCAGCAGCGCGGTGATCTCGGCCGGGTCGCCGCATTCGGGCCACAGCCGGATGTCGAGGTCGGGGGCCGCCCGATGCAGCGCCGTGCGCCAGGCCGCTGCCCGGTCGGATGAAGTTCTGACAAGCAACGCCATTTCATGCCATCCCGCGATGAGTCCGGCCAGGATATCGGCGCCGGAAACCATGATGTTATGGGCCAGCCCTCGCCGCCTCGGCAAGCGCCCCCCGCGTCGCCGTCAGGGTGGGTCCAGCGCCAGGGCGAATTGCGTGCCGGCGGCTGGCGTGCCGCCGTCATCGAGGTTGGAGAGCGTGACCCCCAGCAGGCGCACGCCCATTTCGGGCGGGAAGAACGGGCGCATCAGGCCCATCGCCATTTCGTGCAACGCGGCGCGAGAGGCCAGCGGGGCGGCGAGCGAGCGGGCCCGGCCGGTATGCCGGAAATCGGCGTAGCGGACCTTGACCGTTACCGTCCGGCCGCCGAGCCCGCGCTTGCCGCTGGCCTCCCACACCCGGTCGACCAGCGGTTCCAGCACCGCCAGCGCCTGTTCCCAATGATGGATATCCTGCTCCAGCGTGCGTTCGGCGCCGATGGATTTGCGCTTGCGGTCGGGTTCGACCGGCCGGTCGTCCAGCCCGCGCGCGATGCCGTGATAGAAGGCGGCGGCGCGGCCGAAATGGCGCGACAGGCGTTCCATGTCCCACCCGCGCAGGTCCAGGCCCGTGCGGATGCCCAGCGCGTGCATGCGCGCCGCCGTGGCGGGGCCGATGCCGTGGAACCGCTCGACCGGCAGGGATTCGACAAAGCGCGGACCCATGCGCGGGGTGATGACATACAGCCCGTCGGGCTTGCGATAGTCCGATGCCAGCTTGGCCAGGAACTTGTTGTAGGAAACGCCGGCCGATGCCGTCAGCCCGGTCTCGGCGCGGATCGCGGCCCGGATGTCCTGGGCGATCGCGGTGGCGGAGGCGTGGGCGGCCAGCGAGACGGTGACATCGAGATAGGCTTCGTCGAGCGACAGCGGCTGGATCAGCGCCGTATAGCGGGCAAAAATGGCGTGGATGCCCGCCGAAACCGCCCGATAGACGTCGAAGCGCGGCGGCACGAAGACCAGGTCGGGACATTTGCGGCGCGCCGTGACCGACGGCATGGCCGAGCGCACGCCATATTGCCGGGCCTCGTAACTGGCGGCGGCGACCACGCCGCGCTGCCGGCTGCCGCCGACGGCCACCGGGCGGCCGCGCAGGGCCGGGTCGTCGCGCTGTTCGACCGACGCGTAGAAGGCATCCATGTCGACATGGATGATGCGCCGGATGACGGACTTATCCTCTTCCTGTCGCGCCATGGCCGCCTATCCGCGCGGGCGGGAAGGAGCCGCCCCGGCACGCGGCCGGGACGGAATTGTCAGGCTCAGTGCTTGTTGCAAAACACTTTCTTGACCACGAAGGCCAGTGCCGCAACCAGACCCACGGCCAGGATTCCCTTCACGCAGGGGGACTTGATCTTACATTTCGTCGGACATTCAGCCATCGGTCTCATTTCCTTGCATGCGACAGCCGGGGCGCGCATGCCCCGGTGCCTGCAGCATTTTATCCGCCCCGGCTTCCCCCTGACTAGTGCCCGGGGCGGGGAATCTTGCAGATTTCAGATTCTTAACTTTATAAAAATCAATATTTTAGCAGAATTTCATGCACCGAAATTCACCTATGCGGCACGCTGGCACCGTCCTGGCCCGCAAGCGGGCGCACCGTATCGCACACCGCCGGGTCGCCATCCGGCGCGTAGGGCAGGCCCAGCACATCGTGCAGATAGTCGCGCGTGGCGCGGCACACGGCATCGGGGGTGCGGGAGCGCAGCGGCGAGGCGATGACGTGGCTGTCGGCCTGCGGAAAATCCACCTGCCGCCGCAGCGCGGCCGGCGTGGCCAGTTGCCCGAACATCCGCATCATCGCCGGGACCTCGACCGTCGGGTCGGTATGTGCCGGGTCGCGGTCGTAATAGCCCAGGAAGACCGGCGCCGCGACCTGGCGAAACACCGGTTCGACCATCCGTCCGCGCGTCAGTTCGGCCAGGGCCACATAGCCGTCGACATGCACGTCGCCCGTCCAGATCGGCCCCAGCGCGGGGGCGTGCGTGACGTCGTGGCCATGGTTGTGGACCAGCCACATCAGTTGCAATCCCCACGGCCAGAACAGCGGGTCGAGCTGGTTGCCGCGTTCGCGCACCAGCGGCGACCACAGGACCAGGCCGGAGAGCGCCTGCGGAAAGCGGGCCGCGAGGTCCAGCGCCAGGGCGCCGCCGGTGGAGGTGCCGATGACCACCACCCGCCCGCCGATCGCATCGCCGATGGCCAGCGCCCGTGCCGCCCCCTGCGCCAGGTGCGCGGCAGTGAGGCCGCGCATGGCGTCGGGCGCCTGCAACCCGTGGCCCGGCAGGCGGGCCAGGTAGAGATTGCAGCCGAACAGGCGTGCGAGGTCCGCATGGACCGGCGCCCCCTCGCCCTGGCTGGCGGTGAAACCATGCAGGTAGACGATGGCGCAGGCGGTGCGCGCGGGGTGCGCCGGATCGGCCCACACGATCCGGGCCGCGGTGCCGGGCCGCAGGGGGCCGGCCGCTGCCTCGCCGGCCGCGATCGCGGCCTCGAGCGCGGCGGGGTCGGAGGGCATTGTGGGCAGGGCGACCGCCCCGGTCCACGGCCGCACGCGCGGCCCCAGCCCGATGGCCAGCGCGATGGCCAGCCCGGCCGCCAGAGACAGCATTCCAGCCGGCAGAAGGGTCCGTCGCCACGTCATCGCCCGCTTCCCCTCCGCATCCCGATCCGGCCGTCCTATACCGAAATTCGTTTGAGAAAATAGAGTATTGTTTTATAATAACGAATATTGCCCTCATCTCCATCCGCCCCGCGCATGCTCCGATGGCAATACGGAATCGTTACCTGCCCAGGACCCCGATCATTTGTTCACCATGCATGGCCCTTCGGAAAAAGCGCGTCGTCCGTTATTTCGCCGTCGCAAGATCCTGATCCGGCTGGCCTTCATTCCGTGTCTCGTGGCGTTGGCAGCCGGCATTTCCCCCCCTGCCCGCAGCCAGACGGTCCCCACCACGCTTTACGATGCCGCGAGCGGCCTGACGAATATTTCCGTCATATCCGCGATGCAGTTGCCGACAGGGCATATCGTCGCGGCGACCCAGCATGGATTTTTCTTTTTCGACGGCCGGCAATTCGTGCCCTTCGGCCCGGCGCAGGGGCTGCCGGCCGGCGGCGTGGGGGTCGGCGCCGCGCTGACCGGCCATGGGGACCTGATCCTGGCCTATGCCGACATGGTCTATGTCGCGTACGACGGGGCCACCGCCACCACCCCCGGCCAGCTGCGTTTCCGGCCGATCGAGGGCGGGCGGCCGCTGGGGCATGACAGCCACCGCAAGATCATGCCCTGGCATGACGGGCTGGTCCTGACCGACAGCGACCGGCTGCTGTTCATCCACAAGGATGCCACCGGCGAGCATATCGGCCTGCTGGCCGCGACACTGGGCATGCAGGGCGACCCGCTGACCGACGTGTCGGCCCTGCATGCCGACGGCGACACGCTGTGGATCGGCACCAATGACGGGCGCCTGTGCGCCGTATCGGGGGCCGCGCTGCGCTGCCCCACCCTGCCGCCCCTGGCCGAGCCGCGCCGGATGGAGGCGATCGTCCAGGACCGGGACGGCACGGTGCTGGCGCGGACCCTGCACGAACTGGTCACGGTCCCGCGCGACCCCGCGGCCGCGCAGGTCGAGGCGATTCCGCATGCCGGCCACCAATATGAAAATTACCAGCATCTGCTGACCCTGTCCTGGTCCCCCCAGGGGGCGCTGGTGACACAGGCCGACGACGACGAGCTGGCCATCCGCGCCCACGGCACATGGAAGACCATGGCCCTGGACGGCGAGCGGTCCAACGCGCCGCTGACCGCGCTGCTGTTCGACCAGCAGGGGGCGCTGTGGATCGGCCGGATGGGATACGGGCTGGCGCGCGCCGACGGGTTTGGAATCCTGGAGACGTTCGGACGCCGCGACGGGCTGCCGAGCGATGTCATCTGGCAGATGGCCCGCCAGCCCGACGGCCCGCTGTGGATCGATACCGATACCGGCCTCAGCGCGCTGGATACCGCCACCAACAGGGTGGTGCGCACCATCGACCAGCCCGGCTTCTTCATCGCCGCCGACCGGCATGGCGGCATCTGGCAGGCCGGGCCGGAAGGCGTGACGCTGCACGACGCGCAGACGGACTGGCGGCACGATTATCCCGTCAAGCGGGTCAACCAGGTCCTGGTCGGCACCGGCGACGATATCTGGCTGCTGTCGGACCATGGCGCATGGCTGGCCGACGCCGCCCGGCGCGACCGGGACCCCGTGGCCGTTCCGGGCCTGAGCGGGTCGTATGTCGCGGGGCGCATCGACAGCGGCGGCACGCTGTGGCTGCTGGAGCGGCGGCGCCTGGTGGCGCGGCACCCCGACGGCACCACGACCGTCGTGCTGCCCGAATGGCCGCTCGCGACCTTCGCCCCCTACGTGATCGCGATCGAGAACGACCATCGGTTGTGGATCGGCGGCCAGGGCGGCCTCTACCGGGTGACGCATGACGGCGACCGGATCGCCAACGTGACGTTCCACGACCCGGCCACCATCGGCAACGATATCCTGTACAGCCTGATGATCGACCGGCTGGGGCGTGTCTGGGCCGGTTCGGATCGCGGGCTGAACGTCTTCGACGGCCGGCGCTGGGTCACGATTACCGAGGCCGACGGCCTGGCCTCGAACGACCTGGACCAGCAGAGCCTGCTGGAGGACACGGACGGATCGATCTGGATCGGCACCAGCCGGGGCGTGTCGCATCTGCTTCAGCCGGAGGCGCTGCTGGCCGGTATTTCGCCGCAGCCGGTCATCACCACCATGGAGCTGGGCCATCGCCCCTATCATGGCGAGCGGATCGCCTTTACCCGCGCGCCGCTGCGCGTGACGTTCGGCACGCTGGATTACCGCGACGCGCCGCGCATACGCTTCCGCTACCGGCTGGAAGGCGTGGACGAAGGCTGGAACGAGACCGCCGACGGATCGGTGCGCTATCCCTCGGTGCCGCCCGGCACCCACCATTTCATGCTGATGGCCTTCGATCCGGACCGCCACCAGCAATCCGCGATCGTGACCGCCAGCATCACCATGGCCTATCCCTGGTGGGACAGTTGGGCGGTGCGGTGCCTGATCGCCCTCTGCCTGCTGCTGGCGGGGTATGGGGCCTGGCGTATCCGGGTCGGGCTGCTGCTGAAGCAGCGCCGGAAATTACAGGCGATCGTCGACCGCCAGACCCGGGAAATCCGCGCCGCCCACCAGGCGCTGATGGAACAGTCGCGGCTGGACAGCCTGACGGGGCTGCTGAACCGGGGCGCGATCCAGTCCTGCCTGCAATCCTGCCTGGCCGAGCTGCCCGCCACCACGCCCCTGATGGTGGGGCTGATCGATGTCGATCATTTCAAGCAGATCAATGACGGGTGGGGGCATCTGACCGGCGACGACGTGCTGACCGAAATCGGCCGGCGGCTGCGGCAGGGCATGACCGCGAACGACGAGGCCGGCCGCTATGGCGGCGAGGAATTCCTGGTCGTGCTGACCGGCGAGGGTGCGACGGCCGACCGCATGCAGGCGCTCTGCCGCTCGCTGGGCGGTACGCGCACCCCCGCCGGCATGCCGGAGCTGGTGGTCACGGTCAGCGCCGGCATTGCCACGGCCGGCGAGAACGACACGTGGCAGAGCCTGATCGCGCGCGCCGACAGGGCGCTCTATCGTGCCAAGGCCGAGGGACGCGACCGGGTGATCCTGGCCGCGTGACGCAAGGGGGCGGGGCGTCGCGGCGATCCTTGCTTCAGGCCGACGGGCCGCCCGCGCGCGTCAGAGCCTCGGCCAGCCACGGGCCTGCCGCCGCCGTGCTGCCCGGGCAGGCCATTTCCAGCAGCGTCACCCCCTCGACGATCGACAGCAGGGCGGCGGGCGGGCACGGCCGGTCCGGATCGGGGACCAGCCTGGTGCCGATCCATGCCGTCCAGTCGGCCACCACCGCCTTCGCCACCGTGTCGTAGGGCGCCTCGCCCGCTGCGGCGCGGGCGATCACGTCGGTCCATACCCGCATGAACGGCATCACCACCGGGTCGCGCCCCAGTGCCAGCACCTGGCCCAGGAATGCACCCGGCGATACCGGCGGCCCCGCGCTGTAGGCCTGGAGCAGCACCGACAGTTTCTCGCCGATGCGCGCCAGCACGCCCGTTACCAGCGCGTCCTTGCTGCCGAAATAATAGATCAGCATCCGGTCGCTGGTGCCCAGCCGCCGGGCCAGGCCGCGCAGCCCCATCGTGCCCAGCCCCTCGCGCAGGACCAGCTCGGCCACCGCCTCCGCCAGGGCATCGCGCCGCCCGGCCCGGTCGGCGGGGGCGGGATCGGCGGAATCTTCGGTCATGACATTCTCTCGGAAAGAATACGATTCGACATTGAAGCGGGTGCTACAAGGCGATAATGTAGCAGTCGCTTCATGGAAGGTGAGACAGCAATGCTCCGCTTGAATCAGATCATCATCTGCTCCGTCGTGGCGTTCCTCTTCTGGGCTCTGGCCACCCTGTTCGTCCATACCCTGCCCGGCAGCCTGCATGGTCTGCGCGGCGATATCGGCTTCGTGACCAGTATCCCGGTCGCGCTGCTCAGCGTCTGGCTTGTTTGCCGCCTGGCGCGGCTGGAAGGCAACCAGATCCTGTCCGGCTGCCTGTTCGTCATGGCCGACGCCATGCTGTACGATGCCGTCGCCCTGCGCTGGTTCCCCACACTCTACGCACCCGACGACCAGACCTGCCGCCTGGCCTCGGCGTGGCTGCTGTGGGGCTATGGCGTCAGCGCCTGGGGGGCGCTGCTGCTGGGCCTGTGGCGCGAACGGCAGGCCGCGCGGGCCTGATCGTGAATGCGCGCGGGCTTTGGCCCGCGCGCATGTCCATTCCGGCGTTCAGCCAAGATGGTTCTGAAAGAACCGGACGACCGCGTCGTCGAACAGGACATGAAAGGCGCCCCTGTCGAAACCGGCCCGGCTGGTACAGATCGGGTTGGCGCGCGCCGCCGCGATGCAGGGCGCCAGGAAATCGAAATGCCCGGCATCGGGCACAAGATGGAAATCGGGTGCCCGCGGCAGATTGTCCCGCACGACATCCGCGTAATACGGCGCGGGAAGGATCGTATCCTCGCCTGCCTTCCAGAGTTGCACCGGTATCGTGACGGGTGCCAGCCCTGCCCGGTCGAACGCGAAACCCAGCGCCGGCGCCGCCACGACGATCGCCTTGATCCGATCGTCGCGGCGGCCGGCCCATGCACGCCCGGCATCGCTTCTCGGATGGGCGCGCAGCAGGGCGCAGTCGTAGAAACCGGGATGTTCCCGGCAATGCGGCGCGACCGTGCCGAGGTCGGGCCGTGCCCCGGCCGCCGCCAGAACCGTGAAACCGCCGGCGGAAAAGCCGAACGCGCCGATGCGTGCGGAATCGATCCGTTTCCGCGACGGCCAGGTTTCCAGCATGTAGGTGACGAGCGCGCTCAGCGCCGCCGGACGCTGCTCGATACGGGTCGCCGCGCTCTGGTCCCGCCAATTGTCACCGGGATGCGTCAGGCCCGCGACGATGAAGCCGGCCCGGGCCAGCGCCTGCGCCGTATCGAGATGGCCGGCGAACGATCCGCCGTTGCCATGCGACAGGACGACAAGTGGATGCGCCGACCCGACGGGTTCCGCCCCGACGACACAATCCTGTTCGTATAGCCCCAGCGTCTGATGCTGCGCCGGTCCGACGGCGGGATACCAGATACCGATTTCGGTGCCGTCGGGCATCCGCGCGTATTGAAATCCGACGGCGGACGGTGGCGCTGCACGCGCCGGCGCCAGCAGTGGAAGACACAAGGCGGCAAGCGCGCCGATCAGGAGCCTGTTGAACATCGTCAGCAATCCGGTTGAAAACAGTGGGAACGACCGGCATGAAAACGGGTCGCCCGCGCCGGGGCCACCCGACATTCGCCAATGGGCGAACGGGCGCGCAGCCGGGCGAACGGGTTGACGCCGGGGAAAGGGGAGGACAATCCGCCGATGACCGCGATGAGGGCCAGGGCGCTTGCGAAAGCGCCTTTCGCGCAGATGGTGTGCGCGGCCTTTGCCCTGGGCTGTTTTCTCGGCGTGGTGGGGCCGTTCGGCAGCTACCTCAATCACGGCACCCTGACACGGATCGGCTACTGGATCGGGGCGGCGTGGGTGGGCCTGGGCCTCTATGGCGCCGCCGTCGCCGCCAGCCGCCGGATCGCGCCGGCGGGGAGCCCGGCCTTCTGGTGCGTGCTGGCGGGCTCGGTCCTGATCGCCAGCGTGCCGCTGGCCTATCTGACCCGCAGCGGCGCGCTGCTGCTGTGGCCGACATTGCGACCCGTCCTGCCCGGCTGGATGGGCTGGTACGCGCAGGTGCTGGAAATCGGTCTGCCCTCGACCCTGGCCGGCACCCTGGCAGGCGCGCGCCTGCGCCGGCCGGCGATCGCCACCGCCTCCCCTGCCGCGCCCCACACTCCCGACGAACCGGCGCCGCCATCCTCCGAACAGACGATCCGCCTGGGTCCGGGGGTTCTGGCCTTGCAGATGGAAGATCACTATGTGCGCGTTCATACGCGTGCGGGATCGGCCCTGCATCTCATGCCGATGACACGCGCGATCGAGGCCGTCGCGCCACTCGATGGCCTGCGCGTCCATCGCTCCTGGTGGGTGGCGCGCCATGCCGTCCGGCAGGTGGATGGGCCGGCCCGCGCGATGCGGCTGACATTGGCAAACGGCGTCACGGCGCCGGTGTCGCGCGCCAATGTCGCGGTCCTGCGCGCGGCGGGATGGCTTGCCGAAGCCAGCGAGGCCGACCGGGCCGGCGCGGATCCCTACTCGCCCACCAGCGGATAGTGACACGCGGCCTCGCGCCCGTCCGGCAGGGTGCGCAGCGCCGGCGGATCGACGCGGCAGCGGTCGCGGACCACCGGGCAGCGTGTGTGGAACCGGCAGCCGGGCGGCGGGGCGATGGGGCTGGGCACGTCGCCGCGCAGCGGGGGCGGCAGGTCCCCGGTGCGCACCACCGGTTCGGGCACCGCGGCGATCAGGGCGGCGGTGTAGGGGTGGGCCGGGCGGTGCAGCACGGCGTCGGCCTCGCCCAGTTCCACGATCGCGCCCAGATACATGACCGCGACCCGGGTCGAGATCTGCCGCACCACCGCGAGGTCGTGGGCGACGAAGATGTAGGTCAGCCCCAATTGGTCGCGCAGGTCCATGAACAGGTTCACGATCTGCGCCTGGATCGACACGTCCAGCGCCGCCACCGGCTCGTCGGCCACCACCAGCCGGGGGGACAGGGCCAGCGCGCGGGCGATGTTGATGCGCTGGCGCTGGCCGCCGGAAAATTCGTGCGGGTAGCGGGCCAGCGCCTGCTGCGGCAGGCCCACCAGGTCCATCAGTTCCGCCAGCCGGGCGGCGATATCGGCCCGGCTGCGCCGGCCGCCGCCGGGGGCGGGATGCACGCGCAGCGGCTCGGCCACCAGGTCGCCGATCCGGCGGCGCGGGTTCAGCGCCGCGTAGGAATCCTGAAACACCATCTGCATGTCCTGCCGCAGCGGGCGCAGGCGCCGTTCGGGCAGCGTGGTGATGTCGGTGCCGTCGAAGACGACGCGGCCCGCGCTGGGCTGCACCAGCCGCAGCAGGCAGCGGCCGAGCGTCGACTTGCCGCAGCCGGACTCGCCCACCAGCCCCAGCACCTCGCCGGGCCGCACCGACAGCGACACGCCGTCGAGCGCGCGCAGCACCTGCCCGCGCCCGACGCGGTAGGTCATGCGTAAATCCTGTGCCGCGATCAGCGGGGATGGCGAATGGTCTGGCAGGCCGGTCATGCGCTCATCTCCGGCACCCGACGCGGCGGCAGCGGGTGGCCCTCGGTCGGCAGCACGCAGGCGACATGCTGTTCCCCGCAGGCCACCAGAGGCGGCCGGGTGGCGCAGGCGGCGTGGACATGGGTGCAGCGCGGCCCGAAGGGGCAGCCGGCCGGGCGCTCGGCGGGGGCCGGCGGGCTGCCGGGGATGGAGGGCAGGCGCGCCGGGCGCAGGCCGTGCAGCGGCGGGATCGAATCCAGCAGCGCCGCCGTGTAGGGGTGGGCCGGCTGCGCGAAGAGGGCGCCGGTCGGCCCGCGCTCGGCCACCAGCCCGCTATACAGCACCAGGGTCCGGTCGCAGGTTTCCGCCACCACGCCCATATCGTGGGTGATCAGCAGCACCGACGAGCCGTAGTCGCGCCGCAGCACGCGCAGCAGGTCGAGGATCTGGGCCTGCACCGTCACGTCCAGCGCGGTCGTCGGTTCGTCGGCGATCAGCAGCGCCGGATTGCAGGACAGCGCCATCGCGATCATCGCGCGCTGGCGCAGGCCGCCGGAGAGCTGGTGCGGGTAGCGGCCGGCCACGCGCTCGGGATCCGGCACGCCCATGTCGCCCAGCAGGCGCACCGTGCGTGCGCGAGCATCGGCGCGCGAGATCTTCTGGTGCGCGCGGATCTGTTCGTCGATCTGCCGCCCGACCGTATAGACGGGAGTGAAGGCGGTCATCGGGTCCTGGAAGATCATCGCGATCTCGCGCCCGCGCAGGGCGCGATAAGCGCGTGGCGGCAGGCCCACCAGTTCGCGCCCGCGAAAACGGACCGAGCCGGTGATGCGCGCGCCCGGCACGTCGATCAGCCCCATGATCGCCAGCGAGGTCACGCTCTTACCCGACCCGGACTCGCCCACGATGCCCAGGATTTCGCGCGTGCCCAGCGTGAAGGATACGGATTCGACGATCGGCACCAGCCGCCCGCCGACGGGCAGCGCCACCGTCAGGTCACGCACCGCCAGCAGCATGTCACCGTCCATCGCGCACCCTCGGGTCCAGAATCAGATACAGCATGTCGACCACGGCATTGGCGATCACGACGAACACCGCCGAATACATCACCGTGGCCATGATCAGCGGCAGGTCGAGGTTGGACAGGGCCTGATAGGTCAGCCGCCCTACCCCTTGCAGGCCGAACACGACCTCGGTCAGCAGCGCGCCGCCGCCGACCAGCTGCGCGAAATCCAGCCCGAACAGCGAGACGAAGGTGATCATCGACGTGCGCAGCCCATGGACCAGCAGCACCCGCGCCGGCGACAGCCCCTTGGCGCGGGCGGTGCGCATGAAATCCTCGCTCTGTACCGCCACCAGGTCGGCGCGCAGCACGCGGCTGTAGATGCCCACGAACAGCACCGCCAGCGTCAGCCACGGCAGGACCAGCGCGCGGAACCAGCCCAGCGGGTCCTCGGTCAGCGGCACGTAGCCCAGGCCCGGCACCCAGGAAAACAGCCAGCTGTCGTGATAGCGGCTCTGCGTCACCAGGTTCACCACCTGCCCCAGCCAGAAGACCGGGATCGAGATCCCGACCAGCCCCAGCATCATCAGGCCGCGATCCACCCAGCCGCCGCGCAGGGCGGCCGCCGTCACGCCCATGGCCACCGACAGCACCACCCAGATCGCCGCCGCGCCCGAGACCAGCGACAGCGTGACCGGCGCGGCCTCCAGGATCTCCGGCACCACTTTCTGCCCGCGATTGACGTAGGAGGTCAGGTCGCGCGTGACGAACAGTTTTTCCATCATCCGCGCATATTGCACCGGCAATGGCCGGTCGAACCCGTATTCGACGCGCACGCGCGCCATCGTCTCGGGCGAGGCGTTGCGCCCGGCGATGCGCGCCGTGGGGTCCGCGCCCGGGGTGGCGAAAAACACCAGGAACACCAGGACCGAGATCCCGACCAGCACGAACAGCGTCTGGCCCAGGCGCCGCAGGACGGTCAGGGCCATCACGCGCGCTCCCGCCCGCTGTCGCGCACGTCCAGCGCGTCGCGCATGCCGTCGCCCAGCACGTTGAGCGCCAGCACCACGACGACGATCGCAAGCCCGGGCGCGATGGCCACCATCGGGCGGGTATAGATCAGCCCCTCGCCGTCCTCGATGATCGTGCCCCACGACGCGCCGGGTGCCTGCACGCCGATCGACAGGAACGACAGCGCCGATTCCGCCATCATCGCCAGCGCCATCATCAGCGGCGCCAGCACCACCAGCGTGCCGGTGACGTTGGGCAGGATGTCGCGCAGCACGATGCGATAGTCCGGCACCCCCAGCGCGCGCGCTGCCGTCACGAATTCCGCCCGGCGCAGCGTCATCACCCGCCCGCGCACTGGCCGCGCCGCATAGGGCACGTAGACCAGCGCGATGATGCAGATGGGGATCAGCAGGTTGTCGCTGGCGATCGTGACCGGCCCCAGCTTCAATCCCTGGCTGACGGTGACGATGGAAAGCGAGATCGCGAACAGATAGACCGGCACCGCCCACATGATGTCCATGATGCGCGACAGCACCGCATCGACGACGCCCCCGACATAGCCCGCGACGATGCCCACCATCGCCGCCAGCACGATGCACAGCGCGGCGGCGCAGAAGGAAATCAGCAGCGAGGTGCGGCCGCCATACAGCAGCCGCGCCGCCAGGTCCCGCCCCTGGCTGTCCGCGCCCAGCAGGTCGGCGGACGCGTGCCAGGTCGGGCCGATGGGCGACAGGCCCAGATGCAGCGGATTGTCGTTGGGCTGCATGATGTCGACGCTGCGCCCGTCGATCGTCACCGAACCCGCGACGTTGGAGGTGAACGGATCGGTATGCGCGACGTCGCGCGCGTAGAACGGCGCCAGCAGGCACGCCGCCGTCACCGCCAGCAGCACCGCCAGCGCCGCCATGGATGCGCGGTCGCGCGCCAGCCTGCGCCCGGCACGGCGCCACGGCCCGGGGGGGCGGGACGCGGAAGGGGACGACGGGGCGGCCGTCACGGTCTGCGCAGTCATGGGGAAACCTCCTCGGGGGGCCTGTCCGGGAATGTGGGCGGGTAAGCGGGCGGTGTTCGAAAAAGCCGGGCCGGACAGGTGTCTCCGGGCGCCGTGCCCTACCGGACCCAGACCTGCGAGAAGATCAGGTGGTACAGGTCCGTGTAGAAATAATTCCCCATCCGTGACGATACCAGATCGATATAATTGATGCGAATGACCGGCGCGGCCGGGGAGTCGCGGGCGATGATGCGCCCCGCCTGCGCCCACAGCTGTGCCGCGCGCGCCGGATCGGTTTCCTGCTTCGCCGCGTCCATCGCCGCCTGCGCGTCCTTGTTGCAATAGCCGGCGATGTTGATCGAATTGTCGGTGCCGGGATGGAAATTCTCGCACCCGAACAGGTCGTCGAGAAAATTCGAGGCCGAGGGGTAGTCGGCGAACCAGTCGGTCAGGCTGATCTGCACATGGTTGGACGTATTCTGGATGTAGCCAAGCTGCACCGCGTGCGACAGGGGCTTGACGCTGGCGTCGTAGCCGATGGCCTGCAACATGTTGCGCAGCCATACGCCCATGCTCATCTCGACCGCCGTGTTCTGCACCACCACCGTCACCTTCTGCCCGGCGGTGCCGCTGGCGGCGACCAGTCGGCGCGCGCCCTCCAGGTCCGCCCCCTGCCATGAGGGTGCAGGGTGGTCGGGGTCGGCCCCCGTCGTATAGGCGCAATCG
Organism: Gluconacetobacter takamatsuzukensis; assembly: GCF_014174275.1. GTDB lineage: Bacteria > Pseudomonadota > Alphaproteobacteria > Acetobacterales > Acetobacteraceae > Gluconacetobacter > Gluconacetobacter takamatsuzukensis. The sequence goes on along the minus strand of NZ_JABEQK010000017.1, from coordinate 37,968 downwards.
TCCAGCGCGCCGGGGATTCCGGGCGGCACCATGGTGCAGAGCGGACCGGCCACGGCGGCCCCGCCATACAGGATGGTCATCGCGCGCCGGTCCAGCGCCCGGTTGACCGCCTGCCGCGCCAGGCGGTTGTTGAAGGGCGGAATGTTCACGTTCATCGGCACGTAATAGATGCCGTAGAGCGCGCGGAGGTGAACCTGCCGCGTGTGGCGCGCGCCCAGCTCGCCCAGCCGGTCCAGCGGCTTCATGTCGAACATCCAGTCGTACTGGCCGTTTTCCACCGCCGTCACCGCTGCCTCGTCGGGCAGGCCGAAATCGTAATGGATGTAATCGACATAGCCGTCGGGCTGTGCGTCGGCGCTCCAGACATGGAAGAACGGATTGCGCTCCAGCACCGCGCCGCGGTCCGGGTCGTAGCTGACGAACCGGTAGGGGCCGGTGGTCGGGGCCGGCACATTGCCCAGATCGTGGTCCGGCATGTCGGCCGGCAGGATCGAAGCGTGCGGGAAGGCCAGTTTCTGCGGGAATTCGGCGTCGGGCTGGCTGAGGTGGAAGACCACGGCCCGCGTCGCCGGATCGACCTCCAGCCCGCCCGCCAGCGTGCAGTGCGCCGGGTCGCGCAGGCAGGCATCGGCGCCGACGATGGCGCCGTAGAACGACCCCGCCGTGGGACTGCCGACCCGGAACAGGCGGCGGATCGAGGCCGCGACATCGGCCACCGTGACCACCTGCCCGGTCGAGAAGCGCACGCCCTGCCGCAGGGTGAAGCGCCAGGTGCGGCCGCCATCCTCGGGCTGCGGCACCGCCTCCGCCAGGTCGGGCACCACGTCGTCGCTGGTGCGGTCGTCCGCCTTGCGGAAATTCAGCAGCCCGTCATACAGGACCGTGAAAAGCTGGGCATATTCCGAGGTATAATTGATCTGCGGGTCCAGCGTCCCGCCCGAGGACGATGCCGTCAGCCGCAGCGTGCCGCCGCGATGCGGGCTGCCCAGCGTCTGCCCGTCGCCCACCGGCCGGGCGCTGCCGGCCGGTGCGGAATCCTGCGCGCGGGCGGCGTGGCGGGGCATGGCCGCCAGCGCCGCCAGCAGCCCGGCGAACAGAAGCGGCCGGCTGAACCGTCGGCCCCGCACCTATCGCGCCGCCATCAGGCCGTTCAGCCGGTCCGCTATTTCCTGGGCCGAGGCGTCGGACTGGATCGTGCCCGCATAGCGCCCTTCGGGCGACATGATGACGATGCGCGGCGACGGCTCCATGCTGTAATCGCCGTCCTTGCCCTCGTGACGCACATAGGGCGCATGATATTCGGCGGTGACGGCCTTGAGCATGGTCGGCGCCCCGGTCATGGCGAAGATGCGCGGCCCGAAGCGCAGCGTATAGGCGCGCATCGCCTCGGCGGTGTCGCGCATCGGGTCCAGCGAAATGAACAGCGGCGCCACGGTGCGGTAGCGCGGGCCCAGCAGGTCCATCGCGCCGGCCATCGCCCGCATCGTCACCCCGCATTGCGTGTCGGGGCAATGGGTGTAGCCGAAATAGACCAGCATCCAGCGGCCCCGGAAATTGCTGTCCGACACCTCGCCCTCGGCCGCGCTGACCAGCCGGAACGATCCGCCGATCTCGTTGCCGTGGGTGGACAGGAGCGGCCCGGCGCGATCCATCGCCCAGTAGCCCGCATATCCCCCCACCGCCGAAAGCACGGCGATGATCGCCCCGATCGCCAGCCGGCGCTTGTCCCGTTCCTGCATCAATGTGCGTCCGCCCAGTTCGTTCCGGTCCCGGTTTCCACCACCAGCTTCACCGACAGATCGGCGGCGGATTCCATGATCTGTTTCACGAGGGCCGACAGATCGGCCTCCTGGCCCTGCCGTACCTCGAACACGAGTTCGTCATGGACCTGAAGCAGCAGCCGTCCGTCAAGCCCGGCATTGGCCAGCGCATGCGGCAGGCGCACCATCGCGCGCTTGATGATGTCCGCAGCCCCGCCCTGCAACGGCGCGTTGATCGCCTGGCGTTCGGCATAGGCGCGGCGGGCAGCGTTGCGGTCGCCGATGCCGGGCACCCAGCAGCGCCGGCCGAAGGGGGTGGTGACGTAGCCGTTCGCCTTCGCCTCCTCCTTCATCCGGTCCATATAGTCGCGGATTTCCGGGTAGCGGGCGAAATAGGCGTCGATATACGACCGGGCCTCGCCCGGCGGAATGCCGAGCTGCCGGCCCAGCCCGAAGGCGCTGATGCCGTAGATGATGCCGAAATTGATCGCCTTGGCCCGGCGGCGCGTCAGCGGGTCCATGCCCTCGATCGGCAGGCCGAACACTTCGGACGCCGTGCGGGCGTGGATGTCCTGCCCCAGCGCGAAGGCCTCGCGCAGGGCGGGAATCTTCGCCACATGGGCCAGCAGGCGCAATTCGATCTGCGAATAGTCCGCCGACAGCAGCAGGTAGCCCGGTGCCGCGACGAAGGCACGGCGGATGCGGCCGCCTTCCTCGGTGCGGATGGGGATGTTCTGCAGGTTCGGCTCGTTGGACGACAGGCGGCCGGTCGAGGTAATGGCCATCTGGAACGAGGTATGCACCCGCTCCGTCCCCGGATCGGCCTGGCCCACCAGCGCGTCGGCATAGGTCGATTTCAGCTTGGCCAGTTGCCGCCAGGCGAGGATGCGCCCCGGCAGTTCGTGCCCCTGGTCGGCCAAGTCCTGCAACACCGACGAATCGGTGCCCCAGGCGCCCGATTTCATCCGCTTGCCGCCGGCCAGGCCCATTTCGTCGAACAGGATCTCGCCCAGTTGCTTGGGCGAGCCGACATTGAACGACCGGCCGGCCAGGCGGTGGATCTCGCCCTCCATCTCGCCCATGCGGGCCGCGAAATCGGCTGACAGGCGCCGCAATTCGGTCACGTCGACCGCGATCCCGGCCCGTTCCATGTCGGCCAGCACGGCCACCAGCGGGCGTTCCAGCTCCTCGTACAGCGCCAGCGCCCGGTTGGGCCGCAGGGTCGGGTGCAGCGCCAGCCACAGGCGCAGCGTCACGTCGGTATCCTCGGCCGCATAGGCCGTGGCCCGCGCCACGTCGACCCGCGCGAACGGGATGCGGTTGCGCCCGGTGCCCGTCACCTCGTCGTACGAGATCGGCGTATGGCCCAGATAGAGCCGCGACAATTCGTCCATGCCCTGGCCGTGCCGCCCGGCATACTGGGCGTAGGCGATCAGCATCGTGTCGTCGATCGGGGTCGGCTGCGGCGCGCCGGCGCGGGTCAGCACCAGCAGGTCGAACTTGGCGTTCTGGAAGATCTTGAGCACCGCGGGGTCGACGAACAGCGGGCCCAGGATCTCCAGTGCGGCCGCGACGGGCAGCTGGAGGCCGACAGGGTCTTCGTCCACCCCGTCCTCGGGCAGGAGCTGCGCCTGGGCCGGCGCGCCCTCATGCGCCAGCGGAATATAGCAGGACCGGCCCGGGGCCACCGCCAGCGAAATCCCGACCAGCCCGGCATGCAGCGGGTCCAGCCCGTCGGTCTCGGTATCGACGGCGCAGAAGCCGACGCGCCGGGCTTCCGCAACCCAGGATTCCAGCGCCTCGGCCGTGCGCACGGTCTCGTAGGGGCCGAACGGGGCGCGATCGGGGGGGGGCGGGGCCTCGGCCGGCGGTGCGTCGGCGTGGGCGGCGGGAGGCGCGGCGTGGCTGGCGACGCCGACGGCTGCCGCCGTGTCCTTCAGCCCCATCCGGTGCACCAGCGAGCGGAAGCCCATCCGCGCCAGCCAGCCGCTCAACTGCGCCTCGTCGGGCGCGCGGCAGACCAGCTCTTCCAGCGGCAGCGGGCACGGCGCGTCCTCGCGCAGCGTCACCAGTTCGCGCGACAGGCGGGCGCGCTCGGCGTGCTCGATCAGATTGTCGCGCCGTTTGGAGGCCTTCATCGCCGGTGCGGCATCGAGGATCGCATCCAGCGAGCCGAATTCCGCGATCAGGGCCGAGGCGGTCTTGGGGCCGATGCCCGGCACGCCCGGCACGTTGTCGACCGAATCGCCGATCAGCGCCTGCACGTCGATCACCTTGTCGGGCGTCACGCCGAACTTCGCCTCGACCTCGGCCGGGCCGATGGGTTTCTGGCGGATCGGGTCCTGCATTTCCACGCCCGGGCGGATCAGCTGCATCAGGTCCTTGTCGGACGAGACGATGGTGCAGCGGCCGCCCGCATCGGTCACGCGGCGGGCATAGGCCGCGATCAGGTCGTCGGCCTCCCACCCCGCTTCCTCGATTCCCGGCACGCCGAAGGCGGCGGTCGCGTCGCGCACCAGGGCGAATTGCGGGCGCAGGTCCTCGGGCGGTTCGGGCCGGTGGGCTTTGTACTGGTCGTAGAGTTCGTTGCGGAAGGTCAGCCGGCCCGCATCGAAGATGACCGCCAGATGCGTGCCCACATGGTCGCGCAACAGGCGCGCCAGCATGTTGGTAAAGCCGAACACGGCGTTGACCGGCGTCCCGTCGGGCGCGGTCATCGGCGGCAGGGCGTGGAAGGCGCGGAAGATGAACCCCGATCCGTCAACGAGGATCAGGTGAATCGGGGCGTCGTCAGACATCGGAGGGCGGATCAGTGCGCGCTGTCTTCCCCGGCATCGGGGCTCAGCACGAACAGGCGCGAGCAATAGGGGCAGAAGGTCTGGTGGCCCGCGATGCGCAGCCACACGCGCGGATGGCCCAGCGCGCCCAGCCCGCCGTCGCAGGACAGGACCCGCGACTGCACGATCACCGTCTCGACATGGCCCAGGCGCGGATGGGGTGCCGGATCGCCGGATTGGGCCGGAAGGGTCTGGACCTGCATATGTTCGCTCCGCCTCGTGATGATGGCCGTGTCGGCCGGTGGCCAGGATGGATGGGGGATGATACGCAGGATCACCGTGCTTTCAAACCTCCGCCTGTCACGCCTGCGCTATCTGGCCCCGCTCCTGCTGCTTGCAGGGTGCGCGATGCAGGACCCGCCGCTGCCGCGCCCGCCCGCCGCCTGGGCGGCGGATGGCCGTCTGGTGCCGCCCGACACGATCCTGCGCCTGCCCGACGGCACCGGGGTGCCGACCCGGATCTGGCCCGCACGCGGACAGGTCCGGGCCGTCATGCTGGCACTGCATGGATTCGACGACAGCCGCGACGCGTGGGAATTCGCGGCCCCCGCCCTGGCCGCGCAGGGCATCACCCTCTACGCCCCCGACCAGCGCGGCTTCGGCGGCATGGCCGATCGCGGCCGGTGGGCCGGGGCCGAACGCATGGTGGCCGATGCGCGTGACGAGGCGCTGCTGGTCGCCCGCCGCCACCCCGGCGTGCCGCTATATCTGCTGGGCGAGAGCATGGGCGGCGCGGTGCTGACGTGCCTGATGGCCCGCCCCGACGCCCCGCCGGTGGTGGGCACCATCCTGCTGGCCCCGGCGGTGTGGAAGCTGGGCGCGGGCCCCGAAACCGTGCTGCGCCTGCTGGCCGCCGCCGCGCCGGACTGGCGGCTGACGGGCCACGAACTGCCGGTCCATGTCGTGGCGGGCGACGACATGGCGGCGATGCGGCGCCTCTATTTCGACCCGCTGACGCTGCGTGCCACGCGCATGCAGGCCGTCGCCGGACTGGCCGGCCTGATGCACCGGGCCGCCGACGATGCCCCGCGCCTGCGCGGGCCGGCGCTGGTGATCTATGGCGGCCACGACCAGCTGGTCCCCCCGCCCGCCATGGCCGCCCTGTGGCGCCGCCTGCCGCCCGGCGTGCGCCGCGATTATATCCCGCAGGGCTATCACCTGCTGCTGCGCGGCCGCAGCCGGCAGGCCACGATCCAGGACATCGCGCAATGGGTCGCCGACCCCGACCGCCCCCTGCCCTCGGGCGGCGACGTGGCCGCCGCCGTGTGGCGCGCCCTGCCCCCGGACGGCAGCGACAGCCCACCGCCCATCCTGGCGCCGCTGGACGACCTGCCCGGCAAATAATTGCCCGGCAGGGGCTGGCGCCCCGAAACGGTTCGGGGTATGGAGGCGTCTCCGGACCCGTAGCTCAGCTGGATAGAGCGTCGCCCTCCGAAGGCGAAGGTCGAAGGTTCGAATCCTTTCGGGTCCGCCATTCTCTAAAACTTGCATGCAAAATCATCTGGTTAGATGAAAGTTTGCTATTATCTTTCCTGGGTTTGCCAATTTCGTCCAATCGAGACGTGGCAATCTCGGCAAGATGTGCCGCTTCCGCCAGGGAATCAGACTGTTTTACGAGGAAAGTGAACGGTCCCGTCAGGCGTGCCGGTGCGCGCGCGACCGGGCCAGTTGCCTACGGGCGGCCTCCAGATCGTGGGCCACCTGAAGGTTCATCCAGAACTCGGCGGTCGTTCCGGACCGCTCGCCCGGCAGGATGGCCGTCTCGGCCGCCAGCGCGCGGGCCGACAGGCCCAGAGGCGCCAGGAATTCCTCGCGCAGGACAGCGCCCATGGTGACGTTGTCCAGCCGGATCTCGTTGGTCCCATCCGCCATGGTCATGCTCCTCCGTGATAATCGACGATTTCGACCGGATGCGGCCCGTCGTCCTTCCAGACGAAGCAGGTGCGGAACCGATCGTTGACCCGGATCGAATACCGACCGGCCCGGTCCCCGCTCAGGGATTCGAGATCGACCGGTAGAGCCGTGCAGCCTGGCGGCAAAGCGGCCGGACTTTCGATCCTGCGCTTGGTACAGCGGCATTTTTCCCGTGATACCTCGAGATACCGGCGAAACATGCCCCCCGTCGGATCGGATCTTGCAAAATAACCGCTACCTTGGTACCAAGGTATCGCGCTGGGCCCATTACGGGCTCTATGCCGCTGCATGAAGACGAGCGAAGGCAAAATGATCACCGACACCTGTCCTGACGCGGGGGAGATCGCGGAGGTCGGAGAAGGGTTTCTGGACGGGACTTTCCCCTCCGACCGTTACCACCATCGTGAACATCTGATCATGATGGTCTATCTGCTCGTGAAATATCCGACGCGTGACTGGCGCGCGGACCTGCCCGATCTGATTCGCCGCTACAATGTGGCGGCGGGTGGCGTAAACGACGAGACCCGGGGTTATCACCACACCATCACCATGGCGTTCGTCGCGATCGTCGAGGCGATCGTGTTCCGGGGAGAGCGTGGGGATTGCGTCGCTTCCTGCCGGGCCGTTCTTGCCTCGCCGGCCGCGAGGCAGGATGTCCTGCTGCGTTTCTGGAGCCGTGAACTGCTTTTTTCGAAAGAGGCACGGCAGGATTGGGTTGCCCCCGATCTGCGTGCGTTCGATGTGGACGCCGTGGCGGCGTCGGCGACGATGTGACGACATCCGAGAGAAAGACTGCGGGAGATGGCGATGAGTGAAGACACGACACGGCACACGGTCGAGCGCGTTCAGACGGGCGTGCGGATCGAAAAGCGTATCCTGAAGGTCACGAAGGGACTCGCCGAGTATCTCGATATGAGCCTGGGAGACCTGCTGGAAGGCGTCTTGCTGCACGCGTTCGAAGGCAAGGCCCCGTTCGGCGCGCAAACGCTCGAGCGCATCAAGACCTTGCGCGGCCTCTACGATCTTGAGCTGACCGCGGCGGATGCGCACCGGCTGGACGACGCCCGCACCGCACGAAAATAGATTTCGGGGAACATGGTGGGCGGGAACGGGATAAATCATGCGGGGTGCCCATATGAACATTCAAAGGGCCCAGTGGGCCTATCGGGCGCTTTTTGTCGCCTGTATCGTCTGGGCGAGCATTCATGCGATCCTGGACGTCGGCGCGGCCGCGCACGCCAAAGTTTCGGGAGTGAGCGTCCATTTCATCGATGCCCTCGCAGGCACGGAAATTCTCGCCGCGCTGCTATTCCTTCTGCCACGGCTGCAACTGGTCGGCGCGATTCTGCTTGAATTCGTTTTTGTCGTCGCGATGTTTCATGAAATCGTCAGCCGTGTCGTTCCGGCGTCTCTCATCTTCTATGCCGGTACGGTGGTGTTTCTGGTCCGGCTCTCGCGGGAGACCGCCGCCCGGCCCTGAGGCGGGGCATGCGCGCCTTGCGGCGTGGTGACGGTATGGCGGATGCGCATGGGGCGCGGCCTGACAGGGCCGCGCAACCCCTCTAGGATATCGGCCGTGACATTCCCGGACAGGATTTGACCATGGATATCCAGACCATCGACCAGGCCTATACCCAGCTGCAATCGCAGGCCCAGCAATCGGCCCAGGCGCTTCAGACGCTGGGCGGCAAGTTGCAGGCCGCCGTGAATGGCGGCGATTCCCAGGCCCGCGAATGGATGCTGGACCTGCGTGAGGTCGCCCTGTCGTTCCAGGCCGAACAGCAGCAGGTCACGGCGCTGCTTCAGGCGCTGCACGCCGCCATGGCCAACGAAACCGCGCCGCCGCCGCCCCAGCCGGAGGCAGCGCCCCAGCCCCGGCAATCCGGCGGCTTCCTGGGCAATCTGCTGGGGTCCGGCTTCGGGCAGGCCATGGCGGCGGGCGCCGGATTCGGGATCGGTGACGACCTGATGAAGGACATTTTCTGACCGACAGCCTGCTGGCCGTCGGCGCGACCGGCGGCCAGCCTGTCAGAAACCGCAGGACACCCGGCCGCCGATGAACCGGGGCGCGCCGGGGATGTAAAGATAGGTCGTCGTCGCCTGGCCGCCGGACGTATAATATTGGCGATTCAGGATGTTCGACGCATAGATCGTGACCTGCCAGCGGTCCGACGCCGGCCGCAGAGTGACATGCGCGCCCAGCAGGAAATAGGGCGGCAGGCGATAGAAGCCCGTGCCGCCCGGCGTCATGGCCTGCGCGCCGCGATAGACCCAGTTGGGCCCGAATTCGACCGCGTAATCGTGGCTGACGGCCTGGCGCCAGTCGAGCTGCCCGTTCAGCGTCAGTTTCGGCTGGCCGTTATCCACGCCCGAGAAATTGTCGTTGATCGCCTTCCACACGCCCGTCTGCGCGTAATAGGCGTTGGTTTTCGCGCGGTTGACGGTGGGGAAATTCTGGAAGATGCCGCGCTGCCAGCCGATATTCTGGGTGACGAACACATGGCGGAACGGATGCAGGTCGATCGTGCCCTCGAAGCCCCAGCTTTCGGATTTCGGCACGTTGGTCAATTGGCTCAGCGGCCCGTAATTGGGCAGCAGGATGGTGCCGAGAATCTGCTGGTTGTGGAAATCGTTGTAGAAGGCAGCAGCATTGATCCGCAGCACGTTGGGGATCGGGTCGCTCTTCAGCCCCAGCTCGTAAGTCAGTACGGTTTCCGGCCGGAACGGATCGAGCTGCCCCTGGACCTGCGTGTTGTTGGCGGTGAAGCCGCCGGGTTTGAAGCCCTTGCTCATCTTGTAATAGAGCAGGACATTCCGCGTCGCCTGCCACGACACGCCGACCTGGCCCGCGAACTGCGCCGCCGCCGTGTTCTCGCCATGAAAGTTCAGCGTGCGCCCGCCATAGATCTGCGATGTCAGGCCGGTCAGCCCCCGGTCGTCGATTTCGTGCAGCAGGCCGACGAACAGCGTCACATTGCGCGGCAGGCGGTAGCTGACATGACCGAATTCCGACGTCGCCTCCTGGTTCAGGCCGAAGGTCGAGACCTGCATGTAGCCACGGGCCGGCAGATAGTCCGTGTAGTCGAAATAGAAATTCTGGTTCATGCGCGACCGCTGGTAATAGGCGCCGACCACCCATTGCAGCCGGTCCTCGGCATGGCTGTTCGCCACGCGCAGTTCCTGCGTGAAGCTGTTGGCCGCGATGGTGCGATAGGCATCCGCCTGGGCCGCGGCCGTCGCGTCCTGGTCGGTATATTCGCCCTCGCGCTCGGTCTCGAAGGCGCTGACGGCGGTGACGGTGACGGGGCCGAAATCGTGGGCGATATGCAGGTCGGCGCCCCAGAACCAGTTATCCTCGCTGGGCTTCAGCCCGTCCTGGCGCCCGATCAACCTCGTAAACGGCTGTTTTGCCGACCATTCCGTCTGCGTCCACCCCACGGAGGGGATCGGCGCCGAGCCGATCAGGCGCGCGATCGGCACCGCGCCCACCACCTCGCTCTCGTCGCGCACCACATGGCCCGACAGCATGATGGTGGTCCGCGCGTCCGGCGTCCATTTCAGCTTGGCCCGCAGCGCCCAGCTATTGGCGTCGCCCAGATGGGCGCCGGTCAGCGGATTGGTCTGCCAGCCGCCGCCCTGGTTCACCTGCCCGGCGAGGCGGAAGCTGAGCCCGTCGGCGATCGGCCCCGAGACATAGGCATTGCTGCGGCTGCGAGCGTAGGAGGCGATGTCCTGGCTGGCGCCGTAATGGAATGTGTCGGTGGGGTCGTTCGTCCGCAGCTTCACCTCGCCGCCGGTGGTCGACTGGCCATGCTCGGTGCCGACCGGGCCGGGGGTGACGGTCACGTCCGCCATGTCGAACATCAGCCCGGAAGCCATGGTCGAATAGGGATAGGCCACGTCGTCCACATAGGTCACGACCGGGCCCATATTGTTCTGGGTAAAGTCGTTGAAGCCCAGGCCGCGCAGGTAGAAATTGGTCGAGGCCGTGCCGTTGATGGTCTGCACCGTCAGGTTCGGCGCCACATATTCCAGCCCGCGCAGATCCACCACGCCCCGCTCGGTCAGCCGTTCCGCCGTCACGCGCGTATCGGCGTCGGGCAGGTGCTGGGCCGCGCCATGGGTGAAGGCGCGGCGGATGCCGCTGACCTCGACCGCCTCCGGCGCAGGGGGGGCCGGGTGCGGCGCCGGCTTCGCGGCTGCCGGCCGGCGCGGCGCGGCGTGCGTCGCGCGGCCCGTCGACTCGGCCCGCGCGGGGCCGGCCGCCAACAGGGCCACGCCCATGCAGAGTCCGGCGGAACCGGCCGCGATCCGCCGCTTGCCCGTGTTCCGCTGCGGTGTACGGTCCATGGTCATGCGGCCTCCCGTCGGGCGTGGTTCATGATCGTTCATAGCGGCAGGCCTATGACGCATCACGCGGGCGAGAGCAACAAGCTTCGATCCCCCGCCGACCGGAGCAGGACATTGCGCGCGCAGGTGATCCCGATCCGCCACAACGCGCGCCGGTCCCTGCCGGTTCGCCGATCCGCAAAGCTTGCCGTCCGTAAAGGATTTATACTGGCGCCCTCCGGTCGGTACCCCCTCATAATGTTATTGATAGTTATTCTCATCAAGACTAAATCAGGTCCGCCAACATCGATGGTGGACCATGCCCCCTTCCCGTTTCCGCGCCGGACAGCCTGTTTGCCTTGCCTCCGGCCTGCTGTTGCTCGTGGGCTCCGCTGCCGCGTCCACGCCCGACAAGGCGCCGCCGCACGGCACGGCGCGCGACCAGGCGCATGCCACGAAGCCCGCTGCGCCCGCCGGGCACACCGCGACACCCGAGAGGATCGACGTTTCGGGCACGCGCCGCACGCTGCTGGCCCGCACCGGGACCGCCGCGACCAAGACCGCGACGCCCATCGAGCAGACCCCGCAGAACATCACGGTCATTACGCAGGAACGCATGGCGGTGCTGAATTCCCGCTCGGTCTCCGAGGCCGTGCGCTATTCGGCGGGCGTTTCCGACTATGGGTCGAAGGACGATCCGCGCGGGTATTTGGGGACCATTCGCGGGTTTTCGCCCGATATCTATCTGGACGGCACGCGCACGCCCGATGCCGCGTCGTCCCAGTCGTTCAGCATCGAGCCCTGGGGGCTGGAGGAAATCGATGTCCTGCGCGGCGCGACATCGGCCCTGTACGGTTCCGGGCAACTGGGCGGCATCATCAATGCCGTCAGCAAGCGGCCGCGCGCTGACCAGAAGGACGAGATCGATTTCCAGACCGGCTCCTACGGCCGGGTGCAGGGTGCCGCCGATCTGGGCGGTGCGCTCGATGCGTCCAAGACGCTGCTATGGCGCTTCAACGGGCTGATCCGCAAATCCGATACCTATGCGAAGAACATCAAGAACAACGAAATCTATGTCGCGCCGTCGCTGAGCTGGAAGCCGGACGCCAAAACAGACCTGACGCTGCTGGCCAGTTTCGAACAGCTCGATGCGGGGTCGACCGCGCAGTTCCTGCCCGCCGCGGGCACCATCACCGCCACGAAATATGGCCGCATCGCCCGTGATTTCCTCAGCAGCGATGCCGATTACGATGTCTATTCCAAACGGCAGGCGGCCATCGGCTACAGTTTCACGCGCCACCTTGCGCCCAACTGGACCGTCACGCAGAACATGCGCTACGCGCATCTCGACCTGGCCTACCGTTTCGTGACCACCTCGGCCCTGCAAAGCGACCAGCGCACCATCACGCGGCAGGCGCTGCTGCAATCGGCCAACTACAACAATGTCACGCTCGACACCCGGTCCGACCTGATCTTCCACACCGGCCCGGTAAGGCATGAACTGCTGACCGGCGTCGATTTCCGCAGCGATTTCCTGGCCAACCGGCGGGGGCAGCGGGCCGCGCCCTCGCTGGACCTGTACGACCCCGTCTATCGCCCCATCACCTGGCCGACCTATGCCACGACCACCAACACCAACGAGACCGAAAGCCAGACCGGCCTGTACGCGCAGGAGCAGGCCGACTGGCACGATTTTCACCTGACCCTGTCCGGACGCGGCGATTTCACGGACAGCCTGACCGTCGACAACCTGACCAAATTGCGCACGCCACAGGCGAACAATGCCTTCACCGGGCGCGCCGGGCTGCTCTATACCTCCCCGATCGGCCTGGCGCCCTATGCCGCCTATTCCACCTCGTTCCAGCCGCAGGTGGGCACGACGCGGCTCAACACCCCGTTCCTGCCGACGCGGGGGCGGCAGGTCGAGGCGGGCCTGAAATACAAGCCGCCCCACGGAACGCCGTGGGGAGAGGATTTCATGCTGACGGCCGATTTCTTCGATCTGGTGGAAACCAACATCCTCACCACCGACCCGGCCGATTCGACCTACCAGATCCAGGCCGGCGAACAGCGAACGAAGGGGTTCGAGGCCGAAGGCGTCGGCCGCCTGCCGGGGAAGATCGATTTCCTCGCCTCCTTCACCTATCAGGACCCGCGAATCACGAAATCGACCACGACCGCGCAGGTCGGGCAGCGGCCCGTCGCCGTGCCGTCGCACATGGCCTCGCTGTTCCTGAAGCGTGATTTCCGTCTTGCGCAGGATCTCGTCACCGGCATCGGCGGCGGCGTGCGCTATACCGGCAATACGGCCGGGGCGCTGCCCGAAACCTTCGCGGTGCCCAGCCAGGTGGTGTGGGACCTGGTCGCCCATGTCGATTACCGACGCACATCCATCCAGTTCAACGGTACCAACATCGCCGACCGCCACTATGTCGCGATCTGCACCCGCTCCGTCGCGTGCGCCTGGGCGCCCGGCCGCGCGGTGTTCGTCACCCTCGCCTATCGGTGGTAAGGCCGCACCTGCCTCTGTTCTTTTTCTGTCTCTTGGGGACTCACCTCATTTCGGCGGCCATATCGGCCATGAGTGGGGTCCGCGCCGGGCCGCCCAATCGGGTCCGCAATTTCAGAAACGGTCGTTCGACACAACAGTAGAGGCAGGCTCCGAGAACCAGCGCCACCGGGAACGCCAGCAGGATCGTGGCCAGGGGCGACAGCCGCATCGCAGGCGCAAGGGCATCCCTGACGATGTGGAACGCTATCTTGTGGCTGAGATAGAGGCTGTAGGCCCCCGCGGCCAATGCGCGGACAGGCTTGCACGACAGGCGCGCGATGACGGAACGATCGGTACTGCCCGCCGTCACAAGAAGCATCATGCTGGCGCCGACAAGCACTGGTGCCAGCATGACTGTCCACAAATTCGTGAAGGCATAAGCAAGGGCCGCCATCGCGCATACGATGCCCAGAAGGCCGGCTCCGAGCAGACGATCCGGATATTTCACGATCCGGCCCCACCAGCGCGGCCTGAATACGCGGATTGTCACGGCACCGACCCCGAGCAGCAAATCGTCGAGGCGTGCCCAGGTGGGATAATAAATCAGCTCCTGATAGGCAGGAAAGAAATGGTCGTGAATGTCGAACCAGATTGCTCCCCGGATCAGGATGCCCATCAGCAGGGTTCCAAGAATGGCGGCGCCGGTGCGCATTGGCGTCGGTTTCAGGGAGAGGCATGCAACGGCAAGGGGGAGAACCAGATAGAATTGCTCCTCCACGCACAGCGACCAGATCTGTGAAAGGGCCTTTTGCGGGGGGATGTGAACGAGAAGATTTTCCGTAAACGTGAAAAATTCCCATACCGGCGGCAGTACGGGTGTCTCACGCAGGGCCGGAAACAGGAGATAGACCATGACGATAACAAAGAAGGCGGGCAGCGTTCTCAGCAGACGTCGAAAAAAGAAGCGCCCGTAATCGGGGCTTCGGCCTCGGACAACGGGCCTCAGTAATTGCCCGGCAATCAGAAAGCCGCTCAGGGCGAAGAAGAGATCGACCCCGAACCATCCGAACCCGACAATCCACCAGGAGTCCGGAATAAAATCGAACAGGCTGGCGTGGTAGAACAGGACCCAGACAATCGCCGCGGCACGCAATACATCCAATCCTGGAAGACGCGGGGCTTGTGTTTCAGTCACGTTATCCTCGACGCTGGTCGAATGCCACGATGGATGCCGACGTTGAGGCCACGCCAAGATTGCGATCCGTCTTCGTCGCAAACGAAACCGGACGATCCATCGCGTATGGACTTCGCCCGCAACGGCCTGGATATGCAATAGGGGCGCGTTATCCCCTCACCCCCACAGATCGGCCAGCGTTTCCTCCGCGATTCCGAATGAGGTGCTGGCGCCGGTGCCGCTGCTGACGATGACCAGCCGGGTGCTGTCGGATATGCGTTCCATCAGCATGGTTTCGGGGCCGCTGGCGTAGGTGCCGGTCCAGCGCGAGATGACCGGTGGGGTCGTGCGGTGGACGGCAGCGTGTTCGGACAGGATCAGCTTGTCTACCCGTTCGTCCGTGAACGGGTTGGGTTGATCCGCATAGACGTGGGAATCGCCCACGATCTGGCTGCCGTCGGCGGCGCGCACCGCGATCAGGTGGATGCCGGCCGCCAGATGGGCCGGCTGCTCGGCCTCCAGCCGTGCCATCAGCGCGGCGTGGCCGGGCAGATGGTGGTAGCCGCGATACCGCCCCACCCCGAGGTCGGACATGATCGCCGGTTGCGCGGCATCGACCCCGCCGGGGGCCAGGCGCATCATCTGCAATTTGCAGCGCGTCAGCCCGTGGGGGCGGATGCGGTCGGGGAACAGGGTGTGGAAATCGTCGCCCGGACAGACGATGGCCGCGTCGGCATGGATCGTGCCGCGACTGGTTTCCAGCCGCGGCGGGGCTACGGAAAAGACGCTGGCCCCGCGCAGGAACGTCACCCCGTGCCGGTCCTGCAACCAGCGCGCCAGACGCGGAATGGCCTCGTGCGATTCCACCCGCACCTCATGGGGCGAATAGAGCGCGCCCAGCATGGCGTCGCCGCGCAGGCCCGGCCAGGAGGACAGCGCCTCGCGGCCCAGCAGGGTGCAGGCGGCACCCATTTCGTCCTGCCGGAAGGCCTCCAGCACCGCCATGGTCTCCGGCCGGCGCCCCAGCACCAGCAATCCGCGCTGCACCACCGGGATGCCGGCTTCGGGCGCGATTTCGGCCCAGATGTCGCGGCTGCGCCGCGCGTGCGCCCAGGACCGGCCGCGTTCCTGCCCGGTGACGGTGATGAAGCCGAAATTGCGGATCGAGGCCCCGTTGGCGGCCAGGTCGCGATCGATGACGATCACCCGCCGCCCCCGGCGGGCGGCGATCAGCGCATGGGCCAGGCCACAGATCCCGGCACCGACGACGGCCAAATCGTATCCGGCGGTCATGGGAAGGTGCGCAATTCGGTATCCGGGCGCTCGCCGGCGGCCAGCCGTGCATCCAGATGCTCCACCATCGCCGGCAGGTCGGCCACGCTGTCGATGACCGCGTGCGCGCCGGCCGCCAGCAGTTCGGCGCGGGCGCGGTCGCGCCGGGCGGCGAATTCCTCGGCCGGCATGGCCGCGATCTGCGCCGGGGTGCAGCCGAACACATTACCCGAGACCGCGACGCCCACGCTCCATGCCCCGGCATTGCGCCCCTCGGCGACGCCGACGATCGTGTCATCGACCTTCACCGCCCGCCAGGCGGGCCAGACATTCAGCGCGATCATGTTCCGCCACAGCATCAGCGGGCCGGGGCGGCCGGTGGGGGTCTCGCCGGCGCAGACCAGGCAATCCACCTCCACCCCCTGCGCGCGGGCGGCCGGCAGGATTTCCTCCATGATCTCACGCGTATAGCCAGTGGTCGATCCGATCCGCAGGCCCCGCCCGCGCAGGGATGCGACGCACGCCGCAGCACCGGGGATCGGCACCGCATGGCGCGCCGCCACCGCGACGTTGCGGGGAACGAAGGCTTCGTACACCCGGTCGATGGCCACGTCGCCCGGGGCATGGCCGTAGAGATCCTGCCACGCGGCGGCGATGCGCGGCTGGTTGAGCAGGGCGGCGACATGCGGGCGCTTGGCCAGGCCCATCGGGCGCCGAGCTTCCTCGATATCGATCGCGAGGCCGAAGCCGGCAAAGGTTTCGACAAATGCCGCCATGGGCGCGAACGACCCGAAATCGACCAACGTCCCGGCCCAGTCGAAGATCACCGCCTCGATGGAATGATGCCCTGCCACGCGCCCTGCTCCGCCTGCGACGCGGGGACCATAACGCACTGGCAATGACGCAATAAAATCGATAATAATTATCGGCGTATCGATTGAATTTATGGATGGCGGACGGCATGCAGTACGTGCAGTTGCGGGCGGTGCAGGCGGTCGCGACCCATGGCGGCTTTTCCGCCGCCGCCTCGGCGCTGGGCCTGACCCAGCCCGCGATTTCCGACCAGGTGCGGCGCCTGGAGCAGGATTATGGCTGCGTGCTGTTTCACCGGCGCGGACGGACGGTGGAGCCGACCGAGCTGGGCCGCCGGCTGCTGGCCGTCATCCAGCCGATCTTCGATGCCGAGCGCCAGGCGACGGCCCTGCTGTCGCAGGCGGCGGCGCTGGAATTCGGCACCCTGTCCATGGTGTGCGATGCGCCGGACCTTGCGGTGGCGCTGATCGCGGCCTTTCGGGCGCGTTACCCCCATGTGAGCATCAGCCTGGCCATCGCCAATGCCGATACCTGCCTCGAACGGCTGCATGCGGCCTCGGTCGATGTCGCGGTCACGGCGGCGGCCGCGGTCGATGCCCGCCTGCATGCGCAGACCCTGCGCGCGGACACGCTGATCGCGCTGGTCCATGAACAATCCGGCCTTGCCGCCCGCAGGAGCGTCTCCTTTGCCATGCTGGCCGACGAGGGGCTGATCTTTCGCGAATCGCGCTCCGCCACCCAGCGCCTGCTGGCCGGCGAGCTGCAACGCCACGCCATCAGCTGCACACCCACCCTGACGGTGGACGGGCGCGAGGCGATGGTGGAGGCCGTCGCCGCCGGGCTGGGCGCGGGCGTGATCGCGGCCAGCGAATATGGTGGGCGGCGGGGCGTGCACACGCTGCCGATCGCCGATTGCAGCGTGCGCATGGTCATCTCGCTGCTGGCCCCGCGCGCGCAGGCGGGATCGCGGCTGATCGGGGAACTGTTCAGCGTCGCGCGGACGCTGGACCGGGAGAAGGTCAGGGCGCTGCCCTGAAACCCGCCAAAGGGCAGTCGCCCTTTGGAAACCCATTCGTTATCAAATGATTGGGTTGCGAGGCGTCGGCCTGCCGGCAGGGCGGCTTTGCAAACAGCCTGTCAGCCGCCGAGGGCGCGGGCCAGTTCCTCGGGGTCCATGCTGCTGCTCTGCGCCGCCGTGGGAAAGGCGCCGGACTGCACGTCGCCCACATAGGCGCGCAGCGCATCCTCGATCGCCGTGCCGATATCGGCATAGCGCCGTGCGTGGCGGGGCGATTTGCCCGGAAACAGGCCCAGCAGATCGTGCCAGACCTGCACCTGCCCGTCGCAGCCAGCACCCGCACCGATGCCGATGACCGGAATGCGCAGCCGCTGCGTCACCGCCGCCGCCAGCGGTGCCGGCACCAGTTCCAGCACCAGGCCGAACGCGCCCGCATCCTGCAATGCCAGTGCGTCTTCCACCAGCCGCCGCGCCGCCTCGGCCTGCCGCGCCTGCACCCGCAGGCCCAGCGTGTGCTGCGCCTGCGGCGTCAGGCCCAGATGGCCCATCACCGGCACGCCCAGCTCGGTCAGCCGCCGCACCGTCGCGGCGATGGAGATACCGCCTTCCAGCTTCAGCGCCTGGACCCCGGCCTCCTGCATCACCCGCCGGGCCGAGGCGATGGCGTCGGCCTCGGTCGCATAGGTCAGGAACGGCAGGTCGGCCACCACCAGCGCCCGGCTGCTGCCGCGCACCACCGCCCGGGCGTGGCGGATCATGTCGTCCAGCGTGACCGGCAGGGTGGTGTCGGCCCCATGGACCACCATCCCCAGCGAGTCCCCCACCAGCAGCATCGGCACCTCCGCCCGCTCGGCCAGCGCGGCGGAGGGGTGGTCGTAGGCCGTCAGCATGGCGATGCGCTGCCCGGCATCCTTCATGGCCTGTATGTCGAAAACGGTGATGCGCATGATATGATCCGTGAAATATCCTGGTTAACGAACGAAAAATCAGGAGACCGATGGAACCGGCCGCCGCATGGCGCACCGTCGCGCCGCCGGCAGCCCGTGCGCGATTTCGGCCACCAGGACGCCCCGCAGGCGCGGCGTCAGCGCCGCATCGGGCAGGACGGCGAAGCCGGTGCGCGCATAGAACGGCGCATTCCACGCCACGTCGCGAAAAGTCGTCAGGGTCACGGCCGCCATGCCCCGTGCCGCCGCATGGGCGGCCGCATGTTCCAGCAATGCCCGGCCCAGCCCCCTGCCCTGATGCGCGGGCGCCACCGACATCTCCCACACATGCAGCACCGTCCGTCCGGCATCGGCACCGGCCCCGTCCTCGGTCGCCGCGCGGGCGGACAGGAAGCCGGCGACAGTGCCGCCCTCGGCCGCCACCCAGCAGGTTCCGGCCGCGATGGCCGCCAGATGCGCCTCGGCCGGCATCACGTCGTCATCCGCAATCCAGGCCAGGTCGGGGATGGTGCGAAACAGCACGCCCGACGCGTCCTCCACCGCCGGCAACAGGGCGGCCTCGTCCTGTCGGGCCGGCCGGATCTGCCAGTCATTTCCCATCGTCCGCTCTCCCCGTCCCGGTCTGGTCCCTCTTCATGCCGCCGTGCATGGAACGGACGTGCGGCGGGGTCAATCCACCTAATGACTGTTTGGGCAGGCGACGGCCCCCGAGGCGGGCGGGAACGGGCATCAGGGCGCGACCATGTGATAGGGCACGACGCCGCGTTCCTCGCTGCCGGCATCGATGCCGAAGCCGGTGGCCGGGATGGCCCGGTGGCGGCAATCGGTGCGGGTGCAGGCGCGGCAACCGGGGCCGATCGGGATCACCATCCGGTCGTCCGCCAGGTCCAGCCCGGCCGAATAGACCAGTTCCGGCGCATGCGACACCGCACAGCCCAGCACGATCGCCACCAGGCGGGGCCGGTCGAAATAGGAGACCGGCGAGTGCCCTACCGTCCGCGCGACGCTGATATAAACCGCGTCGTCGGTGGTGCGCGACATCTGGACATGCAGCTTGCCCGGCGCCGAAAAACATTCGAACACGTTCCACTGCGCGCACAGCCCGCCGAACCGGGCGCGGCTGAAGCGGGTGGCGCTGTAGCTTTTCAGCACATTGCCGGCGATATCGGTCTTGATGAAATAGAAGGGAATCCCCTCCGCCCCCGGCCGCTGCATGGTCGAGAGCCGATGGCACACCTGTTCGAAACTGACGCCGAACTGGCGCTGCAACAGGTCCAGATCGTGCCGCGTCTGCCGCGCCGCGCGCAGGAAGCGCCCGTAGGGCAGCAGCAGGGCGCCGGCGAAATAATTGCTCATCCCCACGGTGGCCAGCGCCCGCGCATCGGCGCTGGCCAGGCCCGACCGGCGCACCGGGCGGGCCAGGACCTGCCCGTATTCCAGCCGCCCGATCACCTGTGCCAGCCAGAAGGCGCTGCTTTCGGGCGGCACGCCGCCGGTCAGCGACAGACGGCGCGCGCGGCGGTCGAACCGCCACATCACCCCCTGGCTGTCCAGCGTGGCATCGGTCACGATCCGGATATCGTGGCGGTCGCGCAGATAGCGGCCCAGCGTCTCGGCCGGACCGCCCTCGTCCAGCCGCGCGGATTCGTACAGCGCCTCTGCCGCCCGGTCGATCTCGTCGAAATAATTGCGCTCGGCCTGCACCCAGTCGCCCACCGCGTCGTACGACCCGGTGCCCGGCTGCGGCGCGGGGGTGGCGGTGCCGGCCTGCCCCCCTTCCTCGCGCAGGGTCCGGAAGGCGCGATAGAGGGTCACGAACTGGTCGCACAGCCACGGCGCGCCGCGTACCGCCTCCTGCAACTGGCGCGGCGCGGGCATGGTACTGAACAGCGGGTCGCCCAGGATCTCGCGCAGTACCTGCATGCGCTGGATGTCGAAACTGTCGCTGAACCAGGTCGGCTCGACCCCGAACAGCGTGCAAAGTTTTAACAGGATTCCGGGTGTCAGCGGCCGCTGGTCGTTCTCGATCTGGTTGAGATAGCTGGCGGAAAGCCCCAGCGCCGTCGCCAGACCCTGCTGCGATTTGCCATTCCTGTTGCGCAGATCGCGAATTCTCGACCCCGCGAAGATCTTCTCGCCCGCCGTCGCCATCTTCGCATCCTTCGCAAAACCGGTGCCCGACCGTGGCACCATTTTGCCCGGATCGCCATTCCCGAATGCGCGAGAATGGCAATACTCCGCAGCAAGGACCCCAGAAGAGGAACCATGCCATGCGGCATTACGACATTACCGTCCACCCCGAGAGCGACCGGCTGGCGCGCGACGCGCAGCTGGCCTGGCAGATCGCGCAGGTCGCCGCCGACCCGGTCGCCATCGTCCCCGACGTTACCGAGATGATCGTCAATCGCGTGATCGACAACGCGTCGGTCGCCATCGCCTCGGTCAACCGCCATACGGTGGTCAGCGCCCGTGCCGAGGCCCTGGCCCATGCCCGCCCCGGCGGCGCCACCCTGTTCGGCTGCGGGCCGGATGTGCGCGTACATGCCGAATGGGCGGCCTGGGCCAACGGCACGGCGGTGCGCGAGCTGGATTTCCACGACACGTTCCTGGCCGCCGAATATTCCCATCCGGGCGACAATATCCCCGCCCTCCTCGCCGTGGCCCAGCAATGCGGCCGTTCGGGCGCCGAACTGGTGCGCGGGATCGCGACCGGCTACGAAATCCAGATCGACCTGGTGCGCGCGATCTGCCTGCACAGGCACAAGATCGACCATGTCGCGCATCTGGGCCCCTCGGTCGCGGCCGGCATCGGCACCCTGCTGGGCCTGCCTGCCGAGACCATCTACCAGTCGATCCAGCACGCGCTGCATGTCACCACCGCGACCCGGCAGAGCCGCAAGGGCGAGATCTCGTCCTGGAAAGCCTACGCCCCCGCCCATGCCGGCAAGATGGCGGTCGAGGCCGTCGACCGCGCCATGCTGGGCGAGACCTCGCCCAGCCCGATCTATGAGGGCGAGGATGGCGTGATCGCCTGGATGCTGGACGGCAAGGACGCCCATTACCGCGTCGCCCTGCCCGAGGCCGGCGAGGCCAAGCGCGCGATCCTGGACAGCTACACCAAGGAACATTCGGCGGAATATCAGAGCCAGGCGCTGATCGACCTCGCCTTCCGCCTCGGCGCCGACGTCCGGGCCTCGGGCCGCGACTGGGACGATGTGAAGGATATCCTGATCGAGACCAGCCACCACACCCATTACGTGATCGGCACCGGCTCCAACGACCCGCAGAAATTCGACCCCCAGGCCTCGCGCGAGACGCTGGACCATTCGATCATGTATATCGTCGCCGTGGCCTTGCAGGATGGCGCCTGGCACCATGTGCGCTCCTACCTGCCCGAGCGTGCGCAGCGGGCCGACACGGTGCGGCTGTGGCGCAAGATCCATACGGTGGAAGACCCGAAATGGACGGCGCGCTATCACGCCGACGATCCGGCGATCAAGGCCTTCGGCGGCCGCATCGCCATCACCTTCAATGACGGCACCACGCTGGATGGCGAACTGGCGGTGGCCAACGCCCACCCGCTGGGCGCCACGCCCTGGACCCGGCCCGATTACATCCGGAAATTCCGTGTCCTGACCGAAGGCATCCTGACCCCCGCCGAAATCGAGCGCTTCCTGGACGTAGCACAGCGCCTACCCACCCTGCGCGCCGACGAACTGCGCCAGCTTGAAATCACGCTGCCCGTCGATGCGCTGAAAGCTACGGACAAGACAGGGATTTTCAATTTTTCGGCGTGAGGCCTTTCGTCGGGGCTCTGCCTCGACACCCCGGCAGGAGGCTCGCCTCCTGCACCTCCTTAACGAACAGGGGTGAAGGGGACAACTGTCCCCTTCCGGTGCAGGGCAGAGCCCTGCGAAGCGGCACCAAAAAAAGGAGACGTGACATGACCCAAGCGTCCAAGCCCAAGAAATCGGTCGCCCTGTCCGGCATCGCCGCCGGCGAGACCGCGCTGAGTTCCGTCGGCCATGCCGGCAACGAGTTGCAGTATCGCGGATACGACATCAAGGACCTGGCGGAATCCTGCGAGTTCGAGGAAGTCGCCCACCTGCTGATCCACGGCCATCTGCCCGACGCCGCCGAACTGGCGGAATACAAGGAGCGCCTGCGGTCGCTGCGCGGCCTGCCCGTGCGCCTGCGCCGCCTGCTGGAGGATATTCCGGCCGCCGCCCACCCGATGGACGTGATGCGCACCGGCGTTTCCGCCCTGGGCTGCATCCTGCCCGAACGACGGGACATGAACCCGGTCGGCGCGCGCGAGATCGCGGACCGGCTGCTGGCCTCGATGGGGTCGGTGCTGCTGTACTGGTATCATTTCTCGACCAACGGCAAGCGCATCGATGTCGAGACCGATGACGAGACCATCGGCGGCCATTTCCTGCACATGCTGCACGGCCATGCGCCGCCCGCCGACTGGGTGCGGGCCATGCATGCCTCGCTGATCCTGTACGCGGAGCACGAATTCAACGCCTCGACCTTCGCCTGCCGCGTGGTGGCGGGCACGGGGTCGGACATGTATTCGGCCGTGACCGCCGGCATCGGCGCGCTGCGCGGCGCGCGCCACGGCGGCGCCAACGAGGTGGCGCTGGAAATCCAGCAGCGGTACCAGACGCCCGACGAGGCCCAGGCGGACATCCTGCGCCGGCTGGAAAACCGCGAGGTCGTGATCGGATTCGGCCATCCGGTCTATACCATCGCCGATCCGCGCAACGCCGTGATCAAGCAATGGGCGGAACGGCTGTCGGCGCGCTGCGGCTCCATGCGGCTCTACAACGTCGCGGAACGGGTGGAGCGGGTGATGGCCGACAACCGGAACATGTTCGCCAACCTCGATTGGTTCAGCGCCGTTTCCTACAACATGATGCGCATCCCCACCGCCATGTTCACGCCGATCTTCGTGATCGCGCGCCTGACCGGCTGGAGCGCCCACGTCATCGAACAGCGCGAGAACGGCAAGATCATCCGCCCCTCGGCGGACTATATCGGCCCCGACAAGCGGCCCTTCACGCCCCTGCACCAGCGGGGCGGACTGGAGAAAGCAGCATGATCTACCTGACAGGCGGCGCCACTGACGGCGTACCGGCGGGGCGGCGCTTCCGCGCGCTGCTCCAGTCGCCCGGCATCCTGCAACTGCCCGGTGCCCATAACGGCCAGGCCGCGCTCCAGGCGAAGGATGCGGGGTTCGACGCGCTCTACCTTTCGGGCGCGGCCATGACGGCCAGCATGGGCCTGCCGGACCTGGGCATCATCACCATCGAGCAGGTGACGTTCTTCATCCGCCAGATCGTCAACGCCACCGGCCTGCCGCTGCTGGTCGACGGCGATACCGGCTATGGCGAAGTGCTGAACGTGATGAACATGGTCCGCACCTTCGAGGATGCCGGTGCCGCCGCCGTGCATCTGGAAGACCAGATCCTGCCCAAGAAATGCGGGCACCTGAACAACAAGAAACTCGCCACCCCGCACGACATGGCCCTGAAGGTCGGCGCCGCCCGCAAGGCCGCGCGCGACCTGGTCGTCATCGCCCGCACCGATGCCGCCGCCAGCGAAGGGATCGACGGTGCCGTCGCCCGTGCCAGGCTCTATATCGAGGCCGGGGCCGACGCGATCTTCCCCGAGGCCCTGACCACCGCCGAGATGTTCCGCGAGTTCGCCCGCCGCATGCCGGGCGTCAAGCTGCTGGCCAACATGACGGAATTCGGCCGCACCCCCTTCTTCACAGCCCGCGAGTTCGAGGAGATGGGCTACAGCATGGTCATCTGGCCCGTCAGTTCGCTGCGCGCCGCCAACAAGGCGCAGGAAGACCTCTACGCCACCCTGCGCCGCGACGGCAGCACCGAGGCCATGCTGCCCCATATGCAGACCCGCGAAGCCCTGTATCGCACCCTGCGCTATCATGAATACGAGGCGCTGGACCAGTCGATCGTGGAGACGGTCCTGCCTGTGGTCAGCGAACCGGTGTGAGGGCGCAGGGCGCTGCCCTGCACCCCCATTCACTGAAGCCGGCAGCTCTTACGAGCTGGCGGCTTTTTCGGGGGCTTTTTGCAGCATCTGGATTGTTTCCAGATGCTGCTTGTATTCCTCGTAATGCTCGGGGGCCGCGTGAACGAAATGCGGGTCCTCCATATGCGGCACCCGGCCGTGATGCCCGAAATTGATCAGGCGCGCTTCCATGAGGTGGATCTTGCCGAGCAGGTCGGCCTTGATCGCCATCACCGCCAGGCAGGAACCGATGAACGGGCCCAGCAGATAGATCCACAGCCCGGTCCAGTTGCCGGCAAACAGGTCCGGCCCGAACGAACGCGCGAAATTGGCGCTGTTGCCGGAAATCCAGGCCGTGAGCGGGTTCATCACGAAAAAGAAGATGCCGCCGATCCAGGGCGTAAGCCATTTATGCTTGGGATGCGCCGCCAGCCAGTACAGCGTGGCGATGAGCAGCCCCGTGACCAGGATCTCCGACCCCAGCGCAAACCAGACGGAAATGCCCGTATACGGCACCGTCGCGCCGTAATGGGTGGCCAGCGCATGGATCTTCCACGACGAGAAGACGTACCCCGCCCCATAGACAGCCGCCGTTCCCAGAACCGCGCCCAAGACCTGCGATACGACATAGCCGAGGGCATCGATCCACACGATCTTCTTCGACAGCATGAAGGCCAGCGTGACCGACGGATTCAGGTGCGCGCCGCTGACCTTGCCGAACGGCGTCATCGCCGCGGCCGTGCCCGCCATGCCGAAGCACAGGCCGCACAGGGCCGCCTGAAAGGCCGGATGGAAGGCCAGCAGCCTGCCCATCAGGGTCCCGGGTGCCGAAAGAACGATGACGCAGCCCAGGCCGATCACCATCAACACCGCCGTGGCCACCATCTCGCACAGATACAGCCGCCAGTGAAACGGGCGCTCCGGATGCGGCTCACCCGCCAGGGGCCGGTCGTGGAAATGGATATGAAAATGCGGCCAGTGAATGTGCGGCAATCGGACATGGGGAAGATGAAAGTGCGGCAAATGAAGATGGGGCAGATGGATATGCCAATCTCCATGCTTCCTGTCGTCTCGTGACATTTTCTGGCTCACCATCCTCGAACATTGTTCACGCCTAAATGGTCATCTAGCGATCCCGCATACAATCACCTCACCATATCTCGGTATTGAATGGGGGAAATTCAATATAACATTTTTGCGACTGCGATCCTGTATCTCCAGAAACCCGTTAATATGATTTCTTTCCTGCATTAATACATATTCTATATATTTTTTATTTATTGGATCCATCCGATGCCGCAGATGGTTCTCGACTCATGAGAAATCGACATGGATTTCCGCGTTCGGCCCCTGATTCACAGCCCCAAAAGCACGGAAGCGTCGTGGGGGGACGGCATACCCCCCGAATTTATGCGAACGAAAACAGGGGGAAGAGCGCTTCTATCTCTTCCGGGAATGTTCGCGACAGATTCCCCGCCGGAGAAAGCGGACGAGAAACCCCGTTTCCTGCACGGCACCATGCGCGGGTCTGGAAAAAGACAGACCAAGGCGCCATCGATGCGCGTACGGTCTTCATGCCGGCCTGGCGGCGAAGCATACGATAACGGGAGGCCTGTTCCCGGCCCTTTATCACCGGTCTGCCATGCGCGCCGGGCAGACCGCCCGGTGCGGGATTGCGTGCCCCGCATACAGGAAAGGCCGGGGTTTCCCCCGGCCTTCCCGTTTCCCTGCCTGTCCGGTGGCCCGGAACCGGGCCGTCAGAACTCCGCCGACAGCGTGAAGTGGTAGACGCGCGGCAGTCCCGCATACAGGGTCGATGCCGCGCCGGACGTGCCGCTGGGCGCACCCGTATAGACCGAGGCCCAGTAGCGCTCGTTCGTGACGTTGCTGACGCCGAAGCGCGCGACCCACGGGAACCGGGCGACATGGAAGGCATAGCGCGAGCCCAGTTCCAGCGTCGTGTACGATCCGGTATGCAGCGTGTTGGTCACGTTGGCCGCGCGGTTGCCCATGTAATGGACCCCGGCATTGAAGGCCCAGCCCGACGCGAAGCGGCCCAGGGACGCCGGCAGGCGGTAGTCCAGCAGCAGGCTGGCCTGCAAGGGTGCGGCACCCACGATTTCCTTGTCGTTATAGGCGGCGGTCTTGCTGTCGACCAGCTCCGCATCCAGCCAGGTCATGCCGGCCAGGACGGAGAGGTTGGGCAGCACCTCGCCCGAAATCTGGGCTTCCACGCCGTAATTACGCTGCGTGCCGCCATATGTGTAGGTCTGGCAGGTCGAACCACCCGCGCACGTGCCGTTCGCCGCGCTGACATACATCGCATAGGGCGAGGTCATGCGGAAACCGGCAACGTTGAACTGCATCTTCTGGTAACGCAGTTTGTAGCCGACTTCGTACTCGACCGAGCGTGCGATCGGCAGCGCGATATTGGTGTTGGTGTAATACTGGCTGTTGGGCGTAACGGGCCCTGCCTCCACCGACCGGCCATAGGTGAAATAGAGGGTCTGGTTGTCGGTCGGCTTGTACATCACGCTGGCCGTCGGGCTGAATGCCGCATTGGCCTGGAAAGTCTGCTTCAGGGCGCTGGTGGCGTTGAGCGCACCGGCCTGGTCGATCCAGCTCCAGGCCAGCGTGCCCATGATCGACCAGTGCTTGTCGATCGTCAGCGTGTCGCCGACGATGAAGGACTGGCTGGTGATGGTGCTGGATTTATAGCGGCCCTGATAATAAGGCTGCGTGCCGCTGGTGGGTGCGGCGCCATACATGTTGTACGTCCCCAGGCTCTGCGCCGGCGTGACCGCGCTGACCGGGTTGTAGTTGCCCATCATGTAGCCGTTAGTGCCGATGACCAGGTCGTGGCGGATCGGCCCGGTAAAGACGCGGCCGTTGAAATACGCCATGTTGCTGCCGACGCGGAAATCGTCGGCCGTCGTCGTCGCCGTGGCCTTCGAGGAATAGAATCCGTCCGTGCCCCCGGTCGCGGTCAGCGTATCGCTGATGCCGAAGGACTGGCGCTGCGCATCCTGGTACAGTCCGCCCAGCGTAAAGCTCCAGTCCTCGTTGATCTCGTGCCGGATCTTGGCCAGGAACGTGTTGGTCTCCATGTTGTAGCCGCTCCAGCCCGGTGCCAGGCGCTTGCCCAGGTCCGGCGCCTCGGGCAGTTGCCCGCCGATGCCGGTCGGGTTGGCGGCGGTGCCGGCGGGAATGCCGAATCCGGGCGCCAGGCCGCGCGCGGCGTAGGTATAATGGCTGGCATCGATTTCGATAACCGTCTTGTCGTCCAGATGGATATCGAAATCGGCGCTGACCATCTCGCGCCGGATCCAGCTTCCCGACGCATAGCCCGTGCCGTTGGCATGCAGCATGTTCAGCCGGTAGCCGAACCAGCCGTTCCGGCCGACGCGGCCGGAGATATCGCCGTTGACGATGGGGGTGCCGATGGAATCCGCACCGACCGAAAGCCGTTCGGTCTGCCGGTCGGTCGGGCGCTTGAGCGTATATTCGAACACGCCCGCCGGGTTTTCCGGCCCGTACATCGCCCCGGCCAGCCCGTTGAGGACTTGCAGGTTATCGATCCATTCCGCCGGATAGGGGGTGGTGGAGACCACGTTCAGCCCGTCGAGGCGGGAATTGGCGACCACATCGGCCTCGAACCCGCGCGATTGCGGGCGGGACGTATTGGGATCGCCCCGGATTTCCAGCTGCACCGAGGGCAGATACTGCGCCATGTCGTTAATGTTGCGGATCTGCTGGTTGACCACGACATCATGCGGGACGCCCATGACGGAATAGGGCGTGTCCAGCGTGTCCCGATTGCCCAGCGGGCCGAGATAGACGCTCTTGTTCATGTATTTGGCGGCCGTGCCGTCCGCCGCATGACGGCCATGGACGGTCACGGTCTCGCCGTTCGAACCATCCAGTATGCCGGCGATGGGGGCGGTGCCGGCCGCGGCCCGGGCCGGCTTTCCGGCGGGTGCCGCCTTGGAGGCGGCCTTGGCAGTGGCCTGCTTGCCCGTCTTGCCCTGCTGCGCGGGGGCTGGCGCGGGCGGCGCGGCCAGCGCCGAACCCGCCAGCAGAAGGGCGCCAAATGTTCCGGCGACGAAGAAGGGATAAAAGCGATGGTGCATCGATCTGGCGCATCCGGTGTGTGAACAAGGAACAGGATATGTGTCCTTTTTGCCACCCCCGCGACGGGCCTGTCTATATATCGCCGTACATAGACCTGTATATGACGGGATATAATCACCACCTGTTGCCGGAATAATACAGTGGTTCCCCAGGAGCGGCGTGCGGTGGTCATGATTCGCATCCACCGTTCCCCGGAAGCATCAGCCGTCCGTCGATCGGGTCAGTTCCGTCCAATCGGCAATTTCTCTTTCCAGGCGAGAGATACGTTCACGAACCAGCCGCAGAGCGTCGCTGCCCAGGAGGAGTTGCGGTGGGGGCGCATCCGACGCAACAAGCTGAAGCACTGCGGCGGCGAGTTTCGCCGGATCGCCCAACTGCTTGCCGTCCTTCTCGTGCCGCGCGGCGCGGATCGGATCGAACAGAGCGTCGTAGTCTGCAATCGAGCGCTCGGTCCTGACCATCGAACGGCCGGCCCAGTCCGTGCGGAATGATCCGGGGCACAACGCCGTGACATGAACTCCGAAAGGCGCCATTTCTGCGCGCATGACCTCCGAAATACCCTGCAAGGCGAATTTGCTGCCACAGTAATACGCTATGCCGGGCATGGTGATCAGGCCGCCCATCGATGTCACGTTCACGATGAAGCCCCTGCGACGTTCGCGAAAGCGCGGCAGGAAGGCCTTGGCAACCGCAACCGCACCGAAGACATTGACGTCGAACTGGCGGCGCATTTCCGCGAGAGGAGATTCCTCCAGGATACCTTCATGTCCATAGCCGGCATTGTTGATGAGCACGTCGACCGGGCCGTGATCTTCTTCTGCCTGTGCGACGATGGCGGGAATGCGGTCGAACTCGGTGACGTCACAAAGGACTGCGCAGATATCTGGCAGTCGCTCCAGCAACGACGCTCTTGCGGTTTGCGACCGGACGGTACCAATCACCCGATGACCTGCTTCAAGGGCGGCCTGGGCAATGGCCAACCCAAACCCTGAATTGGCGCCTGTGATGAAAAAAGTCCGTTTCGGCATGGCTGTGCTCTGCTTGCTTGCATTCATGCCTTGACCAATAATATCACCTTGGTACGTTCTCTATCGCAGTTCCTCTAATCTTCTTGCTCGATCCTATGAATTCTCCACCCATATCCTCTCCGCTTCTCGCGCTGGCCGCCGAACTCGCACCGCGACCTGGCTACAACGCCACGCCGTTGCCGAATATTCGGATCCTGCGTTCCGAGACCGTCCTCGAAGATGTGCCGGTCCTTTATCGCCCCGGTGCGGTCTTCGTATTGCAAGGGTCCAAGCAGGGCTTCCTCGATGGCGAAATCTACCGATATGACGCCGACCATTATCTTGCCGTTTCGGTCCCGGTGCCTTTTCGAATGGCCTCACAGGCCAGTCCCGGTCAGCCTCTGCTCGCCATCTACTTCGATTTCGACCTGCATCTTGCCGCTGAAATAGCGGCTACATTGGAGGAGCAGGTCGATCATGCCGAAAGAGTGCGGGCGAGAAGCCTGGTTTCAAGTCGGATGGTACCGACCATTGTCGATGTGCTCCAACGCCTGCTTCATGCGCTCCATCATCCACAGGAACTCGCCATTCTCGGTCCGGGGCTGCTGCGTGAGTTGCATTATCGCGTCCTGGCAGGCCCTCAGGGGGGCGCGCTGATGGCAGCGCTGCGTCGCAATGAAACGACAGGCAGGATCGTGCAAAGCCTGTCACTGATCCGCGAACGCTACAATGAAGGATTATCGGTACCGGAACTTGCGGCAGCGGCCGGTATGAGCGTTCCTTCCTATCACGCCGGCTTCAAGCTCCTTACCGGGAATACCCCGATCCAATATATCAAGGCCCTGCGGCTGCACGAAGCCAGGCTGATGATCGCACGGCGTCAGGGATCGCTTGCCGTTATTGCCGCCGAAGTCGGCTATGCCAGCCCCGCCCAGTTCAGCCGAGACTTCAAGCGCCATTTCCGTCGCAGCCCCATTGAAGAGGCCAAGTGGACGCGGGAGCATCTTGGGGAAACGGCCCAAGCTTGAAGCGAAAATCCCGCTCCCCAGGTCACCTACCTGTTTGATGACGCTTGGCAGACAGACGGTAGTCGCCGTCATCCCCGGCATAGGGCGCGGTGACTTGCACGACCCGACAGCAGACATCAAACATGGTGATTGCGGCGTCCATGCCGGAAGAGCAGCCCGCGCTTGTCTGGCGCGGATACGAGAGGACAACATGGTCGAGAAAGCACCGACGATCGTCAACATGCACACGGCGCCGGAAATCGCCGCCGACGTGCCCGCCGCCTGGACGCATTTCCGGCGCGCGCTGACGCCTGCGATGAAGGAGGCGGGGCCTGGGCGTTTCGGGATGGGCCGTCTCGGCATGCGGGCCGTGCGGGTGCCCCCCGGCCACAGCGCGTGTCCAGCGCACACGCATCTTCAGGCCGACGAGATCTTCGTCGTGCTCGAAGGGCAAGGTCTATTTCGCTATGGCGATCGCGTACATGAGATCGGCCCCGGAGACTGCATTTCCTGTCCGGCCGACACGGGAATCGCCCATCAGATCGCCAACCCCGCGACCCCGGACAGCACGGGCGACCTGGTCTACCTCGCGATAGGCGCCGAGCCGCCCGCCGACGTCTGCACCTATCCCGACAGCGGCGCGCTCGTGATCGATGGCCTCGATCGCCACGGCTTCCTGCGCGAAGCCGATTATTACGAAGGGCAGCCACAACCTACGCCGCTTCTGACACACGGCCGCGACATACCCGTCTGAACGGCGTGCGGGGGTTGCCCTGGGCTGGGGGTCGGATCAGGCCACGTCACGGCAGCTTCCGCCCTCAAGTAAGACATCAAAGTGGTGATGGCGGTTGCCCGAAAGCCGACGTTGTTAGGCGAACCGCGATAGAACGCGTTTGGGACATTCCTGCCGTTCGGCACTACGACAGGTAGAGCGTCCGGCTACGCTGACAACGCTCAACCATAGATTCGCTAAAGCCCTTTCTGCAAGGTCGGGCTGTCGAACGTTCCGAACAGTCAGCTTGTGGCGAGCAAACGCGCGCTAAGCTGCCATCCATCAAGAAAGACTGGCGAACGTCCGCAGGGGGGCGACTGTGCAGGCCGCAAGCCCCCGTGCCGTGCGATCAAACATAGCTTAGGAACTCCTCATGGGGTCGCCGTGTAACGGTCCAGCGTCTAGCGCCCGTGGGTCTGGAGCGCTTCTCGCAGACCGTGAGGAACAGGCGGAGCTTAGCGCGGGATATGCCGACGAAGAACGCCGAACGCTCGTCCGCCTGCTTTCCCCAGAAGGTTTCCTCCTCGACGCCAAGCATGAACACCGTATCGAATTCGAGTCCCTTGCTTTTGTGGATCGACATGATGCGTACTGCGCGGTCTCCTGAAAAGGACGAGAGCGCTGTGGCTGGATCTGCTCCGCCGGACAGCAACTCGTGCGCACGATCCACGGTTTCGACGATGCAGGTCGCCAGCATGTCCCCTTGCGCATATGCCGAGGACATCGCTACGATGTCTTCGCTGCCGACCGTGTCAAGCAGTGTCTCCACCAGCTTTTCGAGATCCGGCTTGTGTGCCAGATTGATCTTGCCGGTCGCGATTGCCTTGCGCGTCTCGCCGAGCAGCCGGTTCCACTTCGAGCGAAGCTGATACTCGCGTTCCTCGTCGACCCCTTGGTTGAAAACGACGAGATCCAGAAGGCGGCGATGCGCTCCCGGCTGCCGGGGGCTGCTCGTGACCAGGAGAAAGTCCACGATGAGGCGCGCCGCGGGCTCCGAAGCCAGATTTTGAGTTGAGTCCTCTTCCCGATAGGCAATGCCGTGGGCGTCGAAGGCCGCAATCAGCTTTTGGCAATATAGCTGCTGCTGCTTGCTGACGAGGATGGCGATCTCCGACAGGGAAACGCCGTCATTGTCGGCGAGTTGCTGAACCCGGGCCGCGATGCCGTCGGCCTCTTCTTCGTCGTCCGCAAAATTGAGGATAGCGATCGCCCCTTCGTCCCCGACGATGTCGGCATCGTCCAAGGCGGCAGGCGGGTCCATCACCCGCACCATCGCATTCTGCATCCGGCGCAGAGTCGGCGCGGAACGGAAATTCTGGTAGAGATTGAGCGGGTGTGCAGCAAAGTCGTCCGCGAACGTCTGGAAAATGCCTTCAAGCGCGCCGGCCCAGCCCATGATGCTCTGTTTGGTATCGCCGACGGCGGTCAGCAGACATTTGGATCCGCCGAAGCAGGCGGTAATGAGCGCATATTGATCGGCTGTGCAGTCTTGGAACTCGTCCAGAAAGACATGGCTGTAGGTCTGCCTAACGGCGTCGCGGGCGATGCGACTATTCTCGATGATCGTCTGGGCGAGCGGCACCATGTCGGCAAAGGTGATCGATGTTCGCTGAACGCGCCGCTGGCCGATTGAGTAGTCCTGGTCGAGCGCGTTCGCGCCCTTTAGCACCGGGCGGAATTGGTCGATCAGACGCTTCGCGAAGGCGTGAAAGGTATAGCTGTCCAGCCGCGCCGCGAGATCTGGGCCGCAGCGCCGTCGTACTCGGGCTCGCAGATTCTGGGCCGCGTCGACCTTGAAAGAAATGGCGAGGATCCGGCGCGGATAGCGGCAGGTCGCGGTGCGCAGCAGGAAGTCGGCGCGCTGGGCGAGCATCTCGGTCTTGCCGGCACCGGGGCCGGCAGTAAGCGCGAGATTGCGGGCCGTCTCCTTCGCCGCTTCCAGCGCGTTCGGCTCCAGGACCAGGCCTTCGGATGGCACCCAGCGCGCAATGGAAATCATTCCGGCAATTCCGCGAGCTTCTCCTCGATAAGGTCAAACATCCGGTCAAGAACCTTGGGCATGTCTTCGAGCAGCGCGTCGTCGTTGAGCTTCGCCATCGCTTGGATGTGCCAACTCGGCTTGCTGCCGAGCTTGAAGCGTTCCTGATACGCCACAAACAGCTGCTGCTGGGCATCGTCATATTGACCACCGATTGCGTCGTGGGACTTGCCGAGCACAGCGTCGATCGTGCCGTCGTCGGGATCCTCGAGTTCGGCATCGGTCAGGCCATAGGCTTCGGGAAACGCCTCGATCATCATGAAGTCGAGGTCGAGCGGAGAGGAAAAGAACACCGCATTCTTTTCCAGCTTGGCGATCCAACCATCGTCCTTGATCATCAGCCCCTGCTCGCTATCCCATTTGGGAATGGCGTCAGCATCCCCCCTGTCGAAATTCACGAGATCGTCCTCGAATCGCAACAGCTGCTTGGCCGCATATTTAATCCGGCCCCAACCGCCCTGATGGCGTGCGAGATCAAGATCCAGCAACGTTACGAAGGGAATGCCCAGATCGCTCAGCAGGCGCCAGAAATGGTTCACATGGCGTCCGCCCAGCGGAACGACCGAGATTGAAGCATCGTCGGCCAAAATCCCGCGCGCAGCGAGCAGGCGCGGCAATACCACTTCCTCGCTGTCTCCCTCGCCCAAGATCAGCAGTCTCGCGAAGTAGAGT
Organism: Gluconacetobacter takamatsuzukensis; assembly: GCF_014174275.1. Lineage (GTDB taxonomy): Bacteria > Pseudomonadota > Alphaproteobacteria > Acetobacterales > Acetobacteraceae > Gluconacetobacter > Gluconacetobacter takamatsuzukensis. Next base: position 3,747 of record NZ_JABEQK010000017.1, on the reverse strand, counting down.
TCGGGGAAAGCCTGGATCGCTTCGCGAACATATTTGTTCGCATCGGCCCCGCTTGGCATCGTGATCCGTGACACCGTGGTGCGCCGCTCCTCGTCGAGGCGCAGGTAGCGGATGCTCTCCGGTTCGACGCGGCGCAGCAGCGACGGAGCATGGGTCGCGATGACGGCTTGTGCATCGCCGTCTTCCGCGAACTCGCTCAGCGTCCGCAGGACACGGCCAAGATAGTGCGGGGAAAGGCTGTTCTCGGGCTCTTCGACCGCGACAAGTGTGAAAAGCGGTGGGCGCAGCTTGTCGATGTCGAATGCATCGGTGTCGCCGGCAAGCACCGCGCTGCCGACGGCCCGCATCGCGAGGACGAGCGTAATGTACAGCAGGGATTGCTGCCCGTCGCTCAGCCGGGAGAAATCGACCTGCGGAGTATCGTGACCGGGCGCGAAGCTCAGGCTGAGGTGCCGCAGCAGATTTTCGACTTCGCTCTGCGCGAACGACAAGGTCGGGTTGGCGTAAAACTTTCCCTTGTGGAGCGACTCCCAGAGCTTGGTGACCTCGTCGCCGATCCCTTTAACCGACGCGTTGCTGACGAGCGCTGCGCTGATCTGCTCCGTGAGTGCCGAGATCGTCTGGCGCTCCGCCGACCAGTTGGCGGCACGAAGGGCACGGCCGAGCAGAGCGTTGGCGGCGTAAGAGATATGGTCTGCCGGATTGCGCCGGGCCGGCAGGTAATGGACCTGCACTGCGGCGCGGTCCTGCTTGGAAACCCTGCCTTGGACGGTTGGAATTCCGTCATCATCGACCTGCGTGACATGGGTGAAGCTCTCTTCGATGTCCCCGTCCTCGTCGAGGCAGGCATGAAGGCGGAAGCGCATTCGAACCGACGCGTCATCTGTTTCCATCTGGAGATGGGAGAAGTTGCCTGCGACGGCGGGCATCGTGCCTTCTTCCGCCTCACCCGCATCGGCCAACTCGGGGAACTCAAAGTCCGCCTCAATCCACAGATCTCGCGTCGAAGGAGCGTTCTCCGGGTCTTCATCCGCTGCGATGTGGAAATCCGACGTCCGAATCTTACGCTGCGCTGGGTCGAGACTGAACATTCTTCCGAGCGCCTGAAGGACCGCCGTCTTGCCTGAGCCATTAGGGCCGAGGATGAAGGTGGTATCTGCGAGCGAAATCTCTGTGGCTTCCGGTCCGAAGCAGCGGAAATTCGACAGTCTTAACTTCACCAACTTCAAGACAATCCCCTTTATTCAATGCGCGCAATCCTAGCGCCCAAGCTTTGGTCACATCGAATGCATCCACTTCGTTCAACCTATCAACGGCGCCCCCCCTCCGCCAGCCAGAGCGAGATAGAGTAGGATGAAGCAGAACAGACATACCGCTGTCGGCCAGATTTGCCAGTTTACCTGATTGTCTCATTATTGCGCGTAATTGTCGGTTTGCGCCCTCTTTTCAGACCTAGCAGGCTGGTTCTTGTTTCCAGTAAGCGAACATAAACGCGCGACGTGCGAAGGTTGGTCTTCTCTAATCGCTGTCTAGTTCATGAAGAGGCAACATCCTAAATTTGGGCTTGACGGGTGTTGATTGATGGTTCGGCAAGTGTTCACCAAAAGCTTACATAAAACGCGCTTTCGCGTGGTCGATCCTATTTGAGACTATTGTTATGAGGCCACGGGGTCCCCTCATCAAATTCCTTATATTCATCAACTCTTGTACGAATGGCATCCCAATCACCATGCATGCCGAGCGTCAAATAATAATTTGAGCCATCAGGCCTTCGCTCATAGACGAGAAATTCTCCCGTGACTCTTCTTTCACACGCTCGGGTTTGAAAAGCTCCCATCACCATTTCATGTGATACCTGCGGCATAAATTCACTTAGGAATTTGCCGATGTGAGGAGAAAACATAGCATCCCAACGGCCATCTTTTGCCATTCTTTCTGTCTCATCAATTAAATTACGCATCATGAAGTTGGGACCAAAATAGTGCTTGTGCCAAAGACCCTTTAGAGGTTTTCTCATCTGTCGGGGCTTCTTGGTCATACTGGGTTGTTCGTCAGTCCCTTCGAGTTTTCCAATCTCATCATAAACCGCATGTAAGGGAAAACGTTGGTCCAGGGCGCTGAAAGTCAGTTCGACCAAAAACCGGTGAGAAAATAGTCCATGATTCCGTTTTACGTGAAGCCACGAGCGAATATCAGACAACTCGCGGTTAAGCCGGACACATATGCTCTCGTCCACTTCAGACAAGACACCAACCGGCGACTGAAAATCTCCTGATAATCGGTCGTATTGAATTGTAACCACAGATTCTTCACGCATTTTTTAATTTCTACATTCTATCTATAGAAAATGGAAAAGCCATGCCGCAACACGTTATTGGCTGTTTATATACCTGAATCTCCCCCAGATTTTCACCGGTCAGTTCAACGGAAACAGAGTGGACTGGCAGCGGTCGCCTCTTGGCGGACATACGTACCGATGAAGAGCTTTCCGCAGAACGGGCATAAGCAGCAAGATGTATCTTGACCGAGTTGGGCTGATAACGGAACGTCGATTTTGTGGGGCAAACGGCGATTGCAGACGTTTCCGCAACCGAAACCGTTTCTGGACAGCATCTGATCTCTGGTGTTGAGAAAATCTTCCGCACATAATTCGCACATAAATTGAGGAGCGGTTAGGAGCTATCAATTGGCGAACGTGATTTGGGTAAAACATGGATGGGCGGACTATTATCAAGGAGATGCGGTAGACGGGAACTATGCTTGGATTTCCGACGGTGGCGAGGGCCACGAGGCTTTCAATTTCTTGCCTAGCACCGATGGACGGTATTATGGCTATGTTCCGCCCCAGGGGCGGTCGGGCACCGTGCAAAGATTCGCGTATCGTCTTTCTCCCAGACAAGCCAGCAAACCGTAGGAGGGGTGAGCGTGGCGCTGCCCAGCGGTTCCTGGGAAGTCTGGCAGACAGGCGGCAGTCGCCTCATTACTGACACCTACGCGGGTATGACGGTTACCCGATAGCCAATTGCCCGTCCGCTCAGTGAATGGCAGCAGACAGGCCGTAGTCGCCTCATGTCGGACATCCAAGCGATTGGGAGAGTTTCCCGAAAGCTGACATGAATCATTCGACGCTCTACCTGACAAGGCGGATAGCGGACTTGTGCACGCATTCTATCCAGTCGAGGTTCGAATCTCGGCGGACGGGCCGCGCCGGAACCAGATGAGAACAACATCTATGCCATAGCCCTTTAAAGCCCGCCTTTCGGTACATTGCTGCCATTCTTGCGCCTGCATCGAAATGGCAGCTTTCAACCGTACACCGGTTGTTCTCAAAGACAGCATCCGGCGCTAGCCGACGGGCAGGAATGGCCGTTTGAAGGCTGGCAGCTTGCCTCAATGCGCCTCTTACCTGCCGAAGGGCACCGCTAGCGCAAATGTGTCGCCCCCCCTTGATGCTGGGAGGCGACCAGCTAGGATCGGTGATCACGCTTTAGGGCGAGCGGGCGTCTCGACAAGGAATCACAGCATGTCTAGCAGTTTTTTCTTTCTTCAAGCGGAGAAGAAGGCGGAGAATAAGGCCTTAATTACCGATCTTGAGAATTGGGCGAACGAGAACCTAACTCAAGTTTACGTCATCGATTGGGCTGCCTGCGATGACTGGTCCGGTTTCATAGTTAGTTGATATGCGCTTCTGATGCCAGCCTGGCCGGGAGGTGAAGCGTAGCGGAACCGAGCGGCCAGGCTGGCATT
>NZ_JABEQK010000016.1 GCF_014174275.1 Gluconacetobacter takamatsuzukensis | reverse complement strand
AATGCCAGCCTGGCCGCTCGGTTCCGCTACGCTTCACCTCCCGGCCAGGCTGGCATCAGAAGCGCATATCAACTAACTATGAAACCGGACCAGTCATCGCAGGCAGCCCAAGTAGACGTGTGACAAGGGCGGAGAATCTTCTGGGTGTGACATTATTCGAACGTAGCAGAACAGGGACAGCAACAACCAATTTTGGAAAGTATGTTTTACGATATGTTCGTAATATCATAGAAGATGCTAGACACCTCGGAGAGGTAACTAATGATTTGATAGACCTTCCGGATGGTGAGTTACGCGTAGGACTGGGCCACCCACCTCTCCATTCAAAGGCCGCACTATTGTTACGATCATGGAGCAATAGCTATCCGCTGACCCGAATCAGTCTTCGCGCAGCGTCCGATCATGACATTGTTTTTACATTACGGAATCGGCTTATTGATGCGGCGATCATTCCTCAGTTCGCACTTGATAATGGTCTCGCCTCCCTGCCCCTGTATCGAGAACGTATCGTTGCGGCCCTGCCTCATGGCCACCCACTCTCAAATCGAGAGACACTGTCCATACGGGAGTTGACCAAGGAGCGCTTGCTAGTGCCTTCGAAAAGTTACGTTGAACAGCATACGTATTTTCACCTAGCTCAGATCGGATCGCAGACGCATATCCCCGTGCATTACGGGGGTATACTAACGCTTCTCTCGCAAGTGCGTATGGGATCGAATGTCGCGCTTTGCAATGCAGCTTGCCAGGAACTCCAACCGTGTGGGCTGGTCTTTCGGCCGCTTGATGATCCGAATGCCGAATTCGACGTTCATCTAGTGTGGCGAACTGAGGCAGAAGATGCACTACTGGGCCGGTTCGTCGCCTTCATGCGCGATCTTGTTCGAGATCGAGGGAAATCGCCTTGCGTCTAGTCTTAAAACGACGAAACACCCGATCCCCCTCCATGAAACGAGCCAGCATTGGTGCAATCAGCCTTGCCGGCACGATTTCGGCCTGTCCGCTTTCATGCGCCAGTTGGCGCCCGTACTCGACCAGATCGAGATGCACGGCTGCAGGAAGCTCCACGGTGAGCCGCACCGGTTTGTCATCCGCGATCGGCCCGAGCCTAAGCTTCGTCATTGGGACTCCTCCTGTCCGTAGGGGGTGAGCATCAGGTCACGATGCACCATCACCCGCACCGGAAAGCCCGGTCGGATGATGTTGGTGGGCTGGATATTCAGCGACCGTCCGACGATCTGTTCGCCGATCTGGTTGAAGCCCTGCGAGCCGCCGGTGCGCAGCGCTTGGGCTATGCCATTGCCGCCGCTTATATCGGCCTCGGAGCCGACACTGAGGACGGTCGAGACCAGGGCAGCCTTGAACACATCGCCCCAATGGTTATCGGTCTGATCCTGCAACCCGGCATAGCCGGCTGCATCCGCGGCCGGTTCGTTCTCCAGCACGATCGAATCCCCGGCCCCGCGCATCAGCCGGATCCAGACCAGCAGCACACGGGTCTGGCCATAGGCGATCTGGGAATCATAGCGGCCGATCAGTTTCGCCCCCTGCGGGATCAGCAGGATATGCCCGGTGGAAGAGTCATAGACGTTCTCCGTCACCTGGGCCGTGACCTCGCCCGGCAGATCAGAGCGAATGCCGGTGATCAGCGCACCGGGAATGATCGCGCCTGCCTGGAGCAAATAGGGGCTGGGAATGGGTGTCAGCCTCTCGACGCTGACGGTGCGGTGATCGACGGGACCGTCGAGAAATGCCTGCTTGCGATCGGTGGCAACGCTGCTGGGCGGGGCTACGGTTGCGCCCGGCGTCGCGATATCCCGTCCCATCTGCGTCTGGGTGAACAGATGGCTGACCCGCGCCGCTTCCTGCTCCTGGGCAATGCGCTGTTTTTCCGGGTCGGCGGGTGCCGCCGGTGTCGCCATGCCGGGAGCACCCACGCCAGCCTTGAGCAACGGCCCACCAAGATCGCCAGGCAACGGCGGGCCGATACGCGGCGGATGGCTATAATCGCCCGGCAGATTGGCCAGACCGTCGGGCGTGGTGCGATTGCCAGTATTGTAGAGTTCGGCGTTGCTCTTCGGTGGCACTGGCTTCAGCGCCAGATAAAGCGCGCAGCCGATTCCGCACACGGCGACGACTGACAGGCCGAGGATCACCTTGCGCGACAGCCGCGTGACCGGCGGCCGCGTCGTCCGCAGCCGCATCTCTCCGGGTGGCCTGACAGCAGCCCCTGCCGTTTCGGTGCCGCCATTTCCGGCGCTGTCGCTCATGACCGCCGCGTCCCGTCGGTGCGGACAATGCGCACGACCTGCTGATGCTTCACCCCCAGCCGCAGTTCGGCGGCGGCAAACAGGCGATCGACGATCATGCGATTGCCGCGCACCCGGTAGTTCACCAACTGACCGTCGCCCTGTGGGCCGATCACCCACAGCGGCGGCATCTCACCCTGCGCGATGCCAGTGGGGAATTCGATAAAGACCTGCCGCCCGTCATCGAAGGCCCGCAACGGCCGCCACGGCGCCTCGTCGCCCTCGATCCGGTAGCGGAAATTCAGCGCATCGAGATCGACGCCGTTCGCGACTGGCGTCGAGAGGTCCGCGTCACGATCCTGGCCGCGCAGGGCAACGATCTGGTCCTGGGGATAGTCCCACGACACCGACGCCATGTAGGTCCGCTCATCGGAGCGCAGCTCCAGATGATAGGTGCGCCGGTCGGTATTGATGACCAGGTTGGTGGTCAGGTCCGGGCGGGTCGGCTTGAGCAGGATATGAATCCGCTTCGTCCCCCCTGCCCCGCTCTCGGTATCGCCAATGATCCAGCGCACGGTGTCGCCGGCGGCGACCGGACCGGAACCGACCAGCTTTTCGCCCGGCTGCAGCGCAATATCGGTGATCTCGCCCGGTGCCGCGTAGAGCTGGTAGAGCGCACCCTCGGAAAACGGATAGACCTGAATCGCATTGAGATAGCCAGCCCGCGTCGGCTGGATCCGCGCCGCGCTGTTGGCGCGCTCGACCCGCTGGTGCGGATCCGTCGGGTCCGGGGCCGCATGCCGGGTTAGGATCGGCTTGAGCTGCCCCGGCAGCGGCAAGGGCTCGGGGAGTGCCACCACCTGCACCGGCTTGGGCGGGTCAGGCGTAAGAACCGCCTGGCGGGGCGTATCGTCGTATTTGATGGCAGGCGGCTTCCATGAGGAGCAGGCTGCAAGGGGCGCCAGCAGGATCATGAACGGCGCGATGGTGTTGAAGGTGCGCATCAGCCGAGTTCCCTGGACCAGTTGAGGGCATGGATGTAGATGCCAAGCGGGTTCTTGCGCAGCCGCTCGGCATCAGTCGGGGTGGTGACGACGATGGTGAGGATCGCGCTCCAGCGCTCGCTGGCGGCCAGCGCGCCATCGACATAGCGGCGCTCGATCCATTCCACCCGGAAACTGTCGTCGGAGGCGCGGATGACGCTGGCGATTTCGACCGCCACCTGCATCTTGCCGATCCGGCTGAAGGGATCGCTGGTGCGGGCATAATCGTTCAGGGCCAGCGCGCCGCGATCGGTGACGTAGTTATAGGCGTCGAGCCAGTTCTGCCGCAGCACTACCGGATCGGCCGGAATGGCGCGCACCTCGGAGATGAAGCGTGCCAGATACCAGGCGATCTGTGGGTCGGTCGGGCGATAGGCGGCGGTCGCCGAACCAACGGCCTGCGCCTGACCGAGATGGTCGATCTGCACCACCCAGGGCGTGACGGTGCCGCGCAGCGACTGCCAGACCAGCCCAGCGCCCAGGCCGCCGCTCAAAGCCAGGCTGCCGAAGAAAGCCAGCCGCCAATTGCGGGCCTGGACGCGGGCCGAGCCGATGCGGTCGTCCCAGACCTGAGCGGCCTTGTGATAGGGCGTCTCGGGCTCCGGCGTCCGGCCGAAACGCACATTGGGGCGGCGGAACATGGCTATTCTCCTTCTGAGAGATCGACATCGTGGCCGCCGCTGGGCCGGTCGCCGCCCTTGATCGCCTGCGCGGCCGCGTCAGCCCCGCCCTTGATCCGGTTGTTGCGCTGCATCCGGCTGGCCCAGGCCGGCGGTTTGCCGGCAGAACCTCCACCGCCGCCGCCCGAGGCCGTGGTACCGCCCGTCCCACCGGTGGCGGCCGCCCCGCCGGCCTGATAGCTGGTGCGAACACCGGTCGCCGCGCGGCGCAGCGGGCTGGCGGCAGCGGACAGTCCGGTTTTGGCCACACCTGCCGCGCCGCCCGCCCGATAGGCGGCGGTGGCACCTCCGGCGACAAAGGCCCCACCACGCACGGCCGCCATCGCTGCACCCGCAGCGAGTCCGACCCCTGACGCGGCGGCCACGCCGACACCGACAACCCCAGCCGCAGTGGCGACGGCGGAGCCCGCACCCAACTGCGGGCCACCGGCGATCAGCCCATTGGCCAATGCCGGGCCGAACACGGTCAGGCCGAGCAGCGTCAGCGAAGCGAGGATCAGGGTCAGCGCATCATTGATGGTCGGCGGGTTGTTGAAGCCGCTGGTGAACTGGCCGAACACCGTCGAGCCGATACCGACGATGACGGCCAGCATCAGCACCTTGATCCCGGACGACACGACGTTGCCCAGCACCTTCTCGGCGAGGAAGGCGGTGCGGCCGAACAGGCCGAAGGGCACCAGCACGAACCCGGCAAGTGTGGTCAGCTTGAACTCGATCAGCGCCACGAAGAGCTGGATCGCCATCACAAAGAAACTGATGACCACGATCAGCCAGGCGATCAGCAATACCGCGATCTGGATCGCATTGTTGAAGATGGCGACGAAGCCGACCAGCGAGGAGATCGAGGTCAGGATCGGCTTGCCGGCATCGATGCCGACCTGGGCCAGCCGCCCCGGCTGGAGCAGTTGCGCCTGGGTGAGATGTCCACCACCGGCCTCGATGCCCAGCCCGGCGAAGGACTCATAGATGATCTGCGCCAGATGGTTGAAATCGCCGATAATGAAGGCGAACAGGCCGATGAACAGGGTCTTGCGGATCAGCCGCGCCAGCACGTCCTCGTCCGGCGCCAGCGCCCAGAACAATCCGGCCAGGGTGATGTCGATGGTGATCAGCACACCGGCGAGCCAGTGGACGTCGCCCTGCACCAGACCGAAGCCGGAATCGATATATTGGGTGAAGATGGCAAGGAAATTGTCGATGACGCCGGTGCCCTGCTGCATGGCGTCACCGTGCCGCGTCGGGCGCAAAGAAGCGCTTGCGGTTCTCCGCCCAGATCGCCGCACAAGCCGGATCGCCGTCGGCCTTCATGCCGAGCGCCTGACAGTGCGCCAGACCGGCGGCCAGCCGGTCATGAGAGCCCGGCGGCCCGAGATCGGGCACGCCGACGTCACGGGGGACGTGCCGGAGATGCAGGCTCGCGGCGACCAGAATCAGAACGACCAGCCCGACGGCGACGAGCCGGAAGACGATCGGCGGGGAGAGACGCGGCCAGCGCATCAGTGAAACATCTGCGCGGTGCCGGGGGTGTAACCGGCCCCGTAATTGAGGAAATTCGCCAGTTGTGCCCTGCCCTGCTCCTCACCCTCGACCTGACGGGCGCCTTCCAGCGCCTGGGCGCGACCCATCGCCGTAACGACCGCGGTGAGGTCGGCAAGCTGGCGGGTCTGCAGCGCGGTCAGCTGATTGCCCGATTGCGCGGCCTGCAAGGCGCCGCTCGCCGCCTGGCTGGAGGTAACCAGACTGTCGATCTGGCTGCGCGTGGCATCGAGATTCTGCACCGCGCCAGTCTGCACGCGCAGCCCGTCCTGATAAGCGCCCCGCGCGTTCTGCCATCGCGTCTGGGCGTCGGCCGTCATCTGCACCGCCGAACTCGGGCTGCCCAGCGCTTGGGGATAGGTCTGGGTGAAGGCCTGATCGATGCTGGTCAGGTTATAGGAGAGCCCCTGCGCCTGGCCGACGATCTGCTCCGTCTGCTGGATTGAGTGCTCCAGCGGCGCCAGCACCGAGAGCGGAAGATTGGCGAGGTTGCGGGCCTGGTTCTCCAGCATGGTCGCCTCGTTGAGCAGGCTCTGCGCCTGCTGGTTGACCTGCTGCAATTCCCGCGCCGCGATCAGTACCGTCTGGACATGGGCGGCGCCGTCATAAACCGCCCATTGCGCATGGGCCGGGGCGCTCACGACGATGGATGACAGGGTGCCAAACCCAGCCACGAACACTGCTTTGTAGATCAACGAATTTCTCATGATCCCTCTCCCGGCCTGAGCATTTCGATCGCCCAGTCCACGCCCCTGTGCGCCAGCCAAGCCGCCGCGAACCCGTCGCGCCCGTGCCGGGCGAAGATCCGGTCGATGGCGGCCTGATCGTCGGGCGAAGACGCGGCGGTGAAGGCCAACGCCACCTCGGACAGGCCGAGATCGAACAGCCGGTTGCCGCGCCGAGACTGGCAGTAATAATCGCGCTTGGGCGTCGCCCGGCTGAGGATCTCGATCTGGCGGTCGTTCAACCCGAAACGGCGATAGATCGCGGTAATCTGCGGCTCCAGCGCCCGGTCATTGGGCAGAAACACGCGTGTCGGGCAGCTTTCGATCAGCGCCGGCGCGATCGGACTGGCGTCGATATCGGCCAGCGACTGGGTGGCGAAGATGACGGAGGCATTCTTCTTGCGCAGCGTCTTCAGCCATTCCCGGAGCTGTCCGGCAAAGGCGCGATCGTCCAGCGCCAGCCAGCCCTCGTCGATGATCAGCAGCGTCGGGCTGCCGTCGAAGCGGTCCTCGATACGATGGAACAGATAGGACAGCACGGCGGATGCCGCGTCGGAGCCGATCAGCCCCTCGATCTCGAAGGCCTGGATGTCGGCCACGCCCAGCCGCTCATGCTCGGCGTCGAGCAATTGTCCCCACGGGCCACCAACACAATAAGGCTGCAACGCCTGTTTCAGCGCCAGCGACTGGAGCAGCGCCGACAGGCCGGTAAGGGTGCGTTCCGTGACCGGGGCCGAGGCCAGCGAAGTCAGCGCCGACCACAGATGCTCCTTGAGGTCGGGGACAACCGTGACGCCCTCGCGCTCCAGGAGGGTCGCCACCCACTCCGCTGCCCAGGCCCGTTCGCCCGGCTCATCGATCCGCGCCAACGGTTGCAACGCGACCGGTTCATTCACGTCCTGCGCCAGCGCGCCACCGAGATCGTGCCAGTCGCCAGCCATCGCCAGGGTAGCCGCGCGGATCGAGCCACCGAAATCGAAGGCGAAGATCTCCGCCCCGGCATAGCGGCGGAACTGCATCGCCATGAAGGCCAGCAGCACGGACTTGCCGGCGCCAGTCGGTCCGGCGATCAGCGTGTGGCCGACATCGCCGACGTGGAGGGCAAAGCGGAATGGGGTCGAACCCTCGGTGCGGGCATAGAATAGCGGCGGGGCCGCGAAATGCCCGTCGCGCTCGGGCCCGGCCCATACCGCGGAGAGCGGGATCATATGCGCGAGGTTCAGGGTCGAAACGCAGGGCTGGCGGACATTGGCATAGACATGACCCGGCAGGCTGCCGAACCAGGCCTCGATGGCGTTCACCGTCTCACGCATGCAGGTGAAGTCGCGACCCTGGATGGTTTTTTCCACCAGCCGCAGCCGGTCGGCGGCGATCCCGGGATCCTCGTCCCACACCGTGACGGTGGCGGTGACATAGGCCTGCCCGACCTGGTCGGTGCCGAGTTCCTGCAACGCCGCATCGGCGTCGGCCGCCTTATTGGCGGCGTCGGAATCCAGCAGCACCGACGCCTCGTTGGTCATCACCTCCTTGAGGATCGCCATGATCGATTTGCGCTTGGCGAACCACTGCCGCCGGATCCGGCCCAGCACTTTCGTGGCGTCAGTGCGATCGAGGCAGATTGCCCGTGTCGACCAGCGATAGGGGAAGGCCAGCCGATTCAGCTCATCCAGCAGCCCCGGCCAGGTCTGGGTGGGAAAGCCGGTGACGGTCAGCGTGCGCAGATGCGCATTACCCAGACGCGGCTCCAGCCCACCGGTCAGTTCCTCATCAACCAGGATCGCATCGAGGTGCATCGGGATTTCCGGCACCCGGACCCGCTGCAGGCGCGTCGAGATGCAGGAATGGAGATACGTCAGCGTTTCGCCGTCATCGAGCCAGTCTGCCTCGGGCATGAAGCCGTCGAGCAGCGCCAACACCCGATCGGTCTGGTCGATGAAACCCGCGACCACCGCCCGCCAGTCGGAGCCGCCATGGGCGCGATTCTCATAGAGCCAGGCTTCGGCGCGGGCGGCATCGTCCGCCGGCGGCAACCAGACCAGGGTGAGGAAATAGCGGCTCTCGTAATGCGCGTCCTCTTCCTCGAACTGTGCCCGACGCTCGGCATCGACCAGTTCGGACGCGGGATCGGGAAACGGGCTGGAAGGATAGCCCCGCGCTGGCCGGCGCTGCGCCTCGACAAAAAGTGCCCAGCCGGAGCCAAGCCGGCGAAGGGCATTGTTCAGGCGCGCAGTAATGGCGACCAGTTCGGAGGCGGTCGAGGAGTCCAGATCGGGACCGCGGAACCGGGCGGTGCGCTGGAAGGCGCCGTCCTTGTTCAGCACCACGCCCCTGGCGACCAGTGCCGCCCAGGGCAGGAAATCGGCCAGCCGATCGCGGTGGTGGCGGTATTCGGCGAGATTCAGCATGGCGCCCTCACCCGACCAGATGGGTGGGATAGCGCAGGTGCCGGCGCACCACGTCGACGAAGGCGGGGTCACGCTTGGCCGCCCAGACGGCGGCGAGATGGCCGGCCAGCCAGAAGATCCCGCCGGCGATCCAGAGCCGCAGGCCGAGGCCGATCGCGGCGGCCAGCGTGCCGTTGACGATGGCCACCGTGCGCGGCGCCCCGCCGAGCAGGATCGGCTCGATCAGGGCGCGATGCACCGGGGCGGTGAAACCGGGAATGACGTCGGGATCCATCAGATCAGCGCCCCGCCCGAGAAGGAGAAGAAGGACAGAAAGAACGAACTGGCGGCAAAAGCGATCGACAGGCCGAAGACGATCTGGATCAGGCGGCGGAACCCGCCAGAGGTCTCGCCGAAGGCCAGGGTCAGGCCAGTCACGGTGATGATGATCACCGAGATGATCTTGGCGACCGGCCCCTGCACGGATTCCAGGATCTCGTTGAGCGGAGTTTCCCAGGGCATGCTGGAGCCCGAGGCGTAGGCCGGGGCCGACAGCAGGGCGAGCGAGAGGGTGGCGCCGGCCACGGCAAAGCGGCGGCGCAGGGCGATCATGCTTGTCATGACGGATCTCCGGCGAGTGCGAGGATGTAGTCCCCGTCCGGGGTCAGGCCGTGGACGGTGGCGAGTTCGGCCAGCCGGCGCGCGTTGCCGCGCCCGGACAGGACCGCGATCACGTCGATGGTCTCGGCGATCAGGGCGCGCGGCACGGTGACGACGGCTTCCTGGATCAGCTGCTCCAGTCGGTGCAGGGCCCCGATCGCGGATCCGGCATGCAGCGTGCCGACGCCGCCGGGATGGCCGGTGCCCCAGGCCTTGAGCAGGTCGAGCGCCTCGGCGCCGCGCACCTCGCCGATCGGAATCCGGTCGGGGCGCAGGCGCAGCGAGGAGCGCACCAGGTCGGAGAGCGAAGCGGCCACGTCCCTGGTGCGCAGGGCGACCAGGTTGGGGGCCGCGCATTGCAGTTCGCGGGTGTCCTCGATCAGCACCACCCGGTCGCCGGTCTGCGCGATCTCGGCCAGCAGGGCGTTGACCAGGGTGGTCTTGCCGGTGGAGGTGCCACCGGCAACCAGGATGTTCTGCCGCTCGGCCACGGCGCGGCGCAGAAACGCGGCCTGTGAAGCGGTCATGATCCCGGCCGCGACATAGTCATCAAGCGAGAACACCGCGACCGCGGGGCGCCGGATCGCGAAGCAGGGCGCGGCTACCACCGGCGGCACCAGCCCCTCGAACCGCTCCCCGCTTCCCGGCAGTTCGGCAGAGACGCGCGGGCTGCCAGGATGGACCTCGACGCCGACATGATGGGCGACCAGGCGGACGATCCGCTCGGCGTCGGCAGGTACGATCCGGGTGCCGGTGTCTTCCATCCCGCCAGCCAACCGGTCGATCCACAGCTTTCCGTCTGGATTGAGCATCACCTCGACGATTGACGGATCGTCGAGATGCCCGGCAATCGCCGGGCCGAGGGCGGTGCGCAGCATGCGCGCGCCACGGGCGACGGCTTCGGAGCGGAAGGGAGCGACGGACACCGGAAACCCCGCATTTGACCTCCCGAGGGAGGCAGTGGATCAGCGGGGTCGATTAGAAAGAGGCCTAGACACGCCAGCGCAACAAGTCTCTGGGACCGTAGGGCGCTGGGATAGAAGAACTTGCATAGGGGTGTGTTGCCGTTTCGGCGGTGACGGGGCGAAAGGGCGCTGCTACCGTTCGCGGAATCGATCACGACACGGACCCGCGCCCGCATGAGCAAAGCCTTCATTGCCGCTGTTCTTCAGGATTCCCTCGACTGCACCGGCGTTGCCGCTACCAAGGCCGCCGATGACCTGGTCGGGGCCATCGTCGCGGAGCTGAAGCAAGAGGGCGGGTTCACCCTGCCGTCCTTCGGGACGTTCTCCGTCCAGAAGACCAAGGCCCGCAAGGCGCTCAATCCCCGCACCGGCGAGCCGGTGAAGGTCAAGGCGGGCAAGACCGTGCGTTTCAAGGCCAGTCCGGTCCTCAAGAAAGCGGTCTGATTGGACTCATCGTCCTGCCTGCCGCCATACAGCAATGTTCGGGAATAGAAGACGGGAGACTGGCAGTTTCCGCCTTCAAGGAAGACATCGAAGTCGTGATGGTGGTTGCCCGAAAGCCGACATTGTTAGGCGAGACGCGATAGACCGCGTTTGGGACGTTTCTGCCGTTCCTTCGCGACTTAGCAACCGGCAGGTCCGGCCGACAGCGGTCACTCGGGACCTGCCAGAACGCGACCGCAGGATGAAAGAGATTGGGCCGGTTGCTGACTGGCAGTTTTCAGACGCCTGAATGATCTTAGCCGCCGTTCGCGTGTCTCCGACCGACCGGCAGCTAACGACCTGCAACAAGAAAAAGCTGTGGAATACCTCTCGGCGCAACTAGCCGACGCTTTCGGTTTAAGATAACAATTGAACAAAGCGCGAACCTGGAGGGAATCATGAGCTTCGAGCCTGGTGATACTGTTCAGTTGAAATCCGGGGGCCCCCTCATGACTGTCGAACAAGTCGGCAAGGCGGCCATGACGGGCGAGGACACCGTCTGGTGCGTTTGGTTTGAAAAAGTAGGGAGCCGTCAAGCACGGCAAGAGGCGACATTCCGCCCGACGTCCTTGGAAAAATCTTCCCCGTCCTATGGTGGCAGCTTTAGCGTTTCGAGGGCCTGAGCATGATGCGGGCAGCCTTCTTCGGGATCGACCGACATAGCGACCCATTCGTGGGAGACCTCACAGGCGCGGCACGTGACGCAACCGCCCTGTGGGCGATTATGTCGGATTCCATCCAAGGCTCAGACCCGCAGCTCATAACCAACGAGAATGCTACGTTGGAAGCTGTGCGCGCGGCAATGGATGCGACGCTCGGTGCTGCCGACGAAACTGATGTGGTCATTCTTGGCTTCGCTGGTCATGGAACCCCCGACCATCGACTTGTTCTGCATGATACCAGCGTTGCCGATATTCCTGGCACAACGTTGGGAATGGATGAACTGGCGCGGCGTTTTCGGGACACCCGCGCGCGCGCCGTAATCCTCCTGCTCGATTGCTGTTTCAGTGGGGGCGCTCCTGCACGTGTCCTTGATGTCGGGCTCGTGCCTCGAAACGGCATCGCGTTTCCCTTAGTGGACGTGGCTGGTCAGGGCAGGATACTTTTTGCCGCATCCTCTGCCGAGCAAGAAGCGTTGGAAGATCCACAGACGCGGCATGGCCTTTTCACGAAGGCCGTCATCGATACCCTGCTAGCGGCTGAAGTGCCAATCGGCGTACTGGAGATGGTTGATCGCGTCACCCGCCTGGTCGGGGCTGATGCGGGACGCTTCGGCTACGAACAATCGCCAACCATGTTCGGTCAAACTCAGGGCGATCTGATGTTGCCGCCCGGTCGTGTCGGCGACCGCTACAGGGCCGCATTTCCAGAGTATGAAAACCTCCAAACGACCGGAGATATCCGTGAATTGAGCCAAGCTGGCATTCCCCAAGAGGCCATCGACGCCTGGCATGAGCGTTTTCCGGGTGGGCTCAACGCCCTCCAAATCGCGGCGGTCAACGATAGAGGCATTCTCAGCGGTCAATCGCTTATGGTCGTCGCGCCAACCAGTGCAGGCAAAACCTTTGTGGGCGAACTGGCCGCGCTGAAGGCTATCGCCGATGGTAAGAAGGCCGTTTTCTTGCTGCCGTATAAGGCGCTTGTAAACGAGAAATTTGAGGACTTTTCCGCCCTCTACGGAGAGCGTCTTGGCCTTCGTATCGCGCGGTGTAGCGGAGACTGGCAAGATCAGGTCGGGGAAGTCCTGCGCGGAAAATACGACATTGCATTCTTCACCTACGAAAAGTTTCTAAGCCTTTCGGTTTCGTCCACGCATATTCTCAACCAGATCGGGCTTGTAGTTCTCGATGAAGCGCAATTTATCACCGAGC
The DNA here is from genome assembly GCF_014174275.1 of Gluconacetobacter takamatsuzukensis. Lineage (GTDB taxonomy): Bacteria > Pseudomonadota > Alphaproteobacteria > Acetobacterales > Acetobacteraceae > Gluconacetobacter > Gluconacetobacter takamatsuzukensis. The sequence goes on along the minus strand of NZ_JABEQK010000016.1, from coordinate 44,247 downwards.
CTGGACGTGGAATGGTGGTAGAACTGCTCCTGACCAGCTTGGTCAGCGCGCGACAGCGCGGTGTGAGCCCGCAGCTTATCACCTTAAGCGCCGTTATCGGTCACACCAATAATTTTGACCGCTGGCTTGATTGTGCGTTGCTTCAAACGAACGAACGCCCCGTCCCCCTAGTTGAGGGCGCGTTGGACCGGAGCGGCGCGTTCACAAGGGCGGGACCGGGCGGCGCGGAAACGGTTCAGTTTATCGAGCGCCACCGGATTCAACAGCGTAGGCCAAAGCCATCTTCGCAAGACGTCATCGTTCCGTTGGTGCAGCAGCTTGTCGCTGGAGGCGAGAAAGTCATCGTGTTCAGAAACGCGCGCGGACCCGCAAGCGGGTGCGCGGAATATCTTGCCAACGAACTAGGGCTCGATGCCGCGCAAGACGTTCTCGACGCGCTCCCCGAAGGCGATCCGTCAGCTATGTCCGAACGCCTTCGTCGCGCCCTCGCAGGCGGCGTCGCCTTTCACAATGGAGATTTGACAAGAGACGAGCGCGTGGCTGTCGAGAGAGGCTTTCGAGGCCATAACGGCAGCATCAAAGTCCTTGTGGCTACCAGTACCGTCGCGGCCGGGGTGAACACTCCGGCATCTACCGTCATCATCGCCGAAACCGATTTCCCGGGCCGAGTACGCACGCCTTACACGGTGGCGCAGTATAAAAACATGGCTGGACGTGCAGGCCGCCTCGGATTTGAGGCTGAGGGTAAATCAATCATTCTCGCCGATACCCCAATGGAGCGAAACCAGCTCTTCAGGCAGTATGTGCAGGGTCAGCCCGAGGCGATTACGTCCTCGTTTAATCCCAATCAGCCGGGCACTTGGGTAATCCGTTTGCTCGCGCAGGTTCGCGACGTGCCGCGTGAGGCGGTCATAGATTTGGTAGCAAACACTTATGGAGGCTATCTCGCTGCTCTCCAGAATCCAGGCTGGCGGATCCAGATGGGCGAAAATCTGGAGCGCCTGCTCAACCGCATGATCGCGGATGGCTTGATTGACCAAGAGGGCGATAACCTGCGGCTTACGATGTTAGGTCGTGCCTGCGGTGAATCGCCGCTCAGTTTAGAATCCGCCATGCGCCTCGTTGAGCTATTGCGCCGCATCGAGCCAGGCGATGCGACGCTCGAAAATCTCCTCGTTCTGATCGAGTGCCTTCCAGAGCGTGACGAAGATTACACGCCACAGAGTGGTAAGAACGGGGAGCCCCGCTGGCAGCAAGAAGCGGGGGCGCGGTTCGGGTTCAACATTGCTCGCTCGTTGAGCCATCGAGCCGATAGCGATGTTGCCTTCTATGGACGCTGTAAGCGCGCGTTGATTGTAAGCGATTGGATTGCGGGTGAGCCGACGACCGGTATCGAAGCTCGCTACTCGTCAAATGCCTTTTCGCGCGTTGGGCATGGAGACATCCGGGGATTTGCAGATGGCTCACGCTTTCTCTTGGACTCTGCCTTACGGATCGCGGCCATCGTTCTTGGCCGGGCAGATGATCAGGAAGCGGCGGCACTGCTGCTGACCCGACTCGATCTTGGTCTTCCCGCTGATGCACTTCCTATCTCCTCCGTTTCGTTCCCTCTGACACGCGGTGAAATTCTTTCGCTCTATCGAGCCGGGCATCGCGACAAAGATACTATTTTGGCGCTGAATGCGGCCCAATTGACAGCCATTATCGGACGGCGAGGTGATGCCTTTCACCAGGCACTTCAACCGGCGCTAGAGGGGTCTGCATGAGCGCAGAAACGCAACAACCATCAGCCCCATGAATGAATGGCAGGTTTCGGTATCGATGATGATGGCGGCGAACGACCACATTTAGGGCGCCTTCCCGACGGTCCGCTACGCGGCGTTTGGCGGCAGCTTCTGTCATGAGCGGACGTTCGGGGTGGCTGACCTGAACGACGTGTGTTGGTCGGTAGCAGTCATGAACGTGAACACTGCGAATGGCGGCTTTCGGGCATCTCTTTTCGATAGCCAACATTCCGCTTTCCCCCCAATCCAGACATCACGTTACAAGATTGCCTTTCGGGTCAGGGGCATCCTGCCCCTGCTCACCTAGCCCCACGTCCAGCCTCACCTCGTCGTCCAGTGTTTTCCCTCTGGCGAGCCTACGTCCGACCGCTTCGATGAACCCGTCATACCGCTCCCGCCCCTTGCTCTGCGCCGCAGCAAGGGCCGCATCCGGTAGCGGCGGCGTGCTGGTCAGCCAGAACCGCACGAACACGGCCAATGATTCGTTCGAAATCGTGACCCGTCGCTCCATGCGCTCCAACTGCCGCGTCATCCGGTCCAGCCGCCGGGCCAACGCCGCTTCCAAGCGCTCCGGCCCATCCGGTGACAGAAACGACGCCAGCGCCGTCTCCACGATCAGCGCTTGCGGCACCTTCTTGCGGGCAGCGTAATCGGCAAGTCTGACACTGAGATCGGCGGGTAGCCGGATCGTGTGCTTGATCCGCATAGCTGTCATAGCCCCATCCGGTCACCAGGATCGAGCGACACCTGCCGCGCGAGAGCCCGTGCCCCGCGCCGCAGGGTCTGTGCCCGTGTGGCATCATCCTCAGCCTTATCGTCCGGCGGATCGAATTCATGCACCGGCTTTCTCGGCACCTGCACCACCTCTTCCTGTTCCGGCAATTCCGGCTCTCGGCGGATCCCGGCATTGGCTGGGTCGTCGTCTCCGCTGTCCGATGCTGAAGGCTGCACTACGTCGGCCCAGCCCCCTGGCGGCTGCGGTCCGATGGGCGGCGTTCCCTCTGGAGCCAGAGGCGGCTCGAACCGGGGTGGCGGGAGGATGCGCGTGGTCAGTTCGGCGTCTTCGAAATACCGCGCCTTGCGCGCTCGGATCGGCGGGCAACCAGACACCAGCACCAGTTCCTCGTCAGGCGGAAGCTGCATGATCTCGCCGGGCGTCAGCAGCGGCCGCGCGGTTTCGTGGCGCGTCACCATCAGATGCCCGAGCCACGGGGACAGTCGATGCCCGGCATAGTTCTTCGCGTCACGGATCTCGGTCGCGGTGCCGAGCGCATCGGACACCCGTTTGGCGGTCCGCTCGTCATTGGTCGCGAAGCTGACCCGGACATGACAGTTGTCCAGAATGCTGTTGTTCTGGCCATAGGCTTTCTCGATCTGGTTGAGGCTCTGACCGATCAGGAAGCTCTTGATGCCGTAGCCGGCCATGAAGGCCAGCGCGCTCTCGAAGAAGTCCAGCCGTCCCAGCGCCGGGAATTCATCGAGCATCAGCAGCAGGCGATGGCGGCGCTTTGCCTCCAGTTCCTCGGTCAGCCGACGGCCGATCTGATTCAGCACCAGGCGGACCAGCGGCTTGGTGCGGCTGATGTCTGAGGGCGGCACCACCAGATACAACGTTGCCGGATGGGTGCCGGCGACAAGATCACGGATCCGCCAGTCGCAGCGCCGGGTCACATGGGCCACGACCGGGTCGCGATACAGACCGAGGAACGACATGGCGGTGGACAGCACGCCGGAACGTTCGTTATCGCTCTTGTTCAACAGTTCCCGCGCCGAACTGGCGACCACGGGATGCACGCCTTTCGCCCCGAGATGCGGCGTGGTCATCATGGCGCGCAGCGTGGTCTCGATCGCCCGTTTGGGGTCGGAGAGGAAATTGGCCACTCCAGCCAGGGTCTTGTCCTCCTCGGCGTAGAGGACATGCAGAATGGTACCGACCAGCAGGGCGTGGCTGGTCTTTTCCCAGTGGTTCCGTTTCTCAAGGGCACCCTCGGGATCGACCAGCACGTCAGCGATGTTCTGCACGTCGCGGACTTCACGCTCGCCACGCCGGACCTCCAGCAGCGGGTTGTAGGCGGCACTAGCGAGGTTGGTCGGATCGAGCAGCAGCACTCGACCAAAGCGGGAGCGCCAGCCGGCGGTCAGCGTCCAGTTCTCGCCCTTGATGTCATGGACGATGGCCGAGCCCGGCCAGGTCAGCAGCGTCGGCACTACCAGACCCACGCCCTTGCCCGATCGGGTGGGGGCAAAACACAACACATGCTCTGGCCCGTCATGACGGAGATAGGCATCGGCGGAACGACCGAGCACCACGCCATCGGGGGCGAGGAGCCCGGCACGGCGGATCTCGCGCGGGTCGGCCCAATGCGCCGAACCATAAGTGGTGGCGCGCTTCTTCTCGCGGGCGCGCCAGACGGACAGGGTGATCGCGACGATGACGGCGGCGATCCCGCCCGAGGCCGCGATATAGCCCCCGCTGGTGAAGATATCCGGGGCATAGGCATCGTAGGCGAACCACCACCAGAAGAATTCCGGCGGGTAGTAGATCGACCAGCCGAGCAGCGTGAACCACGGAGCACCAAGCTGGGGCTGAAAGCCGAGCCGCCAGGCGGTCCATTGGGTCGCGGCCCAGGTGAAGGCGAGGATCACGGTGCTTACCGCACACACCGAGCCCCAGAGGATCTTGGTCTGGTTCATGACAGGAACCGACCAAACGGCTCGATTTCCTGATACTCAAGGCCTAATTAAAGCGCCTCGGGCCGCCGGATAGGTGCGGACAATAAACGGACGGCCTGCCTGTCCGCCTGCACGGCGGCAAGAATATCGAGAATCGTGCGCGTGCTGACGCCACTTCACTCGCCCTGTTCCAGTAACTCGACAAGCGCGCGCTCGTCTTGACGAGTGGCTGGATAACAGATCGATGGCGCCTTATTTCGCCTTGTCATGCTGGGAAACTCCGATCGCCTTGTCGTCGCATGTGAAGAAGAACTCGGTACGGTAAAGATGCCTCCGCCTGATGATCGCATCCACGCTCGGATCGTCGCCAGGGTGCCGAAGTTTATCGTCGTTGACGGCCGCTGCGCGCGATCCCAAGGAACTCCCTGACTTTACGAGTCGAATATCTGTGGCAGATCCCGTGCGCCATGAAGCACGCGGACGATGCGTACCTCATCAGCCAGTTCGCGGAAGAACAGCAGGTAGCGGCCGTGAACAACGACCCTCAATCCGGGACTGATCTCATCGCGCGCCGGAAAGCTCCCCGGATGTTCAGCCGCAGCGGCGGCCTTCGCTTCCAGTTCGGCAACGAAGCTCATGGCCCGCTCGGGATTGTCCTCGGCGATATAGAGTGCGATCTCCAGAAGATCGGCACGCGCCGCCGGAGCGAAGCCGAGCCGTTTCATCCCTGCGCGCGACGGCGGGCGATCACGTCCCGCAATTCGGCGAAGACGGTTTCGGCCGGGATGCTCGACCCGCTCTCATCACCAAGCCGGATCGCCTCCCGCAGGGCGTCGAGATCACGGCGGTCGGTATCGCGCCGGCGCATCCATTCGCGCAATGCTTCGCGCACCACCTCGCTGGTCGAGGCGTATTCACCACCGTCGACGGACTGGCGCAGGATCGCGGCCATTTCGGACGGCACGGTGATGGTCATACGTTCGATTGTGGACATGAGGCGGTTCCTCCCAAGCGAGCATACTTTATCATACTTATGAAGTATCCGCTTTGTCAGCCGAAAACCTGCAGGCGAGTAGCTGACATCAAATCCCGATCCCGCGCTTCCGTCCGAAATTCCAGTCGACGCCGCCACCCGGCGACATGGTACCGGAAACCTGCCGTCCGAGCTTCTGCTCCAGCGCCGGGCGCCACGGCACGAGTTGGAAGCCCAGCCCGTCATCCACCATGGCAAACCGCCCCGAGGACAGCGTGACCCGGTGGCGATAGACCCCCGAGACAATCTCGCCTTCCTTCGCGGGCCGGTGTTCCAACCCGGTCTGCACCGCCAATCTGGCAACCGCCTGATCAAGATCGCGCTGGCGCAAGGTGCCGATCAGGTCGGGCGCGAACACCGCCCGCTCGCCCTGCCGCCGCGCCAGGCCCTCGGACGCCAGATGGTCGACCCTCTGCGCCAGCGCCTCACGGACCTCGACCCCGAAGCCCACATTGGCCAAGGCTGGATCCCTGGCGAGCAACTGGCGGTCGAGCCAGGTCGCGCCGGGCGCCGTCACCTGCTCGGCCAGCGTGAAGTCCGAACGCGTCGCCAGCGACAGGCGCTGAGTGCCCTTCGCGTCTTCCCAAGCTCGGGTCTCGACGATTGCACCCGTTTTCGCGTCTCCGGTCAGATCCAGATCGGGGAAGCGGACATGATGCGACCGCCCGTCGGTGCCGGCGACCACCACGTAGCCCGAACCCTTGAGTTCATCATCCAGCCCGCGCTCCACCAGCCGGCCAATGACGGGATCAGCCAGCGTCTCGCCATGGATCGCGAAACCCGCGACATCGGGTTCCGCCCCGCTGCCGGACATGGCGCGGTGCATGGTCTTGATGATGTCGCCCCGGATGGAGAGATCGCGCAGGGTCGCCTCCAGCCCCGGCTTGAGGGTCCAGCGTGCCACCCCGACCCGTTCGGCCAGGCCGAGCCCCTCCAGCTTGGTCGCCCTTCCGACCAGCAGGCGGCGCAGTTGCGGGTCTTCGGCACCCGCGCCCGGCCGCAGATCGACGATGCCGCCGCCCTCGGCGCCGATCTCGGTTTCCAGGGCGGTGCGGATTTCCTGCTCGCTGCGCGGGCCAAGTTCCAGCGTCACCCGTTCGGCGGCGCGGTCGCGCAGGCCCTGGCTGATATAGGCGCGGCTGATCACCAGATCCTTGCCGTCATCGGCTACCCCGCGCACCAGAATATGGACATGCGGATTGTCGGTGTTCCAGTGATCCACCCCGACCCAGTCCAGCCTGGTGCCGAGATCGCGCTCCATGTCCTGCATCAGTTCGCGCGCGAAGCCCCGCAGATCCTCCATCCGCGCCGCGTCCTCGGGCGAGACGATGAAACGGAAATGGTGCCGGTCATCTTCGCACCGTTCCGCGAAGGCCTTGCTGTCCGCTTCGTCGGACCCGGCATCGAACAGATGGGCCTTGGCACCGTCGCGGGTCACGCCCTCGCGTCTGAGATAGGCGATATGCCGGGCGAGCGGCGCGGAGCGAAACCGCGTGCCCTGCTGGCGGACGACCCGCGCCTTGACCACGACACGCCGGGCATTGCTGCGCAGCCGCATGGAGAGTGCTGCGCGCCGCCCGCGCCCGAAACGGGAACCACCGCCGCCTCCCCTGCCCCTCGCTCCGAAGCGGGTCCCGGTATGACCGGCCTTCTTCGCGGCACGCATGACCTCGCCAACGAAGGACTTCGGACGCGCGCCCTGGTTGCCATGCCGGATGCGTCCGGGCCGGACAGTCAGGCCGTCATCGCGCGTCGCCATAGCCCACTCTCCGCTTCGATTTGCGCCTGACGGCGCTCGGATCGTTGAAAAGATTAGGAAAAATGCCCGGACAGCTGCAGGCGGTGCGTGGTGAGAGGACAAATTCCCCAATCAAACCAACCACATGCAGCCCCGAATGGGCGCTGCTTTTACCTTGCCGTCCTTCTGCCTGTCGCCTGTCTCCCCCCAGCACCCCATCCCCAAGCCGCCCATGACCCGCCAGCGCCCGATGGACCGGAACGGGACTCATCGGCGCGCCTCCCCATCCCAGGAGGCGATGAACAGCCCGGCCGATTGCGGTGCGAGCGCCGTCCAGTCGCTCGGGCGGGCGTCGTCGGTATGCACCGGATCGTGCGCGCTCCCGACATGCCGGGTGGCATTTCCTGTGCGCAGGAACGGCGCCGGAAAGAGGGAGGAATCCTGCCAGGATCGTGCCAACGGACCGCCAATCGTGATGTCGTCCGCGAGTGGAAGAGCAAGCTGCGCGCTCACCGACGCGACGTAATTCAGCGTCTCAGCAGGCAGCGGTCGGCCGGTCGCCAGATATTCGCCATAGCGCGCAGGACCGGCGTTATAGGCGGCAAGAAACCCGGCCTCGCCATAGCGGTCGCGCATCCAGCGCAGATAGGTCGCACCGGCCAGAATGTTATCATGCGGGTCGAAGGGATCGTCGCCGAGCCCGAGCGACGTGCGCAGGCTCGACCATGTTCCGGGCATCACCTGCATGAGCCCCATCGCACCCGCCGAAGACACGGTGCGCGCATCGCCTCGGCTCTCCGCATGCAGGACGGCGGCAATCCATGACGCCGGAATCCGCGCGCGCCTGGCCGCCTCCGTGATCATATCGGCGTACGGATCAGCCTGCGCCACGCGAACGGATGACACGGAAACCAGCACTGCAAGCAGCGCGTTCGCGACAAGATCGCGAATCTTCTTACCGCCGGTCATCACGCTTCACCGGGCGGCTCCAGACCAGATGAAAGGCACGCCCCTGACGGTCGGACTGGAACAGATTGGCGCGGATCGGCTGCGCCAGCATGGGGTCATCGAGAACGAGCGACAGGTAGGTGCCCGCCTTTTCGCCGGTGCGTTTCCAGGCCGCGCCGATCTCCGGTCCCGCGTCGGCGTCACCGAGGTGGACGCGATAGTCGGGCGCGTGCTCGGCGTCCGACGAAGTCGCTGGCACGATCGTCAGTTCGACGTCGACGACGAGCGTGCGCAGGCGACCGGCGAAGCCGTCAGCCGTACGCACAAAGGTTCCGATCTGGGCCATGTCAGCCTCGTTTCTGCTTGAGGTTGGGAGAAATCGGTGACGGCACGAGCCACAGTGGCTGCGCGCGGCCGAGCAACGCATCGACCGGCAGAACACCGAAATAGCGGCCGTCGAGACTGGTCGGGACCGCCGGGTTCATGACGAAGATCTGGCCGGGCAGGACGTGCCGACAGCCCTGCCACACCGGCAGCGGACGGCCACGATGATCGCGGGCGAGTGCCTCCCCGAGCGCCTTGCCGTCGACCGACACGACGACGCCGATGCGGCAGACCAGTTGCCCTGGCAGTGCCGCGACCGGCTTGAGCAGCGGCACGCCGAGCGGCAGATAGCGACCGCGCGCCAGCATTTCAGCGATGTCGGACGGCGGCCGGATCGCGATCAGATCACCGACATGCAATCCGCGCACCGAGTACAGGCGATACAGCCCGACCGGCGTGCTGGCGGTAGCGTTCCAGATCAGCCGGGGTGCCGGACGGAAAACCGCACCCAGCACGATCGCCATCACCGCGACATAGGTGGTGAGGAACCAACCAAGCCGGCTCATGACACCGCCCTCCGGCGCAGCCAGGCATCATGGCGGTCGCGTGTGTAGGGACGGGACGCCTGGCCGGAGAGCATCCGATTGTGCAGATGCCGCCAATGCTCGGGGGCCACGTCGACGGGGTCGATACCGGTCGCCTCGATGCGATCGATTGCTTCCAGCGCCAGGCGGACCTTCGGCCAGCCGCTCTGGCGCAGCAGGCTCTCGCCACCGGGGCGCACGAACGGCACCGTCTGATAGGGCTCGCCGGGACGGGTGACGCGCACGATGTCGATGCAGGACACCACCGTGCCGTAATCGTTCGCCGCCCAGCGCAGGAACGCGAACACGCTGTCCGGCGGAAAGCTCAGTATCCGCCGCCGACGATCGAGAACCTGCTCATGCGTGGCACGACCAAAACGAATCCAATGCTCGATGCGCTTCTCGATCCAGGTCAGTTCGACGTGAGCGAGCGTGTCGGCCGCATGATCGGCAGCCACCCTTGGTGTGACGTTCATGGCGTGTCTCCTGGGTTCTCCGGGAACTCGCGGGCCAGCAGCGCGCGCAGCATGTCAGCGACCGTCATGCCGCGCTGGAACGCCGCGACCTTGAGCCGCGCGCGCAGCGCCGGCGTGACGTCGATAGTCAGCCGGACGGTAAAGCGGTTGGTGGTCGCGGACTTGTCCGGCGCCTTGACCCAGCGTTCCGGGTCGGCGGGACGCGCCGCGAAACCGGGCCGCATGCGACGCTCCGTCATGACGAAATTCCTTCGCCGATCGGGAACTGGCCACGCAGTCTCAGAGCGGCGTGAGCCTTGCCCGGCCAATCCGCCACGCGCCGATCCCAGGCGAGCGACGTATCGCCATAGGGCGGGTCGACCAGGATCATGTCGTAGGGGCCGTGCCAGGGCATCAGGAGCGCGCTGTCGCCGGTCAGCAGGGTCATGACACCAGCCTCCCGATCTCGGCCGTCAGGGCGGCGATTTCACGAGCTGCGATCCCCTGCGGACGCAGGTCACAGACCAGGCGGCCGGAACGTGCAGCATCGGCGAAAGCGACCCGCTGGCCGATCCGCGCCGACAATGCCGCCGGTTCATGCCCGGCCAGCGCCAGCCGGGTCTCGCGGGCAATGACCGTGCGCGCGGCGCAGCGATTCAGCACGAAACGGGCCAGCAGACCGGGACGGAAAAGGCGTGCTTCCGCCAGCAGCCGCAGCATTTCGGCTGAAGCCCAGCCGTCGAACGGCGACGGTTGGGCTGGGATCAGCACCAGGTCGGCAGCCAGCAGGGCGGAGCGCAGCAGCGCCGCCACGCGCGGAGGACCGTCGATGACGACGTGATCCATCCCCTGAGCCAGGGCCGGCGTCTCGTGGTGCAGCGTATCGCGCGCCAGCCCGATCACGCCGAACAGCCGTGGCAGTCCCTCCCGCGCCCGCTGCGCCGACCAGTCCAGCGCCGAGCCCTGCGGGTCGGCATCGATGACCGTCACGCGCCGGCCTTCCCGAGCCCATTGGCCCGCGAGATGCAGCGCCAACGTGGTCTTGCCGACGCCACCCTTCTGGTTGAGGAAGGCCACGATCACCGCCCCTCTCCGGGGGTTATCCACAGATCGGGCGGGGTGCCAACATCTTTAAAGTTAGAGTCTTTTACGTTAGATTCTAAGTTAAGGGTGCCATAACCCTCTGATTCAATGTCGCGATTCGGCGATTTTTGTTCACATAAGCACGGCTTCGCTGTTCCCGAAATCACGGCTTCCGCCGGTTCGGGCGTTCCCGATAGCACGGACGGACTCACAGTTTGTCCACATAGCCCTGTGGATAATTTGTCGTGGGAAAAGGTCAGGATTTCACGCCCGTCAGCTGTCCGCTCGACCGCCAGACGATAGCCGGGCAATGGCTGCCGCTGGACGATGCCGCGGAGTTCGAACGCGAAGCGACGATAGGGGGACAGACTGGCTGATTTGAGATGCAGGACGTGGAAATCAAATTTCCAGCCTGAACGCTGGCGGCCGCCATGCTTGCGGACCAGCCGATAGAGCCAACGCTCCATTCCGCCGGTCAGCCGGAAATAGGCTGGGTCGATGGTCAACACCAGCGCGTCATCAAGCACGGCCTGGTAAAACCAGTCCGGCAGGATCAGCTCGACCACGCGGGCACGGCCTTCCTGCGTGGTATGCCGCTTCCATTCATTGATCCAGGAAAACCGGTGCAACTGTCCCGCACCGGCGTGGCGCAGTGAAGTCTTGATCGTGGTGGATTGCAGCCGGTCGAGGGCCGCTTCCAGCCGTTGGTAATCCCGTGCGCTGTCGCCCCGGCCGATGAAGGCCAGGATTTCATGCGGTGTCGCCACCATCAGACGCGACGTGCAACGACCCGCGTCGCGTGCTTCCACGATCTGGCTCGCCGCCCAGATCAGCACGTCGGCATCCCAGATCGTCGCCATGCCATGTTCGGCTGACGTCTCAACCCGGATTGTGACGTCCGGAGTCCGGAAATCGATCGGTACAATCCGCGATGCCTTGGACAGGCTGAAGAACGGAAACGCCATCAGATCCTGCGCGTCGCGCGGAGCGAGTGTGCCGGGGATGGCACGGAACACCGCGAGCTTCGCGCGCTCGGAATGGTTCCAGTCGGACGTGCGCATCAGCGGCGGTTCCCATGTGAGGTCGCCGGTGTCGGCGGGATCAGCGGGCTTTGCCGTGCGGCCGCCGGCACGGTGCCGGCGGTGGTGTCCGAGGTGTGGGCGCGTGCTCCGCTCTCGACCCAGGCCTGCAGTTCATCGACCCGATAGACCACGCGGCCGCCGAGCTTCGAGTAGCGCGGTCCGGTGCCGTAAATCCGATGTTTTTCCAGGGTGCGAATGGAAAGTCCGACGAAGCGCGAGGCGTCGGGCGTGCGCAGATAGCGCGGCGGCAGGTCGCTGTAATTGGCGGACATGAGATGGCTCCGTGTTCGCTGTCTGGGGCCGCGGGACAGATGCGGCCAGCAGGGATCAGCGTGGCGGAGCCGGGTCTTCCGGGACTAGGACCGATCTCACCGGGGGGCGAGATCGGTCCTAGACAAGCCGGAAATAGCGAGAGGACCGTATCGAACGGGGCTGCGGGACCGACAGAATTCTGGCTTCCCTTGTCCAAAGCGATCTGAGCGAGCAGAAAATGGGAGGCCGAAGAATGATAAAATCCGATACGGACGGAACCAGATTCCTGAACGCCTCCGGCCCCTTGAACATATCAAGGGGAAACCCAGATCAGGATCGCTGGCCGCCGAGAGGGGCCAGCATGCAGCCATACGTTGCATTGATCTTGTGCCCATGTTGCTCAGAAGGAGGATATGGCTATGAGAGCCACGGTTGATTTTGCCCCCCTGTTCCGTTCGAGTGTGGGGTTTGACAGAATGCTGAACGCCATTGATCTCGCCAGCCGGATTCCGACGGCCGATAACTGGCCACCTTACGATATCGTCAAGACAGGTGAGGATGATTACCGGATCGACATGGCGGTGGCCGGACTTGCCGAGAATGACCTCGCGATCACGCAGGAACGAAACACTCTGATCGTGACAGGGCGAAAGGAGCCGGAACAGCAAAGCTCGACCGAGTATATCCATCGCGGCATTGCCGGCAGAGAGTTCGAACGTCGCTTCGACCTGGCCGAGCATATGAAAGTAACGGATGCGCGTTTCGAAAATGGGCTTCTGTCCATCATTTTGAAGCGCGAAATACCGGAAGCGATGAAACCGCGCCGTATCACGATTACGTCGTCCACGGCACGCCGCGGAGAGGATGTGCCCCGGATCGAGGCGCAGAAAGAAGCTGCCTGATGGCATGACGAAAAATTTCCCCCGGTCATTCAGCAGGCCGGGGGAAGTCTCGAAAGGTCATGAGCATGAGAAGAACGAGAGGTTTTCTATGGTGTGCGGTCCTGGTTTTACCTGTGCTGAGCCAACCGGGTGCGCATGCCGATGATCTTGTTCGAAAGATCCAAGGGTCGTCCAGCACAGACGCGGCACGGTCCGCCGCCATGGCCCGGGGAAGTGAACCTCGTAGCCATTATGCGGACGGCACCGGCAATATGCTGGTCGACAGGTTGAACGAAAGCCAGTTGGATCAGAATTATAAGGGGCCGGTCTATTATCCCGGGCAACCGATTCCGCCGTTCAGAGCGATCGACACAGACCGTCTGACATTTTCTGACTTAGATACGGTGAGAGATACGGCTTCGTCGCGGGCGATGTAGTCCGAGTCACGGCAGGAGCCGGCGCCATATGGGTGCCGCTCCTGCCTCCCTCATTCAGGTTGAAGACTTCCCAGCCATGCGCGGTGATGCGGCTTTTTCTTCAAGACGTTCCTGTTCCCTGGCATCGCGCGCAACGCGCGCATCCTGTTCTCGAACCAGCCAGTAGACGATGCCCAGGGCAAGAACAGCCGCCGAAAGAGCGAAGAGTTCATTGGCGGTCACATCATGCAGGTCCAGGAGAATGAACTTGCGCGCGATAGCCAAAAGAGCGATCAGAACGATGGTTCTTACCCGAATGACATTCTCGTGCTGTGCGAGAACGACCAGCAGGGAATGCTTGAACTCAAGGGCGATGATGACGGTGAAGATCGCACCGAAAATCGCCTGAAAGATATTCTGGTTGATGGGATCGATCCCGACATCGACAACAAGATGCCAGACCGCACCAAGCAGATGAATCGTCGCGGTTGCCGTGACCAGCATGATGAGCGCGATCAGGATCAGAATAATCGCCTGTTCGAAACGCTCATAGAATGTCAGACCACTGAACAGCCTGATGAGGCGGGACCAGTCCCTGCCGTGCCAGGAACGTTTCATGGAGATATCTTCCATAACCGTTTTCCGATCGAAGTGCTGAAAACTCTGATGCTTGATTATTTCCGTCTGGCCTTTCGGTGGAGAGTGACACCATGCACGACCCGATACGGATCATGGGCGGTCATCGCCCCTTCGAGCCGCCTCCCCTTCCTGCCCGAAAGAAAGAGGCGCCCCCGCGCCCCGCGCCGGCTCCTGACGAAGAAGAGCCGCCGATCGACCCGGACAAGGAGGGGCTGGTCGAACCTCTCGACCCGTCAGACATGGACGCAGATCCGCATTCCGACTGAACACGTGCTCTGGACGAGCGGCAGGATCATTGCCGCTCGTGCCGCCTTTGCTCAAAAGCGGTGCCAGTGGGGAAGTCGGCAGGACAATGTCCTAGCATAATCTCGCACGCCCCTTGGCAATACGAGGGCCAGCCGCTCTTCGAGGCTTTCCAACGACATGCCAAGGATGTTCGCCATTTGCATGCGGTCCGTCGACGGCAGCAGCATCCGCACCACCGCCACTGTCGTGGCTTCCGGCCTGGGCGAGGTTCCCCAGCGGACGATCCGGTCATAAATCCCGTGATCTGCCGCTCGACGCATGAGGGCGATATATCCCCGCCCCTTCTCGTCATCGCCGAGATAGTCTGCCAGCACGGTGGGTAGATCGAGATCCGCCTGGAATGGCGAGGGCGGCGCGCTTCTGTCGTGTGTATGAGCATGAAGGGTCATGATGCACTCCTCAGGCTGGCTCACGAGAAGAGATCGGATGTTGCGGTTTCGCCGCGCCGTCGTTCAATCGCGCCTGCGATACTCCGGGGAGCATCCGCGACGTGGCGACTGTTTTATCGTCCGAGTCATGCAGGGGGCTGCCCGAAGCCAATGCCTGGGCATCTATGGGACTGACGCTCAGGCCCGAAATGGTGGCGGTGACGTCCACATGCGCGGCCCCGAAGAGGTGCGCCAGGGCGTCCCGCGGCGTAAAGGAACCATTCACGGCCACAGCATTGCGCCCCGCCAGGAGGGTCGGGTCGACAAGAACCGGACATCCGGTCTGGTGGATAAATGTCTGAACGGCGCGGGATAACGACATGGACGGTATGTCCATCGTCTGCGTCTCCCGCTCGCATGCGATCGTATCATGCTGGGCGTGAGCGCAGGCCGGCACAGCGAAGCCGAACGGCAGCATCAGGCCCAGAATGGTAGCGAGGCGTGGCGCTTCCCGCCTGTGAAGAGGTCCGGGTTGATCGGACGCCGGTTCTTTCCGATCTGTCTCTCGATCGGGGCATGACCGTATCGGCCGCTTCGTTCCTCCCGCCCAGGACGCATAGGCGCGGCTACGCCAATAATGCTGGAGCGCCGCCAGGTTGAGAAAATGGATAAGGCTCGACATCTCCTTGCTCTCGCTGCTTCGGCACATGGCCTTCGGACGCGGGGCCTCTCAACGAGAGACCCCGCAACCGACAGTTGCCCTCCCGTTCCAGCGTTCGTCCAAACGGGGACGATTGCCCGGTTCCGAGGAGGGTGCGTTCCGGTTCAATGCGCGCTGCCCGCGCCTTATGCTGCGACCGGAAGCGACGGCGCGACACTTGCATGCAGGGGCAGACGGAATGCGAGATCAGACGCCAGGGGGTCACGCCCGGCGGGCATGACCGCTCCAGATTGGACCAGGCGCTCCAGCGTGGCGCGGAGTCTGACCCCCGGTATGCCCGTATAGGCCACCAGCGACGTCAGGGTGACGCCCCGTCCATCATGACCAAGACGGCGGAGCACGGGGAGGACACGCTGTGCCAGCGGGTCGTCACCAAAGAAGGGACGCGTTACCATGACACGTCTCCTTCCAGTCGATTACGCCATCTCCGGGCGGCCGTGCGCAGGGAGCGGCGATAGCGAGAATAAAGCCCTTTCAGCTTCGACATCCACATCCTCCAATCAAAGCAACATGGATCCCAGTTGTTTCTGCTCATGGAGCCGATGCCAGACCCGGTGGCGTCTGGCGAAAGGAAGATTGGAAGAGATTTTTGCGTCGTCAAGAGGGGGAGCGAAGCGCAGGCCAGGACATATGCAGGCGATGATCTCGTCCGGCCGCAACAAGCATGATTTCCATAAAATATTTTATATAATTATTCTGTCTTTCAGAATATATACCTTTAAAATTACGACAATACATAAAATATCCCGTCCAGGCTTCAGTAGATCACCCTTGGACTCGCCAAAGTTGGGACGGCGTCATTACGGCGGCCCGGCAACACCGAACCGCCGCTGCTCTTACAGGGCGTTTCGGCCGTGCTCACCCTCTGGAGCCGCCATATGCCTGTCTCCGGCGTGGAAGAGAACCGGGCTGTCCATCCCCCTCTGCTCGAATCCCTTGACCGCCAACGGCGCGGTGAGTGCCGCACAGGCCTGACCTCCCGTGCTAGAGGTATGAACGATTGGTGCCGACTGACCGTCCGATGTCACCGTGACAGTCTGGATGCATGAGGCCGTCGGGCCCCCGACGTGGACCATCTCGACACTTTGCCAGGACATGCTCTGGTTCGGCACATCGCGATCGATAGCCGGAACGGCACGTAAGGGGCGATTCAATTGTGCCATCAGTTCCCGGTCGGTCGCCTCCATGACAGCCATCTCCCGCGCCATCATGCGATCGAGGGCATCGAACATCGCGATGTCAGGCATAGCTGGAACAGTGGAAATGTTGTGGACCGGGACCAGAATGCCTATCTGATGTCCCTGCGCATCAACGACGCGCACCGTACCCTGTGCGTATGCGGGCATCGTGGCCGCGCTGAGAGCCAGCGCGGCGATCACGGCACCACCCCGAACCATCTGACGAAATTGCATTTTGGAATCCTCCGTGTCTGATAAGCAGTGTCGGACGACGGCGGAAATATGGAGCGCGAAGAATGCGCCCGCAAGGGACTGGATGAACTCCAGGCCAAACGGCTCTGTAACACCGACATTGTTTGGTGATGTCATCCGTCAGGCGCGTCACGGGCGCCGGACTGTCCGCTCTCGCCGACATACAAGACAATCGCCATCTGCTACCACCCGCGGAACGGATGCAGCAGCAGGCGCCGGTAACCTCCTTCGGTCAGCCCTCGCGCGAACGACACCAGCCGTTTCATGCGGAAATGCAGATCGTGGGAGAGCCAGTCCCTTGCGGAAACCTTCTGGCCGAACAGTACGCCAGCTATCTCGCGTTGCGTCGCCCCGGCGTCCAGCCCATCGAGCGCACGGAGCGCCAGGATCAGTCGACTGACCCGCTCCGGCGAAAGTTTGACCGGGTCGGGGCCGGCTCGCCGGTCAGTCAGTACACGCCAGAGCCGCAACGCGACCTGGACACGCACCTCGAACAGGGCGTCGAGCGGCAGGACGACGGAGACCGCTTCGATCCCAGGCGCGGCAAGATGCAGGCGAAGTACGACACCTCGACGCTGGATCAGGAGTTCACCAACTCGCCCCGCCGGCAAGCCGATGAACATGGTGGAAAGCGGCGGGTGATCCGGATCAGCCAGACCGGCCGGGAGATCCATCAGAGCGATTACCCCCGGCAGCACCGCAGCGGTCCATAAGGCAGAGCGCGGGTTCAGCGCAGTGCGCACACTTTCGAAATCGCAACCCCCAGCGTCGGGCGAACGCTTCGGCATCCGGCTGCATCAGGACGCCTCGGCGCAGAGCGCGCTGAAGCGTCGCCCGCTCGCGCATGAAGTCGTGGTTACGGCTGACAAACTGCAAGGCAAAGGCAGGGGCGTCGAGCGACCGCAGGCCCTCATACGCGCCCGCCGACCGCCAGGTGGCGCGGCTCATGGCGTCGTCTCCAATGCGTAACGGGTGGGAACAGGGCAAGCACTTGCTCGCGAGAGTATGCCAGACCGTCCCGCTGCCCGCTACGCCCCGGTCCTGCAACAGGTCTTGCGCATTGCGCAACGATCCCGGGTGTCAGTGAGGCGCGCCGCCGCGTAGCAGATGCTGGTAGCCATGCTCGGTCATCCAGTGCGCCCGCGCCAGATGGCTGTGCCAGCAGCGATGGACGCCCTCGGGATCGGCCGCCGGGTCGCGATGGAGTACGATCCGGGCGACCTCGCGCCAGTCGGCACCGTCAGCCTCGGCGTCCAGCAGGCGGAGATAGGTGATCAGATGCTGCTCGTCATAGCCGGTAAGACAGGACGCTTCCGGAGCGCTGTCGGCGACGGGCGGGTCGAGCGGGGGCTTCTGCATGGGGGAGCCGATCAGGTCGAGGAACGAACGCGACGCCCCCTACCCTGCCGCGTTTCGGTGCCGGAAGTCTCGTTAAGAAACATGACGCCGCGCCCTTGTCCGGACTCGATGAACAGGATGCCCGCCGCCTCCAGTGCGCGACGGACCTGGTCGATCGTGCCCTCATGGACACCGAGCCCGCGCTCGGATTCGAGACGCTTCAGCGCGGTCAATGCTACAAGGGCTTCTTCGGCGAGCCGTTCCTGCGTCCAGTTCAGGAGTGCCCGCGCCGCCCGTACCTGTCGGCCAGTGATCATCCACGATCACATCCGACAAGAGATGGGCGCACACCAGAAATACGACTATATTAGTCGCACACCGGTGGTTCAAGCCTATTTTTTCAAGGCACGCCGCGTTCCGAATCGGTCGGCTGGTCCTCGCCGAGATCGGTGCCGTCCCTTGCTGGAGCCCACCGACGTCTCCTGGGGGAGAGAAAACCCCGCCCGGAGAGCCGGGCGGGGCCGAGGCGGCTCACTCCCCGTTGCGCCGCCCGTTGGGCCGGGACCAGATCAGGCTGTAATCCTCGCCATCCTCGTCCTGGAACAGGTTGGCGTAGATCGGCGCGTTGAAGCTCGGATCGTCCAGCTTGACCGAGAGATAGTCGCGGCCCTCGTTGGAGGTCTTCTTCCACGCCGCCCCGATTTCGATCCGGCCGACGAAGACCCGGTGGCTGGGCGCGTTGTCGTTGCTCCGGTTGGCTTCGGCGACGAAGCGGACGTTCTTCGTCTGGAGGGACAGGGTGACGATCTCGCCCTGGATCTCGTTGCCGACCTTCTTGAAGGAACCGATGTTGGCCATGTGACTTCTCCTGCTGTTATCGGGCGGCGACCACCGCGGCCTCGATGGCGATCGTCCGCCCGAGGGCGAGCGACCGGGCACCCGCTTGCGGGCCGGAGCACCGCGCAGGACGGCGGCGGCAGGACTTTCTTGCCTCGCGAGGAATGGCGCCCTGGCGCCAGGGGAAGAAAGTCCTGACGACGGCGTTGCCCAAGGGCGATCGAGGCGAAGCCGACCTCGGGCAGATCAGGCCAGGAGAGGACGGGGTGGTCGTTGCCTCACAGCATCTCTGGGAGAAATGTGGCTGACCGGCGTGTTCCCCCGTCAGGTTGCGCGGAGAGACAGGCCAGGCTCCACGCGATTCCGGCAGGACGCTGCGCGATCCCGTCTTTTGACGAAGTACACCAGGGCAATGTGCCGGTTGCTGTTGCCTGAGGGCCAGACGGATGGAACTGGGGCGGTGGCGGAAACTCTCCCGGCCGGGCGGCCGCGTTCCCGGTCAGGATCATGCCGGATGATCCGGGGCCTTGATGCCCCGATCGCCTCCATGCCGGCCGGAACAGGGAGGCGCGGCCTATGCCTGGCCGGTCGGATCGATCAGCGCGCGACCGGGAAGCGTGCCATCCTCGCCATGAGCCGGCGTCGCAGGGGGGAGTTCCGCGCCGATACGGACCCAGGCCGTGCCACC
The DNA here is from genome assembly GCF_014174275.1 of Gluconacetobacter takamatsuzukensis. Taxonomy (GTDB): domain Bacteria; phylum Pseudomonadota; class Alphaproteobacteria; order Acetobacterales; family Acetobacteraceae; genus Gluconacetobacter; species Gluconacetobacter takamatsuzukensis. The sequence continues at coordinate 24,667 of NZ_JABEQK010000016.1, read as the reverse complement.
GACAAGGACCGCGCCGATCATGGCGAAGATATACCGCCAGAGAGAGGACGGGACACAGAGCTGCGACACGTCGAGCATGGCGCAGTAGCCGGCGATGACGGCGGGAACCGTTTAGAGCAGGCCGAGTGCCATCCTGAACCAGACGATGGGCACCATCGCAAACGCCATTTGCCCGGCAGCCTGCGTCGCCGCGCCGGCGACGATGCCGATCAGGATCGCGCCGGGATAACCCGCGCCGGTATGCAGGCCGCCGAAGAAGGCGTTGAGCCCGACATAGAAGGGCAGCGCATAAACGGCGACCACGAAGATCAGCCAGCAGAAAAGACCGAGAGCGGACAGGAGGATGAAGGGCGCGAAGATAACCATCTGCGATCTCCGTTGTACAGAATTGGATGATCGCGCTTTCCACCACCTCCCCAGAGCACGACTAATATAGACGCTTTGAGTGTGCGATTCCATCAGGAAGTTACGGCAGCGGACGGAGCACAAGCCGACAGGCGGAGCCGCGCGCCCAAAGGTCAGAAAGCTCCCGCGTCATGCGGGAGCCTCCTCGTCGGCAGCCCGGTTGCGTTCCGCCTGCCGGGCAATCGCCGCCGCGAGTTCGGCCTCGATCGCCGCCCGCTCCCGGCGGGTAAGATGGAAGCTGGTGAGTTCGGCGCGCAGTTGCTGGATGGTGTCGTACAGCGTGGTCATTGTCCTGCTCCTTTCGTTTTGAAGACAGGACAGACGGGTCATGCGGGGACGGACCGGGTCGCGGATCGCCCTTGGGCGACCGGCTTGCCGGTGGGTGGGGGAGCCGATTTTGTCGAACGAGGCAAGGAAAGCAGCGCGCGGCACGCGCGCACCTTGCGTTCGGCAAAATTGGGGGCACCGCCCGTCCACGACGCGGTTAGGCCACGCATGGTAGGATGGGAAATCTGAAGAGACGGCCCCTGTTCTCCACGTGGCGGCGAAACCTGCCCAGGCCAGTCGCGTTGGGAGAGCGTTCATGGTCGGCGCAGATGAACGTGTCATCCGCAATGCCGTTCGGACAAAATGCGACTGTAATAGTCGCCAATCGTATAGCGATTGAAAGCGCCGCGTGCTATCGTAAAGGCGGCGCTTTGCGGTGCATCTTGCACGGCCTCAGACGATGTCCGGCAGCGCACCAGGAAAGATGTCTTTTATAACGGCGTATAGAAAGGGCGCTTTCATGCCTGATGATGGCACGCTGCTCATGGCCCGGCGTCAGCGGTGGGACTGTAGCGGACCACGTCCTTGACCGGGTCCACGCCACAGTCCGCCCACGCGGCCGCATTCCGAGAGCGGGCCTTTCAGGCCTGGCTAAAGGACACTTTGCGACGCACGTTTGGCAACGTGACAAAAGAGCCGATTCCGGAAGCACTTTTGCGACTGATCGGTACGTCTTATTCTCCTCCGACAGAGGCTGGAACACGATCCAGAGCAACAGGGGAGCACGTCATGGCACAGTGTGTGCTGTATAATTGCGGGCCATCCGGAAACTGCTACAAAGTCCGCCTGTTCGCATCGCTTGCCGACATTCCGCTGAAGATCCTGGAGGTGGACCTGGTTGGAGGCGAGCACAGGCAATCCGCGTTCACGGCGTTGAATCCCTGGCAGCAGGTGCCGGTACTACAGGACGGCGCAGTCGTCCTCTGGGATTCCCAGGCGATCCTGGTCTATCTGGCGGAAAGATACGCAGAACCGGAATGGTGTCCGCCGGACCCGCTGTCGCGTGCCCAGATCACGCAATGGCTTTCGGTCAGCGCCAATGAGATCCAGCATGGTCCGGCCGATGCGCGACTGGTGCACAAATTCGGGTATCAACTGAATTACGATCAGGCTGTGCGGCTCTCGGCGCACGTCCTGGCGACGATCAATACGCACCTCACGGATCGCGACTGGCTGGCCCTGCGCGGGCCCAGCATCGCCGACTGTGCGGCCTATCCTTATATTGCGCTCGCCCCGGAAGGAGGGATCGACCTGGAACCATATGGTGCGATCCGCACATGGATGGCACGGATTGAAACCCTGCCAGGCTATATTCCCGTGGGGTCCTAATTTATAAGAGTCTGCCTCCAGACAGAGGTGCTCGGGCGTTTCACAACGCACTCATTCAGGGCATTTTTGCGGAAGGCTCCGCCCGCTTGCCGGGCAAGCGGAAGCCTTCGCTCCGGCGATGAATTCGGGAGCAATGCGACCGGCACCGCTCCCGGTGACCGCCCGATCAGGCGGTCAGAAGCGCAAGGCGTCCCTGTGCGCCAAGGATCTCGGCAATGGTCGGATTGGCCGCCAGCGCCTGCTGATAGTCATGCACCCTGTTCCACGGTTCGACGTTCGCATCGATGTCGGGCTCACCGTCGACATAGCCGATGATGCACCAATGCGGCTGCCTGTCGCGCCAGGCGATCATGCCCTCCAGCTTACGGATCTGGGCAAAGGCTTCCCACCGATCCCGCCAGTAGGCATCGGTGCCGGGAACGGGACGTTGCATGTGCTGGGTCATCTGAACCTCCATGGTTGCTATCCTCCTCACCGAGGACAGCTTCCGGCGCTCAGACGGTGAGGTGGCAGTCGATGACGCCTTTGGCGCCGCATAGCGGGGCGCGGAGGAACCGAAATGCGCAGCATTTTGGAGGGGCCGCGCATCATCGACGGCGGCCGAGCCTGTCTGGTACGCTGGGAAGCGACAGGACGGAGACACCCCTGTTTGTCGGAGATTGCTTCTAGCCTGCGTCCAATGGACCGCACCTTCTTCCGGGACCTGCTTTACCAAGGGAGCCAGGAAGCTGACTACCGTGCGGCGACACCACGACCCTCGGATAACGGGCGCGCAATATATCGAACTGCCGCAGAGCCGCGGGCAACCATGGCATCCGTACTGCTGTTCGCCGGCATGTTGCGGTCATTTCTGGCCCGGCTACCGTTTGGGCGACTGCCGATCGATCAGCTAGCGACGACGTTGCGGGTATATGTTCCATTCCGCTCCACGCATCTCAGATAGGCGGCATAGGGCGGGAAGGCGGCCTGTCCGCTTCGCGATGCATGTTTTCAAAAGCGGATCTCAACGGCCCCCTGTGCGGTTCAGTCTATGATGACGCCAATATTCGATTGCAGCTATTCTCTGCTTCGTCATACAGATTATGTGTATGACGTAATTGAATCGGAGATCTCACCGATCAGGTCCGATTGAGCCGAAGGAAACATAGATGCCAAACGGGGATCAACGAAGGCAAGGCGACCGCGAACCAACAGACGAAGGAGACACGCCGTCCCAGCGTCCTTCGACCGAAATCGTTCACACCAATATTACCCTTGCGAACAACTACAGGCTAGAGTTGAGCAAGACGATGCTGGCGCTCTCGGCGGCGCTATTCGCGTTTACAACTTCATTCCCACCTGCGTTGATGCGCATCGATTATCCAATGATTCTCGCCTGCAGTTGGGTTGCGCTCGCTATATCAACAATCGGCGGCCTCTTAAATCTCTACGGCTGGGAGAAATTCTACATCAGCTATCGCGACTATCATCGCGACTATCGCTGTGGGAAAGCTTATCGTAAATGGATCACGCGCGGACGTCGGGTGGCGCATATCGCCCAGATGCTGGGGTTGATCGTCGGTATCAGTGTCTTGGCTGCATTCGTGTTCGTCAATCGTACAAATGTGAAATTGGCTGAGGCAAAGGAAACCAAATCGACAACCGACAATGTTTCGGTGGTCAAGGTTTTTAAGTAGAGGGGACGAGGCATGGCGATAACTTGGTGGGGAATAAAAGCCTCCATTGCTACTTTAAATGCTTACATTTTCTGCTCGAGAAAGAAAAAAAAGGTTTTAGAACACTCCACTTGGTCCGCACGCCGAAGCCAACGGGTCACCGAGCTTGATGCGATTCCAGGGATGCCGAACGGCATGCCACAGGCAAACGCCGATATGGTCGCCATGACGCTCTCGCCACCTGCGGAGCACGCTTCTGGGGCGATATGCGTGGTGAACATCTCATCTGAACATGTCCCCGGCTTTTGCCTTGGCGGCTCGAACGCCTATCTTAACGCTTATGACCTCGTCCGGCTCGGCAAAAATCCGGAAGCCGTCTCAGCGACCCGTGAACGGGTCGATCAAGCCTTGGCGGAACTTGTTGGGCAATCGGCGAAGGATATCTACTTTGTCGCGGCAGAGTTGAACGGCACCGGTATTCGCTTCTATGGTGACATTTGCCTGGTGCTGGAATCGCCAGAGAATCTGGCGCAGTCGGTGATTCTGGAAAGCAACTCCTACGACCTCGTCCGTGCACCGAAATCGGCCATGACGACGACACCAGCGACGCTTCTGCAGGAAGCCCAGCATATGTCCGGCCGATGGGGCGATGACCTTTCCGCAGTCGCCGCCATCAAGATTTTTGCGTATCGTCAGAGCCAGAGGCGCCTGACGACGGGCCAGGTCTCCGACGGCTTGCTCGATGATGAGGACTATATCGAAGTGCTGCGGATCGGATCCTTCTCTGTTAAGGACGTTAAAGAGGCGAGGCTTTCTGCCGCGAGTGTTGCTGAGGACGGCCGGATCGACGAACGGCTTCGTTCCGGCCCCATACCGGACGCTGCCTCTCTCAAATGGCGCCACCAACGGCGCCAGGCTGAGCGTTCACTGGTTCAGCACGGCGTGCCCGTTCGGGTCGTGTCGACCACATCGCGAACGAGGTCCTGACCATGAACCCGACCCAAAAGTGGTATATAGACGCGCTGGATCCCCGATCGGGCCGTGCTTTCGCAAGTTATCGTGATGGCGATTTGCAAGATGTGATGGATCTTGACGCAGCGCAGGTAACATACTTCTTGGAGCCACCTGCTTTCGCCCCCGTCCAAGTAAGCCGCAGCATCGCCTTTTCCGCGACGCGCTACCAGTTCCAAGCAGGTTTGTTCGACGAAGATGGTGAGCTTCCGTTTAACCAGCTAGACGACGTCGTGGAGTTCGTGAGGAGATCCTATCTACGCCGTGGGGGAGGTGGTGGCGGAGGACCGGAGCCAAGCGTCACCCCAGAGCCACCACCAGGACCAACCGAGGGGCCGGCGGACCTCACGGGCGAGGATCCGCTCATTGATCTGCGTGGGATCGTCAAGCAGTTCAAGGCGCCGGAGGTCAATATACCTCGCGGCGCGGCGCTGCCCGTCGGGTTTATCGATACTGAGGCAAAAGGAAGCGGCACCTTCGCAAAACGGCGCCTTGGTCGCGGTGCGCTCGCATTGGCACTCGAGCAGATCGCTGTCTTTCAGACAAACGGCGACTTCGAAAGTTCGACAAGACAGAGATCAAGATTGCTGCGGCTCTTCCAAGCAATTGCATCCGCGGGATTGGCGGAGGAAGCTTATGCGGCTGCGGAAGGTAACACGGTGATAAAAAATTGGCTCACCCAACGATTTGATCACCTGAAACCTTTCGGGCCGTATTGGCCTCTTCCCGAGAGTGTCGACACTTCAAAGATTATCCCTTCGTTAATCCTCGCATTTCTGGCGACCGGGGGGGGCGCCGATCTATGGCCCGAGGTTTTGCACGGATTTTTTGAGCCCGATTCTTGGCGTTGGTTTGGTTGGTATTTCAGCCAGCGGGAAGACGATCCGGTCGGGCTTCTTGCAGAGCTTGCAGTCCCCGCGGAGTTAGCAGATGCCTACAAGGCTCAGGCTGATGCTCCGATGTCTGTCGGCCAGTTCCTGTTTTCGTTTCTCGCAGCCCCTCAGCTTGCCGCGGAGAAAAGCGACCTCGCGATTGAAGTCGCGCTGTTCGCATCCGCTTGTCTCGTTCTACCCTCGGTCCAGAGTCGGCTTCCCGATCACGGCATTTATCGTCGTGAAACGCGCCACCGAGCCGCACTCGTTGCGTTCGAAGCCGAAAAGTGGCTTCGTGGGAACATGCCCCAGAAAATTTTCTCGGAGGTGGCTGAAGCCCTTCTCACCGAGCGCAACCAAATGGCGGTTGTCTAGCCATGACCTATTGGGAGCTCTGATTTGGCGAAGTTGAACAATATAGAGGAGAGTCCTGTTTTACGGACAGGTGTGTAAGATACAATCCTACCTCAGAGAGGACGGACTTGCGATATGCGGCGGAGTTCAAATCACGGCGTGCCCTTGAGGCGCTCCGTGGGGAACTGGCGTCAAAGCATAGCGGCGAGCTTCTAGTGTAATGAGATTTTTGCGCAATGCCTCTGTTCGATTTGGCGTTATCAGTGGCGACAGATGTCCGCTATCGAGATGTACGAAGAGGCGCCCTATGTCCGACATGAGGCGACTGCCGCCTGTCTGCTCCTGCATCACTGAGCGGACAGGCAGATCAGGGGGGAGAACGGGATGTCGGTTATCGGGAAGGCCTGACCGGAAGCTGCCATTCGCAGCGTTCAAGTTCATGACGATTTCCGACCAACTCAAGCCATTCAGCGTCGTTGATGTGAAAGTCGGCTTTTGCTGAAATCCGCCGTTCCGGTTGCGCGAACCAGTTGGTCGGTTTTGCGCCCGTCAATCGTAGGAGCCATCTCGACACTTCCTAGTTGCCGACTTTCAGCTTACCGGCACGGCGGTGTGAACCGCGGCGGGTTTGGCTCAGCCCCAGCATCTTCAGCCTGTACGTCGCGCGCCGCAATGACCGAGGAGCGGGAAATATTTCCGCGTCGATTTTGATATAGGGCTGCCTCACTGGCGTCCCCGGACGCGGAAAATCCGCGTCGTCTTACTAGCCGATCGCGCATCTCAGATTGGCTAAACCTGAACCCGATGGCAGATTGTTTCGTATGAAGTGCACATGCTCAAACTCTATGGGACTCGTTGTCGTGAATGACGGAGATCGTCCGCATGACTGACGGTGAAAAGCCCTCGCTTCCGCTGGACGAAGGTGATGATGGCGCCGGATCTGGAGCCCATTCCCTCGCTGGATATGATTACCAGGTCGATGTGTCGGTATGGCTCGCGCTGGATCTCCTACTCGCGAACAAGATTGCCCAATCGATCGAACTCGAGCCCGCAACCGAGGAGGATATCGAGGCAGAGCTCACCGAGAGCGAGCCTGGCCGCTTGGCGACGAAAGTTTCCGCCGACGGCTATAAGCTTGTCGTGCAGGCAAAGCTCCGTGGCGGCGATGCTTGGACGGTCGCAGGCATCAATGCGCTGCTGAAGCATGGTGGTGCGCGCCGGCTCTCTGCGGCGCGACGCCTCGCGGACTCTGATGTTCGGTACCTTCTGATCACCAGCGCTGCCCTTAACGGTGAAACGCGAGGCCTGCGCGTCGGCCGAGCAGGAAGCTGGCCCAAACCAGGTGGAATGCCAGCGACGACAGTTTCCAGCCTTCCCGCCAAAGCTGCCGGACGTGTGGGCATCATCGCCAACCTCGACGAAGACAAGCTGGTCGGGGAGATTAAGCGTCTCCTGATCGAGCGCTTTGGGGTTCCCTATTCCCGCTGGATAGAATGCCTCCACAAGCTCCGCGAGGAAGCGCGCATGCGCGTTCGGCGGGTCGGCGGTGGCCGGTGGCAGCGCGACGAAGTCGCCCACATTATCCGGGAACATGACGGTTATCTCGCGACATCGCCGCAGCTCGAGAACTACATCTATCCCAAGAACTGGGCGGCGCTGCGCGAGGCGATGGGCTCGCCCGGATATGCCGCCGTGATCATCGGTCAGTCGGGAACTGGCAAGACACTGGCGACGCGCAAACTCTACGAGGAGTTGCGCGCCGAGAATCCTGGCATGTCATCAAAGCCGATCCGGCAAGGACCGCAGCAACTTCGCGACGACAAGACTGATCCTCCGGTCCTTTACGACATCGAGGACCCGTGGGGCCGTTTCGATTTCGAGCCAGCCAGCCGCCCTTGGAACGACCAACTTGCCCGCTTTCTTTCCGGCGCCACACATGATCGGCGTATCGTCGTCACGACCCGTCGCGACGTGGGTGTGTCGGCGGGCGTACTCAGCACCATCGAGCCGTGGTTGGTGCCGCTCGAGGTCGAACATTACGGCCCAAAGGAGCGCAGCGAGCTCTATCGAACCCGGATCGGCACGCTGCCTCGCGATGTGCAAATGCTCGCTGCCGATGCTGAAAAGCAGGTGCTCGACGAGCTCGCCTCACCGCTCGAGATCGAAAAGTTCTTCGATGCCATGAGAACGTCCGGGCGGCCCGAGCCCAATAATAGCGCTGGATTCGTTAAGGCGGCGATGAACCGAGCGCATGAGGAGTCGATCGAACTAACGGTCGTCGAGCAGATTCGGGAACGGAAAGATGTCGCAGCCGCTGCCGTGATTTGGGGGCTCCTGAAGGCGAGCGAGAAGCTCTCGATCCGGACCGTTCGATCGCTGGAAGTCGATCTGGCGGAACGCGGTGACCGATTCGACCGCGGCGTCCAACCCCTTATCGATTTCTTCGCGGCTGCACGCAATCTGCGCGTCGGCGAAGGCGACGCGACCTATTATCATCCTCGAGTGGAGGCCGGCATTCAGGCCGCGCTGAAGCGCGATCCTATTCCTGCTGCTGTCGCGCTTCGGACGCTGATTGACGTGTTGACGGATCCAGACGGCCCTGGGGCTGCCTGGGGATCGGGGATCGCGGCACGCATTCTGGAAGCGACAGGTCGCGTGGAGGAGTTGGCTGTATCGGCGAAACCCGCCGCGCAAAAAGCGATCGACACCTGGATCGATCAACAGTTCTCAGATCCCGCTACGCGCATTCCTGAACATTTTCGGATCGCAGCCGCGGTCGGATCGGAGGAGTCGGTCGGCGCGGAATTCGCGCGATACATCAACCATCGGCCCGACAGAACCTTCGCCAACCTGATGCACTGGAGTTCGCCGGGGCATGGCCAGGATTGGTACGAACGAATGGCTCATGCGCCGCAGATGCCGACGATTGCGACACGGTTCGTCCGCGAGATGCTGCCGAATGATCGAACCGGCTACGGTTCCGCGCTCGTGGCCGATCTCGAGCGCTTCGCGCCCGATCTGACCCCAGTTTATCTCGAGGCGACCGCCGGAATCGTTCGAAATGGGTTTGACCCGGTCGTCGACACGCTGGCCGAGGGAGCTTTGCGCGATCTCGACGGGTTCGAAACCATCGTTGACGCCGCTGTTGCTGAGCTTTCGCCCACACCGAGCGATCCCGAGACGGACCGCAAGGAACGCCTCGCCTACATCAACGGCGTCTATTCCGAAGAATATATGGAGCATCTCGCCGATCAAGACGACGGACATACTGCCCAGCAACTCCTGCGCGCCTATGTCGATAAGGTGCGTGAGGTCAAAGGCTGGCAGCAGCTGGCCCAGCATCCTCATGCTGAAGCCCTTCAGGCTGACTGGATGCGATCGCTCGCAGCCGACGCCCGCGAAGGAACTTCGCCTAGCTCAGAGGAGCTTGATGGTGCCTGGTCGATCGTTCGGGACCGCGAGAACGAGGATGCGATCTGGCACGCGCTTCGTCATCATTGGGACGAGACCTATCATGATCGTCTAATCGAACGAATCCGGAAAGGGCTCGACGACAGAGATGTCAGGACGGCAGCACTGTCGTGTTTGATTGCCCATCACCGGGAACAGTTGCCGCAAATTCTCGACGGCCTGATCGCTGCCGGTGAACAGGAGCGAGCGGTCGAACTCGCAATCGATCTCGGCCACATCCTCGCTCAACACACTAGGAGTGGGAATTTCCATGAGCCGGACGATGACGCTCCGAGCCCGGAAGAAGATGAAGCCAACGCCGCCAGGAACCTAATGCCTGCGGACTACGCGGCTATCGCATACGCCGCCCGCGCGTTGCGAAGCAATGCGGCCGAGATCGTTCCGCTCCCGCCACCAGCGGCAGCGTTGTTGGCAGCTACGCCGGGAACACGCCCCGACGTTCGGCGGCTGCGGATCAAGCAACACGCGGTGTTGGGAGCCAATGTCGCGCCAGACATTGAGACCACGCTTGCTGAAGCCAGGGTCTCCTGGGAGGATGCGCATCCGTGTGCCGAAGCGATAACCGCCGCAATCGCGCTTGGCCTCAACCCGATCGTCGAAGACGCGCTTGACCACATGTTCGCCGACGTCGTCGCGCCCGCCCTTAAGGCGGTCGGCGATCCCTTGGAAGCCCCACTTCCTGCGGGTTTGCTCGAACTTGCAAAGGCGGAGGGGAGTCCGGTTCGGAAAGCTCTGGTGGCGCTTTTAGGTGCAAAGCCCCATCCCGACCATGTTCCGACGTTGATGTCGCTGGCACATGACCAGTGGTCTGCTTCCTATCGGCGATACGAAGAGGATGATCACTTCCCCATCGCCCACCAGGCGATTGCCGCGCTTGCGGCACTGCCAAGTCTGCCAGACGATGATCTTGAACGTCTCGACACGCTCGGGATTGAGACCACCGATCCAAAGCTCCGCTACGACGTCTTTGAACTGCTCGTCACGCATGGCGGGCGGGCGATGCAGGAGCGCCTGCTAGATCGCGCCTGTTCGCCCGGTCGCCCAGCTGTGCGACGAGCGGCTGCTCATGCCCTCGTCTCCAAATCGGAGAGTCTAGATGCGGCCGTTGTAGCCAACATCGACGCGGCGACAGTCGCGACCCGCATGCCGAGCGTCGCCGCTTCGCTCGTGCTTGTCGCCGCCTATCGTGGCCCGAGCAAATTCGTTATCGAGCTCGCACAGTATCTGGCAGCGCGCCCGAAGCGGCGCGTTCTCGTCCTCCTTGCGATCTGGCTAACCCGCGAAGAGCGTCCGGAAGTGACCGAGGCGTTGGAGGCGCTCCTTCCCACAGGCCATCCAGCGATTGCCTGGCTTCGGAGCGGCCCCGCGACGATTGCCGATGATGAGCTCGTCAAGGATCTGGGCGACCCGGCGGTCTGCCACGAGGTCCTGCGCTGGCTCAACCCCAAGGAGCCAAAAGCGTGAAAAAGCCCTTCGACCTGTTGCGTGAGATCGCCCGGTTCGGCGTGAGCCAGGGGGGTTCGCTCAATGATGGCTCCCCGCCAGTAGCGAGGAGCCTTTGGGTTCAGATTTCAGTGTTCTCGGCGAGGGCAAGTGCGTCTTCCACGTCGATCCCGAGATAACGGACCGTATTCTCGATCTTGCTATGGCAAGAAGGATTTGGACGGCGCGCAGATTGCCTGTCGCCCGGTAGATGATTGACGCCTTCGTGCGGCGAAGTGAATGAGTGCCATATTCACTTCGCATCAGACCTACTCCCGTTACCCATTCATCGACAACCCGGGCGTATTGGCGGGTGCTTAGATGACCGTTATGATCAACCCGGCTTGGAAAAACATAATCTTCTACCGTGCCACCCCGGCGTTCAAGCCATGCCAACAGGCTGGCACGGGCGTCGGGGAGCAGTTCAAACTGAACAGGCCTGTTTGTCTTCTGCTGCATCATGATCGCGCGGGTTCGGATCTGCCCGCCGCTGACAATGTCCCCAATCTTCATCTGCACCAGGTCGCAACCCCGGAGTTTGCTGTCGATCGCCAAGTCGAACAGCGCCCGGTCTCGCAAGCGGCGACGCTGATTGAGGTAAAATCGGGTCTCCCATATTTCCTTTGGTTTCAGCGCGCGCTTCGCGCCGACGGCCCTCCCCGCATTCCAGACCTTGCGCTGGGTGGCAGCGGGTTCGGTTTGAGGCATGTCCATGATTATTCTCCAATGGCCAGAATGGCCACCTGAAGAACGCTTCCCGCTTAATGAAGGTGAAATGCTGCGACGCTCCTGCCCGACCACAATACGCCGTTCCGATGCGGTGCAGGGTATGTCGGCTCAGGCAGACACCAGCCATTCACCGCTCCTCGAACTGCCGGTCGGGGCCCGCTAACTAAGCCGCCGTTCAGAGACTCCCGTGCAATCACCGAAGGCGGGCCTTCGTTCATACAGCACTACAGAGTTGAACCCTCCAGCAAAAGCGGCGCGGTTCTCCCCTCGAAATCATCCGCGTTTGGTGACATGTTAGATGAATGTCGCAAAACCGCCCCATCGACGTCTTTTTGAGTTATGCTTCGGCAGATCGTGCAAAGGCAGATCAAGTCGCCCACGCTTTGGAAGAGCGTGAACTGTCTGTTTGGTTCGACAAGACCTTAATAGGTGCCGGCGAGAATGTTCTAACTGTACAAATTGCAGCGCTTCGGAACGCCCGCGCCTTCGTAGTTTTGGTTTCCAAAGCAGCGGGTAATAGCGAGTTCATGGCAAGTGAGCTCGCCAATGCATTGGCAGCAAACGAAGCGCAGGGCTCTCCTAAGATCATTCCTCTGAAGGTGCAGGAGGATGTAAGTGATCTGCCATTCCTCCGGCAATTCCAGTATGCGGATGCAACAACGCCTGAGCGTTTGAAGTTATCCGTTGATATGATCGTTACGGCGCTGGAGACAGACCGGAGGACCATTTCCACGGAGAATTACTCCGGCCCTCTACCGCCACCAGATCAACTGGCTCGGTATGAGCAAATTATGCCCGGCGCGGTGGATCGGTTGATTGCGATGGCTGAGCGAGAGCAGCTACATCGACTAGAGATTGAGAAGACGATAAAAATAAGACGCGAAATAGGGACCAGCTTGGCCGTTTCGCTCCTTGTCGCAATTGTAGGTGTTGGAATTGCCGTAACTGGAAATTTTAGCGGAAGTATAGCTGTCGCATCCACAATTGGCGGCGCTGCCGTTGCAATACTTACACATATCTTTACCCGATTGTTGATCGAACATACATCGGGCAGCAAGAAATCCGAAGGTGCTGCTCATGAGTGACATCACCGCGGATGCCATCGCTCTGGAATCCGCTATGGAGCGCCTTCGTCAAGAACGCGAGACATTTAATCAAACGCTCATACACCAAGAACGCTGGTTTATTCTCAGACTGGCAATGGGTTACACCGCCGTTGTATTGCTACCTCTCATAGCAATACTATGTGGGTATATCGTGTTCGCACCTGAGAACTACTCAACGACCACAGTGAGTATCGCGACTGGTGCATTGCTCACCGATGTGCTCGGACTGTTCGCCTCAATATGGAAGGTCGTGTTGAGCCCCGCATCGATAGGAAAGCTTTCTCCAGTCACCGATGCTCCTGCACGACCTCAACGTAAGGCGCGTACTTTACCGTCGAGCGGTGCAACTCCATCGACCTGACCGCGTGACCCGCTGCCGGATTGATGTCCTCGGAGATCGGCTACGCAGGCAGTTCCGGTCTCCTAGGATAGGCCTATAAAGGACTTCGGCCTTCTTGAGGTATAATCAAACGAGACCACGCCTTTGCGCCCCGACAGGTAATGAACGACCGTCAGCTATCCGAACTGGATCATCACGATTTGCATTTCCGGAGACCATAACGGAGTGAACTTAGGTATTCGCCTGCGGACTAGTTGAGGAACGACCGGTTCCGGCTCATACTGCCGTTCAGGACAGGCGCGCGAAAGGCGGGTTTGTCCCAAACCCGGTCTATCCCGGCTCGCCTAGCAATGTCGGCTTTCGGGAAGCTCTTCTAACCGCCTGTGTGTCCGCGAAGAAGGCGACTCCCGCCTGCCGGCTTTGTTTCCGTCGAGCCGATAAAGGGTTTTGCGGCGATAGCGGCTGCGCTTACTGGCGCATCACAATCGCTTATCTGTAGCCGGAAGCAAACCGCACTTGGATCTGTCGTGCGTCAAACACGAGCCATGCTCGGAGCGCCGCTTAATTGCTGGCCTTGGCCGCCCGCATGCGGGTGCGCCATTCCCACACAGCTTCGTCGTTCTGGTGTACCCAGTTGGCCAACTTCTCCACCTCGTCGATAGCGGCCATCAGCTTCTCCCGACTGATTTCGATCGAAGGGCATCGCCACTCCAGGTTGTCGCCTTCGGCGAGATGCTCGTTGGCACTAGTGAAGAATGGATTAGGATGCTTTTCGACGGTCCGCTGGTTGTGCGTCGTCTGGAACGAGATGAAATCTTGGCCATGGGTGAAGTCGTTGCGGGCTAGGATCACCTGCTCGATGACATCGAAACTGACGGGGCAATTCTTGAACGTATCGCCCATGACGTGCTCAATGATCTGCCGATAGGCCTCGACCTTCCCCTGCTTGAACAGGCGGACGCGCTCTTTCTGATCGACAAACGCGATGCCGATCTCGCGCTCAAGCTCCACGAAGTAAAGGCTCAAGGTGTCTGCGAGAAGAGACACCGCCAGCATCCCGACTAGCTCGCGAGTCTGGTCCGCTTGCATCCATTCGTCAAGAAACGCCGGCTCCGGGTCGTCGGTCTCGGGGTTGAAGTAGGGTGGCTCCCATGGCCGCACCTCTTCCTCGATATCGCGCTTCAGTTGCTCGAAGGGCACGCGCCCCTTGTCGTAGAATAGCCGGATAATGTCGGTGCGCTGCCGCATCCAGTAAGACAGATCCATCTAGCCCTCCTCGATTATGTTTAGAAAGATGTTCGTCCATACGAATTGCAGCTTGACGTGGATGCAGTGCAATCGCCCCATCCGTTTGAGCGCCCGTAGCTCCAGCATGTCTCGACCGCAGTCATCGCCATGATGGCGTCAACGTCCGCAGGATCATCAATCTCCCCCACGCCTGCTGTCGCGACCATCGTCAGCTGCCGGAACAGCAGTCGATCGACAAAGCCTTTGACGCCGAACGTCGCCAGCGGCAGGCGGCACGAATCCACGCCCCATACTTTCGTTGCGAAGTGCTTCATCGCCTACTGCGCCACAGCCGCCGTTCGAATCTTGCGTAGCGTCCCAGTAGTCGGCACCCTGACCATAAACCAATTGGTAGCCATGGCGTCCGCCTGCTCCTGCTGCCACGTCCGGCCCGGACGCGTGACGACGTGATCGCCGGGCGCGTTGAGCCGGTCATTGATGACGATGCAGTTCAACGCCGGCAAATCGTTGGCAACGCAAATGTCACCGACGACCCCGAGTTGCCGATTGAGCGTAATACCGGCGCGGCGGTCCATGCCCATGGCTTCGGCAAGATCACCGTAGGTTATGACCGTGGGGCGCCGTGGGTTGCGTGGGGACGACATCACTTTAGACACCAGGATCAGCCAAATCTGCTGGGCCCGGACGTGCACTGGGTCTCCCGCCTTGAAGTAACGAAGAGGGGGGGCAACTTCATCAACCATCGCGCATTCTCGCATCTTTCGTGCTAGACTGCACGTTTCGTGCGGTATTGCAAGTCGCATGTCAATCGGATTCTGCGCGCTATCTGCATGAGGATGGCCGACAATGGCAGCTTTAGGGAAATAGCTGATGTTAGTTTGATGTCCGGTATGAGGGCGGGACCGGTCATCCGCCGCTAAACCGCAGGACCGGGATACCGAGGCGCTTTGCCTTGTCGGCCAGGTTCTCCTGAATGCCGGTGCCAGGAAAGACGATGACGCCGATCGGCATGGTGTCGAGCATGGCATCGTTACGACGGAAGGGCGCTGCCTTGGCATGCTTCGTCCAGTCCGGCTTGAAGGCGATCTGCATGATCTCGCGGTGGTCAGCCCAGCGTGAGGCAATGAATTCCGCCCCCTTCGGCGAGCCGCCGTGGAGCAGCACCATGTCGGGATGCTTGGCCCGGATCCTGTCGAGCCTATCCCAGATCAGGATATGGTCGTCGAAATCCAGGCCGCCAGTGACGACCACCTTGGGACCGGGCGGCACCAGCAATTTGCCCTCAGCCTTACGACGGGCGTTGAGAAAGTCGCGGCTATCGATCATGGAGGCCGTCATCCTGCGGCGTGAGACCAGCGAGCCGGTCTTCGGGCGCCATGCTGACATGGTGAGGCGCTCGAACTGCTCCTGCGCCTCGTCGCGGAAGATCTCGTAGGCGTTGCGGCGCTCGATCAGGGTCAGCCCTTCGGCGATCAGCCGCTCCAGGTCCACCGAGCGGATCTCGCTGCCATCCTGTTCCTGCTGGCTGCGCTTCTGCGCCTGCTCGTTGCGGTCAAGCTCACGCTCGACCTGGCCGACCATGCGGTGGAAGATGTTCACGGTGGACCAGAGCAACGCCTCGAGGTCGGGTTCCAGCCGTGTGTCGGTCAGCGTCGCGGCGATGGCGTCGAAGATGTCGGCCACAGCACCCCCGATGCGCGGAGCTTCGGGCAGCGGCCTTGGATCGGGCTCGGCCTCGAAGGGACGGTAGCCATACATCTGGAGTTCGGCCAGCACATGGGCGGTGGATGAAGCGGCGTGCGGCGGTTCGAAATCGTCCTGTGTGCGGGTCATGAGGCTGTCCTCCCAGGTCTCCGGCCGCGCCCTTCGCGGCCTTTCCGGGGGCGGATAGCGGCAGACCAGGGACGGGCCGGAACCGCGCGCTCGCGCGCGGCCGCAGCGCAGCGAAGGATGGCAGGGGGCCGGCTATTTTGTTTCGCGATGTAAAGCGGCCCCAAAGGGGCGCGACGGAAAATAGCCGGCTCCCGCCATTGCAGGCCCGGCCCGGCTGACGCCCGCTCCCCATCTGAAAGGCCGGGGCACGGACCTGCCGGACGGGAGGCACAACAGGCCCGTCAGACGAAAACGGAAACCGCCCGCCCCTCTTTCCGGCCCGCTCAGGTGCCGGCAGTCTCCAGAAAAAAGCGTGCCACGTCCGCTGGTGCGAACTGCGGATGCAGGATCGCCCGCAGCGCACCGCGTCCGAGGGCACGGAGATCGTCGTTGAAATCGCCCAGCCGGGGTGACAGGCCGATCAACTCGATCCCGGCGTCATCCGCGCGGGCATGCAGCGTCGCCAGCGCCTGATCCCCGGCCGGATCGTCGTCGCGCAGGACGTAGAGACGGCGCAGCAGCGGCGGAAAGATCAGGGCCGCGAGATGCGCCGAGGACAGGCATGCGGCCAATGGCAGATCGGGCAGAACCTGCCGCAGCGACAGCACCGTCTCGATGCCTTCCCCGGCGGCGAGCACATCGGACGCCACCCCGAAGCGCACGGCATGGCCGAGCAGGCCGCCCAGGGCGCGGCGCGGATGATCGACCGGCGCCTTGCCGCGCCCTTCCGCCGCCAGCCAGGTGCGATGCACACCGGTCAGAGTGCCGTCGAGGTCAGTGACGGCGGCGATCATGGCCGGCCAGGTCTCGGTCGGACCGTCCTCATCCGGGCGGTAAAAGCAGCGCGGATGGAAACGCAGGGCTCCGGCTCCGTGCAAAAGCGTAATGTCGCGTCTACGGAGATACGTTTCTACGGGCGTGCCCGCGATCAGCCCGGACATGGCCCACAGCCGGCGTGCGGCTTCGGAAGAACTGGCAGGTCCGCGCTCCTGAACCGGACGATCCCGCGACGACGGGACCGGATCGGGTCGAGGCAGGCTGAGGAAGGCGCGCGCCTCGTCGGCCACGTCACGGAAATCCACCAGGCCGAGGCTTTCGCGGATCACGTCCAGTAGGTCGCCATGCTCGCCCGACTGCGCGTCGGTCCATTTGCCGGCCCTGCCATTGGCGGTGTCGTGCAGCCGGACAAACAGCGACCGGCCAGGCGCATTGCGCACGTCGCCGACCAGCCAGTAATTGCCGTGACGGCGACCGGCGGACAGATACCGCCGGCACACCGCCTCTGCGTTCTCTGCCAGACGGCGGGCCAGTTCGCCCGCGTCATGCAAGGTCATCGCCCTGCCCTCCTGTGTCGGGATCGCCTCCGTCGAGGGCGATCGCCAGCCAGCGATCGGTGGTCATCCATGAAATCGTCTTGCGCCTGCCAAGGTCAAGCAGATGCGCACCACCGCTGAACGCGCCGGTCCGGGGACGTGAACAGCTATTGGCCCACTGGAATCCCCATCGGCCCCGCAACCGGAATGTTCGCGCACAGCGTAGCACGAATTCCACCACCTGCTGCGGATCTCCGGTTGTCTCGTCGTGCATCCAGAGTTTCGTGCCGCCATATTCGGGCACGATCGACAGAATGAATCCGTCAGACGGTGGATCTTCCGCCGCCAGTTCGTCCATGAACGCGTTGTAGAGGTCGAGCGCCTTGGCAGCGTTTTCCACCGTGCCCACATCGAGCACGCAGAAAAAATGCGTGAAGAAATCAGCCATCGGAAGAACTCCCGAAACGAAAAAACCCGGCGCAGGGGCCGGGCTCGTAAAAACGTCTTTACGGAAAGACAGAAAAGCGGCTTTCAGGAAGCACGCTCCATCAGCCTGCGGGCCTTCTCCTCCAGATCCAGCCGCGTATCCTGATTGGCCCTGGTGCGGGCCAGCGCCGTGATGCCCTGCACGAAATCGAACACGCTCTCGGGCTTGCGTCCCTCCTCGTTCAACACGGTTTCAATGATCCTGTTGGTTTCCGGTTTCGAGAACCCACGACGACGCAGGAAGGTTTCACGATCCTCGTCATTCTTCGCCACCAGCGCACGGCGTGACGCCTGGATGCCGGAGACGAACGAGGCCGGGCTGGCCGTGGCGAAATTCCGCAGGGCCGGTGTCGCCTGATGCACAAAACGGGATGCTGCAAACTTGCTATGCCGGATCGTGATCTGTTCGAAATTTTCTACGCCCCACAAAAGGCGGTTTTGACACACACCGCGCAGATAGAAGGAGGCGATGCCGAGGCTCTTGCTACCGACCTCGCTGTTCCAGGCATAGAAACCCCGGAAATAGAGATCGGGGTCGCCGTTGGGCAAACGGCCAGCTTCAATCGGGTGTGTATCGTCCACAAGGAACAGGAACACATCGCGATCTGATGCGTACAGCGTCGTCGTTTCCTTGGTGATGTCGACATAGGGATTATGGGTCATGGTGGCCCAATCGATCACACCCGGCACCTTCCAATTGGTATCGCCTGTGCCATCGCCAGCGATCTTCCGCACCGCACCGACCAGTTCGTGGTCCCAGATGCGACCATAATCGGGGCCGGTCACGGCGCGCAGTTCCACCCGACCGTCTTCGGTCTCCAACGTTTTCACCAGTTCGGCGCGGTGCGACAGCAGCCCGTGCTGCAGGTTGATCGCCGCCAGCGGAGCCGGGAGATTGCGCAGGTATGACGATGGCGCGCCGACCAGACTGCACATCTGGCCGAACGACCAGTGGGTGGGCGCGATCGGGTCATTCTGCCCTGGCACGGTCAGGGTCAGACGCTCGGCATTGTCGCGCGCGGCCTCCACGCGAATGGCGCGGCTTTCCACCGTGCGGGCGATGGCCCGATCCGCACGGGCGAGCGTGGCCGCATGTAGGTCGGACAGGGACAAGTAACGCTCATCATCCGGGCGGGAGAACCATTCGGACGATACGCGGGCGCTGCGTTCGCCGCGCGACGGGTCGATGCGGAATCCGGTACGGGCAGAAGACATAATCGAAGCGGACATGGGAACTCTCCTCTCTTGCCGGACATTCGGCATCAGAGGCGAAGCCTCCCTCTCACTCTCTCTTTCCCGGCGGATCGACATGAAAAAAGGCGGCCCCCGTTCCCCAGGAGCCGCCCGATATCATGGTCAGATATGGCAATCGACAACAGCGATACGCGTGTCGCCGGGCAGACCAAGGATCAGATCACGGATTCTGCTCGCCCATGTTGCGTCATCGAGTTCGTCGACCGCCATGCCGAACCAGTTCATCCTGCCCTTCTCGATCCATTCGCCCTCATGCAGCAAGGCGAACGGCAACCAACTCTGGCGAGCCCGATCGGCAGCATGCTCTTCCGGCTTGCGGGAAAGCATCGCGGCGATACCTTCCGGTGAAGTATCCCAGCCCCATAATTGCGCGTCAAAAAGCGCCTGACGCAGTTCTGAGAGGCCTTTCTGTTCCCAATATCGCGTCCGGGCCTCGTCGCTATTTCCCGCCTTACGCTGCATCTCTGTCCGGATATCCTCCCAACTCCGTATGGCGTGGAGGTCGTCGAAGGACATGGTCTTCTGGGCGATCTCTCGCGTCTGCTGCCATCGGCTCATCGCCGCATCACATGCCTGGCGCTCCATCGCCCCGAAGTCGATATCCCCTCGACGGGCTTCATCGACCAGGATCCGCCCCTCTGGCGACCGATGGATGGCCTGATAGTTGGGCGCCGCCTCCTGTCGGATCATCAGTTCGCCGGACCACCGACCACCGATCTCGTACCAGTCCCATTTGGCATCGGGATTTTCGAAATAGCCGTAGTGACCGGTATCACGATGGCGCAGATAGCCGAAGAACTCCCTGACGAAGTGATCGAATGTCCTGAAGCGTTCCTTATGCGGCACACCGTTCTGGTCGACCTCTTCCCAGCGGGCCACGCATTCGTCGTGGCAATCACAAAATGTCAGATATTCGGGCGGACAATCGCCCATATTGTTTTCCTGGAACGGTGCGAGTTGCTCTTCAATATCCTCGCCCGTCACGAACACATTGAAATGCGACATCGGATTTCTCCATTGTTGGAGACGCGCGAGACCGCGACCCGCACAGAGTGTGCAGGCCGGGTCATTCGGCGATCAGGAATGTGAAATGTTATTCGGCGGCGATGTCGGCGGCTGGAACGTCCGTCGGCTTGTCGGCCGAAATCGGTGTCCGCAGTGCCTCCGGTAGCCATCCGGTGCCCTCAAGCAGCCGCTCGGCAGCCTCGTCACCCCGCGCCTCGCGCACGGCTTCGAGAATGCGCGCCTTGGTGACGCGACCGAGATAGTTCTCCACCGTCGCCTGCCAGCCCGCCTCGGCTAGGTCGAGCCTGAGCGCGGTAGAAAGCCGGTCGGCGCGGGCCAGTCGTTCGGAGACGCTGCGCTGGGACACGGCACCATAGGGCGGCATCCGTTCGTAAAGCGCGTTGACGCCGAAAGACAGGCAATGGGCCAGCAACGCCAGGCGGCTGGTGTCGTCCAGCCGGTCGAGCCACAGCCAGAGCGCCTCCTCGTCCTCCGGCAGGTCGTGCTTCCAGCCCTCGTTGCGCTGGCGTAGGGCGTGCGCTGGAATGCTGCCCGGCATATCCGGCGCATGCACCCGCAGCGGGATGTCCCGGACATACGCTTCCAGGCAATCCGCGCCCGAGACCTGCCAGTAGAGATCGCGCACCAGCGTGTGTAGCAGTTCGGTCAGCGCTATGTGCGGATTGGCCGCGAACGCGTCGCGAAGGGCGAGCGTGCGCCAAGCCGTCAGTTCCGTCAGCAGGCGGTCGGGCAACGGCTTCAGCCCATCTTCCTCTTCGGGCTCGGTGCCGGGGGCGTCTTCCGTCCCAATTCCTTCGAGGTCGTTACCCGCGCGGTGATGGGCGACTGCGTCATCATAGCTCTCGGGTGCATCGTGACCGTCCTCGGGTTCCACCAGCACATCTTCCGGCCGGACGAAACCCCGCTCGACCAGCAACGTGCCGTCAGTATCCAGGCTGACGAAGGCACCAGCGCGGGCCATGTTCGCCGGATCGAAGGACACAGGGCGTTCCTCCAGCGCCTCGATGGCCTGCTCGATCTCGCCCAGCCGGATATCAATGTCCTCGGGGAATTCATCGGCCTGCGCGTATTCCGCCTCGATGGTTTCCTGCTCGCTGTGCAGAGCGGTCAGACGCGCAACTTCTTCTTCCGAGATTACAACCGGCGTACCTTCAATCCTCGCGAAGCCCCGCGCGTGTCCCCACGGGAAGGACAGCGCCGTCTCGACCCATTTCCAGCCTTCGGTGCGGATCTCCTCGACCGCCCCAGCCAGTTTGTCCATCACCAGCCGGTGGAGAAGGGTGGGATCGTCCAGCCATCCGCCGTCGTCGGCTTCGAACAGATCGCGCATGACATGGCCGCCAGCTGCAACATAGGCATCCAGCCCGACGAAGCGCACGCGGCGATCCGATGCGCGCACGGTTTTTTCCGTCAGCATGCGGCGGATCAGATAGGGCTCGCGATTGTGGCTCTGGGAGACGATCTCCCAGACCTGTTCCTGACGGGTGTGGTCATCCGAGATGGAAAAGGCCATGAGCTGTTCCAGCTTCATGCCATCCTGCTCGTAGATCTCGAGCAGCTTGTCCGAAACGGTCATGAGGCGCAGGCGCTGTTTGACCACGGCCGGCACGACGAAGAACGCGGCGGCAATCTCGTCCTCGGACATGCCCTTCTCCAGCATGTCGCGAAAGGCATGAAACTGATCCAGCGGATGTAGGGCCACGCGCTGGACATTCTCGGCCAGGGAATCATCCTCGGCGAGAATGGCCGATCCGGCCTCGCGTACGACACAGGGCACCGGGGCCGTCTTGGCCAGTTTCTTATGCTTTACCAGCAGTTCGAGCGCGCGGAAGCGACGGCCGCCGGCTGGCACTTCATAGGCGCCGGTTTCTGCCCCCTCGCCGTTCAGGACGGGGCGGACGTTCAGGCTCTGGAGAAGCCCCCGACGTTCGATATCGCGGGCCAGTTCCTCGATCGACAGACCGACCCTCACACGCCGCACGTTGGACTGCGACAGCACCAGCTTGTTGAAGGGGATATCACGGGACGCATTAAGGGCGATTTTCTGGATGGCACTCGCCATGGCGGGACACTCCGTGACGGACGGGCGGAAGCCTCTCTTCCACCCCTGAATCCGTCACGAAAACCCCACTTCCCTCTTCCTCTTTCCCGGCCCCAAGAAGCGGCAAAACGTATCCTCGGGATTACACGGATGCGGCTTTACTGACGGCACATCCGCCCCAATCCATCATGCGAGTCTGTCCTCTTGGAATTTGAATACGACCATTATAGTCGCAATTCACTAACTTGTGACATTGCCGACGACGATATCCGTGGATATTCGTGTCTATCCTGAAGCCCTATCCATTCCGAATATCTCTTTGTTTCTTATTATTTTTATGTTCCCGCACATCATGCCCAACATCCACAGTGCCTTCAGGACTCTCCGAATGTCCATGCAGAAAGGACGGGAACATGGCACGCCAACGCGATACGATAGTTGCCAGACTGCAGCTCGTTCTCGACGTCTCGGACGCCAACGTGACGCCGTTACGCACTGGAGCCGATCCGCGGCTGGTCAGCCTGGTCCGGCTTCTGGCCCGCCAGGCCGCACGGGATTTCGTCAACGCTGAAGTGGAGGCCGCGAGGCGACGCGATCTCCAGGATTAGGGAGATGGGATTGTGAAGGTCGCGCTCTATGCCCGCTATTCGTCCGAAAACCAGCGTGATGCCTCGATCGAGGATCAGTTACGCCTCTGCCGGCTTCATGCAGAGAAACAGGGCTGGACGATCGTCGACAGCTATACCGATCGCGCCATCTCGGGCGCCTCCCTGCTCCGCCCCGGCATTCAGGAACTGATCCAAGATGCCACGCGCGGCCGCTTCACGATCGTGCTGGCCGAAGCCATGGACCGGCTGTCGCGCGACCAGGAAGATATCGCGGGCCTGTTCAAGCGGATGACCTTCTCCGGCGTCCGGATCATCACCCTCTCCGAGGGCGATGTCACACACCTGCATATCGGCCTCAAGGGTACGATGAACGCCCTGTTCCTCAAGGACCTGGCCGAGAAGGTCCGGCGAGGGCTGCGCGGACGCGTCGAAGACGGCAAGTCCGGCGGTGGCAATTCCTACGGCTACGACGTGGTGCGCCAGTTTGACGCCAGGGGTGAGCGTATCCGGGGCGACCGGACCATCAACGAGGAAGAAGCCCGCACGGTCAGGCGGATCTTCACCGATTACACGCGCGGCAAGTCCTCCCGCACGATCGCCATGGAACTGAACCGGGATGGCGTTCCAGGTCCGCAGGGACGCGAATGGGGGCCATCCACCATTCACGGCAATCGGGAACGCGGCACCGGCGTCCTCAATAACGAAATGTATGTCGGGCGCCTGGTCTGGAACCGGCTGCGCTATCTCAAGGATCCCGATACCGGCAAGCGCGTCTCACGCCTCAACCCTGAATCCGAATGGGTGATCCAGGACGTGCCGGAGCTACGGATTGTCGAGCAGGATCTGTGGGACGCCGTGAAGATGCGCCAGGAGCAGACAACATTCACGATGCCCGAAACCGGCAATGAGACCCTCAGTGAACGGCGGCGTCCTCGCCATCTCTTTGCCGGTCTGATCCGCTGCGGCTGCTGTGGCGGTGGCTACAGCATGATCTCGAAGGATCTGCTCGGCTGCTCGACGGCACGCAACAAGGGCACCTGCGAAAACCGCCTCAACATCCGTCGCGACGCGCTGGAAGCATCAGTCCTGAGCGGATTACGCACGCATCTAATGGAACCTGATCTGTTCAAGGAATTCTGCAACGAGTTCACCCGCGAGGTGAACAGGCTTCGGATGGAACACGGTGCCGATCTTGTCGCCATGCGGGCAGAACTGCCCCGCATCGATCGGGAGCTGGCAAAACTTCTAACCGCGCTCAAGGCTGGTGGACCAATCCAGGCAATCGTCGACGACATGAAGCGGTTGGAAGCACGCAAGGCCGAAGTGGCAGAGCGTCTTGCTAATACTGAGGAACCGCCCCCCCTTCTCCACCCGAACATGGCGGAGATTTATCAGCAGCGGATCGCGTCTCTCTATGAAAGCCTTCAGGCCGAGGAGACGAAGACCGAGGCGGCCGAGCGCCTGCGCGCGCTCGTCTCGCAGATCACGCTCCAGCCAGCCGACGGCGAACTGGCGATCATCCTGCGCGGTGACCTGGCGGCGATCCTGCAGTTCGCGGCGCACAAGAAAAACGCCACGGTCCATCCGGACAGTGGCGTTCTTGATGCGTTCATATCGCAAGTATCGTTGGTTGCGGGGGCAGGATTTGAACCTGCGGCCTTCAGGTTATGAGCCTGACGAGCTACCGGGCTGCTCCACCCCGCGGGGGTGAGGGTAGACTGGAAGACCTGGCGGCGAC
>NZ_JABEQK010000015.1 GCF_014174275.1 Gluconacetobacter takamatsuzukensis | reverse complement strand
TCGCCGCCAGGTCTTCCAGTCTACCCTCACCCCCGCGGGGTGGAGCAGCCCGGTAGCTCGTCAGGCTCATAACCTGAAGGCCGCAGGTTCAAATCCTGCCCCCGCAACCATATCAGCCCTCAAAAACCCCACGAAACCAACAGGTTCGTGGGGTTTTTCTTTGGGTGTGCGTTGGGCCGAAAATAAATCCAAACAAAATCAATGCCTTAGTTTCGCAGGTTCAAATCGGGGGCCAATACTCGCAACCAGACACATTCTGGCCGCCGTATTTGGACGCCACGTATAGAACGTTGCGTCGCTGATCCCGTGCTTGCCGTATAGACGCCCCCATTACGCCCGCTTGATGCTCCTTCAGGATCCCGATGATCGGTTCCTGCATAAGTCGGGCTCTCTTCATCGTCCGTAATGGACAGACCCTACTTCAAATCGAGGGCATTTCAGGGGGCAAGGTCAGAGGGTCACTCCGTGCTGATCTCAATGGGGGTGTACAAAACGACACAGGGAGGCTTGACAGAAGAAAATTTTCTGCTGTCATTAAGATAGATTTTTAAGAATAGTCGAAGGACAAGAGCGGGTTTGTGGCAAATGTTCTTCTCCGCAGCGATCTAGATAAGCTGGTTCTTCTGGAGTGGCGGGGGCAACCTGCCGTCCAGAGCTACAGTATTCTTTCCAATCTTCTGGCTGGGGTTTCACGGACGAAGCTTGGTTTTGCTGAGCCGCTGGTCCGCTGGCCCCGTGGTGATGAGGGCGGCGAAATCACATGGTATGCCGACGATGGCGCGGGACTGCGCCCCTTGTCGACGTATCCGGATGATCAGCGGGACGGGTTTGTCCATAATCTCGGCGCAGAGATCGCGCGCGTGCGTGAGGCCGTATCGTGCGAAGGGCGTGCGCAAGCGCTATTGCTCGATCGGGCCCTGGTCATTCCGGATCCAGAGGCAGTCTTCACCGATGGCCGAGTGTTTTTGCTTGCTCCGTGGGGAGCGCTTTCCGGGAATGGGGGCGCACTGAAGACCGAGTCCGAGGGTGTGGATTTTGCGGGTTCGGTGCTTGGACGACTGACGGGCGCGGAGAGCGAACCGGTGGTCGCCCGTGTCGGGGATGGAGACGCTGAGAAGTTGGATCCCCTGGAGACGCTGCTCCCAGGTGCTCCTGCTTCGGATGCCGCAGGCGCCCCGGGTGCCGCGGCGTCCCTGCCGCCGTGGTCGGTTCCCATAGCGTCGGTGACCTATGGGACACGCATGCGGCTTTCCCGGCCTGTTGCGGCTGTCCTTCATGGGCTGACGTTCATCTGCTTTTTCGCTCTGGCGGTATGGGCCGCTTTCTCGATCGCTGCCCATACGCGCATCGTGACGATCTCCGGCCATATTTTCAGCGATCCATCACGATGACGCAGCCTATTGCCACGACCGATGTCAGGGACATCACGCCGCTCGTACATCGGGGCCAGCGGATTATCGAACTGTGGTCAGAATTCTCCCGGCTGTTCGGGAAGGTGGCCGGTGACGCGGGCACCGGGCTGCTTGCCGAACCGGCGGATCACGGCAACGGCAAGATCGACTGGTATGGGGCGCCGGGCGCGGACATTCCGCAGGCGGAGCGCGTCGCGCAGTTCGCGCGCCTGCGTGCGGAGATCGAGCAGGCCGTCACCCGACAGGCCGATCGCCTTTCACCCACCGAGAAAAGCCTGCTGGTCTTGTTGCCACAGGTCTTCGCCATCCCAGGCGATACCTATATCCGGCCGGGTGCCCACGGACCGGTGCTGGTCGGGTGGGGACATCAGGCGGTTACCCAGAAGCTGGCCCGTGTCGATCTTATGGGGGAGGGGCGAGCGCCGCCGGCCTCCAAGGCGCCCCCGCCGCCGATCGAGGAGCGGATGGAGATCCTGCCGCCACCGCCCGCGCCCGCGCCACCCCGCCTGCCCGCCGCCTGGCGGGAGTGGGCGGCCCTGCTGGGCATGCTCGGGGGCCTCGCCCTGCTCATCTGGCTGCTTGCGCACGTCGGCGGCCTGCTGGCACCTTGGCTGTGCCTGTATCCATCCCTGCCGTTATGGCTGATTCTCCTGCTGGCGCTGTTGTTTCTGGGTTTGTTGGCGGCGCGTCTTCCCTGGCGTGCCTGGCGCGATCTGTGGCGCGTCCGCAGGATTGGCGCCTTGGGGGGCACGCTCCAGATCGTATTGTGCTGGGGGGATCTGAACGACCTTGATCTTCACGTCATATGCCCAGATGGTCAGCGCATCTATTTCAAGAACAGAACACATGGTGATGGGCATCTGCTGCGGGATGCCAATGCGCGACGTGATGGTGCGCCCCCCCCGACACGCCGCCCGGTCGAAACCACCGTCTGGCGCTCGGCGCCCCCACCCGGACTTTACACTGTCATCGTCGATCCCTTCGCCATGCCGGCCGCCGTTGCCAGTCGATTCAGCGTGACCGTTCGCTATCGGGGCGCGGTCCTCGTCTCGCATCGGGGAACGGTGTCGACGGGCCAGCGCATGGTGCCGATCTGCAATTTTGATATCCTGGCATGACGCTGCAACTGGATAGAACGCCGGGCACGGTATCGAGCGCGCATCGTGATTTTCTCGCGGCAGTCGGGGAAAGGCTGGGCCAGGCACATATGGCTTTCTTTGCGACGCCCGTTGCGGAGAGCGGCGAGACGGTGTGGTCCGCCCATGGTCGGGACAGCCGGGCGTTCGCGGATCTCGACCCTGCGGGCCGCGAGGCGATGCGCCGTTATGCAGGCTCGGTGATTTCGGACATCCGGCGGGTCGCCGAGGGAGAGGACGGTGTCATCCGGCGGCATTTCGCCGTGATGCGACGCATTCCGTCACTCGACTGCCTTTACGCCGTAGATGGGCGCGCAGTCGTCACGCGATGGGGCACGGCCGAAGCGGCCGACCCGCTTGGGGCGTTGGACGATGGCAGGCCCTTCGTTATCCGCCAGGGCTTTCCCAAGCTGCCGCCACGTCTTCTGTCGTCCGCGCTGGCCGGAACTGCGTTCGGATTTCTGATCGCGGCCTTGATGCTTCGGGCTATGCCACTGACACCGGCCTGTGCTGTCGCGGTGCGGCCGGCGGCTGTGGACCTGCCGCGCGAGAAATGGCGGTCTCATGACCTGTCCATGTTGAAAGGGTGCTGGCACCGGATCAGCAACATGAAGACGCAAGATATCGTGACCGGAGCCAAGACCCCGGTCAGGGAGTGGACGTTCTGCTTCGCCGATGACGGCATGACCGGTCAGCAATCGCTCTATTACAGCAATGGTGGCGCGTGCAGGGGGGACATTGCTACGCGTTTCGACGGCGATATTCTGGTGATCTCGGCTGAACGGTGTATCGACAAGGCACGTCACAGCACATTCGTCCGGACCATTTACCGCTGCACGCGCGACGATGATCAGAGGGCGACGTGCCCCGGCTATGCGGACGATCCGGGGGTGCCGTCGCCCAGTCCGCCGGGAGTGGGGGTGTTTCAGAGAGCCGGGCCATAATGATTGTGCTGAGGGATCGCAGGGCTGTTGACGGCGACCGCGCCCGGCGGCTGCTGGCGGAGATAGCCGCAAGACTCTCGCCCGCACATGCGGCCATTTTCGCGTCTCCCGTTCCGTCAGAAGACGGTGGAACGGAATGGCACGCGGATGGCGAGGTGATGATTCCGGCGGACCGCCTGGACGAGGGTACGCTGGAACGACTGTATTGCCATGCCGCCAGCGTCCTGTCGGACATCCGGCAGGTGGCACGGACGGAAGGAGGCGTGATTCGCGTTGGATTCGAGGCGCTCCAGTCCATTCCGATGCGGGGCGGCCTGTTCGCGGTTGATGGGCGGCCCGTTATCGCTGGATGGGGGCAGCCCGGCTGTGGAGTGCCCGCATGGGTGAACGCTTGCGACGATGGCGTGGCCCGTGCCTTGCCTCGTTCTGCGCGTCGCCCCCCGGCGTTGATGCGGACGGCCATGGCCGCGTGTGGCCTTGGCTTGGCACTGGGGGGATGTCTGACGATGCGGATGCCGTTCGGTGCCGCCTGCCGGGAGGCCCGCAATGCCGTTGCGTGGCAGGTCCATGATCCGCGTGTCGTCAGCGGCTGTTGGCAGCGCATGACCAACATGACCTCGGTCGAGAATGACGTCTTGACCAAAAACGATTACCGGCTGTGGCAGCTCTGCATCGCACCAGACGGGAGAACAGGGCAACTATCCGTGGATCTGTCGGATGCAGGAAAGTGCACGGGCGACGCCACCGCGCGTTTCGAGACGGACCGGGTCGTCATTCGAACGGCGGCGTGCCGATTGCGCGGCTCGACCTATCTGCCACGGGTGTTGACCTGCGGACAGCGCGACAGTGACCATATCGCCTGCACCATTCACGTCGCGGTCTCGGACGAACAGCTTCCACCCCATTATCATCAGGGGCACGAGGGGTTGTTGCAACGTGTAAAACCGGTAATAAAGCAATAAATTAGTGTCGACGATTACCATGCCGGGACGGGAGCGGAGAAACGGATGCCAAGCTTGATCTCGTTGATTCCCGACAGCCTGATCCAGTTCGAGACCATTGTGCTGGACGCGACCGAGTGCGGCAGGATCCGGGCGAATTTCTGGGAGGAATCCACAGGAGCGGCCAACGGGAACGGGGCGCCGGAATTCGTTCTGCGCGCGCTTGAGGAAGATCCCGAGAGCGGGAACATGGTGTTCTACGTCGATGATCGTCAACGGGTTGCGCCGGATGAGGCCGGGTACGTCATCAGGCGCAAGGAAATTTTCGAGATTTTCGAAAATGAATGGGTTCCGTTGCCTTATCTCGCGCGTATCGGAAGCGCCGACAATGAAGGGTTTCGCCCCGGTCCGGCAAACTGGGTCAGGGGCAGGCTGCGCCGTACGGAGAGCCGGGAGGGGGGGGAGACGATTCTCCTCAATATTGCCTTCGATACTACGGTCGCGCCCCATTTCGATGGCCATTACATGGCGCCGACTCCGGATGATGAGGCGCGGGGCCAGAAATTCGCGTTTGTCGCCGACCTGGAAAGTATTTCCTGGCTGATCGACAGTTCCTGGCTGAAAGACTGGCTCGAGGAGCTACAGCGGGAGGCCGCACTCGCCGTCCCCGGCCGTAAGCGTCCGGTGCCCGAGGACGCGGAGCAGCAGCCGGTCCTGAAGCATCTTGCGACTTATCTGGCCTTTCTGAGGATGGTGGCGCAGGCGGGGGCGCCGCCGGTCGCGCAGATCCTGACGGCGACGAACGAACCGCCGGTTGCGGTCGATCTGGTGCTGGATCTGGGCAATTTCCGCAGTTGCGGCATCCTGATCGAAGAGCATCCGGGAACACGTCAGCGCGAGGCCGATAGCTATGTGCTGGAATTGCGCGACCTCGCGCAACCCGAACTGGCCTATGGCGACCCGTTTTCCAGCCGGATCGAGTTCGGACGGGCGACGTTCGGGCGGGATTCCCATTCGCGCCGTTCCGGCCGGCCCCACGCCTTCGTCTGGCAGAGCCCCGTGCGGACGGGGCCCGAGGCCGAACGGATGATGGGCGCGCGGATCGGGACAGAAGGGCTGTCGGGCCTCTCCGCTCCCAAACGCTATCTTTGGGATACCCGGCCGTCGGACCAGGGGTGGCGCTTTAATAACGGGCTGAACCGGGACGGTCAGCCGTCCGATCCGGCGGTCAACGGTCCATTCCGCCGCGCGATCCAGGAAACGCTGGGCGCGCAGCGGCGGTTCAGGGTCAGTCCGGACGATGTGAAGGCGGCGCAGCCTGTGGGGCCGAGCGTGCTGTCGCGCAGTCTGCTGTTCATGCTGATGCTGAGCGAACTGATTATGCAGGCGATTATGTATATGAATTCGCCGGGCTTTCGGTCCAAGCGGCGTGATAGCGCGCGTCCGCGCCTGCTGCGTTCGGTGATGCTGACCATGCCGCCAGGGATGCCCGTGGCGGAGCAGCGGATTTTCCGCGCCCGGGCCGAGGCGGCGATCGCGTTCGTCTGGAGCGTGACGGGGCGCCCGGGAAAGCCGCCGACGCTACGCGCCGAACTGGACGAAGCCACTGCGACGCAGATCGTATGGCTGCATAACGAAGTGACGGAGCGGCTCGGCGGCCATGTCGAAGCGCTGTTCGACCTGTATGGTGACGGCCGCGTGGGCGAGGAGGAGCGGCCGGCTATCCGTGTCGCGAGTATCGACATCGGTGGCGGCACCACCGATCTGATGATTACGACCTATACCCACATAGGGGGCGACGCGTTGTCGCCGCACCAGGATTTCCGTGAGAGCTTCAAGATTGCCGGGGATGACCTGCTTGAACGTGTCATCCTGACCGTCGTGCTGCCGCCTCTGGAGAAAGCGCTGACCGATGCGGGGATCGTGGAGGCGCACAAGCTTCTCGTCCGTCTGCTGGAACGCGACTATGGCAACCAGGACGAGCGCGACCGTCACCGTCGCAGGCTATTCGTTTCGACCGTTCTCGAACCGGCCGCGCTGCGCGCGCTCGGCCTTTACGAACAGGTGAACGATCTGGCGCAAGGGGAGATCGGACAGTTCGCACTGGGGGACGACACGGTTGCCCGCGGCGATGACGACCATCGGACGCGCTGCGTCGCCTTCCTGCGCGAGCAGATCGAAATTCATGTGCGTGGCCTGAACAGGGGGGAGGGACCGTCTGATTTCGATCTGTTCGGGGTCGTGGTCGATGTGGATGTGGAAACGGTCGAGAAGGCGATCCGCGCGACGCTGGAAACGGTCCTGAGCAGCCTGACCGAACTTGTCTGGTCCTATGGGTGCGACGTCCTGCTGTTGTCGGGGCGCCCGTCGAAACTGCGCCGGGTACGGAATCTGATCACAGGCGCCATGCCTGTCGCCCCGCACCGGATCGTCGCGATGCATGATTACACGGTGGGCCGGCACTATCCCTTTACGGATTCCGCTGGCCGGATCAGCGACCCCAAGACGACTGTCGTCGTCGGTGCGGCGCTGTGCATCAAGGCCGAGGGAAAGCTTCAGAATTTTGTTCTGAGAACGGGAAAACTTGTCATGCGCTCGACGGCACGGTTCATCGGCAAGATGGAGCGGACCGGCGTTATCCGCGAAGCGGACATTCTCCTGGAAAATATCGATCTGGACGACCGTCCCAACGAGGATATCCGTTTCACGCTGCGGAATTTCGAAGGAGTGACCATGGTCGGTTTCCGTCAGCTTCCACTGGAGCGGTGGACGACGACACCGCTTTATTGCGTGGAGTTTGCTGCGGGCACTCGCGAAGAGACGCAGCGCCTGAGCATGCCGCTGACCATCGAGTTCGAAAGGAAGTCCGATATCGAGGATGCCGAAGAAAAAGGTGATTTCTCGGGACGCGAGGGTTTTCATGTCAGCGAGATTACCGATGCCGATGGGCAGGTCGTTCGCTCTGGTCTGGTCTCCTTGCGATTGCAGACCACGTTGAATCCCGAAGGTTACTGGCGCGATACCGGGTGCCTGACGCTGGGAGCGACCATGCCGTGAAGACACTTGCCGAACGAACCACGACGCTTGCCCGGGTGGCGGCGGAGGCCGTGGACTGGGTTGAAAATCATGCTCCCGAAGCCGGGGCGGATTGTCGCAAGGCGCTGCGCCGGGAACGACGGGTCGCGCGCGGGTTGAAACGGGCGGTAACGCGGCGGACGACGGTTGCGGTGTATGGGGCGTCGCAGGCGGGAAAATCGTACCTGATGTCCAGCCTTTCCTGTCCTGCCGAAGGGGCATTGGAAATTGGCTACGGTGATCGTACGCTGGATTTTCTCAAGGAAATCAATCCGCCTGGCGGTGATGAGTCGTCGGGGCTGGTCTCGCGTTTTACGCTTGTCCCGCCGCAGGCGCCCGACGGCGCGCCGCCGGTTCCCGTTCGCCTGCTTTCGGTTTCCGATATCGTGCGGATCGTTGGCAATGCGTTTCTGTCCGATTTCAAGCTGATCGGGGTCTCACCCCCTTCCCTGTCCGAAATCATGCAGATGCTGGAGGGACTGCCCCGGTTGGATGGGAAGGGGGTTCTCGACATTGATGACATCGAGGCCCTGCGAGAGTATTTCGCGCGCAAATTCGGCGACAAATCATGGATCGCCGAACTGCGTGACCCTTACTGGGACTGGCTTGCCGCGCATGTCGGCGCGTTGGCCCCGCAGGCGCTTCTGACGGCGCTCTCACCGCTCTGGGGGCGTGTCGAGACTCTGAGCCGCTATGCAGGGGAACTGGTCGATGCGCTGATTGCGCTGGGACTGCCGGAGCTCGCCTTCTGCGGCGTCGAGGCGCTGGTTCCACGATCGGGTAGTGTGCTCAATGTGTCGACGCTGTTCCGCCCGCTGGAAAATGCGGGGCCGGTGCGGCTGGTTGGCGAGAAAGGCACAGCTGCGACCCTGCCGCGCAACGTGGTTTCGGCCATTATTTCCGAGCTGGTCGTGCCGGTTGCCACCGCCCGCTGGGATTTCATGCGGCACACCGACCTGCTCGATTTCCCGGGTGCCCGGTCACGTCTGCAGATTCCCGAAATCGCTGCGGCCAGTGGACAGGAAGGGACGCTCTTTCTTCGGGGGAAGGTCGATTACCTGTTCGAACTCTATCAGGCCAACATGGAGACGACGGCAACGCTGCTGTGCGTCGCGGATTCGGCGCAGGAAGTGACCGGCTTGCCCGCGATGATCGAAAGCTGGATCGACGACACGATCGGCTGCACGGCGGCGCAGCGGCGGGGGCAGGCTGACGCGCTATTCGTCATCTTGACAAAGTTCGATCGGCAGTTCGAGGAAAAGGGCGGCGCGGATGAAAGCAGCAGCGACGTCTGGGACAAGCGGCTCGAGGCATCGCTGACCAATTTCTTCAAGTCGCCCTGGGTTGAAGAATGGAAGCCGGGACGGCCGTTCGACAATGTCCAGTGGCTGCGTGCCTCCACGGTGGGCAGCCTGTACCGGCGTGATGCTTCCGGGCGTGAAGGCGAGATGCTGCCGGAAGTCAGTGACAGGATTGCCCGCCGGCGAGCCTCCTACCTGACCAGCGGCATCGTACAGAAGCATATCCGCGATTATGAGCGGGCGTTCGACGAGGCCGTTCGGCAGAATGACGGGGGCATCAGCTACCTTGCCGGGCGGCTCCATCAGATTTGCGAAAGCACGGTGCGCACGGAGCAACTCGAAGCCCGGCTGAGACATTGTGTCTCAAACGTGCTGGGCCTGCTTAAGCCCTTTTATTATGACCCGTCGGTGCTGGATGCGGGCGAGGAAGCCCGCAAAGCTGTTGCGTCGATCGCGGTTGCGCTGCGGGAACTGCATCGCAACCGTCTTCTGGGGGCGTTCTTTCTGAGCCTTGAGCCTGACCGCGAAGCCGTGATTGCGCAGTGGCGAGAATTCAGTACCGAAATCGATGCCGAGCCGCCCCCGGTGCCAGAAGATGATCCGCTTGCGTTGATCCTGGGCGGGGTCGCGCCTACGCCCACCGTCCGCGAAGACCAACACGACCGCTTTGCGGCCCGGGTCATGGCGCACTGGATGAAGGATTATCTGGCCGCGCTTCCCGGTGAACGCAGCCGCCGGTTCGGGCTGGAGGACCACGCGGCGCGCCAGTTTTCGGAACGGATGGAGACCCTGGCGCGCATGCTGGACGTGCAGGGGCAGATTGCCGAAGCGTTGCGGCGCGACTGCAACCATGTGAACAGGCTGAATCTGTCGGGCGAAAAGCAGTCGGTCATTTGCGTGGAACTGATCGGCCGTTTTCTTACCTGGCTGGGCTATGTCGATCAATCACCCGCCGACAGGCCGAGACGGGTCAATTCCGATCTGCCGATCTTCGATCGTCCCTCGCCCCCTTCAGGGCTGCCCAATCTTTCTGAAAAGCCATCCGTATATCTGGATAGTTTCTTTCATGACTGGGTCACGGCGCTTCGAACGCGCTTCGAGGAAAGCGGCCCGCAATTCGATATTGCGGCCAATGAACGACTGGGGATGGTCCTGACTGAACTGGGAGCGGTGGAAGCATGAACGACGAAATCATCGTCAGGCCTGGGCCGCATGTCGAAGGTGCGACGATCGTCTTACCGGGGCGGGCGGTCGAGGATTCAGCTCGGACGGTTACGCTGAAGGTGCCCGGCGACCATCCCGAGGTGAAGGGGCAATGCGCGCTTGCGGCGGAAGGGAATGACCTGCTGGTCCGTATTCCGCCCGTT
The DNA here is from genome assembly GCF_014174275.1 of Gluconacetobacter takamatsuzukensis. Lineage (GTDB taxonomy): Bacteria > Pseudomonadota > Alphaproteobacteria > Acetobacterales > Acetobacteraceae > Gluconacetobacter > Gluconacetobacter takamatsuzukensis. The sequence goes on along the minus strand of NZ_JABEQK010000015.1, from coordinate 71,473 downwards.
GTGGCGCGCCATTTCGAGCCGGATAGCGGCTACCAGGTTGAAATTCCGGAACTACGGGTAAGCGGCGACATTTCAGCATGGCCGGTGCTGCCTGTGTCTGGGAAGACGTATGCGGATCTTGAAGCGGAAGCACGGGCGCGTCGCACCACGGCAGGAGGAGGTGTGTCGCCGGAAGTGGGGGAAAAGGGTCCGGGACCTGTTGCTGCCCCCGTACCGACGCCGGGAGCGGAGGCGCTGCTTGCCGGAGCCGGCATCGATGGGGCGGCGAAGCGATCGGGTGCGAAGTGGAAGCTGCCCGTTCTCGGTGGCGGAGTGGTGTTGGCGATCTTGGCTGCGGCTGTGGCGTTCTTCCTGTTGCATCGTTCGCCCGCTGCCATCGGGCCGCTTGCCCTACCCGGCGTCGCGTCAGCGCCCGTGCCATCTGCAGCGGCGTCCGCAGTCCCACCGTCGCCGCCGCCCACGCCTTCGGCGCCGTCGGACGCGCTAGCCGCGCTATCGGTTCCCGACGTGATCGCCCAGGCCGGAACGCCGTCCGCCATCGGACGGGAAGGGGAGCGACGTTTGGCGAATGGCAAGCCGGATGACGGCGTGCTGCTGATGGAGGCAGCGGCGAACCGTGGCGACGTTGGTGCGATGACGCATCTTGCGCGCTTGTACGACCCTACAGTCTTCGATCCGCATGGACCGGTTCCAAGCCCTGATATGCGTGAGTCGGCTCAATATTATCAAAGCGCGGCCAAGGCAGGGGACACGAACGTGGCGGCCGACCGTTCGCGGCTGCACGACGCGCTGGAGAAGCAGGCCGGTACCGGCGACATGGGGGCACAATTGGCGTTGAAAGATTTCTGGCCGTGAAGGCGCGCAAGTTTTTTCTTGCCAGTGCGTTTATCGCGTGGATGGCGCCGCATGGGGGCATCGCGGCCGGTCTGACGCCGCTGCTCCAGCCGGGCAAGCACAGTCTGTACCAGCGTGTCATAACGCGTCCGGGTGCGACGATGGCGACGGACGAAGCCGGCAATGCCGCGAAACCGGTCGATGGGTTCGAGGCATTCTACGTCTTTGCCCGTGGTCATGACCGGATACAGGTCGGCAGCAGTGTCTCAGGTCCGGCGCTGGGCTGGATCGAGGAAAGCAGGACGGTCCCGTGGCCGCACGCCATGATCGCGACGTTCACCAATCCTGCCGGCCGCAATCGTGCCCTGTTTCTCGACACCTCCGGGCATGAGCAGGATCTTCTGACCGCGCCGGATTCGGGGGCGCGGGCGGCGGCCCTTCTCAAGGACGCTCAGGCGGGAAAGCCGGGTCCGGTGGTGGCGGTCGAGCCCGAAAACTATGTAGATATCGCAAAGAATTTCTATCTTCTGCCGATTCTCGACGCTACGGTGACGGACCGTGACAGCGGGCCTTCGGTCCATATGCTGCACGTTATTTCCGCCCCTACGACGAGTAAGGAAACACGTCCGCCCTCTTCGCCCGAGGCGCTCAGGCAGTTTCGTGCCGGCCTGGTTTTCGTGATCGATACGACTGCGAGCATGCAGCCCTATATCGACCAGACCCGGGCGGCGATCGGCGATATCGTTCATACCGTGCAGAATACGGCGGTCGCCCAGAATTTCCGTTTTGGGCTGGTCGCCTATCGCGACAGCCTCGTGGACACGCCCAGGCTCGAATATGCAACCAAGGTCTATGCTAAACCAGACCTCGGCCAGCCGATCGATGCCATCCTGCCTGCCATTTCCGGCGTGCATGATGCGTCCGTTTCGTCATCAAGCTTCGACGAGGATGCGGTGGCCGGTGTCAGGGCCGCCATCGACAGCGTGAACTGGGAGCAGTTCGGCGGCCGTTATATGGTTCTGATTACCGACGCGGGCGCGCGGGGTGGCGACGACCCGCACAGCCTGACGCATCTGGGGATAGATGAGGCGCGTCAGCTTGCCGCAGCAAAGGGCATCGCGCTGTTCGTCGTGCATCTGCTGACGCCGGCGGGCGATACGGCGCATGATCACGCGCACGCGGCCTCGCAATATCGCGCCCTGTCGAAATTCGGCACGGCCGGCAGCCTTTATTATCCCGTGGCAGGTGGAGCGCCCGAGGCCTTCCGCCCTGTGGTGCAGTCTCTTTCGACGTCTCTGCTCCAGCAAGTCGCCGATACGACGGGGCGGCCGGTGGCTGGGCTGACGCCCCAGAATGCGCAGCCGGACCCCAAGACCGCCGTCGTCAGTCAGGCGATGCGCCTTGCCTATCTGGGACGGGCGCAGAATACGGCGGCACCGGATGTGGTGCAGAGCTATACCGCAGACCGCGATCCGGCGGACAGCTTGCGCAAGGCGGTCGATATTCGCGTGTTGATGACGCGGAACCAGCTTTCTGACTTGGCGGCTTCGTTGCACATTATTCTCGATGCCGGCATCGCCGGGCGTACCGCGCCCGAGACGTTCTTTACCCAACTTCAGTCGGCTTTCGCCGCATCTGCGCGTGATCCGTCAGCGATCCGGCATGCCGACAAGATCGGCCCGCTGCTAGGTGAATATCTCGACGGGCTGCCATATAAATCCGACATCGCAAGCATTACGCAGGATTCATGGCTTGCGATGGGCGCGATCGCGCAGCGCACGATTCTGAACAATATCGCCAGCCGCCTGCGTCTTTACGAAGAATTCGACTCCCGTCCTGAATTGTGGGTCTATCTCGGGCATGCGCAGGATCCGGGCGAGGCGGTCTATCCCGTTCCATTGGAGGCGCTTCCCTGACCGTCAGGCCCATTCTTCTCCATGCCCAGGCGCTGGAATGGCAGTCTCCTGACAGCAGCTTCACGTTGTCGGTACCGGACTTCGTCTTGCGTGCTGGTGATCGCGTGGCCATCGTCGGACCGTCCGGCTGCGGAAAAAGCACGTTGCTCGGCCTGCTGTCGCTCGCGCTGCGACCGAGCGTGGTCGGAAAGCTGGAAATCGGCAGCGAGGATGTCGGGCCCTACTGGAAGGGACGGCACGGCGCGGCGATCCTGGGGCGGATTCGCGCGGCCACCATGGGGTTCGTGCCGCAGATGAGCGCGTTGTTGCCGTTTCTGTCCGTCCGGGCGAACATCGCCCTTCCTCTTGAAGTGTTGGGCCGGACAGATCCCGCGCGTATCGAAGATCTGGCGACGCGGCTGGATATCCTGGGGCAGCTCGACCGCATGCCGGGCACGCTTTCCGTCGGCCAGCGCCAGAGGGGGGCGATCGCCCGGGCGGTCGTCCATCGTCCTCGCCTGGTTCTTGCGGATGAGCCGACTGCGGCGCTGCATCCCGAGCAGGCGGCGAGGGCGATGCGGCTTCTGTTCGAGCAGGGCGGGGAGGAGTCGGCTGTGGTCATGGTTACGCATGATGGTGCCCGGGCGGCCGAGACCGGGTTTTCGATCGTCAGCGCCGTGCCGCATGGGGGCGGCGCGCAGATCACGATGGCCAAGGGCGGACGAACGACATGAAGGGAATGCTGCTGATTGGAAGGCTGGCGTGGCGGGACGTGCTGTCCGAGAAGATCATGGCCCTCTGCCTGATCGTCGGTCTGGCGGCCACGGCGGCGCCGCTTCTGGTCGTCGCGGGGCTGCGTGCCGGGCTTGTCGAGGGATTGCGGGCTTCCTTACTGGAAGATCCGAGGATTCGTGAACTTTCGAATGCCAGCAACCGTGATTTCGATGCTGCATGGCTGGCGGCGCTAGCCCGCCGCCCGGAGATTGCATTCGTCACCCCCCGGACCCGGACACTGGCCGCCAGCGCGCTTCTGATTCCACATGGCCGGCCGCAGGATGCCCGACGGGTGGAACTTCTGCCGTCGCATGCCGGCGACCCGCTGCTCGCGCCGGCGAGCATGCCGGCCGACCCCTATGGCATCGTTTTGTCGGCGCCGGCTGCGGCGGCGCTGCATGTGCAGGCGGGCGACAGGCTGGACCTGCAGATCGCGCGCCTGGGAGAAGGCGCGGCGCAGGAGGTTCTGCCGGTGCGCGTCGCGGCCCTGGCGCCCCAGCGGGCCACGGCTCACGATACGGCGTTTGTCGCACTCAGACTGGCGCAGACGGTGGAAGTCTTCCGCGAGGCCCCGCTGTCGTGGCCCGATGCCTGGGCGCAGGCCGGGCAGCCTGCGCATGTATGGGCTGGTTTCAGGCTGTATGTGCGCCGCCTCGAGGATGTCCCGGCCGAGGATGTGGCCCTGCATTCAGCGGGCATCGATGTTGTTTCGCGGGCTGGAGATGTTTCCGACCTGCTGACCTTCGATCGTCGCATGACCTTGCTATTCCGGCTGATCGCCTGCATGGGAGTCGCCGGCTTTGTCGCCAGCCTTGCGGCAGGGCTGTGGGCGAATGTGGAGCGCAAGCGGCTGTCACTGGCGACCATGCGTTTCGTCGGCGTTCCGTTCCTGAGTGGATTTCCGCTGATCCAGGCGCAGATTCTGGCGATCGGTGGAATCGCAGTGGCGCTGCTCGGGGCGACACTTGTGGGACGGATGATCAACCATCAATTCGCGCAGGTTCTGCCTGGCGGACATCCGCTATGCATCATTGACGGGCGGCTTTGCACCCTGGCCTGCGTGCTGACGATCGCCGGGGCATTCCTGGCCTCGGCGGCCGCGGCGTTCCGGGCCGGCCGCATTGATCCCTGGGAAGGAGTCAGTACCCCGTGAAATTCTCCATCGCCCTCTATTGCTGTGCCGCGGCGGCCATGTCATTGCCCTCTTCGTCCTGGGCGGAGATGCCGTCGTGGAACACGAAATTCATCGACCCTCATCCGCTGCCTGACGATTTGAAGTTGCCGCTGCCGTGCGGCGGAGGGATGGTGTTTCGTCCTGTCGATGTTCCCAGCGGTGACGGGGTGCTGGACGATACCGAAATCACGGTCGGGCGGCCGGACACGGCGGACGGCTACAACCAGTTCCTCCGGCGGACGTACCTTTCGGCTCCCTTCCGCGTGCCGCAGCATCCGGAACTTCGACGTTATTATATCGCCAAATACGACGTGACGGAAAACCAGTACGATGCTCTGTCGGGTTCATGCACACCTGCGACAAGGGCAGGGCAGAAGCCCAGGACCGGTGTTTCGTGGGACGAAGCGGTGACATATGCCAGCAAGCTGACGGCGTGGCTGCTTGCGCACCAGGCATCGGCGCTGACGATAGACGGCAGACCCGGTTTCCTGCGGCTTCCGGTTGACGACGAATGGTCTTATGCGGCGCGCGGTGGTATGCGGGTCAAGCCGTCGGAATTCACTGCGCCACTCTGGCCGATGCCTGATGGAGGGCCGGAAGCCTATATCGCCGCCGGCCCAGACATCGGCGAAATGCAGGCCGTCGGGCAGATGAAGCCCAATCCCCTCGGCCTGTACGACATGTTGGGCAATGCCGGACAAATGATGCTGGACCCTTATCAACTCAACAGGGTCGGGCGGTTGCAGGGCCAGATTGGCGGCCTTCTGGTGCGGGGTGGAGACTTTCATTCCAATCCAGAGGACTTGACAACAAATATCCGCGTGGAATGGCCGCCCTATAATGCGAAGACGGCGCAGCCGACGCGGGATGCGGCGATCGGCTTCCGTCTGGTCATTGGCGCAGATGCGTTGGGATCCCTGAAGGATACGCAGAAAGCGCAGAACGAATTTGATGCCTTGGTCCACAAAGTTACGGAAGCACCAGGTGATACGCAGGCCGCCCTCGCCGCGTTGAAGGAGCAATCCCAGTCAGATCCCGCGACGCTGGCCAAGCTCGCGCGTATCGAAAATGCCATGGCTGCCGACAGCCGGGCCCGTCTGGATGCTGAAAAGAAAACGTTCGGAGCGCAGATCCAGGCGCTGATCGCACTGGGCAATGACATCTGGGAGGTGAATCACGCTATCGAGACGATTCGCAAAACACGGGCAACCCTCGGGACCCTGACGCCTACCCAGACACAGCAGATCGAGAAACATCTCGCCGATCGCCAGAAGGAACTCGACGCCACCACGGAAAGCTATCTGGGACTTCTTGAAGCCGCTTCCTCCAGCCCGGCCGTCGGAGACGCTCGGTCGCTCATTGCGGTCCAGCGCGATGCGTTGCATGCGAGGGGAGAAGACTATCTGTTTGGCATGCTCGCGCTAGCCCAGAAAAACCTTGAGGCCCTACACGGCGGAAAGATTGTTTCGGCGAGGGACATTCAGGCGGACGTAGCGAAAATTCCCAGCCAATGAAATGGCGTGCATGACTCGAGAAACCAAGTCATGCACGCCATCTTTACCATTCTGTCGCTTTTCGCCGGTTACATGTGGGAAATGCTGTCCACGATGGCCTGTACCTGCTTGTCGGCTTTAGTCTTGTCGGCCTCATTTGGGCTGTCGGCCAGTTTGCCGGCTTCATTGAGGTTCTGCATTGCAGCATGATATTGCGCGGCGGAGATGCGTTTGCTCTGTTCCAACGCTGCGAGCCGCCTGCGAAGCGACGCATTCCGATTCTGAAAGGCTTGCAGGCGCTGGCGTTGCTGGGCGACAGCGTCCTGCGCCCATGCGGCTTGGTTCTGCGCGGCGACGGCGTTGCCTTGTGCCTGCGCAGCCTGCTGGCGCAGGAGATTTCGTTGCGCGTCCAAGTCCTGGGTTCTCTGCTGGTAGCCGTTACCAGCAGAGCACCCAATTCCTGTGAACAGATCGGCGCGATTGGGATCGCATTGCTGCGCCGAACACGCGGCCAGCAACGCCAGGGGCAGAAAACCTGCAAGACGGGCGCGAGGTACCTCCATCATCAGCTGACGACCGGGCTCGCGGAGGCGGCCGGCATCGCTCCGACATCCGCCGTCAGCTCATCGACGGCCTTGGAGATCCGGGCGTTCTGCGCATTAAGCGTCGTGGAGATGGTTGCGGCTTCGGCGTTTTTCCGGCCGGTTGCGATGTTTTGGGCGCTGGCGGCGGTCTGGGTGTAATGGGTCTGGACCGCCTGCATCGCGGCGATATCCCGACGGTAATTGGCGATCTTTGCTTGGTAATCCGCGGCTGAAATCTGGTTTGCGGCTAGCTTCTGCCGCAGCACAACCAGATCCTGCTGCGCCTTCGCCGTAGTCTGCTCGGCTGCGGTGGCGTCCTGCTGGGATTGAACGACTTCCTCGCGATAGTGCACGATGGCCTTGTTCGCGCCGTCTTCGCTCATTTGCTGGGCTTGGGTCCGGCTGGCCACGGCGTAACCGATTGCGCCGCCCACCAGTGCGCCGCCCGCGCCTGCGATTGCCGCGTTCGCGGCGCTATGCGTTGCCAGGCCGACGCCGAGCGCTGCCAGGCCACCGACCAAGGCCGCACCTTCACCAACAGTGGTGTTGAATTGTGCCTGACGCTGCCGCAGTTGGTTTTCTTCGGGGCTTACGGACGAATCGTAAGCGGGTGCCGCGCACGCCGACAGAAGCATGCAGCCCGCGATGGCGGCAAGTGGAAGCTTTCCGCATCTATAGTTCATCTGGCGATTACCAGAGTAGGAGAATTTCTCAAGCATATCATGCCCCTGTCATCAGCACGCTATCATCGCAGTAATGGAAAAAAAATCAATGTCGTCTCTTCCATGGCAAAGACCTTTTCTTTGGTCTTCCTATGTGGCTCAAACACACACCTTATGTTATCTTTCTGGACGCCCATGCCTTGCCACAGGCATATGCCCGACGTGTACGACACGTATAGCCGACATCTTACGGAAGATTTTCTACCGGTTCTGGTCGCGGATCGGCTGATCGACGGGGGGGCGATACCTTTTGTGAAGCTATCGGTTTTTCTTATGCGCATGCGGCGCAGCTTTTCACATCTGCACATGCGATAGATCTGCCGGCTGGGATTCATGTCAAGTAGCTTTCCGACGACAACAGCGGTTTGCTGGCTGCCAGCTATCGGCCACGGTGCACTATTAGCGGATCATCTGGAATGTACGAGGGAGGCGGCAGTCGAATACGTGGCGCATGGCCTCCATCGCGATGTCGCTGCCGGGGATTTCCCATGGACAGGCAGGAGTAGAGAAGGAGAAACCGAGATCACTAGGACGGGGAGCGGCTAGGTCGAGGATGGGTTTGTTATCGACGTCATAGGCGCAGATGGTCAGGAGCTGCGGCTTGAACGGGAATTCTGCTGGGCTTCGAGCCGGGCCGTTTCCATCCGTAGCGACGTATACAGATGCAGAGCACCGGGTTGAACCGTCCTCCATGAAGCGTCGCACCGTCGCATGGCAGGGGGAGTGAAAGATCAACGGGAGTTGTGAGCCTTGAATTCCCGTCCGGTGAACCCCACGCGTAACCGCCGGTCGCAATCCTGTCCAGGTAATGCCGGACAGCATCGGCGCGTCCTTCGCGGACAAGAGAGCTTCGGCGGTCTGATCCCCGAAGGAAGGCAGGGGCTGTGACCGATACCAGGCGGGAGCCTGCTGGGCTGAGCCAGCCCATGGCCGGACCCGATTGCGGATCTCGACCATGTTTCGCAGCCTGCCCTGGGTATCGGGGTGACCGAGGCGTGCGCTTTTGGAGACGGCATTACGTGACAGTCTCAGCGCGGCCAGTTCGCCTCGAGTGATGTGCAGCATGTTACTCAGTCATTCTGCCGCGATCAGCCCCGGGACTCGAAAGCTTCGGAGATTAGTTCAGCGTCAAGTATAGCATACTACCTTGTAAATTGGCTGCGCTATGGGATGCGGCAAGGGTTCTGATTGGATGTGTCCGTGTGTTCTGGCGTAGTCATGACATTATGCGGCAAGGCGAGGTATTCCGCGGTCGACTAACCGCAAGTATCGTTGGTTGCCTTCCCCCGCAACCATGAATTCCGTTTGAAATCAAACGCTTAGGCCGCCAAAAAGGGCGGCCTTTTGCGTTCCGGCACCCAATCGGGCCCCAGGTCTCAGGCGGGGGGCTTCGTATGCCGTGGCCCGTGCCATCATTTCGCCTTGGAAAACCGATCATAATATTATCGGGTTGCATTCGACCCTGGGTTTCCGGACCCCCGCCCGTTCGGGGTTGCGATCCCCGGCCCTGTTGCAGACCCTGCAACCAAGAGCTTAACTTCCCTGAGGCTCCACGTTCAGTTGGATGAAAGTTCCCCAGCAGGTCATCATCCGGCTCGTGGACAGCATGGATTGACGAATCGAGGACTATATGAAGATCGCGGTCGCGGGGCTTGGATATGTCGGTTTGTCGAATGCCGTTCTTCTGGCGCAGCACCATGATGTGACGGCGGTCGACATCAGTGCCGCGCGGGTCGAGAAGGTGAACGCACGCCAGTCGCCGATCATCGACAGGGAGATGGAGGAGTTTCTGGCCAACGCGCGGCTTTCGCTGACGGCGACGACCGATTCCGCCGAGGCCTATCGCGATGCCGATTTCGTTATCGTCGCGACCCCCACGAACTACAATACCGAAACCAGCCATTTCGACACATCGTCGGTGGAGGGGGTGATCTCCGAGGTCATCGCGCTGAACCGATCGGCAACCATTGTTATCAAGTCGACGATACCGGTGGGCTTTATCGAGGCCATCCGGTCGCGGATGGGGACCGACCAGGTGATCTTCTCGCCCGAGTTCCTGCGGGAAGGGCGCGCGCTTTACGACAATCTGTATCCCTCGCGCATCATCGTGGGAGAGCGTAGCGCCCGCGCGCGCCGCTTTGCGGATCTGCTGATCGAAGGGGCGATGAAGAAGGACATTTCCGTCCTTCTCACCGATCCGTCCGAAGCCGAGGCCATCAAGCTGTTTGCCAATACCTATCTTGCGCTGCGGGTGGCCTTCTTCAACGAGCTGGACAGCTACGCGCTTTCCCGCACCCTGGACTCGCGCCAGATCATCGATGGGGTGTGCCTCGACCCGCGTATCGGGCAGCATTACAACAACCCGTCCCTGGGCTATGGCGGTTACTGCCTGCCCAAGGATACGAAGCAGTTGCTCGCCAATTACGACCAGGTACCGCAGAATCTGATCTCGGCGGTGGTCGATGCCAACCGCACCCGCAAGGACTTCCTGGCGGAGCGGATCATCGCGCTGAAGCCGAAAGTGGTTGGTATCTATCGCCTGGTGATGAAGGCCGGATCGGATAATTTCCGCCAGAGCGCGATTCAGGGGATCATGAAGCGCGTCAAGGCCAAGGGGATCGAAGTTGTCGTCTATGAGCCTGCCCTGAGCGAGGACAGTTTCTTCAACTCGCGCGTCGTCGGGGATCTGGCGGAGTTCAAGGCGGTTTGCGACGTGATCGTGGCGAACCGGCACGCGCCGGAACTCGCCGATGTCGAGGACAGGCTTTTCACGCGGGATGTGTTCGGCGCCGATTGATATCGGCTGTTCTGCCGGGCGGGGCGGTTTCTCGCTGACGCGGCGGCACTTCAGCGGTTGGTCCCCTTAGCCGGGCGGGCTGTGCCACGCTTTGGGAAACGGGATGGAGAGACCCCAAAGGCATGGCCATGCCGCGAGGCGGCATTTTCCGGTCAAAAAAAGGGTGGTCCCGCAGGACCACCCCCCAGATGTTCGTGTGATCAGAGCGTCACGTTGACGCCGAAGCGGAAGGCGCGGCCGAGCATGCCGGCGGCGGACCAGGACGGGTTGTACAGGTACCCGCCATAGGTGCCGAGATCCAGCGCCGGCTTCCAGTTGCCGACATTGTACATGTTGGCATAGACCGAGAAGCGATTGTTGATACGGTAGGCCAGTGTCAGGTCCACGTCCCAGAAGCTGGGGGCGTTGCACCGGAGGGGGTTGCCATCCAGGGTCGTTTCGCCCGCGAACCCTGTTTGCGCCTGCGAGCAGTCGTTGCGGGTGTTGGGTCCCGTAGCGTCTTCTGCCGTCAGCTTGTAGCCGCTGGTGTAATAGACAGTCGTCGTCAGCGACAATTTGTCATAGGTGAAGGTATTGGCCCAGTTGGCGCGCCAGCGGGGCGTTCCCGAGGCCGAAGTCGTGTTGGCCGGCCCAAGGGTGCCCGCAAAACGTTCGGTGCCGAGGCCCGGATAGGTAACGTTATACCGGAAGATATAGGTGGCCTCTCCCTTGCTGTACCACTTGATCTTCGACAGCTTGCCCGGCAGCGGGATGTTGGCATCCAGGGCGAGGTCGATACCATCGGTCACGAGGGTCGCGCCATTGATATAGCCGAGATTGACGATGCCCGCGCGGGGTGTCGCGTCCGGGTGATCCGGATCGGCGACGTCCGGGATGACCGAAATGCCCGACGGCATGGGAGAGCCGGTGTAATAGGCTTCCAGGGCTGTCGATTGGTTCGCTGTCGTGATGTAGTTTGTTTTCTTGATGTAATAGTAGTCAACGCTCAGATTCATCCAGCGTGTCGGCTGGACGACGGCGCCCCCGGTGAAGCTGGTCGACAGTTCCGGCTTGACGTTGGGGTTGCCGACCGTGTTCAGCGCCAGGCTGTACGCCTGCGCATAGGCGTCGGGGCCCGTGCCTGCGGCATTCTGATGCTGGGCGAGGAAGGCGGACGTGTAGGAATGGCTGGACGGCGTGTCCGTGACGTAGCCGACCGTCTGGCTGTTGGTTTCGGCGAAGCTGGGTACGCGGAAGCCCTTGGAGAAGGTGCCGCGCAGCGTGAATTCCTTGATCGGCTTGATCAGGGCTTCGACCTTGGGCGAGAAGCGGTTGTAGCCGACCGAGTAATTGTCATAGCGGCCGGACACGTCGGCGCTGAAATACTTCACGAACGGAATATAGGTTTCGAAGAAACCGGATTCCACCCAGCGGCTGCCCTTCGCGTAGAAGCCGTTGATACCCATGTACTGGGCGCTGGGGTCGTTCGGGTCGTCGGGGTTGGCGCTGGGGTTGTTCAGCGATTCGTAGCGGATGTTGCCGCCGACGACGAGGTTGACCATGCCGCCCGGCAGCTTGAACAGGCCCTTCTGCAGGGTCAGTTCACCCGAATATTCCGACGAATCCGAGTGCTGCGTCGACCGCGGCGCGATCCAGTTGCGGATGGCGGCCGAGTTCATCGACGGATCGACGAAATTGTAGCTGCCGTCGTTGATGGCCTGCTGGACGCGGCTGAAGATCGGGTAGCCGGTCCGGACAACGGCCAGGTCGTCGGTCATGCCCACGAATGACGCGTTGTATTTCCAGTCCGAACCCCAGTTCGACGGCTCCCAGCCCGAAAGATGGACCGAGCCGCGATAGGCCTGGTTGAACTGGGTGGCGGTGGGGAGCATGTCGCCGAACAGATAATAGATCTGGGCGGCCTGCCCTTGCGCGGCGTACGGGTTGTTGGGGTTGAGCTGCCCGTTGGACAGCAGCGCCGGCAGCGTGATGTTGGCGAAGCTGATATCGCCCGAGCGGCTCTGCGAACGGATGCTGACCGGGGTGGCAGTGTTGTAGTTCTGGTTCTGCGAGTAGGTGAACATACCCGTCAGTTCCGCCCGCTCCCACGGACGCACGGTGAAGTGCGCCGTCGTGCTGATGCGGCGGTCTTCCGGGGCGATCACCTTGTAATTGCCGACGACGTTCTGCTCGCAGATGCTGTTTGCGAACGCGCCGGTGCTGCCGGGGAACGCGCCTGCCGGCACGTTGTGCGCGGTCAGGTTGCCGCAGCTGCCGCCGAGAGGCTGGAGGCCGCCGAGAGGCGTCAGCGTGCCGCTGGAACTGACCGACACCGGCCGGACGAGTGCGGTCGTGGTCGCGCCGATGCCCGTGACCGAGCCGTCGGCCTGGACCGCGTTGGGGTTGGCGTTGTAGCCGCCGATCCCGGTCAGGTCGCCCGTGTTGTAGGGATAGCCACGCTGCGAGTTGAGCAGCATGTCGTCGTTCTGGTACTCGGCGTTGATGTAGAAATTGTAGTTGTCGCGGTCGAGGTCGCCATGGCCGTAGGTGGCGTAGAGGCGCTGGTGGCCCGAATCGCCCTGGCCGCTCAGGCCGCCTTCGGCATTGGCTTCGAAGCCCTTGATCTGCTTGCGGGTGATGAAGTTGATCACGCCCGCGACGGCGTCGGCGCCGTAGGTGGCCGAGGCGCTGTCCTTCTGGACGTCGATCGTCTCCATGATCGACATCGGGATCCAGTTGCTGTCGACGAAGTTGCGTTCGCCGTCATCGGAAAGCGGATAGTAGGCTAGGCGCTGGCCGTCCATGAGGACCAGGGTCGAGTCCGTCGTCAGGCCGCGCAGCGACGGCGCGGTGGCGCCGGCCGCGAAGGCGCCGTTGGCCGAGAAGTTGGCCGGCAGGTTGCCCGAACCGTTGGAGGCAAGCTGCGCCAGGGCCTGGGACGCCGTGGTGATGCCGCGCTGCCGCAGGTCCCGGGACGTCAGATGCGTCATGGGGGAGGCGCTGCGGAAGTTCGGGTCGCGGATCAGCGAGCCCGTCACCACCACGTTTTCGGCTTCCGACGGGGTCGTGGCGATCGGGGCGGTCGATGTCTGGGCCACGATCGCGGTGTTCGGCGCCGCCGCCGTGGCGGTGACGGCCGGGCTGGCGGCCACGGGGACCGTGGCCGGGGTTGCGGCCTTTGTTGCCTTCGTCGTCTTGACGTGATGCTTGCGGTGCGTCTGCGTCGCCGCCGCTGTGCCTTCGGCGAAGACGGGGGTGCACACCATTCCGCTCATGGCCGTGAAGGCAAGGAGAAGAATGTTCTTGCTTCGAAAAGTTCGGGGTGTCGTCTGCTTGGCTCGGCGATCGCCCATGAATTTCTCCAGGATCGGTTAAGTGCTTGGGAGGGAAGATGTTCCGATCTAATTGATGTCGGAACGATTTTTATTTACATGTAACAGGGAGAGCACCGGAGGCAGCCCGTATCCGGCATGCTCCGGCCGGGCTTTTCATTCCACGTCGTGAATGATTGACCTTGTCAAAGAATTACAAAAAAGCATGATGACCGGGCGATTAAGCACCGTTACGTCATGTAGTTTTTGTAATGCTTTTCAGCCATCAGGGCCGGTGCGGACATCGGCCCGATTGTGCCAGGTCCTGGTGCCCCGGTGTGGCATGGCCCTGACAGAAGCGCATGATGATCCGCCCGGTGCCGAAGCGCCGTGCATTACGATCATCCACCCCATGATGCCGAGAACCCATGCTTAACTTCCTATTACATAGCGGTAACAAAATAGGCATAAACGCAACGGTTCTGTCGACTGTTCCATTCAGTTTGTAACGAATTTCGTACGTTATGTTGCATTGGCGCAACATGCGTTCTTCTGTCCGGCGGGGTCTCGTTTTTTGCTCGGAACAGAACAGATGCGGCGTGGGATGTAATAAAATTACCTTAATGAGCCGGCTTGCGATCTTTTCATGGCTCTGTTTTTGTCAATTCTTTCTTTTTTGTGCTGTCCCTTGGGGGTGAGGCAATGGCGCCCCCGTCTTTCCGGGATGGCGGCGGCGGCCGGCCGACGGGCGGCAGGACCGTGGGACGTGGACAGGCCGTGCGGGTAGGCGGAGCAGGCGTCCGGTCCCGTGTTTTCACGTCGCGAGGAGGGGGGCTGTTTCAGACGGCTGGTGATGTGCGGAAGCATGGTGCTGCCGCGGCGGGATTTCTGAAAGGGCCTGGAAGAAAACGCGCCGGGGCGTTGTTCGCGAATCGGTGCGGGCGAACGAGGCCCCGGCGGTGGATCAGGGGTGCGATCGATCGCACCCGGAAATGATCTTGCCGGAGGCGATCGTTTCAGGCCCCGCCGGCCTGAAACGATCGGGTGAAATGCTCCGGCGGTATCAGTGCGACAGGGCCGCCAGCCAGGGGGTCAGGTCGGCCTGGGCCCGGGCCGCGATGGCGGCATTGGCCGCGATCAGGTCCGTGGCCTTGTGTGCCTCGATTTTGGCGCCGGTCGAGGCCGTGGCCGACGGGTCGGCGGCCAGCGCCCTGGCGACGTCCGGGTTGATCGAGTGCGACGCAATGGCCGGCAGGAGCGCGGACTGCGACCACGGGGCCAGGCGCGCGCGGATCTGCTTCTGGGTCTGCGGCTCCTGCACCAGCGACCAGACCAGGTCGGGATTGTCGCTGGAGGCCGCCACGCGGGCCAGCGAGCGGGCGACGCGGCCGTTGGGAATGACGCCGCTATAGGCGATCTGCACGGTCTGGCGGATCAGCGCCGGATCATGCGCCGCCGCCAGCGCGTTGAAGAAGCGCAGCTTGTCCTCGGTGCTGGTGGCGGTGCGCAGCATTTTGGCCAGGGTGGCATAAGTCGCGGCGTCGGCGTGCCGGCCGGCGACGGACGTGACCGGGTCGACCAGGCTGGCCGGCAGGCTGGCGGGGTCTTTCACATAGGCTGCGAAGCGTGCCTGTGCGCCGCTGATGACCGCCGGGTCGTCAAACAGGCCCAGGGCCGAGATCACCTGCGGACGCAGCAGCGTGTCGAGGAAGGATTCATCCGCGCGCGGCGTCCAGCCCAGGCGTGCCATCTGCGGGCCCAGCAGGGCACGGGCGAATGCATGGAACGCGGGCCGCGACGGGGTGCCGCGCTCCATCGTATCCAGCTCCCTCAGATGGGCGATCGTGTCCTGCCAGACGGCGATATTGTCCTCGTGCGTCGCGGGCAGGGCGGCGACCAGGTTCAGCCAGGTGGAAAGCGGGGCCAGGCCGGCCTGGAACAGCGCGTACTGGTCGCCCAGCAGGTTGGCGCGGTCGACGGCGCTGAGCTGGCCGAATGCCTTGCCCAGGGCCGCGAGCGACGCGGCGTCGTAGGCGGTGCGATAATAGCCGTTTTCGCCCGGGTTGGCCTTCAGCGCCTGGTCGCAGCCGGCGAAGGTGAGGTGTGCGGGCTTGTCGGATGTCAGGATGACGCGCTGGGTGGGGGCGCCGGGGCCGCCGACGGTGACGGGGATGTTCCAGCGCGCGGGCAGCGGATTGGGGTCGCTGATGGCGAAGCGGCCCTCGGTCAGCGTCAGGGTCGTCTTGCCGGCTTCGCAGCGTCGGCCGATGGTGACCAGCGGGATGCCCGGCTGTTCGGTGAAGCTGCGGGCGACGGTCGCCACGTCCTGGTGCGAGACCTGCGACAGCGCGGCCCACAGGTCGGCGCTGGTGGTGTTGCCGTAGGCGTGGGCCTTCATGTAGGTGCGCATGCCGTCACGGAAGATGTCGGGACCCAGCCAGTCCTCGACCATGCGGATGACCTGCTCGCCCTTCTGGTAGCTGATCCGGTCGAAGGCGGTGTCGGCCTCGCTGACGTCGTGGATCACCTGCTGGATCGGGTGGGTGGTCGGATGCGCATCCTGCGCCATCGCCTGTTCGCGCTCGTAATGCTGGCGCGGCCACATCTGCCAGGTCGGGTTGAAATGGTCGGTGGCCTTGGTCTCCATCCAGGTGGCGAACCCTTCGTTGAGCCAGATATTGTCCCACCAGCCCATCGTCACCAGGTCGCCCGACCATTGGTGGGCCATTTCATGCGCCACGACGATATAGACGGCTTCCTGCGTCGTGGGGGCGCTGGTCTTGGGGTCGAACAGCAGGTCGTCGTCGATGAAGGTGATGGCGCCCCAGTTTTCCATCGCCCCGGCCTCGTAATTTCCGGGAATGGCGATCAGGTCCATCTTGGGCAGCGGATAGGCGACGCCGAAATAGTCATTGTAGTACGGCAGGATCTGCGAGG
Organism: Gluconacetobacter takamatsuzukensis; assembly: GCF_014174275.1. GTDB lineage: Bacteria > Pseudomonadota > Alphaproteobacteria > Acetobacterales > Acetobacteraceae > Gluconacetobacter > Gluconacetobacter takamatsuzukensis. The sequence goes on along the minus strand of NZ_JABEQK010000015.1, from coordinate 54,973 downwards.
CCGCGGCCAGCGCGTACCGTCCCTGCTCCTGCTCGCCGGTGGGGGCGTAGACGTTGATCGGGGTGTCGCCGCCCTTGCCGCTGACCGCCTTCATGTCGCCGGCCACCAGGGCCAGAAGGTAGGTGGACATGCGGGGGGACGTGCCGAAGACCACCCGCTTGGCATGGGCGCCGGCCGGCGTCGACGATTCGATCGGCATGTTGCTGATGGCGGTGAGGTTGGCCGGCAGGGTCGCCGTCAGCTGGAAGGTCGCCTTGAAGGCGGGCTCGTCCCAACCGGGGAACATGCGGCGGGCGTCCGCGACCTCGAACTGCGTCACCAGCATGCGGTGCTGCTTGCCGTCGGTGGTGCGGTAATCGTCGTAATAGATGCCGTTCGGCGTGGCCGGAATGGGGCCGCGATAGACGATCGCCAGCTTGTGCGGGCCGGTGGTCATGGGCTGCGGCAGGGTCAGCGTTGCCGTCTGCGCCTTGTCGTCCTGCGCGATCCTGGCCGGCGTGCCGTCGAGCGTGGCCGATGTCAGCGTCAGGCCCGCCTGGTTCAGCGTGATGCTGGCGGTGGGTGCGGTGACGGTGACGTCGATGTCTTCATGCCCGGTCAGGGACAGGCGCTTGAGGTCGGTGACGATGTTGATCCGATAGGCGCCGGGCACGACATCCTTGGGCAATTGTCCCGGCGCGTGCGCGAAATCGAAGGGGGATTCGGCCAGGGCAGGGCCTGACAGCAGGGCCGTGCTCGCCAGTAGAAGCGTGGCGATGGCGGGTCTGACGTTCATACGGAAGCTCCGGTGTGGTGGACCGTGAATGAGGGTGTCCGGTCGCTATTGTTCCTCTGCCCGATGCGTAAGGCAAATCAACCGGATGCGTGATCGTCCGGTGTGCGAGGATTGCCGGCCGTGGGGCAGGTCGCAAAAAAAAGGGGGTGGTCCAGAAGACCACCCCCCTTCGACGTCGGGTTTCGTCAGAGCTTGACGTTCACGCCGAACTGGAACGAGCGCATGACGACGCCGTTCTGCGACCAGGAAGAGTTGTAGAGATAGCCGCCATAGGTGCCGAAATCGTACGGCGCCCGGAAGCCCAGCAGGTTGTAGACGTTGGCATAGACGCCCCAGCGCGGGCTGATCTGGTAGTTGACCGTCAGGTCGACATCCCACCAGCCTTTGACCTTGCACTGGCCCGTCGGGACGAACGAGCTGGAGAGCTGGGCGTCGGCGCAATTGTTGGCCGTGCCGGAGCCCGTGTAATCCTCGGCCGTCGTCTTGTAGCCGCTGGTGTAATAGACGGTCGGGGTAACCGACAGCTTCTTCCAGGAGAAGGTGTTGGACCAGTTGGCGCGCCACTTCGGCGTGCCCGACGCGGAAACCGCCAGGTACGGACCCAGGGTTCCGGCATAACGGTACACCGAACCGTCCGGGTTGGTCAGGTTCATCTTGTCGACAAAGGTCGCGTTGCCCTTGCTGTACCAATGCACCTCATGCAGGAAGCCCGGCAGTTGGGTATTGATTTCGATCGACAGGTCGAAACCGTCGGTGACCAGCTTGTTGGTGTTGACGTAACCCAGGTTGATGATGCCGGGGCTGGGCTGCGCGTTGGGATGCAGCGGATCGGCCGGGCTCGGCGTGACCGTCACGCCGGCGGGAAGAGCCGCGCCGGACAGATAATCCTCGGCCACGACATCATACTGCACCGGGTTCGGCGCGATGTAGTGGTTCTTGCGAATGTAATAATAGTCCGCGCTCAGGGTCAGCCACTTGGTCGGGCGGAAGATCGGGCCGCCGGAGAAGTTGACCGAGGTTTCCGGCTTCAGGTCCGGATTGCCCGAGGTGTTCACGCCCAGATAGTAGTTCTGCGCGTAATTGTCCTTCGTGCCGTCCGCGTTGAGATGCTGGTTGATGAAGGCGGCGTTCGTGGGCGTGTAGGGGGTGTAGCCGATATTCGACCCGCCGGTTTCAGCGAAGCTGGGAACGCGGAAGCCGTTCGAGAAGGTGCCGCGCAGGGTGAATTTGTCGACCGGCTTGAACTGCACGCCGACCTTCGGCGAGAAGTGGCTGAAGCCTTCGGAGTAGTTGTCGTAACGGCCCGAGACGTCGACGTTCAGCATCTTCACGAACGGAAGATTGACCTCGAAGAAGCCGGATTCGACCCAGCGGCTGCCCCGCGCGTTCACCGGGTTGATGTAGCTGGTGTACTGCGCGCCCGGGTCGTCGGGGTTCAGCGGGTTGGCGTTGGGATCGTTCAGCGCTTCATAACGGATGTTGCCGCCGATCGCCAGCTTGGCCATGCCGCCCGGCAGGCGGAACAGGCCCTTGCTGGCCGACATTTCGCCCGAATATTCCTGCGTCCGCGCGTTCATCACGTTGCGCGGTGCGATCGAATTCAGGACCGCCTGCGAGTTCTGCGACGGATCGACGAAATTGTAGCTGCCGCTGCTGATCGCGTTCTCGATACCGTTGATCGTCGGCACGCCCGTGATCGTCTGGTTCAGCAGCGTGTTCATGCCGACGAAATTGACGTCGTAGTTCCAGTCGGAACCCCAGTTGGACGGTGCCCAGCCGGAATAACGGACCGAGCCGCGGAAGTTCTGGCTGGTCTCGGTCGTCGTCGGGAGCAGATCGCTGAAACGGGAGGCGATCTGCGCTTCCTCGCCCTGGGCCGCGTACGGGTTGTTGGGATTCAGCGACCCGTTTGCCAGGTAGACCGGCTCATAGGTGTTCTGCGCCGTCGCGAGGTCGGCCTGGGTATAGGACGAACCGCCATAGGTGCCGTACGGCGTGCCGGTGATGATCGAACGGGCCTGCGACCACGTGAACATCGCGACCAGCTGTGAACGCTCGGTCACGTTCGCGGTGAAGTGCGCGGTTGCGCTGACGCGGCGCAGGTCGGGGGCGACCTGGGCGAACTTCTGCGAGTTCATGGTGCAGGCCTGGCTGACGCCAGGTGTGCCGGAGACCGTCCCGGTCGCCACGATGCCGCCCAGGCTGTTGCATCCGGCCGACTGATTCAGCAGCTGCCACGGACCTGTTGCCGTGCCCGAGCCGTCGACCGGACGGGCGATCGCCACCGTCGACGGGGTGAAATTGGCAATCGAACTGCCCGACTGGATGTTGTCGTTGCCGTTGGTACCGCCGATACCGGTCAGGTCGCCGCTCTTGTACGGATAGCCGAGCTGACGATAATAGAGCGGATCGTCCTGCTGGTATTCCGAGTTGACGTAGAAATTGTAGCCGTCACGCGCCAGGTCGCCATGGCCGTAGGTGGCGTAGAGGCGCTGGTGGCCGGCATCGCCGCGCTGGGTCAGGCCGCCTTCGGCATTGCCTTCGAAGCCCTGGATTTCCTTGCGGGTGATCATGTTGACCACGCCCGCGACCGCGTCGGCGCCGTAGGTGGCCGAGCCGCCATCCTGCATGACGTCGACCGACTGCATGATGGATTGCGGCATCCAGTTGGTGTCGACGAAGTTGCGCTCGCCGTCATCCGCCAGCGGGTAGTAGGACAGGCGCTGGCCGTCCATCAGCACCAGGGTCGAGTCGGTGCTGAGGCCGCGCAGCGACGGCGCCGAGGCACCGGCCGCGAAGCCACCGCCGGCCGACCAGGCGTTGGTCAGGTTGCCCGCGCCGTTCGACGACAGAAGCTGCAGGGCGTCGGTCACCGTCTTGATGCCGCGCTGCTGGAGGTCTTTCGCCGTGATGTGCGTGATCGGCGAGGCGCTGGTCGTGTTCGGGTCGCGGAACAGCGAGCCCGTGACCATGATCGACTCGGCCTGCGACGGGGCTTCCGGCGCGGCGGCCGCGGCCGAGAGCACCGAAGCGTTGCGGCTTGCCGGGGCCACGACCGGCGCGACGACGGCAGGAGCCGCCGCGGCCGGCGCTGCCGTGACCGGGGTCGCCTTCACGGCCTTGGCCGATTTGGTCGTCCGGACATGGGGCTTGCGGGTTGTGTGGGTCGCCGTTTCCGCCGTCTGGGCGAAAGCGGAGGAGTACATCACCCCGCTCATGGCCGTGAAGGCGAGAAGAAGAACGTTCTTTCGGCGAAGTGTTCGTGCGGTCGTCGGCTTTATCTGGCGATCGCCCATGAATTTCTCCAGGAGATTGACGTGAAGATTTGTAAGCTAGTGTCTCGACAAGAATTCGGCGCCAAGGGCCATGCCAGGCATTTCGACCGAAGAATCTGTCAGAATCGTAAAGATCCTGTCGGATTCGACGGTCGGCCACGTCCCATCTCGTTCCGGATTTCCGGTGATTGCGATGTCGCGTAGGGCTCCCTGTTGCATGTGTCATTGCCCTGTTACGGCGCGTTAATAAAAATTACACATGATCGGAACGGACCTGTCGACCGCCCGTGGACTGCCTGTTACGGATTTCTTGCATTATGTTGCCCATCTGCAACATGGATGCCCGGCGGCAGACGCAGGTCTGCACCCGGCGAAATGCGGAAGATTAAAATTTTAGAAATCTAATTGAACTGTCAGGGAAATTTGTGAACGAATTTTTATTGAAAAAAGGGTGGCTTTTTTTTCGATCTTCATGGCCGCCACGGGCCTGTGCTGTGAATGCCACAGGCCCGTGGCGGACGGGTGCCGCGACGCCCTTGCGGCCTGCTCAGTAGCCGCGTGCGATGTCGACGGGATCGTGCGCGGGCAGGCCGGCACGCAGGCGGCGGATATTTTCGGCCACCTGTGGCGCGGCGGAGTCCGGAAGGGCGACCGAGGCGACGTGCGGTGTGATCAGCACATTGTCCAGGGTCCAGAGCGGGTGGTCATCTGGCAGGGGTTCGGGGGTGCAGACATCCAGCGTGGCCTGGCCGATCCGGCCCGAGCGCAGGGCGGCGAGCAGGGCCTGCTGATCGACGATGGCGCCGCGGGCGACGTTGATGAAGCCTGCGCCCTGCGGCAGCATTGCCAGGCGCTCGGCGTTCAGCAGGCCGACGGTCTGCGGCGTCTGGGGCAGCATGCAGACCAGGATGTCGCATCCGGCCAGGAAGGCGGGCAGGCTGTCCATTCCGGCATGGCAGGCGATGCCGGGTTCCGATTTCGGGCTGCGCGACCAGCCGCTGACCGTGAAGCCCTGGCGCGCGCATTCGCGTGCCGCGAACAGTCCCAACTCGCCCAGCCCCATGATGCCGACGCGGGTGTGCGAGAGGGGGCGGGGTTCGACGAAGGTCCAGCGACGCTGGCGTTGCGCGGCCTCGAACGCCGGAATGTCGCGGGCCATGCGCAGGGTGGCGAACAGGACGTAGCTGGCCATCATCCGCGACATCATCGGGTCTTGCAGTCGCGTGATGACCACGCCGGGGGGCAGGTCGTCGCGCGCCACCAGCGCGTCCACCCCGGCGCCGAGGCTGACGATCATCTGCAGGTCGGGGAAGCGGGCGAAGAAGCCCTGCGGTGCGTTCCAGACCAGGGCGTAGCGTATCCCGGTGGGGTCGGTGACGAAGTCGGCCAGGTCGAATGCCAGGTCGGGCAAGGCCGTGCGCAGGGCGGCGCGCCAGGGCTCGGGATTGTCCATCCGGCTGTAGAAGACCAGGCGGTCCGTCATGTCTCGCTCCCCTCGCTGTCCGATCGTTGCGACCCTATCGCGATCCCGGCGCAGTGAGGAGTGCCGACGCCCAACGATCTGATAACGAATGGGTTTCCAAAGGGCTATGCCCTTTGGTGGGTCAAGGGCAAAGCCCTTGTCTCTCTCAGCCCTCGGGCAGTGCCGCCGGGACTTCAAGGCCCGGCCGCTGGAGCAGCACGCCGGCGATCGAACTGAGCACGATGCACAGGATTCCCGCCCATTGCGCGGGGGCCAGATGTTCGCCCAGCAGCAGCAGGCCGATGATGGCGGCCACGGCCGGGTCGAGGCTGGTGAGGATGCCGAACTGGCGGGGGTGCAGGCGCTTCATGGCCAGCATTTCCAGCGTGTAGGGCAGGGCAGAGGAGAGGATGGCGACGAAGCAGGCCAGCAGGGCGGCATGGGGATGGGCGGCGGCGACGGGCAGGGTGGCCGCCATCAGCGGCGTGACCAGCACGGCGCCCACGGCCTGGCCAAGTGCGGTGGCGCGCGCCGCGTCGATGCGCCGGCTGACCCGGCCGCCGGCCACGATATAGGCGGCCCAGGCTGCCGCGGCCATCAGCCCGTAGGCCACGCCCAGCAGGTCGAGCGGGCGGCCGGCCAAGGCCGCGCCGGGGCGCAGCAGCAGGTACAGCCCCCCGACGATGACGGGAAACAGCAGCAGTTCGCGCGCGCGGCGGGCGCCCGACAGGGACAGGGTCAGCGGCCCCAGGAATTCGACCACCACCGCCACGCCCAGCGGCAGGCGGTCCAGCGACAGGTAGAAGGCAAGGTTCATCACCCCGATCGAGGCGCCGTACCACAGGACCAGCCTGAGGGTGGCCCGGTCGGGTGCCGCGCGCCACGGGCGGACCAGGAGGCCGAGCACGATGGCGGCGATCCACAGGCGCAGGCTGACCGTGCCCAGCGGCCCGAAGACGGGAAACAGCAGCTTGGCGAACGAGCCGCCCACCTGGAACGAGACCATGCCGCCCACGACCAGCAGCATGCCGGCCAGCGGATCGTGCTGCTGTTCGTCGGCCGCCGTGGGATGGGCGGCCGTGCTCATCGGTTGCCCATGGGGGTGGGGGGCATCGGGGCGGGCAAGGGGGTCAGACGTCCAGTTCTTCGACCAGGCGGGCATGTTCCTGGATGAACTGGAAGCGCGATTCCGCCTTGCGGCCCATCAGCTGTTCGACGCGGTCGCTGGTCAGCGCGCGGTCTTCGGGCCGGGTGACGACCTGCAGCAGCGTGCGCTTCTTGGGGTCCATCGTCGTCTGCTTCAGGTCGCCCGGCGGCATTTCGCCCAGGCCCTTGAAGCGCGAGATCTCGACCTTGGCGTTGGGCTTGAAATCGGATTTCAGCTTCCGCTCGCGGTCGGCATCGTCCATCGCATAGACCGTCCGGCCGCCCTGGGTCAGGCGGTAGAGCGGAGGCTGTGCCAGGTAGATATGGCCCCGGCGGATCAGCTCGGGCAGTTCGCGGTAGAAGAAGGTCATCAGCAGCGAGGCGATATGCGCGCCGTCGACGTCGGCGTCGGTCATGATGATGACGCGGCCGTAGCGCAGGCGCGTGGCATCGAACCGGTCGCCGATGCCGCAGCCCAGGGCCTCGACCAGATCGCGCAGTTCCTGGTTGGCGCGCAGCTTCTCGGTCGAGGCGCTGGCGACGTTCAGGATCTTGCCGCGCAGGGGCAGGACGGCCTGGGTTTCGCGGTTGCGGGCCTGCTTGGCCGAGCCGCCGGCGGAATCGCCCTCGACCAGGAAGATCTCGGTCTCGGCCGCGTTTTCGCGCGTGCAGTCGGTCAGCTTGCCCGGCAGGCGGAGGCGCCGCGTGGCGCTCTTGCGCGGGGTGTCCTTCAGGTCCTTGCGGCGCAGCCGTTCCTCGGCGCGTTCGATGATGAAGGCCAGCAGATTGTCGGCCTGCGCCGGATGGCCGGCCAGCCATTGTTCGAACCGGTCGCGCAGCGCGGTCTCGACCAGGCGGCCGGCCTCGGGCGAGGTCAGCTTTTCCTTGGTCTGGCCCTGGAACTGCGGATCGCGGATGAAGACCGACAGTTTGGCGGCGATGATGCCCATGATGTCGTCGGCCGCAATCGCCGAGGCGCGGCGGTTCGACCGCTGCTCGCCCCACGCGCGGAAGCCCTTGAGCAGGGCGGTGCGGAATCCGGATTCGTGGGTGCCGCCCTGCGGGGTGGGGATGGTGTTGCAGTAGGAGGCGAGGCTGGACGACCCGGATTCGAGGAACGCCACCGCCCATTCCATCCGCCCGGTTTCGGCGCCGTCGGGCCCCACGGGCAGGTCGGCGTCGCCGTGCCACATTTCGGCCAGCAGGGCGGCGGTGCCCAGCTCGTCGCGCAGGCTGTCGGCCACGCCGCCGGGGAAATGCAGCACGGCCTCGGCGGGGATGTCGCCGTCGCGGATCAGCGCCGGGTCGCAGGCCCAGCGGATGGTCACGCCGCGATAGAGATAGGCCTTGGACCGGCAGAGCTTGTACAGGCGTGCCGGGGAGAAATGGAGGCGGCCGAAGATCTGCGGATCGGGGGTGAAGCGGATCTGGGTGCCGCGCCGGTTCTGGGTGGGACCCACCTTTTCCAGCGTCGTGACCGGATGGCCGCGTTCGTAGGCCTGGCGCCACAGGGTGCGGTCGCGCGCGACCTCGACCTCCATCCGCGCGGCCAGGGCGTTGACCACCGACGAGCCCACGCCGTGCAGGCCGCCCGATGTCGCATAGGCCTTGCCAGAGAATTTCCCGCCCGCGTGCAGCGTGGTCAGGATGACTTCCAGGGCCGAGCGATCCTTGAACTTGGGGTGCGGGTCGACCGGAATGCCGCGCCCGTTGTCGCGGATGGTCAGCCAGTCGCCTTCGTCGAGCGCGACATCGATGGTGGTGGCGTGGCCGGCCACCGCCTCGTCCATCGCATTGTCCAGGATTTCGGCGGCCAGGTGATGATACGCGGCCTCGTCCGTTCCGCCGATATACATGCCGGGGCGGCGCCGTACGGGCTCCAGCCCCTCCAGCACCTCGATGGCGCTGGCGTCGTACGCCTCGGCCGCGTTGGCCGGAGCCGGCGCGGCGGCCTCGGTCGGGCGGGGGCGGGGCCCCCGCTTCGGGCGCGGCGCGGAAAAGAGATCGTCGTTCATGGACTGTTCTTTGTTCCGCGCCCCTGTTCCCTGTCAAGCAGGCGCGTGAGCGGGGTCGCGCGCCATGCCCGGCAGGTGCCGCGCGTCAGCTGCGGGTGGTGCGGGCGGCGCGGGCGCGCGAGCGGCTGCGGACCTCGGTATGCAGCACGCGTTCGGGTGCTGCGCAGGTCTCGTACGACGCGGGCTGGATGATGTCCTTGGCCTGGGCGTAGTGCGCCAGGTCCTGCGCGCTTTCCAGCACCGCGACCTCGTCGAACATCGCCGCGCGCTGGTTGCAGAAGGCGGTGCCGGCCTTCAGCCCGCGTTCGGACTGCACGTTGGCGAGCTGGGTGATGTAGTCGTCATGCTCGCGCTGGGCGCCGCGGCCGTAGGTGGTGCGGAAATAGGCGTTGAGCGTCCCTTCCTCGTCCAGCAGGCGGGGGCGGAAGCGTTCGACGAAGGCGTTGTAGCGGTCCTGCATGTTGCACGACAGGGCCGTCACCATCAGTTCGCTCTTCAGGCCCTGCACGTCGAAGGCCTCGTGCGCAGGCGAGGAGGTGCAGGCGCTGGCGGCGAATGCGGCCTGGCCGTTCAGCAGGCCGGCCAGGGCCAGGCCGGCGACCGTGGCGCGCCAAATGGGAAACGTCATGATAGGGGTTTCTCCCGACCGACCGGAAAGCTGCGCCGGGTCGTGGTCGATGACATGAACCGGCATGTGAACTGGGCTTGCTAGCGTTCTATAATGGCAGCATAACCCTGACCAGAGTGTTGGCAATCAAATTTTGGGGCCATGACCGACCGTCGCACCATGGCGCGTTCTGCCGCCCCTGGCCATCCGTAGATTGCCGATCCGTGGGGATCGGGTAGGGTCTTTATGTGCATCCCGGTCGCGCCCTGGCGCGTTGCCGGACGATTCGCGGCCGCGTCTGGAGCGTGCCGGTTTCTTGAGCGAGCGGAGTTGACGAGTGCGCGTGCGACTGTCTTCTGCAATTCTGGTGGCGGCGTCTGCCGTGCTGGCCGGATGTCAAAACAAGCCTGTGCTCCAGGTCTCGGGTCCGCCCGACCCGTTCGGCTACCTGAAGCGTTCGGCGGTCTGCCAGGTCGGCCCCGTCAAGTCGGCCGGGCCGGCCCAAAAGACCACGACGATGGCGGTGCGCAGCGACGACGGCAACTGCGTCGTGCTGGTCCAGCAGGGCGGGGAGCATGCCTATGCCTCGTTCGGCGTTTCGCCGGCGCCGGAGCATGGCAAGGCGTTTCTGTACAATCACAACGATCATACCTATGTGATGTACACGCCCAACACGGCCTATGCCGGGCCGGACCATTTCGGCGTGACGCTGATCCGTGGCCCCGGCCAGCCGCGCGATACGCTGGATGTGACGGCGACGGTCGATGCGACGGGCGTGGTGGTGCCGACCCCGCTGATCACCGCGCCGACTCCGGCCCCTGCGGCGGCGAAAAGCACGAGCAAGACCGCGACCAGGCGTCGCGCCAAGACGACCACCCATCCCTGATGGGCGGCGGGGGTTCGACCCCCGCCAATCCCCGCATGAGGCGGGGAGAAATCAGATCGAAAAGGTGATCGGCTCGGCCAGGGGGCGGCGCATGCCGCTGGATTCCGCCCGGTGGACCAGGTCGTCCAGGGTCAGCTTGCGGCACTGGGCCGATACCGTGTCGTCCAGCTTCTGCCAGCACGGATCGATGACGCGGGTGAACAACTGGCCCATCGGCCCGTCGTCGGACGAGGAATCGTCGGCGGTCGCGACCTCGACGATATCGGCCACGGTGATGTCGCGCCGGGGGCGGCCCAGCCGGTAGCCGCCGCGCGGCCCGCGCACGCTTTCCAGCAGGCTGGAGCGCGACAGGGTCTGGAGCAGCGGTTCGATCCCCCGTCGGGCCAGGCCGGCGCGCTCGGCGATGTCGGCGGCGCTGACGGTGCCGGTGCGTCCGGCATGGAAGGCGACGTCGAGCATGATGAGCACCGCGATCATGGCCCTGTCACGCCGAAGCAGCATTCCCGATTTCCCCTGCAATTCATGGTGCGTCCGACGGCCGGACGCGCGCTGGGCGTGAGGCTAGCAGGATCGGCGGCGATGATCCACGCTTCTGTTTGGTGTGATGATGGATTATGTCAGCTATTACGATTAAATCCGCGGCAATGCGTTGAACGAAGGAGCGACCCATGGATCATTCAGTGGCGGCGGACGGCCATCTGGGCCTGGCCGGGCCGCGCGGGCGTGTGTACGACTCGATCGTGGATACGGTCGGCGGCACGCCGCTGGTCGCCCTGCCGCGCCTGATGCGCGAGGACGAGGTTGCCAGCCGAATCCTGATGAAGCTGGAGTTTTTCAATCCGCTGGGGTCGGTCAAGGACCGGATCGGCGCCGCCATGGTGCTGGCCGCCGAGCAGCGGGGCGACATCACGCCCGGCCGGACCGTGCTGGTGGAGCCGACATCGGGCAATACCGGGATTTCACTGGCGTTTGTCGCCGTTGCGCGCGGGTATCGGCTGATCGTGACGATGCCCGAGGGGGCGTCGATGGAGCGGCGCAAGATGCTGCGGCTGCTGGACGCGGAATTGCAGCTGACCCCCTCGCGCCTGGGCATGGCGGGTGCCATCGCCCGGGCCGAGGATATCGTGAAGAAGACGCCGCATGCCTGGATGCCGCGCCAGTTCGAGAATGCGGACAACCCCGCGATCCATGCCCTGACCACCGCCGAGGAGATCTGGACCGATACCGCGGGCGCGGTGGATATCGTGGTGGCCGGCGTGGGGACCGGCGGCACCGCCAGCGGCATTGCCCATGCGCTGAAGCCCCGCAAGCCCGGGCTGGCGGTCTATGGCGTGGAGCCGGTGGAAAGCGCGATCCTGAACGGGGACGAGGCCGGTCCGCACGGTATCCAGGGGATCGGGCCCGGGTTCTGCCCCCGGACGCTGGACCTGCCGGCGCTGGACGGAGTGCTGACGGTGTCGGAGCGCGAGGCGATCGCCGCGGCGCGGCGATGTGCGCGGCTGGATGGGGTGCCGATCGGGATTTCGTCGGGGGCCGCGCTGCATGCGGCGCTGAAGCTGGCCGAACTGCCGGAGCATGTGGGCAAGACGATCGTCGTGATCGCCCCGTCCTTCGCCGAACGGTATCTTTCAACGTCGCTCTTTACGGGCCTGACCTGAATTTCTGGCCGTCAGCGGGGTCTGGCGGCGATCCGACGCGCGTCCGCTGTGCTCCGGTGCTCACGGCCATCAAGGCCGCTCCGCTCCGGTGCTCGCGGACACACGACGGGCGCGGCCCGTGCCGGGCCACTCTCGCTCACCAGACCCCGCTGACGGCCAGAAATTGCGCGGCCCCCAATGGAATTGGGGTCAAGGGGCCGACTTGCCCTATTTCAGGATGATCTCGACGCGGCGGTTCTGGGGTTCGCGGGTGTTCGGGCCTGTGGGCACCAGCGGGTGTTCCTCGCCGAAGCCGTGGAGGTCGATCGCGGTGCCGGGGACGCCATCGCGGATCAGTTCGGCCTGCACGGCCTGGGCGCGGCGCAGGGACAGCGCCATGTTGTAGCGCGCGCCGCGCGGGCCGGGGTGGGCGGCGGAATTGTCGGTATAGCCGTTGACCTCGATCCGCGTGGTCTGGGTGTGGGTCGAGGCCTGGGCGGCCGTGGCCACGATGGCCCGGGCGCGATCGGACAGGGCGGATTGATCCCAGTCGAAGAACACCAGGTAGGTGCGGGTCTGCGCAGGGGCGGGGGCCGTGGGCTCGACCGACGGCGGGGCCGGGGGCGGGGCCGGATTGAATTCGTAGCGCAGGCCGAGCATCAGCGAATGGTTGAAATCGGTCATGGTGTCGCGATTGCCCGTCGCGGTGCCGTAGGGGCGGGACGTGTCGTAGCCGCCGACCGTGCCCACCGAGGTGGCGCTGTGGGATTGCGGGCCGAGCATGGTCCAGAACCGGTATTCCGCCGTTGCCGACAGGCCGACGACCCACGGTACCGGGAAGGCGAGGCCGAAGATGCCCTGGTAGGCGAAATTGCCGAACGTGCCGCCGATCTGCTGGTTGAAGCTGTTGCCCGGCCCCATGACGGAGGCGTTCATCGACTGCCAAGCATAGCCGATGCCGGCGCCGAAATAGGGGTAGAGCCAGCTCTTGCCGATATCCATGTCGAACAGCGCGTTGGCCATGACCCCGTAGGTCTGCTGCCGCCCGCCCACATGGCTGGAGGCCAGGGCGCTGGTGTTGAAGTTCTTGAGCCCGTTATTGCGGTAGTTGCCCTCGACCTCCACCCGGAAGCCGTTGCCCAGGCCCCAGCCGATGCTGCCGATGCCGACCGCGCCGGTATGGTAGCGGTCGCGCCCGTCGGGGAAGTTGGGCGACGAGCGCACGCGCTGGTCCTGGTTGAAGGTGGCCCCGCCCTCGCCGGCCACGTACAGGCCCTGGACGGGTTGGGCGAAGGCCGGGGCAACGGAGAGGGTGGAACCGAAAGCGAACGCCGCCGCCAGAATCGTTCCTCCAAGCAATCCGTGCCGCACTGTCATGGTCTGGTTTCTCCCTTAGCCGGGTATGCTGACTGTGCGGCCCGGTCGAATGAACGCGCGTCGCCTTTATATTTCTGTCTTCTTTGCCGAAAGACGCGCGGATGGCAATCCATTGGGTGGCATGCGCGGCGGCCTGAGCGGCGCCGGATGGTCGTGAGGGGACGGGTGTGGAGCGCACGACACACCCACAAGGTTCCGCCGAGGGGGGTCAGAGCAGGGTTGCCTCGAACGGTGGGGCGAGATCGGGGGCGTCGAATTCCAGCACCCACAGGTCGGGGTCGCGCCCCACCTGGCGGGCGACATAGGCGTCGGCGGTGGCCTGGTCGACCGGGTCGGCGCCCGTGCCGCGAATCCAGGCCGGGCTGCCGTCGGGCGCGCGGGTCTGGGCCAGCACCGACAGGCGGCCGTCGCGGCCCAGCAGGACGGCCAGGACGCCGCCCGCGTCGGCGTCGCCCCGCCTGAGGACCATGGCGGGGTGGCCGGTCTGGTTGGCATGGCGGACCACGGCGGAAACCCACAGGCCGGCGCGGAGGCGGGCCTCGGTCACGATGTCGCCCCCGATCTGGTCCCCGGAGGTCCGGAGAGGGGCGGGACGGTCTTATTCGGCCTGCGGCGCATAGGTGCCCTCCTCGGGGATGGCGGACAGGGCGGCGCGATATTCCGCCGGATTGTCGATCAGCGACCGGGCGGCGTCGAGGTCGGAATCGGTGCCGATCGCGGCGGGGCAGGCCTTGCGCAGGTCGAGGATCCGCGACACGGCGACGGGGAAGCGGACGGCACGGCTGGCCTGCACGGTGTCGCGCATGTCCACCTGGCCGGCCGCGAGGTCCTGGAGCTGCCGTTCCAGGTCGGCCTCGCCCCGGCTGGTGCAGACCTGCGGCATGACGCCCAGCCCTTGCAGCGGCCAGCCCAGCGGCGCCAGGACGCGGCTCCAGGTGACGAACAGTTCGCCGCCGTCGGGCATCTGGCCGATTGTCTGGACCAGTCCCTTGCCCAGCGTGGCGCTGCCGACCACGACGGCGCGCCGGTGGTCGGCCAGGGTGGCGGCCAGGATCTCGGCCGCGCTGGCAGTGCGCCCGTCGACCAGCACGACGATGGGCACGCCGTTGGTCATGTCGCCGCCCTGCACGGCCCAGACATGGTTGGCCTGGGCGTCGCGCCCATGCGTGACCACCGCCACGCCGCGATCCAGCACCAGGGCGCTGGCCGTGACCGCCTGTTGCAGCACGCCGCCACGATTGCCGCGCAGGTCCATCACCAGCCCGCGCAGATGCGGGTCGTCGCTCGCCTGGTCCAGATACTGGCTCATTTCCTGCGCGGTATCGGCGGAAAAGGCGGTGATGCGGATGACCACCACATGGCCGTCGGCGTAGGCGAAGACCGTCTCGGGCGGGACCGAGGCCCGGTGCAGCACGATCGTGCGGCGCGCGCGCTCGTCGCCCACCAGCAGCGTGACCCGGCTGCCGGGGTCGCCCAGCAGCCATTGCGTGACGGTCTGGGGCGTCTGGTCGCGGGTGGAGCGGCCGTCGACCGCGTAGAGGCGCTGGCCGACCACCAGGCCCGCCGGCCAGGCCGGCCCGTTGGCGTTGACCGCCGTGATCAGGATCGAGCGGGCGTCACGCCCCAGCGTCAGGCCGGTTCCGGCCTCGCCGCCCGTGCGGGTGTCGCGGTCGGTCGTCGCCGGGGCGGGCGCGACGTAGCGCGAATACGGGTCCATATGGTTGAACAGTTCGTCGAAGAACCCTTGCAGCAAGCCGCCGCCGCCCGCGTCGCGCACGGCCGAGGACCGGACCCAGGCCGCCTGCATCAGCCGCACCGTCACGTCGGTCCAGCCGGCCTGGTCGGTCTCGGCGGGGTCGGGCACGCGCAGCAGCACGTCCTGCCCCAGGGCGAGTTGCACGGTGCCGTCGCGGTCGGTGACGGTCAGAGACGGGTCGATCGCGCTGAGCCCGTTCAGGCCCCATAGGCAGAAATCGCGCGAGGTATGGCTCTCCAGCGTGCGGGGGAGCAGGAAGGTCAGGGCCGCGTTGAGGACGGCCTGGGTCATGGTGGTGTCCAGCGCCGGGCGCGCCGGATCGGCGGCCGCCAGCCTTGGCGTCATCAGGTAGATGACGACCAGCATGATCGCGATCGAGCGGGCCGGCAGCCGCAGGGGCCGGCGGCCGATCCACCCTCGCGAGGCGGCCCGGGGGCGCATCAGCGCGGGCGCTGGCCGCGGGTGCGGCGCGCGGGGGCGGGCGGCGGGTCCGTCAGGGTGAAGAGCAGGCCGCCCGTCACCGGTGTCGCCTCGGCCAGCCGCACGGTGACGGGCTGGCCCAGCCGCAGGACCAGTCCGCTGTCGCGGCCGCGCAGGGTGTGGGTCTTGTCGTCATGGGTCCAGACATCGTCGGGCAGGGTCGATACCGGTACCAGACCGCTGGCCCCGGTCTGCGTCAATGTCACGAACACGCCGAACCGGGTTACGCCCGACACATGGCCGGAGAATTCGCTGCCGACCCGGTCGGCCAGCCACGCGGCGACATAGCGTTCGGTCGTCTCGCGCTCGGCCTGGATGGCGCGCCGTTCGGCGGTGCTGACCTGCGTGCCGATTTCCTCCAGCTTTGCCGCATCGGCGGCGGGCATGGCGTCGGGCGGGTGCGTGCCCATGCCGATCAGGGCGCGATGCACCATCAGGTCGGCATAGCGCCGGATCGGGCTGGTGAAATGGGCGTAGGAGGACAAGGCGAGGCCGAAATGGCCGATATTGTCGGGGCTGTATTCGGCCTGGCTCTGCGCCCGCAGGATGGTTTCGCTGACCAGAGTGGGGGCGTCGCCTTCGGCGGCGCGGGCCAGCACGCCGGCCAGGTCGCGCGCGTGCAGGGTGCCGACCGGCGGTACCGTGAAACCCATGGCCGACAAATTGTCGCGCATCGACTCGGCCCGTTCGGGCGAGGGCGGGGCGTGGATGCGGTACAGGCACGGCCGGCGGCGGCGTTCCAGTTCCTCGGCGGCGGCGACGTTGGCCAGCACCATGAAATCCTCGATCAGGCGATGGCTGTCGTGGCGGATACGGGGTTCGATGGCGGTGATCCGCCCGGCCTCGTCGAGTCGGACCACCCGTTCCGGCACGTCGAGTTCCAGCGTGCCACGTTGTGCCCGCGCCGTCGACAGGGCACGCCAGGCGGCGAACAGGGTGGCCAGCATGCCCTCGGGCAGCGCGCTGTCCTGCCGGCCCTCGGCCATCGCCTGGACCTCGTCATATGTCAGGCGTGCCGCGCTGCGCATGAGGCCCCGGCCGAAGCGGTGGCGCAGTTTCCGGCCCTCGGCATCGATATGGATTTCGACGAACAGGCAGCCGCGATCCTCGCCCGGGCGCAGGGAGCACCAGCCATTCGACAGGGCCTCGGGCAGCATCGGGACCACCCGGTCGGGGAAATAGACCGAATTGCCGCGCCGCCTTGCCTCGCTGTCCAGCGCGGAGCCGGGGCGTACGTAATGCGCCACGTCGGCGATGGCGACGATGAGGCGGAAACCGGGGCCCTCGGGGCCCGACCAGGGTTCGGCATACACCGCGTCGTCGAAATCGCGGGCGTCGGCGCCGTCGATCGTGATCAGCGGGACCTCGCGGAGGTCTTCGCGCCCCTCGGCCGATACGCCGCGCGCGCGCTCGGCCTCGGCCAGTGCGTCGGCGGAGAACTGGTGGGGGATGGCGTGGGTGTGGATGGCCAGCAGGCTGACCGAGCGCGCGTCGCCCATCGGGCCCAGCCGCTCGACGATCCGTACCGGCTTCAGCCCGTGGCCCGCCATGGGCAGGGGCTCGGCCACCACGATCTCGTCGGTTTCGGCGCCCATCGTCTCGCCTGCCGGGACGATCCATTCGGCCTTGGAACGCCGGTCGGCGGGGACGATGCGCCCGGCCTCCTGCACCCGGCGCGGCGGGGCGGCGGGGTCGGCCGGCGTGGCGCGGAACAGGCCGACGACCCGGCCGGGGGCGTCGGTCAGGCGGCGCAGGGTGCGGCCCTCGTAGCGGCCGGGGCCGACGCGCTTGAGGCGCGCGACCACCCGCTCGCCCGGTGCCAGGGCCGGGCGGCCCTTCTGCTCGGGGTGCATGAAGATGACGGGCGCGGGTCCGTCGCCTTCCCACATCACGGGGCGGGCGATCGGGTCGCCGTCGGGATCGGTGCCGGTGACCTGCACCACCGTCGCCTCGGGCATGGCGGTGGAGGCGCGGAAGCGGCGTGCACCGGCGGGGACCAGCGCGCCGTCCAGCGCCAGTTCGCGCAGCATGTCGCGCAGGGCCGCCTTGTGTTCCGGACCCAGGCCGAAGGCGCGCGCGATCTCGCGCTTGCCGACGCGGCCGGTGGCCTCGGTCACGAACCGGCGCAGGGTTTCGCGATCCGGAAGCCCTCCGGCCCGGGGGGGGCTGGAGGGATCGGGCAGCGTATCGGGCGGCGGCTGAGGGTCGGAAGGTTTCCTCCCCTCCATCGTCACTCGGCCTTGGCCGCCGCGCGCCGGCTTCGCTTCGCCGGGGCTGCTTCCGTGGCCTCGGCGGGGGGCGCCTTTCTGGCGCGGGTGGTCTTGCGGACCGGGGTTTCGGCCCCTTCGGCGGGGGCCTCCTTCTTCGTGGTCTTTGCCGCCGTCTTGCGGGTGGTGGACTTGGCAGTCGTCTTTTTGGCGGCCGCCTTGCCCTTGGGCTTCAGCGGCTTGCCCTTTTCGGCCAGCAGCGCCACCGCCTGGTCCAGCGTCACGTCTTCCATCGCCTCGCCGCGCGGTACGTTGACGACCATCTGGCCGTGCTGGATGTACGGCCCGAACCGGCCCTTGCGCACCATCACCGGCTCGCCATCCCTGGGATGCGGCGCGATGGTGCGGACCGAGGCCAGCTTGCGGGCCAGCACGTCGACCGCGCGGTTGAGGCCGACGGTCAGGATGTCGTCATCCTTGTCCAGCGACCCGTAGATGGCGCCCATCTTCACATAGGGGCCGAAGCGGCCCAGCCCGGCCTCGATCGGCTCGCCGGTTTCGGGGTGGATGCCCACGGTGCGCGGCAGCGACAGCAGGCCCAGCGCCTGTTCCAGCGTGATTTTGTCGCCCTCGATGCCGCGCGGGATGGTGGCGCGCCTGGGCTTGGCCTTCTTGTCCTCGGGGTTGGGTTCGCCCTGCTGGACGTAGAGACCCCACGGGCCGCGCTTGACGGTCACGTCCTCGCCGCTCGGGGCCTGGCCCAGCAGCCGCATGCCGTCCTTGAGCGTGTCGGCCTCGCCTTCCTCCTTCGAATCCACCACCAGGCGGCGGGTGAACTGGCAGGTGGGATAGTTGGAGCAGCCGATGAAGGCGCCGTAGCGGCCCAGCTTCAGCCCCAGCCGGCCGGTGCCGCAGGCGGTGCAGACGCGCGGGTCGCTGCCATCGGGGTGGGCGGGGAAGAAATGGGGGGCCAGGTCGGCATCGAGCGCGTTGATGACGTCGGAGATCTTCAGCTCCTTCGTCTGGTCGACCGCGTGCGAGAAATCGCGCCAGAAGGCCGACATCACGTCGCGCCAGTCGGCGCGGCCGCCCGAGATGTCGTCGAGCTGTTCCTCCAGCCCCGCCGTGAAGCCGGTATCGACATAGCGTTCGAAGAACGAGGTGAGGAAGGCCGTGACCAGCCGCCCCCGGTCCTCGGGCACGAAGCGCCGGGCCTCGAGTCGCACATAGTTGCGGTCGCGCAGCACCGACAGGATCGAGGCGTAGGTGGAGGGGCGGCCGATGCCGATCTCTTCCATCTTCTTGACCAGCGACGCTTCCGAATAGCGGGGGGGCGGCTGGGTGAAATGCTGGTCGGCCGCGACGGTGCCGGTCCTGAGCGGGTCGCGCTCGCGCATCGGCGGGAGCATGCGGCTTTCGTCGTCCTGCTCGTCCTTCGTCGCGGCGTCATCGCGGCCTTCGCTGTAGAGTTTCAGGAAGCCGTCGAAGGCGATCATGGAGCCGTTGGCGCGCAGGGTCGCGGCGCCGGCGGCATCCGCGATCTCGACGATCACCTGGTCCAGTTCGGCCGACTGCATCTGGCTGGCGACCGAGCGCTTCCAGACCAGTTCGTACAGGCGCCTCTGCTCGTCGCTCAGATAGCGGGCGACCTCGGCGGGGGTGCGGGCGACGTCGGTGGGGCGGATCGCCTCGTGCGCTTCCTGCGCGTTCTTGGCGCGGGTGGAGTAGATCCGTGCCTTTTCCGGCACGTAGGGGGCGCCGAAGCTGGTGCCGATATGCTCGCGGATGGCGGCGATCGCCTCGCCGGCCATCTGCACGCCGTCGGTTCGCATATAGGTGATCAGGCCGACCGTCTCGCCGCCCAGGTCGATGCCTTCGTACAATTGCTGCGCGACGCGCATCGCCGCCTGGGCGCCCATGCCCAGCTTGCGCGAGGCTTCCTGCTGCATGGTCGAGGTGGTGAAGGGCGGCGGCGGGTTGCGGCGGACCTTGCGCCGCTCGACCGAGCGGACCGAAAATTTTCCACCCTCGACGGTCGCCTTGGCCGCCATGGCCCCGGCTTCGTCATGCAGGTCGAACTGGTCTAGCTTCTGGCCGGCCAAGTGGGTCAGGCGCGCGGTGAAGGGCGCGCCGTCCGGCGTGGCGAACTGGGCGGCGACCGTCCAGTATTCCCGGCTCTTGAAGCTCTCGATCTCGGCTTCGCGCTCGCAGATCAGCCGCAGGGAGACCGATTGCACGCGGCCGGCGCTGCGCGAGCCCGGCAGCTTGCGCCACAGGACCGGCGACAGGGTGAATCCCACCAGATAGTCCAGCGCGCGGCGGGCCAGATAGGCCTCGATCAGCGGCTGGTCGAGGTCGCGGGGGTGGGCCATCGCGGTCTGGATGGCGGATTTGGTGATCTCGTTGAAGGTGACGCGCTGGACATCCACGCCCTTGAGCAGCTTCCGCTCCTCGAGCATCGCGCGGACATGCCAGGAAATCGCCTCGCCCTCGCGATCCGGATCGGTGGCCAGATACAGGTGCTTGGCGCCACGCAGGGCCTTGGCGATGGCGGCGATCTGGCGGTTGCCGCGTTCGTCGGCTTCCCAGTCCATGGCGAAATTCTCGTCCGGGCGGACGCTGCCATCCTTGGGCGGCAGGTCGCGGACATGGCCGAACGACGCCAGAACGGTGAAGCCGTCTCCCAGATACTTGTTGATCGTCTTCGCCTTGGCAGGCGATTCGACCACGACCACGTCAGTCATTCTGTCTCCGGATCACGCGTCTCGTTCCGGCGCCCGTCAGGGTCCGTCGGGCAGGGATGGAAGGACGACACTCCCGCCCGGAAGGGTTTCAATGTCGCCTGCCAGTTCCAGTTCCGACAGTACGGTCAGGATCGCCGATGTCGAGAACTGGCAGCGCCGTACAAGATCGTCAACCGGCGTTGGCGTGAATGACAGCAGAGTCAGGATCGCCTGGCGGATATCGGAGGCTTCCTCCGAAGTGTCGGAAGGGGAGAAAGGGGTGCCTGGGGCCGGCGGTTCCGGCCAGGGTGCGGTGGTTTGCGCCAGCCGGCCGGGGTGGCCCGGCGGGCTGGCGAAAAAAAGGCCGGTCGTCGCCGCGTGGGGGAGTTCGGCCAGGATATCGTTCTCGCTTTCGGTCAGGATCGCGCCGCGCCGCAGCAGGGCATTCGTGCCCCGGCTGCGCGGGTCCAGCGGCGATCCGGGCACCGCGAAGACCGTGCGGCCATAGCCCGCCGCCAGGTCGGCGGTGATCAGGCTGCCCGAGCGCAGTGCGGCCTCGACCACCACGCAGCCCAGCGAGAGGCCGGCGATCAGGCGGTTGCGGCGGGGGAAATGGCGGCTCTGCGGTGCGATACCCAGCGGGGTTTCGGTGACGACGGCACCGTATTGCGCAATCCTGTCCTGCAATTGCGCATGGTCCGCCGGGTAGGGACGGTCGAGGCCCCCGGCGACGGCGGCGATGGTGATGCCGGCCCGCAGCGCCCCGAGATGGGCGGCGGCATCGATGCCGCGCGCCAGGCCCGAGACCACGGTGACGCCCTGGGCCGCCAGGGTCGCGGCGAGGCTTTCGGCCATTCGCGCGCCGTTGGAGGAGGCGTTGCGCGCCCCCACGATGGCGACGCAGCGCCCGTTCAGCCGGGCCGGGTCGCCCAGGACCGAGAGGGCCGGCGGCGCATCGTGGATGGCGGCCAGCAGCGGGGGGTAATCGGGGTCGCCCAGCATCAGGATCCGGCCGCCAAGGGCCGCCGTGCCCGCGATTTCCGCCGCGATCTCGTCCTCGGGCGGGATGCGCAGCATGCGGGCGCGGCCGGCGGCGCGGGCGCGGGCCGGCAGGGCGGACAGGGCGCTTTCGGCGTCGCCGTAATCGAGCAGGAGCTTGCGGTAGCCGACTGGGCCGACGCCTTCGCTGCGGGCCAGGCGAAGGCGCGCGGCCAGCGGCCCGGCCGGTGTCACGGAGCCTTCCGCCCGATTCGCGGTTCGGTTCCGTTGAGCAGGCGGCGGATATTGCCGTGGTGCCGGGCGATGACCAGCAGCGCGATCAGCAGCCCCGCCATCGGGGCCGGCGCGCGCAGGCCTTCGCCGCCCAGCGCCGCCAGCAGCACGGGCATGGCCACGAAGGCGGCCAGCGCGCCGGCCGAGGAGATCCGGGTCAGTTTCGCCACGCCCAGCCAGATGGCGCAGCAGGCGAGGCCGGTGAGCGGCGACAGCGCCAGCGCCGCCCCCAGCCCGGTGGCGACGCCCTTGCCGCCCTTGAATTTCAGCCAGATGGGGAAGCAATGGCCGATGACGGCGAACAGGGCCGCCACCGCCATGGCCTGTGCGGGATGGAAGGGCGAGAGGATGAAGCCGCACAGCACCGCGAACGCGCCCTTGCCGCCATCGAACAGCAGCGTCGCCGCCGCCAGCCCGCGCCGGCCGGTGCGCAGCACGTTGGTCGCGCCGATATTGCCCGACCCGATGGTGCGGATGTCGCCCGCGCCGCCCAACTGCGTCAGCAACAGGCCGAAGGGGATGCTGCCGATGACGTAGGCCAGCACGGCGATGGCCGCCAGCAATTGCAGGACGTAGCCCGGGAGCGTTTCGGACATCATGCCGCGTCCTGGCCGTAGACCTGGCGTCCGGCCTTCCAGGTGCCCAGCACGCGGCCTTCGACCGCCCGGCCGTCGAAGGGCGTGTTGCGGGCGCGGCCCGGCAGGTCGCCGGCCACGATCTGCCAGGCGCGGTCGGGGTCGAACAGGCACAGATCGGCCACCGCGCCGTCGGCCAGCGTGCCGGCGTCGCTGCCCAGCAGGGCGGCTGGCCGGTGGGTCAGCAGGCCCAGCGCGTCGATCAGCTTCAGGTTGCCGCCATGCACCCGTGCCAGCGTGACGGCCAGCAGGGTCGCGAGCCCGGTGCCGCCGGCCGCGGCCACGGCGAAGGGCTGGCGCTTGTCGTCGGCGTCGCAGGGGGCGTGGTCGGAGGCGATGGCGTCGATCGTGCCGTCGGCCAGCGCGGCGCAGACGGCCAGCCGGTCGGCCTCGCCGCGCAGGGGGGGCGACAGTTTGGCGTAGGTGCGGAAATCGCCGATCGCGGTCTCGTTCAGGTCGAAATAGGGCGGGGCGGTGTCGCAGGTCACGCGCAGGCCGCGCGCCTTGGCGGCGCGGATCAGGTCCAAGCCTTCCGCCGTCGAGACATGGGCGAAATGCAGGCGGCCGCGCGTCAGTTCGGCCAGCCGCAGGTCGCGGGCGATCATGATCGCCTCGGCCGCCGTGGGGATGCCCGGCAGGCCGAGGCGGGTGGCCAGTTCGCCGTCGGTCGCACAGCCGCCGCGCGCCAGCGACGGGTCCTCGGGGTGTTGGACGACCAGGGCGTCGAAGCCCCTTGCATAGGTCAGGGCAAGGCGCATCATCCGCGCATCGGCCAGGGCCCGCGTGCCGTCGGTGAAGGCGACCGCGCCGGCCTCGTTGAGCAGGCCGATCTCGGCCATCTCGCTGCCTTCGCACCGGCGGGTCAGCGCGCCGTAGGGCAGGATCGAGACCATGCCCGTTTCCTCGGCCCGCGCGCGCAGGTGGCGCACCAGGGCGGGATCGTCGATTGCCGGCTGGCTGTTGGGCAGCACCGCCATTGTGGTGATGCCGCCGGCCGCCGCCGCGCGCGCCGCCGAGGCCACGGTTTCGCGATATTCGAATCCGGGTTCGCCGATCGCCACCCGCATGTCGACCAGGCCGGGGCAGAGCACCGCGCCCCCGCCATCGACCACATGGGCGCCGTCGGGCACGCCTTCGGACTCCGGAAGGTCGGTGCCGGCGATCGTGCCGCCACGGACCAGCAGGCGCCCCGGCCGGTCCAGGCCCCGCGCGGGGTCGATCAGGCGGACATTCTCGAACAGGATGGGCTGGGCCATCGGGTGGGAAACGGTCACGTCTGGTCTCCGGCGCGCGACAGCAGGTCGAGGACGGCCATGCGCACGGCCACCCCCATCTCGACCTGTTCGCGGATCACGCTCTGGTCTGAATCGGCGACGCGGCTTTCGATCTCGACACCGCGGTTCATCGGGCCGGGGTGCATGACCAGCGCGCCCGGGCGGGCCATGGCCAGCCGCTTGAGGTCCAGCCCGTAGAAACGGAAATATTCGCGCGGGCTGGGGACCTGGCCGCCATTCATCCGCTCGCGCTGCATGCGCAGCATCATCACCACGTCGGCGTCGCGCAGCCCGTCTTCCATCGCGTAATGGACATCCACGCCCAGCGCGCCGATCGCGCCCGGGATCAGCGTCGGCGGGCCGACCACCCGCACCTTTGCCCCCATGGCCGTCAGCAGGTGGATGTTGGACCGCGCCACCCGGCTGTGGCTGACATCGCCGCAGATCGCCACCGTCAGCCCGTGCAGCGTGCCGAAATGCCGGCGGATGGTCAGGGCGTCCAGCAGGGCCTGGGTCGGGTGTTCGTGCGTGCCGTCGCCGGCATTCACCACGCTGGCCTCGACCTTGCGGGCCAGCAGGGCCGGCGCGCCGGACTGCGAATGGCGCACCACCAGCAGGTCGGTGCGCATCGCATTCAGCGTCGCGGCGGTGTCCAGCAGGGTCTCGCCCTTGTTCACCGACGAGGTGGCCACGCTCATGTTGACCACGTCCGCGCCCAGCCGCTTCGCGGCCAGTTCGAACGAGGTGCGGGTGCGCGTGCTGTCCTCGAAGAACAAGTTGATGACGGTGCGCCCGCGCAGTCGGTCGCGCGGGGTCTGGCGCGAGCGGTTCATCAGCGCGTAGCTCTCGGCCAGGTCCAGGAAAGGCACGATCCGGGTGGGATGCATGCCCTGGAGACCCAGCAGGTGGCGCCCGTGCTGCGGGAAGAACCGGGGCGGCGCCGCGCGCGGGCTGTCGTTCATCGGGCGACGGCCCCCAGCCGCGCCATCACCTCGTCCCGGCCCAGGGCGGCCAGCGTGGCGTCGATGCCCGGCGAGGTGGCGCCACCGGTCATGGCGGCGCGCAGGGGCTGGGCGACCTGGCCCAGCTTGTGGCCGTGATTCTCGGCGAAATGGCGCAGGGCGGCGTCGATCGACGGGGCGTCGAATTCGGCCAGCACCGCGAGTTCGCGGGCCAGCAGACCGAGCATGGCGCGGGCCTCGTCCGTCAGCAGCTTTTCGGCCTTGGCGTCGAACGCCAGCGGCACGTGCCGGCCGAGGAAGGCGGCGCTGTCGGCCAGTTCGACCAGTGTCTTCGCGCGTTCCTTCAGGCCCGGCATCAGGGTGAGGATGCGCGCGCGCAGCGTGTCGTCGACGGTCACGCCCTCGCGCCCGGCCAGGCGCTCCACGACGTCGTCGGTCAGGCGTGCGTCGTCGGCCTGGCGCAGCCAGACGCCATTCAGGTGCGAGAGCTTGGCGTAGTCCATGCGCGAGGGCGAGCGGCCGACGCCGTCGAGGTCGAAGAGCTGGATCTGCTCGTCGCGCGACAGGATCTCGGCGTCGCCATGGCCCCAGCCGAGGCGCAGCAGGTAGTTGTTCAGGGCCTCGGGCAGGTAGCCCATGTCGCGGAATTCCACGACCGACTGCGCGCCGTGGCGCTTGGACAGCTTGGCGCCGTCCGGACCGTGGATCAGCGGCAGGTGCGCGAATTTCGGCAGGTCCCAGCCCATGGCGCGATAGATCATCGCCTGGCGGAACGTGTTGGTCAGGTGATCGTCGCCGCGGATGACATGGGTGATGTCCATGTCATGGTCGTCGACCACCACCGCGAGCTGGTAGACCGGCGTGCCGTCGGCGCGCAGGATGATCATGTCGTCCATTTCGGCGTTGGCGACGTGGACATCGCCCTGCACCAGGTCCTGGATCACGGTCTCGCCCTCGCGCGGGGCGCGGATGCGCACCGTATAGGGGGCGCCGGGCGGGGCTTCGGACGGATCACGATCGCGCCAGTAGCCGTTATAGCGGGGGGGCTTGCCCTCGGCCATCGCCTGCTCGCGCATCTGCTGCAGTTCTTCCTGCGTGCAGTAGCAGCGATAGGCCAGGCCCTGCGCCAGCAGGTGGTGCGCGATTTCGGCGTGCCGGGCCTGGCGCGTGGACTGGAACACCGGTTCCTCGTCCGGGGTGATGCCCATCCAGGCCAGCCCGTCGAACAGGACGTCGACCGCGTGCTGGGTCGATCGCTCGCGGTCCGTATCCTCGATACGAAGCAGGAATTTTCCCCCATGGTGGCGGGCATAGAGGAAGTTGAACAGGGCGGCGCGGGCGTTGCCGATATGCAGCAACCCGGTCGGGCTGGGGGCGAAGCGCGTACGAACGGTCATGAGCCGGCTCTTTACCATGGGACGATGTCTGCCGACAGGGGGCGCCGGTATGGGAGCCTTGTGGGCGGGGCGCGTTTGTCTCTTCTTTTTCTGAAGAAAAAGAAGCAAAAAGACGTTTAATCTGTTGTCGGCATTCTGCCTTGTGGGGCGGTTTTCCTCTTAAAAAGGCTAAAAGTTTCTTGGTTCTTTTTTTCAAAAAAGAACGGGAGGCGGTGGCCGGCCTGCTGCTGGCGGAACAGCGGCGCCTGATGCTGTGGGTACCGGTCGGGCTGGGGCTGGGCATCGCCTGGTATTTCGGGCTGCGCCACGAGCCGGGCACGCTGGCGGTTCTCGCCGGGGCCGGCATCGCGGGTCTGGGGCTGGGCTGGATCGCGTGGCGGCCTTATGCGCTGGCGCCCCGTATGTTCGGTGGGGGTGCCGCGACGCTGGCCGTGGGGTTTCTGGCCGCGTTCTGGGCCACGCATCGCCAGTCGCCATTGCCCGACCTGCCGGCGCGCGCGAGCATCGTGACCGGGCGTGTCGTGGCGGTTTCGTTGCTGGCGGCGTCTGACGGGCCGTCTGTCCGGCGGTTGGATCTGGCTGGCGTGGTGCTGGACGATCCGCTCGATGCCGGCATGCCGCCCCTGCGCCGCATCCTGCGCGTGCGTCTGCGGGCCGACGATCCGCTGGTTTTGGTTCCGGGGATGGTGGTACGGGTGCGGGCCCTGTTGCGGCCGCCGGCGCCGCCGTCCTGGCCCGGTGGTCCCGACCGGCAGCGCCGGGCTTATTTCGACGGAACGGCCGGGAGCGGAACGGCCTTGGGGCCGGCGGAGGCTATTGGGGCGGTGCCGGGGACTTCGTCGCTGGAGGGGATACGCGAGCTTGTTGCGGCGCGTATCGTGCGCGCCTTGCCGGGTGCCACGGGCGGGGTGGCGACGGCGGTGCTGACCGGTTCCGCCGTCGGGATGGACCAGGCGGATCGCGACGCGTTTGCCGATGCGGGGCTGGCGCATCTGCTGGCGGTGGCGGGGCTGCATCTGGGCATCGTCATGGGGGTTTCGGTGGCGGTGACGCGGCTGCTGCTGGCCTGTTCGGAGTGGGCGACCCTGTATTGGCCGTGCCGGTCGATTGCCGCCATTGCGGGGCTGGGGGCCGGCATTGTGTATGTGGGGCTGACGGGGGCGCATCTGCCGGCGTTGCGCAGCCTGACCATGGCGGCGCTGGTGGTGCTGGCGATCGTCACCGGCCGGCGGGCGCTGTCGCTGCGCGGGTTGGCGGTGGGAGCGATCCTGCTGCTGCTGACCGGGCCGGCCGATCTGCTGGATGCGCCATTGCAGATGTCCCTGGCGGCCGTCATGGCGCTGGCGGCGGGGGCCGAGGTCACGCGGCCGGTCCTTGCCCGCCTGACCGAGCAGCCCGGCTGGTGGCGGCGTGTCCTGCTTCATGTCGTGCATCTGGGGCAGGCCAGCTTGCTGGCCGGTGGGGCGACGGTGCCGGTGGTGATGGCGCATTTCGGCACGCTTCAGCCCTGGTTCGTGCTGGCCAACCTGCTGGCGGTGCCGCTGATGGCGATGTGGGTGCTGCCGCTGGGCCTGCTGTCCCTGTTGCTGATGCCATTGGGGGCGGAAGGCGCGGCGCTGGTGCCGATGGGGTGGGGCATTGGGGTGATTCTCGATCTGGCGCGGATGGTCTCCGGCTGGCCGGCGGCGCGGCTGGCGGTGCCTGCCATGCCCGGCTGGGGGCTGGCTGTGTGGTTGCTGGGCCTGTGCTGGCTGTGCCTGTGGGCCGGGCGGTGGCGCTGGTGGGGGGTGGGGCCGATGGTGCTGGCGCTGGCCGTGCCCTTTTGGGTCGTGCGGCCGGATCTGCTGCTGTCGCCCGATGGGCGGACGGTGGCCGTGCGGGATGGCGGCGTGCTGCGCATTGGCCCGCGCCCCGGCAGCGAGCGGCTGGTCGAGGCGGACTGGCGGCAGGCCCTGGCGCTGCCGCCTGCGCCGATGGCGGGGGCCTGCCGGGAGGGGGCATGCCTGCTGGATGGCGGGCGTGTCGGGGTGCGTCTGCGGGACGTGGCGCCGTCTTCCGGTTGCGCGGGAATGGTGGTGCTGGTGACGCTGGTGCCGGACGATGCGGGCTGTCGGGGCGTGCGCGTGCTCGATACGCTGGAGGCGTGGAAGAGTGGCGCGCAGGCTGTCTTTCTGTCGTCGGGTGGTCCGGTGGTGATCTCGGACCGCGATTGGCGGGGGGCGCGGCCGTGGGTGCTGGCGCCGGGGCAGCATGGAATGCCGGCATTGCCGCTGGCGCAGCGGGAGTAGCGTCTTCTTTTTCTGAAGAAAAAAAAAGCAAAAAGACTTTTATTCGTTTGGGGCCATCGTGTGTCCCGGCAAAAAATTCCTGAACAGATCAAAAGTTTTTTGGTTCTTTTTTTCAAAAAAAGAACGGAAAGCTCCCGCATCAGGGCGCGATCAGCACCTTGCCCGTATACTGGCAGGGTTCCGTCGCCGGGCAACGCCAGCATTCCGGGCGGCGGGCCTTGCAGACATAGCGTCCGTGCAGGATCAGCCAGTGGTGGGCCGGGCGCAGCATCGGGGCCGGGATGCGGGCGACCAGTTGGTCTTCCACCGCGCGGGGGGTCTTGCCGGGGGCCAGGCCGGTGCGGTTGCCGATGCGGAAGATGTGCGTGTCGACGGCCATGGTGCTGTCGCCGAAGGCCACGTTCATCACCACGTTCGCGGTCTTGCGGCCAACGCCGGGCAGGGCTTCGAGGGCCGCGCGGTCGTGCGGGACCTGTCCGCCGTGCTGGTCGAGCAGGGCCTGCGACAGGGCGACGACGTTGCGGGCCTTGGTGCGCCACAGGCCGATGGTGCGGATATGGTCGCCGACCGCGTCCTCGCCCAGTGCCACCATCGCGGCGGGGTTCGGGGCGTCGCGGAACAGGCCCTTGGTCACGCGATTGACCGAGACGTCGGTGGCCTGGGCGGACAGGGCGACGGCGACCAGAAGCGTGTAGTCGTCGACGAAATCCAGCTCGCTTTCCGCATTGGGGTGGGCTTCGGCCAGCAGGGTGATGAAGCGTTCGACTTCCTTCAGCGTCATGCGGCGGCGGGCGCGGGCGGGTTGGGTGGTGGGGGTGCGGGTCATGCCGTCTCTGCGGAAGGTGGGGGACAGGTGGGGTCTGTTTTCGGCCTGATGGGGGGATGTGTAAATCGTCGGGCGCGCGCGTGAGGGGTGCCGTCTTGCGTTCCGGGGGCGGCACGGCGATAATTTGCCCCGAAAACCGGGACAAGATCAGAATGCCCATCGTGCGGCGCGGGCGCGCGTCGCGCGGCACGCGACGGCCTGCGCCGTCGCCGCGGTTGGGGCGGACGCACGAGGATGGCCGGCATGACCGGCCGGAGCATCATGACGGAGCAGCACGCCGTGTCGGGCCAGGAGCGCCCCGCGCGCAACGAATTTGCCGAAGTTCTGGATTTTGTGATCCGCCGCTGGCTGCGCCACCCCGGCGCGCTGGCCTGGACGCTGGCGGGTGTGTCGGTGGCGACGGTGGCCGATGTGGTCACGCCGCTGCTGGCCGGCTGGATGGTGGATGACGTCTCCCGCGCCGCCGGCGGCGCGGGTGCCGACGCGGTGGCCACGCCGGCGATGGAGGCGGCCCGGCGCGGCGCGCTGTGGATGGTCGGCGGCCTGGTGCTGCTGGGCCTGCTGGGGGTGGTCGGTCGCCGCATGTCCTATCTGGGCATCACGCACCTGACCGCGCGCACCATGCGCGGCATTGCCGAGAGCGCCTTTGCCCGCGTGCAGCGTTTTTCGACCGACTGGCATGGCAATACGTTCGCCGGGTCGACCGTGCGCCGGCTGACGCGCGGCATGTGGGCGACCGACACGCTGGCCGACACGCTGATGCTGATGCTGCTGCCCAGCGTGCTGGTGCTGGCCGCGACGACGGTGGTGCTGGCGGCGCACTGGCCGTCGATGGGGCTGCTGCTGGGGGTGAGTTCGGTCCTGCTGGTGGCGATGTCGACCTGGCTGACCCTGCGCTATGTCGCGCCCTCTGCCCGGCTGGCCAACAAATGGGATACCCGCATGGGCGCGGCGCTGGCCGATGCCGTGACCTGCAATAGCGTCGTCAAGGCGTTCGGTGCCGAAGAGCGGGAGGATGCGCATCTGTCGCGCATCCTCGCGCGGTGGCAGACGCGGACGGAACGGTCGTGGATTCGGGGCACCAATTCGGGAAATCTGCAGAACGTGGCGGCGCTGCTGATGCGGGTGCTGCTGATCGGCGCGGTGCTGGCGCTGTGGTGGCGTGGGCGCGCCGGGCCCGGCGACGTGGCGTATGTGCTGACCATGGTGTTTCTGGTGCAGGGCTATCTGCGTGATATCGGGCAGCAGATCTCGATGGTTCAGCGGTCGGTGAACGAGATGGAGGAACTGGTCGCCATCTATCGCCTGCCGCTGGGGGTTGCGGACCGGCCGGGAGCCGGCACGCTGCGCGTGACGCATGGTGCCATCCGCTTCGACCATGTCGGGTTCGGCTACCGGGCGCAGAGCCGGCCGCTGTTCCATGATCTGTCGATCGATATTCCCGCGGGGAGCCGCGTTGCGCTGGTGGGGCCCTCGGGCTCGGGCAAGACCACGCTGATCAAGCTGTTGCAGCGGCTGTACGACGTGACGTCGGGCCGGGTGCTGGTCGATGGGATCGATATCGCCACGGTGACGCAGTCCAGCCTGCGGTCGCAGATCGCGATCGTGCAGCAGGAGCCGGTGCTGTTTCATCGTTCGCTGGCCGAGAACATCGCCTATGGACGCCCCGGAGCCTCGATGGCGGAGATCGAGGAAGCGGCGCGGCAGGCCAATGCGGCGGGCTTTATCGACCGCCTGCCCAAGGGCTATGCCACCATGGTCGGCGAACGCGGGGTCAAGCTTTCGGGCGGGGAGCGGCAGCGGGTGGCGATTGCCCGTGCCTTCCTGGCCAATGCTCCGATCCTGATCTTCGACGAGGCGACGTCCAGCCTGGATTCGGAATCGGAAATCCTGGTGCAGGAGGCCATGGAACGGCTGATGGTCGGGCGCACCGTGCTGGTGATCGCCCATCGCCTGTCGACCGTCGTCGGGCTGGACCGGATCCTGGTGTTTGCGCACGGCGAATTGCTGGAAGATGGGTCGCATGCGGAGCTGGTGACGCATGAGGGCGGGTTGTATCGGCGGTTGTTCGAATTGCAGTCGCTGGACGGGTAGGAAGAATGTGCTGAACGGAGCCCCATCGGTCTGAAAGGGACGGTGTGCCACGGGGCGGTCGCGTGCCATGGCATGTCGTGAGTCTGCGCCGGCCTGCTGGCCGGAGCAGACTCTGTTGGCGGGCAGTTCCGGCGTCAGAATGCTTCCTTGATCTGGAGGCCGGCCGTGAGAGGGGGCAGGAGTGTCACGCGAAGATCGTTCGTCGTGCCTTTGCTGTTCGTGATCTGGCGCACGATCGAAATGGGCTGCAGGTCGCCGAAATTGACCTTCGTATTTGTCAGGTTGTTGATGTAGAAGGCGATTTCGGTATTCTTGAAACGCACGCCGCCCCGCAGGTTGGCGATGTTGTAGCCCTGCCGATACAGCGGGGACCCGGGCGAATTGTTGTCGGAGCGGCTGGGGCCGGAATGGGAGAAAGTGCCCGCGATAAAACCGGTCGTCTTGTTCCAGAGCGAATGCTCGTATTCGACCGCCGCGTTCGCCGTCCACTGGGGCACGCCGTTAACCCATTCCCCCGCAGGAAGGACGCCGTCGCCCTGCTGGGTAATGACCGCGTTATTGTAGTTGAAACCGCCCCGGATATGCAGGCCGTCGATCGGAACGGCATTGAATTCGAGTTCGCCGCCGCGGACGCGGGCGGCGCCGGCGTTGCTCATGAAGACCGCCCCGCAACTGACGAGATTGACCTGCTGCTGGATGTTGTTCCAGTCGACCTGGTAGATCGCAGTCGAAAGATTGAAGCGGGAGTTGAAGAGGGATGTCTTCTGCCCCAGCTCGAAGCTCCAGTCCGAATCCGCATTATAATGGAGGGGCGACTTGGTGTTCAGGCCGAGCGCCGCGAGATCCGCGTTGCAGCTTGACGGGACGGGAACGCCGCCGCCGCCGGGACGCATGCCCTTCGAGGCGTTGAAATACATCATGGTGGATTTGGAAGCCTGATAGGACAGGCCGTATTTGGGCAATGCCCCATTCAGGTCCTGGGATGAGATCCCCGGCTCCGGACTGCCGAACAGGCCGTTGGAGGAGGCGTTGGTTGTCTGGTGGATCCAGTATTCGCGCACGCCCAGCGTCGCGGTGAGCCCTTTCGCCAGCTTGATATAGAGTTCGCCGAACGCGGCGACCTGGCGCGTGTCGGTTGAGGCATGGCCGCCATAGATGTTGTCGTCTCCATACAGGGAGGAGATTCCCTGAAATATGGAAGGCGGCTGGTCCATGTTGAGGTGGTCGGAATTGAAATAGACACCGGCCGTACCGGAAATGCGGTGGAAAAAGATGGGATCGAACGTAACCCGGTCCTCTTCCGTGAAGATCTGCTCATGATTGTTGAGGACCCAGTAGGAAGGTTGCTCGGGCCCGGTGTAGCCGAACGTGTCCTGCAATTGCTGGGTGACGCCCTCGCTTCCATTCTCTACGTCGTGGGAGGAGCGGTCGAAATAGCTGGTCGAGGATGTGACGGTGTAGCCTTTGCCCTCGTATGACAGGACGAAGCTCGGGAGGTACCAGATATCCTTCGACTTCTCCTGGATATTGAGGTCGCGGTTTACGGTATAGCTGGAGACGACGAAATTGTTTGCCGGCGCGTACGCCGACGGCCATCCGTAATCGTACGAATTCTGATAGAGCATCCGCATCGTCGCCGTCAGGCGGGGGATGATGTGATAGCTTAATGCGCCCGAGTAGCCGGTCGTCGTGATCTGGCCCTGATTGGGCTTGTAGGCGACTCCGCCCGCTTTGCTCGGATCGAGATAGGAGCGGACGAGATAGCCGGCGTCCTGGTTGTAATACTGGCTTACGCGGAGCGCGAGCTTGTCGGGCACGATCGCGAGATTGCCGGTTATCGTGTCCCCGACATCCGCGCTGCCGCCGTGTACGGTGCCCCCGGCATTGGTCATGATCTTCAGGGAGGATTTGTTGTAGTCGGCGGGGGTCGTGATCAGGCGTACGTTGCCGCCCTCCGACGATGCGCCGTACAATGTGCCCTGCGGGCCTTTCAGCACTTCGATGCGCTGGAGATCGACCACACGCGGATCGATGGATGCGGGGACCGGTGTATCGTCGATGTAGAAACCCGTCGTGTTGTTGCCGGCGATCCCGCGAATCGCGATGGCGCGCGAGCCGGCGAGGCCGTAATTGGACCCCCCGCCATTACTGAACGACAGGCCCGGGGTCTGGGTTGCGTAATCGGTAAAACTCTTGATGTAATAACGATCGATGTCACGTGCCGAGAATGCGGTGACGGATGTCGGCACGCGCATGAGCGACTCGTTCTTCTTGCGCGTCGTCACCACGATTTCCTCGGCGGCCACTTTGGCTTTTTCCGCCCTGGCGTGCCTTGCCACTGCCGGGGCCGCCGGCTTCTGCGGAGCCGTTGAGGGATTGGGCCGGATGCGCGCGGCATCCTGTCGATTGTATACATCAGCGGTGGAAGCTGCCCATGCCGTGCCCTGCAACATGGAGCACGATAGCAGGCCGATGGCAGTCTTCTTTCCATATCGAGACACAAGCATCTTCACCGTCTCCGTGGTTGGCAGCGGGGGAGTTCGCGTTCCGGCGGTTCGGTTGATGTCCGTCCGGAACTTTCCGATATCGATATGAGTATCATAATGGACACCCAACAAAAAGAAGAATCAGGTCATAGTCGATATTATTATTTTATTGATAGTTCTCAAAAAACAGGGCGCAATTCGGCGGTCCGCGCCTGACATCTTTCTGTCCGGCGCGGATATTGCGATGTTTGTTCTTTGTTTATTTTTGTCTGTATTGCGATCTCAGATCGGTGACTGGATGGCGACGCTTCGCCAGTGCGTGTAGAAATCCAGGGTCTTCAGGCCCTGTTCCGGGGCGCCGAGCCCCGACCGCTTCCAGCCGCCGAAAGGTGCGTGCATTTCAACGCCCGCCGTCGGCAGGTTGACGTTGATCACGCCGGATTCGACCTTGCGGGAAAATTTCTGGATGGCACCGAGATCGGTGGCAATGATGGTATTGCTCAGCCCATATGTGCCTGTGTTGATATGGTCGATGGCATCCGTCAGGTCCGCGACCCGCGTGATCGCCACGACGGGGCCGAAGATCTCCTCTCGCGCGAGGCGCGATGTCGCGGGGACATCGGTGAAAACGGTCGGCGCTATGAAATAGCCCATTTCCGGCGCGGCGGGCAGGCCGCCGCATGACAGGGCAAGCCCTTCCTCGATGCCGGCCTCGATATAGTCGCAGACCTTGGTGAATTGCCGGACATCCGCGACGGGACCGAGAAAGGTCGAGGCCAGTTCGGGGTCGCCTACATCCAGGGCGCGTGCGCGCGCAAGGAAGGCCTCGATGAACGGATCGGCGATTGCGGGATCGAGCAGAATCCAGCTGGTGCCGGTGCATTTCTGCCCGGCACTGCGGAAGGCGCCCTCGATCGCGAGGGTCACGGCGGTTTGCAGATCACCGCTTTCGTGGACGTAGAGAACATTCTTGCCGCCCATTTCGCATTGGGCGCGGGCCAGACGTGCGGACGTGGTTTGATAGATCGCCTCGCCGGTCGCCGACGATCCGGTAAAGGAGATGCCCTGGACGCCCGGATGGGCGACGAGGGCGCTGCCGGCGTCTACCGCGCCATGGAGCATGTTGACCACGCCGTTCGGCAGGCCGGCGTCGAGAAAGACCTGCATCAGGGCCTGCGAACAGAGCGGATGCTGTGGCGAGGGCTTCCAGACCACCGTGTTGCCCGTCATGATTGCCGGGCCGATCTTCCAGCAGGCGATGGAGAGGGGAAAGTTCCAGGGGGTGATGGCGCCGATAACGCCGATCGGCTCGCGGACCGTGTAGTAGTGGACGCGCGGACGGCCCGACGACAGCGTCTCGCCCCGTGGGCGCTGGGCTTCGGCGGCGTAGAATTGCAGGATCTTCGCCGCATATCCGACCTCGCCACGGGATTCCACAAGGGGTTTGCCCATTTCGCGCGTGATGAGGAGCGCGAGTTCCTCCTGCCTTTCCGCGATCAGGGCGGCCGCCTTCATCATCAGGTCCGCGCGCAGCATGGGAGAGGTCTCGGCCCAGATCTTCTGCGCCGTGTGGGCTGCCGCGACCGCCAGGTCGACCTGTTCGGGCGACGAAAGCGCATAGTGCCGCGACGGAAGGTCGAGGCGCGCCGGGTTCGCGATCTGCCAGGTCTCGCTTCCATCCGGAGCGATCGGCGTGCCGTCGATGATGTTGAGGATTGGCGTGTTCATGGAAGGCCTCATGATGTGCGGGTGGCGGGAACGACGGGAGTGACGACCGTGCGGTCGGCGAAAAAACGATCGAGATTGGCCAGCACGAGATCGGCCATCGCTTCGCGTGTCTCGCGCGTGGCGCTGGCCTGGTGCGGCTGGAGCACTACATTGGGCAGTGCGGCCAGCGTGTCGGGCACGTTGGGCTCGTCGTCGTAGACATCGAGCCCGGCATGACCGAGCCGGCCGTCGCGCAGGGCCGCGATCATGGCGTCCTGGTCGACGACCGATCCGCGGGCGACGTTGATGAACACGCCCTCCGGCCCCAGCGCGTCGAGAATGCGGGCGCCGATCAGGTGGTGCGTGGCCGGGCCGCCCGGAACAATGGCGATGAGGGCAGCCGACATGCGGGCGAGCGTCTCGAGGTCCGCCTCGTGACGATAGGGCAGGTCGGGGCGGGGGGTGCGTGTGTGGTAGGCGATCTCGCAGCCGAAGACTTCGAGTTGCCGCGCGATCTCCAGTCCGATCCGGCCGAGGCCGACCATCCCGACCTGCTTGCCGCGGAGACTGCGGCCGAGCGGCGGGTCGCCCCGCAGGCGCCATTCCCCCGCCCGGACGTAGCGATCGTTGGCGACGATGTTCCGCGTGCAGGCGAGGAGAAGGGCGATCGCCATCGTGGCGGTGTCGTCGTTGAGGACGTCCGGCGTATTGGTGACCAGGACGCCGCGCTTCGTGGCATGGTCCACGGGCAGGCTGTCGGTGCCGACGCCGAACGAGGCGACAAGGCGCACGTTCGGACAGGAATCCAGGATCTCCGGCTTCAGCCCGAGGAAGGTGCTGGTCACGATGGCGGTGTAATCGTGGCCCGTGGCGGCGAGGTGACCCGCGCGTTCGGGCAGGTCCGTCAGGCGTGTGACCGAGAAGCGCGCGTTCAGGCGCTCTTCCAGATAGGGCATCAGCGGGCCGGCCTGAAGGATATGGGGGCGCTGGTCGCGAGCGGTCATGCGGCTTTCCTCCTGTAGGACCGGAAGCGTTCGAGGCGATAGGGGGCGGGGTCTATGACGGGCGTGCGGCCGCCGATGAGGTCGGCCACGAGGCGGCCGGTGGTCGAGCCGCCGATCAGCCCCATATGACCGTGTCCGAAGGCCAGGAAGGCATTGGCACAGCCGGGTGCCCGGCCGATGACGGGCAGGCTGTCCGGCAGGCTCGGGCGGAAGCCCATCCAGCGCGAGACCTCGCCCTCGGGCGCGCGGGCGAACATCCGCCGGCCGAGCCGCAGCAAGGTGTCGGCGCGCCGCATGTCCGGCGGCGCCTCCAGTCCCGCGAATTCGACCGTGCCCGCAAAACGAAGCCCCTGCTCCATCTGCGACGCGACGAACTTGCGTTTCGACCAGATCGTCTGCGTGCGCAAAGGGGTCTGCGTACCCAGCAGCATCGCGTGATAGCCGCGTTCCGTCTCGAGGGGCACATCGAGGCCCAGGTTGCGAACCAGCGCCCGGGACCATGCGCCCGCGGCAATGACGACCTGGTCGACGGCAAGGCGGCCGGCGTCGGTCAGCAATGCGCGCGCGCGTCCATTGTCCATTTCGATGGCGTTGACCCGCCGGCGCATTATCGTGCCGCCCGCCCGGACCACGCTTTCCGCGATGCTGGTGACGAGGCGTCCCGGATTGCGGCATTGCCCCTGCTCGGGCAGGTAGACCGCGCTTTTGAAGCGTGAGGAGAGGGCGGGTTCGAGATCGCGCAGCGCGTGCTGGTCCAGAAGCTCGATCCTGACGCCCGCGTCGCGGCGCAGGCCCAGTCCGAATGCGTCGGCTGCCGGTCCATTCTCCTCGTCGTAGACGAAGAGCTGGCCGTTGCGCTCCAGGAGGTCCGGGCACGACGCGTCGCGCAGAAGGGGCTCGTAGAAACGGTAGGTCTGGGCATGCAGGGCGCTCATCTGGCGCGAGATGCGTCGCACGGCGTCTTCGCGCCCGGCCCGCAGGAAGCTTACCAGCCACGGGATCATGTGGGGCAGGAAAGCGATGCGGATATGCAGCGGCCCGTCTTCGTCCAGCAGCCATCCCGGCACCTTGCGCAGCATGCCCGGGCCGGCGATCGGGACGCATGAACCAGGGCAGATGCCGCCGGCATTGCCGTAGGAGCACATGCTTCCCGGTGGTTCGGGATCGACGATGTCGACCGAAAACCCGTCCATCTGCAAATAACGCGCGACGCAGACGCCGATGATTCCCGCACCGATTACCGTCACGCGCTTCCGTTGGTCATTGGCAAGGTCGTCCACCGACGGATCCCTCAGTACGAGTTCGTGGAAGCGTGCTGGGTCGGTGCGGCATTGGCGCGAAGCGCGGACAGCATGGTCGCGCTGTTGAGCGCCATGAAGCGCAGTTCGCTCAGGAACGCGAAATAATCGTATCCCGCCTCTTCCATGCTGCGCGTATACGCGACCGCGCCGGTATGCAGCCCGGCGATGACGCCGTGACGTTTCGCGGCCGTGGCGATCGTCACTAGGGCCTCGCGAATGTGCGGCGTGGTGGGATCGAAGCCCGGCGGGCCGCCCATGGAAAGGGAGAGATCGGACGGGCCGACAAAGATCGCGTCCAGTCCGGGGGTGGAGAGAATCTCGTCGAGATTGTCGAACGCTTCCTGTGTTTCGATCATGGCAATGGCCATCACCGTCCTGTCGGCATTGGCGGCGTAGTCGGCGCCCGCATACATGGTCGCGCGGACCGGCCCCATGCTGCGGTGGCCGAGCGGCGCGTAACGGCATGCGGCGACAAGGGCCTCGCATTGCGCGCGCGTGTTGATCATCGGGCAGATCACCCCGTAGGCGCCGGCGTCGAGGGCCTTGCCGATCATGCCGGCGTCGAGCGAAGGAACGCGGATGAGCGGCGTGACGTCGGTGCTGGAAATGGCCTGCAGCATGGTCAGGGCGTCGCTGTAGTCGATCAGCCCATGCTGCATGTCGATGGTCAGGGCATCCCATCCCTGGAGGGACATCATCTCGGCGCTGATGGACGAGGGGATCATGAGCCAGCCGACATAGCCGGTTTCACCGCGATCGAGCTTCTGGCGAAAAAGATTGGGTCGCATTGGCGGATTTCCTTATTCGGCGAGAATGAGTTCGCTGGCGCGCTCGGCGAGCGCGATGGTCGTGATGTTGGTGTTGGCGCTGATGATGCTCGGCATGATCGAGGCGTCGACGACGCGCAGCCCCTGGATGCCCCGGACCCGGCATCGGAGATCGACGACGGCATGTGGATCGTCGTCGGTGCCCAGGCGACACGAGCCCGAGACGTGCCAGCCGGACCAGACCGCGCTGCGCACCCATTCCAGAAGCGCCTCGGGATCGGCCATCAGCTGGTTGATCCGTGTCTGGGTTCCGAATTTGTGACGGAGGACGGCCCCGCGAATGCCGGGAATGTCGAGCAGGAGCGCGGCGGTCGCGGTCTTGAACCAGGTCTTGCGACTGAAGACGCTCATGGCGCGGACTTCGTCGCTGTATCCTGCGAGGAACCATGTGTTGACGCAGTCGCGCAGGGGGCCGCTCGTCATGATGGCATGGATGCGGCGAAACCCGTCCGCGAGGCGCAGAAGGTCGCGCCGGTCCGAACTGAGGTCGAGTTCGACGAGGGGCTCGTCGGCCGGCGAGAGCGAATGGATGCGGACCCGTCCGCGAGAGTAGGATTTGTTCACGCAGATATTCAGCGCGCCCATGCTGAAGCCGAGAGGATGCCAGCCGGCCCGGTTGACGGGCATGAGCAGCATGTCGCCCGGCGTGCAGCCGGCATGGCCGGAACTGTAGCGCTCGCCCATGAAGATATGGCGCCTCTGGCCCTTGGGCAGACGCCCCCTGGCCTTGAGGTGGGCACCGACCGCGATATGGGGATGGTCGTGAAGGTTCTCGCCCACGCCCGGGACATCGGCCCGCACGTCCGCGCCGATCTGCTTCAGGTAAAGCGCGGAGCCGATTCCCGCGCGCAGCAGCATGGCCGGCGAGTGAAGCGCGCCTGCGCAGAGGATCACCTCGCGCGCCGCGAACCGGGTCTCCTTCCCCCCGACACGGGCATGGACGCCTGTGGCACGGCTGCCCTCGAACAGGATTTCCTGAACTTCGGCATCGCCCATGATGTGCAGGTTCGGGCGTTTGCGCACATCGGCGTTCAGGTAGGCTGTCGCTGTCGAGACGCGGTGGTCGTTTTCGTTGGCCAGGGGGAGCGGAAAGATCGCGTCGTCGGTGCTGGCGTTATAGTCGGCCTCGTACCTGGCGCCGTCCGCCTTTCGGGTGGCGGCCACGGCATTTGTAAAACCGGCCCACTGATCGGGAAAAAGGCGACGGATGGGCATCGGGCCGTCATGGCCGTGCAGGTCGGCCGAGGGAAAATCCAGATCGCGTTCGAGGCGCTTCAGGCAGGGGAGCATGTCGTTCCATCCCCAGCCTTTCGCACCGTAGTTCTGTTCCCATTCGTCATAGTCCGCGGGCAGGCCGCGTATGGCGAACTGGCCGTTGATGCTGGAGCCGCCGCCCATGACGCGGGCCTGCTCGAGCTTTTCCGCGCCGCGCGTGCCCGGGCCGCCATTGTTGCGACGCGTCGTGTAGACGCGCAGTCTTTCCCAATGGAAACGCGGATCGAAATAGGACAGGCCGGGATAGCTGTCGGCGATGATGTCCGGCACGTTGTCGGGCGGAATGTCCGGTCCGGCTTCGAGAAGGAGGACGCGCAGGTTGCTGCGCGCCGACAGGCGGCCGGCCATGACCGCGCCTGCCGACCCACCGCCGATGATGATGAAATCGTAGGGATCGCTGTTCATGTCCTGGGGGGCTTTCGTGGCGTCAGGCGGCATAATTGATCCAGGCGGCTTTCTGGCGCGTGAAGCCGAGGAGCCCTTCGCGGCCCATATCCTTGCCGAACCCCGAACTGCGAAAACCGCCGGCGGGAAATGTGAATTCCGGCGCGCGTCCCGGCTGGTTCACCCAGATCATGCCTGCCTCGATGGTCTCGACGGCTCTCATGGCTTCCGGCAGCGAGCGGGTATAGACATTCGCCGACAGGCCGTAGACAGGGTGCCGGGTCTTCGCCAGTCCTTCCTCGAAGTCGCGGAAACGGTCGACGATCAGGATGGGTCCGAAAAATTCCTCGCGGAATCCGGTCATGTCGCGACCGACATTTTCCAGGATCGTCGGTGCGTGGAAATGCCCGCTACCATAGGGCGAGGGGATCGGTGCGCCGCCGATGCGGACGGTCGCGCCCTCCGCCACCGTCTGGTTCACGAGGGTACTGATTCGCGCGAGCTGGCCCGCGCTGATGACCGGCGCCAGTGTCGTCGCGTCGTCCCATGTGCGGCCGGGATGCACATCGCGGCATTTCTGCTCGATCCGCTCCAGAAGCGCATCGGCGATCGATTCGTGGACGATGAGGCGTGAGCCGGCCGTGCAGACCTGCCCGGCATTGTCGATGAATCCAGCGGCCACCTTGCCGGCGATGTCGTCCAGGTCGCCGGGATCGGCGCAGACGAGCTGGGGACCCTTGCCGCCGAGTTCGAGCGAGACGGGCTTGATCCCGTGATAGGCGGCCAGGCTCATGATGTCCGCGCCGGTTTTGGTCGAACCGGTGAAGGACACCATGCCGATCTCCGGATGGCGCACGAGTGCCGCGCCCGTCGTCGCCCCGTAGCCGTTGACCACGTTCAGGAGCCCCGGCGGCAGGCCGGCCTGGCAGGCGATCTCCGCGACCGCCAGCAGGGAGTGGGGCGTCAGTTCGGAGGTCTTCATGACCACGGCATTGCCCGCCGCGAGAGCGGGGGCGAATTTCCAGGCCGCCGTGATGATGGGAAAATTCCAGGGCACGATCCCGGCGACGACGCCGTAGGGCTCGTTGCGCACGGCGCTCATGACACCGTTGCCGGCGGGTGTCAGGCTTCCGTCGAGCTTGTCGCAGAATTCGCCGTAATAGCGGATGACGCCGGCGGTGCGCGTGATGTCGCGCGTGCGCGTCAGCCGCAGGAGCCGGCTGGAGCCGACGGCCTCGATCATGGCCAGCCGTTCGGCCTGGGCCTCGATCGCATCGGCAAAGGCGCAGAGCGCGCGGCCGCGTTCCCGCGGATTGGCGGTGGCCCAGCTGCTGCGCGCCAGCGCGTTGCGCGCGTCCTTCGCCGCTTCGTCGACGCCGTTTTCGCCGGCATCGTCCAGCGTGCCGAGATGCCGCCCGTCGGACGGGCAGGAGACCTGGATCTTCTCGCCGGACATCTGGACAAATCGGCCGCCGATAAAATGGCCCGACGGCATGGAGAGGGATCCTGGATCAACGGGATGGAGCATGATTCTGAAATCCTCAGGGAGCGGTGGGACTGGTGCCCGGATTGTCGTGCCGGCGGGCTTCCCAGAGTGGTCGCAGGGCCTCGACGGAGGCGTGGAAGCGGCCGACGAAGCGCTGGACCCGCGCATTGGTGGGATGCAGCAAGACGGTCCTGGGTGGACCGTCCGCGATCAGTTTGCCCTGGTCGAGGATCACCACGCGGTCGGCGAGTTCGAGCGCTAGGCCGAGTTCGTGCGTGACCATGACCATGGTCATGCCGGCCCGTGCCAGGGTGCGGATCACGGAGACCACTTCGCCGACCATTTCCGTATCCAGGGCGGATGTCGGTTCGTCGAGCAGCATGATCGACGGTTCCATGGCGAGTGCGCGGGCAATGCCGACGCGCTGCTGCTGGCCGCCGGACAGGCGGCCGGGGCGCACCGACGAGAATCTTTCCAGTCCCATCTGGGCCAGGAGCGCCCTGGCACGCGCCTCGGCCTGGGGGCGGGGGATGTTCTGCACCCGGCACGGTGCCTCGACGATATTGGCCAGCACCGTCATGTGGGGAAACAGGTTGAAGTGCTGGAAGACCATGCCCATCCGCGCCCTGACCTGTGCCAGGTCGCGGGGCGTGCAGCGTGTGCCCTGCCTGCCATCCGGGCCGCGGTCGAAAATCGTCGTTCCCTCGACGCTGACGCGCCCCGAATCGGGCTCGTTGAGAAGATTCAGCGAGCGGAGAAGGGTGGTTTTTCCCGACCCGCTGCTACCGAGCAGCACGACGACCTCGCCGCGCCGGATCGTCAGGTTGACATGATCGAGAATGATATGGCCGCCGCGTGCCATGCAGATGTCTTCGGCCCGGAGTGCGACGCCCTCATCCGGGCCGGAATTGCGAACCGGCTCAGCCATGACGCTGCTCCATACGGCGGGCGAGCATCGTCATGGGGAGGAGGATGGCCAGGAAGATCGCCCCGATGCAGGTGTAGATCTCGACCGGATGATAGGTGAAGCTGCTGACATAGGTGCCCTGGTAGAGCAGGTCCGGCACCGTGATGGCCGAAAGCAGCGTCGTATTCTTCATCTGGATGATCGACTGGCCGACCAGGGACGGCAGCATCTTCGAGACGGCCTGGGGCAGGACGACGCGAAAGAAGATATGGCCCCGCGACATGCCGAGTGCGGTCGCGGCATCGATATGACCCCGATCGACGGCCAGTACGCCGCCACGGAGGATTTCGGCGTAGAACGATGAGACGTAGAGCGTCAGGGCGACGAAGCCGGCCGTCATGCGGGTAACGGAGATATGCGCGAAGATGGGGAGTGCGTAGTAGATCCAGAGCAGGGTGACGAGCAGCGGCACGTTGCGCAGGCATTCGACATAGACCCGGGCCGGCCAGCGCAGGAGGCGGGTTCGGCTGAGCTGCGCCATGCCGACGAGCAGGCCGATGCACAGGCCCGCCACGATGGTCGTGACCGTAAAGGCCAGGGTGACGAGAAGGCCGCGAAACAGGAGCGGCGCGTTCTGAACAACGACGCTTGTGTCGAACATGTTCTCAGCCTCCCGCCCGAAGGAAAAGGATCGCGGCATTCCTCATTCGAGAATCTCCGCGGGGATGGCGGCGACATCGATGCCGGCGGCTTTCCATCCGCGTTCAAGCGAGGCGCGCACCATTCCCAGGGAGCGTTGCTCCAGCGTCCACGCGGTCAGATAGCTGATGAAGCCTTCATTGCCTGCCTCTCGGGCGACGCAGAGCATGACCGGGCTGCGCAGCATCGGGCGCGGAACGGAGACGGCGCCAAGGGGGTGGCCGTTGATCCTGCGAGAGGCGATCTGCAGCGCATCGAAGACGGCAAGGACGACTGCATCCGTCCTGCCCGATTCCATTTCAAGAAGAGCGGTCGCGC
Source organism: Gluconacetobacter takamatsuzukensis (assembly GCF_014174275.1). Taxonomy (GTDB): domain Bacteria; phylum Pseudomonadota; class Alphaproteobacteria; order Acetobacterales; family Acetobacteraceae; genus Gluconacetobacter; species Gluconacetobacter takamatsuzukensis. Next base: position 11,485 of record NZ_JABEQK010000015.1, on the reverse strand, counting down.
GGTCGGCTACGGGAACGATCGTGGCGGCTGGTAGCTGCGCGCCGGCTACGATCTGCATGGTGCTGCCCAGTTGCACGACGACCCGGGATTCGGGGCGGTCGAGTTCGGACCAGCTGGACACATGGCGATCGGGTGGCATCAGGACCGACCACGCATCGAAGAAGATCGGGTCCGGCAGGTAGTCGACCACCAGGGCACGCTGGGCATTCGGATTGACGCCGACGGCGACATCGATCTTGCCGGCCTCGAAATCGGCCGCGAGATTGCCCCAGTTCGTCTCGACGGTCCTGATGTCGACTTTCAGAACCGATGCGATCGAACGGAGAAAATCCAGATAATATCCAGACCATTCCCCCGTGGCGGGGTCTTTGACATAGCCGGGTTCTTCCCCGACCATGACGGGCACATTCAGCGTGCCGCGCGAGATGATGCGATGCAGAACGGTGTTGGGATCGTCCGTGGTGGCATCGGCGCGGCGCCCGTCGAGCGTGCCGCCGAGCAGCCCGGTCGCAGCCAGGCCCAGGATCCGCCGGCGGCTCATGTGCCGGGGCGGGACGGTGTTCATCGACACAGAAAGCCTCCTGCCAGGGGATCACCATCTTCCTTGACGATCGTGGTCAAGGCGGTGATGAAGGCGGCGCCTTCGATTTCGGGAATGATTTCCCGGTTGCGCGTGTCTTCCGCTGGTACAAAACGACACCGGAACGACTGTCCGAGAATGTTTTCGGCGATATAGGTCTCACCCGGCTCCAGCATGCCCTGTGCGGCAAGAAGGGCGAGGCGGGCCGAGGTCCCGGTGCCGCATGGAGACCGGTCGAACTTGTCCTGGGAGAGCACGACCAGATGGCGCCCGTGCGCCGGCCCCATTGCCTCGTAGAAAAGGATGCTCGGCTCGCTGCCGCCACCGAGTCCGGTGGGTTCCGACGCGATGGCGGCGGTGATCGCCTTCTTGATCAGGCTGCCCCAATGCATCGCCGTTCGTACATTGTCGACAGTGAGGGAGAGCCCAATGGCGCGCGCGTCCACTGCGGCATACCAGATGCCGCCATATGCCAGGTCTGCCGAGACCGTACCGATTTCGGGAATATCGAGGCTGATGGCGGAAAGACCTGCGCAACACGGAACGTTCCGTATTCGTACTGAATTGAGCGTGCCTTGATCGCTCCAGTCGAGTGCCACGTCCACGATGCCCGCGGGCGTCTCCAGGGTAAATGACGGCATGTCCGGTGCGATCGCCCCGGTGACCGACAGGGTCTTGGCCAGACCCATCGTCGCGTGGCCGCACATGTCGAGATAGATATAGGATGAGATGAAGAACGCGCCGAATTGTGCGACGCCGGATGGTACCATGACGACGCCGACCATCGCGGCATGTCCGGCGGGTTCGTGCAGGAGTGCAGGGCGCAGCGCGTCGAAACGGGCCTGGAAATCGTCGCGGCGGGCACGGACGCTGTCCCCCGAAAGCGGAGGAATGCCTGCCTGGATGACGCGTGTCGGATGACCGGCGGTGTGGGAATCGATGACCAGGAAAGTGCGTGCGCTGCGCATCATGGCATTTTCTCGGAAAAGAAATCGGCCAGCACTTCCCGCGTGGATTGCCAGATGTCCTTGATCAGGGTCTCGGTCAGGGCGCGGGCGCGGGCATGGTCGCCTTCGCAGATCCGGGCATAGATGTCCCGCGTGGCGTTGACGGAAAGCGCGGTGACTTCCGCACTGTGCTGATAGGCGAAATAGCGATAACGGAGAGCCTGCTTTTCGAGGCTCAGCAGAAGCCGCCGGAGGGTGGGGTTATCCGCAAGATCGTAAATGATTTCGGAGCCCTCGACATCGGCTTCGAAGAAGCCGACCGTGTCGCCATTGGCCAGCGTCGTCCTCAGGCGCGTGAGCAGGCGGTCGAATGCGGGGCGTGTGGAGGCGGCGTGGGGCGAGCGGGCGGCTTGCTCGGCAGCGAGAGCCTCCAGAGCGATACGACAGGCATAGACGCCGTCGAAATCCTTCAGCGACAAGGGCGCGACCCATATGCCGCGGCGGCTTGAGCGTGCGATCAGGCCGTCGCGCTCGAGGAGGCGAATGGCTTCGCGCACCGGGGAGCGGCTGACATTATAGGTATTCGCGACTTGCTCTTCGGTCAGCCTTGTCCAGGCGGCGAGGCGACCGAAAGTGATGTCGGCCCCGATCAGCCGGGCGAGGTTCTCGGGGATCGAAGTGCCGATTTCGGTCGTGAGCGATGTGGTCGTCATGGGTTCAGTATTCTGTATACAAACGACGAGGTCAAGGAGAAAAAGAGGAAGCAGGGGATGCTTGCATGGTCGTTTGTTCGGTGTGCGCTCGCGCGGTTAATTTTCATGGCAAAACAATATCGGCATCGTTCAGACTTCCTGTCCGGGGCAGGGAGTGGGGAAGAGCTGCGATGAGGCCTGCCGCTTCGGATCTGAGAGAATACCAAGGGAGTTGACGGCGTGCGGCGTAGACTGGTTTTGAAGATGCTTCCGGCAGGGATTCTGGCGTATCGTCATCAGAGCCGAGCGGCCGGACTGATACCGGCCTTTAAAGGGACTCCCCGCATCGCCGTTGGCGGAATCGCTTCGGAATGCAGCACGTACAGTCGCATTCGCTCCCGGTTGCCGGATTTTACCACCTTGCGGGGGGACGAGATTTTCGGGGCGCCGCTGTCGCAGCCATTGCATCGTTATGATGTCGATTTCATGCCCACGCTGGAGGCCTCCGCGCCGCCGGGCGGGCCCGTGGACAGGGCGACCTATGAGGCGCTGAAAGCCGAATATCTCGAACGGTTGCACAAGCTCCTGCCGCTGGATGGGGTTTACCTGGCCATGCATGGGGCCCTGAGCGTCGACGGGATGGAGGATGCCGAAGGCGACTGGTACGCCGCGACCCGCTCTGTCGTGGGGCCGGATTGTCTTCTTTCGGCCTATTACGATCTTCACGGCAATCTCAGCCGGCGGATTGTCGATACGCTGGATGCCTTCACGGCCTATCGTACCGCGCCGCATGTCGATCGCATCGAAAATGTGATGCGTGCGACGGACATGTTGACCCATTGCCTGCGATACGGCATTCGCCCCGGCATTGTGTGGGCAAGCATTCCCGTGCTGTTGCCGGGCGAGCAGAGCAGTACGGAGTGGGAGCCGGGGCGGCGCCTGTGGTCGGACCTGAGCGAGTATAATCGTCTGCCGGGTATCCTCGATGTCTCGCAGCTTGTCGGTTATGTCTGGGCGGATGAGCCGCGCGCCGCGGCATCGGTCGTGGTGACGGGGACGAACCTGGACGAACAGAAGCGGATCGCCGCCGAACTTGCGCAACGCTATTGGGATTCACGGCATGAATTCCATTTTGGTGCGCCGGCCGGGACGATCGAGGAATGCCTCGCCCGCGCCATGAAGTCGAAAACCCATCCGGTCGTCATTTCGGATTCCGGGGACAATCCGGGTGGGGGCGGAAATTCCGACCAGACCTTCTTCTTGCAGGCCCTGCTCAAGGCTGGTGCCAAAGATGTCCTGCTGGGGGGCATGACGGATCGGGCCGCGACCGATGCCTGCTACAAGGCAGGTGTCGGTGCCGTGCTGCCGCTTTCCATTGGCGCCACGCTGGACCCGCTGATGTGCAAGCCTGTGCACGTGACGGCGACTGTCAGGCATCTGACATCTGTCGCGCGTCCGGAGGACGGGGAAGCTGTCGTTACATTCGACGGCATTACCGCCACCCTGTCGGCCCGGCGGCGATTGTATCATGCCGCCGAAGCGTTCCGGGATATCGGGCTGGAACCGACGCGCTTCAAGATCGTCGTGCTGAAATGCGGGTATCTGAACCCGACGATGAAACCGCTGGCCAATCCGGCGCTGATGGCGCTTTCGCCGGGGGCCATCGATCAGGATATCGTCCATATCGCCAATCACCGGCGCAGGCCGACATGGCCGTGGGTTGCCGACCTGGCCTACACGCCGGATCCTTATGTCTCCGCACGGATCCGCCACGATTAGGATGTGCCGACGGCAATATCCGTCCGGTTGCCGGATGAGCCTTGCTTACCAGCCGGCGTTATACTGGCCCATGCCGGGGTCCCAGTTGCCCCAGGCGGGGTTCCAGGCCGGGTTCCAGCCGCCCCAGCCGGGGCCGGTCATCGGACCCCATGCGTTCCAGTTCCAGGCGGCGTCCCGGTATTCTCCGGCCGTCATCTGCTGTTCGTCGGCCAGCATCTTCTGCTGGCGGTAGCTCTGGTAATTGTCGTAGGCGGCCTGGTCGCCGATATACAGGCAGTCGCAGACGGTCGGGTCGGCGAAAACGTAGAAGACGCTGTTGCCGTGCGTCCTGCGGACGAAATGGTGGGGCGGGAGGCGGTTCAGCATCGCCTGCTGCTGCGGCGAGTTGACGGGTTTCAGGGCAAAGCCCGCCGCGGCGAGATGGTCTTCCTTCTGCGCGATCCTCTGGTCGGCCGTTTCGCAGGAGGGGAGGCCGGCCAGCATGGTCAGGATGGCGAGGGCGCGCAATGGCGCGCCTTTCTGCGTGATCATTCCCGTTGGCTCCCGTTTGGCAATATTTTGAAATATCGTATCCGCTCGACGGGGCGGTATCAATGCCGGGTGGGGATCGACAGCCATCGGGTATCGGGGCAGGGCCCCGACGAAGAGCGCCCGTTCAGGACCGATGCAGCATCGGCCCCAAAGCGGCGCCCCCGAACAGATGAACATGGAAGTGCGGCACTTCCTGCCCCGCTGCGACCCCCATGTTCGCCAGCAGGCGGTAGCCGTTCTCTTCCAGTCCCAGCAGTGCCGCCACATGGCCGACCGCGCGGGTGAAGCCCGCGATTTCGGGATCGGCGGCCGTCTGGCTGAAATCGGCGTAGGAGACGTAGGGGCCCTTGGGGATCACCAGCACATGGACCGGCGCCTGGGGCGCGATGTCGTGGAACGCCAGCGCGTACTCGTTTTCGTAGACCTTGCGGCAGGGGATTTCACCGCGCAGGATCTTGGCGAAGACGTTTTGCGGGTCGTAGGGACCCCGTCCGGAAACGGCCATGGACATGCCTCCTTGCTTTACACCGCCAACGGGTCGCGGGGGCGGGCGGCCTTTTCGGCGATGCCGCTGGTGCCCTGACGGCGCGTCAGTTCGGACCATACATCCGACGGATGGATGCCGGCATCAACCCACATGACGATGAGGTGGTAGAGCACGTCGGCGCTTTCGCCGATCAGTTCCTCGGCATTGCCGGCGACGGCCTCGATCAGGCATTCGACCGCTTCCTCGCCGAATTTCTGGGCGATCTTGCGCCGGCCGCGCGACAGCAGGCGTGCCGAATGGCTGATGGCGGGGTCGGTGCCCTTGCGGGACACGACGACGTTGAACAGCCGGTCGAGGATTTCCGCCGTTGCCGCCGGTTCGGCGGGCAGGGGGGGGACCGCCTTGATGGCGGGGACGGCGGGGGCGGCTTTTTTCCGGGCCGTCTTCTTGGTGACGCTCTTCTTGCCGGCGGCCTTGGTGTCGTCGTTCTTGCGCGTGGTCTTCGGGATCTTTGGCATCATGCCCTCGCTTGGGTGTTCGCGCCGTTCAGGATCTGGCGGCCGGCGTGTGGCGAACCGGCAGGCCGGCATCCGCCAGGGCCTGCTTGACCTGCGGGATGGTGAACTGGCCGAAATGGAACACGCTGGCGGCCAGCAGGCCGGTGGCCCCGGCGCGCGCGCCCTCGACGAAATGTTCCAGCGTGCCGACGCCGCCCGAGGCGACGACCGGCACCCGCACCGCGCCGCAGGCCGCGCGCAGCAGGTCGAGGTCGAACCCGCTGCGGGTGCCGTCGCGGTCCATGCTGGTCAGCAGGATTTCGCCGGCGCCGCGCTCGGTCACTTCGCGGCACCAGTCGATGGCGTTGCGGCCGGTGGGGGTGCGGCCGCCATGGGTGTAGACCTCCCATGATCCATGCCCGTCGGACCGGGCGTCGACGCCCACCACCACGCACTGGCTGCCGAATTTGCGCGCGGCTTCGTTGACCAGTTCCGGCCGGCTGACGGCGGCGGAATTCATCGCGCATTTGTCGGCGCCGGCCAGCAGCAGGCGGCGCATGTCGTCGGTCGTGCGCACGCCGCCGCCCACGGTCAGGGGCAGGAAGATCTTCTCCGCCGTGCGGTTGACCACGTCGAGGATCGTGTCGCGGTTTTCGTGGCTGGCGGTGATGTCGAGAAAGGTCAGCTCGTCCGCGCCGGCGGCGTCGTAGATCGCCGCCTGCTCCACCGGGTCGCCCGCGTCGCGCAGCGAGACGAAATTGACCCCCTTCACCACCCGGCCGTTCTTGACGTCGAGGCAAGGGATGACCCGCAGCTTCAGCATCAGGACAGGATCCGCAAGGCGTCGGCGGGGTCGACCCTGCCGTCGTACAAGGCGCGGCCGACGATCACGCCCTCGATCCCCGGGGCGGTGACGGTGGCGGCCCGCAATGCGCGCAGATGTTCGATATTGCCGACGCCGCCGCTGGCGATGACCGGGATCGACAGGCTGTTCGCCAGTTCGGCGGTCTGGGCGATGTCGATGCCCGTCAGCATGCCGTCGCGGCTGATCTCGGTGAAGATGATCGCGGCGACGCCGGCATCCTCCATCCGGCGGCCCAGGTCGATGGCCTTCATGTCCGAGGTTTCGGCCCAGCCTTCGGTGGCCACCTGCCCCGAGCGCGCGTCGATGCCTGCGACGATGCGGCCGGGGAAGGCGCGGCAGGCGGCGCGGACCAGTTCGGGGTTCTTTACCGCCACGCTGCCCAGGATGACGCGGCTGATTCCGGCGGCCAGCCAGCGTTCGATGCTGCCCAGGTCGCGCAGGCCGCCGCCCAGCTGCACCGGCACGGTGGCGTTGGCGATGATGGATTCGATCGCGGCACTGTTGGCCGACTTGCCGGCGAAGGCACCGTTGAGGTCGACCACATGCAGCCAGCCGCAGCCCGCCGCGATCCAGGCGCGGGCCTGGGCGCCGGGATCGTCGGAATAGACCGTGGCGTCGTCCATCTCGCCCCGGCGCAGGCGTACGCAGGCGCCGTCCTTGAGGTCGATGGCGGGGTAGAGGGTCAGGCTGTGGCCGGTCACGCTGGCGGGTCCTGTCGCGGGAATGGGAACGGAGGAAGCCTGCGGGTGGGCAGGGACGACCCGCTCATTATCCTGCAGGCGCCTGGTGAAGAACAGGCCCCGCACCGTGCGCCCGTCGGCGCGGGCATAGCTGGGGTGGGTGCCCCATTGATGGAAACCGAACGTACGGAACAGCCGGATCGCGGCCTCCTGGGTCTCGCGCACATCCAGGTTCAGGATCTGGTAGCCCATGGCGCGCGCGCATTGCTCGGCTTCGAGCAGCAGCAGCCGGCCCAGGCCGCGCCCCCTGGCGTAGGGCGCGACATAGAGATGCATGAGCGTCGCGCTCATCGCCTGCGCTTCGTTGTTGCGGGGGGGGCGGACCATCTGGGCGGCGCCGACGATGACGCCGTCCAGACGCACCACGAACAGCATGCGTTCCGGCACCATCAGCAGGCCCCGGAAATAGCGCTCCATCGCCTGGCGGCCCGGCACGTTCAGCCAGCCGAACCCGCCGCCATCGAGGATCGCGGCGTCGGTGGCTTCGCACAGGGCCTGAAGCTCGTCCTCCGTCAGCGATTGGACGCGTTCGGCGCGCGGCTGGTCGTGGGTGGAATTGCCGATGCTCGTCATGCGGGGGCTCCTTCGCGGGCTGGGGTCCAGCGCAGGAAATTGGACAGGATTCGCAGGCCGACCGTCTGGCTTTTCTCGACATGGAACTGGGTGCCGGCGCGGTTGCCATGGGCCACGATCGCCGGGACGGCCCCGCCATAATCGGTGGTGGCCACCAGTTGGTCGGGCGTGCCGTGGCGCAGCGCATAGGAATGGACGAAATAGCCGTGGGCGTCCGAGTCCAGCCCGTCGGTCAGCGGATGTGCGCCCGGCGTGAAATCCAGCCGGTTCCACCCCATCTGCGGCAGGCGCAGGCCGGGGGCCTCCATCGGCGCGATCTCGCCCGCGATCCAGCCGAAACCGGGAGTGACGGCGTGTTCCAGCCCGCGCTGGGCCATCAACTGCATGCCGACGCAGATGCCGAGGAAGGGCGTGCCGGCGTCCGTCGCGTCGATGATGGCGGCGCGTAGTCCCGGCACGGCCTCGAGCCCGGCGGCGCAGTCGGCGAAGGCGCCCTGGCCGGGCAGCACGATCCGGTCTGCCCCGCGCACGGCCTGCGGGTCGGCCGAGATCGTGACCTCGACGTCGATGCCGCTATCGGCCGCCGCGCGCGACAGCGCCCGGGCAGCGGATGCCAGGTTGCCGCCATTATAATCGATGACCACGATGGATTGCGTCGCGGATGTCATGTCTTATGCCTCAGCCGTCGTTCCGCGGGTGCGCGCGAGCGTGGGATTGCGCTCCAGCAGGCGCAGCAGTGCGGCTTCGCGCCCTTGCGCGACGATGATCGGGCCGGCGGCGAGGCCGTTCAGGCGCAATTCCCATGCCCGGATATCGGCGGTGTTCAGGCCCAGCAACAGATGCAGTCCGGCCCAGAACGGCAGGAGCGGCAGATGCGCCACCTCTACCGCGCCCATCAGGGCCAGGCTGGCGGCGCCGGCCAGCAGTCCGGCGATCCAGCTTCCCTGGATCACCAGCCCCAGCCAGCCCAGCAGCAGCACCCGCCAGGACAGGCGATCGGCCACCAGGACGGGCGGCCGGCGGTCGTCGGGCCGGAACCAGGAGGAATAGCTGGTCACAGCACGCCTTTGGTCGAGGGGATGCTGCCGGCCGCGCGTGGGTCGGGCTCCGCCGCCATGCGCAGGGCCCGGGCTGCCGCCTTGAACGAGGCTTCGGCGATATGGTGGCAGTTCCGCCCGGCCTTCTGCGTGACGTGCAGCGTCAGCATGGCGCTCATGGCAAAGGCGCGGAAGAATTCCTCGAACAGTTCGGTGTCCATCTCGCCGATCTTGTCGCGCGTGAAATCGACCGACCAGGCGAGGAAGGGACGGCCCGAGATATCGACCACCACTTCGCTCAGTGCCTCGTCGAGCGGCACCAGGGCGTGGCCGAAGCGGCGGATGCCGCGCTTGTCGCCGATCGCGCGGACGAAGGCCTGACCGAGCGCGATGCCGGTATCCTCGGTGGTGTGATGGAAATCGATATGGAGGTCGCCCTTGGCCTCGATCTCCAGATCGAACAGGCCGTGGCGGGCCAGTGCCGTCAGCATGTGATCGAAGAAGCCGATTCCGGTCGCGATCCGTGCCTGGCCGGTGCCGTCCAGGTTCAGTCGGAGCGTGATGTCGGTCTCGCTGGTGACGCGATGAATCGTGGCTGTGCGGGCAGTATCCATGCCCGTTCTCCTACAGGAGTGGGCCGCGTTAGGCCACTCTCCTGTAGGGGGCGTCGGGGTGTCGCCGGTCCTGTCTTGCGCCTCTGGGGCGCGGGCGGCAGATATTGGCTTCATCTTCCTTCTGCGGCATGGTGCCGGCCAGGGCCGCGCGACCGCTGCCGGGGCCCGAGACCAAGGAGGCCCCGATATGGCCGTGCTCGACAGCCTGCTGTCCCGCTCATCGACCGACGCCCTGTCCGAACCCGCGCCCGAAGGATCGGTGCTGGAGGATATCCTGTCCACCGCGATGCGTGCGCCCGATCATGGCCGCTTGCGGCCGTGGCGGTATGTGCTGATCCGCGGGGAGGCGCGGCCGAAGCTGGCCGAGCTGGTGGTGGCGGGCATGCTTGCGCGCGATCCGGATGTGCCGGCCGCGAAGATCGAGAAGCGGCGCAGCCGGTTTTCCACCATGCCGCTGACCATTGCGTTGGGCATGCATCTGCGGCCCGAGGACAAGATCCCGGTGATCGAGCAGGAAATGGCGGTCGCGGCGGCAGCGATGAACATTCTCAATGCGCTGCATGCGACCGGGTTCGGCGGGGTCTGGGTGACGGGCGACATGGCCGTTGATCCGGCGGTGGCCTCGGCGCTTGGGTTCGCGGCGCCGCACCGGCTGGCGGGCTTCCTGTTCGTGGGCACGCCGGCCCCTGACCGGGCCGTGCCTTCGCGCCGGCCGGTGGACGATTATGTAGCCGAGTGGCACGGCGCGCCGGTCACGTTCGGGGCGGACAGGTAAGAGAGCGGATAGGGAGGGGCGAGATGCGCAGCGACGTCACGATCATCGGCGGCGGTCCCGCCGGCCTGGCCACGGCCCTGTCGCTGGAGAGCCTGGGCCTGTCGGTCACTGTCCTGGAGCGCGCGCCACAGGCCGCGCTGGCCGAACCCGCGTTCGACGGGCGGGAAATCGCCCTGACCCATCATTCGGTCTCGCTCCTGCGGGACGCGGGGGCGTGGGCGCGCATTCCCTCGGTGGGCATTTCCCCCCTGCGCGAAGCACGGGTGGAGACGGGGCGACATAATCATCCGCTGACCTTCGATACGAACGGCCAGGGCGTCGAGGCGCTGGGGTATCTGGTTTCCAATCACCTGATCCGGCGGGCCTTGTATGAAGAGGCCGTGTCGCGTCCCGGGATCGTGCTGCGCGCGGGTGTTGCGACGCGGCGTGTGCGGGACGACGGCGATGGCGTGACCGTGCTGGCCGAGGGGGGCGACGTGATGTCGCGCCTGGCCATTGCGGCCGATGGGCGGTTTTCCGAAATCCGGCGTTTGCAGGGGATCGGGGCGATCGTCCATGATTTCCATCGATCGATGCTGGTCTGTCGGATGGCGCATGAATCGCCCCATCATCATGTGGCGACCCAATGGTTCGATGACGGGCAGACGATTGCGCTGCTGCCGGTCAATGGCGGTGCGTCCTCGCTGGTCCTGACCCTGCCGCCGGACCGGATCGAAGTGCTGCGGACCATGGAGCGCGAGCGATTCAACGAGGAGATCATGGCCCGGGTTGGCAACCGGCTGGGGGCGATGCGGCTGGTCAGCTCGCGGCATGTCTATCCCTTGCGGGCGGTCTATGCGCATCGCTTCACGGCGCGGCGCTTCGCATTGATCGGCGACGCGGCGGTGGGCATGCATCCGATCACCGCGCACGGGTTCAACCTGGGCCTGAAGGGGCAGGGTATCCTGGCCCAGGAAATCGCGGCGGGGATGGCGCGCGATGGCGATCCGGGGTCGGCTGCGGTGTTGCGGCGGTTCTCCATGCGGCATCGCCTGACCACGGCGCCGCTGTTTGCCGCCACCAACGGCATTGCCACCCTCTATACGCGCGACGAATCGCCCTTTCGCTACCTGCGTCGGGCCGGCCTGCGGGCGGCCGATTCCCTCGCTCCGTTCAAGGCAGCCGTGACCAACATGCTGATCGATCGGGGCAAAACGGCCTGAAACCGCCATTTTCTGATCGGTGGGTCAGAAAAAAACGACGAAGTTCATTTTTGGCTGTTGACGGTGTTTGGGGTGGGGTGTAGATCGCTGTTCACCGCCGGGGCTGAGGTTCTTGACTTGGCGGTTTGGACCTGCTAGTTTCTTTGGCCCTGCTGGGTTGAGTGGA
>NZ_JABEQK010000014.1 GCF_014174275.1 Gluconacetobacter takamatsuzukensis | reverse complement strand
TCAAACCCAGGCTAAACCCAGACCAGACCAATCCCTCAACAACCCGCTTCCGCAGGCCGCCAGAACGCCGCCAACATATCCCTTCCATTCCATATTCTATTGTCAAAGAACGCTGCCTAGTCATCCACTCAACCCAGCAGGGCCAAAGAAACTAGCAGGTCCAAACCGCCAAGTCAAGAACCTCAGCCCCGGCGGTGAACAGCGATCTACACCCCACCCCAAACACCGTCAACACAGGAACTCAAAAAAAAACAAAAAAGTTGCTCAGGCTGGCGAGATACCCCGGAAAACCGCCAATCCCAATTTCGCGCCCTCAAGGCCACTCGCCCCTCCCCCGCGGCTTTGGGGGCGTTTTGCATCGCCGTCGCCTTTCACATTCTCGGTCGCCTCCCCTATCTGATAGGCATCGGCCGCTCTCGGGCGACCGTCTTCATCTCCACTGACAAAGCAGGCTCCATCTCCTCGTGTCCGTTGCCGCACCGATCCCTGACACTACCAATGAACCACGCGGCCTCCGACGCGCATTCCGCAATCTGGGAGTTCTGCTCGGCGGACGGGCCCTCAACGCCCCACTCAGCCTGCTGCATGCCTCGCTGGCCATCCACCTGCTGGGCGGATACGGCTTCGGCCTTGTTGTCATGCTTTACGCCTTTGCCCGTACCATCGGTGACCTGGTGGATTTCCAGTCCTGGCAGACCGTGCTGCAGTACGGCTTCCAGCCCCTCAGCGACAGAGACCTGCCACGCTTCCATCGCATCCTGCGCTTCAGCCTGATCCTGGATCTGATCGGGGGCGTGGCAGGCTGCGCAATCGCGGTCGTCGCCAGCCTGACGATGGGGCAAATTCTCGGCTGGCCGCCGCTGCTGCGCCCGATCGGCACATTTTACAGCCTGACGCCCCTGTTCATGGCCGCCGCCACGCCAACCGGCGTACTCCGAATTCTCAATCGCTTCGATCTGTTGGCCGCGCAGGGCAGCACGGCAACGATCGTGCGTCTGCTCGGAACATTGGCCCTCCCGGCCATCGGCGCCTCCTTCGCGCATCTGGCGCTAATCTGGATGCTGGCCGAAATCCTGTCCTTTACGGTGCTGTTCGGCCTGGCATGGCGTGAACTGCATAAAAGAGAACTCATGACGGGCTTCTGGATCGGAATGACGGATATCGTCCCCGATCTAGTGAAAGGCAGGATCGCCGTCGATTTTCCGGGAATCTGGCGCTTCGCCTTCATCACCAACGCCAATGCCACCCTTTCCCTGGTCTTCAGCCACGTGACGACCCTGATCGTCGGTAGCGTGCTGGGCCCGGTCAGCGCCGGCTATTACCGTATTGCCAGCCAGATCGCCGCCGGCATCGCCAAGCCCGGAACCATGATGCAGCAGACCCTCTATCCCGAAATGGCCACCCTGTGGCGGGATGGGGCAACCGGGCGGATGTACCGTCTGGCATGGCAGTCCAGCCTTGCGGCCGGAGGAATCGGTTGCCTGCTGATGATCTTTGCACTGCTGCTGGGGCACCCCCTGCTGGGCCTGGTGATCGGCACGCGAGACCCGGCGGCCGTCAACATCATGCTGTGGATGCTCGGCGCCGAAATCGTGGCGATATGCGGCCTGCCGCTGGAACCATTGCTGATGACGTTCCGCCGCGCGGGCGCCGTCGTGATCGCGCGGTGCGTGGATGTCGTCTTCTTCCTGCCGGTGCTGATGATCCTGATCCATGCCTATGGATTGGAAGGCGTCGGTCCCGCCAACGTCGGTGGAGCGATTGTTCTGGTGCTCATGCAACTTGCCATGGCATTGCATGCCCGCCGGGCACTGGCGCCCACATCCAGCAGGCCAGCCGCCCCCGACACGTCCCACCTGGACCCGGCCTGATCCCGATGCGCATCGTTTTTCCCTTCATTGCCCAACCCCACCAGGTCGCGCATTCCCTGCCGATCGCCATGGAGATCGCACGCCGGCACCCGGACATCGGGGTCCACATCGCCTGCCTGACCGACGAGCAGGAGGCCTATATAAAGGGCCTGGCCAGCCTCTATCCCGACTCGCAGGTCGTTTATGAACGGTTAACCCTGCCCGGCCCATTACGGAGGCAACTGACCCATCGCGGGCCCAGCGTCCTGACCAAACTGGCAGCCTTGCTTTTCAACAAGAATTATTTCGAGACGTTTCAGGCTATTGTCGTCCCAGAGCGTACATCGCTCTATCTGCGCAGGATGGGACTGCGCGGCCCCTGTCTGATCTGGACCCGCCACGGCGCCGGAGACCGTGCGGTCGGCTTTGCCCGCGACGTCCGACATTTCGATTTTATCCTGATGGCAGGCAGAAAGCTGGAAACGCGCCTTCTGACCCAAGGCGCGCTTCGCCCCGGGCACTATGTCACGGGCGTCTACGCCAAATTCGATCTCGTGCGCCTGATGCATAGCAACGCCCCGCCATTGTTCGGCAACAGACGCCCGACTGTTCTCTATAATCCGCATTTCAATCCGCGGCTGACATCGTGGTATAGGTTGGGCACTCAAGTTCTGGACTATTTTGCCAATCAGGACCGATACAATCTTGTTTTCGCGCCGCATTACCGGCTGTTTGACGCACATCGCGACAAAGCTGCGAGCATCCTGCGCGCCTATGAGGGAATACCGCACATGCTCATCGATCCGGGCAGCACCAGAAGCGTCGACATGACCTATACCATGGCCGCCGACCTCTATCTGGGCGATGTCAGCAGCCAGGTGGCCGAATTTCTGATCGAGCCGCGTCCCTGTCTGTTTCTTGACGCGCATGGGACGAAATGGCACGACAATCCGGACTATCTGTTCTGGTCCCTGGGGCCGGTGATCGATACGACGGACAGGCTTGATCAGGCCCTGGATGGTGCCGTCGCCGGACACCCGGATTTCCTTGACCACCAGAAATCGTATATACGCGAGACCTTCGGTCTTGCGGATATCGGGCCGACAGCGCCGATTGGCGCAAATGCCATCGTAGAATTCCTTGGGAAGGCGCATTCATGTACGCCTTCGCCCTCGCTTTAAACCTGCCTTGATTACATGCTCCAGGTGGAAGATTCGTTACCTGAAATGACACTTTATCCGACTCCGACAGATTCTGGTCAGGCGCGACGCCTGGGCGATTTTGCAACGTTTCCGGAAGCCCTGGATTACGCGGCCCTTGGGGACGCGGGATTCAACGTCTATTCCGGCCGTGGCCAACTGCTGGAGTCCCTCCCCTACCGGACGCTGCGCGAACAGGCGCTGGACGTCGCACGACGGCTGCTGACACTGGGATTGCGTCCGGGTGAGCGGGTCGCGATCGTCGCGGAAAGCGATGGCGATTTCGCCCGCATCTTCTTCGGTTGCCAATATGCCGGGCTGGTGCCGGCGCCCCTGCCGCTGCCGGTCGCATTCGGCGGCCGCGAAGGCTATGTGACGACCCTGCGGGGCATGATCGAGAGCGCCGGCGCCGTCGCCGTGATCGTCCCCGATATCATCGCCAGCTGGACGGACGAGATCGTCGAAGGCTTCGACCTGCGCTTCGGCGGCCGCCCGGCCGACCTGATGGCCCTGCCGGTCGGCCCGGTCGCGCTGCCCACCGTCGCGCCGGACGACCTGTCCTACCTGCAATTCTCCTCGGGCAGCACCCGCTTCCCGATGGGCGTCGCCGTCACCCAGCAATCGGGCATGGCAAACGCCCGCGCGATCGCCCGCGACGGCCTGAAGGTCCGCGAAACCGGCGACCGATGCGTGTCGTGGCTGCCGCTGTATCACGACATGGGCCTCGTAGGCTTCTTCCTGACGCCGGTCACCTGCCAGTTGACCGTCGACATGCTGCCAACGCGCGAATTCGCCCGTCGTCCCCATGTCTGGCTGGACCTGATCAGCCGCAATCGCGGCACCATCTCCTACAGCCCGTCCTTCGGCTTCGAACTGTGCGCGCGCCGTGCCTCGACGGTCACGCTCGAACTCTCCTGCTGGCGCGTGGCGGGCATC
The DNA here is from genome assembly GCF_014174275.1 of Gluconacetobacter takamatsuzukensis. Taxonomy (GTDB): domain Bacteria; phylum Pseudomonadota; class Alphaproteobacteria; order Acetobacterales; family Acetobacteraceae; genus Gluconacetobacter; species Gluconacetobacter takamatsuzukensis. The sequence continues at coordinate 80,611 of NZ_JABEQK010000014.1, read as the reverse complement.
GGTGGCGACATGATCCGCCATCATATCCTCGAAGAGTTCTCCGAACGCTTCGCCGCATCGGGCTTCGACGGGCGCGCCTTCACCGCCAGCTACGGCATGGCGGAAGCCACGCTGGCCATCAGCTTCGTGCCCCTGCATACCGGCATACAGACCGACACGGTCGATCTGCGTTTCCTGGAAACGCAAGGCATCGCCCGCCCGTCGAACGATCCGTCCCATGCCCTCAGGACATTCATCCTATGCGGCAAGGTCCTGCCCGAGCATGAACTGGAGGTCCGCGACCCCGTCGGCCGGTCCCTGCCGGACCGCAAGGTCGGCACCATATTCGTCCGTGGTCCCAGCCTGATGCGCGGCTATTTCAACCAGCCCCAGGAAACCCAGCGTGTCCTGGATTCCAGCGGCTGGCTGAACACCGGCGACCTTGGCTACATGATCGACGGCCAGGTGGTCGTGACCGGCCGCGCCAAGGACCTGATCATCATCAACGGCCGCAATATCTGGCCGCAGGACCTGGAATGGTCGGCCGAGACCGAAATCGGCGCACTGCGCAGCCGCGATGTCGCCGTCTTCTCGATCGACCAGGAAAAGGGAGAGAAGGTCGTGGCCCTGATCCAGTGCCGCGCCTCCACCCCCGAGGCCCGGGAAACCCTGCGCAACGAAGCCGCCAGCCTGTTCCGCCGCCAGCACGGGGTCGATGTCTCGGTGATCCTGGTCCCGCCCCATACGCTGCCGCAGACCTCGTCTGGAAAGCTGACCCGCGCGCGGGCCAAGGCCATGCTGCTGTCGGGTGCCTTCGACTCCGTCAGCGAAACCGCATCGGTCGCATGATCCGCGGGGGCTGTCCTGCGACAGGCCCCCGCTTCGATGCTGGCCAATCGACCGGATTTCGATATAAGGACATCCTCTTTTGTTGAGAGGGGGCCAAGCAGTCCGCCAGACTGCCTGGCCCTCCGATATGGCAGGCGGGGTTCGGGCACGTCATACAGGGACGGCTCCCGCGAAAAGGATGCATTTATAATGAGTGAAACGGTCGCGGACGTCTCTGCCCTGATCATCCAGACGCTGCTGGCGAATCCCAAGGTTCCCCGCGACATCAGCGGCAGCAGCAAGATCGTCGAAGACCTGGCCTTCGATTCACTCGCGGTCATGAATTTCGTGATGGAAATCGAGGATTCCCTCGACGTGTCCGTTCCGCTCGACCGGCTTGCCGACATCCGCACCATCGACGACCTGGCCAACTGCATCGTATCGCTGAAGCAGGGCGACTGACTCGATGTCGATCTTCACCAAATACGAGCCGCTGGCCCGTTCGCTGGCGGCCGTGACCAATGGCGGAGGCCGTAACCCGTTTTCCGTCGTGATCGACCACCCGGTCTCCTCGACTGTGGGCGTGATCGAAGGGCGTGAGACCCTGCTGTTCGGCACCAACAATTATCTGGGCCTCAGCCAGAGCGAAGCAGCGATCGAGGCCGCAATCGACACGCTGCGCACCCATGGCGTCGGCACGACCGGGTCGCGCATCGCCAACGGCACCCAGGGCCTGCATCGCCAGTTGGAAGAGCGCATCGCCGCCTTCTTCCGCCGCCGGCATTGCATGGTATTCTCGACGGGCTACCAGGCGAATCTGGGCATGATCTCGGCCCTGGCCGGCAAGGACGATTACCTGCTGCTCGATGCCGACAGCCACGCCAGCATCTATGACGGCAGCCGCCTCAGCCAGGCACAGGTCATCCGTTTCCGCCATAACGACCCCGAAGATCTGCACAAGCGCCTGCGGCGGCTGGACGGCACGCCGGGCGCCAAGCTGATCGTCGTCGAAGGCATCTATTCGATGATGGGCGACGTGGTACCGATGGCCGAATTCGCGGCAGTAAAGCGCGAGACCGGCGCTTGGCTGCTGGCGGACGAGGCTCATTCCGTCGGCGTCATGGGCGAACATGGCCGCGGCGTCGCCGAAGCCTGCGGGGTCGAGGACGATGTCGATTTCGTCGTCGGCACTTTCTCCAAGAGCCTGGGCACGGTCGGCGGCTATTGCGTCTCCGACCAGGACGGGCTGGATTTGATTCGGCTATGCTCGCGGCCCTACATGTTCACCGCGTCGCTTCCGCCCGATGTCATCGCCGCCACCATGGCCGCACTGAGCGAGTTGGAGCAGCGGCCGGATCTCCGGCACAGGCTGATGGACAATGCCCGGCGCCTTCATGCCGGCCTGAATGCGATCGGACTGCGCACCGGCCCACAGGCCAGCCCGGTGGTGTCGGTGGTGCTGGACGAGGTCGGCCAGGCAGTACAGTTCTGGAACCGGCTTCTGGATCTGGGCGTGTACGTCAATCTCAGCCTGCCCCCCGCGACCCCCGACCAGCACCCGCTGCTGAGAACCTCGGTCATGGCGACACATGATGCCGCACAGATCGACCAGGCGATCGCGATCTTCGCCACTGTCGCCCGCGAACTGGGTATCGGCGGCTAATTCCCCGATGGCTGACGCGCCCGCCGGACATCCTCGGCGGGCGCGTCAGCGCCGGAAGATCCCAGCCCCTTTCAGTCGCCAGAGCAGCCGGGGCAGGCAGATCAGCGGATGACTGGCCTCGAACGGGGTCAGCGCAAGATCGACACCGCTATGGCGGCGCATCTTCCAGGCGATATAGCGCGCTCCGCCGGCGAAGGTGAAAGCGGCCTTGAACAGCCGCGCGACATTCAGTGGGCGCCCCAGATCGGCGCGAATCCGCCATTGGCGCGCAGCCCGCGCCCGCGTTCCAGCCGACAATGAAGGACGCAATCTGTCGCCTTCCTCCCGGAAGGACACACCGGACGCCGCCCAAGCCGCCGGCAGCAGCGCGTCGAAACGCCCCCCCAGTTCGCCGGCCAGCAAACTGATGGACCGATCCCCCCCTTCGACCCGCAATTCCGCTGCATAGGTCCGGCGGAACAGGCCTTCCCAGAAGGCCCGCGCCGGCCCGCTCTCGGGACCGAGCATGGCGGCCCACCAGGCGGCCACACCCACGGCGCGGATCAGGCAGCCCAGAATCGCGTCGGCCGCCGCCGCGTCGCGCACCCAGACCAGCCGCGCCGGCTGGCAGAAGCGCGCCCAGATCGTGGTGTCCAGACTGGCGCGCGCCGTCAGCGCCCGAAACTGCCCGATGGTCAGGATGGCGACCTTGGCCCGGACACACGCGCCCTCGATGATGCGCTCGTGATATTCCACATTCGGCGGCAACAGCGCATTCGCCTCGCGCGCCGCCCTGCCGCGCGGCCAGTCGGCCTGCCGGTCCAGCACGATATAGAAATCGAGAATGCCCTCCGGGTCCACCTGCCGCAGGCCCGACCCATAGAACAGGACACCCATGACCGGCGCATCCCCGACCAGTTCGCCGACGAACGCCGTTACCGCCGGCTCCACCGGCCGCACCAGTTCGTCCGTCAGGATGCGGGCGACCCGCCCGGCAGCGAGAGGATCGTATCGCACGTCATCCATGGCAATCAGGCATTCCGGATAAAATCGAAGGCCGGCCCCGCGGACAGATAGGTCTGCCCATCCGGACCGGAATCCAGGATTTCGCCATCCAGCACGAAGTCACCATCAAGCCGCAAGGCCAGATGATCGGTACGGCCGCGCCGATAGGATGGCGAACTGTCCAGCCACGCGGTGCACCGTCCGCGCAGCAACGACCAGGTGGCGGAGAGCAGATGCTCGGGAAAGGCCTCAACGCTGAGATAGGATAACCCGGCCCCCTCGCGCGACGCGAAGGGCCACATGCCCCCAGGCAGACAGTCCAGCGTGGTCGCCAGGAACAGGAAACAATCCGCCGTCCGCGCTGCCTCGTCCCCGATGGCAAGCGTCACCCGGTCTCCGGCCAGCCATTTGCGGCGCGTCGAACGAAAGACCAGACGCCCCAGCGAGGAGGCAATCGCCACCCCGACCGCAAGATCGTGCGAAAACCGGTTCAGCAGGGCCGGCCGATGGGCGATACGGATCCCGCGCGTAAAGGCAGCGGCGCCGTGGAACATCCCTAGCACCGCCGGACGCGCCGGATCGGACCATCGAACGGCCAGCACGTCCCGCCGCAGCACCCGGTGCCGCAGGAGCCCTTCACGGGCCAGGACATTCAACCGTTCAAGCGCCGCATTGCCACGCAGGCCGAACCCGACATCGGCGGCGATCAGGTTGCTATTCCCCGACGGCAGCACGGCAAGCGCCGGCAGCGCATCGGCCGGATAGCATTGATGAATGGCGGACATCACATTGCTGACGGTGCCGTCGCCCCCATCGATCGCGACCACGCCCACCTCGCGACGGGCCAGTTCGGCCGCGATCTCGACCAGGCCGGGCCCGGACGCCGAATGGAAGAACAGCGGCCCCAGCGCTTCGGACGCACGCCGACGGAACGAGCCGTCTTCACGGTCATTACGACGGCTGCGCGGATTGTGAATCAGGGCGAACCGCTCACTCACTCCCTATCGACCTTTCTCTGTGACACCGACATTCTTGGGGTCATAAGCCGCGTTCCCGGCATTATTGCAAGATCGTGAACCCAGGCCCGGGACAGGGAGGCCACGGATAGTGCGGAGAAAATCGTGAACGACATCACCCTGGCCCACCTGTCCGACCTGCACCTGGCCCATGACGGGCTACGCTTTCCGGTATCGGCACTCCTGAACAAGCGCATGAGCAGCCAGCTTTCCTGGCGCCGCCGGCGCCGGTTCATGCATGTCGATACCGCCCTCGAAGCCCTCGTCGCCGACATCCACGCCATGACGCCCGACGCCGTGGCCCTGACCGGAGACCTGACCAATCTGGGCCTGCCGGTCGAATGCCGGCGCGCGGCGGCATGGTTGGCGGCACGCCTGCCCCCCCAGACCGCGATCATCCCCGGCAATCACGACATGCTGGTGCGCGAGCCCTGGGACACCACGCTCGGGGTCTGGAAACAATGGATGGCGGCCCGGTCGGACGATTTTCCGTTCGTCCGCCGGTTTGGCCCGGTCGCGCTGATCGGCGTCAATTCGGCCTTCCCCACCCCATGGTTTTCCGCCGCCGGACGGATCGGCGCAACGCAGGCCGCCCGGCTGGCCGACCTGCTGCATGAAACAGGGCGCGAGGGCGCCTTCCGCGTGGTCATGATCCACCATCCACCGGTTCCCGGAATCGTATCCCGCCGCAAGGCGCTGCAGGATAGCGGGCTGTTCGCGGCCTCCATTGCCCGGGCGGGGGCCGAACTGGTCCTGCACGGCCACAGCCACCGCTCCGGCCTGTCCTCCCTGCCCGGTCCCACGGCAACGGTGCCGGTACTGGGAATCGCCTCGGCCTCGATGCTGGCACCGGGCCAGGAACGCATGGCCGCGTGGCACCATATCCGCATCGCCAGCACCGGGCGCGGATATACGGCCGAAATCCGCCGTCGCCTGGTCGCGCCGGGCCAGCCGGTCCGCGAACTGCCGCCCTGGTGCTTCGATGCCTATCGCCTCCCCTAGGCGATACTTGTATGTGTTGGCCGACATGATGCCTGCGCCTCTCCCTTCCGCCTTGCTGCAAAGGATCACGCCGGGAACCCTCGACCGTTATCTGGTCCGGCAGATGGCACCGCCGTTCCTGATCTCGCTGGCCGTGGTCATGACCGCGCTGCTGCTGGAACGGCTGCTGGTCCTCCTGAACGTGCTGGCAGCGGATGGCGGCACGCTCAAGGTCTTCGCGGGGCTGCTGGCCGACCTGATTCCGCATTATCTGGGCCTGGCCCTGCCGGCGGCGATCTGCGTCAGCGTCTTTTCGGTCGTGCGCCGGATGAGCCAGAACAACGAGATCGACGCCCTGATGGCCAGCGGCGTCTCGCTGCTGCGGATCGCGCGCCCCTTCGTCATCGTGGGCGCGGCCATGGGCCTGGTCGGGTTCAGCCTCTACGGCTTCATTCAGCCCTACGCACGCTACGATTTCCGGCAGGCAATGTATTTCGCCGCCCATGCGGGCTGGGCCCCCCACCTGCAAGGCGGAATGTTCGCTACCCCCGCCGACACGCTGATGCTGACGGCGGACCGCGTCGACGGCGCCGGCACTCGCCTGCATCACGTCTTCATCCGCGACCGAAGCGACGGGCTGGAACGCGACATTTCCGCCGAGAGCGGAACCCTGCGCATCGCCGACGACCGAACCTCGGTCCGGCTGGACCTCGCGCACGGCATCATCGTCACCGACCGGCAGGACGAGGCCCCGACCCTGGTGCTGTTCGATACGACCACCCGCATCTTCCAGACCGTCTCCCAGGCCCATGCCTTCCGCCGTCGCGGCAATGACGAGCGCGAGTTGACCCTGCTCGAACTGCTGCAGGGGGTGCGCGGGGGCGATCCGGAGATCCGCCGGCCCCATCTGGTGGCCGAACTCCATTTCCGCATCGCCCGGGCCCTGGCGATTCCCTTCATCCCGGTCCTCGCCTGCGCGCTGGCGGGCATGGCCAAGCGCCAGCAGCGCAATCTCGGACTGGCGATCGCCGCCATCAGCCTGGTCGGGTTCGACCACGCGCTGCAACTGGGTCTTAGCCTGGTGGCCAGCCGCGCGATGTCGCCCTGGCTGGTCATATGGGGGCCATTCCTGCTGTTCTGCGGGTCCTGCGTCTGGCTGATCCTCCACCGAGCCGGATCGGTGGGAACCGGCGGCACCTGGCGGCGCCTCTTCTCCCGCCCCTTGGCCCGCCCGTCATCATGAGCCTCCCTTCCCCCGCGCCGACACGCCACGTCCTGATCGGCTACCTGACGCGCGAACTGCTCGAACGAATCCTGGCCACCGCCGTCATCCTCCTGGCGCTGATGGAAATCCTGGCGCTGCTGGAGCAACTGACCCCGATCCTGGAACGCCACCAGGGCGCAGGCGGCATCGCCTATTTCATGCTGCTGCACGCGCCGATCCTGCTGGGGGGCACCCTGCCGCTGGCCGTGCTGATCGGCTCGCTGGTCCTGCTGGTGCAGATGACGACCGGCAGCGAAATCGCGATCCTGCGTGCCGCCGGCCTGACCACCCCCGGCCTGACCCGCCTGATGCTGCCCGCGATCCTCGCGCTGGGCGTCGCCGGCGCCCTAGCCGACGACCAGATCACACCCCGCACCGAACTGGCGCTGGCACGCTGGTGGAACCGCACCGATCCCCACCCCGAAGCTGGGCACGGCTTCTGGTTCCGCTCAGGCATGACACTGGCCGATATCGGCTATGTCTCCCACGGCGGCACGACCCTCGTCCATGTCGACCTGTACCAGCGAGGCCCGGCCGGCCGGCTGCTCCGCACCGTTCACCTGAACACGCTGCATTATGCCGACGGCAAATGGACCGACGATGGCGGCCGCAGCCTGGAGCCGACGGGGGCCGCTATCCATACGGCCACGCTGGCCCCCGCCCCGGCACAGGACCATGGCTGGCCGGCCGGACTGCGCCCCGCCGACATGATCCGGCTATCGATGGACGCCCCCCCGCTTTCGGCCGCCACCATCATCGCGATCCTGCGCGGGCACGCACCCGCATCGCAGCCGGCGGCAGCCCTGCGCACCGCGCTGCTGGCAAGGGTGCTGACACCCTTCAGCTTCGCGGTAATGCTGTTATTGGCCCTGCCGGTGGTCTATATCCCACCACGAAGCGGAACGCGGAGCTGGCTACCGGTCTGGTGCCTGGGGGCCGGCCTGTTGTTCGTGGTCTTCCAGGGCATGCTGCGGGCATTGGGCAACGCCGGCACGCTGCCGGCTCCGGCAGCGACGCTGCCCGGCATCGTGATCTTCACGCTCGCCGTCTGTGCCCTGGTGTTGAGGATTGAAGAGAGATGATCGGCACAACCCTACACAACACGTCTCTTCGCACCGGCCGAAGCTTCGACCTGGGGAAGATGAATCTCCGCCAGTTGTGGATCGCCTACCTGACCTATCCGACGATCCTGCTCTATATCGTCCTGGCCGTGATCTGCTTCGTGGTCCTGGCCCGGCAGTTCCCCGGCATCGGGCCCACCCTGGTCGCCGCCGGTGCGGTCGTCGCGGTCTATCCCCTGGCGTGGTACATGATCCATCGCTTCATCCTGCACGGTCGTTTCCTCTACCGGATGAAATGGACGGCGACGCTGTGGAAGCGCATCCATTTCGACCATCATCAGGATCCGCACCTGCTGGACGTGCTGTTCGGCTCGCCGCTGAACACCATCCCCACCATCGGCCTCATCACCCTGCCGATCGGCTACCTGATCGGCCATGCCGGCGGCGCCGCGGCGGCGATGGGCACCGGGCTGGTCATCACCTGCATCTACGAATTCTTCCATTGCATCCAGCACCTCAACTACAAGCCGCGGATGCGCTGGATCCAGAAGATGAAGCAGCGCCACGTCCTGCATCATTTCCATGACGAGGACGGCAATTACGGCATCACCAGCTTCGTCGTCGACCGCGCCTTCGGCACCTATTACGTCGACGCCCGCGCCCGGCCCCGCAGCCCGCACGTCTTCAACCTGGGCTACGACCTGGAAGAAGCCAGCCGCTACCCCTGGGTAATGGAACAGACCGGCTCCCCCCCGCGCGACCGCCCGGACGGGGCGACGTCGCAGCGGAACGCGGCATGACGTCCAGCGCGTCCTCGCCCGCTCCCCTGACCGCCCTGGTCCTGGCCGGCACCCGCGCCGGCGCCGAGGACCCGATGGCCAGCGCCGCCAACGTATCGCACAAGGCGATCCTCCCCGTGGCCGGCCGGCCGATGATCGCGCGGGTGCTCGACGCGCTCGCCGCCAGCCCCCGAATCGGCCGGATCGTCATCAGCATCGAAACCCCCGGCATCCTGGCGGGCCTCGAACTGGACCATGCGGTCGATTTCCTGCCCCCCGCCCCCGGCCCCAGCGCAAGCGTGATGGAGGCCCTGCGCACGCTCGGCACCCCCCTGCTGGTCACCACCGCCGACCATGCCCTGCTACGCCCGGAATGGATCGACGCCTTCCTCGATTCGGTCGACGCGCAGTGCGACATGGCCGCCGCCGTCGCCATGGAGGCCGACATCGCTCGCGACGTCCCAGGGACGAAGCGCACCATGATCCGCCTGGCCGATGGCGCCTTTTCCGGCTGCAACCTGTTCCTGTTCCGCACGCCGGCTTCGATCGGCGTGGTGGAGCTGTGGCAGCGGATCGAGCAGGAACGCAAACGGCCGATCCGCATGGCGCGCCTGCTGGGGCTCGGCACCCTGCTGCGCTACGTGACGGGCGGCCTGACCCGCGCGGCCCTGTGCAAGCGGGTCGGCAGCCTGAGCCAGGCGTCGGTGAAACTGGTCACCCTGCCCGACGGCCGCGCCGCCGTGGATGTCGACAAGCCCGCCGATCTGCTTCTGGTCGAATCCCTGCTCCGCAAGACCCCGGAATGACGAACGATTTTCCGTTCTTTTTTGAAAAAAAGAACCACCACCCCCGCGTCGCCTGACCCATGCGCATCGCCTACATCATCAACTCCCTGGAAGGCGGCGGCGCCGCTTTCCCCGTCCCCGACATCACCGGCGTCCTGCGCCGCGCCGGGCACGAGGTCGCCGTCTTCGCCCTGCTGCGCCGCGACGGCCGCGCGCTGCCGGCCCTCCAGGCGGCCGGCCTGCCGGTCGAAATCTGCCCCGGCGGCCGGCGCGACCATCTGGCGGCCCTGCGCTGGCTGAACCAGCAGATCGGCCACTGGCGCCCCGACCTCCTCTGGACATCCCTCACCCGGGCCACCGTGCTGGGGCAGATGGTGGGATTGAGGCACCGCATCCCGGTCGTCAGCTGGCAGCATTCCGCCGGCCTGAGCCCCGCCAACACCCGCCTGCTGCGAAACCTGCGGCGGCTGAGCCGGATCTGGGTCGCCGATTCCACCTGCGTGCTCGATTTCATGCGCCACCGGCTGCATATCCCCGCCGACCGCGCAGCGCTATGGCCGATCTTCCGCGCCGACCCCGCCTGCCCGGTCGCACACCCATGGCAAGCCGGCGAGATCGTACGGATCGGCTCGCTGGGGCGCCTGCATCCGGTCAAGGGCTACGATATCCTGTGCCAGGCCCTTGCCCTGCTGAAGACCGACCGGTCCCTGCCACCCTTCCGGGTCACCATCGCGGGCGAAGGCGATGCACGCCCGCAGATCGAGGGCCTGATCCGGGACCACGGCCTGACCACGCTGCATCTGGCGGGATTCACAAACGCGGTACCGGACTTCCTGTCCACCCAGCACGGCTACGTCCAGCCCTCGCGGCACGAGGGGCTGTGCATCGGCGTGCATCAGGCCATGCAGGCCGGCCTGGCCCCGGTCGCCTCATCGGTCGGCGAGATCCCCTACACGGTACAGGATGGCCTATCCGGCCTGCTGGTCCCCCCCGCCGATCCCGTCGCCCTGGCCGATGCACTGGCAAGGATGCTGCGCCAGCCACAGGCCCTGGCCACCATGGGCCAGGCCGCGCGAACCCGCGTGCAGACCCTCTTCGCTCCCGAACGATTCGATGAAGCCGGCCAGGCGATCCTGGACCGGATCGCCGCATCGCAACGCGGCTGACCGCCCCTATCGCCCGCCCGGCCTCCCGAGCCTCCGCCGGCTCAGGCGATCCAGTTCGATCGCGATCCGGCGGGGAGATCGGCTGATCCGCTTCGCATCCACCAGCGTCACATCACCGGCGGCGGACAGCGTATGCAGTCCGTCGGTAAAGGGCTTCCAATCCGCCGCCGCGACGATCGGCACCCCGGCGCGGGCGGCAAAATGCGTCGGCGTCAGATCCGTCACTGTCAGGGGCACGATCGCCCCGCCATAGGTGCGGGTGCAATCCTGGGTCGGCAGGACAATCCGCCCATCGATCAGGACCGGCGTGCCGCCCGGCCGCGCATTGCGACGGTCCCGCCGGACCGGATTGCCGGGATGCAAATGCCACGGCCCGCACAAGGCATCGGCCCAGGCGATATGCAGCAGGCTCTGCCGGTCCGCGCCCGACCCACCGGAGGGGCTGTAGAACATCCACCACCGTCCATCGATCCGCACCGGCGACGCATCGATCGCCGCTTCGGGAAAGGCGAAATCGGAAACCCTCTCCCACCGGTCGGGAAAGGAGACGGCGCGATACAGCGTCAGCCGCCCCGACCGATAGGCTTCGGGCAGCAGATAGATCTCGTCCCCGTCCGCGATCACCACCGGATAGGACAGATGCCACGGCTCGGACAGCACCGACCGCGCATCCAGAAGACGCATGGCCCGATCGAAGACGAAGACGTCGATCCGCCCGATCCGGTTCCGGTAGTCATAAGCCTCGGCGAACACATACAGGCGGTCGTCCCGCCACAGCCCGAACGGATCGGCCAGGAAGCGGAACGGCCCCGGATCCGGCAACCAGGTCGCCGCCAGCCCCTCGACACTGCCCCGCGCCAGGATTTCGGGCAGCGGACAGTGCAGGATGCCCGTCCGCCAGATATCGGTGCGCAGAAGGCCCATGCCCGCTCCCAAACTGCAAGACCGTCCCCAATGGCGGCCGCCGAGCGATCTATCCTATCGGGCCGGCTTGGGAAACCTCGCCGGCCGTGACGCGCCGTCCCACCCGTGGCATGGTGCGCCCGATGCCCGTCGACCCCGTACAGAACCAGATCGCCATCCGCCGCGCGGTCAATCATCTCTGCGGCCAGATGGGCTGGGCGGCACTGAACGAACTGGTCCTGCCCGACGGCCGCCGGGCCGATATCATGGCCCTGCGGCCCGACAATGGATTCGTCTGCATCGAAATCAAATCCGGCCCCCGAGACTTCCTGACCGACCGGAAATGGACCTGCTACCGGGACTGGTGCGACCAGCTTTTCTTCGCGGTCGATCGCACCTTCCCCCTGTCCCTGCTGCCCGAGGGGACCGGAATCATGGTCGCCGACACCGATACCCTGCCCGACGGGCCGCACGTGCTCGCCGAAGCCGCCATCCTCCGCTCCCCCGCCACGACCGCGCTCGCGGCCGCCCGCCGGCGGAAGCTGACCTGGCTGTTCGCCACCCAGGCGGCCGAACGGCTGGCCCGCCTGGACGACCCCGCCATCACCGCCGCCCTGCGAGCAGCCCGGCGAGTCGAATGACGGCACACCGCCCCACCCATCCCACGCTGAAAGGTTTCCCGATGTCCGATGCCGCCATCCTGTGCCGGTTCGAGGCCGCCCGCTCCATCGTCCGCGACGCGGCCGACCTGGCCATGGCGATGCGCCCGCCGCCGGGTGGCCCCTCGGGCAAGCAGAAGAGCGCCCAGGACTGGCTGACCGAAGCCGACGGCGCGGTCGAAGCCCTGATTTCCGAACGGATCGGCGCCCTGTTCCCCGAGGACGGCTTCCAGGGCGAGGAAAAAGGCCGCACCCGTACCGGCCGCCTGCGCTGGGTGGTCGACCCCATCGACGGCACGTCGAACTACGCGCGCGGCCGGTCGCGCTGGTGCGTCTCCCTGGGCCTGATGGATGGCGACCAGCCGGTCGCCGGCATCATCCTGGCCCCGGCATTGCACGAGACCTATACCGCCGTGCGGGGCCACGGCGCCTTCCTCAACGGCCGGCCGATCAAGGCCTCGCCGGTGACCGACACCCGCTCGGCGATGGTCGAGATGGGGTGGAGCAACAAGGTGCCGGACGGCGTCTACGCGGCGAAGATGGCCGCGATCCTGGACCTCGGCGCCATGCCCCGTTCCGGCGGCTCCGGCGCGCTGGCCCTGGCCGATGTCGCGTGCGGCCGGCTGGACGGCTACCTGGAAATGGTCATCAATCTGTGGGACGTCGCGGCGGCTCTGGTGCTGCTGGAGGAAGCGGGGGCACGCTTTTCCCCCTTCCTGCGCGACGGCGGGCTGGATGGCGGCATCACCCTCCTTGCGACGGCACCGGGAATCGCCGACGATCTGGCCGCCGCCCTTGCGGTACCGCTGGACTGACCGGTTGCCGCCAGCCATGGTTACGCCATAAAAATCCGGCAGGAGACAGGCGTGGACGGGCATACCGGCCGCGCGCCCCTTCCTGCTTCACGGCAGCGCGACCGGACGCATTCCGGCCGCGCACGATATCGATATGATCTGCTCGGCATTCTGCGGCACGGACGGTCCGGAGGTCGCGCGATGCCGAAAATTACGGAGCATGCCCTTGCGAGACGGTCTTTCCCGCACAACCCTGGCCCTGGCGGCCATTGCGCTGGCGCTGCCGGCGGCGCCGGCCCTGGCTGCGGGCGAACGGCAGCAGGCCCTGGTGGACCGCGCCACCCTGACCGTGCGCGAGATGTTCAACGGCGCCCGCCCGGACAGCAAGATCACCCGCTACATGAGCCAGGCCCGCGCGGTGATGGTCTGCCCCTCCATCTTCCGCATGTCGATCGGCTTCGGCGGCGCAGGCGGCGGCTGTGCCCTGCTGTCGCGCGACGCGCGCGGGTCCTGGTCCGATCCGGCCTTCTACACGCTCAGTTCGGCCAATGTGGGCATCCAGCTCGGTATGCAGGATTCCCAGATGATGTTCTTCGTCATGACCGACCGCGGGCTGCAGGCGCTGCTGGACAGCCAGTTCCAGTTCGGCGCCAACGCCTCCGCCTCGTTCGCGACCATGGGGTCGGGCATCGAAAGCGGCACGGCGGGCGAGCGCAATACCGACATCATGGCCCTGCAGAAATCCGAGGGCCTGTTCGCCGGCGCGGCGCTGGGCGGCTCGAAACTGACGGTCAACAGCGGCGCCAACCGCGCCTATTACAACCAGATCGTCGGCCCCGAGGACATCGTCGTCTCGATGCGCGTCAACAATCCCGGCGCCGACCCCCTGCGCGCCGCGCTCAGCGAGGTACAGGCCAGGGCGACCGCCGGCGCGCCGGCCATGCCGCCCCCGGCCTACGCCCAGCCCACGCAGGGCGGCGAGCCGGCACAGGTCAACGTCCCCTCGTCCGGCCCGGTCAGCAGCCAGCCCCTGTCACCTCCCTGAGGTCACTTGCCCGGTGCCTGGCGGGCGCGCCAGGCGCCGACATTGCGGTTGTGCTCCGACAGGCTGCTGGCAAAGGCATGCCCCCCGCTGCCGTCGGCCACGAAATACAGGGCATCGCTGTCGGCAGGATGCGCCACCGCATCCAGTGACGCCCGACCGGGCGCACAGATCGGCCCGGCAGGCAGGCCCGGCAGGGTATAGGTGTTGTAGGCACCCGGCGCGTCCAGCTCGGCCCGGGTCAGGGCATGACCCAGCGGCCCCGCCCCGCGATTGATCCCATAAACCACGGTCGGGTCGGATTGCAGCCGCATCCCCAGGCGCAGCCGGTTGATGAACACCCGCGCTACGAGCGGACGCTCGGCCGCAATCGCGGTCTCGCGCTCGACCATCGAGGCCAGAATCAGCAGCGTCCGCCGGTCGGGAATCTCCGGCAGGGGCGCCCGATCGCGCCAGACCGCCTCCAGCGTCATCTCCATGGCCGCCTGCATCCGCCCCAGCAGGGCGGCACGCGGCGTACCCCATTCATAATCGTAGGTCTGCGGCAGAACCCCACCCTCGACCGGCGGCGGAAGCGAGGGCCCGGCCAGCACGGGCGCGCGGTCGATCAGCTCGGCCACCTGGATCGCGGACAGGCCCTCAGCCACCGTCAGCCAATGCACCACCGGCCGGGCATGACGCAGCACGCGTAGCACGTCGCGGAGCGACGCATGGGCCGGAAATTCCAGCTCGGCGGCATGCAGCACCCCGTCATGACGGGTCAGATGAACCGCCGTGCGAAACAGCAGGCTGCTGATCCGGCCCGGCGCGATCACGCCCTCATGCTGCAAGATGGCCGCCGTGCTGGCCAGGCCGCCACGGGGAATAACCACCGCGCGGGATTCGGGCGCCGGTCCGGGCGCGCCATAGCGCCACCATCCCCAGGCCGCCACACCTCCACCTGCCGCACAGACCGCCAGCAGCAGGCACAGGGTAAAAATCAGAAGACGCTTGAGCATGATGCTCTTCTTCCGCGTCACAATGCCGAAGACAAGGCCCCGGGACGCGGATCAGGCTGTCTGCCCGATCCGTCCCGTCCCTGCCGGCTCAGACCCCGCGTACGATGACGCTGGCGTTGGTCCCGCCGAACCCGAAACTGTTCGACAGAGCGATATCGATCTTGCGGCGCTGGGCTTCATGCGCCACCCGGTCGATCACGCTTTCGGTGGACGGGTTGTCCAGGTTCAGCGTCGGCGGCGCGACATTGTCGCGGATCGCCAGGATCGAGAAAATCGCCTCGACGGCGCCGGCAGCCCCCAGCAGGTGGCCGATGGCCGACTTGGTCGACGACATCGCAAGCTGGCGCCCGGCATCGCCGAACAGCCGCTCGACGGCCTGCAATTCCAGGTCGTCCGCCATGGTCGACGTCCCATGGGCATTCACATACCCGATATCGGACACCGAGATCCCGGCACTGCGCACAGCGGCCTGCATGGCGCGATACGCACCCTCATGCCCTTCGGCCGGCGCAGTGATGTGATAGGCGTCGCCCGACATGCCGTAGCCGATGATCTCGCCATAGATCTTGGCACCGCGCGCCTTTGCGTGCTCGTACTCCTCCAGCACCACGATGCCGGCGCCTTCGCCCATGACGAAGCCGTCGCGATCACGATCCCAGGGGCGTGAGGCCTTGTCCGGGGCGTCATTGAACGCGGTAGAGAGCGCACGGGCCGAACTGAACCCGGCGATTCCCAACGGGCAGACCGCCGCCTCGGCTCCACCCGCAACCATCACGTCGGCATCGCCGAGCATGATCAGGCGCGAGGCATCGCCGATCGCATGCACACCGGTGGCGCACGCGGTCACGACCGAATGGTTGGGGCCCTTGAAGCCGTATTTGATCGAAACATGGCCCGAGACCAGGTTGATCAGCGCCGACGGGATGAAGAAGGGCGACAGGCGACGCGCCCGCCCCTCATGCACCGTGATCGACGCATCGTAAATCGTCTGCAGGCCACCGATGCCCGAACCGATCATTACGCCGGTCCGGCACCGGTCTTCCTCGGATTCGGGCTTCCACCCGGAATCCTCGACCGCCTCGGTCGCCGCGACAAGGCCCAGATGGATGAAGCGATCCATCTTCTTCTGGTCCTTGACGGGCACCCAGTCCGACAGGGTCAGGCAGCCCGACTCGGTCGGCCCGGTCGGCACCTCGCCGGCGACATGCGCCGGCAGGTCCGATGGATCGAACGAGGCGATGCGGCCGATCCCGCTCTCGCCGGCGATCAGGCGCGACCAGTTATGTTCGAGCCCGAGCCCGAGCGGGCTGACAATGCCCATACCGGTAACAACAACGCGCCGATGTCCCGACGCTCCTCCGGCAGATTGTATCAACCCGCACCGCTCCCTGATCACAAAATCCGACGTTCCGGTAGAAGCAGCCTCAGGCGGCCTTCTGCTTCTCGATATAGTCGATCGCGTCCTTCACGGTCGCGATCTTCTCAGCCGCATCTTCCGGGATCTCGACGCTGAAAGCCTCTTCGAAGGCCATCACCAGCTCGACCGTGTCCAGGCTGTCCGCGCCCAGATCGTCGATGAAGGAGGCCTCCGGCGTGACCTTGCTTTCCTCGACACCGAGGTGCTCGACCACAATCTTCTTAACCTTGTCAGCGATTTCGCTCATCTGTCTTCGCTTCCTGTCTGCCCCAATGAGATACGGGCGGTTCGAAATTCATTCGTCCTGTCTGACGTCCCGCGAAGCGGAACCGCCGGAACATGCCCAGCCCGCTTCCGGACGAAGCAGCGGCGGATTAGCACGGTTCCTCGGCAATAGCCAAGGCGGCGGATCTTCTTTCCGTCACAATCCGCTGCCGGAACCCGAAAATCCGGCCCCGCAAAATCGGATTGTTGTCCGCCATATCCCCGCCTGCGTCCAGCGGAATCAGCGCGTTCGCGCGTCGATCAGGGCATTGCCATCCCGCCGTTGACGTTCAGCGTCGTACCGGTGATCCACCCGGCCTCGTCCGACACCAGATAGGCGACGGAGGCCGCGATATCCTCGGGCTTTCCCATCCGGCCCAGCGGAATGCCGCCCAGCAGCTTCTCGCGCTGCGTGTCCGACAGCACGTCGGTCATGGCGGTCTGGATAAAGCCCGGCGCCACCACATTGACGGTCACGCCGCGCGATCCCGCCTCCTGCGCCAGCGATTTGCTCATGCCGATCATGCCCGCCTTGGCCGCCGCATAATTCGCCTGCCCGGCATTGCCGGTCACGCCGACGATCGAGGCGATGCTGACGATTCGCCCGGCCCGGCGGCGCAGCATGCCCTTCAGCACGGCGCGGCACAGGCGGAAGGGCGCCGCCAGATCCACCTCCATCACGCGGTTCCAGTCCTCGTCCTTCATGCGAATCGCCAGCCCGTCACGCGTCAGGCCGGCATTGTTGACCAGGATGTCCAGCGGCGCACCGGCCGCGACCTCGGCGGCCGAGACCAGCGCATCGGCCGCCGCCGGGTCGGACAGGTCGGCGGGGCAGACATGGACCCGCTCGCCATCCGGGGCGATCTCGCCGGCCACGGCGGCCAGCACGGCCTCGCGCGTGCCGGAAAGCACAACCCGCGCCCCTTGGGCGTGCAGGGTCCGCGCGATCGCGGCACCGATTCCCCCCGATGCGCCCGTCACCAGCGCGGTCTTGCCATCCAACCTGAACATCAGCCCGTCCTTGCCTGAAAAATCATATCTCATAGCGACGCGAGAAACGCCTCGATATCCGCCGGGGTGCCGACCGAGCGCGTCGCCGCATCGGGCGCGATCCGCCGCACCAGCCCCGACAGTACCTTGCCGGCGCCCAGCTCCACAAAACTGTTCACACCCATCGCCACCATGGAATCGACACTCTCGCGCCAGCGCACGGTACCCGTCACCTGGCGCACCAGCAGGTCGCGAATCGCCTGCGGGTCCGTCACCTTGGCCGCCGAGACATTGGCAACCAGCGGCACCACGGGTGCGGCAATCTCGGCCCGCTCCAGTGCCTCGCCCATGGCGTCGGCGGCCGGCGCCATCAGCGAGCAATGGAACGGCGCCGACACCGGCAGCACCACCGCCCGCTTCACACCGCGCGCCTTCGCGACCCCGATCGCCCGCTCGATGGCCGTCGCCCGGCCCGAAATGACGATCTGCCCCCCGCCATTATCGTTGGCGACCTCAAGGATTTCCGTGCAATCCGGTTCGCCTTCCACACGCACGATCGCGGCCTCGGCGCAGATGGCGCGCGCCTGCTCCAGATCCACGCCGATCAGCGCCGCCATGCCGCCCTCGCCCGCCGGCACGGCCTTCTGCATCGCCGTGCCGCGCAGGCGCAGCAGGCGCGCCGTCTGGGCAATCCCCAGCGACCCCGCCGCCGCCAGTGCCGAATATTCGCCCAGCGAATGCCCGGCCACCAGCGCCGCGACACGCTTCAGCTCCAGCCCGCCTTCCTTCTCCAGCACCCGCAGCACCGCCAGCGACACCGCCATCAGGGCCGGCTGGGTATTTTCGGTGCGGGTCAGGTCCTCCATCGGCCCTTCGAACATCAGGGCCGAGAGCTTCTGCTCCAGCGCGTCGTCGACTTCCTCGAACACTTCGCGCGCCGGGGCGAAGGCAGCGGCCAGTTCGGCCCCCATTCCAACGGACTGGCTACCCTGACCGGGGAAGATGAAGGCGTGAACGGTCATGCTGTCCTCATATTCAAAAGAAATCTCGCGTTCCGGCCCGCGAAATGCCGACAGGACGCGGCGCCTGTCAATCGCCGGCCATGGCCTCCCGGCGGCGGCGCAGTAACAGCAGCACGTCCCACGGCAGCGCCGGAACCTCGCGCAGGCGCCAGAACCACCGGCGCCCCAGGCCCCGGGCGGCCGGCACGCGCGGCGGCGGCACCCGCACCACCCGCCACCCCGCCAACCGCATCAGTACCAGGCAACGCGGCTGGTGATAGGCACTGCTGGCAACCGCGACGGCACCGCGATAGCCGCGTGCCCGCAGCAGCGCCGAACAGGCCAGCACCGAATCCAGCGTATCCCGCGCCGTCGCCTCGATCATGATCGCCGATTCCGGCACCCCGGCTCCGCGCAGCAGCGCCGCCATCGCGGGCGCCTCGGCCGGGCGCCCGCCCAGGCTGCCCCCGGTCGGCACGAACAGCGGCGCCGCGCAGCCCCGCCCGAAGGCGACGGCCGCCGCGACCCGGCGGCGCAATGTAGGGGTCGGTGTGCCATCCGGACGAACCGCGGCACCGAAGATCACGATCGCGAGCGGCGCATCCGCCCGCCCGCTCACGGCGGCGCCTGGAGCAGAAGCTGGTTCAGCCCGGCAAAGGTCGCGAACATCTCGCGCCAGACCTGCCGGAACTGCGCGGCATCGACACCCCGATTCTCCAGGATCGCCGCCAGTTCGCCCACCGTGCGCCGGCCATCGATCAACGGCAGCAGGCCACGCGCCTGCGACGGCACCGGCAGCAGCACCTCGCGCCCGCCCAGGCGGACCGGCAGCAGGTTGTCGGGCCGCATCAGCCGCGAAAGCGCGAACCCGTCCAGGTCGCGCAACACCGGCACCGACGCTACATCCATCGGATCGGCCCGCCGCACGCCATCGCCCGCATGACGGGCATAAGCCACATGAAACGACCGTTGCCCCGCACGCGACTCGGCCAAAGCGGCCCCGGCGCGATCCGGCTGGAAATCCAGATCGGTGCAAACGGCCGGATCGGCCTCCAGACACGCCGGATCATATTCAAGCGGCACCATCAGGCAGACAGGCACCAGCCCCGCCCCCGCCAGCAGGTCGAACAGCCCGCCGACATCGCAGCCGCCCCCGCGCCCGTCCGGCGCGGCAACCACGACGCGCATGCCCCCGGCAGGTGCCAGCAGGCCGGCGAGCGCATTCAACCGCGCCCTCGGGTCCGCATCCGCGCTCAGGTCGCAGTCAATATAATCATGAATGGATTGCGCGGCCGCCACGCCGGCATCGGCCCCGGCCACCAGCACGCGCAAGGGGCAGGACCGCAGCCGCGTGGCCCCGAACAGCCAGTACTCGACCTCGCGCGGATCACCGGCCGATCCGGGTATCAGGGAGGACACGTTCTCCATTTCCCTACCGGGGCAGAAGCCTTCCGCGCTGCCAGGCCTCGGCCGCCTCGTCGGTGGTCATGCCGTCGCAGCGGACGGCATATTCCAGCGCGCTGACCACCTTGTGGCCCAGCATCAGCTCGTCCAGCTCGTCCAGCAGGTCGGAATCCAGCTCCCCGCGCGCCTCGCGGCGCACCAGCATCCGGGCCGCCTGTTCCCCGGCCAGCACGTTCTTCGGATCTTCCAGCTGCCGCAGCCGGCCGCCATGATGCAGGAAATGCGGCTGCCACAGGGGCAGCACCGACGCCTCGCCGGCCTCGATCGCCTTCGCGGCGTGTTGCCAGGCTTCTTCGTCCGGCCGGGCCTCAATGGTAAAGCCGCGCTCCGTCAGCCCATAGGACGCAACCCCGAGCCGCACCCGTTCCAGGACCGATTCCGCCGCCACGATATTGCGGTTGACCACCCCGTCATCCCGCCCCAGATCGGCAATCGAGACGACATCCGGCGCGCATCCCTCGGGCATGAACCAGCCGAAGACGGGCTTGTACAGCTCGCCCAGCACATCCATGCCCAGCGACGGGTCCAGCCACAGGGCATCGACATCGGGCAGCCAGGCGGACACGAACAGGTCGATCCCGCCGGCCTTCATGGCGGCCTTCAGCTCGTCCCGGCTGCCGGTGACATATTCGACATCCAGGTCATAGGCTTCCAGCACGCGCACCACCGCTGCCGCGGCTGCCGCATGCAGGATGGTCTCCGGATGGCCAAGCGTCACCGTCGTCATCGCACCTCTCCCCCGATCACGAGGTGGTTCCAGCAGGTGGCACCCGTTTGCGCAAGGGGCGGAACGGCAAAAAACCGTTCCCGCATGCCCCCTGCTCCCGGGGTGCGAGGCTCCCCGCCGCTACCAGATCTTCACCCGGTCTTCGGGCTTCAGATACAGCGTGTCGCCCGGCTTGACGTTCCAGGCCTTGTACCAGGCGTCGATATTGTGCATCGGGATATTCACCCGCGCCTGCGGCGGCGAATGCGGGTCCGTCATCACCCGCTGGCGCACAATGTCGTCACGCAGCTTCTGCCGCCAGACCTGCGCCCAGCCCAGGAACACGCGCTGGTCGCCCGTCAGCCCGCCGATCACCGGCGCCGGCTTGCCGTGCAGCGAGGCATGATAGGCATCCAGCGCCAGCGTCAGCCCGCCCAGGTCGGCGATATTCTCGCCCATCGTCAGCTTGCCGTTCACATGCACGCCCGGCAGCACCTGGAAGGCGTCGTACTGCTTGCCGAAACGGTCGGCCAGCTTGTTGAAGCGGGCCTCGTCATCCTTGGTCCACCATTCCTTCAGGCGACCCAGATAGTCGAACTTGCGCCCCTCATCGTCGAACGAATGCGTCATCTCGTGGCCGATCACGCCGCCGATCGCGCCATAATTGATCGCCGGGTCCGCCTTGGGGTTAAAGAAGGGCGGCTGCAGGATCGCGGCAGGGAACACGATCTCGTTGAACAGCGGGTTGTTGTAGGCATTCACCGTCTGCGGCGTCATGTCCCACTCGTCCCTGTCGACGGGGTGGCCCAGATGACCCAGCCAGTAGCGCCATTCGAAGCCCACGGCGCGCCCGGCATTGCCATAGGCATCCCCCTGCTTGACGACCAGGGTGGAATAATCCCGCCAGCGCTTGGGATAGCCGATCTGGATGGTGAAATGGTCCAGCTTCTGCACGGCGGCGGCACGCGTCTGCGGGCCCATCCACGTATTATGCTCCAGCCGCACATGGAAGGCCGCCTTCAGTTCGGTGGTCAGCGCCTCCATCGTCTTGCGGTATTCGGGCGGGAAATAGCGCGCGACATAAGTCTGGCCCAGCGCCATGCCCATCGCGTTGCCGGCGGCGGTCACGCCGCGCTTCCACCGGTCGGGCAATTGCGGCTGGCCGGCCAGCGTCTTGTCGTTGAAGTCGAACGACGCCTGGACGAAGGCCTTGGGCAGATAATGCGCGGCGTTGTCCACCAGATGAAAGGCCAGCCACGCCCGCAGCGTCTCCAGCGGCGTCTCCGCGGCAATCCGCGCCTCGCCGACGACGGCATCGGGCTCGCCGACGATCAGCGTGCCCGATTTCACGATCGTCTCGGGCAGTTCCGCGGCGGTCAGATAGGCTGCCCAGTCGAACCCAGGCGCACGCTTTGCCAGGTCGGGAACCGTGATGGGGTTATAGATCTTGTCGGGGTCGCGCATGTCCTGCCGCGCCCAGTGCACCTGCGCCAGCCGGGTTTCGAACGCCACGATGGCCTGCGCCTGCTTCGCCGCATCCGGCCAGCCGATCAGGCTCAGCACCTGCTGGACATAGGCCTGATAGGCCGTCTTCTTCGCCGCCAGCTCGGGCTTCAGGTAATAATCCCGGTCCGGCAGGCCCAACCCCGCCTGGTCCAGCATCAGCGCATAGACCGTCGGGTCCTTGGCATCCGGCTGGATGCCAAGCCCGAACAGCGAATACTGGAATCCCGTCTGGGCGCGCCCCAGCAGGGCGGCAAAGGCGGTCCGGTCCCCCACCGCGCGCACGGCATCGAGGTCCGGGGCCAGCGGCCGGGTCCCCAGCGCCTCGATCCCCTTCTCGTCCATGAAGGTGGCGTAGAAGGTGCCCAGCTTCTGGTCGACCGTCGCGGGCTCGGCCACCGGATGCGCCGACAGATCGTTCAGGATGCCCTGCACCCGCTTGCGCGACAGTTCATGCAGCATGTTGAACGGCCCATAGGCCGTCATGTCGGGCGGAATGACGATGTCGTGCACGGCACGGCCGTTGGCGTAGCCGAAGAAATTGTTGCCCGGCGCAATCGACGGGTCGCGCCCGGCGAGGTCGAACCCCCACATGCCGTAGGACGGGGCCTCGACCACATCGGCCGCCCGCGCGCCGCCGCCCCAGCCTGCGGCCGCCAGCAGCGCGACGCCGCATAACCATGCGCGCCGCGCCGAAACGCCCCGCCCATATCGCCTGCAATCCGACATCCCGTTCCCCCTGGAGTCTGTTACGAACGGGAGACAGTATGCCGGTTTATTTCCGATGCCCAGCCCGCGCCCCGGCCGCTTTCACGGGCTCCGGCGGGCGCGCCAGCGCCGCCACGCGATAGTCGAACGTCATGATTCCGGCCAGGTACGGCGCCGCAAACGTCTTGAACGCATCGTGCGCCGGGTCGAAATAGGCCGGCTGGTTCACGACCGGACGGCCGACATAGTAGTTCCGGTCCCCTTCCGAGCGAAAACTGACCAGGAAGCCCATCTGGTATCCCTCATCCACGCCCTCGCCGCCGTTCTGGAAGCCGGTCTCGATCGACTCCACCACCGGGCGCCCGTCCGGACGGCGGGAATCCACCGCCAGCTCCAGGAACCGCCGCGCGATTTCCGCCTTCTGGAACGGCGTCACGTCCTTGAGGAAGCGAAACAGCACCACATGCCGGATCAGCCCCACCCGAAACGCCGGCGCGGTGAAGGCGGCAACCCCGACCTGGGCCAGGTCCTGCTGGACGGCGACGGCGGCGGAATCGGGCGGCGGCGGTGCCGCGGGCGAGGTCGCGATGGGCAGGGAATAAGGCTCGGCCAGCGCGGCCCCCGCCGGCGACAGCGCCGCCACGGTCAGGCCGAGGCTCGCGGCCGCGATCATTTTGCGCACCAACATCGTCACTCCCTCCTGGGTCCTGTTCCCGTCCGCCATGCGGCGGAGCCGGGGCGCGTCGTCAGGCCAAGGCGGCCTGACGGGCGAATTTCTTCTGCCGTATGCGAATCAGATGGTACACGCCCCGCGCAACCAGTTCATGCACCCAGCCATGCGGCGCAATCCCGATGGTCTTCAGGACCATGCCGGTCACGCGCACGGTGTGCCTGGGCTGATAATACCGCATCGCCCGCGCCATATAAGCCGCAATGCAGCGTCCATGGTCATAGGGCATGCCGGCCGGCTCGTTGGTGGTGTGATAGGCTGAGGCCAGCTCGTCATCCTCGCTCTCCGTCACCCGGCCCAGGGCAATACGCATGCGCTGCCACACACCCAGCCTCTCGCGCTTCAGGTAGCGGTGCATATGGTCGTAGAACAGCTTGAAATGCCGGTATTCGTCCGCCGCGATCTGCCGGCAGATCGCCTTCAGCAGCGGCTCCTCCGTGGCATCGGCCAGCGCGGTATAGAAGGACGACGTCCCGATCTCCACCATGCAGCGGGCAATCAGCTCGCCGCTGCGCGATCCGCGAATGGACCGGTCGACCTCCAGTTCCAGCGTGTACGAGGTCCGATAGCGTTCGAAGGCGTCCGGATAATTCCATGACGGATCGGCCAGCATCCCCCAGCGCCCCAGCGCGTCGCCATGCTGAACTTCCTCGACGGCCCAATTGTCCGCCGCCTCGCGGAAGGCCGGGTCGTCGAAGAACACATTGTTCAGATAGCGCGCGTAATCCACGCCGTTCCGTTCGACGACCGACGCCGCCTTGACCAGCTGGACGATATCGGGGTCGACGCGCGCCGGATCGAAACTGTCCCAGTCCATCTGCTCAATGCGCCAGTGTTTCATTGTGCTCCGTCTTTCATGCCATCGCGCCCCGTTTCCCTCTCTCCCGCCCCTCCGTGGAGAAGGGCATATACGAAGCCTGAACAAGTCCTTTTCAGCTTCCGAGATGGCATAAACCGGCCGATTATGCCATGCAGACGATCGCTGGCGCCTCTGCGACCGGCAGCCCGCCCGGCTCCCCCCCTGGCGCAATCACAACAAACGCGGATTATAACCGTATGAACATACATGAATATCAGGCAAAAACCCTGTTGAAGGGATTCGGCATGCCCGTGCTGGACGGACGGGTCGTCCGTTCGCCCGACGAAGCCCTGGTGGCCGCCCGCGCCATCGGCGGCCCGCTCGTGGTCGTCAAGGCGCAGATCCATGCCGGCGGCCGCGGCGCGGGCCATTTCGCCGACGATCCCGGCGGCAAGGGCGGCGTCCGCCTGGCCCGCACGCCCGACGACGCCCGGCAGGCCGCCATCGCGATGCTGGACAGCACGCTGATCACCCGCCAGACCGGCCCGGCCGGCCGCATCGTCCGCCGCCTGTATATCGAGGCCGGGTGCGAGATCGCGCGCGAACTCTATCTCTCGCTGCTGGTCGACCGCGCCACCGGCCGCATCGTCATCGTCGCTTCGCAGGACGGCGGCATGGCGATCGAGGACGTCGCCGCCGCGACCCCCGAGCGCATCCTCAAGGAATCGATCGACCCCGCCACCGGCCTGTCCGACTACCAGGCCCGCACCCTCGCGGCGCGGCTGGACCTGCACGGCCGCTCGATCCGCGCCTTCACCACCGTCCTGCGCGCAGCCTACGAGGCCTTCGTGGCGCTGGACGCCGCAATCGTCGAGATCAACCCCCTGGTCGTGACCGGCTCTGGCGACCTGGTGGCGCTCGACGCCAAGATGAGCTTCGACGACAACGCCCTGTTCCGCCATCCGGAACTGGAAGAACTGCGCGACGAGAACGAGGAAGACCCCCGCGAGCGCGAAGCCGCCCGCCACGGGCTGGCCTATGTCGGGCTGGACGGCACGATCGGCTGCATGGTCAACGGCGCCGGCCTGGCCATGGCGACCATGGACATCATCAAGATGGAAGGCGAGGAGCCGGCCAATTTCCTCGATGTCGGCGGCGGCGCCTCGCGTGAGCGGGTGGCGGCGGCGTTCCGCATCGTGCTGTCCGACCAGAAGGTGCGCGGCATCCTGGTGAACATCTTCGGCGGCATCATGCGCTGCGACATCATCGCCGAGGCCATCGTCGCCGCCTCGCACGAGACCGGGCTGCGCGTGCCGCTGGTGGTCCGGCTGGCCGGCACCAATGTCGAACGCGGCGAGGAAATCCTGTCCCGTTCCGGCCTGAAGATCATCCCCGCCAGCGATTTGGGCGACGCGGCACGCAAGATCGTCGCGGCCGTCCGCGCGGAAGGAGTCGCCTGATGTCCATCCTGGTCCATAGCGACACGCGCGTCCTCACCCAGGGCTTCACCGGCGCCCAGGGCACCTTCCATTCCGAACAGGCCTTGGCCTACGGCACGAAACTGGTCGGCGGCGTCACCCCCGGCCGCGGCGGCGAGACGCATCTCGGCCTGCCGGTCTTCGACACGGTGGCCCAGGCCTGTGCCGCCACCCGGGTCGATGCCAGCGTCATCTACGTGCCGCCCGCCGGCGCCGCCGATGCGATTCTGGAGGCCATCGCCGCCGGCGTTCCCCTGATCGTCTGCATCACCGAAGGCATTCCGGTACTCGACATGGTGCGCGTACAGCAGGTGCTGCACCGGTCCGAAAGCCTGCTGATCGGTCCCAACTGCCCCGGCATCATCACCCCGGGCGAATGCAAGATCGGCATCATGCCCGGCGCGATCCACCGCCCCGGCAAGGTCGGCATCGTCTCGCGCTCCGGCACCCTGACCTACGAGGCCGTGGCCCAGACCAGCGCGGTCGGGCTGGGCCAGAGCACCTGCGTCGGCATCGGCGGCGACCCGGTCAAGGGGATGGATTTCATCGACGTGCTGGAACGCTTCATCGCCGACCCCGACACCGACTCGATCATCATGATCGGCGAAATCGGCGGCACGTCGGAAATCGAGGCCGCCACCCTGATCCGCGACAGCGGCACCAGAAAGCCGGTCGTGGGCTTCATCGCTGGCGCCACCGCCCCTCCGGGGCGCCGCATGGGCCATGCCGGCGCGGTCATCACCGGCGGCCACGAAACGGCCGCCGCCAAGATCGAAGCCCTGCGCGACGCCGGCATCCACGTCTCCGCCAGCCCTGCCCTGCTGGGCCAGACCCTGCTGGACGTGCTGTCGGGCCGCGCCTGATCCTTCACCCGGTCCGCCCCAAAGCGGGCGGACCGGTCAGGGCCCCCGGCCCTGCCGGGCAGGGATTCGCCCGTCTTCCGAAAAATACCGAAAAATCGCGTCCAGCTGGCCATCCAGCATGGCCCGCCCCGGATGGATCGCAGCTCCCCGCCGGGCCGCCGCATGCAATATCGGCGTGATCTCCGGGGTCATGATCACCTCCGCCACCACAACGCCCGGCCCCACCTGCTCCGGATCGAAAGGCAGCGGATCATCCGCCCGCAGGCCGAGCGAAGTCGCGTTGACGACCAGATCATGGCCGCCGACCTGCTCCCCGATCACGACGTCGAGCGCCGGAAACCGCGACCGCAACCGCTCATGCAGCGCCAGAAGCCGCTCCCGCGAACGATTGATCAGCGTCAGTTTCGCAGGCTGCCGCTCGGCCAGCGCCACCGCAATCGCGCTGGCCGCCCCGCCCGCCCCCACAAGGCAGATCCGCCGCCCGGCCACCGCATGCCCGGCAGCGGCCAGCCCGGCGACAAACCCCTCGCCATCCAGCATGTCGCCCGCAAACGCATCCTCACCGACACGGCGCAGCACATTGACCGCCCCGGCCAGCCCGGCACGCGGCGTCAGATCCCGGCACAGCTCCACGGCGGACATCTTGTGCGGCACCGTAACCACCAGCCCTTCGAGATTCCGGATACGCTGCAGCCCGGCCAGACAGGCCGCCAGATCCGCCCCCGCCACATCGAACGGCACCATGACCGCATCCAGCCCGTTCCGCTCGAAAAGCGCATTCATCGCCTGCGGCGTGCGAACATGCGTGACCGGATGCCCCACCAGGCCGAACAGTTTCGTGGTTCCACCAATCATCCCACCCCTCCGGACATGCGTCGCGCGAGAAACACCGGATATTCCGATACCGAAGCCGGAACAGCCCGTCGCCATCGCGCCGAAAGAGAGAAAGGGAAACCGGTCGAGACTGTCTACCCGTCACTAGGCAGGCAACTGCACCTTCGCCAGACGAATACGCGATTCATCAAGCTCGCCCTTGCGGATCATGGTCTTCACTATTCCCACGGAGATGGCAGGCGACTTCAGCTTGGAACGCGGCCTCGTCTCGTTATCGTCCTCGACAAAGGCCCCGGTCGACGGATCGAGATAGCCAAAGGCGCAGAGATAGGGATTACGCATGTCGGCCATCACGGCGACGACATGATAGCGCGTCCTCCCGACCCAATCCTCGGAAACCGAAGCCAGATCCACTCCAGGGTAGTTGAACGTTATTCCAATGGAATGGAAATAATCGAAAATGCCGCCCATGAGCGCATCCATCAGTCGAATTTTCTTCGGACTGAATTCAAATCCGTAATAAAAATAATCCTGATAGATCGTTTTTTCTTTCGGGAGCGAATTTCTATTAACCAGCCCCATGATGCTTTGCATCGCGGACGGGGCAGGCTTTATCTTGAGCGGCCGATCACGGAAAATCATCGCCCCGCGCTGATTATAAAAAATCGGAAGAATAACGTGTCTAGGGTCATCGCTCATAGAATTGCCTCCAATGTTACAAAAATATCAGATTTGTCCCATCTCGGGCAATGGCCTGATTCCCAAGGATATCGTCGCTGACGGGCCTGTGACATGTAAAGAGGCCAACAAAGGGCAGCGCCTTCCATCGACACGCGGCCGCAACGACCCCTCCCTCTCCGCGCACCGGCACGCGAATCGCCTTCGTCGACCTGCCCGCCTCTCCCTTGACGCTCGGCCAGCAGCCTTATATTCACCATTCGATGATTTAACGCGCCCGAGGGGAGCGCCCGCATGCAGCAGGACAGGACGGCGGCCACTTCCTTCCTCACGGAACATGGCGTGCGATTCAGTGTCCATCGCTACGACTACGATCCCGCCGGCGCCCCGATCGGCATGCAGGCCGCTTCCGCCATCGGCCAGGATCCGTCCTGCGTCTTCAAGACCCTGATGGTCCGGGTCGACCGCGAACAGCCGGTGTGCCTGCTCGTTCCCGCCGCCAGCAAGGTCAACCTCAAGCAGGTCGCCGCCCTGTTCGGCGGCCGCAATGCCCGCATGATCCCGGCGAACGAAGCCGAGGACCTGACCGGTTTCCAGGTCGGCGGCATCAGCCCCTTCGGCCAGAAAACGCAGGTGCCGGTCGTGATCGACGACGCCGCATCCGGCAAGGATGCCATCTACATCAATGCCGGCGCGCGGGGCCTGGTCGTCCGGATCGCACCCGACGATGCACGCCGCGCGGCCAACGCCACCCTCGCCCCGATCTCCGCGCCGCAACCCGGCGCGGACACCCACTGAAAAGGAACCGCCCGCATGCGCGTGACGATCGAGACATTGACGGGCGAGCACATCGTTCCGGTGCTCCCGGACCTCGCCCGCCTGCGCATCGCGGTCTTCCGCGAATGGCCCTATCTGTATGACGGCGATGTGGCCTACGAGGAAAAATACCTCCAATTCTACGTCCGCAGCAAAGGCGCCGCCGTCATCGTCGCCCGCGACGGCGAGTCCGTCATCGGCGCCTCGACCTGCCTGCCGATGCGTGATGAACTGGACGCCATCCGCGCTCCCTTCGAAACACGCGGCCTGAATGCGGACGATTTCTTCTATTTCGGCGAATCCGTGCTGCTGGACGCCTATCGCGGCCAGGGCCTGGGCGTACGCTTCTTCGAAGAGCGCGAACGCCACGCGCTGGCGATAAGCAGCGCGAATTTCGCCACCTTCTGCTCGGTCCGCCGCCCCAACGACCACCCGGCCCGTCCGCCGGGCGCCACCACGCTGTATGATTTCTGGGCCAGGCGCGGCTTCCACCCCCTCCCCGGCGTGAGCTGCGAACTGGACTGGAAAGAACCCGGCCAGACCGAAGAAACACCCCACACGCTCGATTTCTTCATAAAATCGCTCCGGGGCGCGCCGATCCCCGCCAGCCTCCAGACGCAGGAACATGTCCTATGAACAAACCGATCCGACTGGGCGTGCTGGCCTGGCACGTCGCGCGCAACCACACGATCGAGGATTACGCCCGCCATCTCGACGCCCTGGTCGCCGAAGCGGCGCCGCACGCGGACCTGCTGCTGATGCCGGAATATTCCTGCATGGAGGTCGCTGCCGCGCTGACCGACCGGCCCGACCCGGCGGCGGAGCTCGAGGCCGTCTGCCGGCACAGCGACGCCATCCTGCACATCATGCGCGAGACGGCGAAGCGCCATCGGGTATGGCTGATGCCCGGCACCCTGCCCCGCCCCGAGGCGGCCGGCGTGCGCAACCGCGCGCCCCTGATCGCTCCGGACGGACAGGTCGCGTTCCAGGACAAGCACGTCATGACCCGGTTCGAGAACGAATCCTGGGGCGTGCGCGCGGGCAACCCGCCCGGCGTGTTCGAAACCCCGTGGGGCCTGATCGGCACCTCGGTCTGCTATGATTCGGAATTCCCGATGCTGGCGCGCGCCCAGATCGAGGCCGAGGCCTGGCTGATCCTGGTGCCCACCTGCACCGATTCCATGCACGGCTTCAACCGGGTGCGAATCTCGGCCCAGGCCCGCGCGCTGGAAAACCAGTGCTTCGTCGCGGTCTCCCCGACGGTGGGCGACGCACCCTGGCTGGCGACGCTGGACGAGAACCACGGCTGTGCCGGAATCTACGGCCCGGTCGATCGCGGCTTCCCCGCCGACGGCATCATGGCCGAAGGCACGCTGGACCAGGGCGGCTGGATCTTCACGACGCTCGACCCGGCCACGCTGGACGCGGTGCGCGAAAACGGCGCCGTACGCAATTGCCGCGACTGGCCGGTGACGGTCCCCGTCGCCCGCCGCATCCCCTTCGAGAGCTGAGAAAGAAACCCCATGTCCGCCGAGCAGACCCAAGCCCTGATCCGCGCCTATTACGACGCCTTCAACCGCGAGGACGTGGCCGCCGTCCTCGACCTGCTGACCGAAGATGTCGTCCATGACATCAACCAGGGCGGGCAGGAGATCGGCCGCCCGCAATTCGAAACCTTCCTAAAGCGCATGGAGGGCTTCTATCGCGAGGAATCGCAGGACCTCGTGATCATGACAACCCCCGACGGCACCCGCGCCGCCGCCGAATTCACCGTGCACGGCGCCTATCTCAAGACCGAACAGGGGCTGCCGCCGGCCACGGGCCAGACCTACAGGCTGCCGGTCGGCGCCTTCTTCGAAATCCGGGACGGCAAGATCGCGCGCGTCACCAGCTACTACAATCTTCCCCTGTGGACGAAGCAGATCAACGCCGCGTCCTGATCGCAAACGGCCTGACGGCGCTGCCCGCCGTCAGGCCGCGGCAAGCACCATCGGCAACACGTCGGACACCAGCCGGCGGGAGAGTTCCGCCTCGTCCCGTTTCGAAAGCCCCCGCCGGCGCATCATCAGCAACGGCAGCATGACGGCCCCCATCACCATCATCAGGGTCAGTTCGGGCGAGCCGTCATGGCGCAGCAGCCCGTCCGCACGGGCTTCCTGCAACAAAGGCAGCATCGCGTCCTGATACGGCTCCCAGATTTCACGCAGGATATATTCCTGCCGCTCGCCGGGCTGGCTCAGTTCGTCGGAGAGAAATTTCGACAGTTCGGGAATGTCGCAATTGGCGGTGATGAAGCGCGTCAGCCCTTCGCGCACCCGCTCCTCGGTCGAACCCGACCCGCCATGCAGTTCCTCGATCGACCGGCGCGCCGCCGCCAGACGCAGCGCGATCTCGTCCACCACCGCCTTCCACAGGGCGAATTTGGAGCCGAACTGATGCGAGATCAGCGCCGGATCGACCCCCGCCTCCTCGGCGATCTCCCGCAGCCCCGTTCCGTCATAGCCCTTCCGCGAGAAACCATGCAGGGCCGCGCCCAGCATGGCATCGCGCGCCGCGGGCGTTCCCTTCGCCGGGCGTCCCCTGCGGCGGCTGAGCGGAGTATGATGGACCGGCACAAGATCGTCCCTTTGCAATGGCGCGTTGCGACTCCTAGCACCCCCGGAGCACGCTTTCTATTCATCCCCCGATGAAAAACGGAGCATCGCCCGGGCCGGCACCGATTCGCGCCGGCGCCACAGCGTCATCAGCCGCGCGCGCAGCGCCGGGCGGCTGGCATAGAGATAGAGCCCCCGCATGGGCCGCGTCATCAGCACGCTGATCGCATTCAGCATGATCCGTTCGCGCGCCGAAGCCGGATCGGCAATCCCCGCCTTCCCGGCGAACGCCGCCCCATCCTCATACAGCGACGCATCGATGGTGATCCGGTCCGACGCCGCATCGTAATCGACACTGGGGCCGAGAATGACGCCGGCATAATTCAGGTCGAACCCCTGCACGGTATAGACCGACCCCACCTCGTCGATCGTGTCGGCCCGTTCCGCCCACGGCAGCCGCGCCTGCGGCAGCGCGCGGTCCCAACGCAGGTGAAACCTCCCCTCGGTGATGAAATGGTCATTCCCGTCAAGGATATAGGGATAATCGTAGGTCGCCAGCATCCGGCACAGCCCCACCTCGTCCTCATGCCGGCGGATCAAATCGTACATCGCCTGCGCATCGTCGAAGATCCGGAAATCGAATGGCTGACATGCCGGCAGCGGCAGAAGAACCCGCTCGCCGAACGCCTCGATCCAGCGCGGCACGTCTTCATGAGCCTGCATGCGAAACTGCGTCGTCAGCCGCTGAAAGACCACCGGCCGGTCCCCAAGCAGCCGGCGCAGCGCCGCCTCATCCCAGAAACTCTTGAATTTCAGCACCTGCCGGGGATCGAAGACCAGGACGACGACCCGGCTGGCCCGGATAATCTCTTCCAGCTGGTTGTCCTGCAGGAAGCGGTTATAGGCATCGCGGCGGCTCAACAACAGATGCGCCTCGTCGACAAATACGATATCCGCGCCCTGCCCGCTCTTGCGTGCCTGGTTGATGAAGCTGGTCGGCCGCTCATAATCCCGCTTGCGCAGGGCGGCGGAACCCTCCGCGATCCGGCGGTACAGCTTGATCATCTCGGGATGATTGACCAGGAACATCATGCTCCGGCCCGACAGGGCATCCCCGCTACCGCGTCCCGCCGCCTGCCGCAGCCGGGCGAAGGCGGCATTCATGACGATGCTCTTGCCCGTGCCGGCCGGCCCCTCCAGCACCAGCACGCCGCCACGCCCGCCCACATGCTGCCGGCAGAATGCCACGACCCGGCCCACCAGCCTTTCCTGCTCCTCCGTCAATGCATGATCGGGAGAGAGCTTGAGCGCGGCGCGATTGTCTGAAATGGGCATGGCGAGCGGGCAGTCCCTGCGTGAACCGTTCCTGTCTCCCTAGTGGAACCCCAATTATTCAACGGTCAACGATTTTTTACGACCGCACCCGGCCCACGCCCCTCCTTCGAGCGACCGAAACAAGCCCCGACGAGCCGACATGGGTGACATACCCCCCGCTTCTGTGGCACAGCGTGTCCCTTACCGCCGACAGTCCAGGAACCCGCCCGATGCCCGATGGTCTCATGCCGGCCGCATCGCCCGCTTTCGCCGATCCGTCCCTTCCGCCGGTGCGCACCGACTGGACGCGCGACGAAATCGCGGCGCTGATCGCCCTGCCCTTCCCCGAACTGCTGTTCCGGGCCCAGAGCGTGCATCGCGCCCGCTTCGACCCGACCGAGGTGCAGATCTCAACCCTGCTCTCGATCAAGACCGGCGGCTGCCCGGAAGATTGCGCCTATTGCCCGCAGAGCGCGATGCACGAGGATGGCGGCGTCAAGGCCAGCCGCCTGATGGCAGTGGAAGCGGTGCTGAAGGAAGCCCGCGCCGCGCGCGACGCCGGGGCGGCGCGCTTCTGCATGGGCGCCGCCTGGCGCTCGCCGAAGGATCATGACCTGGAGACGGTCTGCGCCATGGTCGAGGGCGTGAAGGCCCTGGGGCTGGAAAGCTGCGTCACCCTGGGCATGCTCGACGCCCGCCAGGCCCAGCGCCTGCGTGATGCCGGGCTCGACTATTACAACCATAATCTCGACACTTCGCCCGAGCATTACGGCAACATCATCTCCACCCGTACCTATCAGGACCGGCTGGACACGCTGTCGAATGTGCGCGACGCCGGGATCAATGTCTGCTGCGGCGGCATCGTCGGCATGGGCGAGGACGAAAGCGACCGCGCCGGCCTGATCGCCAGCCTGGCCAGCCTGCCGAAACATCCCGAAAGCGTGCCGATCAATCTGCTGGTGCGGGTCGCCGGCACCCCGCTGGCCGAAGCCGAAACCGTCGACCCGATCGATTTCGTGCGCGTCATCGCCGCCGCCCGCATCGCCATGCCCGCCAGCCGCGTGCGCCTGGCCGCGGGCCGCGAGGACATGACGGATGAGGCCCAGACCCTGTGCTTCCTGGCCGGCGCGAACTCGATCTTCTACGGCGAAAAGCTGCTGACCACCCCCAACCCCGAAGCCAGCCGCGACGCCCGCCTGCTGGCCCGCCTGGGCATGCACACCAGCCTCGTCCAGGCCTGAACGCCCCCCGCCGGCCGCCTCCAGGCGGCCGGCGGAAGCGGCTCCCGCGATTTAAGGCTTGCGTCCGGGCACGGCCTGTCCGAAATCACGCCGCATGGCCTATACGATCAAGGAGATGTTCGCGACCCTCCAGGGTGAGGGCGCGCATGCCGGCCGCGCCGCCGTGTTCTGCCGTTTCGCCGGATGCAATCTCTGGTCGGGGCGGGAGGCCGATCGCGCGGGCGCGACCTGCCGTTTCTGCGATACCGATTTCGTCGGCACCGACGGCGAGGGCGGCGGCCGCTTCGCCGACGCCGCCTCCCTGGCCGACGCCATCGCCGCCGCCTGGGCCGCCCCCGACCTTGACCATGCCTTCGTCGTCTTCACCGGTGGCGAGCCCCTGCTGCAACTCGACGCCCCCCTGATTGCGGCGGTGCACGCGCGCGGCTTCGAAATCGCCATCGAGACAAACGGCACCCTGCCGGCACCCGAGGGCATCGACTGGGTCTGCGTCAGCCCCAAGGCCGGCGCGCCGTTGGTCCAGCGTACGGGCCACGAGCTGAAACTGGTCTACCCCCAGCCCGACCTGCTGCCCGAACAGGTGGCCGGACTGGATTTCCGGCAATTCTGGCTCCAGCCGATGGACGGCCCCGACCAGGCCCGCAATACCGAACAGGCGGTCGCCTACTGCCGCACCCATCCGCGCTGGCGCCTGTCCCTGCAGACCCACAAGCTGATCGGGATTCCCTGAGATGGCCGCATCACTCACCCCCGCCGACCCGAAGCAGGAAAGCGCGATCGTGCTGTTCTCCGGCGGCCAGGATTCCGCGACCTGCCTGGCCTGGGCATTGTCGCGCTTCGGCCATGTCGAAACGCTGGGCTTCGCCTACGGCCAGCGCCATGCGGTGGAACTGGAATGCCGCGACACCCTGCGCGCGGGCATGGCGGCGCACGACCCCGCATGGGCGGCCCGCCTGGGCGCGGACCACACGCTGGCGCTCGACGCACTGGGCGCGGTGTCCGACACCGCGCTGACCCGCGACGCCGCGATCACGATGAACGAGAACGGCCTGCCCAGCACCTTCGTCCCCGGCCGCAACCTCATCTTCCTGACCTTCGCGGCGGCCCTCGCCGCCCGCCGCGGCGCCCGCCACATCATCGGCGGCATGTGCGAGACCGATTATTCCGGCTACCCCGACTGCCGCGACGACACGATCAAGGCCATGCAGGTGGCGCTGAACCTGGGCATGGCCAGCCGGCTGGTCCTGCATACGCCCCTGATGTGGATCGACAAGGCCGATACCTGGCGCCTGGCCGAAAGCCTGGGCGGCCCCGGGCTGGTCGCGCTGATCAACCGCGAGAGCCATAGCTGCTATCTGGGCACGCGCGATGTCATGCACCCGTGGGGCCATGGCTGCGGCACCTGCCCCGCCTGCGACCTGCGCCGCGCGGGGTGGGAGCGCTACATGGCGGGCCGCACCGATGCTTGACCTCGTCTTCACCCGCCGCTTCTCGATGGGCCACCGGCTGATCCACGGCGCCAGCGAAAGCTGCGCCCTGCCCCACGGCCACAACGAATTCGTCACCGTGCGCCTGCGCCCCACCACGCCCCGCCCGCTGGACGGCAGCGGCAACATGGTCGTCTCCTTCCAGCGCGCCAAGTCGCGTTGGCACCGCTTCGTGGACGAACGGCTGGACCATGCCCTGCAACTGGCCGAGGACGACCCGCTGCTCGGCTGGTTCCGCACGCACGAGCCGGCACGCGCCCGCCGCATCGTCGTCACTCCGGGCGACCCGACCACCGAGCTGATGGCCTGCCTGATGATGGCCAAGCTGAACGCGTTGCTCGACGACGATGGCGGCCTGCTGCGCTGCGCGGAAATCACGTTGCAGGAAACCCCGACCAACACGGTCCGCTACGAGGGCGATCCGCTGGACATGCTGCCCACCCCCCGTCCGGCGGCACGCTGCTGGTGGCTGCGCCCGGACGACAGCATCGCCGATGTCTGACAGGCCGCCTGCACAGCCACCCTGCCGGGCGGCTCCCGCGCACCAGCCCATTTTTCCGGTCAGGTTCTGAAGTGTCCTTATCCGTATCTGAATCACAGCTTTCCGGGTTCGCCCGCTACCGCGCCGAATGGATGGCCAATCCGGTGCGCGAGATCCTGGCCGGCATGGTCGGCACCTTCGCGCTGATCCCCGAGGTCATCGCCTTCTCCTTCGCCGCCGGGGTGGACCCGGAGGTCGGGCTCTACGCCTCGTTCGTCATCAGCGTCGTCATCGCCATCACCGGCGGCCGTCCGGCGATGATCTCCGGCGCCGCCGGGTCGGTCGCGCTGGTGGCGGCGGCGCTGGTGCGCACGCATGGCGTGCAGTATCTTCTGGCCGCCACGCTGCTGGCCGGCCTGTTGCAGATGCTGGCGGGTGCGGCGCGGCTGCACCTGCTCATGCGCTACGTCTCGCGTCCCGTCCGCACCGGCTTCGTCAACGCACTGGCCATCCTGATCTTCTCGGCACAACTGCCGCACATGCTGCATGTGACATGGCACACCTACGCCATGATCGCCCTGGGGCTGGCCATCATCTACGGCGTGCCACGCCTGTTCACCGCCATTCCCTCGCCCCTGGTCTGCATCCTGGCCCTCACGGCCGTCGCCACGATCTGGCCCATGCCGGTCCATACGGTGGCCGATCTGGGCCGCCTGCCCGACAGCCTGCCGCATCTGGTCTGGCCGCAGGTACCGCTGTCCCTGTCCACGCTGGAAACCATCCTGCCCTTCGCCGCTGCCATGGCGA
Source organism: Gluconacetobacter takamatsuzukensis (assembly GCF_014174275.1). Taxonomy (GTDB): domain Bacteria; phylum Pseudomonadota; class Alphaproteobacteria; order Acetobacterales; family Acetobacteraceae; genus Gluconacetobacter; species Gluconacetobacter takamatsuzukensis. Next base: position 43,534 of record NZ_JABEQK010000014.1, on the reverse strand, counting down.
TGGTCGGCCTGCTGGAATCCATGATGACCGCCAGCGTGGTCGACGACATGACCGAAACCCACAGCAGCAAGCGCACCGAATGCGTCGGCCTCGGGCTGGCCAATGTCGCCGTCGGCCTGTTCGGCGGCATCGCCGGCTGCGGCATGATCGGCCAGACGGTGGGCAACCTGCGCTATGGCGGGCGCGGGCGGCTGTCGACCTTTGTCGCCGGCGCCTTCCTGCTGCTGCTGATGGTGACGCTCCGGCCTTGGGTGGCCCGGGTACCGGTCGCCGCCCTGGTGGCGATCATGATCATGGTCTCGGCCAGTACCTTCTCCTGGTCCTCGCTGCGCGACCTGCGCACCCACCCGCGCGGGGCCAGCCTGGTCATGCTGGCGACCGTGGCCGTGGTGGTGGCCACCCACAATCTGGCGGCGGGCGTGCTGGTGGGCGTGCTGCTCAGCGGCCTGTTCTTCGCCGCCAACGTCTCGCGCCTAGTCACGGTCCAGGCCGATTACGACGCCGCCAGCGACACCCGAACTTACAGCGTGACGGGGCAGATCTTCTTCGCCTCGGCCGATCTCTTCGCCGAGGGCTTCGACACGCGCGACACCGCCCGCCACATCCGCATCGACCTGCGCCACGCCCATTTCTGGGACATCACGGCCGTCGGCACCCTGCGCGATATCGTGGCGCGCATGGAAAGCCACGGCCTGACCGTCGAACTCCAGGGCCTGAACACCGCCAGCGCCACCCTGATCGACCGCCACTCGGATCTCAGAACCGGGCTGTAAATGCGGGCCGCCAGCGATCCGACGCGCGTCCGCTGCGCTCCGGTGCTCACGGCCATATAGGCTGCTCCGCGCCGAGGCTCACGTACACACGACGGCCGTGCCGCTTCGCGGCGCCCTACGCCTCAGACGGGCGGGGTCGGCTCCTTGAACGGGTCAGGCGCCCCGACCGCCGCCGGCGCACTGGCCGATTGCGCGTGCAGGCTCTGCGTGGCCTGAAGCGACAAAGCCGCCGCCCCACCTGCATCCCCCGCCTGCCCCGCCGCACGGGCGGCCAGCGTCAGCGCCCGTGCCATGCCGCGATAATCCACAAGCTGCCGCCGCAGATCGGCAGCCGCCACGGCCAGGTCCCGCGCCGCCGCCGGCTCCTGCGCCAGCCTCATCCGGGCCTGCAATTCATCCTCATCCGCCTGCCATTTCGCGGCCACGGGGCGCGGATGCGCCAGATGCGCCACGGCCTGCGCCAGCGTCGCCCGGTCCCCCCGGCTATCCGCGATCAACCCCGTCAGCAGGCTGGCCTGCTCGGCAATCGCGGGATCGGCACTCGCCATCGCCCCAGCGGCCAGCGGCCCGGCCTCTTCATCCCGCGACAGGCGATGCAGGGCCGCAGCCTGCGTCAGGTCCAGCCCGGCATCGGCGCCCGCATGCCCCCGCACCGCCAACGCGGCCCGCGTGGCCGCGATGGTCGAGAGCGCGTCGGCCGGCCGATCCTGCGCCAGTTGCACCACAGCCAGATTATACCCCGCATCGCCGATCGCCGGCGCATCGTCGCGCGCCAGCGCACGCGTGCCGGCCAGCCGATACTGCGCTTCCGCAACCGTCAGCCGCTCCAGCCCCGCCGATTGATGCCCCGCATCCATCGCCTGATCCAGGACGGCATCGCTGGTCGGCGCCGCCTTGCCGCCCCCGCACCCGGCCAACACCGGCGCGGCCAGTGCCAGCAGCAGCGCGGCCCGCCCGCCTCTGCGCATCACGCCCCCCCTCACGGTTCGATCCTCCCGGCCGGCAACCGATGAGACGCGGGCGCCTTCGCTCCGCCACCACCCAGCAGCCACAGGCCGCGCAACTGGTCGGTCAGCTTCTGCAGGCTGGCGGCGGTAGTCTGCGCCTGCGTCAGCAGCACCGGCAGCTCGGCCGACGTCTCCTGCAGGTTGCGGGTAATCGCCGGCATGCTCGGGGTGGCCTTCCGCAGGTCGGCAGACATGGCGCGCACATTGGCCATGCTGGCATCAGCCTTGGCCATGACCGCCGACAATTGCCGTTCGACCGGCGTCAGATGCGCCACCGCGTCATTCAGCGACGCAACCAGCGTCTCGGCCTGCCGAACCAGCTTGTCGTCGGTCAGCAACTGCCCGGCAGTGCCCTTGCCTGCATGCAGGTCGGTAATCGTGGAATCCAGCATCGACATCATGTGCTGCGCGCTATCCAGCACCGGCAGCACGCGCGCACGAATGTCGGCGAAGGTCTGGGTAATCATGTCCGCCGGATTGGGCGCGGGGTGCGCAGTCAGCACCGCGTAATGCCAGTCCATCACCTGCCCGGTGCCACGGGTGATGTCGATATAGTTCGCCCCGGCCACCACGAACCGCTTGCGGATGGTGGCGGTGCTGTCGCGGCGGATGAAGGGCTCGATATCCGGGTCGATATCCGCGATCGCATACATGCCACCCGTCGGATTGATGCGAATGCGCCGGATGGTGCCGGCACGAATGCCCACCACCTCCACATCGTCGCCCGGCGACAGGCCGCTGACGCCGCCATCGGGCAGCACGATCTGCAACCGGCCGGCCGGGGTCAGCCAGTTATGCACGATGCCCGCCTCGATCACGGCGGCCGAACAGATCAGCAGCGCCAGCAGCACCAGCAGCCCGACCCATTCGTCGGCATACCGCACGCGCACCAGTTGCCGTGTCAGGCCCTTCACTTGATCCTTGGCCATCAGACCCCCCGCACCGGGAAAAGACCTTCATCGAGAAGGCGCAGATGAACATTCACCGCCGACCGGTAGTCGGTCCAGCTCGCGGCATGCCGCGCGAACCACATCACGGCGGCACCCCGGTCGCGGGCCGCCGTGATCGCCTCCAGAAACGCGACCGTCGCATCCGGCGGCAGCATGTCGGAAATATCTTCCAGCACCAGCAGGTCGGGCCGGCCTAGAAAGGCCCGCACACAGGCCGCCCGCGCCAGGTCGGACGCCGACAGGCGCCCCGGGCTGGTCAGGGGCAGGCCGGGGAAGCCGAACGCCAGCCCCAGTTTCATCGCCTCACCCACCACGTCGTCGGTCGGGCGCGTCGTATGATGCAGTTGCTGGAGAATGATGTTCTGGTGGGTGCCGAACAGGTCCAGCCACGATTCGCGCCGGGTGATCCGCCCGATCCGCCCGCGCAGGGCATAGAACTGGCGGTCTCCCAGTTCGGTCCAGTCCAGCCCCATGAAGCGCACGCTCCCCGACGCCAGGGCAATCATGCCGCAGCACAGGTCGGCAAAAAGCGTGGCCCGCGCGTAGTCCCGGCACTCCACCACCGCGCAATCCCCCGGCATCAACCGCAGGTCGACGGGCACCGGCGCCATGCCGCTTTCGTCGAACGAAGGCTGCGCCGCGCGAAGGTCCAGGATCGGCCCGTCATGCGCCATGGTTCAGCCCCCCAGGGTGAACAGGATGTTGACGACCATCACCGTCATGATGCCCCGCGCGAAGCCGCGCGGCATCAGGGTCGCTATCGTGTCGTCCGCATCCACCAGCAATCCGGTCATGCAGGCCCCCAGTCCGACAAAGAACCCGACCAGGATGAATTTCAGCGGAATGACCAGGAAATCCCACGACGACATCGCCCCCAGCACATTGGCAAAGAACGTCCACACCGACGTCGTGATCACGCCCGAGGCATGGGTGATGATAAAACCCATCAGCAGCGCGTTGGTGGCAAACAGGATGCCCAGGGTAAAGCCGCCGACCATGAACGCGCAGGTCCGCGGCAGCACCAGCAGCAGGAACGGGTCCATGCCCTGCGCCTGCAACGCACGGATCTGCCCGCCCAGCGTCAGGATCCCGATTTCCGTCAGCACCAGCATGCCGCTGCGCCCCAGCAGGATGATCCCGACCAGCACCGGCGAAATCTCGCGCACCAGCACCGATACCAGGATCGATCCCGTCATCTGCGCCATGCCGGCGAATCCCAGCCAGTACACCGCCTGCGACACCACCATCAGTCCCGCCAGCGTCGCGGTGACGATCGTGCTGAGAAACCCGCCACCCACGACCTGGCGCAGGCACTGGCGGAACTCCTCGCGCACCGTCCGCCGCCACGAATTGGGGCGCATGCTCTCGCGCACCACGCCCCAGGCCGCACCGATCAGCACCAGCATGAACCGGACCTGATGCCGCGTCAGGCGCCCGACCCGCGCCAGTCCCGGGCGGATGCGCGCCAGTATCGGCATCAGCCGGCCCCGCAGCCCGCCCGGCCGAACACCCGGCTGGCTCCCCTCCGGCGTGTCGGACGGCGTCGGCGCGACCGCTCCCCCCGTCATCGCCGCCCCGCCAGCACATAGGTGCGCGTCATGCCGGCATGCGGCACGAAGAAGCGCCCCCGCTCACGGAACAGGAACCGCCCGCGCAGGATCTGGTACACCTCTTCCGACACCTGGATGGTGCCGACATCCGGCGCGCCCTGCGCCATCATCTCGGCCATGCCGATGGCATCGCCCCACAGGTTGAAGACCTTCGGGTCATCGCCCAGCAACCCGCCGAAAACCGGGCCGACATCGATCCCCATCCGGAAGACCGGATCCAGGTCCGCGCGCGACAGAAGCGACAGCGACGCCTCGCGCATCACCAGGGCCGCATTCGCCATCCGTTCGGCAGCCTCGGGGTCGGGCGTGTGCGAACAGCCCGCGACGCAGACCAGCCGGTGGCCCAGCATCTTGATCGAATACAGCCCATATTGCCGCGCCACGGTCTGAAGCTGCACCGCCAGCGCCTCGACCAGCGCGATGATCCGCGCCGGATCGTCGCGCGACGAGGTGATGATGTCGGCAAAGGTAATGACCATGACGGCCACGGCGGGGAACAGCCCTTCCACCACGCCCCCCTGCCCGTCGGGCTGGGTGCTGCCGGGCGGGATCAGGAAACCGTCGCCGAAGGCATGCTCGGCCTCCTCGGCGGGCGGCGGGGCCAGTTCCCCGGCCGCCGCCGCCACGGCGCTGTAATGCTGGGCGGAAAAACGGGCCGACACGATGCCCGCGATCATGGCGACGAAGTGCGACACCAGCCCGGCACGCGACGCATCCTCCAGCGTAATCATGCCGATCGGCCCCGACGCCCCCATGATGGGCGCCAGGAAGAGGCTGCTGCTGCCGAAGGTCCGCATGAACAGCCGGTGGAAACTGACCGTCCGCTCGTCCGCCCCGGCATCGGGCACCGTGATCGCATCGCCATGCGCCACCAGGTCGAAGAAAGCCTGAAGATCGGTGCGCGACAGTTCGAAACCGCCCGAATGGGCATCATGGCGCGAATCGTAGGAATCCACGCACAGCAGCGTGGCGCCGTCATGCATCAGGCGCCAGACCGAGGCCCGCCGTGCCAGGGCCATCTCCGCCAGGCTGCGCGTCAGGATCAGCGCCTCGTCGGTCGGGTCGAACAGCGCCGGGTAGCTCGCCACCGCGCGCAGCGTCTGGCTTTCCCGCCCCGAAACCGCGCGCAGGCCCGCCAGTTCCGCCGACACATGCTCGGTCCGCCGCCCCTGGCGGAACAGCAACGCCCCCAGCAGCCCGGCAAGGGCGACGATCAACAGCGAGAACAGCAGGTTCTGCCGGCCGTCCACCATCGCGAAATTGGCAAAGTCGCTTTCCGGCGCAACCAGGATCAGCACCCATTTCTTCGCCGTCGACGGCATGGGCGCCGCCATCGTGACGAAATTGCGCTTGCTGCTGCGGACCGTATGCGGGCCATACCCCTGCACGCGATAGACATCGAACGCCTGCGCCAGCGCCGGATAGGTCCGCGGGTCCAGAACCATCTTCGCGGGGTCCCAATTGGCCTGCTTCGCCACGTCCAGCATATGCCGTCCGGCCAGCAGATGCCCGTCCTGGTCAAGGATCAGCGCATGCCCGCTCTTGCCGATCTGGAGCGAGTCCAGAAAATTCGTCAGCTCGTTCATCGACAGATTGACGGCGAAGACAAACCGGCGGCCATCCTGGCCCTGATAGACGATCGAGGCCGTAATGATCATCTGGCCCGTCTGGGTAATCAGGTAAGGCGCCGACCAGTACAGCTTCCCGGACTCCACCGTGCCCCTGAACCAGTCGCGCGTGCGCGGGTCGTAATTGCCGGTCGGATTGCTCTCCGTGCGCAGCACGGCGCCCTTCTCGTCATGGAACTGATGGACGAATTGCGCCCCCGCGCCCTCGCCCGTCAGTTGCGTCATCTCCAGCCCCTTGCCCTTGGGGTCGCGCTCGATCAGGTCGAAATGCCCGTCGGAATCGGCCAGGTAGAAGGAATGAACCTGCGGCACATGCCGGAGCATGCTGCCGCCATAGGAATTGAAGATCTTGATGATCGCGGTCTGCGACCCATGTTCCAGCATGTCGCGTGCGATCACGGTCCCCGCCGTGGCCGGGCCCAGATAATCGCCGACTTCCTGCGCGATGTAATTCTGCTCGCTGACCAGCAGGTCGTGGGTCAGCGCCAGCGCTCCCGACCGGATCGAGCGATAGGAATGCAGGCCGATCCCCGCGATGATGGCGACCACCAGCACGACCCCGAAGATCGGAACGCCGACATGCAGCAGAAAACGCCTGACCTGGTCCGAATGGTCATCGGCGGGGTCCACGATCTCATCAGCGTTCAATGATCTCTTCCCGATCTGTTGGCCCGGAGCGCACGACGCCTGCCCCGCGAGGATAGGGTATCGTCAACGCAAAAACCAACCCGCAGGATGCGTACCAGCCACCCGCCGCCGGGAAGAGCCCGTCCGGCGAGGCGCCACAGGCGGCGATCCGGCCCGCGTTTCCCGCCCCGGCGTGCGCCGCCCCTCAGATCCGGTCCGGCCCTATGACAGCCAGATCGGCTCCTTCACCTTCTCCAGAAACTTGCCGTGCGCCGCCAGTTCCTCGGCCGACGGCACGATCGGCCGGGCAATGCGACCCGTCACGCGCTCGTAGCTGTGCGCCGTCGGGCCGCCGCCACCATCCTCGATCATCAGGCCCAGCCCGCGCTGGCGCCCGCCCATCAGCTCCAGATAGACCTCGGCCAGCAGGCGACAATCCAGCAGCGCGTTGTGGGTGGTGCGGGCCGACAGATCGATGGAAAAGCGCCGGCACAGCGCATCCAGGCTGTTGGGCAGGCCGGGATAGCGTTCGCGGGCGATATCCAGCGTATCGACCATCCGGTCCAGCGACAGCACCGGCCGGCCGGCACGCTCCAGCTCCGCGTTCAGAAAGCCGAAATCGAAGCGCGCATTATGGGCGATCATCTCATCCGGCCCGATAAAGGCCAGGAATGCGTCGGCGATTTCATGAAACCGGGGCTTGCCCTCCAGGTCCGCCAGCGTAAAGCCGTGGACCTTCGTCGCCTCCTCCGGGATGTCCCGCTCCGGATGGATCAGCACCCGAAAATGCTCTCCGGTCGGCAGATCGTCGATCAGTTCCAGGGCGGCGATCTCGATCACCCGGTCCCCTTTCCTGGGGTCCAGCCCAGTCGTCTCGGTATCGAACAGGATCGATCGCTTCATGGTCTTCCCTCTTCCGCGCGGATCCGCGATCCAGCTTCCGCACGCATCCGCGCGACCAGCCGCCGCACCCGGCGAACGGTATCATTCCGCGACAGGCCGGTGCAGATCACATCGTCCGCCCGGCGCCGCTTCTCGCGATCGGGCATCTGGCGCGCGATCACCGCCGCCACTTCCCCCGGCGCCATGCCCCGCCGCCGCGCCACCCGATAGGCCTGCACCTCCGGCGGCGCCGACACCACGGCAACCCGGTCGCACAAGCGGTCGCCCCCCGTCTCGAACAGCAGCGGCACATCCAGCACGGCCCATGAATGCCCCGCCCGCCGCGCCCGCGCCAGAAAACGGTCGCGCTCCTGGCGCACCATGGGGTGGATGATGCGCTCCAGCCCCTTCATCACCGCCCGGTCGGCAACGGCCGCGCGACGCAGCACCGCGCGATCCAGCACCCCACCCTGCACCGCTCCCGGCACCAGTCGCCCGATCGCCGGCAGCGCCCTGCCGCCGGGCGCCTGGAGCGCATGCACCGCCGCATCGGCATCGAACACCGGAAAGCCCGCCCGCCGCAGCATTCGCGCCACTGTCGACTTGCCCATCCCGATCCCACCGGTCAGGCCCAGGATCCTCATCGTCACCGTGCGAGGTCGGCGTCGAACAGCGCCTGGATATCGGCATCGACTTCCGGATCGACGCCGAACCAGCATTTGAAGCCCAGCCGCGCCTGATGCAGCAACATGCCGGTCCCATCCACAATCCGCAGCCCCCGCGCCACGGCGGCGGTCAGCAGCGGCGTCATGCGCGGCACATAGACGATATCCGACACCACCATGTCGTCGGGCGCACGCGTCAGGTCGGGCGCAAACCCATCGCCCGGCCCGCCATGCATGCCCAGCGACGTCGTGTTCACCAGCAGCGCATGGCCCGGCAGATGGTCCTCCCAATCCGCCCAGTCGATCACCGAAACCGGCGCTGGCCCCTCCGCCGACAGCGCCTCGGCCAGCGCCACCGCCCGCGCGGTCGTGCGGTTGGCGACCGAAACCGCTACCCCCCGATCCAGCAGGCTGGCGGCCACCGCCCGCGCGGCACCCCCCGCCCCCAGCAGCAGCACCGGCCCGCGCCCGACATCCACGCCCTTCGCCTCCAGGCTGGCGACAAACCCGTCGCCATCGGTCGAATGGGCCTCGATCGTCCCATCCTCGGCAAAGACCAGCGTATTGACCGAACCGGACCGCACGGCCGAGCGATGCAGCCGGCCGGCAATCGCAAACGCCGCCTCCTTGTGCGGAATGGTCACGTTCGCGCCCCGAAATCCGGCGGCACGCAGGCCATGCACCGCCACGTCGAAGGCTCCCGGCCGCACCGGCAGCGGCACATAGGCGCCGTCGATCCCATATTTGGCCAGCCAGAAATTATGCAGCAACGGCGAGCGCGAATGCGCCACCGGCCAGCCGATCACACCAGCCAGCGCCGTCGTCCCGCGAATCGTCAGCCGGCCGGGTTCGACCCGCACCGAGGACAAAGCATCCGTCACATTATGATTCATGCCGCACTCACGCCGTGTATCGCGCCCAGGCCAGCGGCAGCAGCCGCGCCAGCCGGTCCGCCCATTCGCGCTGTCCCGCCGCATCGGCCACCAGATCCTGCCGGACCTCCAGTTCCACATGCGGCAGGCCCCGCGCCTCGCCATGGAACGGCACCGTGTGGTCGCTGGTATCCGTCAGCGCATAGGGCTCGTTGTCGCCGACCAGCAGCCCGGGCTCCCGGTCCAGCAGATCCTTCAGGATCAGCCCGAAACGCGGGTCATGATTATGCAGGATGCCCGCATGCCAAGGGCGGGCAAGCCCATCCATCTCGGGTGTAAAACTGTGCAGCGACACCAGCACCGTCGGCTGTTCCCGCGCCTGCCGCGCGTCCAGTTCCCCGCTGATCCGGTCGTGATAGGGCCGGAAGATCCGCTCCACCCGCTCCCGCTCCGCCGCTGCGTCCAATTCCGCATTGCCGGGCACCAACGTCCCGTCGCTGACCCGCACGATCGAGGTCGGATGCCCCGGCGCCCGATTGCAGTCGATCACCAGGCGCGAATAGACCTGCTCGATCAGAATCGTCTCCAGCCGCTCGGCCAGCAGGCGTCCCATGCCGGCCATGCCGATATCCCAGGCGATATGCCGCTCCCAATCCGGCGCCGGCACGCCCAGATCCCCCAGCCGGCCGGGCACCGCGCGCCCCGCATGGTCGCTAACCAGGACAAAGGGCGACGGGCCCGTCCGGCCATGCACCAGCACCGGCTGCGGATCGTCCGCACCCAGCAGCGGCCCGTCCTGTTCCATCATCTCGCCCCTCATCCGATCACCCGCTCCGTCCGGTTCTACCCCGCCCCCCGCCATCACGAAAGGCGCGGCACCTCACCCGCCGGCCGCCAGCCCGCGCAGCCGCTCCGGCGCCGATGCCGGGTCCCAGCGCACCGGGCCGACAATCCGCAGCACCTCGCGCCCCGCGCGGTCGATCACCAGCGTCACCGGCACCCCCTCCTCGCGCAACGCGGTCGGAATCTGCATATGCGGGTCGCTCAGCACCGGCAGGTCGGCGATGGAATGGGTGAGATAGAATCGCCGCACCAGCTCTGCCCCCCCATGATCGATCGAGACCGGCAGGACCGCGATATCCCCCCCGGGCGCCACCTGCCGCGCCAGCGCGGCCAGCGCCGGCATCTCCGCCACGCAGGGCTGGCACCAGGTGGCCCACAGGTTCAGGACCACGATCCGCCCATGCCAGTCGGCCAGATGCCGCGTGGCCCCCGCTTCATCCAGAAAGCTCAGGTCCGGCAGCGCGCGCGGCGCGGCGGTGCGGTGCGTCGGCAGGTCCACCGCCACCGGCTCTTCGGCCCGCGCCGGCGGCGCAAGGATGGAATTGCACCCGAGCCAAGCGGCCAGTAGGGTGCCGCCATCCGCGAGCAAGGCGCGGCGACCGACGGTTTTCGACAGGATCTGGATCTGGGGCATGGCATGTCTGTGAACGAAGAACATGCGACCGACAATGACTCCGCACGGGCGAATGTCCAGTGGGGCGGTCGGTTCGCGGGTGGCCCCTCGGCCATCATGCAGGACATCAACGCCTCGATCGGCTTCGACAAGGCCCTGTGGCGGCAGGATATCGCGGGCTCGCTGGCCCACGCCGCGATGCTGGCCAAAACCGGCATCATCAGCGCCGAGGATGAAGCCGAGATCCGTCGCGGCCTGACCGGCATCGGGCAGGAAATCGCCGCCGGCCATTTCGATTTCAGCCCCCGGCTGGAAGATATCCACATGAATATCGAGGCCCGCCTGTCCGAACGGATCGGCGAGGCCGGCAAGCGCCTGCACACCGCCCGCTCGCGCAACGACCAGGTCGCCACCGATTTCCGCCTCTGGGTCCGCGACGCCATCGACGGGCTGGACGGGCAGGTCGCCTCCCTGATGCGCGCCCTCTCCCGCCGCGCGCACGAACACGCGGCCGACCCCATGCCGGGCTTCACCCACTTGCAAACCGCCCAGCCCGTCACCTTCGGCCATCACCTGATGGCCTATGTGGAAATGCTGGCCCGCGATCGCGGCCGCCTGGCCGATACCCGCCGCCGCCTGAACGAATGCCCGCTGGGCTCGGCCGCCCTGGCCGGCACCTCCTTCCCCATCGACCGGCGGATGACTGCGCAGGCACTGGGCTTCGACCGCCCGACCGCCAATTCGCTCGATGCCGTGTCCGACCGCGATTTCGCGCTGGAATATCTGTCGGCCCTGTCGATCATGGCCATGCACCTGTCGCGCCTGTCCGAGGAAATCGTGATCTGGTGCTCGGCGCCCTTCGCCTTCATCCGCCTGTCCGACGCCTTCACCACCGGCTCGTCGATCATGCCGCAGAAGCGCAACCCCGACGCGGCGGAACTGGTGCGCGCCAAGATCGGCCGCGTCAGCGGCGCCCTGGTCGGCCTGCTGACGGTCATGAAGGGCCTGCCGCTGGCCTACGCCAAGGACATGCAGGAAGACAAGGAACCCGTCTTCGCCGCCACCGACGCCGCCGCCCTGTCATTGGCGGCCTGCGACGGCATGATCCGCGACCTCAGCCCGAACACCGAGCGCATGCGCGCCTATGCCGGCTCCGGCTTCTCCACCGCGACCGACCTCGCCGACTGGCTGGTGCGAGTGCTCAAGCTCCCCTTCCGCACCGCCCACCACGTCACCGGCCGCCTGGTCGCGCTGGCCGAAAGCCGCGGCGTCGACCTCTCCGACCTCTCCCTGGCCGACATGCAGGCCGAGGAACCGGGCATCACGCAAGACATCTTCTCGGTCCTCACCGTCGAGGCCTCGCTCGCCTCACGCACCAGCGAGGGGGGCACCGCACCGGACAATGTCCGCGCCCAGGCCGAACGCTGGCTGGCCGCGCTGGGCGACACGCCGTCGGGCAACACGCCATGATCGGGCGCCTGATGCGCCCCCTCGCCACCTTGCTGGGCCTGGCCCTTCTGCTGACCGGCCTGGCCGCCTGCGGCAAGAAGGGCTCGCCCTCAGCCCCCGGCCCCACCTCGCATATGACGTATCCCCGAACCTACCCCATGCCCGACTGAGTTTGAGGCCGGAAACGCGCGCTGGTGGCGATCCGGCGCGCGTCCTCTGCGCTCCGGTGCTCGCAGACACACGCCGGCCGTGCCGCTGCGCGGCACTCTCGCTCACCAGCCCACGTTTCCGGCCTCAAACTGATCGTTTCCGCACGCAGCAGTAACGCGATCTCGCGTTCGCGGCCTTTCGCCCGCTCCGCGTCGATCTCCGGCGTGAGCTTTCAGAACGGTTTCAGCAGGCGATCCAGATAATCCAGTTCCTCGCGCGGGCGCGTCCGGTCGGAATCCCGGCGCCGCAGTTCCTGTTCGATCTCGCGGGCCCGCTCGCGCGACACGGCGTCGGGCACATGGGTATCGGCATCCATGCCTTCCTTGCCCTCGCCGGTCCGCCGGCCCAGCGGGTCCCGATCGCCCTTCTGGTCTTCCTGCGCACTCTCCCCGGATTCGTCGCCCTCGCCCGGCTTGCCGCCCCCGGAACTGTTCGAGAAGCCCGGCAGGAAGCTGGTCATGCCCCCGCCGCCCGATCCCTTCATGGCCTGGCGCATCTGCTGGTCGCCCTTCTGCAGATCGGCCAGGGCCTTGCGCTGTGCTGCCGCCGCCGTCGCGTCATCGCCACCGGCCAGCGCGGTGCGCGCATTCCTGATCGCTTGCCCGGCGTCGGTAAAGCCTGCCGGCGCGTCCTTCCCCGTCAGCCCCTTGAATTCATGCCCCAGCTCGTCCAGCGCCCGCCCCAGCGCACGCTGCACGGCCCGGTCGTCCCCCCGCGCGGTCTCGTCACCCGGCGCGTCCTCGCCATGCTGACCGGCGCCGGCCCCCTTCGCCCCGTCGGCCGAGGCATTCTCTTGCGGCTGGGGTGGTCCGCCCGGCTGGCCGCCATGGCCCGACTGCTCGTCCTGCATGCCAGGCAGCGGCCGCAGGCCGAGGCGACGCATCAGCTCGGCGGCCGGCATCGTCGCCAGGTCGCCATCCGTATCCGGCGCCTCTTCCTCCTGCCGCGCACGCCGTTCGGTCTCCGCCTTATCACGCGCCCGCTGCGCGCGGTCCAGGCGCGCCTGGCTGTGGTCCAGCAAGCCGGACTGGCGGGCAATCAGGTCGCGCAGCGCCGCCTGCTGCTCGGCGGCCTGCTGGCGCGCCATCATCTGGGCGGCCAGATTCGCCATATCCTGCGGCGAGGCCGTCCGCATATGCTCCAGCATATCTTCCATACGCTGCATCATCTGCATCGCGTCGGCAGACCGGCCTTCCTTCGCCGCATCCTGCATCTGCTGCATCATCTTCGACAGTGCGCGGTCCCCGTCCTGCGTCATCCCGGGCAGATCGGGAATCGCGGAATGCGATTGCAGCGCCTGCTGGGCCAGCGCCTGCATCCGGCGGGAAATCGCCTGGCGCAACGCCTCCATCCGCCGCTGCAATTCGCTCTGTTCAGCCGCCGTCTGGCCCTGCGCACCCAGCGCCCGCATGCGGTTCAATTGCGCGGTCACGGCATCCTGCGCCGCCCGCACATCCAGGGCCGCCTGCGCCCCGGCGCGCCCGCCATGCCGGATATCCTCGATCTCCAGCGCCAGATACCACAGCCGCCCCACCACCTGGTCCAGCGCCACCTGCGGCGCCACATCATTGCTTTCCAGCAATGCTGCGGCCGAGGCCAGGTTCAGCAGCATGCCGGCATCGGCCTGGAACGGGTCGGGCATCTCGCCCAGCGCCGCCAGATCGTCGGCGCCATCGGCAGGGCTCTCGCGCCCCAGCGCCAGCCGACGCCTGATGTCCAGCACCGCCTTGGCTACCGGGCTCGTGAACTTGCGCGCCCCAAGCCGGAACCGCGCCTCCGGGCTCGTCCCCTCCTGCCCGCTGGTACTGGTCGCCACCAGCCGCCCCACGACCTCCTCGCCGGCCCACGGATCGGCCGACAGGTCCGGCGTCGCAACCCCGGTCGCATCGCGCGGCTGGCCATCCAGCGGAATCGGCACGCTCACTACCCGCCCGGCCCGCGCGCCCTTGCCCGGCTGCGCCAGCCGCAGTTCGGCATGCAGCGACGCAATGCCATAAGCCTGCTTCGCGGCATAAGGCAGCCGCGTGCGCCATTCGCCCTGCGCGCTGCCCGGCCGCGTGCCCCAGGCAACCGTCGGCGCCGCATCGGGCAGAACCGTCACGGTCCAGTCGCTGAAGGTCCGCCCACGCCCACGCAGGGCCAGCGTCGCGCTGCCCAGCAGCTTCACCTCCGCCGACCAACTCCCCGGCCCCAGCGCGCGAAACCGGTCGTCCCCCACCGCCGGCCCCGACGCCATCGCGGCAACGCGCAGGCTCGGCCGGCCGCGCAGATCCGTCACGCTGACACTCAGCACCGCCCCCTGCGGCACCGTCGCCTGACCCGTCCGCTCATCCAGAAACACCGGCGCGCCGGGCGCATAGGATGGCGGCGTGATCCAGGCCTGGATATGCGGCCGCACCGCACCAGGGTCGTCCAGCCCCGGCCAGAAAGCCGCCGCCAGCCGTCCCGGCGCCTCCGGCCCGGCCCAGCCCAGCGCCGCCAGCAGCGCAACCGGTAACACGACACCCAGACGCCAGGGATCATGCACCCCCGCCCACAGGCGCGGCCAGCCGGCGCGCAGCCGCCCGATCGCATGCCCCGTGCGCCACAGATGCGCGGCCCACAATCCCGCCTGTTCCGTGCCGTCGATGGCCGGATGATCGGCCAGCGTCTGCAACGGGCGATGCGCCAGTCCCGACGCGCGCTCGATCCGCCGGTCGATCTCATCCGGCGTCGGCGCCACCACCCGCCGCCCCCGCCAGACGACCCAACCCACGCAGACACCGGCCAGCAGGACCAGGATCACCCCACGCAACAGGTCGGAAAACGCCTGCGGCACCCCCAGCAGGCCCGCAATTCCATAAGCGGCCAACATCCCCAGCACCGGCAGCAATACGGGCCGGACCGCCTCGATCCACAGCACGATCCGCGCCCGATGCCGCGCCGCCGCCAGACGCACCGGAAACGGCACGATGGACACGACCGGCGTCCCGTCGCCTTCCAGGGATGTGGACCCCCCTGCCATGCCGGGCTCAGCCGCCCGCCGGGGCGGGCGTCACCCAGTCGGGAATCCGGTCGGCCGCCCACAGGCTCTCCACAGGCTGGCGCGCGCGGATCACCGACCAGCGCCCGCCATCGACCAGCACCTGCGCCGCCAGCGGCCGCCCGTTATAGGTGGAACTCATGACCGCGCCATACGCCCCGGTATCCAGCAGCGCGACCCGCGCGCCTTCGTCCAGACGCGGCAGAACCCGCCCATCCGCAAAGGAATCCGCACTTTCGCAAACCGGCCCGACCACATTCACAGCCTCCACCGGCAGCGTCGCATCGCGGGCCGAAACCGGCAGAATGCCATGCCAGGCCTCATAGAGGCTGGGCCGCATCAGATCGTTCATCGCCGCGTCCAGAATCAGGAAAGACGGCAACCCATCCTCCCCCGCCTTGCGCAGGACCACCCGCGACAGCAGCAGCCCGGCCGGCCCCGCCAGCCAGCGCCCCGGCTCGATGGCCAGTTGCACGTCCAGATCGCCCAGCTCGGCACGGATCGCGCCGGCCAACGCCTCCGGCGCGCCCTCGACCTCGTCGCGATAGGAAATGCCAAGACCGCCGCCACAATCGACCAGACTGACCGGCACCCCGCGCGCCCGCACGGTACGCACCAGTTCCGCCACCCGGGCAAACGCGGCCCGATAGGGCGCCATGGCCACGATCTGGCTGCCGATATGCACCGAAAATCCCAGAGGCTTCAGCCCCGGCAGCGTCGCCGCACGCTCGTACAACGCGGCCGCCCGGGCATAGGCAATGCCGAACTTGTTGGTCGAAAGCCCCGTGGTGATCTTCTCATGCGTGCCGGCATCCACATCCGGATTCACCCGCAGCGTGATCGGCGCCACCCGGCCGCACGCCGCCGCGACGTCGGAGAGAATGTCCAGCTCCTCGGCACTCTCGACCGCGATGTGGCCGATGCCCTCGGCCAATGCCAGCGCCATCTCCTCGCGCGTCTTGCCCACGCCCGAAAAGACGATCCGCTCCGCTGGCACCCCCGCCGCACGCGCCCGGCGCAGTTCGCCCCCGCTGACGACATCGGCCCCGGCCCCTTCCGCCGCCAGCACACGCAGCACGGCCAGATGATCGTTCGCCTTCACCGCGAAATGGATCGACGGCGCCAGCCCCGCACGGCGCATCGCCCCGTCCAGCAGCCGATAGCGCGCCCGCAGCGTTCCCGTCCCCATCACCCAGGTCGGCGTACCGACCGCATCCGCGATCGCGTTCAGCGGCACCTCCTCCAGCACCAGGCCGTCGAGGGCGTGCATCGACAGATGCGGGCGCGCAGCCAGCAGTTCGGCGATGGTCGGGTCCTGCTCGGCAGGGGAGGAAGGGCAATCCAGCATGTATCGAGAATACCGGCACGGCGCCCCAGTTCCAAGCTCCCGCAGCCTCCCATGCTGTTCTTTCGCCATCCGATCCGATAGAGGGTTCATCAGACAGGACAAACCAAGGGAGGCCGCCATGTCCGACGACACGCTGATCGACGCCGCGATCGCCGTCCGCACCAGGGCCTACGCCCCCTATTCGCGCTTCCTGGTCGGCGCGGCCCTGCACGACGCCGACGGGCACCTCTTCATCGGCTGCAATACCGAAAACGCCGCCTACCCCGAGGGCATCTGCGCCGAAGGCGGCGCGATCTCGGCCATGGTGGCGGCCGGCGGCCGCCGCATCGCCGACCTCGTCATCTGCGGCGGCGGCGACCGCCCCTGCGCGCCCTGCGGCGGCTGCCGTCAGAAAATCCGCGAATTCGGCGCGCCCGGTCTGAGAATCCGCATGGTCAACCCATCCGGCGACGTGCTGCTGGTCCGCACACTGGCCGAATTGCTGCCCGACGCCTTCGGCCCCGAGGATCTCGGCGCCGCCTGAGCGACCTTCCGGCGACGCTCTGCAATCGCCCTGGCCCGCTCAGAAACGCCGCTCGGCCCGCTTCTCGCCCGCGATATCGGCCGAGGCCGCCAGCCCCCAGCCCACCATCAGAAAGATCCAGCCCGCCGTCCGCACGGTAAACAGCGCACTGCTGGAGGCAACCGGCCACAGCATCACGCAACTCGTCACGCACAGCATCGCCTGCTGCGGCGCCCGTGCGGGCGACAGGGCCCGGACCATCCGCCACAGCCAGCACGCCACCATCGCCACGAAACAGGCCAGCCCGGCCAGCCCGGCCGTGGTCGCCACGTCCAGATAGATATTGTGCGGATGGATGTTGCACCCCACCGCCACGCCTCGGCTCGGAAACGTATGGCCGAACAGCACGAGGTCGCGCACATAGGCCGGGTCGGCGCATGCGTTCCTGAACCCGTCCACCCCCAGCCCCAGCCACGGATGCCGGTCCAGCATCACCCCGGCGCGGATATAGATCTGCCCATAGGGGCTGTCGGAAAAATGCCGCATCTGGTCCATGAACCGGACCACCAGCTTGGCATAGGCCGGCGGCGACAGCACGGGCAGCAGCGCCAGTCCCGCCACCCCGACCAACCCGGCGGCCAGCACCGGCCAGCGCAACCGGCGGATCAGCACGGCCATGATGCCCAGCCCCAGGCCGAACAGCAGCGCGGGCATGCGCTGGCCGATCAGGATCATCGTCAGCACCAGGAACATGATCAGGCCCACACCCGCCAGCCGCGGGCGCCAGGCCGGCGCCTCCAGCCAGCGCGTGGCAAAGACCATCAGGCCCGGAAAGACGACCATCAGCAGGGCGGCCCCCGCGCGCGGCTTGTAGAAGGGCCCGGTCAGCGCGCCATCCACCCAGCGCGGATACCCCCACAGATTGGTCCCCAGCAGATATTGCTGCCAGCATTCCACGACCAGCCACAGGGCCGCCAGCGTCACCGACAGGCCCAGCCAGCGCCGCGCCGCGCCGTCGCGCAGCACCCAGCATTCCAGCGCCGCGCAGAATAGAAGAAACCGCCCCAGCACCAACGCCTCGGCCACCGCATGGCCAGTCCCATGCATTACCGACGAGAGAATCGCCAACGCCCAGAACGCCAGCGCGAACACCGGCCACCCCCGCCACCAGCCGCGATCCCGCGCACGCAGGCAATGCAGCAGAAACAGCACGCCAATACAGGACATGAAACCATCGCTGATCGCCCGCCCCCGCAACAGGAAGAAGGGCAGCATCAGCGTCATCGCCACGGCGATCCATCGCATCACATGATCGGGCAGGCCAGGGCGCCCACGTACCGTTTCAACCATCATCCCCGAATACCGCCCCTTGCCGGTTCGCAATCCTCCATACAGGTCCCCCCGCATCTCTGGCGACCCAACGTCCGGCACGAATTGTTTCAGAGCCTGACCACGCCGCCGACGCCTCACGGCCGGTCAGGCAGCCTATCCGGCTGTCAACACGCGCGACGATCCTCATACGCCCCCCGAAGCCGGACGTATCGTGCGCCGATTCATAAAAAAAGGAAGCGCATGGAGGCCGTTTGAAAAACCGCCTGCCGCCTTACGCCCGGCGTGTCTTTCCGGGCATCGGAGCGGAGCAGCCTCGCTGACGTTGCAAAATGCAGACAGGCGGCCAATGCCCAGCCGCAGCAATAGTCTGCGCGATGTCCATGTCGAAAGCCCCGCCAAACGGGCGGTCACGCCCGGACATCCGGCAAACATTCTTTTTTGGAGAAAGGAAATTGGCGGAGGGGATGGGATTCGAACCCACGGTACGGCTTGACACCGTACAACGGTTTAGCAAACCGCCGCCTTCAGCCACTCGGCCACCCCTCCGCCGAGGAGCGTGTTTGTTAACACGGCGTTTGCAGCGCTGCTTGTAGACCGTCACCGCAACGCCGTCAAACCCCAAACCGCCATCCCCCCAGCGATTACAGCACTTTCTTCAGCGCCTCGTTCACCAGCGCCGGATTGCCCTTCCCGGCCATCGCCTTCATGACCTGACCAACGAAAAAGCCGAACAGCTTGTCCTTGCCGCTGCGATATTCCGCGAGCTTATCAGGGTTCTTGTCCAGCACCGCCTGCACGGCCGCGTCGATCGCCCCCGTGTCGGTCACCTGCCGCAACCCCTTGCGCTCGACGATCTCAGCCGCCGTCTCGCCGCTGGCCAGCATCTCCTCGAACACGTCCTTGGCGATCTTGCCGTTGATCGTGCCGTCGGTGATCAGGTCCAGCATGCCGCCCAGCGCCGCGGCGCTGATCGGGCTGTCCTGGATCGTCCGGCCGGTCCGGTTCAGGGCGGCGAAGAAATCGCCGATCACCCAGTTCGCCGCCAGGCGCGGGTCGCGGCCGCGCGCCACCGTCTCGTAGAAATCGGCGGTCGCCTGTTCGGCCACCAGCACCCCGGCATCATAGCGCGGAATGCCATATTCGTCCTGGAAGCGCTGGCGCTTCGCGTCCGGCAGTTCCGGCAGATGCGCCGCCAGGTCCTGGACCCACGCCTCCCCGATCACCAGCGGCAGCAGGTCGGGGTCGGGGAAATAGCGGTAATCGTGCGCGTCTTCCTTGCTGCGCAGCGACCGTGTCTCGGACCGCACCGGGTCGAACAGGCGGGTTTCCTGGTCGACCGAGCCACCGCTTTCCCAGATCTCCACCTGGCGCACGGCCTCGACCTCGATCGCCTGCATGACATAGCGGATCGAGTTGACGTTCTTGATCTCGCAGCGCGTGCGGAACGGCTCGCCGGCCTTGCGGACCGACACGTTCACGTCGGCGCGCATCGAGCCTTCTTCCATGTTGCCGTCGCAGGTGCCGAGATAGCGCAGGATCATGCGCAGCTTGCGCAGATAGGCCCCCGCCTCCTCCGGCGTGCGAATATCCGGCTCGCTGACGATTTCCATCAGCGCGACGCCCGCCCGGTTCAGGTCGATGAACGAACGCGCAGGGTCCTGGTCATGCATCGACTTGCCGGCATCCTGTTCCAGATGCAGGCGGGTGATGCCGATCATGCGGGTCGACCCATCGGCCAGCTCGATCTCGACCGCCCCCTCACCGATGATCGGATGCGTGAACTGGCTGATCTGGTAGCCCGTCGGCAGGTCCGCATAGAAATAATTCTTGCGGTCGAAACGGCTTTCCAGATTCACCCGTGCCTTCAGCCCCAGCCCGGTCCGCACGGCCTGCGCCACGCATTCGCGGTTGATGACCGGCAGCATGCCCGGAAACCCGGCATCGACCAGGCTGACATGGGTATTCGGCTCACCACCGTAGGAGGCCGAGGCCCCCGAGAACAGCTTGGACTGGCTGATGACCTGGGCATGGACTTCCAGCCCCACCACCAGTTCCCACGGGCCGTCGCGTCCCTCGATCAGATAGGTCATCACACCACCTCCGCGCGCACGGCCGGGCGATGCGTAAAGCTCGCCGCCCGCTCCAGCGCACTGGCCGCCGCGAACACAGATTCCTCGTCGAACGACCGGCCGATCACCTGCAAGCCCAGCGGCAGGCCCGACTGGCTCAGCCCGGCGGGAACCGACATCGCGGGCACGCCGGCCATGCTGGCCGGAACGGTAAACACGTCGTTCAGATACATCTGCACCGGATCATCCATCTTCTCGCCCTGCGCAAAGGCGGGCGACGGCGCGGTCGGCGTCAGCAGCACGTCCACCGTCCGGAACGCATTCTCGAAATCCTTGCGGATCAGGTTCCGCACCTTCTGCGCGCGCAGGTAATAGGCGTCGTAATACCCGGCCGACAGCACATAGGTCCCCATCAGGATGCGACGCCTCACCTCGGCCCCGAACCCTTCGCGCCGGGTCGCTTCATACAGCTCGTCCAGCGACTCACCGGGCACCCGGCGGCCGAAACGCACACCGTCATAGCGTGCGAGGTTCGACGAACATTCCGCCGGCGCCACGATGTAATAGGTCGCCAGACCATATTTTGTGTAGGGCAGCGAAACCTCGACAATCTCGCATCCCGCGTCGCGCAGCCAGGCAATGCCCTGCTCCCACGCCGCCTCGATTTCGGCAGGCATGCCGGCCACCCGGTATTCGGCGGGAATACCCACCTTCATGCCCTTCAGCGACCGGCCACAGGCGGCGCGGTAATCCGGCACCGCAACATCGACGCTGGTGCTGTCACGCACGTCGAACCCGGCCATCGACTGCAACAGGATGGCGCAATCCTCGACCGTGCGCGCCATCGGCCCGGCCTGGTCCAGCGAACTGGCGAAGGCAATCGTCCCCCAGCGACTGCACCGCCCATAGGTCGGCTTGATGCCGGCGATGCCGCAATAGGAAGCAGGCTGGCGGATCGAGCCGCCGGTGTCGGTGCCGGTGGCGCCCATGGCCAGCCGCGCGGCCACCGCCGCCGCCGACCCGCCGGACGACCCGCCGGGCACCAGCACGGTCTGGTCGTCTCCTGCCCGCTTCCACGGATTCTCCACCGACCCGAAGGCCGAGGTAATGTTGGCCGACCCCATGGCGAACTCGTCCAGGTTGGTCTTGCCCACAAACACCGCGCCATCGGCCAGCAGGTTCGCCGTCACCGTGCTTTCATAAGGCGGGACAAACTCTTCCAGCATCCGGCTGGCAGCGGTCGTCCGCACGCCGTCGGTGCAGAACAGATCCTTGATCCCCAGCGGAATCCCGGTCAGCGCCGGCGCATCCTCGCCGCCGGCCAGGATCGCATCGGCCCGCCGCGCGGCATCCAGCGCCTGTTCGGAGGTAACCGTGATAAAGGCATTCAGTCGGCCATTCAGCCGGTCGATGGCCGCGACATGGGCGCCCACCAGTTCCTCGGCGGAGAATTCGCGGCGACGCAGCCCCCCCTGGGCCGCGGCGATCGTGAGTTCGGTCAGCATCATTCCACCACCTTCGGCACGGTATAGTACGGCCCCGCCGCATCCGGAGCGTTCGACAGCACGGCATCGCGCGCGCCGCCATCGGTCACCACATCCTCGCGCATGCGCAGGGCGGCGTGCCCGGTGCCAACCATGGGCTCGACACCGTCGATATCGACTTCGTTCAATTGCTCGATCCAGCCGAGAATGCCGTTCAGTTCCCGCTGAAGGGCGGGCAGGTCGGACTCGTCGATACCGATCCGTGCCAATCTGGCGATACGTCGGACCGTCGCGGGGTCAAGCGACATGAAGCACAACTTTCCATTATCATCTGGGGGGAATATCCTGCCGGTCAGGACACCGCGCGGACCATAGACCCAGACCATGCCCCTGTTCAACATGCACCAGATCCGCGCCCATCTCGGGCGCGGCCAACGCCTGCTGGGCATCGACCCCGGCCAGAAGACGATCGGCCTGGCCCTGTCGGACCCGCTGCTGATGCTGGCCTCGTCCTACGGCACGCTGAAACGCGGCAAACTCGGCGCCGTCGCCGCCGAAATCGGCAGGATCGCGGCACGGGAGGAGGTCGGGGGCCTGGTCTGCGGCCTGCCGCTGTCGATGGATGGCAGCTTCGGCCCGGCGGCCCAGGCGGCCCATGACTGGATGCTGAACCTGTCCAGCCTGGTCGGCCTTCCCGCCGCGATGTGGGACGAACGCCTGTCCTCCAGCGCCGTAAACCGCATGCTGATCCAGGACGCCGACCTCACCCGCCAGCGCCGCGCCGAACTGGTGGACAAGCTGGCAGCAGCCTACATGCTGCAAGCCGCACTGGATGCCTCGGCCACACAACCGGAAAGCGCCTGAAGGACCCCTCACTGGCGGATGACGGCAAACAGCCGGACACACCGCCTCACGGCCCGCTCGCGCGGTGGACCGTCTTCAGACGGTCTTTTAACAACATTCAAAAAGGGAGCCCGAAGGATGGTGGGCGCAACAGGGATTGAACCTGTGACCCCTACCATGTCAAGGTAGTGCTCTACCGCTGAGCTATGCGCCCATCCGTTCGGTGAACAGGCTTCTAGCCGGGCAACCGACGTTGCGCAACCCATCCGTACGGAAAAAATGACGAGCAGGTGACCGTTTCGATCAACTCCTTGAAAAAGAAGGATAATATCCTTCCCATCGCTCCGGATGACCGCACGTGACGCAAATGGAATCGCGGCTGGCCCCGGAATCGGAAACGACCTCAGACGCAATACCCGCCCCCTTCGTGCTGGTGCCGCCCCGGATCGCCGGCGTGCCGCTGGTCGTCGCCTCCCCCCATTCGGGCCACGCCTATCCGCAGGATTTCCTCGCCCTGTCGCGGCTGGACCGTACGGTCCTGCGCCGCAGCGAGGATTTTTGCGTCGACGAACTCCTGGCCGGCGCGCCTGGGGTGGGCGCGCACATGATCCACGCCACCTTCCCCCGCATCTATTGCGACGTGAATCGCGATTCGGACGAACTCGACCCCACGATGTTCACCGAGTCCCTCCCTCCCGACCGCACGCGCCTCACCCCCAGGGTGCGGGCCGGCCTGGGGGTGATTCCCCGCATCTCGGCATCGGGCACGCCGATCTACCGCACCCGGCTGCCCCTACGCGAGGCGGCGGAGCGTCTCGCCCGGCTCTGGACCCCCTATCACGCCGCCCTCTCCGCACTGATCGATTCCCAGGTCGCGGCACACGGGGCCTGCGTGCTGGTCGATTGCCATTCGATGCCCAGCACCGGCTTGCGGGCCTACGACATGCCGGATTTCGTGCTGGGCGACGCCTGGGGCACATCCTGCGCGCCCGCCATCACCGAAGCGGCCGAGACCTGCCTGCGGTCCTACGGTTTCAGGACCAACCGCAACGCCCCCTATGCCGGCGGCTACATCACCCGCCATTACGGCCGGCCCGCGACGGGGCGCCACGCCCTGCAGGTCGAAATCAGCCGGGCGCTCTACATGGATGAAAACGGACTGACGCCGAACACCGGATTCGGCGACATCCGCACCGTCATGACCGCGCTATTCCGCACGCTGGCCGGCATCGCCACCGACCTGCCTCGCATGCCGGGTGCCGGGGCGGCCTGACGCGGAACGGCGCGCCGACGCTCAGGCGGCGGGCGGCGCGCCGGCAGGCGTCTGATGATCCACCGCAGCAGGCAGAAACTGCGCCAGTGCCGGCAGGATCGTCGCCGCCGGCAGGCCCGTCCTGTCGACCAGCGCCTGCACCTGCTGGTTCGAGAGAATCGACCGCAATTCCTCGGGGGAAACCGGCAGGTTCTGGCCATTGCCGATCCACGACCGGACCTTGTCGCCCAGCCCCGCTTGCTCGGCCTGGTTCAGCAAGGTCGAAATCCCGGTGGGCGATGTCAGTTCGGCAAGATGCTGATGCACCTGGTCGGTCAGGCCCGTGCTGTCCGCCAGTTCCGTCAGCTTGTTCACCAGTCCGTCAAAGAATCCCGCCATGATCCACCTTCAATGCCAATTCGGTTCAGTAGATGCCGATCGCCAGCGATCGGCCAAGGGGCCCGGACAAAAAAAAGACGGTGCCGAAGCACCGCCAAGTTTAGGGAGGAAACGTCCAAGAAGCAGCCGTTCAATCGAAACGCTGCAACCCGATTTTGATGGCTCAAATCACTTTTAAGTGTCAAGAAAAATCGCGACAGCAAACGCGCGACCACAGCAGCGGACGCGCCGAAGCCTGACAACATAAGCAAGATAATAAAATATATTTGGGATTTCCCGGTCGGATGGCAGCCAGCGCCTCTGTTGTCGTGGCAACGGTCGATACCGCGAGCGGTTGGGCGGCCGGTGCAGTCGGCGCACTGTCGTCGCCTGCCGCATTCGCTGCTGCGGTCGCGACGGTGCCAGGGAACAATGGGCGCTACGCCAACCTCAACGCCGGGCGGGCTGGCATGGCGGCAGTTGATGCCGGCCGACGGGCTGCTGGATGGACAGGACTCGGATGCGCCGGCGGCGGCGAATGCCGGCTTCCTGGATGGATGACAATTCCTGAGCCCACGGGAAAGGCCGCGGGCTCTTTTCGCGTTGCCAGCCTTCATGTTGTCACGGTCCTCAGCGGCGACCATCGGGCGCTGCCTCAGCGGTTCTCCCGTCGGGCCACGATATCGTAGAGTTCCTGCTCCATCGCCAGCATCCCGCGGATCGTCGGCACAAACGCCTCAAATTCCTCGATATCACGGGCTTGTGCCTTCATATCGCTGGCATTCCGTAATGGCAGTTGCCCCTCAAGCGGGGGAAGGTGCAGCCTCGCGCGCACTCTGTCGATGAAGTCTGGCAATTGCCGGGCCGTAGCGAAGATGCTCCCGCTTTGATCGAGGGCAGCGCGAGCCCGGTCGAAAACCTCCTGCTCCACTTCAGGGCCGTAGACGCGGTCGAATGCAAAACCCAGCATGATGGTTTGCTGGCAGATCTCCATCGGCGCACCCGGGTCGGATAGAAAATCCGCCAACGGGCGTTCGCGCATCATACGCATGGCGGGGGTAAAGGTTTCAACATCCTCCTTCGCGCGACGGCAATGCAGGAACGCGGAACGGAAACGCGCGAGCGGATCCCGCAGTACCGATGCAAAACGATCATTCGGCCCCGCCCAGCGGGCCAGGATCGGCAAGGACACATGGCCGCCAATCAGATCGAAATTCGCCGCGACCGGAGGATGGCAACCAAAGGCCTCGTAATTCTCGCAGTAGAGCTTAGCTGGAACCGAACCCGCGACGGCTTCCCATACGGTCGTGCCGGCCGTCTTGGGGATATGCACGAAAAAAGTCGTATCTTTGCAGCGCCGCAGTTTCCGCGCGCCCAGGAATTCTCTGACGACCTCATAATGCTTTGCACGTCGCAGCTTCCGGTCCAGGAGGCCCCGCAGACCGCGGCGCACGAAACAGGCGAAAACGTCGTTGGCGAAAACCGGTCGCCAAGTGTGATAGATCTTCTTCAGGGTGGCGGGGGAAATGCCAGACATCCGGCCTTTGTAGAGAAACAGGACCGTGGCGTCGCCAACATCAATAACATGGCGGTAGATCCGCATTTCGGCGACATCTGCAGCAGGCCAGCCACCTTCCGGCAGCAGGACCCGGTCGTCCCGCGATAAGTAGGGCAAGACACCAAGCCACGCGTCCCGCCATATCGGATCGGCCCAGCGATGTTCTTCTTCCAAAGACTGATCGGAAACAGTGAGGGGCCGAGGCGCCACGACATTCATGCCTTCGGCGCATCTCCCTGACGTCAATCGGTTCATGGAGGTAAATACCCGCTGGCTGCACTGTTCTGGAGCCGTACGATAGCGCACGAACTACATTGACAAATGGTAACAACGCCGCGGCCTTGGAATCAACGTGCTTCTGCCACGGATGCAGTTCTTAACATTTGGCAATCATTACAGGATTGCCTCTCGCATGCCGGCCGGCGTGGGCGTCTTCGCTGCTGGCCCATCGGGCAGGAGGTCAACAGGCCTGCGAATAACGGGCCGGACCTGCTGCAACCTGCCTGAGGCTCTGCCCTGACCGACCCGAGTCTGCCGCTCGGCCGGTTACAAAACCGTGGCACGTCTCCGGCACGGATTCCGCCACGCCAAGCCACGTCGATACGCTTCGACTTGCCAGGCTATGGACCTCAAATGACAACATGAGGCATTAAAAATCGGGAGAAACCGGGGATCGGATGGTGGGTGCGACAGGGATTGAACCTGTGACCCCCGCCGTGTGAAGGCGATGCTCTACCGCTGAGCTACGCACCCATCCGTGCCCGGTGGGGACCTCATAATAGATCTCCCTCCGACCCGCAAGACACCCCGTCACACATTCTTCAAAACCCGAACATATGGTCCAGCGAGAAAGCCCCGTCGTCCCGCATCACGCCATGATAGCCGAACAGCCGGCACGTCACGTCGCGAATCATCACATAAGCACCCATTCCGGCCCGCTCGACCGCCGCCCCGCCGAACAGGCGATGCGGCCAGACCATCGCCGATCCCGAACAGGCGATCTCCATCTCCGCCTTCGCCACAGTCCGCCCTTGCCCGTCATGCAGGCTCAGCATGGTCCGCGACCACGGGCGCCAGGCCGCTGACGCAGGATAGATCAGGCAGCAGAACGCCTGGCCCAGCCCGTTCCCGCCCTTCAGGAACAGCCGCGTGCTCAGCCCCGGCGGCGGACCGGAATAGGATTGCGGCTCGTCCCGATAGGTCATGACGGTGTTGAAGACATGCGCCCCGAAGCTGGTCTCGGCGGCATGCCCACCCTCCCGTGCCGTGAACCGGATCAGCGCATGCAGCCAACCATCGGCTTCGCCCCCGTCGCGAAAATCATAGACCAGCTCCCCATGCCCCTCGGGCACGTCCAATTCCGCCACATCCTGCGCCAGATCATGGTCGCGCGGCAGGCAACCCAGGAATTTCCGGCCGGTCAGCCGCCCCTGGGTATCGAAGCAATCCAGGCGCAACGGCAGGGTCGCCTGCGATTCGGCCATCGGCGACGGCTGGACGACGGTGCGGAACCGCGCGGGGTCGAGAATCGGGAACGGCAGCAGATACCCCCGCCCCAGGCTGGCCGGCAGATCCGCGATTCCCGGGTCGGGGCGCAGATCCGCCCGCTCCACGTTCAGATGGGCAATGCGCGTCCGCGCGGCACGCGTCACCTCATAGCGCGGCCGTACCAGATACCGCCCCGACCGAAGCTCGATCTGCGCCGGCCAATGCAGGTCCGGCAGACAGTCGGAAACAGGGATCGCCACCGTTTCATAGGGGCCGATGCCGCGCGCAATCGGCACCTGCCTGTCCTCCCCCATGCGATTGAACGCCATCGCACCGGCTGGAATCGGCACGGCGTGGCTGTTCTGCACCCACAGCACCACCTCCTCGCCCTCATCCGGGGCCGGCAGGTTGGCATACCGGTCCGAGGGCCAGGCATTGGCATCATGCGTCACCGACAGGCTGGGATTCTCCCCCGTGCCGTAGGTATCCAGGGCATATTTCACCACATCATGCCCGGCCACGCCGATCGCATGCACGAACAATTGCCCGACGAAGGGCGGCAGCCCGAAACGCTCACGCACCACCTGGCTGTCGATCACGATCGCGCCCTCGCCCTCGGGCACCTTCTCCTCCCAACTGGCCAGCACCTCGCCCGCGGCGCCGAACAGCCGCAGCCACAGCCGCACGTCCGCGGCCCCATAGCGCGCCCAGTAATTCGCCGTGACCAGCCGGGTCGACAACCCGTCCGCATCGCGAAAGAAGGCATGGTTGGTCGCAAAATTCAGCCGGTCGAGATAGCGGCCCGGCACGGTCAGCAACGCGTCGGGCAACCGCACGCCATCCAGCGCGAACACCCGCGCCCCCTCGGGCAGCAGATGCGCAATGCGGTCGCGCACCCGCGCGCCCTCGAAGCTGACGGCCAGCACCGCCCCGACGGAGGCAAGCGGCAGATCCACCAGCGCCCGCGCCGGCCCCGCCGCCGTGGGCTGGCCGACGCGCTGCGTATCATGGACATACACACCTTCGATGACGCCCAGCCCGCCCAACCCGTCCACACCACCGGGGCATAGCGCCAGCACCATGGCGAACATCCCCTCGGGATCGTACACCGCCACCGGTCCGGCGGCACGGACCGAAGCCGCCAGCCCCGCCAGCGCCTCGGCCGCCAGCGGATGAACCAGCGCCTTGTAGAGAACATTGCCGCCCGCCCGGGCGTCATAGGTATGGATGTCCAGCATGGGAGATTCCATACCGCATAATCCCGCCCCCAGAAATCATGCCGTTTCGGCAGGCGGCGGCCCATGACCGAAGTTTAATAGGCCTCCCCGCGCCCCGCACGGGCCGGACACCTCAGAAACCCGCTTCCCCCATCAGCAGCGCAACCGTCCTGCGATACACGCGCGCCAGCAGCGACATCGGCCGGCTCTGGATAACGGCAATGCCGGGCTGGCGCGGAGGAATGGACCCACCCCCCTGCTCCGGCTCCAGAATGACACGATAGACCGCACCGTCGGGCACCAATTGCCCGTTATCGTCCTTGCGCGCCTGGATATGCCCGCCATAGACCGACGCGGCTTCCGGCGAATCCAGATGCCCGATCGAGGCCGGCGAAATCGATCTCACCCGGGCATCGGTCACCCCTCCGTCCGCCCCCGGCGCCTGGAACCACGCGCGGGCGCCGATGTGCAGCCCGTCGATATCGGCCTCGTCGACATAGACCTCGATAACGGCGCGCGTGTCGGTAACAAGGGTGCCGATCCGTTCATGGCGACGCAGCGTGTCGCCGGCCCGGATATCGGGGGGAACATCCACCAGCCGGCCGGAAAAGGGCGCATGCACCGTCAGCAGCCGCATGGATGCCTGCAGATGGTCCAGTTCGGCGGTCTGCTGCGCGATCTGGTCGATCGTGTCATTCAGGGCCGATGTCTGCGTCGGATCGAAATCGCGCCCCGCCAGACTGGCATTCAGCGAGACCAGCCGCGCCTGCCCGACCGCGACATCATGCTCCAGTCCGGGCGAACGCAGGATGGCGACGACCTGCCCTCTCGTCATCTCCATGCCGTCGACCGGCGGCGCGGTCACCACCCCGGCATCGTCGGTATAAAGCTCGGCCTGCTCGGCCGCGCGCAGGATGGCCGGCGCATGCAGGTGCGTCCGCCACGGGACCAACAGCAGGATCAGCACCGCCATCACGGCCAGCGCCGTTCCCTGCGCCCGCCAATGCCTATGGTTCGATCGAATCTGCCGTACCCACTCCACCGCTTCGCGCAGGATGGGCCGGGCGAGGAACACCCACAGTTCGATGCCCATCAGCACGGCGCCCAAAGCCCGGAACACCGCGTGATAGACCACCAGTGCAATCCCGGTGAACAGAAAGAACCGGTAGAACCACGTCGCGACACTATAACCCAGCAACAACCCGCCCTGCTTGCGGGAAAACGCCTCCGGCGGCGGCGCGTCACCACCGAACAGCAGGCGCCGGGTGCGCCATCGCGTCCAGGCGAAGGCCCGTTCCTGAAGGTTTGGCACCCCGAGAAGGTCGGACAGGATATAATAGCCGTCGAAGCGCATCAGCGGGCTGAGATTGACCGACAGCGTCAGGATCCATGTCGAACTGCCCAGCGTGAACGCCCCGTCGCGCAGCGGCCCGTCCGGCAGCACGCTCCACACGATCGAGGCACAGGCTGCCAGCAGCGTCTCCGCCACCATGCCGGCGCAGTCGATGACCAGCCGGTCCCGTGTCCGCGTCAGGCGCCACGCATCGGTGGTATCCGTCCACAGGACCGGCCAGAGAACCAGAAACGCCACCCCCATCGACGGCACGCGGCAGCCGAAATGCCGGGCGGCGATACCGTGCCCGCATTCATGCAGGATCTTGCTCAGCACCAGCGCACAGGCAATGCCGAACGCCCCTTCGGGCGTCATCAGCCGCGCGAACCCCTGGGCGAACGTCGCCCATTGCTGCGCGATCAGCATCAGGCCGGTCAAGGCGAACAGGCCCGCCCCCACGCAGAACCCGCGCGTGAATATCCAGCGCAGATGCGGGGTCGCCCACGCCAGAAGCCGATCCGGATTGCAGAGCCGAATCCTGAAGAAAAGATAATGATGCAGCAGCCACGTCAGGGCACCCGGCCGCCGCGCGCGTTGCGCCAGCCGCAGGCTGTCGCCGCGCTGGCCGGGCGCGACCAATTCCGCCTGCCGCGCGAACAGCAGCATGTCGTTCACGTCCTGCACCGTGGGCCGCAGGGTCGTCGTCAACGCGATGTCGGCGATGATCGCCTGCACATCGGCCATATGCCAGCGCTGGAGAATTTCCATCTCGACCCAGCCCAGCCGGATATAGCGATGCCGCGCCGGGTCGTACAACGTCCAGGTCGGGGCACCGGCGAAGACCGGGCCGCGCAGCAATTCCAGGTCGTCCCGCAGGGGCGGCCAGGCGGGCGGCGGCACGGATGGCGCAGCGGGGCTCGCGCCGCCGCCATCAGCACTCAAAACGAAAGCCATTGCCGGACGATGCTCAACGGCTTGCGCAACGCCCACAGGATCAGGACGTGCCGGGGTCCGTAAATGCGCGCGGTGCCTTTCAGCCCCAGGCGCATGTCGGCCCGCATGTCGGCCCGCAGCGTGTAGGCCAGGATGCCGGCCGTCGTGGCGCTGCTGCCGTAGGATGCAAAGACCAGGTGCCCCTCGTTCGGCCGGTCGGGCCGCACGTTATCGAAGAACCGGACGGTCGATCCGGGGTCGAAATGCCCGATCTCGGTCACAGGCAGCCGGATTTCGATGCGCCGGGACAAGGCAGGCGCGACCATCAGGATGCGCTCGCCGGCCTCGACCGGCCGCCCAATCCATTCCGACGGGTCGTTGTACAGCGCCAGCCCGCTCATCGGCGCCGGGATCGAGGCCTTGCGCAACAGCTCGTCCTGATAGCGCATCTGGGCCGCCTCCTCATCGATGCGCCCGCGCAACTGCTCGGCCTGGGCCCGCGCCTTCTGGTCCGACATGCCGGCCTGCGCCGCCTCGTCATATTCGGTCCGGGCGACCTGCCATGCCTTGCTGGCAACCTGGTACTGGCTTTCCAGCTGCGCGCGTTCCAGTTCCACCACCACCGCGCCGGCCTGCACCGGCCCATTCGGCGGGGCATCGATCTGCCGCACGATCCCGGCAAAGGGTGCGCGGATATAGGCCGGGTCGGCGGCCACCACTTCGGCCGGCGCCAGCACCCAGGACCGGACAGGATAAAGCGCGACGGCCGCGACCAGCGCGGCGCCGGCCAGGACCCAGCGCCGCGCGCGATGGCGTGCCGGGGGCCGGTGCGGCAGGTCGGCCAGTTGCCGCGCCTCGGCATAGGCCCCACCGACAAGGGCCAGCAGCCGGGCCTCGCGCGCGGTCCACGGTTCGGCCCGCGCCAGCAACCACTTCCCGAGCGGGCCGTGGCGCGAGCCCAGTTGCACCAGCAGCGCATGCCCCCCCAGCCAGCTTCCCCACGCCGCGCCGATCTCCTCCGGCAGGTCGGCAGCCGTCAACGCACGCACCGGGGCCGCCGCGCTGCCATCACGCACGCCGCTCTCCTGCCGTGCAACGGCGGCGAACACGCTGCCGATCCAGCGGACATAGGGCGCGGATCGTTCGAACACCGCAACGCCCGATACCGCCGTCACGGCATGCGTCGCCTGTGCGTAAAGGGCCGCCTGCTGATACGGAATCAGTTCCCGCGTTTCGTTGACGAGCACGAAATCCAGTTCGTCGCGCGGACAGGTCCTGATCCGCTCGCACAGTTCCAGGATGCCCGAAAACAGCAGCAGATCGGCCTGACGGACATCTCGGCCCGCGATGTCACGCGGGGGGACTTGGGACATCGATGCGGGTCAGTTCGTCAGGATGGCATCGCCGGTCATGCCCGGCAGAAGATCCGGCTCCGGCCGCACCAGTTGCCCATAGACCTTGATGGTCTTGCTGACCGGATCGACCTTGCCAGACAGGCGCGTCACCACTGCGTCATAGGTATGGTCGGTCTCATGAATCCAGACCTTGTAGGGCGTGCCCGGCCGCAATTGCTGCAATTCCATCGACGAAACGATCATCGACAGTTCCAGCGACGAATCGTCCAGAATGTCCAGCATCGGCGTCCCCGGGGACAGATACTGGTAGTTATGGACAAGAACGTTGGAAACCCGGCCATTGAACGGGGCGACGATCGTGCATTGCGCCACCACCGCCGTCCCCATTTCCAGGTCCGCCTCGGCCGCATCGACATCCGCCGATGCCGACCGCAGGTCGGACACGCTCCACTGGCCGAGCGCCTTCATGCGGTTCTGGACCTCCAGCAGGCCCTTGCGCTTGACATATTCGGCCCGTGCGTGGGCCAGTGTCGCCTTCTGCTGGCCGCACTGGAACCGTGCCAGAACATCGCCGGCACGAAACCGATCGCCGTCCCGAAACGGAAATTCGGTCAACTGCCCCGACATGGTCGCGCTGATCTGCGCACTGACGGGCGTTGAAATCTGTATGGCGGGCCTATGGGCCGCCGACTGCGTCCCCAAGGGCGAGGCGGACGCGACGGCAGCCGCCCCGACCGGCGATTGCAATTCCACGGCGGAATGCAACGGCGCGGAGGGTTGTGCCGCCCCGGCGGGCTGCGCTGGCACGACAGGTTGCATCGGCGCAGGCACGGGCGCAGTCACGCGCCTGGCGGGATCCACCGGCGGCATATCGGCTGCCAAGGCGGCCGCACCGGGCAAGCCCGTCAACAGGAGAGACGACAAAACAACAGCGAAACGCATTGTGATATGATTTCCATTACGGAAACAGGACGATACCGCCAGCCTGGAATGCAGCCGGTGCAGCACGTCCGATTTCCGATCGCCCCTTATCCGGCGCTGGCCGGCGCCGCAGCCGAGGCAACGGGCTGGCCGGACGGCGCGGGCGGGCGGGCATTGGCGACAGGGACGGCCCCGGCGGCTGCCGAGGCGGTTTCAGGCAGCGCCAGGTTCGGCAACTGGCCGGCCTCCCAACCCGCGATCGAATGTTCGACCTGCACGGTCAGGCGGTCCAGATCCTGCATGTCGGAGTTCGCCGGCACCAGATCGACACCGACCGAGGCATAGATATTGGCCAGCGCCTGATGCGTCTGCGCCAGGTTGCGGCTATAGGCCAGCTGCCCCAGCAGCGCCGCCATCTGGTGCCGTATCCGATCGGCCTTGGATTGCGCGCCGGCGGATGAGGCAACATCCGCCAGCCGCTCCATCTGCAGGCTGACATCGTTGATCTCACGCGCGGTCTTCAGCCCGTCCAGCGCGGTGCGATAGCGCTGCGCGCTCAGATTGACCTGTGTCAGTACCGAAATACTCAGTGCCAGCCTGCGTGCTTCCGACAGCTTCACATTGCTCTTGGCCATGGCGATGGCCCGCGGCCCCTGCACCATGTTCATCAGGTTGATGGTACCGCGAACGCCGATCTGCCCCCAGATGTTATGAACCAGCAGGCTGTTGGAATCGAAATTTCCGTTCCCGATGGCACCGATGCCCGGCATCATCTTCAGGATTTCCTTATAGACGTCCTGCCGGTCGATCTTCTGCTGATAGACTTCCATCCGCAGTTCGGGCCGCATGACAAGGCCCATGCGCTCCAGCGCGGCATTGTCCAGCGACGCGATCGGCCGCACATCCTGCGGCAGCGTCGTCAATGTCAGGACGCTGTCCTGCGGAATATCGATCAGCGAGGCAAGCTGTATCCGGGCGCTCACCAGTTCGTCGCGGATACGGCGCAGGTCGCCCAGGAGCTGGATGATATATTGCTGGTAGTCCAGCAATGTCAGGGGCGATTGCAGATGGGCGTTTGCCGCGTCGTGCGACGCCGCCAGCATGTCTTCCGCGTCCTTGATGATCGGGTCCAGGCGGGGCAGCATGACCTGCGCGGCCACCGCTTCCCAATAGCTGGTGGTGACCGCCTTCACCAGGTCATTGATGGCCCGGCGCCGGCGTTCGACCGCGATCAGCGCGCGATAGGATTGCTGGCGCGCGCTGAAATAGCTGATGCCCGCATCCATGACATTCCACGAGAAACTGATATCTCCCGTGCCGTGGCTGGCCTGTTCGGAATATGAATAATCCAGCGAACGCTCGTTGCTGAACCAGTCGATGCTTTCCGCCGCATTGTTGTTGCTGCGATGCGAATAGCCGGCATCGGCCGCCAGGTGCGGCAGCATCTGCATCAGGGCCAGGTCGATCTGCTTTTCCTGCTGGCTGGCTTCCAGCTTCGCGACCTGCGCGTCGTAATTGTATTTGAGGGCGCGGGCGATGGCCGTCCCCAGGCTCAGCCCGCCTTTCAGCGGAACATAGCCCGCCGTGATGGCGGCCTGGTCCGCGTCCGCACGGGCAATGTGCTCCTGCAGGGACATGGGCTTGGGGCGGACCCCGCAAGCCGTAAGCGCGAGAAGGGCGGAAACGGTAAGGGACACAACCGGAAGCCGTCTCGCGCGTTCGACGTAGTGGTGCATTGTATCCGAATTTCAAAACAAGCGGTTGCAGCATTCAGGCTGCAAAAGCGGCCCGCATTTCTATAGCCGACTCCGATGATAAACACCGTCCCGATGGCTAAATTCGACCTTAAAGGGCCTTTCCATTATTTAGTCAATGGCCAATTGTTACAATACGAGAAATTTCGAAAAA
The DNA here is from genome assembly GCF_014174275.1 of Gluconacetobacter takamatsuzukensis. Lineage (GTDB taxonomy): Bacteria > Pseudomonadota > Alphaproteobacteria > Acetobacterales > Acetobacteraceae > Gluconacetobacter > Gluconacetobacter takamatsuzukensis. The sequence goes on along the minus strand of NZ_JABEQK010000014.1, from coordinate 8,462 downwards.
CCCCGGCACGCAGGATTGCGCCCCCTGATAATCCTGCCTTATTTGGGACAATGCACGTGATGTCTCGTCGTGTTCGGCGATTTTTTTCCTCACGAGGCATTTTTTATTTAGGGCGGCCCGATGCGTCTGATCTTGGAACAACGCTATCTCTTCGACGGTAGTATCGCACATGTGGCGCACCACCATGCGCACCATGGCGGGATCGACGCGCACGAGGGAACGGCTGTCGCCGACGCGATCGAGGCCGTGGCCGACGCCCCGCCGGCCGCCGGCATATCGCGCCCCGAACCCGGCCATACCGACGACCGCCAGGCCGCCACCCTGGCCGACGGCGCCGCCGCCGGGTCGCTGACCGCGATCGTCTTCGTGGATTCCCGTGTCGCGGACTGGAAGGAACTGACGGCCTCCCTGCCCGACAATGTGGGCGTCGTCGTCATATCGCCCGACCGCAACGGCATGGATGTGGTCTCGCGCGTCCTGGCGCACCAGCAGGACCTGCAATCGGTCAATTTCCTCACCTATGGCCAGCCCGGCGCGGCCGAACTGGGTAACAGCACCATCAGCGAGGCCACTGTCGCGGCCGACAGCCGGCAGGTCACCGGATGGGGCGACGCCCTGGCACCCGGCGGCCAGATCCTGTTCTGGGGCTGCGATGTCGGCGCGGGCGTGGACGGAAGGGCGCTGGTCGACGACCTGCATACGCTGACGGGCGCCGACATCGCGGCCTCGACTGACAGGACCGGCCTCGCCACCCTGGGCGGCAACTGGACGCTGGAACAGACGGCGGGCATGGACCAGGCGCAGGTCGCCAGCCCGTTCTCGACGCAGGCCGAGGCAAACTACGATTACGCGCTGGACGGGCCGGTGGCGGACGTGGCGCTTTCGGGGCAGGCCAGCGCACTGCTGGGCGGAACCTTCACCGACACCATCACCTTCAAAAACAGCGGCGGCAGCCCCGGCTACACGCCGTATGTCGAACTGTTCGCACCGACCAATTCCAAGCAATACACGCCGCTGGAATCAGGCGGCCTTTCCATGGTCAACGGCAGCGGCTCGACGAACCTGCCTTACAAGATGGCACTCCTGACGACGGGCCCCGGCAACACCATCGGGGCGACCAATCCGCTGACCGGTACATGGGTCGCAGCCCCCACCGGCTTTGCGGTGGGCGACACGATGTATGTCGCCCAACTGCCGTTCGGCAGCTACACCCCCGGCCAGCCGCCCATTACAATCCAGGCAACCTTCCTCACCGACACCAGCAATGAGTCGATCGTCAGCCGGCTGAGCAGCGATGGCGGGCTGGTAAACATCGCCGCGGCGGGCGGCTATGCGCTGGGCGACTCGCCCACCGGATCGACCCCGATCGCAAGCAGTTTCCAGACGGCCGGCACCTCGCTGGACCTGCTGGACGTGACATCGCAGATCCAGACCGCGGTGGGCGAGGACGAAAGCCCGACCGGCCCCGACTATGTCCAGCATTACCAGTTGACCCTCACGGCAGCGCCGATCACCAACGGCAACCCGATCAGCGGCGGAACCGTCACCATCGCCCTGCCGGAGCAGGTGATCTTCAAAGGCGGCACCGTTGATATCGGGGGCCAGACCGTCACTCCCACCTTCACCGGCACCCCCGGCAAGCCGGGCGGCACGCTGAATCTGGCCTTGACCAACGCCATGTGGGCCACCGGCGCGCCATTGACGATCGACATACCCGTCTATGTCGACAGGACCGATGCATCGGACAATCCGGTCCTCGAACCGGGCAGCGTCGTCGATCCCACGACGATCGCCGCCCCCACCGAGAGCTACGCCAGCGTTACCTGGACGCCCCCGACGGGTTCCTTCGACAAGGGCTACACCAAGACCTTCGGCGCGACCGTCACATCCGCCGACACCGCGTTCGACGCCAAGGCCTTCGCGATCCAGGAAAGCGCGACCGACGAGACCGGCGGCGGAAAGGTCATGCCGGACGATGTGATCACGCATACGATCGCGATCGAGAATTCCGATTTCTATGCCTCGAACAATCTGAATCTGGCCGCAACACTCAGCGACGGGCAGACGATCCTGGGCACGACGGTTCCCCTCTTTTCCTACACCGACATCAATGGCGACCTTCACCAGAACCTGTCGCTGGGGAACGCCGGCGGCAGCACCGGCTCCTATTGGTCCTACACCCGGAATTCGTCGACCGGCGTCACGACGGCCACGTTCGATATCGCGCAGATGCTGGCGGCACAGGACCTCCCGGCCATGCGGGCCGGCAGCAGCGCCTCCCTGACCTACGGTTCGCAGGCCAGCGAGACCTTCTTGGTCACGAGCCTGCCGGTGACCGAAGGCAACCAGCTGACGTCTTCCGTCAACGCAAGCGTGGATCTGCTCGACCCCTCCTCGGGACAATCGCTGTCCGAAACAGCCGGCGACACATCGGGCACGACCCTGGCGGTGGCCCAGGGCGGCCCCTCCCTGCAGGTCGTCGCCATCAACGGCGATACGGGCGCGGCCGCCAATCCCATCAAGGCCGGCGACTACGTCACGTATCAGGCCACCTACAACCTGACGTCCAACACGTTCGACGGGTTGGACCTGGCCTCCTATCTGCCGTTGCCGCTGGTCAACACGGCAGACCCCACGGCATCCGGTTCGGCCACGACCACCCAGTTCACCCAGGCGACCGGCCAGACGCGCGGGACATATATCGGCAACGCCGCCAATCAGGCCGGAACCTATATACTGGACACCACACCCGCGTCCGCTGCGACGGACGTGACGATCGCCTCGACGGCGGCGGTAAATTCTGCGGCGAACAGTGTGGATTTCGCACTGCTCAGTAATAATACCATGTCCGAAACCGGCAAGACGGTGACGGTCCTGTTCACGCTCAGGGCCACCGACGCCCCCTTCGCCGACGGCCTGACCATGACCAGTCAGGAACAATCCACGTTCGTCTATGGTTCGGACCCCACCCACGACACGCAGCAGACTTCGGTCATCACCCAGTCGACGGTGGCCGAACCGATGGCGGAACTGAAGACTGGCATCGTCTCGGTCATGACCCCCGACAGTCACGCCGACACCGTTTCCTACACCGGTTCGGCCGACCCCACCGCGATCTTCTCGGCCGCCGGTTCCACCGGCAATATTTTCAAGACACAGCCAACCCCCACCTCACCCGACCAGACCCTCGGCGCGATCGAGGATCTGGATGCCAGCCAGGCGAATGCCGGCGATACGGTGCGTATCGCGACATCGGTGCAGAATTCCGGTTCGGCGACCATGTACGGCCTGACGATCGCCGGTACCCTTCCGGCCGGTTTCGCGCCCGGCGATGTCAGGAATTTCCAGATCACCTATCCCGACGGCTCCGCCGTCCCGCTCAGCGACAGCACCGCCTATTTCACGGCTGCCGGATTGAAGATTCCCGCCTCGGCGACCGAGTCCAGCCTGGCAGCCGGCCAGGTCCTGACCGTCACCTATGACTTGACGCTACCGGCCACCGCCATCGACACCACGCTGTCCCCCAGCGCGAAAATCGTCAATTTCTGGAACACGGCAGACGCCGCGGCGGCCGGCACCAGCACCAGCGGGTTCGTCACCAGCCGCACCCAGACGTCCGATCTCGGCGACGGCGCCGACATCACGACCATAGCGCCATCGATCACCCAATCGCTCGGCCCGTCATCCATTCGTCTCGAAGACGGCACGACCGTCGAGCAGAATTACAACGGAATGGATGCGGCCGGGGCCGATCACGGCAGCAATACCGTCGTGGCCGGCGAACAGCGCCAGACGACGATAACGGTTCAGGTGCCCCAAGGCACACTGACCAACGCGGGCGATGTCTCGATCACGGTCACGCTGCCCAAGGGGGTGACGTATGTTCCCGGCAGCCAGTCGGTGCCCGGCTACTCGGTGGCGAGTCCCACGCCCACATCCAACGGCGACGGCACCACCACCCTGGTCTTCGATCTGGGGTCCTCGGTCACCAATACCAACACGAACGGCACCCCGAAGGCGCTGACCCTGACCTATACGGCCAATTACACCAATGGCATGGACAGCGTCGGCACGGACCAGCCCCTGACGGCGGCACTGAACTATACGCCTGACGGCACAGGCGCATCCCGCTCCCTGGCCGCCACCCCCGTGCAGGCCATCGAGCAGGAACCGAGCCTGAGCGAGCAGATCGCCTCGACCCTGGACAATCAGAAAGCTGCCTATAGTGGCGAGACGGTAACTTATACCGCCACAATCACCAATACCGGCCTGGTCCACGCCTACGACGTCACCGTCAATCCGACGAACGACACCCCGACTGTCCTCCAGGGTGTCTCCTATTCCTTCAACGGGCAGTCCGGTCTCGATACGGCGGGACTCAATAGCGCAATCAAACAGTATCTGGGCACCACCGGTCTGGCCCCGGGCGCGGAACACGCGCTGACCTATCAGATCATCGGCAAGATCGCATCCAACCAGCCCGCCACCACCACGGCCAAGGTTGAAGATACCGTCACGTCCAATTCCGTTCCGAATGGTCCGGGTGGCACGTCGTATACGGCGCCGGAAGTACAGACCGCCACGGCTCACGACGCGCTTGTCGCGGTCGGCGCCCCGACCGCGACAAGTCTGTCGATCGTCGGCGAAGCCAATGACACGACCCTGGTTTCGGGCCAACCACTCAGCCTGGCCCGTACCGGATCGGCGATCAACGTGGTCCCGGGCGATTATGTAACCCTTCGCGGCATCGCGACCCTCCCGGAAGGGTCCAACGGCAATGTCACGCTGACATTCGACGTGCCGTCCAACCTGACCGTGGATATGTCTGCCACGGCTGCGAATTCCAACGTCAAGATCCTGCTGGTCAGCCCCGACGGCCAAATGACGTCCACGACGCTGGAAAGCCTGCTGGGGACAGGAAGTTCCAAATCCTCCACCGTGCAGACCATAGGTGGCCTGAGTGCGGCCCAGACCACGGCTGCCACGCAGGGTCTGCCCCTGTCGGCAGACCAGATTTCCTATGCGGACGGCAAGCTGACCATCAATCTGGGCACCGTGACCGACAATGCCGGCCAGGACAACCCCAGCAGCGTCGGAACGTACGGCTCAGCGATCTACGTCGTCGTCGATGTGAATGCATGGGTCAACAACGACGCCAGCAACAAGGCTGGCAACCAGCTTATTGGCGAAACGCTGAGCGTTTCGACCGATGCAACCGCATCCCAGCCCGTCACCACCCCGTCAGTCACCCAGACGGTGGTCGAACCGCAAGTCACCCTGACCAAGACGGTCCAGGGCATCACGTACGACGCGGGCACGGGGACCTATACCGTCACCTATGTCGATACGCTGACCAACACCAGCACCGTCACGGCCTACGGCGTGACGCTGAACGATCCGTTTGCGTCAGGCGAGAGCCCTTACGGAACCGCGACCCTGTCGAACCCGACACCCGACGTCGACGGAACGAAGAACTCCTCCACGCCCCAACTCGGTTCCTCCGCGGTCACGGGAAGGATCACGCTCGAAGGCGGCCAGAGCGAGGCGATCACCTATCACGTGCAACTCCCGGCCTCCCAGTTGGGCGCGGATGCGACCACGGCGACGGTCACATGGCTGTCGCTGCAGAACGTCGCAGCAGGCGCGAACACGAGTGGCGCGGTGGACCAGAGCCGCGACGGGTCGGGCAATCCCGCAGTCGATGATTATTCCGCAAGCGTCACGACGGGCCTGGCCTATGTTGCGGGCCAAGTCTGGCAGGATCTGGGCTATACCCCGAACACATATGCTTCAGCGACAGATACGGCCCTTGGCAATGTCAAGGTAAAGATTGTCGAGGCGGACGGCCACGGCACTTACGACACATCGAGCCAGCTCAACGCGGGCGCGGGTCTGCTCACCGCTGCCGACGGCACCTACGCCACCCTGATTCCATTCTACGGGGCCACGCCGTCATCCACATTGGCAACCGTCACCCTGCCGTCCGCCGGGCAGTCGGGCCTGCCGGGGGGCGAGACGCTGGTCTATAACCCGCACGGCACGACAGCCGCCGCAACGGCCACGGTTTCCCCCGACAGCACGGGCGGCCATGTCGCGACCCATGTCGACATGTCGTTCGCCCTGCCCGACACCGCGCCGACATGGGCCGTGTCCGGCGCCACCACGGGTTGGGGCGGAACCACGCCCATCACCGACCAGAACGGCAGGCAGACCATAAGCCTGGGCAATGCCGGCACGCTCGCGGTTTCCGATGCCGAGATCGACCGCCTGGTAGGCGACGGCGCTATCGTGTCCGCCAACGCCTATGCCGGCACGGTCCTGACGGTCCAGCGCTACAGTTCCCCGACCACGGCCTCGCCCTCCGCCACGGACGGATTCGGCGCCGCCGGAAATGCCACCATCGCTAACGGTGCGGTGTCAGTCGGCGGCACGCAGATCGGCACCTACGACCAGGCGAAGCTGTCGACCGGCATCTTGCAGGTGACATTCGGCGGCAATGCCACGGCGGCGTCCATCGCCACCCTGCTCCAGAATCTGACATACACATACACGGCCGCCAATAATGACGGCTGGTCCAACCTCGCCATCGGCGCGACGCTGTCGGATGGCAACACGACCAGCGTGGGCGGTAACAGCCTCACGGGCCATCAGGGCACCGGCGGGGCAAAGACCAGTGCACCATTGTGGACCTATGTCGATATTCCTCCGGCCTCTCCGGCGGGCTTCACCACTGCGTTCACCGAGCCCAACAACAACACACCGGTCCTGCCGACATATCTGGATAACAGCCTGACCCTGCAGGGCACCGGCAGCATCCAGAAAGCCGTCATCCAAGTCACGAATGCCCTGCCCGAGGACGTTCTGGCCGCCCCCACCCTTCCGTCGGGCATCAGCATTGACACGGGCAATACCAGTTACGATTCCGCGGCCTACACCTATACCCTGACCCTGACGGGGACCGTCGGCACCCCGCTGTCAAGCTGGCAGACCGCGTTGCGGGCGATCACCTATGCCGACAGTTCGGACACGCCGACAACGACGCCGCGCAATGTCACGATGTCGCTGTACGAAAACGGGGTCGCCACCCCGGTCACGACCACGGGCACCGTCTCTGTCACCGCAGTCGACGATTCGCCGGTACTGACCACAACCACGCTTCTCCCGATCCAGTCGTCCGAGGATGCGGCAACACCCGTCAGCGGCGTCCAGGGAACGTCTCTGGCCACCCTGATCGGCTTCGACAGCAATCCGTCGGGCCCCCGGAACGTGCAGGATCCAGACCTCGCCAACGACCATGACGGCAGCGCGACAGGCACGCTCGGCATCGCCATCACCAACGTCGATACCAGCAAGGGCACCTGGTATTATTCGACCGATGGCGGCACGAATTGGGCGACCATGCCCGCCATCCCCGCCGGGTCCGCGTTCGATCTGACGGTCACACCGCAGACGCAGGTCTATTTCCAGCCAACGGTCGCGAACTGGAACGGTACGATCTCCAACGCGCTGACCTTCCGCGCGTGGGATCAGTCAGATGCCGTGCACTCTGGCACGGTGACGACATTGCCGACAGCGTCCCTCGGCCAGGGCACCAACACACCGTCGGCGGCCTATTCCGCCAACGCGCAATCGGTGTCGCTGAACGTCGCGGCGGTCAACGATGCGCCGACGATCACCGGCACCCCGGTCATGCCGGCGGAAACGGTCAACAGCACGACCGAGACCGCACCGGGCAGCACGGTGGCTTCGCTGTTCACATCCGTCTTTTCGGACGCGACGGACAATGCCACCCTTTCGACCGCCAACACGCTCGCGGGCATCGCCATCACCGGCGACGCCGCCGACCCGGCGACCCAGGGAACGTGGCACTATTCCACCGATGGCGGAGCGAACTGGACCGCCCTGCCGTCCAACCTTTCCGCCACCAACGCGCTGGTGCTGCCGACGACGGCGCAACTGCAATTCGTGCCGGTGGCGGGCTTCAGCGGCAAGCCCGGCGGCCTCACGGTCCATGTCGTCGACAACAGCGGCCAGTCGAACAACGCAGCGCCATCCTTCATGAAGGGCACGACCCCGGTCTACGGGTCCGATATCGGCACGACCGTCTATACGGGTGTCGATGTCAGCACGGCCATCGCCGGCACGGTACCGACGGATGCCGCCTCGATCAGCGCAGACAGCGTGGTGCTGACCATTCCGGTCTACGACGCCCCGACGATGACGGGCGCCCCGCAGGCACCGACCGAATCGGAAGATACGACGGCGGCGAATGCACCGCATGCCACGGTCACATCGGTGCTGGGGCCGGTCTTCTCCTATCCGACACGGAATTCGCTGCCGGACCCGATTGGCGGCATGGCCATCACCGGCGATGCCGCCAACGCGACCACCCAGGGCACGTGGCGCTATTCCACCGATGGCGGCGCGAGCTGGACCGTCCTGCCGTCCGACCTCTCCAGCAC
>NZ_JABEQK010000013.1 GCF_014174275.1 Gluconacetobacter takamatsuzukensis | reverse complement strand
TCAAACCCAGGCTAAACCCAGACCAGACCAATCCCTCAACAACCCGCTTCCGCAGGCCGCCAGAACGCCGCCAACATATCCCTTCCATTCCATATTCTATTGTCAAAGAACCGGTCCGAAGCGGTAGTGCCGTTCGGTGAGGCGGGTTTTACGGAGATCGGGGGGGGATGTCAACGCGGCGTAAAATCACCTCGAAACACCCTGTTTTTCCCGGAAAACCGGCTCACCCAACCGAGAGCCCACACCCCTCTGTGGATAAGGAGTGGATAAGAAAATGAACTTTTTTCTGCTTTTCCATGTCAGGGCCGCGAAAAGCGCTGCGGACGGGGCAGCGCACCGGAATGCGCCACCCCGCCACCCGGTCAGTCTTCGGCGATCGACCGGCCGTTGATGGTCAGGCCCTTATCGTTGGCTGACACCTTGATCCGCTCGCCGTCATGGATGGTCCCCTCCAGCAGCAGCCCGGCCAGCGGGTTCTGCAAGGCGCGCTGGATCACCCGCTTCAGCGGCCGCGCACCGTAGACCGGATCGTAGCCTTCCTCGGCCAGCCAGAGATGCCCGGGCTCGTCCAGGTCCAGCTCGATATGCCGCTCGTCCAGCAGCTTGCGCAGCCGCCCGATCTGGATATCGACGATCCGCGTCATGTCCGTCCGCTGGAGGCGGGAGAACAGGATGATCTCGTCCAGACGGTTGAGGAATTCCGGCCGGAAGTGATTGCGCACCACCTTCATGACTTCGGCCTGCACCATATCGGTGGATTCGTTGTCCGGCAGATGCGCCAGGACATCGGACCCCAGATTGCTGGTCAGGACGATGATGGTGTTGCGGAAATCGACCGTCCGCCCCTGCCCGTCCGTCAGGCGCCCGTCATCGAGCACCTGGAGCAGCACGTTGAAGACATCCTCGTGCGCCTTCTCCACCTCGTCGAACAGGATCACCTGATAGGGCCGGCGCCGCACGGCCTCGGTCAGCACGCCGCCTTCCTCATACCCGACATAGCCCGGAGGCGCGCCGATCAGGCGCGAGACCGCATGCTTCTCCATGAACTCGCTCATGTCGATGCGCAGCAGCGCCTTCTCGTCGTCGAACAGGAAGCGGGCCAGCGCCTTGCACAACTCGGTCTTGCCCACGCCGGTCGGGCCGAGGAAAAGGAACGAGCCGATCGGCCGGTTCGGGTCCTGCAAGCCCGCACGGGCCCGCCGCACCGCATTGGCCACCGCCTTCAGCGCCGGTTCCTGGCCCACCACGCTGCGGCGCAGCTCGTCCTCCATCCGCAGCAGCTTGGCCCGCTCGCCTTCCAGCATCCGGTCCACCGGCACACCGGTCCAGCGCGACACGACGGAGGCGATACCCTGCTCGGTCACGGCCTCGCTGACCAGCCCCGCACCGGCGGCGGCGCTCTCGTTCGCCTCCTGCGCGCTGGCGATCTTCCCCTCCAGATTGGGGATGACGCCATACATCAGCTCCGACGCCCGCCCCAGATCCCCGCGCCGCTGCGCGACCTCGACATCCGAACGCGCCTGGTCGAGCTGTTCCTTCAGCTTCTGGATCGCGTTCACCCGATCCTTCTCGGCATGCCAGGCCGCCGACATGGCGTTCGACTTTTCCTCGATCTCCGCCAGTTCGGCTTCCAGCTTCACCAGCCGCTCGCGGCTCGCCGAATCCTCTTCCTTGCGGATCGCCTCGCGCTCGATCTTCAGCTGGATCAGCCGGCGGTCGAGTTCGTCCAGCTCCTCGGGCTTGCTGTCGATCTGCATCCGCAGCCGGCTGGCCGCCTCATCCACCAGATCGATCGCCTTGTCGGGCAGGAAACGGTCGGTGATGTAGCGGTTGGACAGCGTGGCCGCCGCCACCAGCGCATTGTCGGTAATCCGCACGCCGTGATGGAGCTCATACTTCTCCTTGATGCCGCGCAGGATCGAGATCGTATCGGGCACCGACGGCTCGCCGACATAGACCGGCTGGAATCGCCGGGCCAGCGCCGCGTCCTTCTCTATATACTTGCGGTACTCGTCCAGCGTGGTCGCACCGATGCAATGCAGCGTGCCGCGCGCCAGTTCCGGCTTGATCAGGTTGGACGCATCCATCGCGCCATCCGTCCGCCCGGCACCGACCAGCGTGTGCATCTCGTCGATGAACAGGATCACCTGCCCCTCGGCGCTCTCGATCTCCTTGAGCACCGCCTTCAGCCGCTCCTCGAACTCGCCGCGGAACTTGGCACCCGCCACCAGCGCGCCAAGATCGAGCGACAGCAGCCGCTTGTTCTTCAGCGCCTCCGGCACGTCGCCATTGACGATGCGCAACGCCAGCCCTTCCACGATCGCGGTCTTGCCCACCCCGGGCTCACCGATCAGGACCGGATTGTTCTTGCTGCGCCGGGCCAGGACCTGGATCGCCCGGCGGATTTCCTCGTCGCGCCCGATCACCGGGTCCAGCTTGCCCTGCTGGGCAATCTCGGTCACGTCGCGCGCATATTTCTTCAGCGCGTCGAACCCGGCCTCGGCATTCTCGCTGGTCACGGTGCGGCCCTTGCGGATGGCAGCAACCGCCTTGTCCAGCGCCTGCGGCGTCGCACCGCCCTCACGCAGCGCACGGCCGGCCGGCGTTTCCGAGGCCGCGATGGCCACCAGCAGCCGGTCCTGCGCCACATATTCGTCACCCGCCTTCTGCGCCGCGCTCTGCGCCGCATCCAGCAGCCGGACCAGATCGGGCGTGGCCTGCGGCTGCCCGGCCCCACCACCCTGCACGCGGGGCAGCTTGGCCAGCGCAGCCTCGACGGCCGCCTGGATGGCGGGCGCCTGCCCACCGGCGGCACGGATCAGCGCGGATGCCGCGCCTTCCGGATCGTCCAGCAGCGCCTTCAGCAGATGTTCCGCCGTCAGCTGCTGGTTGTACTCACGCACCGCGATCGTCTGCGCGGCCTGGAGGAACCCGCGCGACCGTTCCGTAAATTTCTCGATATTCATGATCCCATGTCCCTTTCACTCAGGCGACCTGAAGCTGGGGGCGCCATCCCTGCCAGGAGGCAACGGCGCACCACACTGAGGCCGAGATGGGGATAATGGGACGTTGTTACAAGAGCCTGGAAGCGCGATGGCACATGACTGCCCCGCCCCTCACGCGGCCCCTTCCATGACACCGATCATTGAAACCGCGGCGAGACTTCCTTGACCGCCGCCACCGCGCAGGCCTCGTCCAGCTCGCCACCCGGCGCGCCGGACACACCCAGCCCTCCTAGCACCGAACGATCCGCCCGCCGCAGCAGGACCCCCCCGGGCACGAACAGAACCTGAGGAATCGTGTTCAGCGCCCCATTGGGCGGCCCCGTGACCTTGGCCGCGATCAATGCGCTGGTCGTGTCCTTGTCGAAGGTCATGCCATAGGCATAGGCCGTGTAGGCCTTGCGGTACGACACCGACAGCGATTGCAGCGGCACCGTATCCCCCTTGATGACCGCCTGCTCATGGCCCGACGGATCGACCACGGCGGCGGTCACGGACCAGCCGCGCGCGGCACAGATCCGAACCGCCGCCGCCGCAAGCTGGTCGGCAATCTCCCACGACAGTTTCTGGGTGGTGATGACGGCCGGCCCGGCAGCCCGCGCCGCACTCCCCGCCGGCAGGCCCGCGACCGCACCGGCCACAAGCAGGCACGCCGCCGCGCGGCGACAGGCTCCCACCGCCCCTCAGCCTTTCTTGATCGCAGGGCCAAGCAGCAGCAGATCGGCCGCTGACAGCCGATCTGCTGCCGTGCGCGCCTGATGCCAATACGGATACAGCAGAGGCGGCGCACTGGCCGCATCCAGCCGCGCCATTTCCTCGGCCGAAAGGCTTAGTTCCGCCGCTTTCAGATTGTCGGCCAGCTGGGCATCGGTCCGCGCACCGATCACGACCGAAGTAATCGCCGGGCGATGCGCAACCCAGGCCAGCGCCACTTGGGCGGCGGACACGCCCCGTTCCGCGCCGATCGCCACCAGAACCTCGACGACATCATACAGCTTCTCGACATCATAGACCGGCGGCTCGCCCCACTGGGCCAGCTGGCGCGTGCCCTCGGGCTCGGGCTTGCCGCGCCGATGCTTGCCGGACAGCAGGCCGCCCGCCAGCGGGCTCCACACCTGCACGCCGATCCCCTGGTCCAGCGCCACCGGCAGCAACTCGTATTCCGCCTCGCGCGCCTGCAAGGAATAATAGATCTGCTGCGCGACCGGCGCGATCAGCCGATGGCGCTCCGCCGTACCCAGCGCCTTCATCAGATGCCAGGCCGAGAAATTAGATACGCCAGCATAGCGGATCTTGCCCGACCGCGTCAGCGTATCCAGCGCCTCCAGCGTCTCGTCCAGCGGGGTCTGGCCATCCCATTCATGCAGGTAATACAGGTCGATATGGTCGCGCCCCAGCCGGCGCAGGCTGGCCTCGGCCGCCGCGACGATATGGTAGCGCGACAGCCCGGCATCGTTCGCCCCCTCGCCCATGCGAAAGCGCGTCTTGGTGCTGACCAGGATTTCCGACGACCGCCCCTTCAGCGCCGCCCCCAGGATCTCCTCCGACACGCCGGCGGAATAGATATCGGCGGTATCGAAGATATTGATCCCGGCCTCGATGCACATGTCGATCTGCCGCTGCGCACCCGCGAGGTCGGTGTTGCCCGTCTTGGCAAACGCCCCCTTGCCCCCGAACGTCATGGTGCCGAGCGTGAAGGCCGAAATGCGCAGGCCGGAACGGCCGAGCTGACGATACTGCATGGATTGCCTCCTGTAACGGATCGATCAGCGGGGACTATGGGCGTGCGGGGCAGGGAATGATAACCGTCAAAACCGGAAAACAGTTTCCGGAAAAGGCGAACGATGCGCGACATCGACGAGATGCGGGTGATGGTCGAAATCGCCCGCCACGGCGGCCTGTCGGCGGCGGCCCGCCATCTGGGCCTGGCGCCGTCGGTGGTCAGCGACCGGCTGTCGCGGCTGGAACGCCGGCTGGGCACGCGCCTGCTGGTCCGCACCACCAGGCGCCAGACCCTGACCGAAGCCGGCCGCATCTATTTGGATGAAGCCACCGCGATCCTGGCCGCCACCGAGATGATGGAAGCAAGGGTGCGCGAGACGGTCGGCGCCCCCGGCGGCATGCTGCGCGTCACCGCCCCAACCCCGTTCGGACGCCTGCGGCTGGCCCCCTTCGTCGCCGATTTCGTCCGCCGCCACCCCGGCATCCGCGTGCACCTGACGCTGGAGGACCGGATGGCGGACATTGTCGGCGAAGGATTCGACATCGCCATTCGCGGCGCCCCGGTGGTGGACACTACCCTGACCGGCCGGCGCCTGATGGAAAGCCGCCGCGTGCTGGTGGCCAGCCCGGATTACCTGGCCCGCCGCGGCACCCCGCAGACCCCCGCCGACCTGGCCCGGCATGACTGCCTGGTCGCCAACATGACCGGCCAGTGCCGGGCCACCTGGCGCTTCGGCCGGGGGGAGGCCACACGCCCATGGCGGATCGACGGTCTGCTGGCCTCCAGCAATTCGGAACTGCCGGTGCAATGGGCCCTGGCCGGACTGGGCCTGACCCAGAAATCCCTGTGGGAGGTCGAAGACGCCGTGCGGGCCGGGCGGCTGGCAACCGTGATGGAAGACTGGGAACCCGACCCCGTCACCTTCTACGCCATCCACCCCGTCAGCACCGCCCATTCGCAGAAGATCGCCCTCTTCATCGGCGACCTGCTGCAACCGGGCCTCATGACCGATCAGGCGGCGCCGTAGGTTACATCCAGCGTACCGACCCCGACACAGGTCGCATGCAGCACATCGCCCGGCTGCACCGCGCCGACCCCCGCCGGCGTGCCGGTCATGATCAGGTCGCCCGGCGCCAGCGCGACGAAGGCACTGAGCTGCGAGATGATATCGGCCACCGGCCAGATCATGTCCGACACATCGCCCCGCTGGCGCACCACACCATTCACCGACAGCGTGATGGGCCCGCGATCCGGATGGCCGATCGCGGCCACGGGCGCCACCGGCCCGATCGGGCAGGACTGGTCGAACCCCTTGGCCAGCGCCCACGGCCGGCCGGCCTTCTTCGCCTCGGCCTGCAAGTCGCGGCGCGTCATGTCCAGGCCCAGCGCATAGCCATAGACATGCGACAGCGCCCGATCCGCCGGAATATCCCGCCCCCCGGTGCCGATCGCCACCACCAGCTCCACCTCGTAATGCAGATTGGCGGTCCGGACCGGAAAGGGCAGCACCCCGCCACCGGGGACGACGGCATCACCCGGCTTGGCAAAGAAGAAAGGCGGCGCACGCTCCGGGTCGCCCCCCATCTCCCGCGCATGGTCGGCATAGTTCTGCCCGACGCACCAGATCCGGCGCACCGGAAAACGGGCCCCGCTCCCCGTGACGGACAGGCTGGGCTGCGGCGGCTGCGGGATGACGTAATCGGTCATTGTCCATGTCCTCGCTGACTGAGCCCCCCGACCTTATTCCCACTTTTCCCCGCCATGAAAGAGCAGCCCAGGCAAAGCAGGACTGGCGCATCCGCACCAGCGAACCCGCCCCATCGCCCCGATACCGGCGACATGCCGCACCGGCCCCGCCATCACGCCCGCCGGATCGGCGGATGCCAGCCCCTATCCGGCCAGTCCGCTGTCATAGACAAAGGTTTCGAAATCCATGAACCTCCCGAAGGTAAAGCTATCGGCAAACGGGAGTATCTGCGTGGCCCAGAACCCACCCAGACCGTTCTTGCGGTCGATCCAGTAATAGAGATTGGCCAGCCCCGCCCAGCCCAACGCCCCGGCGGGCCGCCCCGTCGGCGCGGTCTCATCGTTGATCATGAAGCTGTATCCCCATGATTTCGCCTGTCCGGGAAAGAACTCGGCATCATTGGACAGGGCCGGAACCACCCCCCTGAGCGGCGAGAGCTTCAGCTCCCCCAACCCGTTACGGGCCATGGCGGCAACGGTTTCCGCCCGCAGCACGCGCCCGTTTTCCCCCATGCCGTCATTCAGGATCATGCGGATGAACCGCATATAGTCGCCGACCGTGGAATAGAGCCCATGCCCGCCCATATGGATTTCGGGTTCCTGCGGCAGTTCGAAATCCGGCAGCGGCGTCAGCGCGCCATTCGGTTCGCGCTGATGCATCGTGACCAGCCGCGCGCGCATGGCGGGCGACAGGCTGAAACCCGTATCGCGCATGCCAAGGGGGTCGAAGACCCGCTCCTTCAGCACCTCCCCCAGACGGGCCCCCGCGATCCGTTCGACCACCTGTCCCGCCCAGTCGATATTGACGCCGTAATTCCACCGTTCGCCCGGATCGAACAGCAGCGGAGCGGTGATCGAGGCCCGGGTACCCGACACGATACTGGGCAGCCGCCCCTCTTCGGCAAGGCGCCGGTAGGGCTCGTTGAAGAAATCATATCCGAACCCGGCCGTATGCAGCATCAGCATCCGGGTCGTGATCTCGCGCTTCGGCGGCCGGCATCGGGGCGCGCCATCGGCATCGAACCCCTCGATCACCTGGATATCGCCAAGCTCCGGCACATACATCCTCGCCGGCGCATCCAGGTCGAGCCGACCTTCCTCCACCAGTTGCATGACCGCGACCCCGGCCAGCGCCTTCGTGCATGAAAAGATCCGGAAGACCGAATCCGTCGTCATGGCCGCGCCACCGACCACGCGCGCCCCGGCCGCACCGGCAAAGACCGTGTCCTGGCAATCCGTCACCATGGCCACGACACCCGGCACAAGCGGGGCCCGGGCGACCGTATCGGCAAGAAGACCATCGCACAGGGTCTTAATCCTGTCCCACATAACTGTCCCTACAAAAACGAATATATAGTGGGACAATGTCGCCGGACGCGGCCGTCATCTACCTCCAGTCGGCATCGGATATCTCGGATCGGCAAGCTGAAGGCCTGCGCGCTTCAATCAATCGTGACGTCGCCCCCGGGTCGCCGACGGCAATTCACCGAAACGCATGCGGAAACTCTGCGCGAATTCGCCGAAATTCACATACCCCCAGCGACTGGCGATCGCACTGACCGTCTCGCCGGGCGCCGAGGCCAGCAGGTCGCCCCGCACCCCCAGCAGCCGCTGCTCGCGCAGGAAGGCACCGGGCGTCGTGTCCCGATACCGCCTGAAGGCACCGGTCAGCGCCCGTACGCTGACACAGGCGGCAGCAGCCACCTCCGTCATGGTCGGCTGGCTGGCCGCATGCTCCCGCATGAATTCCTCCGCCCGCCGGACATAGACCGGCGCCGCATGCCCGTCCCCCCGACCCAGGTCGATCCCGGCGCCGGCCGCCCATTGGCGCAGAAGCTCGATACAGACAATCTCGCCCAGATGCGCGCCAACACGCTCGTCCAGCCCCGACCGCATCTGGCCGACGGTACGGGTCACATATTCCATCAGCGCGATCCAGGACGAATTCCGGTCCCCAAACCGGACCTTGGCGGTCCACAGGCGATCGTCGGGCAGAAAGCCAAGCCAGTGCCGGGCGATCTCCGCCAGCCTGTCATGGCCGATCGTGAGGTTGAGCTGAAGATGGTCCTCGCTCGCCTTCAGCCAGTAGGGCGTCCGGCTGCAATCGGCCACAAAGCTCTCGCCGCTGCGGGTATGCACACTCTCTCCCCGCATGGCGGCATGCTCCACCCCGCCGCGCAGCGTGGTCAGGACCAGCACGCGCCCGGCAGCGGGGTCGAATTCCGAAAGATGCACCGGCACCCCGTAGGAAAAACGGGTGGCGACAATGCCGCCGATCCCGACGGAATACATGGTGGCATCGGGCCGCCGCGCGCGCAGGAGCGGCTGCGTTCTGTAAGGCATGTAGACCTGCCTGCAAAACGCATCGACTTCGTCCCAGTCGGACGAATGCGGACTATGGTCCTGGATGATGGGGTTGCCGCTGGCATCGAGCAATAATGCGTCTTCAAGCATCGGGTCTTGCCGGCTCTCGGCGCCCCGACTGTCCGGGTCGCGGAACGCTATCCCCTAGCGCGCCATCCCTGCCTGCGAGAAATCAACATCCCGGGACCATCGGGACGGTCATCACAATAAAGAAAGACGGCTCTTCTTCACGGCCGAAAAATCCGACAAAAGCCGGCAACAATAAAAGCGGGGGCGGGACCAACCGGCCCCGCCCCCTTCGTCGAAATCAGTTGCGGGTCTTGTCGACCAGCGCATTCTTGCCGATCCACGGCATCATCGCGCGCAGCTTCTCGCCGACCTGCTCGATCTGGTGGGCGTTGTTGCGGGCGCGGATCGCCTTGAAGCCGACATTGCCGGACTGGTTTTCCAGGATGAAGTTGCGCACGAAGGTGCCGTCCTGGATATCGGTCAGCACGCGCTTCATCTCGGCCTTGGTCTCGGGCGTCACGATCCGCGGACCGGTGACGTATTCGCCATATTCCGCGGTGTTCGAGATCGAGTAGTTCATGTTCGCGATGCCGCCTTCATAGATCAGGTCGACGATCAGCTTGGTCTCGTGCAGGCACTCGAAATACGCCATCTCGGGGGCATAGCCGGCCTCGACCAGCGTCTCGAACCCGGCGCGGATCAGCTCGACCAGGCCACCGCACAGCACGGCCTGCTCGCCGAACAGGTCGGTCTCGACCTCTTCCTTGAAGGTCGTCTCGATGATGCCGGCCCGGCCGCCGCCATTGGCCGAGGCATAGGACAGCGCGATTTCCAGCGCATTGCCCGACGCATTCTGCGCCACCGCGACCAGCGAAGGCACGCCGCCGCCCCGCTGATATTCCGAACGCACCGTGTGGCCGGGGCCCTTGGGCGCGATCAGGAACACATCCAGGTCCGGACGGGCCTCGATGATGCGGAAATGGATCGACAGGCCATGCGCGAACGCCAGCGCCGCACCCTGCTTCAGGTTGGCTTCCAGATGCTCCTTGTACAGCGCACCCTGCCCCTCGTCGGGCGTCAGCACCATCACCACGTCGGCCCAGGCGGCGGCGGCGGAGGGGTCCATGACCTTGAAGCCCGCACCCTCGGCCTTGGCCACGGCGGTCGAGCCCGGACGCAGGCCGATCACCATGTCGGTGACGCCGCTATCCTTCAGGTTGTTGGCATGGGCATGGCCCTGGCTGCCATAGCCGATGATCGCGACCTTCTTGGACTTGATCAGGTTCACGTCGGCGTCGCGATCGTAATACACGCGCATGATAGGATCTCCTGTTGAAACGAAAGAAAGAATGACCCGCCGTCAGATCGTCCGGGGACCCCGGATGATCGCGGCCACGCCCGTGCGAGAGACCTCGGCCAGGCCGAGCGGACGCATCAGGTCGATGAACGAATCGAGCTTCTCGGTCGCGCCGGTCAGCTCGAAGACGAAGGATGTGGCGGTGGTATCGACCGCCCGCGCGCGGAAGGCCTCGGCAATCCGCAGGGCCTCGGTCCGGGGCTCGCCGCTGGAAACGACCTTCACCAGCGCCATTTCCCGCGCGACATGCGGCCCCACCTGCGTCAGGTCGGCCACGCGATAGACCGGCACCAGCCGCCCCACCTGGGCCTTGATCTGCTCGATCACCTGCGGCGTGCCCGAGGTCACGATATTGATGCGCGACTGGTGGCGCGACTGCTCGACCGGCGCCACGGTCAGGCTTTCGATATTGTAGCCGCGCCCGGAAAACAGCCCGATCACGCGGGCCAGCACGCCGCTTTCGTTTTCCACAAGAATGGAGATGACCGCGGAGACAATCGTCTCGTCCTGCATGGTCATGATGAGAATTCCTGAACAGGGGCTGGCACGGCGCGCGCGCCGATGCCGGTATACATCAAGGGAAGCGGCCGGACAGGCCGAGGGGGACGAAGGCGCGTCGGATCAGACCAGCATGCGGCCCTCGGCGCTGACCTTCACCTCGCCTTCCTGCTCGGGCCCCAGAAGCATCTGGTTGTGGGCCGCGCCGGACGGGATCATCGGATAGCAGTTCTCATCCTGCGCCACGCAGATATCGGCCACCACCGCGCCGGGCTCGGCCAGCATGGCGCGGATCACGTCGTCCAGCTCGCCCACGCAGGTCGCGCGCATGCCCTTGGCATGGAAGCTCTCGGCCAGGCGGACGAAATCCGGCAGCGCCGCGCTGTAGCTCTCGGAATAGCGCGAGCCATGCAGCAATTCCTGCCACTGGCGGACCATGCCCATATACTGGTTGTTCAGGATGAACAGCTTCACCGGCAGGCGATATTGGGCGATGGTGCCCAGCTCCTGGATGTTCATCAGGGTCGAGGCCTCGCCCGCGATGTCGATCACCAGCGCGTCGGGATGCGCGACCTGCGCTCCCACCGCCGCCGGCAGGCCATAGCCCATGGTGCCCAGCCCGCCGGACGTCAGCCAGCGGTTCGGCCGGTCGAACTGGAAATGCTGCGCCGCCCACATCTGATGCTGGCCCACCTCGGTCGAGACGAACGTGTCCCGCCCGGTCTCCATGGCCAGTTCGTACAGCCGGCGGACGGCATGCTGCGGCCGGATGATAGCCGACGGCGTCATGTCCTGGTCGAAATGCAGGCTGCGGATGCCGCGCCAGGCGTCGATCTGCTGCCACCACTGGGCCAGCGCCGCCGGGTCGCTGGCACCGTCCTGCCGGTCCCATTCCTCCAGCATCATCTCGATCACGCGCCCGGCGTCACCGACGATCGGCACGTCGACCTGCACGATCTTGTTGATCTGCGAGGGCTCGATATCGGCATGGATCTTGAACGACCCGGGCGAGAACGCATCCAGCCGCCCGGTCACCCGGTCGTCGAACCGCGCCCCCAGCGCAATCAGCACGTCGCAGCCATGGGTGGCCAGGTTGGCCTCGTAGGTCCCGTGCATGCCCAGCATGCCCAGGAACTGCCGGTCGGTGGTCGGATAGGCCCCCAGCCCCATCAGGGTGGAGGTGCAGGGGAATCCCGTCTTGCGCACCAGCCGGCCCAGCGCCTCGCTGGCCTGCGGCCCCGCATTGATGATGCCGCCGCCGGTATAGAACAGCGGGCGGCGCGCGCGCTTCATGGCCGCGACGGCACGCACCACGGCCTCGCGCTCCGGCTCGGTGCGCGGGCGGTAGGATGGATGCGGCGCCCGCGACGCCGGGGCATAGGGCGCCGGCCCCACCGAGATATTCTTGGGCAGATCCACCACCACCGGCCCCGGCCGGCCGCTGCGGGCGATATGGAAGGCCTCGTGCGCCACGCGGGCCAGGTCGGCCGGGTGCTTCACCAGGTAATTATGCTTGGTGGCCTGCCGGGTGATGCCCGTGGTGTCGGCCTCCTGGAACGCATCGGTCCCGATCAGCGGCACGCCGACCTGCCCGGTGAAGCACACGACCGGGATGGAATCCATCAGCGCGTCCACCAGGCCGGTCACGGCATTGGTCGCGCCCGGGCCACTGGTGACCAGCACCACGCCGACCTTGCCGGTCGCGCGCGCATAGGCCTCCGCCGCATGCACCGCCGCCTGCTCGTGCCGCACCAGGATGTGCCGCACCGCGTTCTGCTTGAACAGCGCGTCGTAGATCGGCAGCACGGCGCCGCCCGGATAGCCGAAGATGACATCGACCCCCTGCTCGACGAGAACGCGAAGCAGGACCTCGGCACCGGAGAGGACGAGATCCGTCCCCTGGTCGCGCGTGTTCGGCTTCAGATCGTTCAGGTTGGGTGTCGCGTTCATGTCCCTGCTCCTCCATCCGGCGTGTTTGACGCGGGGCCACAAGCCCCCCTCCGGACGGAATGTCGGCTGGGTTTAGGGAAACTGACGGCCGGCGTCAATCTGTTTTAGAATAAAAGAAATGACGTCGCCGTCATTCCTTTCCATTTGTTGCGCATCGGTGCCAATCCGCGTGTCGATCACCCGCGTATCGGCCGCCTCCGCCAGACGATGATGCGCAAACCAGGTCGTCTGCCGCCGCGTATAGCGCCCCGTCGCCAGCACCGCGCGGGCGGCGGCCTCGTCCAGCGCCAGTTCCCCGCGCAGATGGGCCGCCAGTTCCGGCACCCCATGCGCCCGCATCGCCGGCAGCGCCGGGGACAGGTCCTGCGCCAGCAGCGCCCGCACCTCCTCCAGCGCCCCGGCATCCAGCATCGCCGCGAAACGCCGTGCGATGGCCGCCCGCAGCACATCGCGCGGCGGCTCCAGCCGCACCGCCACCCGATGGCAGGCCAGAGGCGGCAGCGTCGCCGCCCGGCGCCAATGGGCCATGCCGTACCCCGTACCCGCCCATACCTCCCACGCCCGGGCCACCCGCTGGCTGTCGGAGGGGCGAAGGGCCGCGGCACTTTCCGGATCGACCGCCGCCAGCCGCGCATGCAGCGCCGCCGACCCCTCTTCCTCCACCAGCCGGCGCGCCTCGGCCCGGGCCTCGGCGCCGGGGTCGGGAATATCGGTCAGCCCATCGGTCAGCGCGCGCATATACATGCCGGTGCCCCCGCACAGCACCGGCAGCCGCCCCCCGGCCCATGCCGCCTCGATTTCGGCCATCGCACAGGCGCGCCACCAGGCCACGCTGCCGGTCTCATGGGCGGGCAGCACGCCATACAGGCGGTGCGGCACCGCCGCTTCTTCCTCCGGCGACGGCCGGGCAGTCAGGATCCGCAGGTCGCGATAGACCTGCATCGAATCCGCATTGATGATCACGCCACCCACCGCACGCGCCACCGCCAGGGCCAGCGCCGATTTGCCCGAGCAGGTCGGCCCCGCGATCACCACGACCGGCCGTCCGGACAGATCCACCGCTTGCGTCATGCCGCCTTCCCTGTCACACGCCTGTTCGTCATGTCGCTGTCCCATACCATCACGCTCGTCGCCCGCCGCGACGCCACGACCCTGACCGACGCCGATGCCCGCGCCGCGCGGGACATGGTGAAGGGCGGCGTCCCCGTCATCCTCTCGCCCGGCGAGGCCGTGGACATCCCCAGCCCCGCACCCCATGCGGGCATGCCGACGCTGGACACGATGCGCGCCGTCTTCGGCCCCCGCCATATCGACGTCCTTCTGACGCGTTCGCGCGGACGACGCAAAGGCCTTCTGGTCGCGGACATGGACAGCACCATCGTCGCCAACGAAACGCTGGACGACCTCGCCGCCCACGCCGGCATCGGCGAACGCATCGCCGAGATCACCCGCCGCTCGATGAACGGCGAAATCGATTTCGCCGCCGCTCTGCGCGAGCGCGTGGCCCTGCTGGCCGGCCTGCCCGCCACCCTGCTGGAAGCCGCGTGGGCCGACGTCCGCCTCAACGAGGGCGCGCGCGAACTGGTGGCGACCATGCGCGCCCGCAACGCCCGCACCGCCCTGGTCTCCGGCGGCTTCACCTTCTTCACCAGCCGCGTCGCCGCCCTCTGCGGCTTTGCCGAACATCATGCGAACGTGCTGGAGATCCACGACGGCACCCTGACCGGCACGGTCGGCGAGCCGATCCTCGGCCCCGACGCCAAGCTGGCCCACCTGCGCCGCCTGGCCGAGGACGGCCGCCTGAAACCCGCCGCCACCATGGCGGTCGGCGACGGCGCCAACGACCTGGCGATGCTGAAGGATGCCGGGCTGGGCATCGCCTTCCATGCCAAGCCGATCGTCCGCGCGGCCATCGGCAACCGGGTGGAGCATGCCGGCCTGCGCGCGCTGCTGTTCGCGCAGGGCTACCCGGCGGGGTCGTTCGTCAGCGAGGAATAAGAGTCTTCTTTTTCTGAAGAAAAAGAAGCAAAAAGACTTCTGATCCGTTCAGGGCCATCGCATGTGCCCAGCACAAGACTCCTGAACGAATCAAAGTTTTTTGGTTCTTTTTTCAAAAAAGAACAACCTTCACTGCCGTCCCCTGGCCATCCGCGCCGACGCATCCTGCGCCTCGATGAACACATGCGTCACCTCCGGCATGGCGGCCCGGATCTGCTCCTCGATATGCGAGACCGCCCGCTCCACCTGCCCGGCGCTCAGCCCGTTATCGAAATCCAGGCTCAGCGCCACCAGCACGTCCGACGGCCCGAAATGCATCGAGCGCATTTCGTTCAGCCCCAGCACCCCGGGCTCGCGCAGGGCCAGGGCCCGCACCCGGGCCAGGGATTCGGCCGCCATGCCCTCGCCGGTCAGCAGCGACTGGGTCTCCCGCGCCAGAAAGGCCGCGGTCACGGTCAGGATCACACCGATCAGGATCGAGGCCACGCCGTCGAGCATCGGCAGGTCCAGCGTTTCCGCCAGGATATTGCCCAGGAGCGCCACCCCCAGCCCGCACAGCGCCGCCGTATCCTCGAACAGCACGGTAAAGACGGTCGGGTCCTTGCTGTGCCGCACCGCCTCGATCCAGCCGCGCCGCCCCTTGCCGTTGCGGCGGAACTCCCGCAGCGCCGCCAGCCACACCGAACCCTCGAACAGGATGGCCAGCAGCAGCACCACGTAGTTGACGACGACATGATCCACCGGCTGCGGATGGCGAATCCGGCTGACCCCCTCGATCACCGAGACCCCGGCGCCGAGCCCGAAGATCAGCAGCGCCACGACGAAGGTCCAGAAATACAGCTCCAGCCCATAGCCGAACGGATGCAGGGCGGTGGCCGGCCGCGCGGCCCGGCGCAGCCCCACCAGCAGCAGCATCTGGTTGCCGGTATCGATCAGCGAATGGATCGCCTCGCTCAGCATCGCGGCACTGCCGGTCATGAAGGCGGCGACGAACTTGACGACGGCGACCAGCAGATTGCCCCCAAGGGCCGCATAGATCACGAAACGGGACGACGAGGCGGCCATGATGACTCCGGAGCACAGACGCTCAGCATAGACCGGATGCCGCCCGCGTCGAAGATGCTCCCGGCGAAAACCAGCCCCCCGAAGCGGGCGGCAGTTGCGGGCGGGTCGGCCCGCCCCTTATAAAAGGCGGCTGACGATCCCTCTTGCGGATCGGACCATGGATCGGCCGGCCGGCCGCATCCCCTTCGCACGGAGTGTCAGGTGCGCACCACTGTCGTCCAGATGGCCCCCGGCGCGTCCCTGCCGGACAATATCGCCCAGGCGCGCGAGCTGATCGCGGCCGCCGTCGCCGCCGACCGGCCCGACCTGGTGGTACTGCCGGAAATCTGGAGCTGCCTGGGCGGCACGGCAGAGATCAAGTTCGCCAATGCCGAGGAACTCCCCGCCCCCGGCACCACGGCCGGCACCGGCCCCCTCTATCGTTTCCTGGCCGAGACCGCGCGCACGCACGGCATCACGCTGCATGGCGGCTCGATCGGCCAGCGCCATGGCGACAGGCTGCTCAACACCAGCTTGGTCTTCGGCCCCGACGGGGCGGAACTGGCGCGCTACAGCAAGATCCACCTGTTCGACATCACCACCCCCGGCGGCGAAGGCTACCGCGAGAGCGACACATACGCCCCGGGCAGCGACATCGTGACCGTCCCGGTGGGCGCGTTCACCGCCGGGCTGGCCATCTGCTACGATCTGCGCTTCGCCGAACTGTTCCTGGCCCTGCGCCGGCGGGGCGCGAACCTCATCGTGCTGCCGGCGGCCTTCACCGCCGAAACGGGCGAGGCCCACTGGGCCACGCTGCTGCGCGCCCGCGCGATCGAGACCCAGTGCTGGGTCGTGGCCTGCGGCACCACCGGCACCCATATCGATGCCGGCGGCCATCCCCGCCGCACCTACGGCCATTCCATGATCGTCGATCCATGGGGCACGATCGTCGCGCAGGCGTCGAACGGCATCGGCTGGGCCACGGCCACCCTGCGCCTCGACCAGGTCGAGCGTGTCCGCGCCGGCATGCCCGTGCTGGCCCATCGCCGCCTGAATACGTGACAGCGCCCCACCCGGCCGCGCCCGCGCGATGACCGAAGTCCATCCCCCCATCTGGCCCCATGGCGGCGCCCCGCGCCGCCTGTGCTTCATCTCGGCCCCCAACGACCAGGCTCGCCGGACCCGCGACGAACTGGTCGCCCGCTACGGCCAGTACGCCCCGCAGGACGCCGACGCCGTCATCTGCCTGGGCGGTGACGGCTTCATGCTGGAAACCCTGCACAGCATGCTGGGGCAGCCGATACCGGTGTACGGGATCAATTGCGGATCGGTCGGGTTCCTCATGAACCCGACCCTGCCCGACGACCTGCCGGCCCACCTGGCCCGCACCCAGGCCGCGACGCTGCACCCGCTGCGCATGTGCTCGGTCGACAGGGCGGGCGTGGAAACCCGGGCCCTGGCCCTGAACGACGTGTTCCTGTTCCGCCAGACCCGCCAGGCCGCGAAGATCGAAATCGCGGTCGACGGCCGGGTCAGGATGCCCGAACTGATCTGCGACGGCGTGCTGGTCGCCACCCCGGCGGGCTCGACGGCCTATAATCTGTCGGCCCACGGCCCCATCGTCCCGCTCTCGGCCAATCTCCTGCCACTGACCCCGATCAGCGCCTTCCGCCCCCGGCGCTGGCGCGGCGCGCTGCTGCCCTCCACCGCCCGGGTCACGCTGACGATCCTGGAAAGCGAAAAACGCCCCGTCGCGGCCGTCGCCGACTTCACCGAGGTCCGCGACGTGGTACGGGTGGAAATCGCCGAGGACCGCACATTGCACGCCACCCTCCTCTTCGACGCCGACCAGAGCCTGTCCGAACGGATTCTCGCGGAACAGTTCACGGTCTGAGCACCGGACCGACACCACGCCCGCCTCCGTCACGTTCCCCCGAACGCATAACCGAAACGCATGCCTGCCACACGACAGACGCATACAAGTTTTGTTTTATTAAATGAAGTTGAGATTAATTATCATATGCACAATAGTGCGCCTCCCAAGCCGGAGAGCACCAGTGACTGCCGAAACCCGTCCTTCCCGATCCTTTTCCCTCACCATCGGGCTGCTATTGGCAACGTCACCGGCCCTGGCGGCCGAAAGCCCCCGGCCCGCGCCACCCAAGCAGGTGCAGGCCAAGCCGGCGCAGGACGGAAAGACGCGGGCTGCCGGCACGAAAGCCACGGGCATGAAGACCAGCGCCACGGAGGCCGAACATATCGTCGTCCGCGCCCGCCGCGCCGCGACCGTGGCCGCCTCGGCCACCAAGAGCGACACGCCGCTGATCGACACCGCCCAATCCGTCACCGTCGTCACCCGGAACGAGATGGACGTCCGCGGCGTGCTGAGTCTGAACCAGGCCGTCCGTTACGCCGCGGGCATTACCCCGGACCTGCGCGGCGGCGTGGGCACGCGCTACGACCAGTTCCTGCTGCGCGGCTTCACGGTGCCGACCTTCCTCGACGGACTGAAACTGCAGGACAGCCCGACCGGTTATGCCGTCGCCCAGACCGATACCTCGCGCCTCGACCGGCTCGAAATCCTCAAGGGCCCGGCTTCCGCGCTCTACGGCCAGTCCAGCCCCGGCGGACTGGTCGCGCTGTCCAGCAAGCTGCCGACCGACCTGCGCTCCTACGGCAGCGTGGCCGCGACGGGCGGCAGCTTCGACCTCTATCGCGTGGATGCCGATGTCGGCGGGTATGCGACGAATGACGGCCTCGTGCGCTACCGCATCTACGGCACCGTCAACGGCCAGCACACCCAGCTCAGCAGGACAGGCAGCCGCCGCTTCTCCATCAGCCCTTCCTTCACCTTCGGCGGCGACGGGCCGACCACGCTGACACTGCTGGGCAATTATCAATACGATCCCGAGAACGGCACCTATGGCGGCGTCCCGCTGGTCGGCTCGCTCAAGCGCGCATCGTACGGCTATCTGCCGCGCAATTTCTATGACGGCGACGTGCCGTTCGAGAAATTCAACCGCCGGCAGGGTTCGATCACCTATATCTTCAATCACCAGTTCAACAAGGACTGGAGCTTCACGTCCCGCGGCCGATACGACGATATCATGACCGAATATCGCAGCGTGTACGACATGGGATATTACACAAACGAGGAAGAAGGCCTGCTGAGCCGCTCCGCGATCGCCACGAGGGAGCACGCGCACAATCTGGCCTTCGACAGTCAGTTCAAGGGCCATGTGCGTACCGGCCCCCTGCAGCACACGATGATGTTCGGTTTCGACTACATGCAGCAGAGCGCGACGGAAGTCGGACAGTATGGTGCCGCACCCGACCTCGATGTCTTCCATCCCGACTACCACATGGTCATTCCTGCACCCGACCCGTGGGTGAATTACCGAACGGATTCCCATCAGGTCGGCGTCTACGGGCAGGACGAAATCCGCTGGAACCGCCTGATCCTGACCGGCAGCCTGCGTAACGACTGGTATCGCTCCACCCAGGTCGACAACCAGTACGGCGGCACGACGCGGCAAAGCCCCAGCCAGATCACCTGGCGCGCATCGGGCCTGTATCATTTCGGCTTCGGCCTGGCGCCCTACATCAGCTATTCGACATCGTTTCAGCCGCAATCGGGACTGGTTTCCAGCGACGGCGGACTGTCGCTGCATCAGGCCAGTCCATCGGTCGGCAAACAGCTTGAAGGCGGCCTGAAATATCAGCTTCCGGGCACCTCGCTCCTGCTGACCGCCGCCGGCTTCCATATCGAGCAGACCAATGTTCTGGTTGCCGTCGGCAGCACCGGCTACTCGGTCCAGAGCGGCCTTGTGCATTCGGATGGCTTCGAGTTCGAAGCGCATGCCGAAGCCTTCAAGAACCTGATGATCGACGCGGCCGTCAGCGTCCAGAAGGTCCATGACGATTCGACCGGCAAGCCGCTGATGCAGTCCGGCAAAGGCAATGCCTCGCTGTTCGCCTTCTACACGATGCCGTCCGGCCCCGTGAAAGGCCTCGGTTTCGGCGGCGGCCTGCGCTACACCGCGAAATCCTATGGCGGCGAGGCCGATTACGGCAGCGTCTGGGTGCCGCAATATGCGGTCTTCGACGGGTCGCTCCGCTACGATCTGTCGAACGCCTCCCGCTCGCTTCGTGGATGGACGGTGTCGGCCAGTGTCCGCAACCTCTTCGACAAGAAGTTCATCGCCAACTGCATGGCCTACGCCTCCTACGGGCAGGAATTCTGCTATTACGGCGAACGCCGCAACGCCCAGGCCACCATTGGCTACAGCTGGTAATCCCCACCGCCGCCCGTCCGCCGGCCGGGCGGCCGTCGCCGTGCGCACGGTGGCGGCCATCGGCGGCGGCTACGGCATCGCCGCCCTCACGGCGCTGGCGCTGTCCCTCTGCCTGCCCTGGTCGCCGGCCGAAAACGTGACGGCCGGAATCCTGGCGGGCCTGCTGGTCTGGCCGGCAATGGTCATGCTGTGCTTCGCGCTCCGCACCCTCCTCCAGGTCTGCATGGCCATCGCGTGCGGCGCCGCCCTGCCGGCAGCCCTGGCCCTGCTGGGCGGATGGCGGCCATGAAGCCCACCTTCCGCACCGCGATGACCTGGCTGCACGACTGGGCGGGCCTTCTCACCGGCTGGGTCCTGCTGGCCATCGTGCTGTCCGGCACGCTCAGCGTCTTCCGTCCCGAAATCAGCATGTGGATGCGCCCCGAACTGGCCGGCCGCACCGCCGACCCCATCCAGGCCGGCGCGGCCGCGATCGACTGGCTGCAACACCATGCGGCCCACTCCTCCGCCTGGTACCTCACGGCAGCCGGCCCGCGCGCACCCTTCACCTGGGGCGTGTGGCAGCAGCCGGACGGCCAGTTCGTCCAGCACGCGCTCGACCCGCTCTCCGGCGCGCCCGATACGCTGCGCGATACGCTGGGCGGCGAATTCTTCTACCGGTTTCATTTCGAGCTCCAGCTTCCCTACCCGTTCGGCCGCCTGCTCGCCGCCATCGCTGCCCTGTCGCTGGTGCTGGTCCTGGTCACAGGCATCGTCGCCCACAGGCGCTTCTTCGCCGATTTCTTCACCTTCCGGTCCCAGAAGGGGCAGCGAAGCTGGCTCGACGCCCATAACCTGCTCGGCGTCGTCGCCCTGCCCTTCCATCTGGCCATCGCGCTGACCGGCGCGGTCACGCTGGGCAGCCTGCTGCTGCCGTGGGGCGCCACCTCCGCCTATCAGAACAGTTCAGCCGATTTTCAGGACGATCTCTCCCCCGCCATGGTGGCCCGCCCGGCCGCCGGCACACCCGGCACCCTGGCGCCGGTCGCACCGATGCTGCGCGAGGCCGCGCGCCGCATGGGCGCCGACGGCATCGCCCAGATCTATGTCTACAACCCCGCCGATGCGGCCGCGACCATCATCGTCACCAGCGATAACGGCGCCCATATCGGCTTCGCCACCCATGTACTGCGCCTGGACGGCACGACCGGCCAAATCCTGGCCGATTATCGGGAACACCGGCCGGTCATCTCCACCTTCGCCACGCTCTACGGCCTGCATGTGGCCCGCTTCGCCCCCCTCCCCACACGCTGGCTCTATTTCGTCTCGGGCCTGATGCTGGCAGCCGTGATCGCCAGCGGGCTGAGGCTGCGCACCCTCCGCAGGCGCCGGCAGGGCCGCCCGACGGAAAGGGTCGAGCGCCTGAACGTCGGCATGATCGCCGGCACCCCAACCGCCTTCGCCGCCTATTTCCTGGCCAACCGCCTGCTGCCCCCCACCCTGCCCGCCCATGCCGACCGCGAGGTGCAAGCGGTCTTCATCGCCTGGGGCCTGCTGCTGGCCCTCGCCATGCTGCTGCCCGCCGCCCGGGGCTGGCGCGTGCTGTCCGGCCTCGCCGTGCTGGCCCTCACGGCAGTCGCCGCCTTCGGCGCGCCCTGGCACAGCGCCATCGAACAGGGCACCAGCGCCGTCGCAATCCTGCTCGCCGCCGGCTTCGCCTACGCCGCCTCGCACCGCCCGGCAGCCTGACATGCCGCTCGCCCTCATCCTCTGCGGCCTGGCAGCCGCCATGCTGCTGGCCGCGGGCAACGAACGGGGCCGAAGCGCACTCCTGGGCCATGCGGGCACCCAGGCCACGCGCCGCCGCACCCGCCTCGGCGGCTATGTCCTGCTGGGCGTTCTCCTGTGCCTTCTGATCCACGCCGAAGGCAATCTCCCCTTCGCCCTGGTCGCATGGCCGCTGGCCTGCGGCCCGGCCCTGCTCGTCGCGGCGCTGGCCTGCACGGTGCTGAAGCGGCGGCGCACGAACGAAGTCTCTTCTTTTTCTGAAGAAAAAGAAGCAAAAAGACTTTGATTCGTTAAGGGACAGACATGCCCCAGCAAAAAACTCAAAAACAGATCAAAAGTTTTTTGGTTCTTTTTTTCAAAAAAGAACATCTTCCCACCCTCTCCCGCCCATGGGCCAGCGTAGCCGGCTCCGCCGCCGGCTACGCGATGGACGGTTTCGATTTCCTGATCCTGGGCTTCATCCTGCCCGCCCTGGTCCGCGACCTGCATCTCAGCCTGACGCAGGGGGCGTGGCTGGTCAGCGCCACGCTCTTCGGCACGGTGGCCGGCGGGCTGGTCTTCGGCCTGCTGTCCGACGCGCTGGGGCGGGTGCGGGTCCTGGCCATCAGCATCGTCCTCTTCGCCCTGTTTACCGGCCTGTGCGGCATCGCCCGCTCCTACCCGGAACTGCTGGCCTACCGCGTGCTGGCGGGCGCCGGACTGGGCGGAGAATTCGGGATCGGCATGGCACTGGTGGCCGAATCCTGGCCACCGGCCTACCGCGCCCGGGCCTCGTCCTATGTCGGGCTCGGCTGGCAGGCCGGGGTCTTCCTCGCGGCGGTCTCCACGCCTATCCTGCTGCCCACGATCGGCTGGCGCGGCATGTTCCTGCTCGGCGCCGCGCCGGCCCTGGTCGCGGCACTCCTCCGCAGCCGGCTGCCCGAGCCCACGCGCGCACCCCGCCCGGCCCCGACCGGCATCGTGGCGCCGCTGCGCCGGATCCTCGGCAACGCCCCCGCGCGGCGCAACGCGCTGGGCATCCTGATCCTCTGCTCGGTCCAGAATTTCTGTTATTACGGCGTCATGATCTGGCTGCCGAACGACCTGGCAACCCGTTTCGGCTACAGCCTGACCCGCACGGGCCTGTGGACGGCCATGACGGTCCTGGGCATGGCGGCCGGCATGCTCGCCTTCGGCCAGGTGGCGGACCGGGTCGGGCGCAGGACCGCCTTCAGGGTCTGGATGCTCGGCGCCGCCACGATGGTCATCGTCTATTCCCGGATGACGACGCCGCTGGACCTGCTGCTCGCGGGCGCGGCCATGGGCTTCTTCGTCAACGGCATGATCGGCGGCTACGGCGCCCTGATCAGCGATTGCTACCCCGCGCCGATCCGCGCCACCGCCCAGAACCTGCTGTTCAACGCGGGCCGGCTCGTCGGCGGGTTCGGCCCGGTGGCCATCGGCACGCTGGCCGCCTCATGGGGCGTGGGCAGGACCATCGCCCTTCTCTCGCTCCTCTATCTCCTCGACCTCGCCGCCCTGTCCCTGGTCGCGGCACGGCCGCCCGCCTCAGCCGGCGCCGAACAATGACAGCATCCCGATGGTGGCCGCCCCGCTCGCCGCGATGAACGCCTCGTCGTGCGACGCATACAGCACCATCCGGTCCCGCCCGGCCTCCCGCAGCAGGCGCGCCAGATCGTCGCGCGCGGCCCGGTCCAGCCCGTTCGAGGGCTCGTCCAGCAGCAGCACCGGCGGCGCGCCGATCCAGCCCGCGCACAGCAGCATCTTCCTGCGCGTCCCCAGCGACAGGGCATCGAAGCGCGTGCGCAGATGCCGGTCCAGACCGAACCCGCCGAGCATGGCCCGGATATCGGCCCCAACCTCTACCCGCCGCGCGGCCGCGACGAACCGCAGCAGATCCTCGCCGGTCATGAACGGATAGACAGGGCTCCCATCCGGCACATAGGCCAGCCGCCGCCGCGCCTCCCCGGGCGCCCGCACCAGGTCGATCCCGTCGATCAGGACCCGACCGGCCTCGATCGGCTGCGCCCCGGCCAGCATGCGCAGCAGCGTCGACTTGCCGATGCCGTTCTCCCCCCGCAACGCATGTACCCCCGGCCCCAGCTCCAGCCCAAGCCCCGCAAAGACCGTGCGCCCCTGCACGGACGCCCGAAGCCCCGAACAGGCCAGATGCCCCCCGCCCGTCATCGCGACACCGCCGCCATCGCGGCCCCCGACCAGCCGGCGGCCAGCAGCAGGCTCAGGACCAGCCGATAGCGCCCGCCATGCAGCACCGGCCAGCGCAGCAGTACCAGCAGCCCCTGCCCCGCCACCGCCAGCCCGGCAAGGACCGCCAGCAGGCCACCCCCCGCACGCCCCTGCGGCCGCAACAGGATCGCCAGGGGCACCAGATTGACCAGCATCAGAAACCCCGTGTCGCGCAATGGCCAATAGCGCGGCGGCAACGGCAACGTGGCCAGATAACCCGCCGCCGCCCGATGCGCATCGAACAGGGTGCGATACAGGCCCGCCAGCAGCAGCCCGATCGCCGCCACGGCCACGATCAGGGTCGGCACCGCACGCGTGTCGAAATCGAACAGCGCAACCAGCCGCGCCACCCCCAGCGCCAGCCCGACTGCCGTCCCGATCCGCAGGACGGACAGCACCGGCCGATCCGCCAGAATCCCCCACTGCACCCGCAGCGCGGGCGTGACAAACCCCGCCCGATCGAACACGACCGCCGCCCGCCCGGGCAGCCGGGCCCGCCGGCGTCCCCCCATCCCGGCCAGGCGGCCACCGAACCCGGCCAGCCCCACGGTCCCGGCCAGCGCCACGCCCAGCAGGCCCCAGCGCCCCACGGGCGACGCCACATCCAGCCCGGCGACAGCCAGCACATCCCCCACCACAACCGGGCCCAGAAGAACCCACCGCCGGATCACAACGGCATGCTGGGCCACCCCCGCCAGCCCCAGCACCACCAGAAAACAGCATAGCGGATACGCCCCACCGGCAAGCAGGCCGATCCGCCCGGCGGCCACCCCCGCCGACAGCAGCAAGGGGCCGTCGGCCACCGCCAGCACCGTCGCCGCGACCGACAGGCAAACGGCGCGGCCCACCGGCAGCGTGGCCACGTACGTCATGAACGCACCCCCCGCCAGCGCCCGCCGCTGCGGCAGGACCCACAGCATGGCCGCCAGATCGACCACCACCGCCGGCCCGACATGCCCCGCCATCCCCATCCCGGGCGCGACCACAGCCCCCAGCAGCAGGGAAAATTCCAGAAACGGCCCCACGACGGGCGTCCCCGGCACCAGCAGGCCCGCCAGCAGCGCCCATTGCCAATGCCGCGCCAGCAGGTCGCGCCCCACCCGGCCGTACCATCGCAGGCGCAGACCGGCCAGCCGGCCATACAGGCCCGGCCCTCCCCCCGCCGCCATCAGCCCGGCCCACCGGCCGGCAGCGCGCAATTGACCCACAATACCCGGCTTTCGCCGTCATGCGCGTTCATGAAACGATGCGGCCGGGGACTGGCAAAACGGAAACTGTCGCCGGCCTCCAGCAGCATGTCCCGCTCCTCTACCACCAGCATGATCCGCCCTTCCAGCACCAGCCCGGCCTCGATGCCCTCATGGGTATACAGTGCGTCGCCCGTCGTGCTGTCCGGCGCCAGCGTCACCATGAACATCTTCAGCGGCGCCTCGTCCTGCGGCGTCAGCAGCCGCTTCGCGATACCGTTCCCCAGCGCCACCGGGGGCCGGCGCGTCCGCCGGACCATGATCGGGTCCGCCGCCCCCGACGGGTCGAGAAAATCGCTGGCCGAAGCATGCAGCATCTCCGCGATCCGGACCAGGTCGCGTACCGAGGGCGAGGACAGGCCGCGTTCGATCTGGCTCAGATGCCCGACCGAAATCCCGGCCCCATCCGCGATCCGTTGCAGGGACAGGCCCAGCGCCTTCCGCCGCTGGCGCAGATGCCGCCCCAACCCACCATCCGGATTTTCCATGCACCGCCTTCACCGGGTGAACGATCAGCATGTCCGGATATAACCGGTTTTTTCACGAGCGTGAAAATTTTCTTGCCCGCCCATCGTATCGTTCCTATAACAATACCGACAATCCAGCCATCGTTCGCGTCCCGATGCCCATCCGGCGAACAGCCTGGAGGGGTCCGCGGAATCACGTCCGGAGTCGCGCGCCCATGTCAGACCGCCCCGCGATCACGCGCCGCGATTTCATCAATGGCGTTGCCGCCGCAACAATGTCGGCCGGCGCCCCCTTCGGCACCGCCCCGACCCTTGCTGCCACCCCTGGGCCGGACAGCGTGCCCCCACCCCGCCGCACCGGCCTGCGCGGCAGCCACCCCGGCGCGTTCGAGGCCGCCCATGCCCTGCGCGACGGCACGCTGAAACCCACCACCGGCCATGACAGCGGCGCGGTCCACGACCTCGTGGTGGTCGGCGGCGGCCTCAGCGGGCTCGCCGCCGCCCATTTCTTCCACCGCTATGCCGGCGCCGGAAAATCGGTCCTGATCCTCGACAATCACGACGATTTCGGCGGCCATGCCAAGCGCAACGAATTCGTCGTGGACGGCCACCTGCTCGCCCTCAACGGCGGCACGCTCGAAATCGAATCTCCCGCCCGCTACGGCCAGTGGGCCCGCCGCGTGCTCGACGATATCGGCGTCGACCTCACGGCCTATCTGCGCGAGAACAGGCGCGAAGCCGGCCTGTACGACCGGCTGGGCATGGACCGCGCCTTCTTCTTCGACAAGGGCGCCTGGGCGTCGGAAGCCCTGGTGCCAAGGCGCATTCCCCCCGGCGCGTCCTGGTACGGCTTCGGCCCCGATTTCGTGGCCAGGGCCCCGCTGGGCGAAAAGGCCCGGGCCGATCTCGCCCGCCTCCTGGCGCCGCACCAGCCCGACTATCTCTCCGGACTCGGCATCGCGGAGAAAAAGAAGCGGCTGGCAGCCCTGCCCTACGACCGCTACCTGGCCGACTGCGCCGGGGTCGACCCCTCGGTGGTCCGGATCTTCGCCAAGGCCGGGGCCGGGGTCTTCTGCGTGGGCGCCGACGCCATGCCCGCCCTGTTCGCCTGGGCCATGGGCTATCCCGGCTTTTCCGGTCTGGGACTGGGGGAATTGCCGCAGGGCCTGCTGTCCGACCTGCCGGGCGGCCAGCATGGGCGGCAGGCCGAAAGCGGCTCGTCGGTACATTTCCCCGACGGCAACGCCACCCTCGCCCGCCTGCTGGTCGCCGCCCTGGTCCCCACCGCCACCCGCGCCCGCAGCCAGGACGAGATGGGCACGGCCCAGTTCGATTACGCGAAGCTGGATATGCCGGGCGCCCCCACCCGCATCCGCCTGTCCACCCTGGCCCTCGAAATCGCCCATGACGGCCCGCCCGACCAGGCCGAAACCGTTTCCATCCTCTGCGCCCCGGCCGGCAACCCACATCCCGACGCGATTACCCGCGTGCGCGCCCGGCAGGTGGTGCTCGCCTGCTGGAACATGGCGATCCCCTACATGGTCCCGACCCTGCCGGCACCGCAGAAGGCGGCCCTGTCCTATGGCGTCAAGGGCCCGATCGTCTACGCCAACGTCGCAATCCGCAACTGGCACGCGTTCCACAGGCTGGGTGCCGCGGACATCGATTGCCCCAGCCAGTATTTCGAGCAGGTGCAGCTCGCCGAGGCCGCATCCCTCGGCGGCCTCAGGGCGCCCTCCGATCCCGCGATGCCCAACGTGGTGCGGCTGATCAAGACCTACGGCGTCCCCGGCCTGCCCACCAAGCGCGACCAGCACCGCGCGGGCCGCGCCATGCTGCTGGCCACCTCGTTCCAGACATTCGAGGCCGAAATACGCGCCCAGATGCAACGCATCCTCGGCCCGGGCGGGTTCGATGCGGGGCGCGACATCGCCGCCATCACCGTCAATCGCTGGCCGCACGGCTACGCCTATACCTATAACAGCCTCTACGACCCGCCCGAATGGGTCTTCACCGAAAGCGCGCAGCGCCCCTGCGTCATCGGCCGCCAGCCCTTCGGCCGCATCGCCATCGCCAATGCCGATTCCGCGGCCAGCCCGCATACCGACGCGGCGCTGGAATCCGCCCACCGCGCGGTCGTCGAGCTGCTGGACCGGCAGGCCTTTCCCTTCATCGCCCCCTCCCCCGGCCCGGCCACCTTCTAGGCCGCCCGCCCAGACAACCGAACCGGACCAACGGAAAAGGACAAGACGTGGCGCCAGGCAGCACCCAACCCATCCCGGCGGCCCCTCCGGCGGCATCCTCGCTGCGCATTCGCCACATCACCATGATCTCGCTCGGCGGCGTCATGGGGGCCGGATTCTTCATCGGCTCGTCGGGCGCCATCGCCATGGCCGGGCCGGCGGTGCTGCTGTCCTACGCCGTCGCCGGCATCCTGATCTTCTTCGTCAACCTGATCCTGTGCGACCTGCTGGGCCGCACCCCGCGCGGCTCCTTCGTCAGCCAGGTCGGCCATATCCTCGGCCCACGCTACGGCTTCGTCATGGGCTGGACCTACCTGCTGGTCTGGATCACCACGCTGGCGGCGGAAATCATGGCCGCCGCCTCGCTCATCGCCCCGCTGGTGCCGCTGCCCTACTGGCTGCTGGAACTGCTGGTGCTGGGCAGCATGACGGCGCTCAACCTCGCCTCGGTGCGCGGATATGGCGAAACCGAATATTGCCTGTCCTTCACCAAGGTCGCCGCGGTGGTCATCTTCATCGCCATCGGGGCCATCGCCCTGGCCACCGGCCACCATGTCCCCCGCGCCGCATTCGCGGCCGGCGGCCTGTTCCCGCATGGCGGCGTGGCCATCCTCAGCGCCGTGCCCATCGTCGTCTTCTCGATGGCGGGCACCGAAATCGGCACCATCGCGGCCCTCGATTCCGACCGGCCGGAAAAAAATATCGCCCGCCTCGCCCGCACCATCGCCATCCGCCTGCTGGGCTTCTACCTGACCTCAGTCGCGGTCATCCTGTGCCTGCTGCCCTGGCGCGCCCTCACCCCCGGCCACTCGCCCTTCCTGGCGGTGCTGGACGCCCTGCACATCCCCTTCGCCAACATGATGATGACCGTGGTCATCCTCGCGGCCGTCCTCTCCACCCTCAATTCCGGCCTCTACGCCTCGTCGCGCATCCTGCGCGACGTCGCCCTGGCCGGAAACGCCCCCGCCGCCCTGCGGGCCACCGACAGCGCAAGCGCCATCCCCCACCGGGCCGTTCTCGGCATCGCCGCCGCCAGCGCCGCCGTCGCGGCCTCGGCCATCCTGTCGCCGACGGTGGTGTTCGCATTCCTCATCAGCGTCGTCGGCGTGTTCATCATCGCGGGCAACATGATGATCGTCCTCGCCCGGTTGTACCTGGTGCGCGAGGGGCGCCGCGCGGCGCTCCTCACCCTCGCGGGCCTCGGCGCGGTCCTCGCCGCGATGGCGGTCGATCCGCATGCCCGCCACGAGCTTGCCCTCGGACTGGTTGCGATCGGCGGTATTTTTGTTCTGGAACGTGTGGTCAGGCGTCGGGCTCTGCCCGAACCCGCAAGGGGCCAGTCGGCCCCTTGACCCCATTCGTCAGGGGACTGCCTCACAGGCCCCGCCACCGGTTCCTGTAAAACAGCCCCTCAAAACAAGCGGTTTCCAAAGGCACCGCCTTTGGCGGGGTGCGGGGCAGAGCCCCGCGAAAACACCCCCTACAGTCTCACTTCCCGTCAGGCAGCGCGTAAACCACCAGCGCATCGCTGACCGGCGTCATCATGAAATGATGCCCGCCCGCCATGATGGCGACATACTGCTTGCCCTTGTACTCGTAGGTCATGGGCGTCGCCTGCCCACCACCCGGCAACACGTCGTTCCACACTTCCTTGCCGCTCTTGGCATCGAATGCATGCAGCATGTTGTCGGTCGTGGCGGCGACGAACACCACGCCACCGGCCGTCACCACCGGCCCGCCATTATTGGGCGTCCCGATCGTCAGCGGCAGGTAGGTGGGCACACCCCAGGGTCCGTTGGCCCGGGCACTGCCCAGCGGATGCTGCCACAGCACCTTGCGGGTGTGCATGTCGATCGCCGTGATCATGCCGTAGGGCGGCTTGTTGCACATCATGTGCGTGTACTGGTTCCAGAAGGGCGAAACCACAATGCCATAGGGCGTATCCGCCATGGCGCCGTTGCCCTCGGCCCCGCCGCCGCCGGGCTTGAAGTTCGGATCGTCCAGCGGCATCAGGCCCAGCGCATCGGCCTTCTTGCGCGTGACCAGCTGGTCGTACATCGGCGTCACGTTCCAGTTGGCGATCAGCACGCCCGTCCGGGGGTCGTACGCCATGCTGCCCCAGTCGCTGCCGCCGTTATAGCCGGGATATTCGATCCACGGCCGTTCCACGCTGGGGGCGGTGAATTCGCCCTCATATTTGGCCCGGCGGAATTTCAGGCGGCAGAAAAGCTGGTCGATGGGCGACATGCCCCACATGTCGCTTTCCTTCAGGTCCGGCAGACCCAGGCGCGGCATCCCGACCGACCATGGCTGGGTGGGCGAGCGCGGATCGCCCTTCACGTCGGTATCCAGCGGCGCCGGGCGTTCCTCGACCGGCAGCAGCGGCTTGCCGTCGCGGCGATCCAGCACAAAGGTCTGGCCACGCTTCGTCGGCACCACCAGCGCCGGAACCGGGCCGTCCTGGCCGGGGAAGTCGATCATGGTCGGCTGCGAGCCGATATCGTAGTCCCAGACATCCTTGTGCACGGTCTGGAACACCCAGCGCGGCGAACCGGTCTTCACGTCCAGCGCCACGATCGCCGACGAAACCTTGTTCTCCTCCGGCGAACGCATGGCCGAGTAATAATCGGCCGCCGAATTGCCGGTGGGCACATAGACCAGCCCAAGCCCGTTATCGCCCGTCATGGTCGCCCAAGAATTCGGCGTGCCCCGGCTGTAATGCTGGCCTTCGGCAGGCTCCCCATGCTGGTCCGGACGATTGACGTCCCACGCCCACAAAAACTTGCCCGTCTCGGCATCGTAGCCGCGGATCAGGCCCGAAGGCGCCCAGCGGCGCTGGCCATCCAGCACTTCATGATTCACTACGATCGCACCATTCACGATCGGCGGCGGCGCGGTCATGGAGACGAAGCCCGGAACGGACTCGCCCATGCCCTTCATCAGGTTCACCTGGCCGTGATAGCCAAAGCCCTCGCACAATTTGCCCGTATCGGCATCGACCTCGATCAGCCGCATGTCCAGCGTGCCTTCGAGGATACGATTATGGCAGGGCTGTCCCTCCGGCACGCTCGAGGACGTATAATACACCACCCCCTTGCAGGCCGCCGTATAGGGAATGCTGGCATATTTCACCCCGGCATCGTGCCGCCAGACTTCCTTGCCGGTCGCCGGGTCCAGCTTCACGATGTCGTTCATGGCCGAACACATGTACAGCCCGTCACCCACCTTGATGGGCGTGGTCTCGGCGGCCCATTTGTTCACCTGCCCCGGCGCCGGCTTGCTGCCGGTATGGTAGACGAAGGCGCGCGAAAGCCGCCCCACATTCTCCGGCGTGATCTGCTCCAGCGGCGAAAAGCGCGTGGCATCGGTATCCCGCCCATAGGCCGGCCAGTCGTCGTGCGCCGGATGGCTGCTGACCTGCTCGACGGCCGGCGTCGCCTCGCTGGGCTCGGCGGGCGGCCCATCGGGAATATTCGCGGCATTCACACCCGGCGCCTGCGGCGCGAAAGGCGAAGGGCCGGCAAACCGGTTGTCGGACGGCTTGCCCGGCGCATCCGCATCCCCCGGACCGGGAGGCGCTTCCTTGTAGGCGCTCTGTGCATGGGCCGGCACGCTGCCCGCCACGGCGGACAGAAGCACAAGGCCGCACAGCGCCGTGGCGGCAGAAAGATCTGTCCTGGACATCACGCAATTCCCTTCTGTGCCAACGATGTTTTCTGGATACGGCGCAGAACGGGAATGGTGAACACCACCAGAACGGCAATCAGCGTCGGGCCCAGCAGGCGCGGCAGCAGCCCCCAGCCGTCGAACCCGACTTCCCACAGGGCCCAGGGCCAGGTCAGCAGCCATGCCAGCAGATACAGCAGCGCCCCGGCCACCGATCCCATCAGCATCAGCACGCCGCCGGCAATAATGGCCGCCCCGGCCACGACATAGTAAAGCGACCCGCCGAGCAGGGCCAGCTCGGCCCCCATGATCAGCAGGGGAAGCCCGAGAACGATGAGCAGAAACGCAACCGCGCACGTCGCCCATTCCGAGGCCCTTCGAGGCCTGTACAAACCTGCCATCCAACAATGCTCCAAACAAAACACAACGCCAACGTTTTGTGGACCATCAGGTTCATCCGGAAAAGAACAGATGACGACATGGCCCTTCAAGATAAAGTGCGATCACCACCACACAATACTCGCAACCGGCAGGAGGGACCACCGAAAGAGATCGACTTTCGCGGCCGGAAGAATTTCTGTGCTTCTGCTCTATTCCTGTATTTTTCGGAACGGACGGCGCGGAATGGTCTTCGTTCTTTTTTGAAAAAAAGAACCAAAAAACTCTAATTCGTTCAGGGCCTCGCGTACCCCGGCACAAAACTCCCGAGCCGATCAAAAGTCTTTTTGCTTCTTTTTCTTCAGAAAAAGAAGACCCTTCCTCACGACCGGCTCACGTCCCCGGATAAGCCGAAAGTGCAGCAGCTTCCTTCATCGCCTGCTGGGTCAGCCTCTTCTCGTTCTTCCGCAGGAAGATACCCGAGCCGACCAGCCCGACGATCGTCACGATGCCGATGGCAATGCCCGTGGGGCCGGAAACCTGCGAAATCTTGCGCCCGAGCATATAGGTGCCCAGCGCATAGCCGCCCGCCCAGCACGTGCCCCCCAGGCTGTTGAACAGCATGAAGCGCCGCCAGCGCATGTTGCAGGCCCCCGCCAGCAGTGCCACGAATACGCGCAGAAGCGAGACGAAGCGCCCAAGGAAGACGATGGCGCTGCCATGATGGCTGAACAGGTACCGCCCCAGGATCAGCCGTTCCCGGGTCAGGCCGATGCGCGCGCCGTATTTCTCCAGCAGCGGCAGCCCGAAATGCCGCCCGATCATATAGCCGCAATTGTCGCCGATAATGGCCCCGGCGATGGCGGCCAGCGCCACGCCCTGAATGGCCAGATGGTGCGTCTTGAGGCAGTAGAGCGACGCCGTGATGATGCAGGTCTCGGCCGGGATGGGGATCCCCATGCTCTCCAGCAGAACGGCCAGGGTCACGATACCGTAACCATAATGATGCAGCAGGCTGTCCAGGTGCTGAAGCAGGGGGGCTTTCCTTGTGCTGACCGACCAGCATGGTTGATGGCGGCAAAACACCCCCGGGGGGAAGAGAAATTAGCGCATGACAGCCCTTCCCCGGCGGTCGCCACCCGGCAGCGTGCCGAAAACGGCACCCCGCCGCAAGCATCCGCCGCCGGGCGGCGTCACCGCCCGGCGGGCCGGAACGTACCGGCGCGCAGCGATCCCTCGATCTCCTCCAGCGTCGTCCCCACCGTCTCCGGCACGTATTTCCAGACGAACAGGAAGGACAGGACGTTGATCGCCCCGAACAGCCAGAAGGTCCCCGTCGTCCCCAGCGCCTGGACCAGCGACAGGGTGACGAGCGAGACGATCGTATCGGCCAGCCACACGGTCGCACTGGCCAGCCCCATCGCCTTGCTGCGGATGGCCAGCGGAAAGACTTCCGCCGCCACCAGCCAGACGGCGACGGAAAGCGAGCCGAAATTGAAGAAGATATACCCCAGCAGGGACACGACCATCAGCACCATGCGCACACCCCCCAACGGCGCGGGGTCGAGGAACACGGCACCGAGCACGAACAGCGACAGGGCGGCAAAGGGCAGCATCACCAGCATCATGCGCCGCCGCCCGACCCGGTCGATCAGCGCGATGCCCATCGCGGTGGTGACGGTCGACGTCACCCCGACCGAGACCGAGGTCAGAAGGGCGGCGGAATGGGCCAGCCCCGTCTGCGAGAGGATGATCGGGGCATAATAGACGATCACATTCGGCCCCGAGAGCTGCGAAAGCGCGGCAATCCCCAGGGCTGCGACCAGCGCCGGCCGAACCCAGCGGCGGCGCAGGTCCGCCCATCCCGCCTGCGGGGCGTCCGCATCGCCGGCGGCCAGCACATCGTTCAGCTCGCGGCGCACATGCCGGTGGTGGCCGCGCAGCCGGTACAGGATCGAAACCGCGCGCCGCTCCTGTTGGTGGTGCAGAAGCCAGCGCGGGCTCTCGGGCAGAAACACCATGCCCAGCGCCAGAAGCAGCGCCGGGATCACCCCCAGCATGAACATCGGCCGCCAGCATTCGGCCGTCCCCGACAGCAGATAGCCGACGAAGAACGACAGCAGCAGCCCCAGCGAAAAGACAAGCTGGAACAGCGACACCAGCCCCCCGCGCCGCTCGGCCGGCGCCAGTTCGGCGACATAGACCGGAACGATCTGCGTCGTGGCGCCGATCGCCACGCCAAGCCACAGCCGGGCGAAAATCAGCACGCCCACGCCCGGCGCCAGGCCGCACCCCACCGACGCCACGACGAAGATGGCCGCCGCGACCATGATGGCGGGGCGCCGCCCCCACCGGTCCGATATCGGCCCGCTCAGCACGGCACCGAATATCGCCCCGATATTCAGCGCCGCCGCAATCCATTCCTGCCCCGCCGTCGAAAGCGCGAAACTCTGCGTGATGAAGATCAGGGCCGAGGCGATGATCCCGGTATCGTACCCGAACAACAGCCCGCCGACGGCCGCCACGGCGGCGGCAACCGAGACATAGCGTCGCGCCGGCCCCGTGCGGTCGCCCAGCCGCTCGATGGCCGGCATGACCGAGAAAGCCCGCCGGTGCCGTTCGTCCCGCCGCGTGTCGTGCGCGATGTCGGCCGTGCTGGAGCGTGCCATGGGCTGGGTCCTTCCGCGGTCGCGGCGCTGCCGCCGTTCACATCAGTCGGCGGCGCCGAAAATGTCCTGGAGCGCGCGTTTCATCACGGCGGCATCGAGCGTTTTCCCCAGCCACAGTTCGACGCCGATCACCCCCTGGTTCACAAGCATGCCAAGCCCGTCCAGCGGCGTGCAGCCGCGCGCCTTCGCCTCGCGCAGCAGGTGCGTCCTGGGCGGGTTCGGAATCACGTCGGCGACGATGTGCCCTTTCTTCAGGCTGTCCAGCGCAATCTCCGGTATCGCGTCCTTGTCGCCCAGCCCGACGGAGGTGGCGTTGATGAC
The DNA here is from genome assembly GCF_014174275.1 of Gluconacetobacter takamatsuzukensis. GTDB lineage: Bacteria > Pseudomonadota > Alphaproteobacteria > Acetobacterales > Acetobacteraceae > Gluconacetobacter > Gluconacetobacter takamatsuzukensis. Next base: position 50,394 of record NZ_JABEQK010000013.1, on the reverse strand, counting down.
GATATCGACATCCCCGGGCACCTCCACCGCGCCCTTCCACGGAATGGCCGTCGCATCGCTTTTGGTATTGTCGCGCACCAGCGCCGCGATGATCTCGCCTTTCGCCGGGTCGCGATTGGCAACCGTGATATGCGCGGTGCCGGCAAGCCCCAGCTCCACGGCAATCGCGCGCGCGGCACCCCCCGCACCCAGCAGCAGGACCCGCTTGCCGCGCGGGTCCGTCACCCCCTTCAGCGAGGCCAGGAACCCCTTGCCGTCCGTATTGTCGCCGGTCAGCCGGCCATCGCGGATCGTCACGCAATTGACCGCGCCGATAATCTTCGCGGCGTCCGACAGCGCATCCAGATACTCGATCACCGCGACCTTGTGCGGCAGCGAGCAGTTGAACCCCACCCACTCCATCGCCTTCGCGCCCCGCACGGCATCGGCCAGATTGTCGGGCTTCACATCGCAGTTGATATAGCGCGCGTCGATCTCGTGATGGCGATACGCCGCCTCGATCATCGCCACGGTGGGATTGTCGGCGCAGGGCGTGGAAAAAGATCCGGTCAGGATACTCAAGAAGATTCTGTCACTCATGCGGCGCTCCGAAAACAGAGGTTACGATCATGTTGCATAGCTATGCACAAGCGACATCGGCATGTCCAAGGTTGAGAAATGACACAAAGTTAAAGCTGCGCCCGCCGGCCTCCGCGTTCGATCAATTGTGCGTCAATCACGTTTTTCCGAAACCACGACGGTCGCGCACACAGGGCGCCGATGATACAGGCGGGGAAAGAACCGCGATGCGTGCCGGAGGCAGGATGCGACAGAATGGCAGGAAGACCGGCGCGGCATTCGCGCTCTGCGCGGTCCTGGCGGCCGCCCCGTGGGGCGCACGCGCCGCCGACAGCACCGATCACGGCGCGACCCCCACGGGCAACGTCACCGTCGCGGCGCGCTTTGCCGACATGCAGCCATCGGGCATCGTCGCCCTGCCCGATGGCACCGTGATCCTGGGCTTTCCGCGCAGCGCGCAGGACCATGCGGGGCCGCGGCTCGCCCGCCTGACGACGCACCCCGACGGCCGTCCGGACCTCACGCCCTACCCCGATGCCGCGACACAGGACCGGCTGGTCTCCCCACTGGGCATGACGCTGGATACGCGCGGGCGGATCTGGATCGTCGACGAGGGCACGGTGGCCGGCACCCCCGGCCCGGCAAAGCCGGCCCTGGTCATGATCGACCCCACCCCCGGCGGGGCGGGGGTCAGGATCGTGCCGCTGCACGCCCCGGCCATCCGCCCGGACAGCCACGTCAACGACCTGCGGATCGACCTCACGCACGGCCGCGCGGGCCTGGCCTTCATCACCGACACGTCCACGGCCGACCACCCGGCGCTCATCGTCGTCGACCTGGCCACCGGGGCCGCATGGCGCATCCTCGATGGCGACATCTCCACCCGCCCGACCCCGGGCTTCGCGATGATGGTCGACGGCCAGATGCAGCGTTTCGACCTGGCCCACCCCGCCATGGGCCAGGGCGGCGCCGACGGCATCGCCATCAGCCCCGACAGCGCGGTGCTCTACTGGCAGCCCCTGTCCGGGCGCCGGCTCTACAGCGCCCCCACCGCCATTCTCGGCAACCCCCACGCCACCCCGGCCGCCCTGGCCCGCGCGGTACGTGATGAAGGCGAGACAGGGGTCGTGGACGGCATGGCAACCGCGCCCGACGGCAGCCTCTACCTGACGGACCTGGAGCGCCACGCCATCCTGCACCGCGCGACCGACGGCACGCTGTCCATCGTGGCGCACGATCCGCGCCTGATCTCGCCCGACGGGCTGGCCCTGCACGGCGATACGCTGTGGCTCACGGTCGGCCAATGGTCCCGCCTGCCCGTCTTCCATAACGGCCAGGACCGGCAGGAACGTCCCTGGCTCGTCGCGCAGATCCGGCTGCCCTGAGTCCTTCCGCAAGGCTCATATATTTAAATATCGCATATGATTAATAACAAATATTCGTGAGACACACAGGGCGTTTTATCTAGAATCCCCACCTCCCAAAATACGGAGCGTGACGGCGTGTGGTTTTCGAAAAAACGGAACAGTAAACATTCAGACGACAGAACGGTTCGCCAAATTCTCGCAGAATCGATATTTGAACACACCCTTACCGGCTGCTTCTATTTAAAAGACGGAAAAGTCGCCGACTGCAACAAGGCCATGCTCGACCTGGTGGGCGGAAGCAGGGAACAGGTCATAGGGCTCAGCGTCGAAAAATTTTCCCCCGAATTCCAGCCCGACGGCAGAAATTCGGGCCAGGCGGCGCAGGAAATCGTCGGCAATCTCCTGAAATACCGCGAGCCCATTCAGTTCGACTGGATGCACGTCCGCCTGGACGGCACGATTCTTCCGATTTTCGCAACTATCTTCCTGATCACGATCGAAGGCACCGACCAGATCGCCGTCGTGTGGGAAGACCGCCGCGAACATTTCGCCAATCAGGAAAAGCAGAAAAAGCTCGATGAAGATGTCGAATTCGTCCGGCACTCCTTCAGCGAAGCCCTCGAGGCCATCAAGACCGGCGACCTGGCCGTCAGCCTCGACAAGCCGTTTCCGACCCAGTACGAATCCATCAGGAAGGATTTCAACGACGGCATCCATGGCATCAAGGAAGCCATGAGAAAGATCTCGAACAATAGCGAGATTGTCAGAAACACCTCCGCCGAAGTCTCCATCGCGACCGACGACCTGGCCCGCCGCACCGAAGAACAGGCCGCAGGCCTCGAACAGACGGTGGCCACGGTTTCCTCGATCACGGACAACATGAAAAAGATAGCGGCTGTCACAAAGACCGCGCAGCGCACGGCCACCTCGACCCGGTCGAGCGCCACCATATCGCAGGACGCCATCGCAAAAGCCATCGGCGCCATGGGCCGGATCGAGCAATCCTCGAAGATGATCAATACAATCATCGAGACCATCAACGGAATTTCGTTCCAGACCAACATCCTGGCCCTGAACGCCGCCGTCGAGGCCGCACGCGCGGGCGAGCAGGGCCGCGGCTTCTCCGTCGTCGCAAGCGAAGTCCGGACCCTGGCGCAAAGAGCCGCCGACGAGTCGAAGAACATCCAGGAACTCATTTCCCGGTCGTACGCGGAAATCAACAACGGCGTAAAGTTCGTCAACGACACCGAACGCTGCATCAGGGACATCACAAGCCAGGTCGACGAACTCGGCTCCCTGATCGAGGACGTCTCCACCTCGTCCCAGGAACAGTCCAGCGGATTGAACGAAATCAATTCGGCGATGAACGAGATGGATCTCATCACCCAGAAGAACGCGGCCATGGTCGAGGAAACAACCGCGGCCGTCCACAACCTGGCCCGGGAAGCAACCTCCCTCCGCCAGATCGTCAATCATTTCAGAATAGACGAAACCCGCCCCGCCTTCGCGGCATAACGGACGCACATCCTCCGATCAGAGAAATCCCCTGATCGGAGGGCGCCGCACACCCGCGCAATCCGGTTATGGTGCGAACTGCGGGACTCGAACCCGCACGCCCTTGCGGGCGCAAGATTTTAAGTCTCGTGCGTCTACCATTCCGCCAAGCTCGCCCCGCTCGCCGTCTAGCATACTCGCGCGGTGGGTGAAATCCGGCGCAGGCGGTTTTCGACAGATCACGCGGCGCGCAGCAATGCCGGCCCATGCCGGCGCAGCCACGCCTCGGCCATATGCCGGTGCGGCGTCAGGCGCGCCACCAGCACCCAGAAATCCGGACCATGATTCATGTGCCGCAGATGGGCCAGTTCATGGGCGACCACATAATGCTGCACGTCCACCGGCGCCATCACCAGGCGCCAGTTCAGCATCACCGTGCCGTCCGCGCTGCAACTGCCCCAGCGGCTGCTGGTATCCTTGATCACCAGCCGGCGGGGCCGCAGCCCGGCCGGCCCGGCAATCTGCGCCAGCCGCGCCCCCAGCCGGTGCCCGGCCTCCTGCCGCAGAAAGGTCGCCAGCCGGCGGCGCAGGAACGGCGCCTCACCGCTCACCTTCACCACCCCGTCCTCGATCCACACTCCCCGCCGCCCATCGGGGCAATGGGCGATACCAAGCGGGCACCCATCCAGCACCACCTGCCCACCATCGTGCCACGGCACCGCCGCCGGCAGATGGTCCAGCCGCGACAGCACCCAGACGGCATGGTTGCGCAGCAGTGCCAGCCCGGCCTCGCGCTCCGCCCGCGGCGGCAGGGTAATCACGATCTCGGCCGCCCGCGCATCGATCCGCAGCGACAGCCGCCGCGCCCGGCCCGACCGGCGCCAGCGCACCGGCACGTCCCGCCCCGCCAGCCGCACGGTCTCGGCCTCCGCCGGAACCGGCCCGGACAGGCCGGCAATCATCCCCGGTCGCGCGCCCGTGGCCGACGCGGCCGGGGCATCCTGCCCGGCCAGTCGACGATATGATGCTCCAGCTGGCCCGCGCGCCGTTCGCTGATCGCCCGCCCGCGCACCGAAATCCCGGCCTCGTGCACGGTGTCGGGCGAGCCGGACACCAGCGGATGCCACCATGCCAGATCGCGCCCCTCGGCCAGCAGCCGATAGGCGCAGGAGGGCGGCAGCCAGTCGATCTCCGCCAGCGCCTCGGGCGTCAGCTGCACGCAATCGGGCACCTTGCGCCGGCGGCACGCGTAATCCGAACAGAGGCAGCTTTCCAGGTCCAGCAGCCGGCAGGCGACATCGGTAAACAGGATCTGCTCGGTCACGTCCTCGCGCAGCTTGTGCAGGCAGCAGCGCCCGCAGCCATCGCACAGCGACTCCCATTCCTCGGTCGTCATTTCGTCCAGACGGCGGACCTGCCAGAACGGCTTTGTATCGGTCATGGCGACCGTCTTACTGAATCCGGCGGCCGGAGAGAAGAAAAACGCCGCCTACGCGTCCAGCACGCCCACCATCACCGCCCCCGCCAGCGCCAGCCCCGCCGCGGCCAGCGCCGCCGGCCCCAGCAGCGGCACCCACAGGCCCCGCACCCGCACGGCCCGCCCCGCTCCCAGGCCCGCCGCCGTCCGCGCCAGTCCGGGCGGCAACCGGTCGAGCGCACGCAGCAGCGGCAACAGCACCAGCGGCACCAGGCAGACAGCCTGCGTCACCACCGGCTCCACGCCATCCTCCCGCCAGGGGCCGGACAATGCAACGGCCCCCATCCATCCCGGCAACGCAAGCGCCAGCGCACAGACCCGCGCGCCCGACAGCGCACGCCGCCCGACCGGCCCCGCCCGCAGCAGCAGGCCGAACCCGCAGGCGGCCACGGCCGCCCCCCCTTCCACCAGCAGACTGACCGCCAGCGCCGGCGCCGAAAAAGCCGGCAGTCCGGTCATGGCGCGGCCAGCCAGTCCGCGAAGCGCCTGGACAGATCGGGCAGATGCTCCTGCCAGAAGGACGCATCCATCGGCAGCGGCTGCGCGGCCGATCCGTCGGGGTGCGCGTGATAGAGCCCGGCAAACCGCGCCACCTGCTCGGGCTGGGCCATGAAATGCAGCAGGCTACGCGCGCGATCCAGCGCGGCCCGGTCCAGGTCGGGCGCAACCCCCCAGGACAGGCCCTCATCCAGGCTCTGCTCCCATTGCAGCCCGACATCGCGCTGGCCGGTCCCGGCCGCCGCCACCTCGCCCCCTGCCGCGCTGGTCATCAGCACGCTGCCATTGCCGATGATGCGCGCGGATTCCGCCGGGCTGGTCCACCACACGATATAAGGACGCAACTGGCTGAGCTTGCGGAACGCGCGGGCCACCCCCTCGGGCGTGCCCAGCACGGCATAGACATCGGCCGGCGCCACCCCATCGGCCATCAACGCGATCTCCAGCGTCGAGCGCGGGTCCTTGCGCAGGCCACGCTTGCCGGGATAGCGCACGACGTTCCAGAAATCGCTCCAGTGCGGGGCTACGGGAATGCGCCCGCGATCCCACGCCAGCGCAATCCCCTCGCGCAGCGCCGGCACGCCGCAGGCATCCGCGCTGCCCGGGGCGCCCCCCAGGCGCAGCAGGGTCCCCTGCATGCAGGCGGCGCGCACGGTGCTGTCTTCCATCAGTGCCACGGTCCAGGCATGGCCGGTGCCATGCGCGGTCCGGGGCTGCGGCGTGCCATCCCAGACATAGCGCAGGATGCCGAACCCCTTCTGCGCCGCGAAGGGGCGGAAGAACGCCTTGTCCTGGGCGCTGCCCAGCGCGCCGCCCAGGCTGTTCACCACCAGCGCATGCGCGCGCCAGCCCGCCCGGGCATTCCCGCCGGTCGACACGATCGCCAGCAGCAGCAGCCCGATCAGAAGACGACGGAACGATCGGAGGGTGCGGAACGAGCCGGACAGGGGGATGGACTTTCGCAGGAGGCAGGACAAAGAGCCGGGCACGCTAGCCCATTTCCCCGCGAAACGGAAAGGCCACCGCATGGGCCGGCTGCCACGCCAGCCGCGCGGTCCGTCCGGGCACAAGCCCGGTCAGGTTCTGCGCGGGCGGCCGGCGCACCAGCACCTCCTGCCCGTCCTCCAGGCGAAAACGCAGCCGGATATGGTCACCCATATGGTGCAGCCCCGCCAGCACTGCCGGCAGCGTGTCCTCCCCGTCCTCGTCGGCGGCAGCCCGTCCGGTCGGAAACAGGGTGGCGATCCGGTCGGGCCGGACGCACAGCGTACACAGCATGTCGTCCCCCAGCCCCTCCCCCGCCATGGCCTCGACCCGCGCACCGCTGGCCAGATGGACCGAGGCCAGGTCGTCCTCCACCCACGCGACCCGACCGGTCAGCGCGTTGGCATCGCCAAACCCGGTGGCCACCCGGTCGCAGGCCGGCCGGTCGAACAGTTCGGCCGCACTGCCGGTCTGCAACAGCGCGCGGCCGGACAGGATGCCGATCGTCTCCCCCAGCAGCAGCGCGTCGTCCCGGTCCCCGGTCGCCAGCAGCAACGTCAGCCCCTGCGCCCGGCTCACGCGCGCCAGCAGGCGGCGCATCGCCAGCCGGTCCCCGCGCTCCAGCCCCGCGAACGGGTCGTCCAGCAGCAGGACCGACGGCGCAAACACCAGCAGCCGGCCAAGCCGCGCACGCCATTCATCCTGCGGGGCAAGCGCGCGCGGGCGGTGGCCGGCACATCCATCCAGCCCCAGCAGGGCCAGGACGGCATCCACCCGCGCCGCGATCGCCGGGCGCGCCATGCCCCGCGCCTCCAGCGGAAAGGCCAGGTTCCGCCGCACCGTCAGATGCGCGAACAGCGGGTCCCGCGCACTGAACAGCCCCAGCCCCCGCCCGCCCACCGGCAGCCCGGACACGTCCCGCCCATCGAGCAGGATCTCCCCGGCCACGCACGGCAGATGGCCGGCCAGCGTATCCATCAGGCCCGACAGGTCGGCCGCGCGGTCCCCCAGCAGGGCCAGGCATCCGCCGGGCGCGACCGAAAAGGACAGCGCGGGCGTGCAGGCCCCCACCGGCGCACACACAAATCCGCGAACGTCAAGACGTGGAGAGAGGGGAGCCATGCGAGAAGCGAAACCTGACAGGACGGAACGAAAGCCGTCGAGTGTAGACAACCCCCATGAAAGATACGACCAATCTTGCGGTCCCAGCGCGTAAAATCGCCAGAACCCCCTTCCGGGCAACCGGCCCCGCACCGCCATCGGCACCCAAGCGGACCCGGGGCCGCCCTCCCGGCGGCAGGCCGACCCTCGTTGCCAAGGCGCGCAAACTGGCCGATCATCGCGCCCGATCCACGCTGCCGGGCGCCAGACGCCACCGGCGGCCATCGCCACCCGTGCCGCGATCAGCTATCTGGCCGGGCGGGCATTCCGGCGGAACGCCCGCCAACGAAGCAGAGGGAAGAAGCAAGGACCATGAAGATAGCCGAACTTGGCAAAGCCACTGTCCAGGCGGAACTGACCGTACGCCGCGAGATGGCCATCCGCATAGGCAGGCAGGTGGCGTTCCTGGTCGTCGCCGGCGTGTTCGGCCTGCTGGCGATCCTGTCGGGGCACGCGCTGCTGTGGGCCTTCGCCTACCAGACGCTGGGGTTCAGCGTGCTCGGCGCGGCCATCCTGGTCTTCGCGGTAGACGCCGTCATGGCGCTGCTCTTCCTGCTGCTCGGCCGCCGCTCGATCATGACCGCCACCGAAATCCGCGCCCGCTTCGCCCGCGAACATGCGCTGAACGAACTGCGCCAGGCCATGGCCATCACGGCGGTCACGGGCGCGATCGCCGGCCCGGTCGGCCGCCAGGCCCTGCGTGCGCTGATGCACATCGTCCGCACGCTCTTCGGCCGCAAGGGCGGCATCTGACACCCGCCTGGGCGGGAGAGACGCCAAAGCCGGTTGGGGACCATGCTGAAATTGCATTGGCCCCCGCCCCCCATTTCTGGAAACGTGTTCCCTCGTCACAAAATCATGAGCATGCGGGCTCATGACAGTCAGGGAACCGGGTAGCTGCAGGGATGGCGGACTCCGAGCGTAGTGCACGGGCACGATCCTTTGGACGTCGTCTGACCCATAAAGGCCCCGCCCGCCAGGGACGGCCCGGTCGCGCTCCGCTGCCTTGCGGGCCGGCCGCCCGGCCCATGGGCGCGGCAATCCGGACATGAGCATCCGGCTGGTCCCCCCCCACACGGCGCTGCACGTCCCGCGCTCGCTGGTCCGCTTCGGCGGCTTCGCCTTCCCCGACTGGAAGACGCTCTCGCCGACCATCGCCTACAGCATCCGCGCGCTGCTCGCCGTCGGGCTGGCCCTGTTCCTCGCCTTCTTCTTCCAGCTCCAGACACCGATGTCGTCGGTCACGACCGTCCTGATCGTGGCCAACCCGGTCGTCGGCGCGATGGTCTCCAAGAGCTTCTGGCGCATCTTCGGCACCGTGATCGGCGCGACGGCGGCGGTCCTGCTGATGGCGGCCTTCCCCCAGTCGCCGATGCTCTATTTCATGGGCCTGTCGGTCATCATCGGCATCGCCTGCTGCGTGTCGACGCTGCTGCGCTTCTACAAGGCCTATGCCGCGGTGCTGGCGGGCTACACCATCGTGCTGGTCTCGATCTCCACCTTCGCCGACCCCGACCGCATCTTCATGGCCGCCATGTCGCGCCTGTCGGCGGTCACGGTCGGCATCGTCAGCACGGCGGTGGTGTTCCTGGTCACCTCGGTCAGCCGGCCGGAAAAGGTCCTGCGCCAGGTCGACCAGACGCTGCGCAACATCACCGGCCAGTTCTCCCACCCGACGGACATGGAGGACATCGCACCCGGCCAGACCCCGATGCCCGACGATGGCGGCCAGCCTCTGTCCTTCCGCGCCATGACGCTGACCAGCTACGATGCGCGCGCCCGCCTGCTCTCCCAGGCCAATGCGCTGGTCGAGGCGATCGAATACGCCGCCGCCGACAATTTCGCGATCGGCCGCCGGGCCGACGGCCTGCGCGCCGGCGTGGCCCGGCTGCTGGGGCTGCTCAGCACCCACCACCCGATCTGGCGCGACCAGCCTCCGGAAAACCCGCAGACGACAGCCGCCCGCGACCTGGTGCACGAGGTGATGGCCAGCTTCTCCGTCACCCCGCCGGAAAACCTGCATCTTGACGATCCGGGCCACATGCGCGCGCGTCTCGCTACCGCCATCACCACGCTGGACAATCTGGCCGAGGAAACGAAAGACCTGCCCACGATCGCGTTCATCGACAATGAGCGCGACATGCTGGTGCAGCTGCGCGGCGCGCTGGACGATTTCGTGGGCCCCCAGGCCCATGTCCGCCCCATCAGGCTGCGCCTGTTCTTCGACTGGCCGGCGGCACTGCGCAACGGCACGCGCGGCGCGTTCGTGACGTTGCTGGGCTGCCTGACCTGGTACGTCTTCCGCTGGTCCAACGGTGCCAGCATGCTCGCCTACCTCATCCCGGCTTCCTGCCTTCTGGCCACCAGCCCCGTGGCATCCCGCGCCAGCGTCATGTTCGCCAGCGGCACCCTGGCCGCGATCCCCGCCGCCTTCATCTGCCAGACCTTTTTCCTGCCGCGCATCGACGGCTATCCGCTGCTGTGGCTGTCCCTTTCGGTCTGCCTGCTGCCGGGCATCTGGCTTCAGTTCCACCCCCGCCACGCCATGCGGGGCTTCGGCTATGCGGTGTTCTTCAATGCGATGGTGCAGATCCGCAACCCGATCTCCTTCGACGACCTGTCGCTGATGAATGTCTGGCTGTCCTACCTCATCGCCCTGATCGGGCTGGCCCTGGTATTCCGCGTCATTCTCCCCTCCGACCACCGGCTCGACACCGGCCGGCTGGTCATGTCGATCAACCGCGCCACCCAGCAGCTGGCCCGCCTGCCGCTGGACCGCCCGGTCAGCTGGACGGTGTGGGAAAACCTGCAGATGCAGAAGATCCTGCGCATGATCCAGCGCTTCTCGCTGGTCGCCCCTCCCCGGCGCGTCTACGAAACCACCGACGCGGCGTTCATCTGCGTCTCGGTGGGGCGCCTGATCACGCGCCTGCGGCATCTGGCGCAGCATCCGGCGGTCCATGCACAGGACCGCGCCCGCACGCTGGCGGCGCTGGAATCGTTCCAGCACCTGTGCAGCCATCCAACCCGTACCGCGCTGGTCCTGCGCACGGCGGCGCAGGAAGTCATGCGCGACGTCGAAGACCGTCCCGCGCCCTCCCACGTTCCCACCCGGCGCATCGCCGCCTGCCTCGAACAGGCATCGCTCCTGGTAGACTCGGCGCCCGGATTCTTTCACAAACATGGTCCACTGCAATTGCCTGGCGACATGCCCGGCGCCGATAACAGGCTGAGTATGGCCATCCCACCCAGGACGCGTTCGTTCGGAATGAGAGTCGCGTGATGCTGACCGAGTTCAATTTCTTCGGCGTCTTCATGGCGCCGATCGTCGTCTACGCGATCGCCGCCCTGCCGGTGACCATGCTGATCCGCTTCCTGCTCTGGTGGACCGGCATCATGAAATGGTTCTGGCATCTCGCGCTGTTCGAGGTCGCCCTCTACACTTGTGTTCTGTGCCTGATGATCCTGTTCGTCTGAAAAACGGCCGAACAACTGCCCCCTGCAAGGTCCGAGATAGACAATGCCCCTTCTACGCACCCTGATCCGCGTGGTCCTGACCCTGAGCATCGTCGTACTGGCGATCGTTCTGGGGGTGACCCTGTGGGACACGTACATGATTGCCCCCTGGACGCGCGACGGGCGCGTGCGCGTCTACGTGGTCGACGTGGCGCCGGAAGTTCCGGGCACGGTGGTGCAGGTTCCGGTGGTGGACAACCAGTTCGTGCACAAGGGCGAGCCGCTGTTCGTGCTGGACCCGGTCCGTTTCCGCCTGGCGATCCGCGAGGCCCAGGCCCGGCTGGACGGGGCCGAGGAAGACCTGAAGCTCAAGCGCAACGACGCGAAGCGCCGCATGGGGCTGGGCGGCATCGTGTCGGCGGAAGAACAGGAAGTGTTCAACTCCAACGTGGCGACGCAGGTGGCGGCGGTGGACGCGGCCCGGGCGGCGCTGGACCTGGCGAAGCTGAACCTGCAACGCTCGGTGCTGTATTCGCCGGTCAACGGCTACGTGACCAACCTGAACCTGCGGGTGGGTGACTATCTCACGGCCGGCCAGCCCCGCCTGGCGGTGATCGACGCCGATTCCTACTGGGTGAACGGATATTTCGAGGAAACCAAGATGTGGGGCGTGCATGTCGGCGACGTCGCCCGCGTCAAGCTGATGGGCTACAAGCAGATCATCCCCGGCCATGTCGTCTCCATCGCGCGCGGCATCAACGACCAGAACGGCAATCCCGACCGGCTGGGCCTGCAGGACGTCAACCCGATCTTCACCTGGGTCCGCCTGGCACAGCGCATCCCGGTGCGCATCCATCTCGACCATGTGCCCGAAAGCGTGACGCTGGCGGCGGGCATGACCTGCACGGTGACCGTCGGCCCGCAATCGCGCAGCCAGAAGGGGCATCTGACCACCTGGCTGCAAGACCATCTGTAAGGCCCCCGGCGCGAGCATGACCATGATGACGAAGACCCGACGGGCCGGCCTGGTCCTGACCTCGGCCCTGGTAATGGCGGGTTGCACGGTCGGCCCGCGCTACCAGCCCGACCGGATGAAGGTGCCCGAGCACTTCACCGAGGACGAGCATCCGGCAACCGACGCCGAGATCGCACGCACCAATGCCGAGCTGAAGGATTGGTGGCACCGTTTCGGCGATGCCGAACTGGACCGGCTGGTCGATCGCGCGATCGGCGGCAATTACGATCTGCAGATCGCCGGCCAGCGCATCCTGGCCGAGCGCGCATTGCGCGACAGCCAGGCCTCCGCCTGGTATCCGCAGGTCGACGCCAACACCACCAACGGCGATTCCCGCTACTCGCTCAATGTCGACAACTGGCCGCTGCGCCCGGGCAACCCGGCCAACCGTCCCGGGGCGTCGTACCTGTCCTACGGGGTCAGCGCCAGCTGGCAGATCGACGTGTTCGGCCGCATCCGCCGCAGCGTGGAGGCGCAGGAGCGCGCGGTCGAGGAAACGATCGAAGACCGCCGCGCGGTGCTGATGACGATGCTCTCGGCCGTGGTCAGCGACTATATGGTGCTGCGCGACACCCAGTTGCGGCTGGAAATCTCCAACCGCAACATCAGCGTGGCGCAGGAAGCCTACGACCTGACGCAGCGCCTGTATCTGGAAGGCGTGGGCAACACGCTGCAGATCGCGCAGGCGAAGGCGGAGCTGGACAGCCAGCTTGCGGCGCGCGAGCCGCTGCGCACCCATATCGCCCAGATCACCCATGCGCTCGACGTGCTGATGGGCCAGATGCCCGGCACGACGGAAGCGGAACTGAAGATCGCCCGCCCCTTGCCGAAGGTGCCGGATTTCCCGGCGACGATGCCCTCGATCGTGCTGGCCAACCGCCCGGACATCCGCCGGGCGGAACGGGCCTATGCCGAATCCACGGCGCGGATCGGGGTCGCGGTGGCGCAGATGTATCCGAATTTCAGCATTCCGCTGAACTTCAACCCCAATGCGTCGGCGATGTACCAGCTCTTCCAAGCGGGGGCGCTGAGCTGGCAGTTCTTCATGCTGGCCTCGCTGCCGCTGGCCCATGGCGGCAAGCTGACGGCGCAGGTGCGCGGGATGCAGGCGGCGGCGGAAGCCAGCCGGCTGAGCTACCGCCAGACGGTGCTGACGGCCTTCCGCGAGGTCGAGGATGCGATGGCGGCCTGGCATGACGATGTCGAGCACACCGAATTGCTGCACCGCGCGGCCGAGGACAGCCGGCTGGCCAGCGACCGGGCGCGCAAGCTCTACAGCGCCGGCCTGGTGGGCTTCCTGGAGGTGCTGACGACCGAGCGCACCGCGCTGGCGGCCGAGAATGCCGAGGCCGAGGCGCGGCTGGAGCGGTTGCAGGACGCGGTCAACCTCTACACCGCCATGGGCGGGGGCTGGCAGGGCGTCGCCGTCACCGCGACCGCGTTGCCCGTCTCGCTGGAAAAGCAGAACATCCTCGCCCGCGCTTTCAAGGAATAACCGGCCGTCCTTTCTTCCTGTCCTGAAAAACAGGAAGAAAGGCCAACCGAACAGCCCGATCCTTCCGGCACAACCGTTCCGTTCTTTTGCAAAAAAGAACGGAGAAAGACGCGCGCCTGATTTTTCACACGCCTGCAAACAAACAAAACCCTCCATTTACAAAATATTCACCTTTCCTCCGCATGAAAAAACAGGAGAGAAATCCAAACCCCCACACGGAACGTCAAGAAATTTTACCTTATATTCACTTTGACCCGATATCCAACGCAAGCAATGCCCATTTGAAGTGTTCTTCTTCCGGAGGATATCGTGATCCTTTATTCTTCAGTCCAAAAGATACTGAAAAGCGATAATGGAAAAATCGTCATTCCGGAAGATGTGTTCAAATTCCTGCTCACCGCGTACCTGAAGACCGTACCGTTCGACGAAGCAGCCTATCTGCGCGCCAATCCCGACGTGGACGCCGCGATCCATCGCGGCGAGCTGAAAAGCGGCCACGACCATTTCATCCAGGTCGGATTTTTCGAAGGCCGCGACACGGACGGCAAGGAATTCGACGAGAAATGGTATCTCAAGAATAATCCCGACGTCGCCGCCTCCGTCCTCCGCGGCGAATGGACAAACGGCAAGATGCACTGGCTGAGCGTCGGCCGCGCGGAACTGCGCGCGCCTTCAAGGGCACTGGAACCGGTCTACGACAGCTGGCGCGGCTTCTGCATCACGTAATCCCAAGGCTCCCCCTGCACCCCAACAACTGGGTTTCCAAAGGGCGACTGCCCTTTGGTGGGTCAAGGGCAAAGCCCTTGCCTATCCCCCTGGCAACCAGACCGGCGCACGATGGAGAAACCGATCGACACGTTCGTACAAACCATCTCCGCCCGCTACAGCCGCCTTCTCTCCGCCCGCCATGAAGGGCTGAAAGGCGTCTCCCCGGGAACCATGTTGCCAAGGCTGGAGTATCTCCAGCGATCCTACCCCAGCGCGCGCGACATCACGCTGGGGATCGGCTTCTGCCGCCTGGCGCTGGACGAGCCCCGCGCGTCGGAGGCCTTCGAATTCCTCTCGTCGGTCACGATGTCGCCGCTGGCCCGGTTTTTCCTGCTGATCACCCGCATGCGCTTCGGCGCCCATGACCGGGCCTTTGCCGAACTGCGCGCGCTCCTGCGCGAAACGGCGGTCATTTTCCCCGAGATCGCCTTCCCGCTCTTCAGCGCCGTGGCCGAGGCCAATCGCTGCTCGGGATGGTGCGCCATGCTGCCCGACGGGCGCCTCGTCGCCGGCCTGCCGGACCATGCCGCACACACGCTGATCCTGCGCCACGATGCCGACGAACGACCCGCCGACCTCACCCTCCTGGCCCGCCCACCCGGCTACCGGGTCTGGACGATCGACAATTTCGTCCTGCCCCGCCACCTGCCGCGCATCGACATCCTCCAGGCGGGTCGCGGCCTGCTGGGCAGCGGCATCGACAGCCGCACGGTCTGGACCTTCGAAGGATTCATCGAGGGCGCCACCGACGGTTTGAGCGGCTGGTGCCGCTATCCCAACAATCTGGCGGCCACCGACCACATCCAGGTGCGCACCGTCGAAGGCGACCGCACGCTGTTCGACGCACTAATCGGCCCCCCCGATGACGAACCGGATGACGAACGACTCTGGCCCGAAAAACCGCGCACCGACTTCGTCATTCCATGGCAGGACCTGCAGGGCCCCGAAACCCCGGCCGTCAAGGTCACCGACCGGTTCGGCCGCGCATTCTACGGCAGTCCCATCGACCCGCTCGCCGGCGGGCGCTATGCCCGCACCCAGGCGGAATGGGTCGCCACCCGCTTCCCCAGCGCCCACCCCGCGTCCGTACAGCCCAGTTTCAACCAGCCCTTCCCGACCCTCTACACGCCCCGCTTCCCGGCGTCCGAAACCGATGCCCCGGCCATCCCCGCCCCCCGGGTCGCGGTCATCATCCCCGTCTATCGCGGTTACGAAACCACCCGGACCTGCATCACGCTGGTCCTGCAACATCGCGGCGTGCACGAGCGTGTCGTCATCGTCAACGACTGCTCGCCGGACGAGCGGATCACCGCATTCCTCGATACGCTGGCAACGCTGGACGGCGTCACACTCCTGACCAACGCCCAGAATCGCGGCTTCACCTTCTCCTCCAATCGCGGCCTGCGCGCCGTGGAGCGGGACGAAGACGCAATCCTGCTCAACAGCGACACGCTGCCGCCCCCGCACTGGATCGACGCCCTGCGGCGCACCGTCCATCGCGCGCCCGATATCGGCACCGCCACCCCGCTCTCCAACGCGGCGACGATCTTCAGCTACCCAAGCGCCGACGGCCAGAATCCCATACCGCCCTACGAGGAGGTTCTCGAAACGGCAGAGCGGCTCGCGGCCTGCGGCAACGACGCGCTGGTCGAGGTCCCGACCGCCCACGGCTATTGCATGTATATCCGCGCCGACTGCCTGCATCAGACCGGCCTGCTGCGCGAGGACGTCTTCGCGCAGGGCTATGGCGAGGAAAATGATTTCAGCCGCCGCGCCGCCGCCCTGGGCTGGCGACACGTGGCCTGCCTGCACACCTTCGTCGGCCATGCGGAAGGCCAGTCCTTCAGCGCCGTCCGCAGCGACCTGATCCGCCGCAACCTGGCAACCCTCAACGGCCTGCATCCCGGCTACGACCGGATGGTCCAGGCCTGGCAGGCCCGCGACCCGCTGGGCCCCTTCCGTCGGCAGCTGGACCTGGCCCGCCTGCACCACGCCATCGCCGGGCGCCCGGTCGT
Organism: Gluconacetobacter takamatsuzukensis; assembly: GCF_014174275.1. GTDB lineage: Bacteria > Pseudomonadota > Alphaproteobacteria > Acetobacterales > Acetobacteraceae > Gluconacetobacter > Gluconacetobacter takamatsuzukensis. The sequence continues at coordinate 34,106 of NZ_JABEQK010000013.1, read as the reverse complement.
GGCACTGCTGACCCACGACCGGCAGGGCGGCGTCCAGCGTTTCGTGACCGACCGCGCGCGCGAAAACCTGGCAGAAGGCCATGTGCCGCTGATCGTCTCGCCCCACCCTCCGCGCCACGCCACCGAGGATCCAGTCTGGCGGATCATCCCGTTCCTGCCGGAGGATTATCCCAACATCACGGTGCCCCGAGGAGGCGCGGACCTGCCCACCCTGCTGCGCGCGCTGGGCTGCGCGCGGATCGAAATCCACAGCTATATCGGCGCCGGAATCAGGGACGTCCACCAGCTCTCCCGCTGCGGCATCGATCATGTCGTCTACCTGCACGATTATTCCTGGTTCTGCCCGCGCATCACGCTGGTGTCGTACAACAGCCTGTATTGCGGCGAACCGGCGCCGGACGCCTGCCAGCGCTGCGTCGCCGACCTCGGCCCCCTGAACAGCGACGACACGCCCCTGACCTTGCTGCGCGAACTCAGCGCCGATCTGTTCCGGCGCGCCACCGCCATCATCGCCTCCTGCCACGATGTCGCGGACCGCTACCGCCGCCATCTCGACGCCCCGATCACGCTGGGCCAGTGGGAGGCGCCCATCCCCACGCGCCCCGCAACCTTCCCGCCCAAGGCGGCGGACGAGATACGCCGCATCCTCCTGATCGGCGCCATCGGGATCGAGAAAGGCTATAATATCCTCCTTGCCCTGGCCCGGCATGTCGCGGACCACGACCTGCCGATGCGCTTCACCATCATCGGCCATACCTGCGACGACCCCAGGCTGCTGGCGACCGACGTGGTCGAGATCACCGGTCGCTATGGCGAGCATGAACTGCCCGCGCTGATCCGGAACCACCCGTGCGACTGGGGCTTCCTGCCGGCGATCTGGCCGGAAACCTGGTCCTATATCCTGACCGAGTTCTGGCGGCAGGACATACCGGTCATCACCTTCGACATCGGCGCGCCGGCCGCGCGCATCAAGGCGACGGGCACCGGCCTGGCCGTGCCGCTGCACCTGCCCATCGCCTCCCTCGCCACCGTGCTGCTGGCGCCATGGCTGCTCCGCACCCACTGACCCAGGCGACGACAAGGAGGCCCCGATGCCCATGGACCAGCCAGCGGACCAACCGGCCCTGAAGCGCGCCTGGTGGCAGTTCGACGCCGCCTGGTATCGCACCCGCTACGCCGTCATCCCCGCCGTCGCCGCATTGCGCGACGAAGCGGACATCCTGGCCTTCTACCGGGAATGCGGCGAAATGCTGGGCCACTCCCCCAACCCGTTCTTCGACGAGGAATGGTACCGCCAGACCTATCCCGACGTGGAAGAAGCCATCCAGGCGCAGCAGATCCCGTCAGGCTTCGCCCATTACCGCACCGAAGGCTTCAGGGACCGCGATCCCAACCCGTTCTTCGACGAATCCTTCTATCGGGACCACCAGCTCGGCCTGTCGCTGGAGGGGCTGGAACAGCACGGCCTGCGCAACGGTTACGATCATTTCCTGTCCTACGGCGCGGGCGAGGGCCGCGACGCCTCCCTTTTCTTCTCCACCAAGGTCTTCCTCGCGGAAAACCCGGATTTCCTCCACGACAGCCGCCTCGGCCCGTTCGTCGCGTTCATGGAAAACCTGCACGCGCCAGAAAACGCCGCCCGGCGCACCTCATGGTTCTTCGACGCCGCCTGGTATCTGCGCGCCTATCCGGCGGCAGCGGAGCGGATGCACGAATGGGGCCACCCCCTGCGCCATTACCTGATCAACGCCACCCCGGCCGGCTTCGCCCCCCTGCCCTCCTTCTCCGAAGCATTCTACACAGCCAGCCATCCCGACGTGGCCGCCGCCGTCGCGGCGGGGGATTTCCGCAACGGCTACGCGCACTTCCTGCGTTACGGCCAGCAGGAAGCCCGCCGTCCGCACCCACGGGTCGACCTCGCCGCCTATGCGCAAGACCCCGGCGTGATCGCAGCCCTCGCCCAGGGCCGCTATCCCACTCCGTTCGCGGCCCATGCCGCCCTGTCGGGCAAGGTGCCGGAGGGCGAAAAGCCGGCGGATACCGCCGAACTGAGCTGCCGCCGTGCCTTCCGCCTGCTGGCCGAGGCCCGCACCAGCGCCCTGCTGGCCCACCCGATCGATTTTTCCTGCGACCTCCCCGCCCTCAGCGTCGTCATGGTCGTCCACAACCAGTTTTCCTTCACCATGACGGCCCTGTCCTCCCTGCGGGCGACCTATCGGGGCCCGGTGCAGGTCATCGTGATCGATAGCGGCTCGCGGGACGAAACCACCCGGATCGCCCGGCACGTCCACGGGCTCGACATCATCCGGATGGACGAGAATATCGGCTTCCTCGCCGGCTCCAATGCCGGACTGGCCAGGGTCGTCGCACCCCATGTCCTGTTCCTGAACAACGATGTCGAACTCCTCCCCGGCGCGATCGACGCCGCGCTCCGCCGGCTGCGGCTTGAAGCGCGCACCGGCGCCGTGGGCGCGAAGCTGGTCCGCACCACCGGCCGGCTTCAGGAGGCCGGGAGCATCATCTGGAACGACGGCACCACGTCGGGCTACCTGCGCGACGCTTCCCCCTCATGCCCCGAAGCCAATTACACCCGCGCGGTCGATTTCTGCTCGGGCGCGTTCCTGATGGTCCGCACCGAACTGGCCAAGGCGCTGCACGGTTTCGATCCGCATTTCAGCCCCGCCTATTACGAAGACACCGACCTGTGCGTCCGCATCCGCCGCCAGGGATTCGACGTGATCTACGACCCGGACGTGACGGTGCTGCATTACGAATCCGGCAGCGGCAACCAGGCCGATATCGACACGATCCTGGGCCGGAATATCGGCCGGTTCTTCCACCGCCACCGCGACGGGATCGAAGCCTACTATACGCGGGACAACGCAAACCTGCTGCGCGCCCGCACCAGCGACCGCCAGCGCAGGCACATCCTGTTCATCGAGGATTACCTCCCCCAACCCGCCATCGGCGCGGGCTTTCCCCGCTCGAACGACATCCTGCACGCCATGGTCGAGGATCTCGGCCTGCACGTCACCGTCTACCCGGTCTTTCCCCCGCGCGAGGCCCCGGCGGGCCGCTATCGCGACCTGCCGGACCGCGCCGAAATCATGTGGGACCGCGGGATCGCGGACCTCGCATCCTTCCTCCACGCCCGCCCGGGCTATTACGACGTGCTGTGGATCGGCCGCACCCACAACGCCGGCCGCCTCCGCCCCATCCTCGCCGCCTGCCGCGCCCCGCTCGCCGACTGCCGCATCATCCTCGACACCGAAGCCGTCGCCACCCTGCGCGAACGCGGCCGGATGCAACTGGAGGGCCGCCCGGACCTGCCCCCCCTGGCGGACATGCTGCGGCACGAATTCCGCGCCACCGATTTCGTCGACCGCTTCGTCGCGGTCAGCCCGGCGGAAGCCGAACTGATCGCCCCGGTCGTAAGCGGCCCGGTCACAATCCTCGGCCACGTCAAATCGCCCCACCCCCAACCCCGCCAGCCCATGCCCTTCGCCGCCCGCAAGCATTTCCTGTTCGTCGGCGCGATCCAGACCCCCGACTCCCCCAATCTGGATGCCCTGCACTGGATGAACGACCAGCTCCTGCCAAACCACGACCATCTGCTCCCCCCCGAATCCCGCATCACCGTCGCCGGCCACGTCGCCCCCGGAATCGACCTGCAAGCCATACTGACGCACCCGCGCTTCGACCTGCTCGGCGCCGTCGAAGACCTGGCCCCGCTCTACGCAGCCCACCGCGTCTTCATCGCCCCCACCCGCTTCGCCGCCGGCCTCCCCTACAAGATCCACGACGCCGCCGCCCACGGCATTCCCATCGTCGCAACCGACCTCCTGAGCCGACAACTCGGCTGGCACCCCGGATCGGACCTCGCCTGCCCACCAGCCGACCACCCGGAAGCATTCGCCAATGCCATGGCCCGCGCCTACACCGACGAAACCCTTTGGACGACGCTCCGCCGCAACGCGATTCACCGAATCTTCATGGAAAACCGGAAGACTGACTATCTGCGCATGCTGCAATCGGTAATCGAATGAGCCTCAATACACTGTTCCACCGTCTCGCATCACGGCAACCGATTCCACCCCAGCCGTCACAGAATCCGCAATTTCCCGCATTCCACACAGCAAGGTAGCCAGGATGCTGTTCACCTATTGGTCCCATCCCGAAATACCGCACCCGCATTCAAAGGCGGAGTGGGACAAATATTTCCCAGGGTTCAAGGTTTTTACGGACAGAGACGTCATACCATTGATAAAAAACAAAAAACTGAAAACCATCTATAATTCGATCACAATCCCGGCGGCCAAATCCGACATATCCCGTATCATTCTTCTTCTCGAATACGGCGGCATGTACGTCGATGCCCACACGGGCATAGCAGAGAGAGAACCCCATCTCCTTCCCGCAACCTTAGAAAAACTCTCCACATACGATATTCTGTTGTTCGGAAAGGGATGGGAAAGAAATGATGACGAGGTGATAAACGTCATGAACACCGTCATCGCCGGACGGTCGAACAGCTTCCTGCTGAAGGCTATTTTAAAGAAAATATTCCTGAACCTGGAAAGGCATTATGAAAAAGAAAACATGACGAGCGACTATGTACCCTACGACGTGTTCGATTTAACCGGAACGCAGACAATCATGGACACGCTCTTTTGCAAGACAGATATATTCTACGAATACAGAAACATGGTGAAACTCATCACCATGGAGCACGCTTCAAGCGCCGGTTTCGAAATTTACAAGCACTATACCTATCGAGAAGACGGAAAACATTGGAGCGAACTGCAAAAAACAAAACGCCTGTTCGACATCCAGAGCAAATCCTGAAAAACCACATACTCCACAAGCCATATCACGGACTTTCCTGCCCCACGAGGTCGATCTTCAAACCCCTTGCAGTCCTGTCCTGCGCCTTCGGCACGCTCCAGGAAAATCGCCTTCCCCCAAGTCAACACCATCGCGAAAAGGGAAGAAACCGTGAGAAAACAGAAAATATTTTTCTATATAATGATTTTATCGATTCAGACAGCAGACGCTCAGGGTACCCTATCGAAGCGCCCACGCTATTCGTGGTCCCTCGATGTCGCGCCGTATAAAAGACCTCCCATCCCGCAACGAAACCCCCACTCTCTGGAAGACATCTCTTTTCCCGGAACAAACCCATCCGATGCACTCCCAACGCCAATAAACGGGCCCCTCTTCATAATACTCCAGGGAAACAGACAAAAAGAATCACCGCCCTCCCTTTTCTTCAAACGCGATATCGATACATCCCATGAAAATTATGCCCAAATTTCAGGTCTTTTGGGAAATTGTCATGAATCCGCCATTCCGACAAAAGAAAGTTTCTATTGTCAAACAAACTGGATGATCACGTCTGCCTATAACGGCCCCGTAAACTCTGCCGGAAACTTCATTGTCGAGCGCCCCCCCGATGCGCTGCACGATCACCAGGGTCCGCGATCATCCATAACGGCCCTCACGGCCGTCGCCAAGGACGACACGGGGGAAACCGCTCTCCATTCCGGGGGAATGGGCGCTTTTGAGGCCGATATTTATGCGGATGGCCTGGACACGACAGGCGGCGCACCAAACAATCGCACCCTGGCTCTGCTGGTAATCGATTCCCTTCACCACGGAATCCCGATGTCCGTCTCCCAGGGACTATTGGTGGGCGTCAACAGCGATGACGCCTATTACGGAAAAACCGTTATGCTGGACGGAAAATTCTCCACGGCCGCGATCGATCTGCGACAGACGAAACCCATGTGCCAAACAGATCGGGCCGACTCGTACTGCCCGCCCATCATCTGGATGGGAGACGATATGATCGTCACCTATAGTAGCGATGGCGCAACCACGCAAAAATACAATTCCCATAATGGGCATCTTGAATTTACGGTAGGCGGAAAGAAGTCCCTCGGACTGGATGCCCGTTCGGGCGCCGGATTATTCTATCATGGCCTGAAAATCCCGGACGATCAAAAAATACAGTTCGGAAACCCTCCTGGAATTTCTCTGCAATATAATTCAGAAAACAGAGATCTGGAAATAAGATCCGGTGAAACGACCGATATAAGAATAAACTCCGATACCGGAGACGTCTTCTTCCTGAAAGATTCCCACTTCCAAAGCGGACTTCACGCCCCCAATTACCCGGGCAATGACACTATATGGACTCAACGGCACGCTGACGGTTTTCTCGTCAACAACACATCCACTCATCAGTTATTCATACAGGAAAACGGCACATACCGGAAATTGCTCACGGCCGGCAGTAACGATACCGAAAAATACCCGACAGTAGAATCTCCGGCCTGCAAAAGCCATATGTCGGTCCGGGTTCTTCCATTCAAATATCTCCCTTCCCGAGCCGATCTGGGTGAAACCGTCTTCTGCCCCGATTGCTATTCAGGATTACGCCCCCCAGACGATCCGCAGACAGGGATCAACGTCACGTTTAACGGCAGCCGATGGAACGACGCCGTCGGCCTGGCCACCCGACATAAGTAAGAGCAGGGGGATCAAGATATCGGGCCAACGCGCTGTCCCCCTAATCAATCGGGACCCCATACATACGCATCACTACCCCACCCATCGGCAGGCCCTACGCAATATTCCCGAACGCCACTTCACAACGTCCTCGATTCAGCGAGATCCCACATCGTCCTGACGATTCTCCGGGCATGGAACCGAGAACACGAATGACCGACAGGGCTCACCCCTGAACAAAGAACTTCACCTGGGAAATACTCAAATATCGGTCACGACCGGGAAGAGATATCGTAACTTTTCTTGCATTTCCGGAAATGTTCTCGACAGGAACATATTTCCCGGCCTTCATATTTTCGATTCCGACCGATATTATCCTCTGATCGCCATTTCCATCTTCAAGGATGATATCAAACGGAAACAACCTGCTCCTGACGCCGTCCTGGTCAAAGCGGTTGACGACCAATATTTCCTTCAGGCCGATTTCCTCTCCAAAATCGGCGCTCCACCATGGCCCATCCTCCCGGGCCGAATGGTTGTAATTATCCGGCTGCACCGAACCGTTGACCAGAATGGCGGAATCGTCCCTCACGTTCTTCCTGGTCGACCAGATCGCGTCGACTGAGCTTTGGGAGGTTTCAATCCCTCCCTCATATTCTCGCAAACTGTCCGCTATGCCGCGATAATCCCGTCCGTCGGAAAAATGCCCTCTCACCTCGTCCGAGATATCGGGATGACTATCGATTATTTTCCCGAAATCATGCGCAAGTTCCATGGTATATTTCAGCACCATCCTGATGCATTTTTCCTTGTAATCCACAAGTTCCGTGTATCTCAAATCCGTGCCGAGATAGAATCCCGTATCTTTTTCCGATGTCCCGGGGTTCGGCCTTACATTGAAAAAATCATGATTATTTATTATCTCCATCGGATTTCTCGACAGAATATTGAACGGATGAATATAATGACTCCCCGTTCCGTTCTCCGTCTCCCTGTGACCGGCGGCGGTAATTTTCAGCCGCCCGATCACCCATTTATAGATATCCTGCCACCCCGACCGTCTGGGATAATGAGAGATAAAGACGGCATCGGACCGGTATGAATTCATGGGGACACCATCCCGATAACCGCAATGATTGCCGGCATGGATGGACACGTCGCCTTCCAGATTCCCCCTGACGACGACCTTGAAGACATTCAGGGGCTCTTTCGTCCGCCACAGCAACCTGCGCGGAACGTTCCGTTCATTCCCGTCGTCGAAAATACTGTCGGTATAATTGAACATATCTAATGAAACGCTATCGAATCGGTCTGGAACACGCGCCAGATAGCTCTTCAGGTCATTGCCGACCCGCCTGACATCGACAAATTCGTCCGCATCGAAAAACAGCACCCAGTCGGCCGAAAACCTGTCCCGGGCCATATTGTACAAGACGGTATTTCTGTTCCCCTCATCGAAGATCACGCACCGTCTCTGCATGATGGAAACAGGTAGCCCTTCCTCGATCAGGGCATGCACGATCTCCGCCGTATTGTCGTTGCTTCCATCGTCCATCACGATGACATGGTCGACGATGGCCAGATGATGCCGAATGACGGATTCGATAATATCGTTTTCGTTCAACGTCCGTGTTACGCCGACCAGCTTCATGTCACCTATCCATCACGCTTTCCGCCACCGCCGTGGAATCGGAGCGGATTCCCCCTGCCCGGCGTCCCGGAACAGACCGGACATTCAAACCAGATTCATCTTTACAAATGGTTTGCAGCCGGCAGGGCGGGCGGAAATAATCCGCCCGGATCAGATGGATAGGTGATGAAACAGATCGGAATTAGGCACGCCGTCAGCGGCGCGGCGGCAAGCCGCCACGCCGCCTGACAGGCCTACGACCAGCGCCAGGCCTCGATTTCCGGCATGTCGCGGCCATGCTCCGCGATATAGCGCGTATGATCGACCAGCTTGTCGCGGATCGCCTGCTTGGCATAGGCCGCCCGGGCAGCCAGCCCCGGCACGCGGTCGATCACGTTCGACACCAGATGGAACCGGTCCAGATGGTTGCGCACCACCATGTCGAACGGCGTCGTGGTCGACCCTTCCTCGCGGAACCCATGAACATGGAAATTCCGCGCATTCGCCCGGCGATAGATCAGCTTGTGGATCAGCTGCGGATAGCCGTGGAAGGCAAAGATCACCGGCCGGTCGAGGGTGAACAGCGCATCGAAGCCGGCATCGTCCAGCCCGTGCGGATGCTGGCTGGGGGAATCCAGCGTCATCAGGTCCACCACATTGATCACGCGCACCTTCAGGTCGGGCGCATGCTCGCGCAGCAGCTTCACCGCCGCCAGGGTCTCCAGCGTCGGCACGTCGCCGGCGCAGGCCATCACCACGTCGGGCTCGCCGCCCTTGTCGTTGCTGGCCCATTCCCAGATGCCGATGCCCGCCTCGCAATGGCGGATCGCATCGTCCAGCCCCAGCCATTGCGCCTCGGGCTGCTTGCCGGCCACGATCACGTTGATACGGTCCCAGCTCTGCAGGCAGTGGGCGGTGGTCCACAGCAGGGTATTGGCATCGGGCGGCAGATAGACGCGGACGAACTCGGCCTTCTTGTTGATCACATGGTCGATGAAGCCCGGGTCCTGATGGCTGAACCCGTTATGGTCCTGCCGCCAGACATGCGATGTCAGCAGGTAGTTCAGCGACGCGATCGACCGGCGCCATGGCACCTCGGCCGCGGTCTTCAGCCATTTGGCGTGCTGGTTCACCATCGAATCGACAATGTGGATAAATGCCTCGTAGCAGGACAGGAAACCGTGCCGCCCGGTCAGCAGATAGCCCTCCAGCCATCCCTGGCAGGTATGCTCGCTCAGGATCTCCATCACATGGCCGTCGCGCGCCAGGTGGTCGTCATAATCCAGCGTCTCGGCATTCCACGCCCGGTTGGTGGCATCCAGCACCGCGTTCAGGCGGTTGGAATTGTTCTCATCCGGCGACAGGACCCGGAAATTGCGCGACGCCAGGTTCTCTTTCATCACGTCGCGCAGCCACGCGGCCATCACGCGCGTGCTCTCCCCGGTCTCATGCCCGGGACTGGTCACCGCCACCGCATAATCGGCAATGTCGGGCAACCGCAGCGGCCGCTTCAACTGCCCGCCATTGGCATGCGGGTTGTCGCTCATCCGCCGGGCCCCCGTGGGCGCCAGGGCCGCAATCTCGGGGAACAGGCGGCCGGAGGCGTCGAACAGCTCTTCCGGCTTGTAGCTGCGCAGCCAGGTCTCCAGCGCCTGCAAATGGCCCGGATGCGTCAGGTCCGAGAACGGAACCTGATGCGACCGCCAGTAACCCTCGGTCCGCAGCCCGTCGATTTCCTTTGGCCCGGTCCAGCCCTTGGGGCTGCGCAGCACGATCATCGGCCATGCCGGCCGTTCCGTCTTCCCGTCCTCGCGCGCCGCCTTCTGGATGGCCTGGATGCGGTCGAACGCCAGGTCCATGGCCGCCGCCATCTTCTGGTGCATCGGGTCCGGGTCATGCCCCTCGACGAAGATCGGATCGTAGCCATAGCCGCGCAGCAGCGCCGTCAGTTCCCGCGGCGCGATACGGGCCAGGATCGTCGGGTTGGCGATCTTGTAGCCGTTCAGGTGCAGGATCGGCAGCACCGCGCCGTCGGTCGCGGGATCGACGAATTTGTTGCTGTGCCACGACGTCGCCAGCGGCCCCGTCTCGGCCTCGCCATCACCGATCACGCAGGCCACGACCAGGTCCGGATTGTCGAACGCCGCGCCATAGGCATGCGACAGCGAATAGCCCAGCTCGCCGCCCTCATGGATCGAACCCGGCGTCGTGGCCGCCGCATGGCTCGGAATGCCGCCGGGGAACGAGAACTGCTTCATCAGCCGCCCCAGCCCCTCCAAATCCTGCGACACTTCAGGGAAATATTCGCTGTAGGTGCCTTCCAGATAGGTGCTGGCCACCAGCCCCGGCGCCCCATGCCCCGGCCCGGCGATGAAGAGCACGGACGTATTGCGCTCGCGGATGATGCGGTTGAGATGCAGCCAGAGGAAATTCAGCCCCGGCGTGGTCCCCCAATGGCCCAGCAGGCGCGGCTTGGTATGTTCCAGTTGCAGCGGCTCGCGCAGAAGCGGATTGGCCATCAGGTAGATCTGCCCGACGGACAGGTAGTTGGCGGCGTGCCACCAGCGGTTGAACAGGGCGAGTTCGGTTTCCGAAAGAGGCGCGACCGACGGGGCCTCCGAAAGGGGCTCGTTCATTTTCGTTCCTTCCCTTTTGCGTTTCCGGCCGGCGTCATGCCTGTGCCGGACTATGCCAGGATCAGACTGTCCGCGACGTGACGGCGAATCATGCTCTCCTCGTCCGTCGGAATCACCCGGACCTCCACCGCGCTGTCCGGCGTGCTGATCACGGCGGCATGGGCATCGTTGGCGGCCGCATCCAGCCGCACGCCCAGCCAGGACAGGCGGGCGCAGGCCGCCTGCCGGATGGCAGCATCATGCTCGCCGATCCCGGCGGTAAAGACCAGCCCGTCCAGCCCACCCAGCACCGGGATCATGCCGCCGATCTGCTGCACGAGCCGATAAGTGAACATCTCCAGCGCCTCGCGGGCCGCCTCGTCGCCGGCCGCCCGGTCCTGCAGATCCCGCACGTCGCTCGACACGCCCGACAGCCCCAGCAGGCCGGCCTGATGGTACAGCACCGCCTCGATCCCCGCCGCATCCAGCCCCTCGGCGCGCATCATGTACAGCAGCACGCCCGGATCGATCTGCCCGCACCGCGTGCCCATCACCAGCCCATCCAGCACCGAGAAGCCCATCGTGGTCTCGATGCTGCGCGCCCCCGCCATGGCGCACAGGCTCGCGCCGTTGCCCAGATGCGCCACGATCGTCCGCCCCGACGCCAGCCGGGGCGACAGGCCAGGCAGGCAGGAGGCGATATATTCATAGGACAGGCCGTGGAAACCATAGCGCCGCACGCCCTTCGCGCCATAGCTGGCGGGCAGGGGCAGGCGCGTCGCCGTCACGGGCAGAGTGTGGTGGAACGCGGTATCGAAACAGGCGATCTGCGGCAGGTCGGGCCGCAGCGCCAGCAAGGCACGGATCGGCCCCAGGCTGGCCGGCTGATGCAGCGGCGCCAGCGGCGTCAGCGCCTCCAGCCGTTCCAGGATTTCAGGCGTGATGCGGATCGGGGCCGCGAACTCGGCCCCCCCATGCACCACCCGATGCCCCACCCCCAGCAGAGGCACATCCCCCAGATGAGACGTCACCCACTCCAGCAGGCTGGCCACCGGCCCCTGATGCGGGTCCTCGCCCTCGGGTGCCGGCGCCGGCCAGGTCTGGTCCACCAGCACCGCCCCGTCGGCGCCGGTGGCGCGGAAATGCGGATGGGTATGCAGCCCTTCCAGCTGGCCATGCGCGATGCGGCGCGCCTCATGGAACAGCGTGAACTTTACGCTGGAAGAGCCGGCATTGAGCGCAAGAATTGCCGTGGCCATGGAAGCACCGTTCCCTTGTTGTCCGCTATGCCGCGCATCATAACGCCGGGCGGGGGCAAGGCTCATTGACCCGTATCAAGATTCCCCCGGGGCCGGTGTTTCCGTTCTTTTTTGAAAAAAAGAACCAAAAAACTTCTGATTCGTTCAGCGATTTTGTGCTGGGGACACACGATGTCCCTGAACGGATAAAAGTCTTTTTGCTTCTTTTTCTTCAGAAAAAGAAGACCTTACAACTCCCGCAAAACCTGAACGGCCCTTGCCCGCGCCCGCGCCGCATCCCGCCCCAACGCAATCAGCGCCGGAATCTGCACCGGCCGACGCAGCACACTCAGCAGGATTCCCCCCAGCCCGATCCCGCCATCGGGCCGCAGTGCCAGCACCGCCGCCGGCGGCAGGGTCCGCCCCGCCGGGTCGCACACCACGCGCAACACCGCAAACGGCAACCCCGCCCGTTCCGCGCCCTCGGCAACAAACCCGCTTTCCATATCCAGCCCCGCGCAGCCGGTGCGGCGAAACAGCGCGCCCTTGCGCCCGGCAGTGGCCACGACGTCGTCGCTGTGCAGCAGGTCGGTACCCACCCGATCGGGCCGTCCATCGCCCAGCCAGGCCAGCAGCGCGGGCGCCGCCGCCAGCAGCCTCCCGTCGGGCAGCCGCACATGCCGGGGCACCAGCACCGCGCCGGGCCGCAGATCGGGGTCGAGGCCGGCTGCCAACCCGAAGGAGAGCAGCGCATCCACCCCATCTCGCACCAGGCCTTGGACGGCGGCCCGCGCCCCCTCGGCCGTGGCACCGCTGATGCCAACCCGCGCGGCGGGCAAGGCGGCCCGCACGAGCGCGGCCTCGGCTTCCATCCCGACGACGACGCCCAGGCGCGCCGGGGACGGCACGCGGCTTCCGGGGCGCACGGCCGGCAGATCAGGCCCGGACACGCTCAGAAACCGAACGCTACGCGGCGGGTGTTGCTGGATTCCAGGTTGCGATAGCGCGCCAGCGCCATCAGCGGGAAGAACTGGCGATAGCCGTGGTAGCGCAGATAGAAGACCTTGGGGAACCCGACGGCATTATACGGGTCCTCGTCCCACTCCCCGTCTTCCTTCTGCGTGCGGGTCAGATAGGCCATGCCCCGCGCCACGGCCGGATCGTCGCGCAGCCCGGCCGCCATCAGGCCCAGCACCGCCCACGCGGTCTGCGAGGGCAGGCTCTCGGTATAGATGCCCGGCGTGGCGCCTTCGTAACTGGCACAATCCTCGCCCCAGCCGCCATCCTCGCGCTGGACCGAGCGCAGCCAGTCCACCGCCCGCACCACCGCCGGGTCATCGTGCGACACGCCGGCCACGTTCAGCGCACACAGCACCGACCATGTGCCGTAGATATAATTGGTGCCCCAACGGCCGAACCAGCAGCCCTCGGCCTCCTGGTCGGTGCGCAGATAGGCGATGCCCCGCTCGATCACCAGCCGATCCTCGGGATGGCCAAGCTGGGCGAGGAACGAGACACAGCGCGCGGTCACGTCGGCGGTCGGCGGGTCCAGCAGCGCGCCGTGGTCGGCAAAGGGAATATGGTTCAGGAATTCCATATTATTGTCGATATCGAACGCACCCCAGCCGCCATTGGTGCTTTGCATGCCGATGATCCACTGCCGCGCACGCTCGATCGACTCGTGATGGGCCGGGTCGCCCTCGCGATGCAGCAGCATGCCGACCACGGCCGTATCGTCCACATCCGGGTAATAATCGTTGTTGTACTGAAAGGCCCAGCCGCCCGGCGCCACGTCGGGGCAGTTGATCGCCCAGTCGCCCTTCACGTTCAGTATCTGCCGCTCGCGCAGCCAGTGCGCAGCGGCGGCCAGCTTCTTTTTCGTCTCTTCCGGGCGGATTCCCTCGGGGCCGGACGCGGCCTCGATCATCGCATGGCCGGCCAGGCCGGTATCCCAGATCGGCGAGACGCAGGGCTGGCAATAGGCCTCATCCCCATGCTCCACCAGCAGGCGCCGCACCGATTCCCACGCCGTCGCGGCGCGCGGATCGCTGTCGGGCACGCCCAGCGCGCGGAACATCATCACGGAATTGGCCATGGCGGGATAGATCGCGCCCAGCCCGTCCACCCCGTTCAGGCGCGGCTCGATGAAATCGACCGCCGCCTTGATCGCCCGGCGGCGCGTCGCCTCGGGGATCAGCCTCTCGCCGGGGCGGATCACCTTGTCCACATATTTGAACACCCGGCCCAGCGGCGACCGGTAGGGGCCGCGGATCCAGTCCCGCACCTGCCCGGGCGGGGTGACGAACAGCTCGGGCACATGCACGCCGCGCGGATTGACCGCGCGCGGCCGCAGGGCCGCCAGCACCAGCAGCGGCGCAATCACCGTCCGCGACCAGTAGGACATGTTCCAGACCGAGAAGAACGCGCGGCGCGGCAGCAGCATCAGCTCGACCGGCATGGCCGGCGTGGCATGCCACGGCACCTCGCCGAACAGCGCAAGCTGGAAACGGGTAAAGACGTTGCTGCGCTCCGCCCCCCCATGGTCCAGGATCGCCGCGCGCGCCCGCGCCATGTGCGGCGCGTCGATATCGTCGCCGATCGCCTTCAGCGCGAAATACGCCTTCACCGAGGCCGAAAGATCGAACTTGCCCCCGTGATAGAGCGGCCAGCCGCCATGATCGCCCTGGATACGCCGCAGATAGACGCCGATCCGCGCTTCCAGCGCCGGCTCGATCCGGTCCAGGTAATGTTCCAGCAGCACATATTCCGCCGGAATGGTGGCATCGGCTTCCAGCTCGAACACCCAGTGCCCGTCATCGTTCTGCCGGCGGCCCAGCGCCGCATGCCCGGCATCGACCGCCCGGTCGATTTCGATCATCGGTACCGCCGGGTCCGCGACATCGGCGGAAGGACGTTCAAGGGTATCGGTCGCGTTCACCATCATTCCATTGTCTCCCGCCCCCGGGCGGGACCTGTCCAAAATGCCAGCCATTCACAATTCCGGCGGCTGGCTCATCGCCGGATAGGGGCGCGGGCGGCACGGGCCGCCGTCACACCGGACCTGATCGCACCTTCGATTGTCGCGGGCAATCCCGTCGCCGTCCAGTCCCCTGCCAGAATCAGATTGTCCAGGGGGGTGCGGGCCGGCGGCCGCAGCCGCTCCTGCGCCGGGGTCGCGGCGAAGGTGGCCCGGCGTTCCCGCACCATGCGCATGGGGGGCATGTCCACCGGCAATGGGTGCGCCAGCGCCGGCCCCACCGCCGCGCGCACCTCGTTCCAGATCACGGCCGCCAGTTCGTCATTGTCGCGGTCGGCATACCGGTTGGCGGCACTGACCGTCACCGACAGGATATCCTCCTTCACGAACACCCATTCGCTGACCCCGCCGACAACCCCGATAAAGCGGGCACGCTCCAGCGCCCCCAGCGCCACCGGCGCCGGGTCCAGGCGGAAATGGACATTGACGATGCTCTCGAACGCATCGGGCACGACCAGGCCGGGCACCACGCCCCCCAGCAGGTCGGCCGCCACCGGCGCCATAACCGCCACGATCAGGATGTCGTCCGCGTCCAGCGCCACCTCGCCCTCCGGCAGGCGCAGGCCCGTGACCCGCCCATCGGCGGCCATCACGGCCGACACGCGGCAACCGGTGCGCACCTCCGCCTTCATCAGCGCCAGATGCTCCAGCGCCGGATCGACGAAACTCTCCGACAGGCCGATGGCCGGGAAGCGCGGCAGGCAGGCCCGGCCACCCTTGGCCAGGCTCTCGCGGATCACCGCCCCCAGCAGGGCGGCACTGCCGCTGTCGCACAGCGTGTTCAGGGCGGAAACCGCGAACGGCTCCAGCAGCCGGGTCGACAGCATGCCCGGCAGCAGGCACTCCGCCACCGTCTGCTCCGGCGTCGCCTGCATCAGCCGGGTCAGCGACCGGATCTCGCTCAGCCGCATGCCCGGCACCCGCCGATGCCTCGACAGCAGCCAGAACGGGATCAACCCGCGCGACAGGTCCAGCGTCCAGCGCGACCGGTCGCCCAGGTCGACGAAGGGAAAGATCGGCCGGTCGGGACCGACCAGCGTCTTTTCCGCCCCGATCAGCCCCAGATAGCGGAACACCGCATCGTTGGCCGACAGCAGCAGATGGTTGCCGTTATCGATCCGGCAGCCCAGATGCCGGTCGTGGTACGACCGCGCCCGTCCCCCGCAGGCCGGCCCGGCCTCGTACACCGTCAGCCGCCCGCCGCTGCCCGCCAGTTCGACCGCCGCCGACAGGCCGCCCAGCCCGCCGCCGACGATATGGACATGCCCCGCCATCGCCCTATCCGACCAGGGCGCGGACGGCGATCAGCAGCTTGCGCGGCCGCGACAGCGACACGCGCCGTTCCGGGTGCCGCCAGCCCTGCCGCTCCTGCGCCGTCAGGATGGCACCATAGGTCGCCCCCATCAGCCGCGCCGGGCGCATCGCCAGCCGGTTGCACCGCGCCATCGCCCGGTGCGCGGCGCGGAAATGATCGCGCGCCCGCCCCGCCAGCACCCGGCACACACCTTCCAGCCCCTGGGCGCGCGGCGCCCGCGCGGGGTCGAGCGGCACATTGAAGCGGGTCAGCAGCTCGCGCGGCAGATACAGCCGGCCCAGCCGGGAATCCTCGGCCACGTCGCGCAGGATGTTGGTAATCTGCAGGGCCCGGCCCAGATGGTACGCCACCCGGTCGGCTTCCTCCGACGCATCGCCGAACACCCGCACCGACAGCCGCCCCACCGCCGAGGCCACGCGGTCGCAATACAGGTCGAAAACCGCTTCGTCGGGCGCGACGACGGGGCCGCGCGCGTCCATCATCATCCCGTCGATCACCGCCTCGAAATCCGCCTGCCGCAACCCGAAGCGGGCAATCACCACCGCCAGCACCCGGTCCAGCGCATCATGGGTCTTGCCCGCATACAGGTCGGCGATCCGCTGCCGCCAGGCCTCCAGCCGCGCTTCCTTGTCCTCGGCCGCACCGTCATCGTCCGCCACGTCGTCCACCAGCCGGCAGAAGGCATAGACCGCATACATGCCATAGCGCCGGTCGGGCGGCAGGATGCGCATCCCCTTGCCGAACGAGGTGCCCGACGCGCTCACCACGGCCTCGACCTGCGCCAGATCGGCCGGATCGCACCCCAGGGGAGGCGCCTGAACCGTGCGTGCCCGCGTCAATTCCATTCCCGCCTTCCCGTTTCCGTCATCCGTTCACTCCGCAGCCGCGGTTTAGAGGCCGTTTGAAAAGTCAGCCTGCCGAGCGCGAGTGCGGCCTATATGGCCGTGAGCACCGAAGCGCAGAAAATGCACGGAGGACACGCCGGCAGGGTGACTTTGCAAATAGCCTCTTAGGGCGGATTGGCGCCCAAGACAAAACCCCGCTCATCAGGGCAGCACGCGCAACGCGCCCACCAGCGCGCCCACGGCATCGCCGCGCGTCAGCTTCACCCGCCCGGCCAGCGGGTCCTGGCGCCGCAGCCGCGCGGCCAGGCGGCGCGACAGGCCGACGATCACCGCCGTCTCCAGCCGCATGCGCCGGTCGCGCACCAGCGCCGGCAGGCGCCCGGCCTCGTCGTTCAGGGCATCCACCCGGTCCAGCAGCGCATTCATCACCCGCCGCAACCCCGGCGAGGCATAAGCCGCCCGCAGATCATCGACCGAAGACCCCTCCCGCGCCAGCCACGGCAGCGGCAGGTAGCAGCGGTCGAGCGTGCGCAGGTCATCCGCGCAATCCTGCAGATGGTTCAGCACCTGCAAGGCGGTGCACAGCGCGTCGGACGGGCCGAAGGTGGCCGCGCTCTCGCCATGCAGCCCCAGCAGGAAGCGCCCGACCGGATTGGCGGAATAGCGGCAATACTCCGCCAGCTCTTCCCACGATTCATAGCGCGTCTTCACCGCATCCTGGCGAAAGGCCACGATCAGGTCGGTCGCGGTCTCGACCGGCACCCCCGTCACGGCCAGCGTCCGGCCGACGCGCACCGCCGTCTGGGCATCGCGGCGCGGCGGCGCCTCGCGCCGGCCCAGCACCACGTCCTCCATCGCATCCAGCCGCGCGATCTTGGCCTCGGGCAACAGCCGGTCATTGTCGACGATATCGTCGATCACCCGCGCGAAATCGTAATAGGCATGGACATGCGGGCGCAGCCGCCGGCTGATCAGCAGCGACCCGACGGGAAAATTCTCGTCCCCAGCCCCTTTGCCGGACGACACGTCCTCGGTGCCCCAGACATCCTGGTCGGTTCGCGCATGGGCATCCTGCCGGCTCTGGGTCGCGTTCACATGCTGTCCTGTCATTTTGGCGGGGCATTCCCGTTCGGTTCGCGATAGGCGCGGCTCTTCCACACCACACCGCGCCCCCGATGATGGTCGATGGCCGACCCGATGGTCGCGGCGGTATAGAACAGCGCGACCAGCGGCAACAGCAGCGCCCAGGCCGGCGAAAGGCGGAAGCGCCGCAGCGTCGGCACGAAAGACGCCATCGAGGCGATCCACGCCACCGCCCCCAGCAGGCGCGGCAGGCCGTGGCCGAACAGCGCCAGCAGCATCGGCGCCATCCAGACCACCACCATGCCCAGCACGGTCCCCACCAGCATCAGCGGCGAATAGCGCAGTTGCACATAGGCGGTGCGCGCCACCATGCGCCAGACATCGACGGGGTGCGGATAGGGCCGGATCGAGCGCGCCAGCCGGCTATGCCCCAGATATAGCCGCCCCCCGCTGCGCTTGACATGCGTGGCCAGGGTACAGTCGTCGATCAGCGCGCCGCGCAGCGATTCAATGCCGCCGATCCGCGCCAGCGCCGCCCGATGCACCAGGATCGATCCCCCCGCCGCCCCCGCGACACGGCTGCGCGGATCGTTGACCCGCGCGAACGGATACAGCAGCGCGAAGAAGAAGACGAAGGCCGGTACCAGCATCTGCTCGGCCACGCTGGCGCAGTTCAGCTCCACCATCTCCGACACCATGTCCAGCCCATCGGCCCGCGCCTTGGCCACCAGCGTCGCGATATGGGCCGGATCGTGGGTGATGTCGGCATCGGTCAGAAAGACATATCCCGTATCCTCGGGCATCTGCCGCCGCGCCTCGGCCACGCCCTGGGCCACGGCCCACAGCTTGCCGCTCCAGCCCGGGGGCCGCTCGCGGCCGGTGATGACGGCCAGCCGGCGCAACGGGTCGGGCACCGCGCGCGCCAGGCCGCCGGTGCCGTCGGTACTGTTGTCGTCCACCAGGATCAGGCGCAGCGCGCCGGGATAGGCCTGCCCCAGCAGCGACCCCACGCAGGCCTGGACCGACCCGGCCTCGTCCCGCGCCGGGACGACGACACAGACCGGCGGCCAGTCCTCCGCCGCGGCGACCGGCACAGGGTCCAGGATCGGCCCTCCCTGCCAGAAGCGGCCATGGAAACAGATCAGAACCAGCCAGACCAGGGCGCACAGCGACGCCGTCAGCAGCAGGACCATCGTCTTGGCGTCCGTCTTATTTCAGCATGCCGCTCTGGCGAAACCACGTCACCGCATCCGTCACCGCATCGCGCGCCGGACGCGGCGCATAACCCAGCTCCCGCTCGGCCTTGGCGGAGGAGAAGAACATCTTCTTCCGCGACATGGCGAGCATCTCGCGCGTCACGCGCGGCGCGATGCCGAACCCGCGCGACAGCCATTCCGACACCACCGCCACCGGCCAGATCACCTCCTGCGGCAGGCTGACGCGCGGCGGCTTCACGCCCGCGATCTGCGCCGTCATGGCAAACAGGTCGTGCAGGGCCAGGTTCTCGCTGCCCAGGATGTATTTCTCGCCGATCCACCCGCGCTCCAGCGCCAGGGCATGGCCCTCGGCCACGTCGTCGACATGGACGATGTTCACGCCGGTATCGACATAGGCCGGCATGCGCCCGCCCGCGCAATCCAGGATCATCTGGCCGGTCGGGGTGGGCTTGATGTCGCGCGGCCCCACGGGCGTCGAGGGGTTCACGATCACCGCCGGCAGGCCGCGCTCGCGCACCAGCCGCAGCACTTCCTGCTCCGCCCGGTATTTCGACCGCTTGTAGATGCCGATCACCGCATGCTCATGCACCGGCGTCTCCTCGTCCGACACCGTGCCGTCCCCGATCAGCCCCAGCGCCGCGACCGAGGAACAATAGACGATCCGCTCCACCCCCGCATCCTGCGCCGCCAGCATCAGCCGCCGCGTGCCCTCCACATTCGCCGTCATCATCGGCGCCGGGTCGGGCACCCACAACCGATAGTCGGCGGCAACGTGAAACACGTAGCGGCAGCCGCGGACCGCCTCGGCGAAGGTCGCGGGGGCGGACAGGTCGCCCTCCACCATTTCGGCCGGCAGGTCGCGGATATTGGTCAGGTCGGCGCCCTTGCGGGCCATCAGCCGCAGGCTGTGTCCCCGTTGCAACAGCGTACGGGCAACGGCCGAACCGACAAATCCGGTCGCGCCGGTAACAAGCGTGGGGGCAGTCATGATCCGTTCAAATGCTCCGGCAGGTCCCGTCCACACGGCCCCGGGGGGCCGCCAGGACGGCGGAAGGCGGGGCACCATTTATCCCGACACCACATGGTGGCGCCAGACCCTCCTCTGGTGTAAGTCAGGCCCAACCCATGCGTCGGCAGGTTCCCCAGCGGACTGGCCATGGCGCGGCAGACGAAGTGCGGTCAATCCTTGAAAAAGCTCACGATCCTGCTGGCCTTCCTGGGACTGGCCCTTGTAACCGGATGTACCGCGTGGCTCGGCGCGGGCTCGGTGCTGAAGGCCGTCCTGTCCATCGGCATCGTCGGATTCGGCGCCACGATCCTCGCCCAGCTTGCAGTGGATGCAATCCTGGGTGTTGCCTGGCACGCAGCCTGCCGCGAGATCGGTCTGGCGCACCTGACGATGGCCCGCATGGTCCGCGATGCGGCGGCGACATGCCTGCCCTTCTCGCAGCTCGGGGGCATCCTGATCGGCATCCGCGCGACCGGCCGCGACGCCTCGCCTCGCACCGGCGGCCGGCCGATCGACTGGCCCGAGGCCGCCAGCGCCAACATCGTCGACCTGACGACCGAGGTACTGGGCCAGATCGTGTTCGTGCTGATCGCGGTGGTGTTCCTGGTGGCCCACCAGCAATCCAGCCCGTTCGCCAAGCCGGTCATCATCGGCACGCTGCTGCTGGCGCTGGGCATCGGCGGCTTCATCTGGACCCAGCAGCATGGCGGCACCATTCTCAAGCGCATGGCGCGCGGGCTCAGCCGCAACATCGCCTCGCAATGGCACAGCGCAATGCTCAGCAGCGCCGACACGCTGCAGGAAAAGCTCGACGAAGTCTGGTCCCACCCCGGCCGCATCGCCGAGGCCGCGGCGACCCACCTGGTCGCCTGGATCGGCAGCGCCGCCGCCATCTGGGTCGGCTATTATTTCCTGGGCGCGCATCTCAGCCTCAGCGGCGCCATCGCGATCGAGGGCGTGGCCTGCGGCATCATGTCGGTCTCGTTCCTGGTGCCCGCCGGCCTGGGCGTGCAGGAAGCCGCCTATATCGCCCTGGGCTCGGCCTTCGGCATCGATCCCTCGGTCTCGCTGGGCCTGTCGCTGCTGCGCCGGGGCCGCGACCTGGTGATCGGCATCCCCGTCCTGCTGCTGTGGCAGGCCGCCGAGGTCCGCCGCCTGCGCGGCAACCGGCCCGACCCGGCGCGCGAGGACGGCGCCTACCCCGCCTCCGAACGCTCGCGCTGAACCGCCCCATGACCGACCGCCCGACCGATCCCGCCCCATCCCTTTTCGGCACGCTGGCCGTCATCGGCCCCGGCCTGATCGGCTCGTCGATCCTGCGCCGCGCCCGGCGCGACGGCACGATCGCGGCCGAACTGGTGGCCTGCGACATCGACCCCGCCGTCTGCCGGCGCGTCGCGGAACTGGACATCGCCGACCGGGTGGAGGCCGATCCCCTCCGTGCCGCCGCCGACGCCGATTGCGTCATCCTCTGCGTGCCCGTGGGCGCCATCGCCACGGTCGGCGCCCGGATCCTGCCTGCCATGAAACCCGGCGCGATCCTCAGCGAGGTCGGCTCGACCAAGCAGTCGATCATCAACGCCATCGCCCCCTCCCTGCGGCCCGACATCCCCTTCGTGCCGACCCACCCGATGGCGGGCACCGAATATTCGGGCCCCGATGCCGGCTTCGCCACCCTGTTCGACGACCGCTGGTGCCTGCTGACACCGCTGGAAGATACCGACCCGGCGGCCACAGCACTCATCGAGACGATGTGGCACCGCCTGGGCGCCCGCACCCGGATCATGGACCCGGCCCATCACGACCGCGTCTGCGCCATCGTCAGCCACCTGCCGCACCTGCTGGCCTTCACCATCTGCGGCACCGCCGACGACCTGGCGGACGAAACCCGGTCCGAAGTGCTGGATTTCGCGGCCTCCGGCTTCCGCGACTTCACCCGCATCGCGGCGTCCGACCCGGTGATGTGGCGCGACATCTTCCTGAACAACCGCGAGGCCCTGCTGGAAATGCTGGCCCGCTTCATGGAAGACGCCCAGGCCATGGCCCGCGCCATCCGCTGGGGCGACGAGGCTTTCATCGTCGACCGCATCGAACGCGGCCGCCGCATCCGCCGCAGCCTGCTCGAAAACCGGCAGGCCTGAACCGACGGCGAAAGACCGACATGGCCCTCCACCATCAGGCGCATGCCATGTGCTTCATCGCGCGCTCGGTCAATTTCCCCGTGACCGCCATCCCCACGATCATCCGCGCCTGAGCCGGATATCGGGCAGGCCGTTCGTCGTGACGCCCCTCAGAGGACCAGTTCGGGATCGGCCGCCGACCCGAAGACCTCATAGCGGATCTGCGCAGCCGGAAGTTTCTCCGCCCGCAGGGCACCCACCATGTCGCGCATGAACGAATCCGGCCCACAGACATAATAGGTCGCGGCACGATCCAGCGTTTCCCGCACCCAGTCGGCATCGATCCGCCCCGCATGGCGCGTCATGCCGGGCCCGCCCTCCGCCGCAACGCCGCTTTCCCGCGCATAGAAGAAATCCGCCGTCACCACCCCCCGGGCAGCCAGCGCGGACACATCGGCCACAAAGGCCGCCGATTCCTCGCTTTCCGCCCCATGAACATAGCGGACCCTCCGCCCGCCCCCCGCCTGCGCCAGTTCGCCCAGCATCGCCATGGCAGGCGTCAGCCCTACGCCCGCCGTCAGGAACGTGACGGGCCCCGTTCCATCGAGCACAAAGTCACCCGCCGGATTGGCCACCTGAAGCTCGGTCCCTTCCCCCACGCTGTCATGCAGCCAAGGCGACACCACGCCCCCTTCGGCCCGACGGACGCTGATCCGGTAATGATCCGCGCCGGGCACCGACGAAATGCTGTAATTCCGCCGCTGCGCCCCATGCCCCGGCACCTCCAGCCGGAAGCTGAGATACTGCCCCGCCCTGTGCCGCGCGATCGGCCCGCCATCGACCGGCACCAGTTCGAACGAGACGATCGACGCCGTCTCCCGATGCCGCGCACGGACCCGGAACGCACGCCAGCCCGTCCACCCACCCGGCGCCGCCGCATGCGCGTCATAGATCTGCTTCTCGCGCCCGATCAGGATATCCGCGAGAAACCAGTAGGCCTTCCCCCACGCCTCCAGGATGTCCGGCGTCGCCGCATCCCCCAGCACATGGGCAATCGCCCCCAGCAGCGCCTCGGCCACATACGGATAATGTTCCGGCAGGATGTTCAGCCCGACATGCTTGCCGGCAATACGCTCCACCATCCCGCCCAGCGCGTCGAGCCGGTCGATATGCTCCGCATAGGCCAGCACCGCCAGCGCCAGCGCGCGCGGCTGCTCGCCGTCCCGCTGGTGCGACAGATTGAACAGGTCACGGATTTCCGGCCGCGCCAGCAGGCGCCGGTACATCTCCGTCGTAATCGCCACCCCATGCGCCTTCAGCGCCGGAACGGTGGCCCGGACAATCGCGCGGGTTGCCTCGTCGAGGGGTGCGGACATGGCGTGATCCTTTAAGGTTCATTATTAATATACCTTTTCGAACCCATTGGAAAACCTGTCAAGAGCGCGCATCTTCCACTCATGAAACTGACGCTGCAAACCGACTATGCGCTCCGCGCATTGATCTATCTGGGGATCAGGACCGAACGACTGTCCTCGATCCGCGAGATCGCGGAGGCCTACGGCATTTCCGAAGCCCATATGGTCAAGGTCGTCCACCGGCTCGGGCTGGGCGGTTTCATCGACACCATCCGCGGCCGCAATGGCGGCATCCGCCTCGGCCGACCCGCCTCCGACATCGTCATTGGCACCGTGGTGCGGTACATGGAAGACGACATGGCGCTCCTGGCGTGCATGACCGACACTCCGGAAGCCGACCCCCGCGGCCCCTGCACGCTGATGCCTTCCTGCCGCCTGCGCGGCGTCCTGGGCGAAGCCCTGCTGGCCATGACCACCGTGCTGGACCGCTACACGCTGGCCGACGTCATCACTCCGTTCGAGATCGGCCGCTTTCGGGAACCACGCCCGGCCGAAACCATGCCCGAAGCAAAGGCGCCCTGACCCCCCGCATCAGCGCGCCCCCTCCGGCATCCACGGCGCCACCGAAACCGGACTATGGGCAAAGGCCGGAACGGCCCGCTCCAGATCCTCCATGCTCCCGATCCGCGCCCCCCGCACAAAGGCAGCGGTCAGGAGAACCGGCGCCACAGGCGCGGGCGCACCCGGCAGCCCACCCACCAGCCGCAACGCCAGCGTACGAACGCAGACCGCCCCCATGACAGCAGGATCGGTCCCCGCCGTTCCCACCCACGGCGTCCCCTTCCGGCCAAGCTCACGAATGACCTGATCCGTTATGTCGCTCCCATAAACGGCGCGCCCCCCGGCCCCGCCCGACGCCGTCCCGCGCAAGGCCGCAACCGCCCCAAAAGCAAGCTGGTCCCAGGGCGCATACACAACCGCCACGCCCGGATCGCGCCGGATCGCCCGCGCAATCCGCTCCCCGGCCTGCCCAGGCACATCGCCGCCAGCCGGCATCTCCACACTCCGCACATGCCACCCGGCACGGCCCACACGCTCCTGCCAGGCCGCATAGCGCCGGTCCATCTCCGGAAAACCCGTAATATGGGCCACCAGAACACGCACCGCCCCCGCATGGTCCGCCACCGCCTGCGTCGCCACCAGCCGGGCCATCGCCACGTCATCCTGCCCCACCCGGATCACGCGCGGATCTTTCTCCGTGGAATCAAAGGAGACGACCGGCACCCCCGCCTGCAACGCGGGCGCAAGAACGGCATCCACATCGGGGCCGACCACATCGTTCAGAATGATACCCCGCGCCTTCAGGCCGACGGCCTTTTCCACCGCCTCACGCTGCGACACGCCGGTCGTCCCCGCCGGAATCACCAGCAGAATCATCCCCAGCGCCGCCGCCGTTCGCTCGGCCCCCTTCCGATAGCCGGAAAAGAAATCGGACCCCGTCACCCGCGAAACCAGCGCCACCACCATGCCCGATGTCGGCAGGTCCCGCGGGCCCTGCGCCCATGCGCCGGCATGCCACAGAGACAGCAGCAGGATCAGGCAGAGCGCCAGCCGTGGGGCTCCGCCCCACACCCCGCCAAAGGCGGCGCCTTTGGAAGCCATTCGTTCAGAAGCCTCTTGCCGGCACACATAATGCTCCCCTTTCACCCTGCCCCCCTCCCGCGCACCTGCTCCCGCAACGTCTCCACAAACCGCCGCAGCAACGGCGCCGGCGGCTCGGGCCGCGTCGCAACAGCCAGGGTCGCGCGCGGCGCGGTGCCGGCAATGGGGCGAAACACTGCCCCGCCGGCATGGATCTGGTCCAGGCAGGCCGGCACGATCGACACGCCAAGCCCCGCCGCCACCAGCGGCACGGCGGCGGTAATCTGCGGCGCCTCCTGCCCCAGTTGCGGGGTAAAGCCGGCATTCTGGCACGCCGCCAGAATGGCATCGAAGAAACCCGGCCCCAGCGCACGCGGAAACAGGATCAGCGGATCCTGCGCCACATCCTGCAACGCAACCGTGGCCTGTCCGGCAGCAGGATGGCCCACCGGCACCGCCAGCAGCGTCGGCTCCTCGAACAATGTCTCGATCGCGAACGTCCCGCCCGGCGCCGGCGGACGAATGATGGCGACGTCGATCGTCCGTTCGGTCAGCGCCGCGCACAAGGCCGGCGTGTTGCTTTCCTCCATCGTGATCACCGCATGCGGCAGCGCCAGGCGAAGCTGGCGGATCGCCGCCGGAATCAGCGGCAGCAGCGACACCGCGCCCGCCAGCCCCACACGCAGGCTGCCCCGCTCGCCACGCGCAAGCCCGGTCGCGACATCCGTGAATTCCTGCCGCATCTGCAACAGGATACCCGCCCGCTTGACCAGCTCGGCCCCCGCCTCGGTCGGCACCGCGCCCTGCCGCGACCGCACGAACAGCTTCAGCCCCAGCGCCTGTTCCAGCGCGCGGACCTGCTGGCTCAGCGGCGGCTGCTCCATGTGCAGCGCCCGTGCCGCATGCGTGAAGCTGCCATGCTCGGCGATCGCGGCAATGTAGCGCAGATGGCGGAAATCGATGTTCATATCTGAAATATATGGATAGCGTTGTTCGCATATATTGGACAGAAAAATCCGCGCCTCCCAGTCTGCGCCCTACGCAGCCGGGACGAACGGGTCGCCCCGGAAACCGGGGGAGTCATCGCCATGACCACCACAGTCGGCCAATATCTTTCCACCCGCCTCGGCCAGATCGGCCTGAAGCACCATTTCGCCGTCGCGGGCGATTTCAACCTGATCCTGCTCGACGAGCTGCTGACGGAAGGCTCGACCAAACAGATCTACAGCTGCAACGAGCTGAATTGCGGCTATAGCGCCGAGGGCTACGGCCGCGCCAACGGCGCCGCCGCCATGATCGTGACCTTCAGCGTCGGCGCGCTCTCCGCCATGAACGCCATCGGCAGCGCCTATGCCGAAAATGTACCGGTCATCCTGGTCTCCGGCGCCCCCAACACCAACGACCACGGGTCGGGCCACCTGCTGCACCACACGCTGGGCAACACCAATTACGGCTACCAGGCCGAAATGATGCGCCACATCACCTGCGCGACCGAGGTGATCTTCTCGGCCGAAAACGCACCGCACCAGATCGACCACGCCATCCGCACCGCCCTGCGCGCGCGCAAGCCCGCCTATATCGAAATCCCCTGCAACCTCGCCAACGCCCCATGCCCGGCCCCGGGCCCCGTCAGCAGCCTGCTGTCCGAGCCCGCCGCCGACCCGGCCAGCCTGGAAGCCGCGCTGGAAGAAACCGGCCGCTTCCTCTACGCCCGCGACAAGGTGGTGCTGCTGGTCGGCAGCCGCATGCGCGCCTCCGGCATCCTGGACCTCCTCCCCGCCCTGGCCGACCGCATGGGCTGCGCGGTCACGGTCATGGCCGCCGCCAAGGGCTTCTTCCCCGAGGATCACCCCGCCTATCGCGGCGTCTACTGGGGCGAAGTCAGCTCCCCCGGCGCGCAGGAGCTCGTCGAGGGCGCCGACGGCGTGCTCTGCCTCGGCCCGATCTTCAACGACTACGCCACCGTCGGCTGGCGCGCCACGCTGCGCCCGGAAGACACGCTGCTGGCCGACCTGCAAAGCGTCACCGTCAACGGCCGCGTCTTCGAAGGCTTTTCCATCGCCCAGTATGTCGAAGCCCTGGCCGCCCGTGCGCCCCGCCGCGCCGGCTCCGCAGAAATCCCGCGCCAGCCCCTGCCCGCCATTCCCCAGGCACCCCGCGACGCCCGCCTGACCAACGATGAAATGGCCCGCCAGATCAACGCCCTGGTCGACAGCAACACCACGCTCACGGCCGAAACCGGCGATAGCTGGTTCAACGCCGTGCGCATGAACCTCCCCGGCGGCGCAAAGGTGGAAAGCGAAATGCAGTGGGGCAGCATCGGCTGGTCGGTCCCCGCCGCACTGGGCGGCGCGCTGGCCGCCCCCGACCGCCGCCACGTCCTGATGGTCGGAGACGGCTCGTTTCAGCTCACCGCGCAGGAAGTCGCGCAGATGGTGCGCTACGAGCTCCCGGTCATCATCTTCCTCGTGAACAACCACGGCTACGTCATCGAAATCAAGATCCATGACGGCCCCTACAACTACATCAAGAACTGGGACTATGCCGGCCTGATCGCCGCCTTCAACGCCCAGGACGGACACGGCCTCGGCCTCCGCGCCACCACAGCCGGCGAACTCGCCAGCGCCATCGAACAGGCCAGGGCCAACACAAACGGCCCCACCCTGATCGAATGCGACCTCGACCGCTCGGACTGCACCGAAACCCTGGTAAAATGGGGCACGAAAGTCGCCGCCGCCAATGGGCGCCCGCCCAAAGTGAGCTGAGGACGAGCCTTCTTTTTCTGAAGAAAAAGAAGCAAGAAGACTTTCAATCGATGGCCTCTGGCGGACCGTTCCGCCAGAGGCTTCGATAGTTTGACGCTGGAAGCCGGTTTGTCAGATCCCGAATTTCCGCTTTCGCCTCATCTGCGCCAATACAGGACATTCCCCCGCGCTCCAAAGGCGCACGCCCTGCAACAATCCTGAATATTCTTTGAAAATTTCAATTTTCAATCGTCCGACAGCCCGAACTGGCCGGGGTAAGGCATCGCGCTTCTGCCTAGCCTCTTCTTTTTCCACTCGGCCATCGCCCTGTTATATTCGACATGCCGCAAGACAAGCTGCAATGCTTCTACATGACGTTCGTTACTGGCATCCATCGTATGACGGCGCCAACCCGCCGCGATCAGCCAATACTCACCAGCAAGTTGCCAGGATCCGGCCTGCTGATGCTCCACGGCAAGCCGCTCGAGCCCGTGATATTTGTTATTCGGATTGGCGAGCGCCTCTGCAGTGATGATGAAATCGTCGCTTTTCCACAGGAACGTCGATTTCATATACGGAAACTGCCGCGTAAGGGCGCCCGGGTCACCGAAATGTTCCTTGATCAGCATCGGAACCAGCCTGTCATAAGATCTACGCCATTCGCACTGCACAAACTGCCCCTTGAAGACCATTTTAATTTAAAGAGTATGCCGCGCGCCTCAGAGGCTGTTTGAAAAGTCGGCCTGCCGAGCGAGAGTGCCGCGAAGCGGCACGTCCGGCGTGTATTTTCGAGCATCGGAGCGGAGCGGCCTTGATGGCCGTGAGCACCGAAGCGCAGCAAATGCGCGTCGGATCGCCGGCAGGGTGACTTTGCAAACAGCCTCTCAGCCTTCAGCCGGCGCGATCGCCCCATATTCCGGGCTGTAGCACATCCCCTCGATCCAGGCCCGGATGTCCTCCGGGCGCGGCACGGTCGCCATGCCGTTCTCGAACAGATACTCCGCCAGCCGGCAGGCCGACGTCACCTCCACTTCCAGGATCTGCGACTGCGGCGGATAGAGCATCCCCCGCGCCTGCGCCGAGGGCGATACCTGATCGGCCAGCGCATGCGCGGCCTCGATGATCACCGCGCCGGTAATCAGGCGCGGCCGCGTCGCATAGACCGCCAGCCCCAGGCCGGGGAAGATATAGAAATTATTGGCCTGCCCGGGCCGAAACACCATGTCCCCCCGCAGAACCTGCGGAAACTGGATGCCGGCGGCATACAGCGCCCGCCCGTCCGACCAGCCATAGGCCTGCTCGGCCGTGCATTCCGGGCGCGGAATCGACAGCGGAAAGATGATCGGCCGCGCATTGATCTCGGCCATCAATTCCACCACCGGCTGGGTAAACGCCCCCCCGGCGGTCGAAACCCCGATCAGCACGCTGGGCCGCACACGGCGGATGGTCTCCAGCAGATCGCGCGTGGGCGCGGCCGCATGGGCATAGCGACGCTGCGCCTCGGTCAGGTCGGTGCGCGAAGGCTCGACCAGCCCTTTCACATCCATCATAATGATGCGCGAGCGCGCTTCGGCAACCGTCAGCCCCTCGGCCTCCATGGCCGTCACCAGCAGGTCCGACGTCCCCAGCGCCGAAGACCCGGCGCCGAGGAACAGGAAATTCTGGTCCGAAAGCTGCTCGCCCTTGATCCGCAGCGCGGTGACAAGCCCCGCCAGCGTCACCGACGCCGTGCCCTGGATATCGTCGTTGTAGCACAGCACCTTTTCGCGATAGCGCTCCAGGTAACGGATCGCGTCGGTACCCTTCCAGTCCTCGAAATGGATGCAGCAGGCGGGAAAGACCTCCTGCACCGCCGCCACGAACTCCTCGACGAACGCATCCAGTTCCGCTTCCGGCGGCGGCTCGCGCCGCAGGCCCAGATAGAGCGGATCGGCGCGCAGGGCCGCATTGGTGGTGCCGATATCAAGCTGCACCGGCAGCGTGGTATGCGGCGGCACCGCGCCACAGGCGGTATAAAGCTGCAATTTGCCGATCGGGATGCCCATCCCGTTGGCACCGATATCGCCCAGCCCCAGAATGCGCCCGCCCGTGGTCACGCACAGGAAGCGCACATCCGGCACCGGCCAGTTGCGCAGCACCTCGGCAATGCGCCCCTTCATGTCCAGGCTGATATACATGCCCCGAGGGCGCCGATAGAGATGGCTGAACGACTTGCAGACCTCGCCCAGCGTGGGCGCATAGACGATCGGCACGAAGCGCGCCGGGTCGGACATCAGCACCTTGTAGAACAGGGTCTCGTTCCGATCGACGAGCGCGGAGAGGTAGATATAGCGCTCAAGGTCGGTCGGCTTGGCGTCCAGATGCGCCAGCACCCGTTCGGCCTGCCGGTCCAGCGTTTCAACCTGCGGCGGCAGCAGCCCTTCCAAGCCCAGGGCCCGGCGTTCGGCGGTCGTGAAGGCGGTCCCACGGTTCAGGAACGGATCGTTCAGCAGCGCCGTGCCTCGCAGGGTCTGGCGGTCGGATGACGTCATGTTCGGGGTACTCCATGCACTGATCGGCGGCCGAAACCGCCATGCCGGGCAGGTTCAGACCCCCGGCAGTTCGTTGACGGCCACGATGCGCCACGCTTCGGGAAAGCGCTCGATGATCGTCAGGGAAAGATTTTGGATCGAGAAATGCAGCGCGGTGTCGGCATGCACCCGCAACGCATGGGCCAGCGCCGCGCGGATCGCCCCGCCATGGCTGACGACGACCATGTTCCGTCCCGCATGCGCGCGCGCCATGCGGTCCATCGTCTCGCCCACCCGGGCGCAGACCTCCAGCATGCTCTCGCCGCCGGGCGGCCGCTCGGATGCCGCGACCGACCAGAACAGATGCGGCGCCAGCTGCAACTGGTCCAGCAATTCGTGATGGCGCAGCCCATGCCATTCGCCCAGCGACTGCTCGGTGAACCCGGGCTCGACCGTCCAGTCCACCAGGCCATACCCCGCCTCCTGGATCGTGCGCGCGGTATGCTGGGTGCGGCCCAGTGGCGAGGTAAACCATTGCGCGTTCTGCGGCAGGCGCGCCGCCAGCGCCTCGTACATGCCGCGCTGGGCCACCAGGCTGTCGGGGCAAAGCGGCACATCCAGCGTGCCATAGACCCGCATGCGGGCATTTTCCTCGACCAGCGCATGACGGATCAGCCAGAAGCGGGTGACACCGTCCGGCAGCTTGGGGGTGTCGAGGAAATGACCGTGATTCTGGTTCATGAAGGCCGGTCCGATCAGGGCAGGGTGACGGGTGCGCCGGTATCCATAGCCGGAAGCGGCGCGTAGGTCTGTACCGGGTCGGCCGCCGCCAGGGTCGACCAGTGCCGCAGGATCAGCCCGATCTTGGCCAGAACCCGCTGTGCATCGGCAATTTCCCGATCCATGCGCAGATCGGGCACCAGCCCGTCATGCGACGGCTCGCCCGAAACCAGCCGCGCCCCGGCCGACAGGCGCAGCGCCCCGGCCACCCCGCCGGGCAGCATGGGGTGCGGCAGCGGCACCGGCTGGCCGACATGGCACAGCAACCCCGCGAGGGCCCGATCCGCCCCCACGGGTACCACCCGCGACAGGTCGGCATTCAGCCAGCGATAGAGCGCACGCGCCGGCTCCAGCCCCAGCGGCACGAAATCGTCCCCACAGGGCAATGAGGCCAGCGGATCGCGCACGAAAAAGCTCAGGATGGTGCCGCGATCGTCCCAGGCATCGGCCAGAGGCGGCCGCTCCGGATGCGGCACCGGCAGCCGCCGCAGGTCCGGGTCGGCATCGATCGCCGCTTCCAGCGCGGTCAGGAACCGCGCCAGCCGGGCACGCACCACCGGCCGGGGGACCTCCCTCAGCGCCTCCATTTCGGCCAGCGCCGCATACCAGCGCAGCATCAGCCCCACATTCTCGCCCACCGGCAATCCCCGCGCCGCCGGCGCCTCCGGCCACGCACCGCGATGGCAGTAATCCGCCAGCCCGGACGGCAGGTCCCCGTCGCGCAGCCGCGCAGCCACGCTTTCCGGCAGCAGCAGCGCCCCGCAGAAAGGCGGCCCGGTGAAGAATTTGGAGCCGGTGATCATCACCATCCACCCCCGGTCCAGATAGGCCCGCACCCGTGCCGGATCCAGCCGCGCCTGGCAGGCATCGACGACGATATCGGGCACCGGCGCGCCCTCGGCCCGGGCCGCGTCGGCCAGCCGGTCCAGCATCTCAAGCCCCGGCGCCAGCAATCCGGTCTTGGACAGGTCCAGCCGGTGCAGCAGCACATGCCGCCCCGCCTGCCGGCCCCGCCGCGCCAGCTCGATGCACTCCCCGTCGATCTCGGCAGCCGCGCGCAACGCCCCGTCCGGCCGCCGCAGCGGCACCGACAGAAGCAGCGTGTCCGCCGGAAACCCCGCGATCGACCCGCCCTTGGCCACTTGGGCGCCCAGCGCGGTGTCATTCGCAAAATGGCAACCTTTTGCCGCTAACGGTACGCCACTCCCGGTTTCCTCGGGGGCCAGAAGGATGTTGCTGACCGGATGTCCACCAGAACCCAGCATCGCCAGGGCCAGGGCATACAATTCGCAATCCGTGCCCGACGGCGCCAGCACGACGCCCTGCGCCCCGCTCATCCCGTAATGCGCCGCGATCCGGTGCCGGACCTCCGCGACCATGCCGGCCCGCACCTCCGCACCTTCCCCGGCCAACCCGCCCTGCACCAGCCGCGCCCGCGCCGCCTCGGCCCCCGCGAAACCCCGTTCGGACACCGAGGACGCGGTGGAAGACGCATAGGTCACAGCCCAGGGGCGAGGCCGGTGGGAAGAACCGTAATGATTCAGCCCCGTCGCCGGGTCGATCGCCAGCCGCGCATCCCCGCCTTCAGCCATCAGCTTTTCCGCCGGCTCCAGCAGCGGCCACAATGCGCCCAGCCGGGCCGCCAGCAGCCCGAACGCACCGTCATCGGCATGTTCCGGGGCAACCGGCGGCTGCAACGGCGCCAGCTCCATCCAGACCTGCCGCAGGCGGCCCGCGCCCGGCGGATGCGCGGCGGCCATGTCGGCATGCCAGTCCGCCCGCGCCACCCCACCGGGCCCGTCCAGCTCCGCGAACAGCGCGGCGGTGCGGGCCGCGCACAGCCCCGCCAGCACCACGTCGCCGGGCACCGCGTCGCCGGCCACATCATCGCCGGGCACGGCCTCGATCAGGCGGGCGAGCTCCAGCGCGTGGCGCAGCAGGGCGGGGGCACAGGCCGGCGCCCTCATGCACGGCGCGCCCAGCACGACCATGCCGTCGGCCCGCACCACGAACGGCCGCTCCAGCGCCGGATCCAGCCCGATGCGCCGCCCCCCCGCGATCACGCGCAGGTCGGGGCGTTCGAGGACACAGGCCAGGTCATGGGTCAATCGTTCGGCGAGCACGCAAAAATCCCTGTTGCCGTCATCACTATGCGCGCAGGCCCCCGGCGCGGCAATCGCGCGGGCCACCCGGCGCCGCCCCCCGGACGGCGCGTCGCCGGCCATCAGGAAAGGAGCGAACCATGCAGCCCTCCGGATCGGAACCGACCCCGATGACCAACCTGTCGCACCTGCACCCCTATCGCGCGAACACCCCGGCGGCAAACGACCGCACGATGGAAGGCGCGATGAAGGGCATCCTGCTGGCCGGCGGATCGGGCACCCGGCTGCACCCCATGACGCTGGCCACCAGCAAGCAGTTGCTGCCGGTCTACGACAAGCCGATGATCTACTACCC
>NZ_JABEQK010000012.1 GCF_014174275.1 Gluconacetobacter takamatsuzukensis | reverse complement strand
CCCCCTGGGGGGCCCTTAATGCTACCCTGGGGGGGGGGTTATTTACCGGCTCCCCCACCCCCATCGTGTGGGGGGGGGGGGGGGGGGGGGGGGGGGGCCCCCCCCCCCCGTCGCGACCCGCTACCGCCGGGCCGGCCGCGTGAACATCCGGCCGGTGGCGTAGGATATCCAGACATCGTGCCGGGCGAACCAGTCCGCCCCCAGCAGCATGTCCACCCGGTCCCGCAGCCGCGAGACCGTCAGTACCGGCGCCTGTTCCACCTCGGCCCCCACGCGCAGGCTGCCGAAACGGTGCCAGTGATACAGAACCGGCCGGCCGTCGACGCCGCTGGTCTCGCCCCCCGGATCGGCCGCCAGACGATCCTCCGACACCCCTGCCCGCTTCGCCGCCTCGATCGAGAGAATGCGCGAACGTGCCCCGCTATCGACCAGGGCGGTCAGGGGCCGCCCGTCCAGTTCCACTTCGACCGCCACGCGATGGCCCTCGCGCAGCAGCTTCACGGTGCCGTAAGCCCCGCGCCAGGCCGGCGCGGCACGACACGCATCGTACTCGCCCTGCACGCGCCACAGCGACAGCCAGCCGCCCGCGACATCGAATTCCAGGTCGAAGCGCGACAGCACGTCACCGCCCAGCAGCCCCGCGACCGGGGGCGTAATCATCGGCTGCCCCGGCAACTCGCCCACCGGAGTCGAGAGCGGGCCCAGATCCAGCCCCTGCCCGTCCTCGGTGTTCAGGCGCAGGGCGGCGATCAGCACGTTGGGAACCATCCCGCCCGCGCCGCCGGTGCCGTACAGCACGGTGCTGCGCCCGGAATCGACCGCCAGCCCCAGCGCCTGCGCCACCCGGGCGCTGACCAGCCCGCCCTCGGCCCCGGTATCGACCACCAGGCTGTACGCCCCCCGCGCGGTACGGCCGGCGATCGACACCGGCACCGACAGGTATCCGCCGTCGTCGCGCAGCGGGACGCGCGCGACCCGGGTGACGGCACAGGGCACCGGTGCCGCGTCCTGCGCCAGACCAGGGGCCGGCAGCAGGCCCAGCAGCACCGCCAGCCGGGCCCGCCATCGCCCCGCGCGGGCCGGCGCGCGTTCAGCCGCCGGCGGCAAAGCGGTCGGTGGCGTCCAGCAGCGCGGTCTGGATGCCCGGTTCCGAAACGGCATGGCCGGCATCGTCCACCAGGTGGAAATCGGCCTCGGGCCAGGCGCGATGCAGGTCCCACGCCGTGCGCATGGGGGTGGCGATATCGTAGCGCCCCTGCACGATCACCGCCGGAATATGGCGGATCCGCTCCACGTCGCGGATCAGTTGCCCCTCCTTCAGCCAACCGGCATGGACGAAATAATGGTTCTCGATCCGCGAGAAGGCCAGCGCGTATGCCTCGTCGGCATGCTGGGCGGAGAGGGTCGGCGCGGGGCGCAGGGTCAGGGTCTCTCCCTCCCACAGGCTCCAGGCCACGGCGGCCTCGACGCGCACCGCCCGGTCGGGGTCGGTCAGGCGGCGGCGATAGGCCGCCATCATGTCGGTGCGCTCCGCGACCGGGATCGGCGCCTGGAACCGCTCCCACTTGTCGGGGAACAGCCAGGACGCACCCTCCTGATAATACCACAGCAATTCCGACCGCCGCAGGGTGAAGATCCCGCGCAGGATCAGGCCCGTCACTCGCTCCGGATGCGTCTCGGCATAGGACAGGGCCAGGGTGGAGCCCCAGGAGCCGCCGAAGACCACCCAGCGTTCCGCGCCCGTCAGTACGCGCAGGCGCTCGATATCCTCGACCAGGTGCCAGGTCGTGTTGTTGTCCAGCCCGGCATGGGGCCTCGACCGGCCGCAGCCGCGCTGGTCGAACAGCAGGATGCGGTAGCGCGCGGGGTCGAACAGCCGCCGGTGGGCCGGCGTGCATCCGCCGCCCGGGCCGCCATGCAAGAACACCACGGGAATCCCGTCCGGATTGCCGCACAGTTCCCAGTACACGCGGTGGCCGTCGCCCGTGTCCAGGATGCCGCTGCGATAGGGCTCGATCGGCGGATACGGCATGCGGCCGGCGGCGGTGATCATGGCTGGTTCTTCCCTGTTGTTGTTTCTTCCTCCCGCGACGGGTTGCGCCCGGCGGCGCGCGGGTGGGCACCGGCCCAGACCTGCATCAGCCGCGCCTCGTCGGCCAGCGTATAGCGCTGGGTCGTCGACAGGCTGGCATGGCCCAGCAGGTCCTGGATCACGCGCAGATCCGCGCCGCCCTCCATCAGGTGGGTGGCGAAGGAATGGCGCAGCGCATGGGGGGTGGCGTGCTCGGGCAGGCCCGCCATGTCGCGCCATACCCGCATGGCGCGCTGCGCCACCGCCGGCTGCAACCGGCCGCCGCGCACGCCGGGAAACAGCGGCGCGCCGACCAGGGGCGCCGGGTGGCGCGCCCGCCAGTCCGCAAGGGCGCGTGCCACCGCCGGCACCATCGGCACCAGCCGCTCCCGCCCGCCTTTGCCGCGGATCAGCAGCGTGCCGCCCGCCGACAGCGCCCGGTCGAGATCGCCGATATCCAGGCCCAGTGCCTCGGAAATGCGCAGGCCGCAGCCATAGAGCAGCAGGAACAGCGCCCGGTCGCGCTGTTCGGCCATCGGGGTGGCGGCGACGGCGCCCAGCCCGTCCGGCACCTCCAGCGCCTGTTCCGTCGTCAGCGGGCGCGGCAGCGAGGCGCGGAAACGCGGGGCGGCCAGCAGGCCGGGCGCCGGATTGCGCACCCCATGGTGCCGCGCCAGATACCGGTAGAACGAGCGCATGGCCGACACCCGCCGGGCCCGGGTCCGCGCCGCGCGGTCCGCCCCGCCCGCGCGGCGGCCGCCCGCCGCCTGCTGGGCACCCGCATGTTCCGACGCCAGCCAGGCGCGCAGGTCGCCCAGCGACAGCCGGTCCAGCACCGCCAGGTCCACCTCGCCACCCATATGGGCGCCGACGAAGGCCAGGAACCGGTCCAGGTCGCCCCGATAGGCGGTAAGGGTCAGCGCCGCCGCCCGCTTCTCGTCGCGCATCCAGTCCAGGAAGGCATCGCGTAGCGCGGCGCCGGTCATCGGGGCAGCCGCGCGGCGCGCGACGATTGCGGGGCGAGACAGCGGGCGGCCGGGGCGATAAAAAACCTCATGGTACACGCGAGTCTAGACAAACGCCCCCCCGCGCGAAAGCCGGAAAGCGCCGGCCGGCCGCGCGTCGCGGTGCTGCTGCCTCTGCCCTTTCCCGGCCCGTTCGACTATGCCGTGCCGCCCGCGCTGGCCGACCTGCAACCGGGCGACATCGTCAGCGTGCCGCTGGGCCGCCGGACCGAAACCGGCGTGGTCTGGGACCCGACCCCGGCCCTGCCGCCCGAATTCACCCCCCCGCCGATGAAGCCGGTGGCGGACGGGCGGCTGAAACCCGTGATCTCCCGGCTGGACCAGCCCCCCCTGCCCGGCGCGCTGCGGCGCTTCGTCGACTGGGTCGCGGCCTATACGCTGTCGCCGCCCGGCATGGTGCTGGCCATGGCGCTGCGCACCGCCGCGACCGCGCCCGTGGCCCTGACGACGGGCTGGGCCCTGGCAGAGCCGCCGCCCGAGCTGCGCGACACCCCCGCCCGCCGCCGGGTGCTGGAAATCTCCAGAAGCGACGGCCCCCTGCCCGGCGCCGAACTGGCGCGGCGGGCGGGCGTGGGCACAAGCGTGGTGCGCGGACTGGCCGATGCCGGCGCGCTGCGTGCCGTGGTACTGAAGCCCGCCCCCCCGTTCGCCGCCCCCGATCCTGCCCATTGCCCGCCGACCCTGGGCGACGGCCAGCGGGAGGCGGCGCAGAGCCTGCGCGACCTGGCCGGCGCGGGCGGCTTTTCCGTCACCCTGCTGGAAGGCGTGACCGGATCGGGCAAGACCGAGATCTATCTGGAAGCCATTGCCGCCTGCCTGGAGCGCGGCCGGCAGGTGCTGGTGCTGCTGCCGGAAATCGCCCTGTCGGCGCAATGGACCGGCCGCTTCGCCCGCCGTTTCGGCGCCGAGCCCGCGCTGTGGCATTCCGACCTCGGCCCCCGCCTGCGCCGCGTCACCTGGCACGCGGTGGCCGAGGGCAGCGCCCGCGTGGTGGTGGGTGCGCGCTCGGCCCTGTTCCTGCCCTTCGCGGAACTGGGACTGATCATCGTCGACGAGGAGCATGAAAGCGCCTTCAAGCAGGAAGACGGCGTGACCTACCATGCGCGCGACATGGCGGTGGTGCGCGCGCGCATGGACCACGCCCCGATCATCCTGGTTTCCGCCACCCCCAGCCTGGAGACGCTGGCCAATGTCGGCGCCGGCCGCTACCGCCATCTGGCGCTGACCGCGCGCCATGGGGGCGCCGCGATGCCCGAGGTGCGGACCGTGGACATGCGCGCCCACCCGCCCGAGCGCGGGCTGTTCCTGTCGCCCCTGCTGACCGAGGCGATGCGGGCGACGATGGAACGCGGCGAACAGGCGATGCTGTTCCTGAACCGTCGCGGCTATGCGCCGCTGACGCTGTGCCGCACCTGCGGCCATCGGCTGCAATGCCCCAACTGCACCGCCTGGCTGGTGGAACATCGCGCGCGCCGCGTGATCACCTGCCATCATTGCGGCTATCAGGAGCCCACGCCACCCACCTGCCCGTCCTGCCATGCCGAAGCCAGCCTGACCCCGATCGGCCCTGGCGTGGAACGCATTACCGAGGAAGCGCGCGCCACCTTCCCCGATGCCCGGCTGCTGGTGATGGCCAGCGACACGCTGCCCGGCCCGGCGGCGACCGCCGACGCGGTGGCGCAGATCGCCCGGCGCGAGGTCGACCTCGTGATCGGCACCCAGATCGTCGCCAAGGGCTGGCATTTTCCGCACCTGACGCTGGTCGGCGTCGTCGATGCCGATCTGGGGCTGGGCGGCGGCGACCTGCGCGCGGCAGAGCGCACGGTGCAGCTGCTGCACCAGGTCGCCGGCCGTGCGGGCCGTGCCGAGGCACCGGGCACGGTGCTGCTGCAAAGCTATTGCACCGAGCACCCGGTGATGCAGGCCCTGGTTTCGGGCGATCTCGCCAGCTTCATGCGGCAGGAGGCCGAGCAGCGCCGCCCCGGCTTCTGGCCCCCCTTCGGCCGGCTGGCGGCCCTGATCGTCAGCGCCGATACGCCGGAAGCCGCCGACGCCACCGCCCGCGCGCTGGGGGGCGGCGCCCCGCGCGGCGAGGGCTTGCAGGTTCTGGGCCCGGCACCCGCCCCGCTGGCCATCCTGCGCGGCCGGCACCGCCGCCGGCTGCTGCTGCGCGCCCGGCGCGAGATCGCGCTGCAACCGATCGTGCGGGAATGGCTGGAGCGCGTGCCCCCCGAACGCGGCGCACGGATCGATGTCGATATCGATCCGGTCTCGTTCCTGTAGGCCCTGCGCGGGGCGTCTAGCCGAACCGGCACCAGCGGCGCGTGCGCAGGCGAAACCACGCTCTGCGGCCCGATCGATTCACTGTCTTCAGGATTGCGATGATGCGGCCGAAGACCATGTCGGAGGCCCGCGCATTGATCTCGAACGCCTCGATTTTATCGGAGGCATTTTCGATATCGATGTGCCACCTGTCGATCAGTTTCAGGAGCGGCTGCGTGCGATCCAGCCTGTCTTTCCATTTCCGGAACAGGCCCGATTCCATACCGGCCTCGATACTGGTTCTGCCGGCCTGCACGTCGAGAAGGAATGAATACACATCCTGGACCAGCGGCACCGCGGCGTCATCCGCACAGACATCGTTCCTGTCGAAATGCGTATGCCGGAGGTCTTTCTCGATAAATCCGTCGCAATATTTCTC
Source organism: Gluconacetobacter takamatsuzukensis (assembly GCF_014174275.1). GTDB lineage: Bacteria > Pseudomonadota > Alphaproteobacteria > Acetobacterales > Acetobacteraceae > Gluconacetobacter > Gluconacetobacter takamatsuzukensis. The sequence continues at coordinate 105,638 of NZ_JABEQK010000012.1, read as the reverse complement.
GACTTCCTGCGGGTCCAGCACAAGGCCGAGCCGGTCGGAAACCCGTTTCAACTCCTGCCCCGGCGCGGAAACCAGCGTGTCGTAATCGACCAGCACGGCGTGGGCGTCGCCGAGATTGCACAGCGCGGCCATCATGTATTCGAGCCACAGCATGTAGGAGACTTCCCTGGGCAGATCGTCTCTTTTCCCCAGGGAGCGGACGACGCTCAACGGGTTGCGGCTGGCCAGGATATATTTGACGTCGAAGGGCGATTCTTCGAAAATACGCTTCCAGAACGGAAGAAGTTTTGTCGTGCGCGGGTCCTTGAAGCCGAAGGCGGAGACATTCGCCGTCTTTTCTTTCAGCAATTGAAGGGATTTCGAAACATAGCCACTGGCACGCAGGCAATCGACATCCTGATCGGTCACGGACTGCAAGGAGCGCCAGTCGCGGCCCAGGGCCGCGAGCATTTCCGTATTCAGGTCGATAAAATCGAGGTCTTCCCAGAACCCTTTCCCGTTATCCGCGGCGGCGGGCAGCAAATGGTCGCCCAGCGAGACGCCCATCGCCCGCAGGCCATAGGTGATGGCGCTTGTTCCGCTGCGATGCATCCCCAGCACGACAATGATCTGCTTCTTTTTCAATAGATGTTCCATAATGTCAGGCGCCGTTCATCGACCCGCAGGAAAACCGGGCATAAATATCGAAAATATACGAAATTCTTTTCATCTTCCCTCTCTTGCGGCGGGAAGCATATGCTCGCGTCCGGAAAGGGACTAATACAATTTAGTAATGAATATAAACCATATTTTTTATCGAAACGTAAGATATTGTACCAATCGGAAGCAATCACGACAGAGGCCCATCGCGGCCCCCGCCGAGGCAAACATCAATCGCAGGAAGGTGATATTAAAAACCAATATAAGAAAGAGATCCCCTCCTCGCCCTTCTCCCTGTTGCAACCATCGCCGGTCTGGTGAAGCATGCCACGCCGAGCGGATCGGCATTTTCCGCATGAGGCAAGGACGGCGCCCGCACAGGGACCGCCCTGAACCAGCACACGGGAGAGAACGCCATTGAATCGTCGCGACCTTTTCGCCGCCGCCGCCGGCGCCGCCATCCTGCCCGCCCTTTCCGGCCGCGCGCGCGCCGGCACGGTGTCGGGCGACACGGTCCCTGCCGGCTCGCTGGAGGTCGTTGCCGAATTCTATGGCCCCGGCCCGTCCGGGATCGCCGTCACGCCGGATAACCGCATCTTCATCGGCTTTCCGCGCCATGCCGAAAACCACAGCAAGGCGACCCTGGCCGAACTGAAGGGCAACGTGCTGGTGCCCTATCCCGACAGGGCGCTCAGCCTGCCCTCCTCGGCCAGCCCCGACCGCCGGCTGATCTCGATCCACGGCATGACGACGGACACGAAAGGCCGGCTGTGGGCGATCGACGACGGCAAGATCGTCGGGCGGCCCATCGCGCCGGGTGCCGCGAAGGTGATCGGCATCGATCCGGCCACCGACCGGCTGATCGCCAGCGTGGTACTGAAGCCGCCGGCCATGCGGCCCGACAGCCACATGAACGATCTGCGCGTCGACCTGACCCATGGCGCGCTCGGCACCGCCTATGTCGCGGATTCCTCGTTCGGCACGTCGCCGGCGCTGGTCGTGGTCGATATCGCCACCGGCCGGCAGCGGCGGGTGCTGGCCGATCATCCGTCGATCCAGGCCGAGAAAGGGTTCCTGACGGTACTGGACGGGCGCCCGCTGCGCTACGACCCCGCGCACCCGACCTTTCCGGTCGGCGGGGTGGACAGCATCACGCTCAGCCCGGACAGTGCGCTGCTCTATTATTCGCCGCTGACCAGCCGCCGCCTCTACAGTATTCCAACCGCGCTGCTGTCGAATTTCGACGCCACCGAGGACCAACTCGCCGCCGGCATCATCGATCATGGCGAGAAGGTCATGACCGACGGCATGGCGACCGACGCGCAGGGCCGGCTCTACCTGACGGCGAGCGAGCATGACGCCATCATGCGCTGGATACCGGACGGCACGATCGAAGTGGTGGTCCGCGACCCGCGCATCGTCTGGCCGGACGGGATCTTCGTCACCGCCAGCCATGTCTATTGCACGCTGGGCCAATGGAACCGCCTGCCGGGCTTCAATGGCGGCAAGGACCTGCGCCAGCCGCCCTACCTGCTGGTGCGCGCGCCGATCACGCCCCCCATCCGCGAAGACCAGAGATAGCGTGACCGGAAATGCGTGCCGGCGGCGATCCGACGCGCGTTTCCTGCGCTTCGCGGCGGACGGCCCATAAGGCCGCTCCGCTCCGATGCTCGGAAACACATGACGGCCGTGCCGCTGCGCGGCACTCTCGCTCGCCAGCCCACATTTCCAGTCACGCTCCGCGCGCCTGAGTCTCGGTCAGGCGCTCTCCTCCACATCTTTTACCGATGCATCGGCCGTCCCCTTGAGCCAGTAGCCCGATGCCTTGATCCAGGACGGGGAGAGCCCGCGCTCTTCCAGCAGGGTGCGGCGCACGGCTTTCGCCACGCGGGCCTCGGCCCCGACCCAGACGAAGGTGCGCTCCGGAATGTCGATCCCGGCCAGCACGTCCAGAACGCCCTGCGCCTGGTCCGCCTCCGCCATGGGGCGATGCACCCAGTGCGCCTCGTGGCGGGCGGATGTCGCGAAAACCTGTTCGTCATCGGCGCCGGGCACCGTCACCACCGTCGTGACGCTGTCATGGGCCGACAGTTCCTCCACCCGGCGGCCGATGGCGGGCAGCGCCGTCTCGTCCCCGACCAGAAGCCAGCGATCCACGGGGCCGGTGATGACCTGCGACCCGCGCGGACCGCCGATCTCCAGCCGGTCTCCGGCCCTGGCGGCCCGTGCCCAGGCGGCGGCGGGGCCGCCATCATGGTTCACGAAATCCAGGATCAGGGTCCCCGCCCGCGCATCATAGCGGCGCGGCGTGTAATCCCGCCGCGTCACGGCGCCATCGCGGCCGGGAATGAAAATCTTGATGTGATCGTCGGGCGACGCGCTGACGAACCCGTCGAGATCCGCACCGGTCAGCGTCACCCGGATCATGTGCGGGGTCAGGCGCTCCACGGACGCGACCGCCAGGTTGCGGCGCCTCAGCTCATGCCGCACCCGCTGGATCGCAGGGCCGGCGCCGGGAGTGCTGGAAAATTCGAAATCGTTCATCTCCGTCTCCTCTCTTGTCATGCCTGCCCAATCTCGCGGGCGGCGGCATCGAGCAGGTCGGCGATCTTCTGTCCGGTTTCGGCATCGAGACCGCCATTGCGCAGGCGGAGCCGCAATGCCGTCTTCAGGTTTTCCATGGCGCGCATCACCGGTACGGGGATGTTCCGCCGCCCGCCGCCTTCAGCGCCCGCGGCTGCGGAGCGGGCGAGAATTTCGTCCAGCCCCGCGCGATTGGCGGCCAGGAAGGCCTGGCCCTCCGGAGTGATGTGATAGCTCTTGCGGCCTTCTTCCTCGGCCAGGCGGACATAGCCCGCTTCGTCCAGCCAGGTGAGCGTCGGGTAGATCACGCCGGGGCTGGGCGTGTAGCTGCCGCCGAACCGCTCCTCGATGGTGCGGATCAGCTCGTAGCCATAGGTCGGGCTGTCGGCGATCAGGCTCAGCACCAGCAGGCGCATCTCGCCGTAATCCAGCAGCCGGTTGCGGCCCCCGCGGCGCCCGCCGCCGCCCCGGCCGTGATGCCGGCCCGGCCCCATGAAGCCGGACGGCCCGTCAGCGGAAAAAACCCGGCGATCGCGACCGCCATCATGTCTGTTTCTGTGTTTCATGGTCCCGATATGCATCCAGATATATCGGAAATCAAGATATATCTGGATGTATTTTTGTTCATCAGACCGCGCCACGATGGGGGCGGCCCGCAGGCGCGCCCTCCCCGTGGTTTCCGCGCGGCAGGGCGCCGGCGGCGAGGCTTTCAGCGATAGCGTGCCAGCCAGTGGGCGTAGGGCGGCGGCAGCACCGACGCGGCGTCCTCGTGTCCCAAGGCCTTCGCGGCCGCATAGGGCCAGTGCGGATCGGCCAGCAGCGGACGGCCGACCATGACCAGGTCCACCTCGCCCTGGCGCACCATCGCATCGGCCAGCTGCGGCGCGCTGGCGGCATTCCAGCTTGTCGCCGTCGGCAGCCCCGTCTCGCGCCGCACCTGCCCCGCGATCGCGCCCAGGAAGCCGGGGCCCCACGGAATCTGCGCGGTCGGCGTGTCGAAGCCGATCGACACATCCACGAAGCCCAGCCCCTCCGTCTTCATGACCCGGAGCATGGCCAGCGCCTCGGCCAGCATCGCCTCGTCGTCGCCGGCGAATTCGGTCACGCCCAGCCGGATCGACAGCGGCAGGTTCTCCGGCCACACCGCACGCACCGCGCGCAGGGTCTCGACCAGGAAGCGCGCCCGGTTTTCGGCGGAACCGCCATAGGCGTCGGTCCGTTGATTGGCAAATGGAGAAAAGAAACTCTGCGCCAGATATCCATGCGCGAAATGCAGCATCAGCCACCTGAACCCGGCCTCACGCGCGCGGATGGCGGCCGCCACGAAATCCTGCCGCACCCGCTCGATCTCCGCGACCGACATGGCGCGCGGCTGGCGCGGCAGGTTGGCGCCGAACGCCACCGCCGAGGGCGCGATGGGCTGCCAGGCCCGCGGGTCGGATTCCGGCATGTGGTCGTCGCCTTCCCACGGGCGGTTGGCGCTGGCCTTGCGCCCGGCATGGGCGATCTGGATGCCCGGTACCGCGCCGGCCTCGGCAATCGCGCGCGCGATCGGCGCCAGGGCCTCGGCCTGATCGTCACGCCAGATCCCGACATCGCCGGGCGTGATCCGGCCCTCGGGCGAAACGGCCGAGGCCTCGACCACCACCAGCCCCGCGCCGCCGCGCGCCAGCGTGCCCAGATGCACATGGTGCCAGTCGTTCACCACGCCGTCCTGGGCCATATACTGGCACATGGGCGAAACCGCGATCCGGTTGCGCAGCGTCACGTCGCCCAGCGTATATGGCGTAAAGAGATGAGCCATCCCTGTTCCCTTTCCTCCGCCTTCCCCAGCGGGAAGGCTTAGTTCCATTTTTATCGAACAAACGACATTTCGGATAGAGTAGGCGTCATGGCAAGAGACGAAATCGGCTTTTCTCATCCGGATGAAGAGACATTGTCCCTGGAGGCGATCTTCCACGCGCTGTCCGATCCCTATCGCCTGCGCATCGTCCAGGCGCTGGCTGCCAGCGCCGCGCCCATGAATTGCGGCGACCTGAGCTTCGGCCGGCCGAAATCCAGCATGTCGCATCATTTCCGCATCCTGCGTGCCGCGGGGGTGCTGCACACGACCAGCCAGGGCGTGGAACATATGAACAGCCTGCGCCGCGCGGCGCTGGACCGGCGCTTCCCCGGCCTGATGGCCGCGATCCTGGGCGAAACCGGCCACCCGGCGGCCGCCCCCGCCGCGCGCGGGCTCGCGCCTGCCTGAACCCGCCGCGGCCGCGCCCGATCGGCATGGCGATCAAAGGCTTGCACGACCCGACGGACCGTGTGGTATTGACCTGTTGTCAACGATGGAACATGCGTGCCATGCGATCAATGCAGACCCTGGACCCCGTCGGACATAGTGCCTGATTCCTCATGCCCTTCGTGAACGGCGCCCTGAGCTGAGGCCGATGGCGTCCGGCACTCTCCCTTCGACACGGCCGCCCGGTTCCGGGCGGCGCATCGCCCGTCCTACCTCCGCCGGAAGAACGACGCTGTGGCGGGTGTCGATCGCCCTGTTCTGCGCCCTGGCCGGGCCGGCGTCGCGCGCCCGGGCGGCGGTGCCGCCGCCACCGCTGGCCAATTATGTGCTCGATCACTGGTCGACGCGGGACGGGCTGCCGCAGAATTCGATCCGCGACATCGCCCAGACCCCCGACGGGCGCCTGTGGTTCGCCACGTGGGAGGGGCTGGCCTCCTATGACGGTATCGAGTTCACCGTCTACGATCGCGGCAGTCGCGTGCCCCTGCTCGATAACGGGATCGGGACCATCGTCACCGATGCGGCAGGCACCCTGTGGTTCAGCGATTCCCGGGGCAATATCGGCCGGCACGCGGCGGATGGAAGCTGGCGCCTGTGGCCGCATCCCGCCCATGCGCCCTCCATCATCGTCCAGTCCCTGCAGATCGGCCCGACCGGCCGGCTGTGGATGCTCTACGAGGGCAACGGCCTGGGCAGCATGACGGCGGACGGCGCGTTCCAGTATGTCCGGCCGCCCCCGAAATCGCCGCTGCTGAACCTCTATCGCCGGATGGCGTTCGACAGCACGGGCGCGCTCTGGCTGGGCACCTATGACGGGGTCGTGGTCCAGGATGCGCGCGGGCAGGTCCATACCGCGCCGGCCGCCTGGCATCTGCCGCACGGGCTGGCATGGCCCTATCGGGCGCCCGACGGGACGTTCTGGATCGTCGCGGGCAGCCGGATCTTCCGGATCGGCGCGGCGGGTGCCACCCTGCAATACGATCTGCACGAGATCGGGCGGATCACGGCGCTGATCCAGGACCGCCACGGCGCGCTGTGGGCGGGCACCGAGGGCCACGGGGTGCTCCGGCTTTCCGCCGCCGGCATCGAGCGCCTGCCCGACACCATGGCGCCGGCATCCGGCCGCATCCTCAGCCTGATGGAGGATAGCGAGGGCAGTCTGTGGGTCGGTTCGAACGGGGGCCTGTACCGGCTGCGCGAGGCGCTGTTCAGCACCTTGAGCCGGCAGGATGGCCTGCCCGACGATTTCACCCGCTCGGTGCTGGAAGATCGCGACGGGCGGCTGTGGGTGGGCACCGATGCCGGCCTGTCGCGGGAAAATCCGGACGGCACGATGGCCGCCGTGCCCCTGTCCACCGACCCCGACCACACGCCGGAAATCCTCAGCCTTGCCCAGGACGGGAACGGAACCCTGTGGATCGGCACCTATTCGGATGGCCTGTACGCGCGCGCGCCGGACGGATCGGTCCGCCATTTCGGCACCGCGGAAGGATTGCCCGCCGGCAATATCCGGGCGATCGGCGTCGGCGGCAACGGCGCGGTCTGGATCGGCACGCAGCACGGCGTCTTTCGCGTCGGCGATAGGCCGCCACGGCCGCTGGAAGGGCCCGACGCACCGCATGGGCTGATCACGGCGCTGAGGGCACAGGCGGACGATCTGTGGATCGGTACCCTCGACGGCGTGCGCCATCTGCATGGGGCGTCCATCGAGGCAATCCGTTTCCCGACGCCCCAGGGGGCGCACACGATCTTCGGCTTCACGCCGGTGGGCCGCGACATGTGGTTCGTCAGCGACCGGGGCCTGTATCGCGACCGGGACGGTGCCATTGCCCAGGTGGCGCGCGAACAGGGCCTGCCCGTCGATTCGATCTTCGCCATGCTGCCGGACCGGCACGACCATGTCTGGCTGACCAGCAATCGCGGCGTCATGCGCCTGGCCCTGTCGGACATCGAGGCCGTGGCCGACGGCCGGTCGCCGCATCTGCCACTGCTGCATTTCGACGAGGCCGACGGGCTGCTCAGCAGCCAGGCGAGCGGCAGTTCGGCCCCGTCGGCGATCCTGCGCCGTGATGGCACGATCTGGATCGCCACCGCTATCGGCGTCGCGCATGCCGATCCGGGGCAGGTCCATATGTTTGTCACCCGCCCGCCCCCGCCTTCCGTGGCGCTCGGCTCGCTCGACCTCGACGGCAATCCGCTGCCGCTGCCGGCGGATGGCGCGCCCGTCCATATCCCGGCCGGGCATGGGCTGACGGTGCGTTATGCGGCGTTGAGCTACCTGCTGCCGGACCGGATCATCTACCGGAGCCGGCTGGAGGGCCTGGACCCGTCATGGAGCGTGCAGGGCAATACGCGCAGCCTGCGGCTGGTAGGCCTGCCGCCGGGCCGGTACACGCTGCGCGTCTCCGCCGCGCATCCCGGCGGCACGTGGTCCCCGCGCGACATGGAAGTGCCGATCGTCGTCGACCCGATGTGGTGGCAGCGCCGGCAGGTCTGGGCGGGCGCCGCGGTGGCGTTCGGCGTGCTGCTGGCGGCGGTTTATCTGGGCATCGCCTATTCCTACCGGCGGCAGGCGCGGTTCCTGTCGCGGATCATCGCGGAACGGACGGGCGAACTGACGCAGACGGCCGAGCGGCTGCAAGCCGCCGACCATGAAAAGACCCGGCTGCTGGAACGCCTGCGCCAGCAGGCCGACCTGGCGACGCGGCAGGCCAGGGAAGACCCGCTGACCGGCCTGCCGAACCGCCGCGCGTTCAATGAAGAGCTTGCCCTGGCCCTGGAGGGGGTCATGGCCGGCCAACCCGATTTCTGCCTGGCCCTGATCGACGCCGACCGTTTCAAGCAGATCAACGACCAGTATTCCCACGCGGCGGGCGACGAGGTCCTGCAAGGGATTGCGGACGTGCTGCGGGACTGCGTGCGCGCGCCCGACCTCGTCGCGCGCATCGGCGGCGAGGAATTCGCGATCCTGATGCCGATGACCACGCTGGAGAACGGCGAAGCCGCCTGCCAGCGCCTGCGCACCGCCTTCCACGCCAAGACGGATTGGGGCGGCGCGCTGGCCCTGCGCGTCACCTTCAGCGCCGGCCTGGTCAGCTCCCGCCCCGGCGAACCCAGCGCCGCCCTGCTGCTGCAACGCGCGGATACGGCCCTCTACCGCGCCAAGAATACCGGGCGCGACAGGATCTGCGTGGAGGGGTGAGAGAGGGTAAAGGCGGTTCTGCGGCGGCGTTCTGTGCTTCTATCGTCGACTGATATGGCGGCTATAATGCCGTAACCCACGTGATATCCTGCCCAATGTGACGTTTTTCTGGCCAATAAACCAGTCGCCGCTGTCTATGTTCCGGAATGGCGCCGGAACCACAAAAAGCGGGCCGGACCGGCAGGCCTGTCTCATTTCGAGAATCACTGGGGATTGTTATAGTATAACATAACATGTAGATTGGGCGGATCGCAACCGAGTGAACGGTATCCGTCATGCACGAAAGACTCCCGGTAACGGTCCTCTCCGGCTTTCTGGGAGCTGGAAAGACGACATTGCTCAACCACGTGCTCAATAACCGCGAGGGCCGGAAAGTTGCGGTGATCGTCAATGACATGAGCGACGTGAACATCGATGCGGATCTGGTGCGCGACGGCAGCAATCTCTCCCGGACGGACGAAGCCCTTGTGGAGATGAGCAATGGCTGCATCTGCTGCACGTTACGTGACGATCTGCTGCAGGAAGTACGTCGACTCGCCGAAGAAGGGCGCTTCGATTATCTCCTGATTGAATCGACGGGGATTGCAGAGCCTCTTCCGGTTGCGGCGACTTTCGAGTTTCGTGACGAGATGGGCGAAAGCCTGTCCGACATCGCACGGCTGGATACGATGGTAACGGTGGTGGATGCCGTCAACTTGCTGAAAGATTATGCCTCAACAGACTTTCTGCGCGACCGGGGCGAGACAGCAGGAGAAGAGGATGACAGGGCACTGGTCGACCTGCTGGTCGAGCAGATCGAATTCGCGGATGTCGTGGTCCTGAACAAGGTCTCCACCGCGACAGCGGCGCAGCGCGAGGCCGCCCGGCAGGTTATTCAGGCCCTCAACGCCGATGCGGATATTATCGAAACGGATCAGGGCGTCGTGCCCTGCGCGCGCATCCTGGATACACACCGGTTCGATTATGACCGGGCCCATAAGCATCCGCTATGGTACAAAGAACTGTTCGAATTTCAGAACCATATTCCCGAGACCGAGGAATATGGCATCCACACCTTTGTCTGGCGTGCACGCCGCCCGCTGGTGCCGGAACGGTTCAAAGCCTTTATCGATGCTGCGTGGCCGGGCGTGATCCGGGCGAAAGGCCATTTCTGGCTGGCGACCCGTCCGGAATGGGTGGGCGAACTGGGGCAGGCCGGTGCACTGGTCCGTACGCAGGCAATGGGACGCTGGTGGGTGACGATACCCAAAAACCAGTGGCCAGACAGTGATGAATTGCGGGATCTGATCCTGTGCAGATGGGACCCGGTTTATGGCGACCGTCGGCAGGAGATTGTGTTTATCGGCACGGCAGAGATGAATGATGCCGCCCTTGGCACGGCCCTGAATGCCTGCCTTGTACCGGAATTCGACGTAAAGCAGTTCGATCCGCTGCTGTTCGCTCATCTGCCCGACCCATTTCCGGTCTGGGGGAACGGAGAAATGGCGGATGCGTAGGGTAACAGCGGATAACGAGCGGACATTACGGCACGAGATGTGGCGGCGATATGCTGGCGATGACTGGGCGGCCTTCGACGCGCTTCCGACAGCGATCCGAAAACGGGTGACAGCGCATGCCTATGATGCCTGGTCGGTCAATGTGATGATGCTCTGGCAGCATTACAAACGGCTCTATGGACGCACGACGCGCGCCGAGCGGGCTCTGATCCGGTATCTTGACTATTGCGAGAGACTGGAACGGGAAGCTTTTGCGGCACGCTACAACGAGGCCTACGGAATGGCTCTGCCTCATGACGCAGCTTGCGTTACGGTCCTGAGATAACGGTGATATGGATAATTGCTGGATATATCGCCGCCCCCCTGCCAGACGCAGTTTACGGTCGGCAGGAAGGCGCTTTGGCAAATCGAAAGGGCTGGCAGGGAGGGAGGTGAACTGGTCGATCACCACTTCCGGACGAATTCGCTCAACAAGTGCGAAAACACTGCCCCGATCGAGCGCATCGCCCTTCACGGGATGGGCACCGAGCCTCTCGATAGCCTCAGGGCTATCGGGGCAATGAGCCGATCCCCAGACCTCGTGCCCCTCGCCCCGCAGGCGCGTGACCTCGCGATGCTGCTCGAAGGGGCAGACGGGTCGCGGGTTCGCCTGGATGTGCTACGGATTACGTTCTGGCACAGGAATGGAAGCGATTCATGACAGTCTACAAGCGCCGGCCGTTGCGGCATCGGGCCCGGCAGGCTCGGGGCGCAGGGGCGGAAGGCTCCCGGGCATGAGCGGAATGCCGCCCGAAGGGAAGTTCGACAGTCCCGGCAAACGCGGCTGGTCGCCCACCGTCATCCTGCTGCTCGGCCTGGCGGGGATGCTCGATTTCATCGACCGGTTCGTGTTCTCGACCGCAAACGACGCGATCAAGCACGACCTGCATCTTTCGGACGCGACGGTGGGGCTGCTGGGGGGGACTGCCTTTGCGCTGCTCTACGGTGTGATGATCATGCCGTTCGCCCTGATTTCCGACCGCGGCTTTGCCGCGCGCATGGCGTCGTTCGGCATCGCGCTGTGGAGTGTCGCGACCGCGCTGATGGGACGCACGCATGGGATCGCCAGCATGGCGGCCGCCCGGGTCTGCGTCGGGCTGGGACAGGCTGCATTCTCCCCCTCCTCCGCCGCCCTGAATGCGGGCTATTCGACGCCCGAGAAGCGCAGCACGTCGTTCGCGATTTCCTACGGTGTGTCCTATCTGGGCTATATCATCGGGCTGGCGGGGGGCGGGTACCTCGTCGAGCATGTCGGCTGGCGCATGACGTTCACCGCTATCGGGCTGGCGGGGATTCCGGTCACGATCCTGATGCTGCTGTTCGTCCGCGAACCGCGCTTGCCGCCTGCGCCGCGGGATGCGGAATCGTGGCGCGCGCTGCTTGCCAACCGGCCGTTGCGCGACTTGGTGCTGTACGGCGTCACCAGTCAGGTCGTGAGCTACGGCATCACCTTGTGGGGTGTTTCCTTCTACATGCGCTCCTTCGGCCTGTCGTCGGGGCAGGCCGGTGCGTGGTTCGGCATCGGCATCGGTCTGGCGGGCGTCGTGGGAACCTTCATCGGCGGGCCGATTGCCGATTTCGCCGCGTCCCGCTTCGGTTTTCGCGGCGCGATGCGTTTCACCTTCTGGGCCTATCTCATCGCCCAGCCCTTTCAGATCGTCCAGGTACTGACGCATTCGCTCGATCTCTCGCTGGCGATGCTGGTGCTGTCGTCGGTCCTTTCGGCCCTGTGCACCGGCCCGATCTACGGGGCGGTCCCCAGCGTGGTGCCGGCGCATCGCCGCGCGGCCGCGACGGGGTTGTACGCGCTGCTCGCCAATGCCGTCGGCATCGGGCTCGGCCCCCCGCTCTTCGGATGGATCAGCGACCTGTTGACGCCGCATTTCGGCGCCGATGCGCTACGCATGTCGCTGCTGGCGGCCGCCCTGCTGGGTTTCTGGCCGGCTGTGCATCTCTTCCAGCTGCAACGCCGGTTTCGGGAATAAATGCGTTCCGCAAACGCGAAGAACGCTGGCGCCTACCGCGTCTATTGCGCCTGCGCGCTGCGGGTCATGGTCTGGCGGATCAGCCCGTCTACCGGGCGGCCGGCCATGGTCAGGGCCACGGCTTCCGCCACGCGGATGCCGTCGATGGCGGCCGACAGGATGCCGCCGGCATAGCCCGCGCCCTCGCCCGCCGGATACAGGCCGGCGACATTGGTGCACTGCCCGTCCGGGCCGCGCGGAATCCGCAATGGGGAGGAGGTGCGGGTTTCCACTCCCGTCAGTACCGCGTCCGCCATGTCGAACCCGTTGAGCTGCCGGCCGAATGCCGCCAGTGCCTCGCGCATTGCCAGCACCACGAAATCGGGCAGGCAGGCCGCAAGGTCGGTCGGCGTGACGCCGGGCCGGTAGCTGGGCTCGACCGTGCCCAGATGGGTGGAGGGGCGGCCGGCCAGGAAATCGCCCACACGCTGCGCGGGCGCGCGATAGTCGCCGCCGCCAGCCAGGTAGGCCTGGCGCTCCCAATGGCGCTGGAAGGCGATGCCCGCCAGCGGGCCGCCGGGATAATCGGCCTCGGGCGTTACGCCGACCACGATGCCGGCATTGGCATTCCGCTCGGCCCGCGAATACTGGCTCATGCCGTTGGTCACCACCCGCCCTTCCTCGGACGTCGCCGCCACCACGGTGCCGCCGGGACACATGCAGAAGGAATAGACCGCCCGCCCGTTGGAGGCATGATGCACCAGCCGGTAATCGGCCGCCCCCAGTAGCGGGTCGCCCGCCTGCGTGCCGAAACGCGCCGCATCGATCACCGATTGCGGATGCTCGATCCGCACGCCGATGGAAAAGGGCTTGGCCTCCATCGCCACGCCGTGCGCGTGCAGCATTGCGAACGTGTCGCGCGCGCTGTGCCCGACCGCCAGCACGACATGATCGGCCGCGATCTCCTCGCCATCGGCCAGGCGCAGGCCCGCGACCCGCCGCGTGCCGTCGGGGCCGGTCGCCAGCAGAAGCTCCTCGACCCTGGTATCGAAGCGGTAGGTGCCCCCCAGCGCCTCGATCTCGGCGCGGATATGCTCGACCATCGACACCAGGCGGAAGGTGCCGATATGCGGTTTGGAGAGGTACAGGATCTCGTCCGGCGCGCCTGCCTTGACGAATTCATGCAGCACCTTGCGCCCGTAATGGCGCGGGTCGCTGACCTGGCTGTACAGCTTGCCGTCCGAAAAGGTGCCGGCCCCGCCTTCGCCGAACTGCACGTTGCTTTCGGGCGTCAGCACCGATTTGCGCCACAGCGCGAACGTGTCGACCGTGCGCTCGCGCACGACCTTGCCCCGTTCCAGGATCAGCGGCCGCAGCCCCATCTGCGCCAGCAGCAGCCCCGCCAGCAGGCCGCAGGGCCCTGCCCCGATCACCACCGGGCGGCGATAGCCCGGCCGGTCGGCGAAAGCCGCGCCGTCGCGCATCACGAAACGATAGTCCGTATCGGGCGCGACACCGACATGCGGCGTGCCGGCCAGCCGCGCCAGCACCGCGGCCTCGTCCCGCACCGCGCAATCGACCGTATAGACCAGCGTGATCGCCCCCCGCCGCCGCGCGTCATAGCCGCGCCGGAAGACCGTATGCGCCAGCAGGTCGTCGCCCGCGATGCCCAGCCGGCGCACGATGTCCGCCACCAGCGCGTCGGGCTGGTGGTCGAGGGGGAGCCTGATTTCGGTCAATCGGATCATGCGGGACGAGGCATCCGTTCGCGGGAGTATGGGGACTGTTCAGGGGCCGGCCGAGGCGACGGCGGCCATGCGCCGTGCCTTATCACGACCGCCCGCCATGACGAAAGAACGCGAGACTGGCCCCCGGCGCGATGCTTCTGATACAGAGAGCCGCCGTTCGAGGAGAATCCCCCATCCATGGCCGACTTGCACGACCCACAATCCGCGCACGGGCACGCAGGACGGAACGGGGCGCATGCCTGCAACCATGACCATGACCATGACCATGACCATGACCATGACCATGACCATGACCATGACCATGACCATGACCATCATGGGCATCACGGCCACGGGCATGTCCATGCCCCCGCGTCGTTCGGCGCCGCCTTCGCGTGGGGCATCGGGCTCAACCTGGTCTATGTGATTGCCGAGGCCGCCTGGGGCGTCACCTCCCACGCGCTGGCCCTGCTGGCCGATGCCGGGCACAATCTGTCCGACGTGCTGGCGCTGGCGGCGGCGTGGCTGGCGCATACGCTGTCGAAGCGCGCGCCGAGCGCCGAATTCACCTACGGGCTACGGCGATCCTCGATCCTCGCGGCGCTGGGCAATGCGGTGGCGCTGCTGCTGGTCACGGGCGGGATCGTCTGGGAATCGATCCTGCGCCTGATCGAACCGACCGCGGTGCCGGGCGGCACGGTCATGGCCGTGGCCGCCGGGGGTATCGTCGTCAACGGCGCGACGACGCTGCTGTTCGCGCGCGGCGGCGGCGACCTGAACATTCGCGGCGCCTTCCTGCACATGCTGGCCGACACGGTGATGTCGGCGGGCGTCGTGATTGCGGGCGCGGTCATTCTGTACACCGGCTGGGCCCGGCTGGACCCGATCGTGGGCCTGGTCCTGTCCTGCGCCATTGTCGCCGGCACCTGGTCGCTGCTGCGCGATTCGCTGGACATGGCGCTGGACCGCGTGCCGCGCACGATCGACCGTGCGGGCGTCGAGGCCTATCTGCGCACCCTGCCGGGCGTGCAGGACCTGCACGATCTGCACATCTGGCCGATCAGCACCACCGAGACCGCGCTGACCGTCCATCTGGTCTGCGCAGTCCCGGCCGACGACACGCTGCTGGGCGATGCGACCGACGCGCTGCGCACCCGCTTTCGCATCGGCCACCCGACCTTCCAGGTCGAAACCCTGTCCTATGCCACCCGCTGCGTGCTGGCCGACGCGAGCGTACCCTGAGCCCATGCCCGTCACGATGCCCGATATCAGCAAGACCGCGCTGGCCTGGACCAGCCTCGGCGTCAGCATTGCGGCGCTGGGCCTGAAATATGCCGCCTGGCGCGTCACCGGCTCGATCGCGCTCTATTCCGATGCGATCGAGACGATCATCAACGTCGTCGCCGCCCTGACCGGCCTGTGGGCGCTGCATATCGCCAGCCTGCCGCCGGACGAGAACCATACGTACGGCCATTACAAGGCCGAATATCTTTCCGCCGTGGCCGAGGGCGTGCTGGTGCTGATGACCGCGCTGGTCATCGGCCGCGAAGCCTGGATCGACTGGCAGCATCCCAGCATGCCCGACGCGCCGCTGTCCGGCATCCTGCTCAACGGCTCGGCCGGCGTGCTGAACCTGGCCTGGGCGCTGGTGCTGCTGCGCGCGGGCCGGGCGAAGCGGTCGCCGACGCTGGTCGCCGCCGGCCAGCATGTGATGTCCGACGTATGGACCACCATCGGCCTGGTCGGCGGCTTCATCCTGATCCCGCTGACCGGCTGGCCGTGGATCGACGCGCTGCTGGCCGGGCTGATCGCGCTGAACGTGCTGCGGGTGGGCTGGGGCATGATGCGCGAGTCGATCGCCGCCCTGATGGACGAGGCCCCCGACCCCGACACGCTGGAGGCGATCCGCCAGGTCATCGCCGCCAGCGGCCGGGGCGCCATCGAGGCGCACGACCTGCGCGCGCGCATCGTCGGCGCCATGGCCTTCGTGGAGTTTCACCTGGTCGTCCCCGGCAGCATGAGCGTCGATGCCGCGCACGAGATCTGCGACCGGATCGAGGCCGCGCTGCGCGCGCGCATCGGCGACGCGCTGATCCACATCCATGTCGAACCCGACCGCAAGGCCAAGCATTGCGGGATCGCGATCCCGGCATAACGGGCGGCCGCGACGGCGCCGCATTCGAAGCCGCCGCGGAAGTTCCGTTGTGTCAGGGACAACACAGCCTCCGCCTCCGGTCGGGGAGATGTGAGCGGTTCCTGTGGAAATATCCGGCCCGTACGGAGTAAAGGGCGGGTACAGACTGCATTCGCCCCCCGGGCCACCCCGGCCCGGGCCGCCATTGTCCCGGACACCCCGCCGATGAAGACCGACCTGACCGAGCTGCGCATCCGCCATATGCGACATCTGCGCCGTTCCGCCCGGGTCACGACGGCGCAGTGGCGCCGCAAGATCGTGTACTGGACGGCATCGGTGGTGGTGGGGCTGGTCGCCGTCGGCTTCGCAACTTCCGCCGACAGGGCCTCTGCCCTGTGCGACCGGCTGGTAGCGTGGGACCCGTGGGTGATGCTGGCCCTGACGCCGGCCGGGCTGGCGCTGTCGACCTGGCTGACGCGCACATGGTTCCGCGGCGCCCAGGGCTCGGGCATTCCGCAGACCATCGCCGCGCTGCATCTGGAAAATTTCACCATCGTCGACCGGCTGCTGTCGCTGCGCATCGCCTTCGGCAAGATCCTGCTGACCACGCTGGGCCTGCTGGCCGGTGCCTCGATCGGGCGCGAAGGGCCGACGGTGCAGGTGGGCGCCGCGATCATGCACGGGTTCGGGCGGTGGCTGAACCTGTCCACGGTCAGCGTCCGGCGCGGGCTGATCCTGGCCGGCGGCGCCTCGGGCGTGTCGGCGGCCTTCAACACGCCGCTGGGCGGCATCGTGTTCGCCATCGAGGAACTGAGCCATTCGTTCGAACAGCGCACCAGCGGCACGATGCTGACGGGCGTGATCCTGTCGGGCGTCACCGCCATCGCGCTGGTCGGCAACTATACCTATTTCGGCCATACCGACGTCGTGGTGCCGATCGGCATCAGCTGGATCGCGGTGCTGACCTGCGGCATCCTGGGCGGCATCAGCGGCGGCGTATTCTCGGCCATCCTGATCCGCACCTCGCAGGGCCTGCCCGGCGCGCTGGGCCAGTTCGTGGCGCGCCGGCCCATCGCCTTCGCCGCGTGCTGCGGGCTGGTGCTGGCCATATTGGGGCTGGCCTCGGGCGGGATCACCTACGGCACGGGCTATATCCAGGCGCGCGAGATCATTGCCGGGCAGACCAGCTATCCGGCCTCGTTCTTCATCCTGAAATACATCGCCACCATCGTGTCCTACTGCTCGGGCATTCCCGGCGGGCTGTTCGCGCCCTCGCTGGCCATCGGGGCGGGGATCGGCGGCTGGGTGGCGCAGTTCCTGCCGCATACCACGCCGGGCGCGGTGGTGCTGCTGGGCACGGTGGCCTATTTCTCGGCCGTGGTGCAGGCGCCGCTGACCGCCAGCGTCATCGTGATGGAAATGTCGGACAACCAGCAGGTCACGCTGGCACTGCTGGCCACGTCGTTCCTCGCCTACGGTGTCTCGCGCATGATCTGCCCGCGCTCGCTCTACAGCGCGCTGGCCGAGAAATTCCTCTCGGTGGTCGAGCACGCGCCGCCGCCGCCGGCCGAGACGCCGGCCGCGGGCTCGGGCGGCGGTGCCCTGCCGGCCCCCGCCGCCTCCGACCGCGCCTAGCGCGCCGCCAGGTCGACGATCCCGATCGCCCCGTCCTCGGTCCCGAATGCCAGGCCGGTGCCGTCGGGGCTGAAGGCCAGTGCCGAGATCGCGCCGCCACCGGCATCGCGCACCGGCAGGACCTTCTGCGCCGCCGCGTCCTCCAGCAGGATGGTGCCGTCGGCAAAGCCCGCCGCCACGATCTCGTGCACCGGATGGCACGCGACGCGCCGGCAGATCACGCCGGGCATGCCCGCCAGTTCGACCGGCGCCTTGCCCATCGGGCCGCCGCCGAAGAACGGCCACATCACGACGCTGTCGGCCCCGCCCGTCACCAGCCACTTGCCGGTGCGCGAGAACGCCATGGACTGCACCTTGGCCGGATAGCCGCTCATGCGCATATTGTGCCCGTCGGCCAGCCGCCAGCCATGCAGCTCGTTTTCCTGCATGCTGGTCACCAGCGCGTCGCCGCCGGGGTGGACGATGATGCCGGTATGGCTGCCCTTCCAGTCCAGCCGCCGGGGCGTGTCGACCTTGGCCTGCACGAACCACATCGACGCGCCGTTATAATGCGACGCCGCCACCCGCTTGCCCTTGGCGTCGAACGTCACGCCGCTGACGGTCGACGGATGCTCCAGCACCTTCAGCGTCGTCGTGCCGGCGGCATCGCGCAGTTCCACCTGCTTGCCCGAGGCAAAGGCGATGATGCCCGATTTCGGGGTGCCCTTGGCATCGATCCACGTCGTCACATGCTCCACCCAGCGCCGGCCGCGCACCAGGTCGGTCACCGCCCCGTCCGCGCCGATGCGGCGCAGGGTGGAATCGTCGCCGCCGGTCAAAAAGCCGGTCGGCGCCGCATCGGGCGCCAGGCACAGGATCGCGCCGTCATGCACCGCCTGCACCTGCCAGGCGGCGGCATTGCCGAAATCCGCGCGCGCCGCCAGCACCACGTCTCCCTCGGCGGTCGCGAAGGCGAACTGGCTGCTGTCGCGCGACGCCACGCAGCCGATCACATGCCCGTCGAGCGTGCGCGTGGCACCCCGCCGTTCGAGCAGCCCGGCCGGAGCCCCGCCCTCGGTCCTCATCCCCGTCATCGTGCGCGGCAGCTTTCGAAACCGCGACGCAGGCGCGGGCGGTTGAGGTTGCGGCCGATCATCACCAGCCGGGATTCGCGCTTCTCGCCGTCCTTCCACGGCCCGATGAAGCCGCCATCGGCCATCATGTGCACGGCCTGGAAGGCAAAGCGCCGGTCCTCGCCCTCATAGTTCATGATGCCCTTGGCCCGCAGGATGTCCGGCCCCTGCTCCTGCAGCACCGCGCCGATCCAGGCCTGGAATTTCGCGGCATCCAGCGGCTCTTCCACCACGTAGGAGACCGAGGTCACGTTCTCCTCGTGCGAATGGCTGGTGTCTTCCAGGAAATGCGGCGCGTGTTCCAGCGCTCGCGCCAGGTCGAACCCGCCCTGGTCCAGCACCTCGGCCAGCGCCACGTTGCCGCGCTGGGCGCGATGCAGGCGCGCCACCGGGTTGATGGTGCGGATCCGTGCCTCGATGGCGGCCAGCGTCGCCTCGTCCGCCAGGTCGGTCTTGTTGAGGATGATGACGTCGGCGAAGGCGATCTGGTTCACCGCCTCGGGGCTTTCCTCCAGCGTCTGCACCATGTTCAGCGCATCGACCACCGTCACCACCGCGTCCAGCCGCGTCTTGCCGCGCACGTCCTCGTCGACAAAGAAGGTCTGCGCGACCGGTGCCGGGTCGGCCAGGCCCGTGGTCTCGACGATGATACCGTCGAACTTCGTGCGCCGCTTCATCAGGCTGCCCAGGATGCGGATCAGGTCGCCCCGCACGGTGCAGCAGATGCAGCCGTTGTTCATCTCGAACACTTCCTCGTCGGCATCCACCACGAGGTCGTTGTCCACGCCCAGCTCACCGAACTCGTTGATCACCACGGCGTATTTCCGCCCGTGTTCGGCCGTCAGGATGTGGTTGAGCAGCGTCGTCTTGCCGGCACCGAGAAAGCCGGTCAGCACCGTGACCGGCACCAGCCCGTCGCCGGTCGCCGCTTGGGTCTCAGACATGTCGTCTCCTGTCCATCGTCGATCGTTGTCCCAGCATATAGGCGCCCCCGCGCCTCCATCCCATCCCCCGCGTGACGGAAACCCCTGCCCTGTCAGCGGGCAGCGATCGCGGCCCGGCGCAGATCGGCCAGCCGGGCCCGGGCCGCCACGCAATCGAACGACGCCGCCCGTGCCCGCCCCAGCGCCGACAGCGCCGCCCGCCGCCCCGGCGAGGCCGCCAGCGCGCCGATGGCCGCCGCCAGCCCGGCGACCGGGTCGGGCGGCGCCAGGATGGCCGCATCGCCCACCAGGTCCCGCAGCCCGCCCACGGGCGAGGCCACCAAGGCGGCCCCGCAGCCCATGGCCTCCAGCGCCGTCAGGCCGAACGGCTCCGCCCAGCGGCTGGGCACCACCACGATCGCGGCCCGCGCCATTTCGGCCAAGACCCGATCATGCGGCCGGTACCCCGCCATCTCCACCCCCGCCACCCGTGCGGCGGGCCGCAGCGTGCGCAGGAACGGCGTTTCGGGCGAATCGTCGCCGAACCGGTCGGCCCCGATCATGCACGCCCGCCAGCCCGGCAGGTGCGGCAGCAGCGCCCCGCAGGCGGCGACGAACGCATCGGCCCCCTTGTCCGCCACCACCCGGCCGGCGAACAGGATCGTCCGGTCGCGCGCCGCCATCGGCACGGGTGCGGGCAAGGATGCGATGTCGATGCAGTTGGGCATTACCGCCACCGCGGCATCGGGCAGCCCCTCGGCAAAGCATTGCCGCACCCAGTCCGACACCGCGACGACCTGCATGCGCCGTGCCAGCGCGGCCCGCCGGGCCGGCGAGGCCGCGCCCCGCATCGCGCGCGGATCGTTATGCAGCGTCACGCTGATCGGCAGGCCGGGGAAGCGCCGCGCCAGCGCCAGGGCGATATCGGGCCGGTTATGGATTTCGACCAGCGCCGGCCGCACCTGGCGCACCACCCTCGCCACGGCCGCCGCATAGCACCCGGCCGCGCTGCGGGGCCACAGCGCCCAGCGCGGCGAAGAAGCCGCCCGGAACGCCACATCGGCAAAGGGGGCCGCGACCGGCGGGCCCACCACGATATCGCCGGGCCCCGCCAGCCGATGCACCAGCAGGCCGATCGCCCCCGCCTGCCCCGGCGCAAAGCGCTCGCGCGGCGGCAGCACGGTCAGGACCGGCGCCATGCGCGCCACCACCCGTTCAGGCGAGGGTTTCGAACCGCTCCAGCCGCCATGCCTCCGGCTCGCGGCCCGCATCGTCGTACCAGCGCACCATCAGCGGGTGCGCCCGCAGCAGGGCGGCATAATCGGCCGCCGCCGTCGACAGCTTGACGTCATAGGACAGGAACCGGGCGATCACCGGCGCGAACATCGCATCGGCCACCGTCAACTCGGCACCGAACAGATGCGGGCCGCCCTGCCCGTATGCCGCCCGTGTCTCGGACAGCAGCGCGTCGATCCGCGCGATATCGGCTTTTACGTCGTCCGCCAGCCCATCCGCCGACGGCCGCCCGTGGCGGCCCAGATTCATCGGCATGGCCATGCGCAGTGGGCGGAAGCCGGCATGCATCTCGGCGGCGATGCTGCGCGCATGCGCCCGCGCCAGCCGATCCGCCGGCCACAGGGCGGGTGTGATCTCGGCGCAATATTCGCCGATGGCCAGGCTTTCCCACACCCGCGCGCCGCGATGTTCCAGATAGGGCACCATCCCGTTGGGCGAGACCGCCTTGATCGCCGTCGTGCCGCCACCGCCGGCCAGCGGAATGACCACCTCCTCGACATCCAGCCCCGCCAGATGCACGACCAGCCAGCCACGGAGCGACCAGGAGGAATACCGCCTGGTGCCGATATAGAGTTTGCCGTCCGCCATGGTGGGTCCCTTCGCGAGAGTCTTTGTTCTTTTTTGAAAAAAAGAACCAAAAAACTTCTTATCTGTTCAGGATCCTTGTGCCGAGGGCACGCGAGGATCCTTAACGAATCAAAGTCTTTTTGCTTCTTTTTCTTCAGAAAAAGAAGATCCTTACGTGTGCCGGCGGATAAACCCGCCCCCCAGCACCCGGCTGCCGTCATACAGCACACAGGCCTGCCCCGGCGCCGGCATCGCCGGCTCGTCCAGCACCACGCTGGCACCGTCTTCCGTCCGCCGCACCGTTGCCGCCCGCACCTCTTCCCGCGCGCGGATCTGCACCATGCAGCGCAACTCCCCCTCGGGCGGGGCGATCAGCCAGTTCATGTCGCGCAAGGACAATTCACGCACCGCGCCGCCCGCGCGCGGGCCGATGACCACGCGGCGGGAAGCGGGCTCGATCCCCACCACCATCTGCCGTTCGCCGTCGCGCATCGCGGCATTGCCCAGCCGGCGGCTCTGCCCGACCGTAAAGCGAGTCACGCCCTCGTGCCGGCCGACCACCTGCCCGGCCGCATCCACGATCTCGCCGCCGCCCGCCATCTCGGGGCGCAGCTTCTCGACCACCTGGGCATAGGACCCGTCGGAGACGAAGCACAGATCCTGACTGTCGGGCTTGGACGCCACCTCCAGCCCGAACCGCTCGGCCTCGGCCCGCACCGCGTCCTTGTCCGGCATGTCGCCCAGCGGAAAACGCAGGAAATCCAGTTGCGCGCGCGTGGTCGCGAACAGGAACCACGACTGGTCGCGCGCGGCATCGACGGGCCGATGCAGTTCCGGCCCCTCCGCCCCCTCGATGCGGCGGACGTAATGGCCGGTCGCCATCGCATCGGCGCCCAGGTCGCGCGCCATGCCCAGCAGGTCGGTAAATTTCACGCCCTGGTTGCAGGCCACGCAGGGCACCGGGGTTTCGCCCCCGGCATAGGCATCGGCGAAGGTCTCGATCACGCTCTCGCGGAACCGGCTTTCGGCGTCGATCACGTAATGCGGAATGCCCAGCCGGTCGGCCACGCGGCGCGCATCGTGGATGTCGCGCCCCGCACAGCACGCGCCCTTGCGCGCGCTGGCCCGCGAATCATAGAGCTGCAACGTCGCGCCGACCACCTCGTGGCCCTCGGCCACCAGGCGCGCGGCGACCACGCTGCTGTCCACGCCGCCGGACATGGCGACCATGATCCGCATGGGGCGGGTTCCTTCCGTTGGTTCAGGCCGTGCGGGGCAGCCGCACGACCAGCCCGTCCAGGGCTTCGGTCATCACGATCTGGCAGCCGAGGCGCGACGTCTTTTCCAGGCCGAAGGCCAGGTCCAGCATGTCTTCCTCGTCCTCGGTCGGCTCGGCCAGCTTCGGCGCCCATTCGGGGTCGACCACGACGTGGCAGGTGGCGCAGGCCAGCGAACCCTCGCACGCGCCTTCCAGGTCCACCCCGTGCTTGTGGGCGATTTCCAGAACCGACAGGCCGAGCGGTGCGTCGACCTCGCGGCGGGTTCCGTCATGCTCGACGAAAATCATATGCGGCATTCTGCTATCCTGGCCGTGTCATCATCAGTGGGGTGGAGGGCGGCGGCGTCCCCCGCCGCGCGCGCATCCGCCACCGCCCGGCACAGGATCGCCGCCGCACGATCCATATCGGCGGCTGAGGTATAGCGTCCCACCGCCAGACGCAAGCTCCGCGCGGCCTCGTCGGCGTCCAGCCCCATCGCGCTCAGCACATAGGACGGCACCAGTTCGGCCGACGAGCAGGCCGATCCGGTCGAAACACATAGGTCCGGCGCCCGCGCGATCACATCCAGCGCCCGCACGTCGGGGAAGCGCAGGTTCAGGTTGGCCGGCAGCCGGTGCGCCATGGACCCGTTGACGGCCAGGCCCGGCATGGCCGCCATCATGCGGGCCAGAAAACCGTCGCGCAGCCCGGCCATCCGCCGCGCTTCCTCCACCCGCACCCCGCGCGCGATGCGGCAGGCGACGCCGAACCCGACCAGCAGCGGCGTCGCCAGCGTGCCCGAGCGCAGCCCCCGCTCCTGCCCACCGCCCGAGAACAGCGGGGCCAGCCGCACGCGCGGCCGCCGGCGGACATACAGCGCCCCCACGCCCTTGGGCCCATACAGCTTGTGCGCCGAGACCGAGGCGAGATCGAGGTCCATCGCCCGCACATCCAGCGCCACCTTGCCCGCCGCCTGCGCCACGTCGCTGTGCAGCAGCGCGCCCGCCGCGCGCACCTCCGGCGCCAGGGCGGCCAGGTCGTGCAGCACGCCGGTCTCGTTGTTCGCCGCCATGATACTGACCAGCAGGGTCGGCACCGCCAGCGCCGCGCGCAGCACCGCCGGGTCCAGCCGCCCATCCGCCCCCACCGGCAGGATCACCGGCTCGAACCCCTCCGCCGCCAGGTCGCGCACCGATTCCAGCACGCATTTATGCTCGGTCGCCACGGTGACGACGCGCCGCCGCCCGTCGCCCCGCGCCGCCAGATGGCGCACCGCGCCCTTGATGGCGATATTGTTGGCCTCGGTAGCGCCGGAGGTGAACACGATTTCCCGCTCGTCCGCCCCCAGCAGCGATGCGACCTCGGCCCGCGCATCCTCCACCGCGTCGCGGGCCTGCCGGCCCATCGCGTGGTCGACGCTGTGCGGGTTGCCGAACGCCTCGGCGAACCACGGCATCATCGCCGCCACCACCTCCGGGTCGCAGGGCGTCGTGGCCTGGTAGTCCAGATAGAGCGGGCGCGTCTCCGCGCCCGACGGGTCCCGTGTCATGTCCCGGCCTCCTCCAGCGTTGCGCGGCGCGCGGGCAGCCGGGCCGCCATCGTGCGATAGGCGTCGATGAACCGCATCACATCCTCCTCCCGCGCCGTCCAGGGCAGCGAAACGCGGATCGCCTCGCCCGCCAGCGGCCCCAGCCCCATTGCCTCCAGCACATGCGACCGCGCCACCTTGCCCGACGAACAGGCCGACCCGGCCGACACCCCGAACCCCGCAAGATCCAGCGCGATCAGCTGCGTCTGCGCGGCGCGCCCGGGCAGCGCCAGGCAGGTCGTGTTGGGCAGGCGCGGGGCCCCGCCGCCGCAGACCACGGCCCCCGCCGCGACCGCCGCCGCGTCGATGGCGTCGCGCCAGCCCGCCATCGCCGCTGCCGCGCTTTCGGCCGCCAGCGCCCCCACGGCCTGCGCCGCCGCCTCGGCCATCGCGGCGACCGCCGGCAGGGCGGGCGTGCCGCCGCGCCGCCCCTGTTCCTGCCCGCCGCCCGCCATCACCGGCGGCAGGGTGCGCGTGGCCTCGCCGGCCAGCAGCAGCGCACCCGCCCCCTTCACCCCGCCGAATTTGTGCCCCGACAGCGCCAGGCTGTCCGCCCCCAGCGCGCGCAGGTCGACCGCGATCCGCCCCGCCGCCTGCACGGCGTCGACATGCAGCAGCGCCCCATGGACGCGGCAGATCCGCGCGGCCTCGGCCACCGGCTGGATCGTGCCGACCTCGTTGTTCGCCAGCATCAGGCAGACCAGCGCCGGGGGGGCGCCGGCCTCGGCCAGCATGTGCTCCAGCACGTCCAGCCGCACCACGCCGTCGCCGTCCACCGGTACGGTCTCCGCGACTCCCGCCGCGCGCACCGCGTCGTGCTCGACCGCCGAGGCCAGCATCCGCCGGCCGGCGCCCAGCCCGGCCACCGCCAGCAGGTTGGCCTCGGTCCCGCCGGAGGTCATGACGCAATTATCGGCCCGGGCGCCGAACAGGGCCGCCAGCTGCTCCCGCGCCGACTCGAGCACGGCGCGCGCCTGCCGCCCCGCACGGTGCACCGACGACGGGTTGCCGGTCACGGACGCCGCGCGGGCCATGGCCTCCAGCGCCGCCGGCCGCGCGGGTTCGGAGGCGTTGGCATCGAAATAGATCCAGTCGCGGTCCATGCCCGTTGTATCCCCTGCTTCCGACGCCTGCCCGTTCCCGCGGCCGGACGGTGCGTGCCGCGCCGGCCAGTGTAAACACGAATTATGTGGCAATTGGCGATTCCGGATCGCTATATACATCCCCACAGCAAGGCGGTCGGTTCATGAACCGCCGGAAGCGCGATGAGTATTGTCAGTGCCGGGCGAACACCACATCGCCCGAACGGATGTCCATGGACGGTGGCTGCCGCCTTGATGCAATGGAGGGATACTGGACTATGGCCACACCCCGCAGGAAGTCAACCGGCCTGCCCGAAGCTGCCGCCCCACGGGCTCCATGACTGCCGGAAACGCAATCCACGCCTGACAAACCGGCACTTCGCGCCGCCTTCGCATTGCGTCACTTTAACCATGATGCAATGTCGGCTCGCTCCCGTCCCATCGGGGATGCGCTGTCGGTGTGACCAGGAATCAAGCGTGAATCGCAAGGGCCAGGTGCCCGATCTGTCGGGGGCGGTAGAATTTTCCGCCCTTTCATATCCGCCGGCAGGCGACGGGGCATCGTCGTCCACCGGCCGCCACAGTAACGATCCCGACGCCATGCCAGGGGGCGCGGGAAGCATATTGCGGGATACGAATGCCTGAGGTCATGTTCGCCGGCCCCGACGGCCGCCTGGAAGGACGTTATCACCATTCAAGCGAGCCCAATGCTCCGCTCGCTCTGGTCCTTCATCCGCACCCGCTTCATGGCGGCACCATGAACAATCGCATCACCTATGCGATGTATCGCTCGTTCGAGAAGATGGGTTTCTCGGTCATGCGATATAATTCTCGTGGGGTCGGCCGTTCGCAGGGTCGCTATGACGGCGGCATCGGGGAAATCTCGGACGCCGCCGCGGCGCTGGACTGGATGCAGATGGTGAACCCGAATGCCGGCGGGCTGTGGATCGCCGGCTATTCGTTCGGTGCCTTCGTCGGCATGCAGTTGCTGATGCGCCGGCCGGAAATCACCGGCTGGATCAGCGTCGCGCCGCCGGCCAATCACTACGATTTCGGCTTCCTGGCCCCCTGTCCATGCGGCGGGCTGATGATTGCCGGCGATTCCGACGAGCTGGTTCCCGAACCCGCCATCCGCAAGCTGGTCGACAAGCTGAACACCCAGAAGGGCGTATCGGTCGATTACCGCATCTTCGCCGGCGCCGACCATGTCTTCGCCAACCATGCCGACCAGGTGGCCGAAGCCCTGGAAGACCATGTGAGCACCATCATGGCGCGCGGCGCGCTGGCGCTGGCCGCCGACTGACCCCGCATTGCCGCCGCCGCCGGGCAATGCCCCGGCGGCCCGGCATTCCGGCGGCACCTTCGGGCCCGCACGTCGTGCCCAGGCAGGTTACGCGGGTTCATCGGGCATGCTAGAGGATCGCCGGCCCCTGTCCGGCACCTCCCGGCCGGGCCGCCACGAGACCAGAGTGACCCGATCATGCCGAAAAGCGAATTCCTCCAGGAAGCCGAGGCCCGCGGCTTCATCTTCCAGTGCACCGACATCGATGCGCTGGACGCCGCCCTCATGGCCGGCCCGGTAGCCGGCTATATCGGCTTCGACCCCACCGCCGACAGCCTGCATGTCGGCAGCCTGATCCAGATCATGATGCTGCGCCTGCTGCAGAAGCACGGCCACCGGCCGGTGGCGCTGATGGGCGGCGGCACCGCGCGGATCGGCGACCCCTCCTTCCGCGAGGAAGCCCGCCAGCTGATGACCGGCGAGACGATTGCCGCCAACCTGCGCGGGATCGAGGGCTGCCTGCGCCAGTTCCTGACGTTCGAGGGCGAAACCGGCGCGCGGCTGGCGAACAATGCCGACTGGCTGGACCGGCTGTCCTATATCGAGCTGCTGCGCGATGTCGGGGTGCATTTTTCGGTCAACCGCATGCTGGCCTTCGATTCGGTGCGGTCGCGCCTGGAGCGCGAGCAGGGGCTGACCTTCCTGGAATTCAACTATTCCATCCTGCAATCCTACGATTTCCGCGAACTGAACCGTTCGCTGGGCGTGACCCTGCAGATGGGCGGGTCCGACCAGTGGGGGAATATCGTCTCGGGCATCGACCTGGTCCGCCGCACCGACCAGAAGCAGGTGTTCGGCCTGACGACGCCGCTGCTGACGACCGCCTCGGGCGCCAAGATGGGCAAGTCGGCGCGCGGCGCGGTGTGGCTGTCGGCGGCGCGG
This sequence comes from Gluconacetobacter takamatsuzukensis, assembly GCF_014174275.1. GTDB lineage: Bacteria > Pseudomonadota > Alphaproteobacteria > Acetobacterales > Acetobacteraceae > Gluconacetobacter > Gluconacetobacter takamatsuzukensis. The sequence continues at coordinate 77,878 of NZ_JABEQK010000012.1, read as the reverse complement.
CTGCCGGTGTTCGAATACTGGCAGTTCTGGCGCAACGTGGAAGATGCCGATGTCGGCCGCTTCCTGCGCCTGTTCACCGACCTGCCGCTGGCCGAATGCGACCGCCTGGCCGCGCTGGAGGGGGCCGGGATCAACGAGGCCAAGAAGGTTCTGGCCACCGAGGTCACGGCCCTGTGCCACGGCCGCGCCGCCGCCGAGAAAGCCGCCGAGACCGCGCGCCGCACCTTCGAGGGCGGCGAATCCCCCGCCGCCCTGCCCACGGCGACGATTCCGGCCGACCTGCTGGCCGCCGGGCTGCCGGCCTTCCGCCTGTTCGTCGAAAGCGGCCTGGCCGCCAGCAATGGCGAGGCACGGCGCCTGATTCGCGGCGGCGGCGCACGGATCAACGACGTGGTGGTGCAGGACGAATCCCTGATGGTCACACCGGCGGACCTGACGGACGGCGCGATCAAGCTGTCGTCCGGCCGCAAGCATCACCTGCTGGTGCGGCCGGCCTGATGACCGGGCCCGGGGGGAGCGGGGCCGACGATACCCCGCCCCCGCCGATCCCCGACGCGCTGTGGCAGGGACTGGCCAGATCGGCCTTCCGCGCGCGCTTCCACCTGGACGCGAAGGACCGCGCCTATCTGGAAGACAAGGGCCTGCCGACGATCATGGAACATGCGGCGGATTTCGTCGCCCGCCGCCTGGCCCCGGCCCGGCCGGCGCGCGACGGCCGCCAGACGCCCTGGCGCGGCCACCCCGTCTTCGTCGCCCAGCATGCCACCGCCACCTGCTGTCGCGGCTGCCTGGAGAAATGGCACGGATTCGCCAGGGGGCAGGCGCTGGACCCCACCGGGCGGGCCTATGTGCTGACGGTCATCCGGACGTGGCTGGAGCGGGAGCGATCCTGACCCAGATCGCGCCGTCCTGCGTGCGCGCCGGAAAGCACGGTACCGCGCATTGCGGGTCGGGCACGCCGTCCGGCCCCACATAGTGCCCCGATTCGTCGAAGGCCCAGAGATGGAACGGGCAGACCAGATGCCCGTCCTCGACATACCCTGCCGAGAGCCGGGCATCGCGATGCGGGCAGCGGTCGGCGAACACGCGCGGGCTTCCGTCCGCCGCCAGCCAGGCCACCAGCCCTTCGCCATCCACCACCACGCGGTGCGGCCCGGCGCGCGCCGCATCGGTTTCGCACAGAAGCACCCAGCCATCCATGCTTCGGCCGCAATCCTCGTCCATTTGGTCCTGCTCCCACCCTTCCGGGGCGGTTGCCTATCCGGTCCGGAGCGATCAGGCTAGGGTGAGCGCATCAATGTGAGCAGGATATCCGGTTTCCATGACATCCTCATCATCGCCTGACGGGTCATCCCATGACAGGCTCCTGGACCGGCTGGGCGAAGTCGCGGTCCGGATCGGGCTGAACGTCGCGCCGGGGCAGCAGGTGCTGATCACCGCGCCGCTGGAGGCCGTGCCCCTGGTACGCAAGATCGCCGAGCACGCCTACCGGGCCGGCGCGTCGCTGGTCACGCCGTTCTATGCCGACGACGCGGTGACGCTGGCGCGCTTTCATTACGCGCCGGACGACGCGTTCGACATCGCGCCGAACTGGCTGCATGACGGCATGGCCAACGCCTACCGCCAGGGTGCGGCGCGCATGGCCATCACCGGCGGCAACCCCGTGCTGCTGAGCCAGGAAAACCCCGACCGCGTGGCCCGTGCCAGCAAGGCCGCGTCGCTGGCCGGCCGCCCGGCGATGGAACTGATCACCAGCTTTGCCGTGAACTGGAACATCGTTGCCTGCGCCACCCCCGCCTGGGCGCAGCAGGTCTTCCCCGACCACGCGCCGGACGAGGCGCTGGCGCTGCTGTGGGATGCGATCTTCCAGGCCTCGCGCGTGACGGTCGACGACCCGGTGGCGGCCTGGACCGCCCATAACGAGACCCTGCACCGGCGCGCCGACTGGCTGAACGACCGGCGCTTCGCGGCGCTGCACTTCACCGGCCCCGGCACCGACCTGACGGTGGGCCTGGCCGACGGCCATGCCTGGGCCGGCGGGTCCGAGCCCGCGCGCAACGGCATCGTGTGCAACCCCAACATCCCGACCGAGGAAGTCTTCACCACGCCGCATGCGCGGCGGGTCGAAGGCGTGGTGCGCGCCACCAAGCCGCTGTTCCACCAGGGGACGCTGATCGACGGCATCGCGGTGCGCTTCGAGGGCGGACGCATCACCGAGGCCCATGCGACGCAGGGCCAGACGGTGCTGGAACGCATCCTGGCCACCGACGAGGGCGCCCGGCGCCTGGGCGAGGTCGCGCTGGTGCCCCATTCCTCCCCGATCTCGCAGAGCGGCGTGCTGTTCCGCAACACGCTGTTCGACGAGAACGCCTCCAGCCATATCGCGCTGGGGCAGGCCTACACGAAATGCATGGTGGAGACCGAAGGCCAGACGCCGGAACAGCTTGAGGCCCGAGGCGCGAACACCAGCTTCATCCATATCGACTGGATGATCGGCTCGGCCGAAATCGACGTGACCGCCATCACCCAGGATGGCGCCCGCGAACCCCTGATGAAACTTGGCGAATGGGTCAACACGGTATGACAACACGACTGACGATCCTGGCGGCCGCCCTGGCCGCCGCCCTGCCTGCCGCGGCGATGGCGCAGCAGCCCCAGCAGGCCGGGCAGCAGCCCGCCCAGCAGGCGCGCCAGCCCTCGCCCGCCGAGATCGCGGCTTTCCAGCGCGACGTGCAGACGGCGGTGCAGTATCCGCTGCCGGCCGATTTCCTGCCGCGCATGACCGCGACCATCCACGCACTCCAGGCCGCCGGCATCAACCCGCCGAACGCCCAGAACCTGTCGCTGGCGCAGACCATCGACCAGACGGCCGCCGTGCCCGGCCTGTCGCAGGTCCTGTCGGCCCATGGCTTCACGGCCCGCGACTTCGTGCTGGGCATCAGCGCGTTCGGCATCACCGAATCCATGATCCGCCAGCCGCCGCCGGCGGGCGCGCACGCCCCCACCCCCAACCCGGCCAATGTCGCCCTGCTGCGCGCCCACCAACAGGAAGCCGAAGCCCTGTTGCAGGCGATGAACTGAGGGGCCGAACGCCCACGGCCCGAACGACGCGCCCCGGTTCCCGATGACGGAATCGGGGCGCCGTCGTTTCACGCAAGCGTGATCGGTGCATCTACCCCCGCCCGGCGGCGGGGCGCCACCGCGTGCCTGCCTCCACGGAATTGATTCTTTGTCGAAAAACCACGGGGTTTCATGAAACCCGACATGCTTCCGCGCGTCATGACGGCATGATGAAGCAGTCCGTTTACTATTGCAATTGCGAGGCGTTCTCAATTAAAGTCAGGTCCACGCACGACGCGCAACAGCCGATCGGGAGTGTCCCATGACTGACGCAATGCCCCGCCTTCACGACCTGTCCCCCGGCGAGAGACTGACGGTCCGGATCATCCGGCGCCTGTCCGCACAATGGACGACGATGCAGGCCGACAGGCCGGCCGCCCTGCCCGCCCCGTCGCGCGCGCGGGCCGCCCATGCCACCATGGCGCTCGCCTTTCAGGATGCGTTCGGCCGCATGGGGCATCTGTGCCTGCCCGGGCTGGCGGTCGGCGCATCGGGCGCCGCCCGGCTGACGGCGACCGAACAGAGCTTCCTGCGGGCCACGGCCGCCGCCCAGCATGGGCAGACGCCGGAAATCGGTGCTGCCCTGTATCGCGTCTTCTCCCGCCCCTCGGTCCATGCCCGGTTCGTGGCGGCGGTGAAGATGCTGGGCGAGTATCTGACGACCAGCGGCTACCGGCTGCCCTATGCAGGGTCGCGCCGGGCGCCGGAGGAAAGGCTGGTCCTCGGCGGCGCCTGCCTGCTGACCATGTCCCGCTGGCACGATCTGGACATCGGGACCACCCGCGTCCTGTGGCCCCGAACCGCCCCGAGACAAGCCGCGTCCTGACGGTTGCGACCGCCACCAGCACCCCTTCCCAGGCAGCCGCGAAGACCCTGCCTGGAAATGTGGGCTGGTGAGCGAGAGTGCCGCGCAGCGGCGCGCCCGGCGTGTGTTCCCGAGCATCGGAGCGGAGCGGCCTGTATGGCCGTGAGCATCGGAGCACAGGGAACGCGCGCCGGATCGCCACCAGCGCGCATTTACAGGCAGGGTCTCAGGTTTGGTCGGGAGCGGGGGCCGAGTTCAGCTGAATGTAGCGCTCGATGCCCACCAGCTTGATCAGGTCGAACTGACGGTCGAGGAAATCCTCATGCTCTTCCTCGTTATCGAGGATCTTCAGAAGAAGGTCGCGCGACACGTAATCGCGCACGCTCTCGCAATAGGCGATGCCCTCGCGCAGGTCGTCGAGCGCCTTTTCCTCGAGCTTCAGGTCGCATTCCAGGATCTCCTGGACGTTCTGGCCGATCAGGATGGTGTTCAGCCGCTGCACGTTCGGCAGGCCGCCGAGATAGAGAATGCGCTCGATCAGCCAGTCGGCGTGACGCATCTCCTCGATTGATTCCTCGTATTCCTTCTTGCCCAGCAGGGTCACGCCCCAGTGGCGCAGCGTGCGGGCGTGCAGGAAATACTGGTTGATCGCCGTCAGCTCGTTGGTGAGCTGCGTGTTCAGATGCTCGATAACCTTGGGGTCCTTGATGGCCATGTGCCGTCTCCGATGGGGGTTGGAACGCCTTCAATCATCGACCTACACCCGGGCGCATCCCGATTGCAAACATAAAAACGCATATATATCAGTATGATAATAGATATGATTATCACTTGCAGTCCAACGGCGCAAAACGGCCTAGCCCATGCCGGCTGCGCACGGGGACTCCGTCCTTGTAGTAAGAATCATTCTTATCTAACGTCGCCCTGCCGCCGACCCGCATCCTCGTCCGAAGGAAAGAGCGTATCATGTATATCGCCATGAACCGGTTCCGCGTTGCCCCCGATTGCGAGGAGGCCTTCCAGCGCCGCTGGCTGGACCGCGAGGTGATGCTCCGCACGGTCCCGGGGTTCGTCTCGTTCCAGTTCCTCAAGGGCCCCCGGCACGAGGACCATGTGCTGTATGCGTCCCATACCGTCTGGGACTCCTTCAATGCCTTCATCGCCTGGACGCAGTCCGAACAGTTCCGCCAGGCCCACGCCACGGCCGGCGAAGGCAGGAAACTGACGATCGGCCCACCGGTGTTCGAAGGTTTCGAGGTGCTCCAGGACGTCGCAGCCTGATTTCGGCCGGTCAGGCCGACAGGAGCTGCCGCGCGCCGGTCGCCTGATGCCGTTTTTCCGGCAGGCGGAATTGGCGCACCAGCCGGCCGAGGCGCTTCGTCTCCTCGGCCACGCTGCGCGACGCGGCATTGAATTCCTCCGACACCGCGGCGTTCTGCTGCGTCGTCCGGTCCAGCGAACCGATGGCCGCGTTGATTTCCGCCAGGCTGGCGGCTTCCTCTTTCGCCCCCATGGCGATGGCATCCAGATGGCCGCCGATCTCGTTGATGAAACCGGCGATCGTCTTCAGCGCCGCGCCGCTGTCCTGCACGCGTCCGGCGCCCACGCGCACATCCTCGGCCGATCTGTGGACCACGCCGCGAATGTCCTTCGCCGCCTCGCCGGCCCGCTGCGCCAGCGAGCGGATTTCGGCCGCCACCACCGCAAAGCCGCGCCCGCTTTCGCCGGCACGCGCGGCCTCCACGCTGGCATTCAGCGCCAGCACGTTGGTCTGGAAGGCGATATTGTCGATCATGTCCACGATCGACGCGATCTCCTGCGCGCCGTTCTCGATCCGGCCCATGGCCCTTTCGGTCTCGCTGGTGATCTGCACCGAGCGCGCGGCGGTTTCACGCGCCCGGGTGCCGATCTGCCGCGCTTCCTCCGAACGTTCCGCCGCCGTCACGACGCTTTTCGTCACGCCATCGACCGCCGCGGCCGTTTCTTCCAGCGATGCGGCCTGATGTTCCGTCCGGCTGGCCAGATTGTCCGCGCCGCTTGCCAGTTCCCGCGAGCCGTTGTCGATCACACCCACCGCATTGGCCACGGAGGAGAAGGTACCGGCAAGCTGCTTCACGGACCGGTTGAAATCATGCCGCAGGGTTTCGAATTCTTCCGAAAATGCCGTCTCGATCTGAAAGGAGAGATCGCCTTCCGCCACGCGGGTCAGGCCGGCGGCCAGCCCGCTGGTGGCCATGCGCAGGCGCTCCCTGGCCTCGGCCTCGGCCTTCGCCTGGATGTCGGTCCGTTCCGCCTCGGCCCTGCGCCGGCCCTCGGCGGCCTCGCCTTCCAGCCGGGCATTGTCGATGGCGGCTTCGCGAAAGACCTCGACCGCCTTGGCCATGGCGCCGATTTCGTCCGCACGGCCGGCGAAGGGGACACGGGCGCCCGTGTCCCCCTCGGCCAGGGCCTGCATCGCGCGCGTCAGCACCGGCAGCGGCCGCAGTAGCCGGGCCGTCACGAAGCCCATCGCGACCGCGCCCAGCCCCAGCATCACGGCCGCGACCAGGGCGATCTTGCGGATGATCTGGCGACGGACGGCCGCCGCGTCATCCGCCCTGATCCCGACGAACAGAAGGCCCGTCACCCTGCCCTGCGTGGAAAATACCGGCAGGTACGCGGCATAATACGGCACGCCGAGTATGGTGACATCGCCCTCGAACGGCTCGCCGCGCATGGCGGACCGAAAGGGCGCGAGCGCATGGTTCAGCGTGGTGCCGACCGCGCGCTTTCCGTCGGCATCCAGAACGGTGGTCGTCCGGCGCACGAAATCCTGCCCGGCATCGTCGCGCACGAACAGCGTCGCCATTTCGCCCGTCACGCGCCCCACGGCATCGATCATGGCATGGCTGTCGAACCGTGACGGCAGCGATTGCGCCGTCAGGCGCCGCACCGTGCCGTCCGGCCCCCACGCGACATGCACGCCCGGCAGGTCGCGCTCCAGAATGCTCGCGGCCGCACGCAGGCCGACATGCAGGCTGGCGACGGCATCCTGCTCCGTATCCACCTGCACCACGCCCATGACGCTCGCGGCCACGGAGATGACGCAGACCAGCATGCAGATGCAGGTTATCCCGACGACCTTGCCGACAAGGCCCAATTTTCCGGTTCCCCGCACAGATTTCTCCACCTCCAGGCGCCACGCATCACAGCGCGGGCCGCCGACCGACCCAAACCGTATAACTATTTTGTGATATTTATGCGGTTTGAGCGATTACAAACAATCCCCCCGCCGAACAAGACGGAAAATGGCTGTCAGCCCTTGCGGGGACGCAGGCTTGCCATGCGGGGCGCGTTCCGGATGGCGCCCGTCGGCCCGTGCGGCGAGCGGAGGCCGGGCCGACCGGAGTTTCAGGGGATCAGAATCCGTTTCCTGAAAAGACATGAACAGACAAGCATATTGCCAAAACGCCCATTGCGCGCTGCCCTGCCGAGGCAGGGCAGCGCGGATCAGCCCGGCACCAGCCGCAGCGCCCTCGTCGCCTGCCGCCCGTCCGCCGGCAGGCGGAACTGGCGGACCAGCGTGGCCAGCCGCGTCGTCTCGCCCGCCACGCTGCGCGACGCGGCGTTGAATTCCTCCGACACGGCGGCGTTCTGCTGTGTCGTCTGGTCCAGCGCGCCGACGGCAATATTGATCTCCGACAGGCTGGACGACTGCTCTTTCGTCGCCAGGGCGATGGCGTCCAGATGCTGGCTGATCTCGGCGATGAAATGCGCGATCGTCTTCAGGGATTCGGCGCTGGTGTTGACCCGGTCCGCCCCCTCGCGCACATCCTCGGCCGAGCGGCGGATCAGGGCGCGGATATCCTTCGCCGCCTCGCTCGACCGCTGCGCGAGCGCGCGGACCTCGGTCGCCACCACCGCGAAGCCGCGCCCGCTCTCGCCCGCGCGCGCCGCCTCCACGCTGGCGTTCAGCGCCAGCACGTTGGTCTGGAAGGCGATATTATCGATCACGTCCACGATCGACGCCATTTCCTTCGACCCGCTCTCGATCCGCCCCATCGCCTCTTCGGTCTCGCCCGTGACCTGCACCGAGCGCGATGCGGATTCCCGCGCCTGTGCCCCGATCTTGCGCGCCTCTTCCGACCGGCCCGCCACCATGCGGACACTCTCCACGATGCCGCCGACGGAAGCGGCCGTCTGCTCCAGCGACGCGGCCTGGCGCTCCGTCCGGCTGGCCAGGTTGTCGGCACCGCTCGCCAGTTCCCGCGAGCCGTTATCGATCGCGTCCACCGCGCGCGAGACCGAGGAGAACGTGCCCGCCAGTTGCTCGACCGACCGGTTGAAATCGTTGCGCAGGCCCTCGAATTCTTCCGAAAACGCGGTTTCGAGCCGGAAGGACAGGTCGCCCTGCGCCACCCGGCTGAGCGCATCGGCCAGTCCGCTGGTGACGATCCGCACACGCTCCCGGGCTTCCTCGTCGGCCTTCGCCTGCCGTTCCAGCCGGGTGATCTCGGCCTGGCGGGCGGCCGCGCTTTCCTCTTCCAGCCGGGCATTGTCGATGGCGGCGACGCGGAAGACCTCCACCGCCTTGGCCATGGCGCCGATTTCGTCCCGGCGGCCGGCAAAGGGGATCGGGGTGTCGCGCTCTCCGCGCGCCAGGGCCTTCATCGCCCGCGTCATGACCGGCAGCGGCCGCATCAGGCGCACGGTCACGATGCTCATCAACACCGCGCTCAGCACCAGCATCGCACCCGCGACCTCGATGATCGTCCAGACGACATGGTCGATCACGGCATCGACGCGCGTCGCCATGATCGCGACGGAGTCCACGCCGATGACCCTGCCGCCCTGCGCGGAAAAGATCGGCAGGTAGAACGTGTAGTACGGCACCCCCAGAACCTGGGCCACGCCTTCGAACGCCTCGCCGCGCATGACGGCCCTGAACGGCGCCCCGGCGGGATCGAGCGGCGTGCCGACCACGCGCTGCCCGTCCGCCCCCCTGATGTTGCTGGTGCGCCGGACAAGATCGCGGCCGGTCTCGTCGAGCACGAACAGCGTCGTGCCGCCGCCCACGACGCGCCCGATGGCATCGACCATGGAATCGCTGCCGAAACGGGCCGGCAGGGCGTCGGCCGTGATCCGGCTGACGCTGTCATCCGGCCCCCATGTCACGTGGACGCCCGGCAGGTCCCGCTCCAGGATGGCGACGGCCGCGCGCATGGCACCGCGCAGATTGACCGTCTCGGCCCGTTCCATCTCGTGACGGACGACGCGTGTGACGCTGGCGGCGACGAAGACGACGCAGGCCAGCATGAAAATACAAGTAACCCCGACAACTGTACCAACCAAGCCGGTTTTCCCGGTCGTGCGCATGCTCATCTCCAAATGCAAGCATTTGCGCGATCAGGCACCTGTCCATCGAAATAGACAAGCGGGTAAATTCAACGTCGCATTCTTGTGCTTGGCGGCATCACGCGCCGGGGGGCGGCGGCCGCCCGGTCACTCCCCCTCGGTCGCATGGAAGCGCGTGTAGTCGACCGTGATCCTGCCGTCGGCCGACGCGTCGATAATGTCGACGAAACGGTGATTGTACAGCACCCGGTCGAACCCGTAGGCCGTGCGGGCAAACACGCTCTGCCCCGAAACCTCGTCGGTTCCGGTCACGGTCAGGACGATTTCCGCCTCTTCCTTGCGCAGTTCCTCGACCGTCAGCCCGTGCAGGGGGCTGTGGTCGTCGATGACGTGCAACAGCGAGAAGGTGAAGCGCAGGACGGGAATATGGGCCTGGACCAGCACCAGCGGATCGAACTGCCGGGCCAGCCGCCCGTTGGGCTGGACGATCAGGCGCGAGAGGAACAGTTCGGCATCGACCGACAGGATCGGGCTCAGCCGCTGGTTCGCCACGCGCACGCTCAGATGCGATGTCTCGCCGTCCTTGCGGATCAGGGCGCTGTTGCTGAACATGACCCGGGCCCGGGGGCGTGCGAAACGGGCGAAGACCAGCCCGGTGCCCACCGCGTTCAGGATCATGCCGCCCAGCAGCTCGCACGACGCGATCGCATGCGCGGCCGGCCCCACCGGGGCCATCACGCCATAGCCGACGGTGGAGAAAGTCTGGATACTGAAGAAGAAATAATCCCAGAACATGCCCGGCCGCGTACCGGCGACCTGCCGGGGCACCATCATGTACAGCAGCGCGAACAGGGTATTGACCAGCACGTAGCTGGCCAGGGCATACCAGAAGAAGCTGCTCCAGCGGATCGTCAGGGCATGGTGGTAGAAATCCGACCACGCCCTGTCGGCATGGCCCACCCGCACGATATTGTCGTGCCCGCGCTCTTCCAGCGCATGATGGGTGCGCAGGCGCGACAGGGCCTGCGGCACATGGGCCGCCAGGAGCCTTTTTCTTCCCTCCTCCCGCTGGCCCTGCGGCTCCGAAACCCTGCCCATGTCCACGAATCCTTCCGCGATATGCGATCGCGGACAGAATGGCGGGAAAATCGGGCGCCGCGTATGGCGCGGATCGCGCGGGTCTCATGCGTCCGGCGCCGCCCATCCGGCCTGCCGCCAATGCGAAGCCTGCCCCCATTATCGCGTCTTTTCACGATCCGGCGATCCGTCGGGCCGGAACCCGCCTGTCTCGCGTTGCCCTCCCTGCCCACCATCACGGCATGACGCCGCTGGCCGGAATCCGGCCGCCATGGCACCATTGCCCACCCACAGGAGAACAGGCCATGACCGCCTATATCGTCTTCACTCGCGAATCCACCAGGGACCAGGCCGAACTCGACGCCTATTCGCAGGCGGTCGCCCCGACCTTCGAGGGCCATCCCCTGAAGGTGCTGGCGGCCTACGGCGCCCAGGAGGTCCTGGAAGGCACCTCCCCCGAAGGCGTGGTGATCCTGGAATTCCCCACCGTCGAGGCCGCGCAGGCATGGTACGACAGCCCGGCCTACCAGACGGTGGTGCAGCATCGCTGGAAAGGCGCGTCCTATCGCGTCGTCATCGTGCAGGGCGTGTAGGCGGCTGGTTCATGCCGCCGCCGGGCGCAAGGCGCCCGTGCCGGCCCTCAGGCGGCGGCGAGCGCCGCCACGACGCGCTGGCGGCGGAACAGGCCCGCTGCCACGGTCCGCGCATCCTGAAGGGAGAGCATGATCTGCCCGTTCAGCGGGCGCAGCCATTCATGGATGGCCCGGAAGACGCGCGTGCCGTGGCGGGACTGGATGACGACCCCGACGAACACGCCATCGATCTCGACGATTTCGGACTTGATCATGACATGGCTTTCCTTCTGGCGGCGGCATGCCGGCGGAAACGCGGGTTTATGACCATACTCTCCCGCCGGAGGCAACGACGGCACCGTGAAGAGTTCATGACAGCCCGATGACGCCCCCGCGCGTATCCTCTCGCGCGGCCCTCATGCCTCCCAGAAGACGGGGGTGCGGCGGAATTTGCGCCAGTGCCGGTGCGCCGCTTCATGCGTCGCATCCTGCCGGCAGCACAGAAAGCCCGTTACCGCGCCCACCGCATGGCGCATCTCGCCGCCCGTCTCGCCGCCGAACCGCTCCAGCAGCCGCCCCGTGGTCAGGACGTCGCTGTCCATGCCCAGCGCCGCCTGCGCCGCCGCCAGGCGCCGCAGATACGGCTTGCCCGCCTGGCCGGGCGCATGCAGCGTGACGAAGAATTCCGACGCATAGCGCAGCTTCTTCAGGGCCAGGCGCACCTGATGCCGCTCCGGCGGCGTCAGGTGCGCGAACCCCCGCCCCATGCGCCGCGCCTTGCGATGCAGGCGCGCCAGGTGGCGGGCGGCGAAATCGGCCGCCGGTTCCTCCAGCGCCTTCAGCCCCGCCGGCGACCGGGCCTCGTCCCACAATGCGCCTTCGGCCAGGCGGTCGGTCAGGTGCAGGGTCCATTCGGCATCCGCGCCGCCCAGCACCTGCCCAACCCGGTCATAGGCGGCATCGCGCAGGGGGTTGGCCCGCGGCAGCAGCAGGCCGGCCACATTGATCCCCGCCCGCCCCAGCGGGCTCAGGCCGGGCAGCGTCTCCAGCAGGAACACGTCCCAGTCCCGCGCCTCGCCGACCGTGCGGGCCAGCAGGCGCGCCCGCGCCGCCGCCTCGTCCAGCGTCGCGCTGGGATAATCCCGCCGCAGCAGCCCCAGCAGCGCGCGAAAGCGACGCAGGGCCACGCGCACCTGATGCACGCCCTCGACATTCCGCCCATCCATCGCCACCGGCAGGTTGGCCTCCAGATGGTCGCGCAGGACGCGGGCGATCCGCACCACGGCCCGGCGCACGGTGTCGTCCCGATCCAGTTCCACCGGCTGGGCCCGATGGCTGTCGGGAATGGCGGTTTCCACCTGGTCCGGCATGCGCGCCCCCCTTACCGCCAGACGACAGGACGAATGGCAAAATTGCTCTGGATCTGTGCCACGCCCGGCAGGCGCGAGAGTTCCTCGTTATGGATGCGCTCGTAATCCGCCGCGTCGCGCACCGCGACATGCAGCAGGTAATCGGCGTCGCCCGTCATCAGGTAGCATTGGCGCACGTCGGGGCAGGTCCTGACCCGGGCCTCGAACCGCCGCAAACATTCCTCGGTCTGCCGGTCCAGCGTGATCCGCACGATCACGATCGTCGTCCCCTCACGCCCGCGTTCGTCGATGATGGCGCGATAGCCGCGGATCACCCCCGCCCGCTCCAACTGCCGCACCCGGCGCAGGCAGGCCGAAGGGGAAAGCCCGACCCGCTGCGCCAGGTCGGCATTGGTCATGCGCCCGTCCTGGCCCAGATGGCGCAGAATCGCCTCGGTCGCCCGGTCCATCCCCCGGTCGGTTTTTTGTTTCGAATCGGACTCTATCATGCTTCGGCAACCACCCTGGCAGATCATGCCATTCCGGCGCAGAGAATTGCACATTCCGCGCCCTGGCGACAGATCGTGCGGTCATTCGGCAGGAAATATCAGCCGAAGGCGGCCTAAGCTGGTCGCGCACTTTCCCTGCCCTGACCGGTCGAGGCCGCGCCGTCCATGCCCCATTCCCTCTCCGCCCTCCATCTGTCCGAGGCCGGCTGGCCCCGTGCCCGGGCGGGCGCGACCCTGACGATCGACCTGGACGCCATCCGCGCCAATTACCGCACGGTCTGCGCCCTCGCGGCCGGCGCGGAATGCGCGGCGGTGGTCAAGGCCGACGCCTACGGGCTGGGCGCGGCACGGGTCGCCCCGATGCTGGAGCGGGCGGGCGCGCGCACCTTCTTCGTCGCCCATATCGACGAAGGCATTGCCCTGCGTCCCCATGTCGCCCCCACCAGCCGCATCTTCGTCCTGCACGGGCCGCTGGCGGGGGCCGAGGCCGATTGCGTGCGGCACGACCTGGTCCCGGTCCTGAACAGCGTCGAGCAGATCGGCGCCTGGCGCGCCCTGGCCCACGAGCTGGGCCGCGCCCTGCCGGCGGCGGTGCAGTTCGATACCGGCATGTCCCGTTTCGGCCTGTCGGAACAGGATCTGGACCGAATCGACGCCGACCCCGCCGGCTGGCGCGGCATCGATCGGTGCCTGGTCATGAGCCACCTTGCCTGCGCCGACGATCCGTCGGACCCGGCCAGCGCCCATCAGCGCGAACGCCTGCTGGCCATGTGCACGCGCCTGCCGGCGCGGCCGCTCAGCCTGGCCGCCTCGTCGGGCATCTTCCTGGGGCCGGAATTCCATTTCGACCTGGTGCGGCCCGGTGCCGCGCTGTACGGCGTGGCGCCCAACGCCACCGCCCCCAACCCGATGCGCCCGGTCGTACGGCTGCAGGCGCGCATTCTCCAGACCCGCACCGTCGGCCCCACGGACGGCGTGGGCTATGGCCTGACCTACCGGCCGGCCGGCACGCGGCGGATCGCGACCATCGCCGCCGGCTATGCCGACGGCATCATGCGCCGCGTCGCGCACGACGGCCGCGCCTGGCTGGGCGCGCAGTCCCTGCCCATCGTCGGGCGTATCTCGATGGATTCGATGGCCGTCGACATCACCGACGCGCCCGAACCCCTGACCGCCCCCGGCGCGATGCTGGACCTGCTGGGGCCGCAGCACGGGGTCGACGAGGTCGCCCGCGCCGCCGGCACCATCGGCTACGAAATCCTCACTTCCCTGGGCCACCGCTACCACCGCGCCTATGTCGCGGACGGCGTGGCCCTCTCCTGAGCGGACCCGATACCCAATCATGAAGATCATCATTCTCGGCGGCGGCGTGGTCGGCGTGACCTCGGCCTGGTACCTCGCGCAGGCCGGACACGCGGTCACGGTCATCGACCGGCAGCCGGCGGCCGGGCTGGAAACCAGCTTCGCCAATGCCGGCCAGGTCTCGCCCGGCTATTCCTCGCCCTGGGCCGGGCCGGGCGTGCCGCTCAAGGCCGTGCGCTGGCTGATGATGGCCTATCGCCCCTTCGTCTTCCGCCCGATGGCCGACCCGCACCAGTGGCGCTGGCTGGCGCAGATGCTGGCCAACTGCACCAGCGCCGCCTACGACCGCAACAAGGGCCGCATGGTCCGGCTGGCGGAATATAGCCGCGACGTGCTGGCCGACCTGCGGGCCAGCACCGGCATTGCCTATGACGACCGCCAGCAGGGCACGTTGCAGGTCTTCCGCAAGCAGAAGCAGCTGGACCATCTCGGCGAGGACCTGCGCGTGCTGGACCAGTACAAGGTGCCGTACGAACTGCTGGATGCCGCCGGCTGCGTGCGGGCCGAACCCGGGCTGGCGGCGGCCCAGGGCAAGCTGGTCGGCGGCCTGCGCCTGCCGGGCGACGAGACGGGCGACGCCCACATCTTCACCCAACGCCTGGCGGCGATGGCGGCCGAACGCGGCGTGACCTTCCTGTATGACACCACGATCCGCGGCCTGCACCGCGAAGGCGGCCGCATCGCCGGCGTCGAGACAAGCCGGGGCCGGATGGATGCCGATGCTTACGTGCTGGCACTGGGCAGTTTCTCACCCGCCATGGTGCGGAGCCTCGGGCTCGACCTGCCGATCTATCCGGTCAAGGGCTATTCGATCACTGCCCCGATCGTGAATGCGGCGCGCGCGCCGGTCTCCACCGTGATGGACGAGACCTACAAGATCGGCATCACCCGGCTGGGCGACCGCATCCGCGTCGGCGGCACCGCCGAGCTGGCTGGCTTCAGTACCACGCTGCGCGCCCCGCGCCGGGCGACGCTGGAACATTCGCTGACCGACCTGTTCGCCGGTGCGGGCGACGTGCCCGCCGCCACCTTCTGGACCGGCCTGCGCCCCATGACGCCCGACGGCACGCCGATCATCGGCCCCACCGCCATCGACAATCTGTACCTCAATACCGGCCACGGCACGCTGGGCTGGACCATGGCCTGCGGCTCGGGCCGGGTGCTGGCCGACATCCTCTCGGCCCGCAAGCCCGACATCGCGCACGAGGACCTGGCCCTGAGCCGCTATCGCGCCTGAAAAGACGGGGGTGCGAGGGGCGCTGCCGGCGTTGCGGCATGCGTTTTTCGCGCCCCGATGCCTCGCTTGCCGCCGCCAGGGTGCTGCGATATGGTGCGCGCCGCATCCAGAGCCGGGCCATCCCGGCACCAACCTGCATCCGAGCAAGGTGGCGTTCCCGTTCCGGGAAGATGTGGCCGATCCGGCAAAAAACGGACCGCTACCTCAAGTCATCGATCCTCGTGGTGCCTGTAGCAAGCGAGGAAAGGCAGCGATCACGATGCCCCAGACACAGCAATTCGCCAGCGACAATTACGCGGGCATCTGCCCCGAGGCCCTGCGGGCGATGGAAGAAGCCAATCGCGGCTCCGCCACCGCCTATGGCGACGATCCGTGGACGCTGCGCGCGGCCGACGCCTTTCGCCGGACGTTCGAGACCGATTGCGAACTGTTCTTCGTCTTCAACGGCACGGCCGCCAATTCGCTGGCGCTGGCGTCGCTGTGCCAGTCGTACGAAAGCATCATCGCCGCCGACATCGCCCATGTCGAAACCGACGAGTGCGGGGCACCGGAATTCTTCTCGAACGGCGCCAAGATCCTGGTCGGCCGCACCACCAACGGCAAGCTGACGCCGGAGACGATCCGGGGCTTCGTGCTGGGCCGCACCGACATCCATTTCCCGCGCCCCAAGGCCGTGACCATCACCCAGCCGACCGAGACCGGGCAGGTCTATACGCTGGACGAGATCCGCGCGATCTCCGCCACCTGCCGCGAACTGGGGCTGCGGCTGCACATGGACGGCGCGCGTTTCGCCAATGCCATCGAAACCCTGGGCTGCTCGCCGGCCGAGATGACGTGGCAGGCCGGCGTCGACGTCATGAGCTTCGGCGGCACCAAGAACGGCATGGCGATCGGCGAGGCCGTGATCTTCTTCGACCGCGCGCTGGCCGAGGGTTTCGATTACCGCTGCAAGCAGGCGGGACAGCTTGCATCCAAGATGCGCTTCCTGTCCGCGCCGTGGGCGGTAATGTTCGAAACCGGCGCATGGCGCATCCATGCCGCCCACGCCAATGCCTGCGCCCGGCATTTCGCGAACCAGGTCGAGGGCCTGCCGGGGGTGGGGATCATGTTTCCCGTCGAGGCCAACGGCGTGTTCCTGAAACTGCCCGATTCCCTGATCGAGGGGCTGCATGCGCGGGGCTGGCGGTTCTACACCTTCATCGGCGGCAGCGCCCGCTTCATGTTCGCGTGGGATTCCGAAATCGCCCGCGTGGACATGCTGGTTGCCGATCTGCGCGCCCTCGCCACCGCCGACGCGGCATAGGAACCCGGCCCCGTCATGACGCTGCAATCGTGGCTGCTGTACCTCAACGCCGTGTTCCTGCTGTCGGCCATTCCGGGGCCGAACATGACGCATATCATGACCGCCAGCATCCGCTACGGGGTGCGGCGGACGATCCCGGACATGGCGGGCTGCCTGCTGTCGCTGGTCGCACTGATGGCGGCCTCGGCACTGGGGCTCAGCGCCGTGCTGGCGGCATCGCCCATCCTGTTCGCGATCCTGAAATGGGCCGGCGCGCTCTACCTGATCCAGCTTGGCGTGCGCGGCTGGCTATCCCACGCCCCCACGGCGCGGGATGAGGGCGCGACCGTGCCGCCGCTGGCCTGGCATGCCGCGCTGCGCACGTCGTTCCTGGTCGGGGCCAGCAATCCCAAGGCGATCGTCTTCGCGGCGTCGTTCCTGCCGCAATTCGTCAACCCCGCCGCCGCACAGGCCCCGCAATACGCGCTGCTGATCGCGACCTCGGCGGTGGTGGAGGTGCTGTGGTACCTCGTCTATGCCGGCAGCGGCGCCCGGCTGGCGGCGGTGCTGTCCCGCGCCACCTGGCGCCGCCGCATGCAGCGGACCAGCGGCGCGCTGTTCATCCTGTTCGGCTGTGTCCTGCTGCTGCACAACCCGAAATAAGAGGCTGTTTCAAAAGCCCCGCTAGCGGCGGCCTGACGGCGGTTTCCTGCGCTTCGGTGCTCACGGCCATCAAGGCCGCTCCGCTCCGATGCTCGAAAACCACCGCCAGACGCGTGGCTGGCGCCACGCTTCCGCTCACTATCGGAGCTTTTGAAACAGCCTCTAAGGGCTCGAAATAAGGGCTACAGCGTGACCTGCCCGGCGATCCGGGTCACGGTCTCGCCGCCGATCCAGATCCCGGCTTCGTCCCGCGCCACCCGGACCCGCCCCATGCGCCCCAGCACCGTTCCCTGGCTGGCGACATAGGATGGCGGGGCCAGGCCGGCGCCGATCAACCATGCTGCCAGTCCCGCATTCAGGCTGCCGGTCACCGGGTCCTCGAAGACCGCGGCGCCGCCGGTAAAGGCCCGGACCTCGAACTGGGCCGCATCGCCGTCGCGCGCCGCATCCCACGGCGCGACCAGCCCCACGGCCCAGCCCGCCAGGGCCTGGGAATCGGGCCGAAGCGCCAGCAGTTCCGCCCGGTCGCGCACCATCAGGCCCAGCCAGCCGGGGCCGTTATCCACCCAGTTCGCCGCCACCACCCGGTCGGCGGACAGGCCGAGCCCACGCATGACGGTTTCCAGGTCCGACGCCCCGACCGGCCCCGCGCGCCGCAGGGGCGGGGCGGCAAAGGCCAGCCCGTCGCCGTCGCGCCGCACCGTCACCAGCCCGGCGCCGCATTCCTGCACCACATCGCGCCCAAGCGGCACGCCGCCCATGGCCAGCCAGACATGGCACGACCCCAGGGTCGGATGACCGGCGAAGGGCAGTTCCTCCTCGGGCGTGAAGATGCGCACCCGGTAGTCGGCGCCGGGGCGCGTGGGCTTCAGCAGGAACGTCGTCTCGCTCAGGTTCATCCAGTTCGCGAAGGCCGCCATCTGCCCGTCATCCAGCCCGTCCGCCCCCGCGACGACGGCCAGCGGATTGCCCTTCAGCGGTGCCGCCGCGAAGACATCGACCTGATGAAATGCACATGTTGTCATTGTCTCTCTCTCTCCGTCTGCCCCTCGGCGCCCCCCTATCCCGGGAAGACACTGCCCAGCGCCATCAGCACGATAAGGCCGAGCAGGATCGCCAGCCCGATCCCCGCCCCTTCGAGGTGATGCCGCACACGCTCCGACAGCACGATGCGCTCCGTCCGGACCCGCTGCCGCAGCCGCCCGGCCCCTCTTCCCACGATAGAATTCATTGTCCGTTCCCCCTCCCGCCCATGGCATGCGCCATGGATTGCGAGGCAAATTGTACTATTACAATTTGACAATTCCTCTTCGGTCCCGAGTTTTGTCCCACAAAACTTGACCGTCAATTTCTATATTGTCATAGTTCAATGCAGCGAAACTCACCTGCCGGATCAACGACAATCATGTGGCGCCCCGATATCCCGCCCCCGCCGGGCCCCCTCTATTCCCGGCTGGCCGACGCCATGGAGCGCGACGTGGCTTCGGGGCTGTTGCCGGCGGGCAGCCGCCTGCCGCCCCAGCGCGAGCTTGCCTTCGCACTGGGGCTAAGCATCGGCACCGTGACGAAGGCCTATGCCGAGGCCGAACGGCGCGGCCTGCTGGTGGCCCAGGTCGGCCGTGGCTCGTTCATCCGGGATGCCAGCCCCGACATCACGATCGCCACCAGCTTCGATCCCGCGCCGTTCGCCCCGCAGGCCGCCCCGCCGGCCGCCACCATCGATTTGCGCTGCAACGTGCCGCCGCGTGTCGGACTGTCGCGGGCGCTGGAGCGCGCGGTCGCGGACCTGGCCGCCACCGGGCATCTGGAATCGGCCGTGCAGTATATCCAGGCCAGCGGCCTGCGTTCGGTGCGCGAGGCCGGCGCGGCGTGGCTGGCGCGCCGCTACGGACTGGCGTGCGATCCGGCCGACCTGATCCAGTGCAATGGCGGCCAGCATGCGATTGCGCTGGTGCTGTCCTCGCTCTGCCGGCCGGGCGACACGGTGCTGTGCGAATCCGCCACCTTCTACGGCGCCCGCACCGCCGCCGAGCATCTGGGCCTGACATTGCGCGGCGTGGCGATGGACGAGGAAGGGCTGATCCCCGCCGCGCTGGAGCGCGCCGCCGCCGAGACCCGCGCGCGGGTCCTGTTCACGCTGCCGACCCTGCAGAACCCCACGACGCGGACGATGAGCCTGTCCCGCCGGCAGGACATCGCGCGGATCGCCCGGCAGCACGACCTGACGATCTTCGAGGACGATGCCTATTATACCTACGCCGATCCGGCCGACCGTCCGCCGCCGATCGCCACCATCGCGCCGGAACGCACGGTCTATCTGGCCAGCATTTCCAAGGGGCTGTGCCCGGGTTTGCGCCTGGCCTTCGTCACGCTGCCGCCCAATGTGGCGCGCGAGCGGATCATGCGCGGCATCCGCGCGCTGGGCTATTGCCCGCCGGCACTGGGCGGGATGATCTTCGCCCGTTGGGTGGCGGACGGCACCGCCGATGCCCTGGCCGACGCGGTCCAGGCCGAAACCGCCGTCCGGCTGGCCATGGCACACCGGGTCCTGGGCCTTGCCATCGACCCGCCGGGGGCGGTGCGTTCGCCCCATGTCTGGGTGCCGCTTCCGCCGCTGGCCGCCCAGCGCACCCTGAACCGCGCCCTGCGCGCCGGGGTGGAACTCACGCCCCCCGAAGCGTGCAGCGTTTCCCGCGACGCCGATTCCGGCCTGCGCATCTGCCTGGGCGCTCCGGACGACCACCCGGCCCTGGAACGGGCCCTGCATATCGTCCGCGCCGCCATCCGCGACCCTGCGACCAGCGAGGCCACCAGCATCGTCTGACGGGCGCCGATCATGGCACCGTCTCGCCTGCCTGTTTTTCACGAACAGAGCGGAGTCTTTCCGTTCTTTCCCGCAACGGGAACAGCAAGCCGCCGTTACGCCGCCGGCCAGATCTGCAGACAACGCGGGTCGATGCTCACCCGGCACGGGCCGTCCGCCATGCAGGACGGGTCAGCCAGGATCTCCAGTTCGGCATCGCCCAGCAGCAGCCGCATCGGGCGCTGGCCGTCGCGTACCGCGCCGCGCCACAGGATGCGCGCGGGATAGGCGCCATCGTCCATCGGCCGGATCTGGTGGGGGCGGGCCGACCAGCGCACCCGCGTGCCCGGCGGTGGCAGATCGGCCGCCTCGCCGTCCGGGTGCCCGACCAGCAATGCCACGCCCTGCCCGACATCGATCCGGCCGTCCGGCAGAACCACCCCGTCGCCGATCGCCTCGGCCCCCAGCAGGCGGGCGGCCAGGTCGCTGCCCGGCCGGGCGAAGACGGCGGCGGCCGGGCCGGCGCGGATGATGCGCCCGCCATCCAGCAGCACGATGTCCTCGGCCATCGCCAGCGCCTCGGCCGGGTCGTGCGTCACCAGGACCGTCAGCACGTTCATGCCGCGCAGTACGGCCAGCACCTCGCGCCGCAACCGCGCGCGCAGCGGCGCATCCAGCGCCGAGAACGGCTCGTCCAGCAGCACCAGGTCCACCCTGCGCCGCGACAGGGCACGGGCCAGCGCCACACGCTGGCGCTGGCCGGGCGAGAGTTCGTCGGGGTAGCGGCCCGCCAGATCCTCCAGCCCCAGCGCGGCCATCCACGCCGCCGCCCGGTCAGGCACGCAATCCACCGCGAACCCGACCTGCCGCGCCACCGTCAGATGCGCCGGCAACCCGTACCCCTGCGGCACATAGGCCACCGCGCGCCGTTCCGGCGGCAGCGGCGACAGGTCTTGGCCATCGAGCCTAACCTGCATCCCCGCCATGCCCTCCAGCCCCGCAATCGCCCGCAGGGTCATCGATTTTCCCGATCCGGAGGGGCCGAGGACGGCGATGCGCCGCGCCCGGCTTTCCAGCCTCAGCTCGAGGGTAAAGCCCGGCAGGGCGCGGTGGAGCGCCAGCGCCAGATGGCGCGGGGGTGCCTCGGCCGCCCCGCTTTCGGCCAAAGGCGGCAATAGGCCTGTCCGGGTTGGGGCCTGCCGGGCAAGGGGCCGCGTCAGCCAGTGCCCCGCCGCCATCACCAGCACGGCCAGCCCCAGCGTCGGCGCCAGCACTGGCAGCATGGACGGCAGCCCGGCCTCGCCGAACGCGACATAGGTAAAGACCGGCAGCGAATAGGGATGATAGGCAAGCATCACGGTCGCGCCGAATTCGCCGAAGGCCCGCAGCCACGCCAGGACCAGTCCTGCCAGGATCGGCCGCCACGCCAGCGGCAGGCTGACGCGGAGGAAGATGGCGCCCGGCCGGTGCCCCAGCGTCGCCGCCACATCCTCCAGCGCCGGATCGATGGCGGCAAAGGCCGAGCGCGCGGCAATGATCAGGAAAGGTGCCGCCACGAACATCTCGGCCGCGACGATGCCGGCGAAATGCTCGCTCAGCCCCAGCGCGCCCAGCGGCCCGCCATAGCCCAGCAGGAACAGCAGCAGTACCCCGCCGGCCAGGGGCGGCAGGGCGAGCGGCAATTGCACCGCCCCACCCAGCAACGCCGTCCACCAGCCCCGTCCCCGCGCCAGCACATAACCCAGCGGAATGCCGAACAGCCCGATCAGCAGGGTCGCGATACCGGCACTGGCCACCGACACGCCGGCGGCACGGGACAGGGCCGCACGATCCACCCCGGACCAGTCCGCATCGCCCAGCCGCAAGAGGCCCGCGGCGAACGGCGCCAGCAGCCACAGGCCGAGAAGACAGGCCAGAAACCTGACGGCACCGGGCATCCGCCGCATCGCCGGCCCGTCAGGAATGGATCAGCGGCCGCAACGGCGCGGGCATCGTCCCGCCATCGCCCACCACGGCCGGCGGCACCGTCTCCAGCCCGTGCTGCCGCAGGATCGCGCCCCCGGCCTGCCCCAGCAGGAAGGCGACGAACCGCGCCGCCCCTTCCGGGTTCGGCGCATCGCGCAGGATCGTGACCGAATAGCGGGCCGCCAGCGACAATTCCGGCGGCAGGGGAATGGTGGGGATATGCAGGTCGGCGGTTTCCATCGCGTAGAAGAACCCGACATCGATCTGCCCGGATTGCAGGCGCCCGACCAGGTTTTCCTCGGGCCGCACCTGCCCGGCCGTGTCGTTGCCCATGATCCGCGCCGCCAGGTCCGGCTGGCGATAGAACGGCCCGGCCTGCTGGAGCATGCGGACCGTCAGCGCCCCTTTCGGGTCCAGTACCGGGTCGGTGCGGCCGATCCGGATGCCGGGCCGTTGCAGGACCTCGTACCAGGGCCGTGTACGCAACGCATCGGCAAAGGCGCTGCGCGGGTTGTAGCCGATCACCAGCGGCGAGCGCGCGAAGACGACATACCAGCGCACATGGTCGCCCTGCCCCGCCCCCAGCCGGTCGTTCAGCGCCGGATCGGCGCTGATGAAGACATCGCCGCGCCGCAACCCGCCCCGGATCTGGTTGACCAGCGCCCCCGACCCGCCCGCATAGCCGCGAAAGACATCGTCGCCGGTCGCATCGAAGGCGGGGCCGATCCCGCGCTCCATCAGGTTCAGCAGCGAGCCCGCATACAGCACGTCCACCGTGCGCCCGCCCCGTGCCCAGGCCGGCCCCGGCACCGAAACCGGCACGGGCAGCATCGCCGCCCCCAGCAGCATTGTCCGACGTCGCATGCGCCCCGCCTTTTTCCACGACCGGCGGCAGCATAGCACCCGGCATGGATTTGTCAGCGCACGGCGCCGGGCAGGTTCCAGCCATAGCGCAGGGCCGTCAGCCGCAGGCCGAAACAGACCAGCCCGCCCGCCACCGCCCCCCAGGCCACCGGCACCGCCAGCCGCCGGCAGGCGACGACCACCGCCGCGCCGGCCAGCGCGGCGGTGGCATAGATGTCTGACACCAGGATCAGCGGCACGCGCGCCAGCAGCAGGTCGCGCATCACGCCGCCACCCACCCCGGTCACCATGCCCATCAGGGCCGCGCCCAGCGGCCCGGTCCCGCGCGACAGGGCCTTCTCGGCCCCCGCGACGGCAAACAGCGACAGGCCGGCGGCATCCAGCCCCGCCAGCACCGCGCCCCCCGGCACGGGCCGCAGGGCGGGCGGCAGCAGGAACACCACCAGGCCGGTCAGGAAGGCCAGCGCCGGATAGCGCCAGTCGCGGATCGCGCTGGGCGGCACGGCGCCGATCAGCACGTCGCGGATCATGCCGCCGCCCAGCGCGACCACGCAGGCCAGCACCATGATGCCGAACAGGTCGAGGCGCCGCGCGGAGGCAACCATCGCGCCCTCGGCGGCGAACACGACCGTTCCCGCCAGGTCGGCAACCAGCACGACCGAAGCCAGTGTGGGGCGCATGTCAGTGCCCCACCGCCCCGTCATGTCGGGGCGGAAGACAAAGGCGCACGCGCATCAGCACCGCGCCCGCAGGCCCCCGCCCCCGCTCTTCAGTGACGCGCGGCCAGGATGTCGGCCAGCATGTCGGGCTTGCCGTCCACGCGCTCCAGATGCGGATAGCGCAGCCCGCCATGATAGGGCACCGACACCGTCACGTACCGGTCGCCTTCCTGCAGCAGCAGCGCGATCGGCGCGGCATGCGCGTCCTTGGCCGCGACGACCGCGTCGCGCAGCACGTCGGCGTCATACGCATCGCCGTTCACCGCGATCAGCTTGGCATCGCGGGTGATCCCGGCCTGCCAGGCGGGGCTGCCCCATTCGACATTGCTCAGCGTGCCGCCCTTGCCGATCATGATGCCCAGCGAGAAGCTGAAATCCGTCACGTGGCGCATGGAGGCGACCGACGAGACATATTTGTTCGGCTTGTCCGTATAGACCAGCCGGTAGCCGGCGCGGGTGAACCCGTCCAGCGGTGCATGCTCCGACGTCTTGTCCAGCCGCTGGTGCAGGAACGCGGCCCAGTCATAGGGCTGGATGTCGTTCAGCGCCTTCACCACGTCGTCGAATGCGTAGGTGCTGGTGATGAAGCTGCCGTCATTGGTGCCGAAGAAATGGCGCGCCACATCGTCCAGCGAATGCTTGCCGCCCGAAAGCTGGCGGATCAGCGTATCGGCATCCAGCCACACGAGCTGGCCTTCCGAATAGTAATCCTCGCTCCGCTGCCAGCTCCGCCACGACAGCGGCGCGCGCCGCGCGATCACCGGGTCGTTCGTCGTGTCCAGCAGCGGCCGCCAGGTGCGCCCGCGCCGCGTGTCGTACATCGCCGCCACCTCGGCCAGCGCCTCCTCCACCTGCGGCACCGTCATCAGGCCCGCGCGCGCCGCCAGGACATAGCCCCAATACTGGGTCTGCCCCTCATAGACCCACAGGCCCGACCCGCGCTGGGGCGTGTTGAAGTTGGGCGCCCACAGGTCGGCCGGCCGGCGATACTTGCCGTTCCACGAATGGGTATATTCGTGCGCCAGCAGGTCGCGCGCCGCGAACGTCTTGTCCCATTCGGTAAAATAGCCGCGCGGGCCGCTGTTTTCGCTGGACTGGTGATGCTCCAGCCCGATCCGCCCCAGCTCGTCGGTCAGCGCCAGCAGGAAATCGTAATGGTCGTAATGATGCGAGCCGTAGAGCAGGTTCGCCTGCGTCACCAGGGCGCGATGCGTCGCGATCTGCGCGTCGGTCGCCTCCAGCTCCTCCGGCTTGTCCGCCACAAGGTCCAGCGACACCGGCACCACGGCGCCCGGCGCCAGGTCGATGCGGCGGAAATAGCGCCCGGCAAACAGCGGGGAGTCGACCAGCGTATTGAACGGCACCGGCTTGAAGGTCACGACGTCGCCCGCCGTCACCTGCGCGCGCAGGGCCGTGCCATACTGCCAGCCCCGGGGCAGGCGCAGGCTGGCCTCCACCGGGATCTGGCGCGTGAAATAGCCGGCCGGATACAGCGCCACCTGGTTCCACTGCACGTTCAGCATCCCGGGCGTCATCACCATGCGCCCTTCCTCGGGCGACACGGGCGACAGAAGCTGGAACGACACATCCAGCGCATGCGCCCCCTTGGGCACATGGATATGGAAGGCGCTGACCGCCACGCTGTCGCGCACCCAGTCGAGCGTCGTGCCGCCGGCCTTGACGACCAGGCCGCCGAACTGGTCCAGCGAGCCGGTCGGCGAATGGTCGCCCGGCAGCCACATCGGGTAGAACAGCGGCAGGTCGCCGCCGGTCGCCGCCAGCGCGGCCGGCACCGGCACGGTCTCGTGCACCGTCATGATATGGCGCGTCAGGTCGGTGGCATCGACCGACAGCCGGATGGTGCCGCCGAACGGCACGTCGCGCGGCGCGGGAATGGAATCCGGCAGCGCCAGGGGTTGCGGCTGCGGCTGGCTGTCGGCCGCGTGCGCGCGCTGCGACAGGCCCGCCACGCCGACGGTGGCCAGGGCCGTGGACAGGGAAAGGGCGAGAATGCGTTTGGAGAGCGGACGCAAAGGGACAACCTTTCAAGATTTTTCGGGAAATCGCAGGCGCGCCGGGACGCGTGGCCCGGCAATCACATTCCGCAATGACATGAAATCCAACCCCCGTCACGCCGGCTGCCGGCACCCGGGCGCATCCGGCACCCCCGCCGGTCGGAGAGCACGGAAAAGGGACGTGAAATTTTCATGACATATGCGAATTCCGCATTCTCTCATGAAAGAATATTAAATAACCATCATCTTACCGTTATGATTTTGCAAAAGTTTGTAATATTTAATCGGTCGCCTTACCTGCCTGCCGCGCCCGGGCCCTCCGGGCCGGGCCTCGGCCGGATCGGCCCGATATAAAAGCGAAGACCGTGCCAGACCTGATACAGACAGATGTTTTCATTTCGTTTTTTACAGCCCTCCTTTTCCGCCCCCCGGCCGGTCCCCGTTCCCGCCCCGCTGCCGCCGGTCGTGCCGCCCTTTCCGCGCCCGTCGCCGGCCCGCGGCGACACCCCGGTCCGGCCCCCGCCACGGCCGTGCGCCATGCCGAAACGCCCCCTGCCGCGCCCCCATGGACAATGGTTCGGATCGTCGCTAGTGGCAGCGCGCGGTGCCGGGGCCTGACGGGTCCGGCGCGCGCCACACATCACGAGCCCAAGCGCCCTCCCGCCCCAGAACGGCCCCCTTCTTCCCGTAACACGATAATCTTGTACAGAATCGGTCCCGGCCTGGCCCCTGTTCGAGGGATCGGGTGGCGCCTTCTCTTCCAGGACTTCAGGCTCAGGCCCATGCACCAGACCGCGCCCGCGACATATCCGCAGTTCTTCTTCCGGTCGTCCGGCCGCGCCTTGCGTCCTGTCGCGGCCGGGCTCGCGGTCTGCGCCATCCTGTTCGGGGGCCTCGCATGCGCCCGGGCCGATACCGCCATGGTCCGCGACGACCATGGCCGGCTGACGGTGGCCCCGGATTCCCCGCTGGCCGCGCGCCTGTCCGTCACCTCCGTGACGCTCGCCTCGCCCAGCCGTACCATTCCCGTCCCGGGCGAGATCAGGGCCGAGCCGTCGCAGTCGCTGTCGGTGATGACGCCGGTCGCCGGCGCGATCGTCAGCCTGCCGGTCTCCGCCGGCGACCATGTGACCCGCAACCAGGTGGTCGCCGAACTGGCATCGGGCGACATGGCCCTGGCCACCACCGACGCCACCAAGGCCCGCGCGGGGCTGGACTATGCGAGGCGGGCCCTGGCCCGCGCCCAGGGGGTCGCCAGCGCCGGCGGGGCCGCGACGCGCGACGTGGAATCCGCCCGCAACGCCTGGCTCCAGGCCCAGGCGGAAGACGACCGCGCCACCGCGCGGCTGGCCGCCCTGCGCGCCCAGCCCGGACAGGGCGGCGTGATCAGGCTGACCGCGCCGATCGACGGCACGGTGTCGGCGGTCAACACCGCCGCCGGCGCCTTCGTCACCGACCCGACGGCGCCGCTGATGACGATCGTGGGCACGGGGCAGGTCTGGGCCGTCGCCGCCGTGCCGGAAAACCTGGCGGACACGGTCCATGTCGGGCAGCAGGCCGACATCACCGTCGCCGCCCGGCCGGGCCTTACGGCCCACGGCACGATCGCGGCCATCGAGCCCGCATTGCAGGCCGATACCCGCACGCTCCAGGCGCGCGTGGTGCTGGCCAACGACGACGCCATGCTGAAACCGGGCATGTTCGCCACCGTGACCATCCTGACCCCGCAGCCCCCGCGCATCATGGTCCCGCAATCGGCGCTGCTGATGAACAACGATACCGTCACGGTGTTCGTCGAGACCGCGCCCCACACCTACAGGCGGCGCGAGATCGAGATCATCTACGACGACGGCGACCTGTGCGAGGTCATCTCCGGCCTTTCGGCCGGCGATCGCGTCGTGACCCAGGGCGCGGTGCTGCTGAACGATGATTAATCGCTTTATCGCCACCTGCCTGCGGCAGCGGCGCGTCGTCTTCGCCGCCATGATGATCCTGGTCGCCATGGGCGCAGTCTCGTGGCACCTGATCCCGGTCGAGGCCTATCCCGACCTGGGGGCGGTCAACGTCCAGGTCACGACCCAGGTCCCGGGCCTGGCGGCCGAGGAGATCGAGCAGGAGGTCACGATCCCGCTGGAACGGCTGCTGGCCAGCACGCCGGGGCTGGTGGACAGCCGCTCCAGCTCGACCTTCGGCCTGTCGCTGATCACCCTGATCTTCAGCGACGGCACCGATGTCTATGCGGCGCGCCAGCATGTCTCCGAACAGCTCGCCCAGGCCATGCTGCCCACGGGCGTCATCCCCACGCTGGGCCCGATCACCGGCCCGTCGGGCGAGATCTACCGCTACACGCTGGAATCCGACGGCCGGAACCTGATGGAACTGTCCGACATCCAGAAATGGATCGTCATCCCGGCGCTGATGCAGGTCCCCGGCGTCGCGGCGGTCAACAATTTCGGCGGCTTCACCATCGAGTACCAGATCGTCCTCGATCCGCAGTCCCTGTTCCGCTACGGCGTCGGCGTCAACGACGTGATCGCGGCATTGCAGGCCAACAACGCCAATGCCGGCGGCGGCCGCGTCACCCGGGGCGACCAGTCCTATATCGTGCGCGGCGTCGGCATGGTCCATACGCTGGCCGACATGGGCGCCATCGCCGTGACCCAGCACAAGGGGGTGCCGATCCTGATCCGCGACCTGGGGGAACTGCAACTGGGCCACCAGGTGCGCGAGGGCATCCTGGGCCTGAACGGCAACGCGGACACGATCGAGGGCATCGTCACGATGCTCAGCGAGCAGAACCCCTCGCTGGTGCTGCGCGACCTGCACGCCACCGTCGCGCGGCTCCAGACCCAGCTTTCCTCGTCGGGCGTGAAGATCGTGCCCATCATCGACCGCGACAGCCTGGTGCGCACGACGACCGACAAGGTCACGCATACGGTGATCGAGGGCGTGGGGCTGGTGTTCCTGATCCTGGTCCTGTTCCTGGGCAGCCCGCGCAGCGCGATCGTCGCCGCCGTGACCATCCCGCTGGCGCTGGCCACGGTCTTCGTGCTGATGCACCTGCTGCACATGCCCGCCAACCTGTTCTCGCTCGGCGCCATCGATTTCGGCGTGATCGTGGACGGCGCCATCGTGGTGACCGAGGCCATCCTGCGCATCCGCGAGGAACATCCCGACCACAAGATGGACGAGGGCGATATCCTTGCCGTCACCCGGCATGTCGGCCGCGCCATCGTCTTCGCGACCCTGATCATCATCATCGCCTACGGCCCGCTCTTCGCCTTCGAGGGCGCCGAGGGCCGGCTGTTCCGGCCCATGGCCTTTACCGTCAGCTTCGCCCTGATCGGCGCGCTGCTGTGCGCCACCACGCTGACGCCGGCCCTGGCGTACCTGGCCATGCGCAAGCCGCACCGCCTGTATCACAACGTACCGCTGGAAAAGCTGCACCATGCCTACCGGCGCGGGCTGGGGCACATGGTGGACCGGCCCTGGGCGGCCTACCTGGCCGGTGCCGTCGCCTTCTGCCTGGTGGTGTGGCTGGGCGCGCGCACGGGGCGCGAGTTCCTGCCCGACCTCGACGAGGGCTCGCTGTGGCTGCAGATCCAGCTTCCCTCGGGCCTGTCGCTGGAAAAGGCCAGCGCGATGGCCGACGAGATCCGCGACGCGATCCGCGCCTTCCCCGAGACCAGCTACGTGGCGACGCAGATCGGCCGCAACGATTCCGGCACCGACCCGTGGAGCCCCTCGCATATCGAGGCCCCGGTCGGCCTGACCCCGTACGGCACTTGGCCGCACGGCGAGACCCGCGTGAAATTCATCCGCCGCCTGCATGACCGGCTGGCGCAGATCCCCGGCATCAGCTTCGGCATCAGCCAGCCGATCGCCGACAACATGAACGACCTGGTCGGCGGCGCGCACAGCCCGCTGGTGCTGCGCGTCTATGGCGACGACCTGAAGGAACTGCGCCATATCGGCACCCATATCGTGGAGGTGCTGCGGCAGGTGCCGGGCACCGCCGATGCCTCGATCTTCCAGGAACCCGAAATCCCGCAGCTGGACGTGACGGTCGACCGCGCGGCGGCGGCGCGCTACGGCGTCAGCGGCACCGACATCATGAACGTGGTCCAGAACATGGTCGGCGATGCCGCCGTGGGGCAGGTCTATGTGGGCGACCGCATCTACGCCATGACCGCGCACATGAAGCGGCGCCTGAACAACAACCTCTCCGCCATCCGGCAGATTCCGCTGACGGGCCTGAACGGCGCGCGGGTCCCGCTGGGGCTGGTCGCCCGCGTCTCGCTCCAGACCGGCGAGGCGAACATCGCGCACGAGATGAACCACCGGCAGATCACCATCCGCGTCGATAACGGCCAGCGCCCGCTGTCGCAGTACCTGGCCGACGCCCAGGGCCGCATCGCCGGCCAGGTGCATTTCGACCCCGCGCGCTACCGGCTGGAATGGGCCGGCACCTTCCAGCAGGAAGAACGCGCCCAGGCCAGGCTGACCGTGGCGCTGGCCATCATGTTCGGGGTAATGCTGGTGCTGCTGTTCGGCCAGTTCGGCTGCCTGCGCCAGGCGCTGCTGGTGCTGGCGGTGGTGCCCATGGCCACCCTGGGCGGGCTGGTGGCCCTGAACCTGCGCGGCGAGACGCTGAACATCGCCACCGCCGTCGGCTTCATCGCCCTGTTCGGCGTCGCGATCCAGAACGGCATCATCATGATCTCGGCCATCAACCGCCTGCGCGACGAGGGCATGCCCCTGCGCGACGCGGTGCTGGAGGGCGCGGGCGAGCGGTTCCGCCCCGTGCTGATGACCGCGACCGTCGCCAGCATGGGCATGCTGCCCGCCGCCCTGGCCACGGGCATCGGCACCGATGTCCAGCGCGGGCTCGCCACCGTCGTCGTCGGCGGGCTGGGCATCGCCACCCTGCTGACCCTGTTCATCCTGCCCACCTATTATTGCGAGCTGGAAGCCTGGTACGCCCGCCGCGCGCCACGCCGGAAGGGAGACCCGACATGACCGCCGCGCCCGCGCGCCGCCCCCCCGCGCGCGCCCTTCCGCCCCGCCGCTGGCGGCCCCTGCTGTGCGGTGCCGGCCTGCTGGCGATATTGGCGGATCTGGGCGGCTGCGCGGTCGGGCCGAACTTCCATCACCCCGCGGCCCCCGCCACCGATTTCGCGCAGGCCGGGCGCCCCGCCCGGACCGACAGCGTGGCCGGCACCGACGGGCAGGCCCAGACCTTCCGCCCCGGCGCGGACATCCCTGCCCAATGGTGGGCGCTGTTCCGCTCCCCGGCGCTGGACCGGCTGGTCCGGCACGCGCTGGCCAACAGCCCGACCCTGGATTCCGCGCGCCACGCGCTGCGCGTGGCGCAGGAAAACCGCGCCGCCCAGGCGGGCGTGCTCTATCCCAGCATCTCGGCCAGCTTCAACCCGGCGCGCTTCAAGACCTCGCGCACCTATTCGCCGGTGCCCAACAGCAACAGCTGGCTCTACACCGTTCATACGGCGCAGCTGAACATCTCCTACCAGGCCGATATCTGGGGCGGGCTGCGGCGCGGGATCGAGGCCTCGGGCGCCCAGCGCGACGCCGAACGCTACCAGCTGGAAGCCGCCTACCTGTCCCTGACCGGCGAACTGGTCCAGGCCGCCATCGCCTACGCCGCCCTGCGCGCGCAGGTCGACACGGTGCAGGAGATGATCGCCAGCCAGCACCAGATCCTGGACTCCGCGACGCGCCAGATGGCGCTGGGCCAGATGGCCGATTCCGACCTGGCGGTGCAGCGCGCCCAGCTTGCGCAGGACGAGGCCACGCTGGTCCCGCTGCGCCAGCAACTGTCGCAGCAGCACGACCAGATCGCGGCGCTGGCGGGCGACATGCCCGACGACCCGACACCCGATTTCACACTCGACGGCTTTACCCTGCCGCAGGACCTGCCCGTCAGCGTGCCCGCCCGACTGATCGACCAGCGGCCGGACCTGAAGGTGGCCGAGGCCGACTGGCACGCCGCCTGCG
The DNA here is from genome assembly GCF_014174275.1 of Gluconacetobacter takamatsuzukensis. Classification (GTDB taxonomy): domain Bacteria; phylum Pseudomonadota; class Alphaproteobacteria; order Acetobacterales; family Acetobacteraceae; genus Gluconacetobacter; species Gluconacetobacter takamatsuzukensis. Next base: position 46,187 of record NZ_JABEQK010000012.1, on the reverse strand, counting down.
CGCAGGTCGGCGTCGCCATCGCCAACCGCCTGCCCAACCTGCAACTCAGCGCCCAGCCCGGCGTGGCGGCGGCCTCAATCGGCCAGATGTTCGTCCCCGGCTACGGCCAGTGGATGATCGCCGGCATGGTCTCCCAGCCCCTGTTCCAGGGCGGCCAGCTGATGCACCAGGAACGCGCCGCCCGCGCGCAGTACGAGCAGGCCGCCGACGAATATCGCGCCGCCGTCGTCTCCGCCGTGCAGGACGTCACCGACAGCCTGAACGCCGTCAGCTTCGACGCCACCGCCCTGGTCGCCGACACCAACGCCGAACGCGCGGCCACGCGCGGTCTCGACATCGCCCGCGCCCGCCTCGCCTATGGCGACGCCTCGCGGGTGGACATGCTGCTGGCCACCCAGACCGCCCTTCAGGCCCGCCTCACCCTGGCCCAGGCCCGCGCGGCGCGCCTGTCCGACACGGCCGGCCTCTTCCAGTCGCTGGGGGGCGGCTGGTGGAACCGTCACGATGCTCCCGCTGCCCATGGGGGGTGGCCGCCGTAGGAGGCAAGGGCGCTGCCCTTGACCCGCCAAAGGGCAGTCGCCCTTTGGAAACCCATTCGTTATCAAATGATCGGGGTGTGGGTCAGCAGGTCAGGACGCCGCCGATTTCCCGGCATACGCCCTGGGTCGCGCCGGCCCCGTCGCGCATGATCCAAGCCCCGGGGCCGGTCGACGTTACGGTCACACCCTGCCGCTGCACTGCGATCCGCCGGTCGATATCGTTCCGCAACGCCTGCTCGCGCTGCCATTGCTCCGGCGTTGCGGGCGCCGACCCTCCCCGCTGCCCGCGCGCCGCGTCCAGTGCCGCGCGGTCGCGTTCGATTGCCCGCTGCTGACGCGTCCGCACCGCCAGGTCCTGCTGGCGGATCGCCGTGTCCGCCTCCATCCGCCGCCGCGCCCGGTCGGCCGCCGACGCCACGCTGTCGCCCTGCATGATCCCGGAGGGGGCGATCCGCCCCGGCGGAATGCCGGCAGGATATCCCTGCGACCAGGCCGCCGACCGCCCCGACAGCAGCGCCACCGCCGTCAGCACAGCCAGCCCGTACCGCAGCACCCGCGCGTCCTTCATGGTGCCGCCTTCGCAAACTGCGTCGCCAGCCACCCGCGCATCAGTGCATAGGATTGCCGCGTCGCATCCTCGTTGTACCGGCACATGCCCGTGGCGCCGGTCGCCTCGGTCTCGGTAAAGCAATGTACCGCATGCCCGATCGTCACGAACTGCCAGGCCGTGGGCACCTGGCTCATTTCCCGCAGAAAGGCCGGCAGGTCCGGCATCGTCCACTGGTCGTCCGCCCCGTTCATGACCAGCAGCGGGGCCCGGATCTTGCGCGCCAGTGCCGGGTCGTCGGTCGCCAGCCCGCCATGGAACGAAATCGCCGCGCGCAGATCCGCCCCGCTGCGCGCCAGGTCCAGCACCGCCGTGCCGCCGAAACAGAACCCGATGGCCGCCAGACGCGACAGGTCGATCGGCGCCGAGGCCGCCTGCGCCCGCAATTCGGCCAAGGCCCGCACCATCCGCCGCCGCAGCAGCGCCCGGTCGGCCATCAGCGGCTGCACCGCCGCCTTGGCCTGCGCATCGTCGGCCGGGCGGACCGAGGCCCCATACAGGTCGGTCAGCAGGATGACGTACTCATGCCCCGCGATCATCCGCGCCTTGTCGATGGCGATCGCGTTCACCCCATGCCAGTTGGGCACCATGACCAGCCCGGGCCGGCGGCCCGACACGGCATCGTCATAGACCAGCACGCTGTCAAACCGCACGCCGTCCTGGCTCCAGCTCACGGGCCGCGTCACCATCCGCGCCACGGCCTCGCCCGGCCCGCCGCAGGCAGCGGACAGGGCCAGACAGGCAAGCACAGCAAGTCTCCACCAGGATCGCATTATTTTCCTCCCCCTCGGCATCGCGTGCGCGAATCGGCCCGCCACTGGCACCGATCCAGTCCGCCCGGCGCACCGCATCGACCATATCGGCATCGAGGCCGCGACAGGGTGCGATCTTGTGATGCCAATGGATGGTCGCGCGAACAAGCCGGCCGTCCAAAGGGACACCCGGCAACATGCGCGGCGGAACCGGGTGCGCGATCCGCGGGAGGCAGGCTCGCCGGCCCCTTGCCCCGCTCCCCTTCAGGGCAGGAAGGCGGGCAGGATATCCTGCCCGCCGCCCCTTATTTCGCCGCGCCGACCACGGCGATCAGCCGGTCGACGATCGTCGCGTCGGCCAGGGTCGACAGGTCGCCCAGCCCGTCCAGTTCGTGGCAGGCGATCTTGCGCAGCAGCCGGCGCACGATCTTGCCCGAGCGCGTCTTGGGCAGGTCGGGCACCAGATAGACCCGCTCGGGCACCGCATAGCGCCCGATGCCCTTCGTCACCGCCAGCGTCGCGGCCTCGGCCAGTCCGGACTCCGCCGCGTCGCGCGCCACCGCGAACACGACCAGCCCTTGGCCTTTGATATCGTGCGGAACGCCAACCGCCGCGCATTCGACGAAGCGATGGTCGGTCGCCACCACGTCCTCGACCTCGGCGGTCCCGATCCGGTGGCCCGAGACGTTGATCACGTCGTCGATGCGCCCGGTGATCCAGTAATAGCCGTCGGCATCGCGCCGCGCCCCATCGCCCGAGAAATAATAGCCGGGGCTGAAGCTGAAATAGGTCTGCCGGAACCGTTCATGCCCGCCCCAGATGGTGCGCGCCTGACCCGGCCAGGAACGGCCGATGCACAGGCAGCCCTCTCCTTCGCCTTCGATGACCTCGCCCTTGTCCGTCAGCAGCACGGCCTGCACGCCGGGCAGCGGCAGGGTGGCCGATCCGGGCTTCTGCGGCACCGCGCCGGGCACGGGCGCGATCAGGATGCCGCCGGTCTCGGTCTGCCACCAGGTATCGACCACCGGGCAGCGGCCGCGCCCGACGGCCTCGTGGAACCACACCCACGCATCGGGGCTGATCGGCTCGCCCACGCTGCCCAGCAGGCGCAGGCTGTCCAGCGCATAACGCTTCACCACCGCATCGTCGTCGCGCATCAGCGAGCGGATGGCCGTCGGCGCAGTATAGAAGGTCGTGACCTTGTGGGTATCGATCACCTCCCACCACCGTCCCGGCGCGGGGTAGGACGGCAGGCCCTCGAACAGCAGCACGGTGCCGCCATTGGCCAGCGGCCCGTAGACCACATAGGTGTGCCCGGTGATCCAGCTGATATCGGCCGTGCACCAGAACACGTCGCCCGCCCGATGGTCGAACACCATCTCATGCGTGAACGAGGCCCACACCATGTAGCCGCCGGTGGCATGCACCATGCCCTTCGGCTTGCCGGTGCTGCCGGAAGTATAGAGCAGGAACAGCGGGTCCTCGGCCTCCATTTCCTCGGCCGGGCAATCCGGCGATGCCTGCGCCAGCAGCGGCGCCAGTTCCAGGTCGCGCCCTTCCTGCATCGGCAGGTCCAGGCCGGTCACGGCCAGCACCAGCATGTGCCGCACGCTGGGCACGCCGCGCGCCAGGGCCTCGTCCATCACGGTCTTCAGCGCGATCCGCTTGGGGCCGCGCCGCGCCTCGTCGGCGGTGATGACCGCCACCGCCCCGCTATCGTTCAGCCGGTCGGCCAGCCCCTCGGCCGAAAACCCGCCGAACAGCACCACATGCAAGGCGCCGACCCGCGCGCAGGCCAGCATCGCCACCACGCCCTCGACCACCATGGGCAGATGGATCGCCACACGGTCGCCCCGGCCGACCCCCAGCCCGCGCAGCACGTTGGCCATCCGGCAGACGCGCTCGTGCAGCGCGCGATAGGTCAGGCGCTCGACCTGCGATGCCTCCTGCCCCTGCCAGATCAGGGCGATCTGCTCGCCCCGCTCGGCCAGATGGCGGTCCAGGCAGTTGACGCTGGCATTCAGCCGCCCATCCGCGAACCAGCGGATCGACACGTCATCGGCGAAGGACGAGCCCGACGCGACCGTGGGGCGCCGCGCCCAGTCCAGACGCCCGGCCTGGCCGAGCCAGAATTGTTCCGGATCGCGCGCGGCGTCGTCGGTCATCTGGCGCAGGCGGGCACCGTCGACGCCGGCCTGCGCGGCGAAGGACGGCGGAACCTGGAAAATTTCTTTGTCTGACACTGTATTTTCAATCCACCTGTCTGATCGGTTCGAACGCCGATTTCTTGGTTGGGGGGATGTACAGTCCCCAATATAGAGATTTCATCTCCACTGCACGAGCCCAATTTCAGGTCGGGATGCCCCGATCGCTGAAACTTCCGGGGCCCACCCGGGTTCGCGGCCGTTTCGCCGGCTTGCGTTTTTTCCCGATCACCCTCCTCCGCCCGGGCGCTCCGGCCCGGTATCGAGCGTGAACGGCAGCGCATCCCGCCGGTTGATATCCAGCGCCAGGCGATGGTGCAGCGGCGGATGCGCGCGCGACCGGCATTCGGTCCAGTCGCACAGATGGCAGGAAATACCGACGGGAATGGCCGGCGCCTGGAGATTCAGCCGGTCGGAGTAAACGATTTCCGACGCGCGGGTGATATCGCACCCCATGGCGATGGCATGAACCGGTTGCAGGTCGTTCCAGCCGGTCGAAATGCCCGATACCGTCCGCGCGAAGCACAGGAATGTCCGCCCGTCGGTAAACTGCGCCACCTGCGCCTGCGTCACGCCCGGCGTGGCGAAGCAGGTATTGGCATTCCATTGCGGGCAGGAATGTCCCTGCCGGGGCACCGGAAAACCGCAGGCGGAGAAACTCTTTGTCATGTTTCCCGCAGGATCGGTGCGCACGAAGAAGAACGGCACCCCCCGCTCGCCCGGCTTCTGCAAGGTCGAGAGCCGCTGCGCCGCCTGCTGGTAGGACACGCCGAACCGCGCCGAGAGAATGTCCAAATCGTAGCGCAGCGCCGCCGCCGCCGCCAGGAACGGCGAATAGGGCATCAGCAGCGCGGCGGCGGCGTAGTTGACCAGCCCGATCTGGATCACGATGCGCGCATCGTCGGTGCTGGGCGCGATCTCCTGCAACAGCGCCTCGATCACCTCCCGCCCTTCCAGCAGCATCAGTTGAAAAGCCAGTTGAAATCCCCGGCTTTCCCGCGGCAGCAGGTCGGACAGCAGCAGCAGCCGGCTGTCGGGGTCGTAGCGGCGGAATGCCCCGTCCAGCGCGGTGATCCGCACCACGATGCCATGATGCTGGCGCAGCCGGGTCGCGATCATGTGGTTGCTTTCCGACGGCGCCACGGCCTCGCCATCCGGCAGGCGGGCCGTGCGCGCCATCTCGGCGCGCACCTGCTCCGCCAGCTCTTCCAGTTGCGGAAAATGGTTCAGCCGCTCGTCATAGACCAGCCGGGCCTCGTCCTGCGGCAGGATCACGCGCGTGCCCGTCGGCAGCATCAGGCGGGTCGCGTCGTGATGCGCGGCGCGGAACGCCTGGTGCAGCGTCAGCACCGCCCGCGCGGCCTCGGGCTGCGCCGCCAGTGCCGCGATTTCCTGCGCCGGCACGCCGTGCGCGCCCAGCAGCGGGTCGGACAGCGCCTGATGCAGCAGCCCCTCCATCCGCTGCTCGTCCACGCCCGACAGGGCCTCGATGGAGACATCCAGCGCCCGCGTCAGCTTGATCAGCAACGACGCCGTGACGCTGCGCTGGTCGTGCTCGATCAGGTTGAGGTAGCTGGGCGAAATGCCCAGCCGGACGGCCAGCGCCTGCTGCGACAGCGAGCGTTCGGTCCGAAGCCTGCGGATGATGCGACCGATGCGGGTCGGGGACATGTTTATTTACCCGTTTTTACAAATAATCAGATCAGTATGTAAATGGTTTTACACCATTCATGACTGGGCGTCTCCTTTTGTCTGGCATCGACTTCATGGGTCTCCTTAACTGAAGCCACAGGATGATCGAAGAGGAAGATTCGTCAATGCCCGTCGAATCCATCGCCATTTTAAACGCTGCCCCGGCCCGTGCCGCCGCCCTGCGGCCGGTATGGGGCGCGGGCGGCATCCTTCGGCCGTTTCTCCCGCTCCATGCCGGCCACCCCGCCGGCACGGCGGGCCGCCTGCTCCTGCACAGCCACAGGACCCGTTTCTGAGCCACGCCGGCCTGTCCGCCGGACAGTCCCGCCACCACCGACACTCCGGACCCGCCGGTCCGCACCATCCTATCAAGGGGAACCGCCATGTCCCGCCGCACGATTGGTCAGATTCAAGTCGATCACGCCCTCGATGCCTTCGTCACGAACGAGGTCCTGCCCGGGACCGGCATCGCCCCTGACCGGTTCTGGGCCGGCCTGTCCGACCTCGTCTCGCAGTTCGCGCCCAAGGTCCTGAACGCGCTGGCGCGGCGGCGGCTGCTTCAACAGGCCGTGGACCAGCTGCTGACCGCCCCGGGCTTCGACCCGGCCGATGTCGAGGGCCAGATCCGCGTGCTGCGCACAACCGGTTATCTCGAGGCACAGCCGTCCGATTTCGCGATCACGACCCGCGACGTCGATGCCGAGATCGCGCATGTCGCCGGCCCGCAGCTGGTGGTTCCCGTCACCAATGCCCGCTACGCGCTCAATGCCGCCAATGCGCGCTGGGGCAGCCTGTACGATGCGTTCTACGGCACGGATGCCGAGCCCTACGGCCCCTCGGGCGTGCCGGCGCGCGGCTATGACGAGCAGCGCGGCGCGCAGGTGATCCGCCGCGTGCGGCTGCTGCTGGACGAAATCACGCCCCTGTCGCAGGGCAGTCACGCCGACGCCACGCGCTATCACGTCGCCGACGGCCGGCTGTTCGCGACCCTCGACGGCGTCGCCCAGCCGGTGGAGCTGCGCCGTCCCGCCCAGTTCGCGGGCTTCCAGGGCACGGGCGACGCGCCGGAGGCGATCGTGCTGCGCAATCACGGCCTGCATATCGAGCTGCGCTTCGACCGCGCCTCGCCGATCGGCAGCCGCGACCTGGCGGGCATTGCGGACGTGATCGCGGAATCCGCGCTGACTACCATCATGGATTGCGAGGACAGCGTCTCGGCCGTCGATGTCGAGGACAAGATCCTGGTCTATCGCAACTGGCTGGGCCTGATGAAGGGCACCCTCACCGCCTCGTTCCCCAAGGGCGGGCGGATGGTGGAGCGGCAGCTGGCGCCCGATCGCCGCTACACCGCGCCCGACGGCACGTCGCTGGTGCTGCCGGGGCGCAGCCTGATGCTGGTGCGCAATGTCGGCCACCACATGTTCACCGATGCGGTGGTGGACAGCACCGGCCACGCCATCCCCGAAGGCGTGCTGGACGCCGCGATCACCGCCGCCATCGCGCTGCACGACCTGCGCGGCAATTCGCCGACCATCAACAGCCGCACCGGCTCGATCTATATCGTCAAGCCGAAGATGCACGGCGGCGAGGAAGTCGCGCTGTCCAACGCCCTGTTCGACCGTGTGGAGCAGATGCTCGACCTGCCGCCCAACACGATCAAGATGGGCATCATGGACGAGGAACGGCGCACCAGCGCCAACCTGGCCGCCTGCATCCATGCCGCGCGCGACCGCGTGGTGTTCATCAATACCGGCTTCCTCGACCGCACGGGCGACGAGATCCATTACTGCATGCAGGCCGGCCCGGTGGTCCGCAAGGGCGCGATGCGCGGCGAGCCGTGGATGGCCGCCTACGAACAGCGCAACGTCGCCATCGGCCTGGCCTGCGGCCTGAAGGAACGCGCGCAGATCGGCAAGGGCATGTGGGCGATGCCAGACCGCATGGCCGACATGATGGAACAGAAGATCGCCCACCCCCGCGCGGGTGCCAACACGGCATGGGTGCCCTCGCCCACGGCGGCGACACTGCATGCCCTGCACTATCATTTTGTCGATGTCCGCGCCGTGCAGGGCCGGCTGGAGACGGTGCCGCCCGCAGCCCTGCAATCGCTGCTGACGCTGCCGCTGGCCCGGCAGATCGACTGGTCGGCGGCCGAGCGCAGGGCAGAGCTGGACAACAATCTGCAAGGCATCCTGGGCTATGTCGTGCGCTGGGTGGATATGGGGATCGGCTGTTCCAAGGTGCCCGATCTCAACGATGTCGGCCTGATGGAGGACCGCGCCACGCTGCGCATCTCGTCGCAGCATGTCGCGAACTGGCTGCGTCACGGCGTGATCTCGGAAGAGGAAGTCCGGACCTCGATGACGCGCATGGCCGCGATCGTCGATGCGCAGAACAAGGGGGAGGAAGGCTACAGCCCGATGGCCGGCAATGAAGACGGCCCGGCCTTCCGCGCGGCGGCCGAACTGGTCTTCACCGGCGCCACCCAGCCCAACGGCTATACCGAGCCGACGCTGCACCGCTGGCGCCGCGTCGCCAAGGCCCGGGCGGCACAGGGTCAGGGCGCACCGGTGCTGGAACGCACGGGCGCCTGAACGGGCCCTGCCGCCCTGCCCCGTCCGGGTCTCTCACCGGACGGGGCAGGCCACTGGCCGGCCCGTGCCATGGTTATCGGTCCGTCCCGGAACTTCGTCCGGTATTATCGGGCCTTTTTCAAAAAATCCTGACCGCCGGCGGTCCCGGATTCTCCAGCGCAGCCAGAAGGGTCGCCGACGATACCGGGCGACGGTCCGTCCGCGCCACCGGCAGCCGCCCGGATGGCGGCCGCTTCAGATGTTGCCAGATATCAGCATCGCGATTGTAGAAATCCGGCTGGAACCGCAACACCCCGTCAGGATCCACAAACGCGGTCATATAGACCACGAATACGGGCACGGGCACCGGCAGCGCATTGCGCGTGGTCGTCCCCTGCGCGATCCCCTGATTGATCGCGTCGACCGGTTGCCGCATCAGCAGGGCGGCAAAGTCGCGGGGATTCTGCACCCGGATGCAGCCATGGCTGATGCGACGGTTCTCGCGCCTGAAGAGATATTGATCCGGCGTATCGTGCAGATAGACATCGAACCGGTTTGGCATGTCGAACATGATCAGCCCCAGCCCGGCATCGGGTCCCGGCCGCTGCTCTATCTCGCCACCCGGCATCATGACCATCCGGTTCCGCGCCAGATAACCGGGGTCACGGCGGATCTTCGGCAGGATTTCCCGCTGGGCGATATCGCCCGGAATAACCCATGGCGGATTATACAGGCTGGCCTCGATCATGGCGCGGAATTCCGGACTCTGGTTACGCTCCTCATCCTGGCCGACGACGACCCGCGTGGAGAATACCGGCCGGTCGGCCCGGTACAGCACCAGCCTTTCCTCGGCCACGTTGACCATGACACGATCGGGCGGCAGCGATCGCGGCAGCCAGCGCTGGCGTTCGAGGTTCACGGCGATCCTGCGTGCACATCCCGCCGCACCGCCCGCGGGAGACTGGCGGCAGGTGCGCAAGGCCTGGCGCAAAGCCCGATAGGTCGGCGTCGAGGGCGCCAGCGCATCGATGACCGCCGCCGGATCGGGGCTGTCGATGGCGGCATCGAGCCTGGCGGCCACATCGACCGGCTCGGGCGTCAGCGCCTCGTCGTCTTTCCGGCGCTCCACGGGCACGGCGCCGCGGGCCAGGGCATCGGCATAGGACAGGAACGCATCGGACAGTAACAATTCGCGGTCGAGCGGCGACAGATCTGTCCCCTGCCGCAGCAGGCCGGCATGGAACAATTCGGGGTCCAGACCGTTCTCTCCCGCACGCGACACGGCCTTCAGGAGGGCATTCGCCTCTGTCTGCCGCCCGGTCCATACGGGCTCGAAATCATGGCGCGCATAGAAACGCCGCAGCAGCGCGACATTCACGGGTTCGCCGGCGACCGTCAGGTGCGGCGCGCCGTCGATCAGATTGCCGAGTTCGGTATTGGCATGTTCCGGATTCGTGCCGCACGCCGCAAGCCCGCATGTCATGGCGAGGGCAAGCAGGCTGCGAGCGACGATGCTGCGGGTGGCAATCTGCGGCCGAACGACGGTCATTGACTTCTGCCGGCCCGGCCCGGCCGCCCACCATGATACCCGCACGAAACATGTCTCCAGGATCGTCGTAGATCACGCAAATAGTAGTTTGACTTTTTGTCAAGAGGTGTAGCTAATTACGCGTTATCTTCTGAAATTCCAATTGGGGAGCGCCTGATGTTCGCGGTTTCTGAAACATTGTCCCGTCGTAAGCGTCTGCGTGTGGTCGCGATGGTTGCCGCAGCGCTTCCTGTCATGCTCCTGGCGGCGTGTGCCGAGGACAAGCCCCCGCCGCCGCCGCCCGCGCCGGTCGAAGCTCCCCCGCCGCCCCCGCCGCCGCCGCCCGTCACGGTTCCGCCGGCACGCGGCTAAGGGCCTCCAGGGCTTCATTCCGAACGATATGGTTTGTCCGGGCGTCCGCCTCTCCACCGGGAGGCGGACGTTTCCGCTGGCCGGTCGAGGACATGCCGGGCCCCGCCTGCCCCTGTGTCCGTATCCGGACACAGGGGTAGCGACCCGTTTTCAAAAATCCCTTTCATTTCAAGCAACTGCACGACATCCCGTTTCATGTCAGACTGTCGGTCCGAACGGTCCGACAATGAAGAGACGGCATGATCCATTCTGTCCTGCGCAGCCTGGCGCGACATCCGCTCTATACGGCGATCAATCTCGCCGGCCTCTCGCTGGGCATCGCCGTCTTCCTGACGATGGCGCTGATCGTGCGCTACGAAACGGGATATGATGGCAGCCTGCCCGAGACCGGCAGCCTCTACCGGCTCGACCAGGTCTGGACGCTGCCCGGTCGCACGCCCGAGGAAATCCCGGGTGCCAGCTTTGTCGCAGCCCCTTTCCTGAGGCAGGATTTCCCGGCCGTCACCGACATGCTGCGGCTGATGACGCAGGACCAGCCGGTACATGTCGGGCCGCGTGTCGAGCAGGAAGAGACCAGCTTCACCGATCCCGGCTTCTTCTCGTTCTTCAGGCTGCGTGCCCTGGACGGCGACCCGCGCTCGGCGCTGTCCGAACCCGCCGACATTGCCATTCCCGCCAGCATTGCCCGCAAATATTTCGGAACCGTCCATGCGGTGGGCCGCACGATGCGCATCGCCCAGGATGCCAGGCCCTCCATCGTCACGCTCGTCTACGCCGACCTGCCGCTGAACGCGACCTACCATTTCGGAATTATCGAGCGTTTTCCGGCCGATGCCGCAAACTGGGAAGCCGTGACCCATTGGGGCTCGACCTGGGGGCAGGTCTTCGTGCGGATACCCGATGCGCGCGCCCTGCCCGCGGTCCGCGCGGGCCTGCGCCGCTACATGGCGCGCCATCCGGGCGCGGACACGCTGCAAACCATCCGCAACGATCTGGGCAATGGCGGGCTGACGCCGGTCCCGTTCCGTGCGATGCATTTCCGCGATGCCCGGATCGGCGCGGGCACGATCAGCCGCACCTTCGTCACCATCCTCGGCCTCGTCGGCCTCGCCGCCCTGGTCACGGCCGGCATCAACTATATCAATCTCGCAACCGCCTGCGCGTCGCTTCGCGCGCGCGAGATCGCGGTCCGCAAGGTTCTCGGTGCCACCCGGGCCGCCCTGGTGCGGCGCTTCGTCGCCGAGGCCATGGTCCTGACGGCCGTCGCCGCGTTCTGCGGGCTGGCCCTGTGCGAGATGGCAATCCATCTGATCGGCACGCTCGGCGGCTGGCAGCTCACCCTCGATCCGCTCTTCTGCGGGCTGCTGTGCCTTGCCACCGTGCTGGTGGTGGGGGCGGGTGCGGGTTTCTATCCGGCCATGGTCCTGTCGACCTACGCGCCGGCCCCGGTGCTGGCGGCCAGCCGCATGCCCGCCGGGGGCCGCATGGGCGCCCGGCTGCGCGCCGCCCTCGTCACCCTGCAATTCGGCTTCGCGATCGGGCTTGCCATCTGCACGCTGGTCATGACCGACCAGGCGCAGTTCGTGCGCATGATGGCGCGCGGCATCACGACCAGCGGCCTGATCGTCGTCACCTCGGCCACCGACGACAGCCTGGTCGATCGTCAGGGCGCCCTGCGCCGCGCCCTCGGCACGGTCCCCGGCGTCACGGGCGTGGAACGGTCCGACATTTACCCGCATTTCGTGACCGACGGCGATACGTTCAGCCTCGATACGACCCCGCAGAACCACGCATCGCTCAACTGGGGCTTCGCGACGCAAGGCTATGCCGATCTCTACGGGCTGAAACTCCTGGCCGGGCGGTGGTTCGATCCCCAGCGGGGGGAGGATTTCCGGGGCGCGCAGCGCCTCGTGCCCTCCATCCGCAGCGTCGTGCTCAGCCGCGCGGCGGTGGAACGGCTGGGCATCGGGGATCCGCAGGCGGCAATCGGCCGCCTGGTGCGCCAGGAAGATACGGCACCGACCCTGCGCGTGATCGGGGTGATCGACGACCCACGACTCAACGGCCCGCACGAGCGGGTCCGCCCCCTGCTGTTCTACGGGCTGCGCCCCGACGACCAGGCCCGGACGGCAGTCGCGATCCATGTGCGTTTCGCCGGTGCCTCCGCGCCCGACATGCTCGCACGCCTGCGCGCCGCATGGATCGCCACCGCGCCCGACGTCCCCTTCGCGGCCGAGACGGTCGCGAACATCCTGGCCGAGGACAGCCGGAGCGACCGGGAACATGGGCTCCTCTTCGGCATGGGCGCCGGCATCTCGGTCGGCATCGCCGCCCTCGGCCTCTATGGGCTGTCGCTCTTTACCGTTTCGCGCCGGCGTCACGAGATCGGAATCCGCAAGGTGCTGGGCGCGCGCGCCTGGAACGTGCTGGCCCTGCTGGTCGGGCAGTTCCTGCGCCCGGTCCTGCTGGCCAACCTGATCGCGTGGCCGGTCGCGTGGGTCCTGATGCGGAGCTGGCTGAACGGCTTCGACCAGCGCATCGCGCTGACCCCCTGGCCATTCGTCGAGGCGACACTCAGCGCGCTCCTGATCGGATATGCGACCGTCATTGCCCAGACCCTGCGGGCGGCCCGCCAGCCTCCGGCCACGGCATTGCGGGACGGATGATCGCGCGCGGCAACCGGCCTCCCCGCTTCGTGAAAAGCCCCCTCCCTGCACGATGACCCGGCCCGTCCCATGTCCCGCAGGCGCGCCGAGACTGACGGGAGAGCCACATGCCGCCCGATCGCTCCTTCTTCTTCAGGAACAGGCAGGATGCGGGGCGGGCACTGGGCGCGGCCCTTCTGCCGCTGGCCGCCTCCCATCCCCTGGTCCTGGCGCTGCCGCGCGGCGGCGTGCCGGTCGCCTTCGAGGTCGCGCGGGCGCTCGATGCGGACATGGACCTGCTGTTCGTGCGCAAGATCGGCAGCCCGGATCACGAGGAATATGGTCTCGGCGCGGTCGTGGACGGCGCCGATCCGCAGATCGTGCTCGATGAAGCCTATATCCGGGCGTCGGGGATCGGTGCGGACACCATCCAGCGCATCGTGGATCGGCAATGCGCGGAAATCGACCGGCAACGCCACCTGTATGCACCCGGTCGCCACCCCGTGCCGGTCACCGGTCGCGTCGTGATCGTGGTCGATGACGGTATCGCCACCGGGGGCACGATGCGGGCCGCCCTGCGGGCCCTGCGAAAAAATCACCCGGCCCGCCTGGTGCTGGCCGTCCCGGTCGCGCCTGCCCAAAGCATCGCGGCACTCGGCGCCGAATGCGACCGGATCGTCTGCCTGCTGCAACCGCGATCGTTCCTTGCCGTGGGCGCCTGTTATCAGGATTTCCCGCAGGTCGACGATGCCGAGGTCATGCGACTGGTCGCGCAGGCCCGCGCCCCGCACTGACCCTCCGGCGCGGCGGCCGCTCGCCTCAGGGAGGCAGCGGCAGAGGCGGTGCCGGCCGGTTCCGCAGGATATGCAGCGTCATGACCTCCCCGATATTCGTCCGGGAAACCAGGCCGATGAACCGCCCCCGCGCATCCGTCACGCCGATCGCCGGCACCTGATTATCCTCCAGCAGGCGCAGCGCCTCGTCCACCGTCCGATAAAGATGCAGGCAGGCAATGTCGGGCACCATGATGTCCGCGGCCATGCTGTCCGCCTTGCCGTCCTGCATCGCCTTCAGGATGGTCGCATGCGTCAGCAGGCCACGGAGCACGCCCTGCCCGTCCACGACCGGGAATTCCTGCTGCGGCGCATGGATCATCCTGAGGGCCGCCTCGTCCATCCGGCTGTCGGGTGACAGCGTTTCCAGATGTGTGGTCATGACATCGGATACGATCATGCCATGCGCCAATTGCCGGAACAGGGCGCCATGCGCTTCGGCCGCGGCGCCCATATAGACGAAGAGGGCAATGAACAGCAGCAGCGGATTGCCCATCAGCCCCAGGAACCCGAAGAGAAAGGCAATCCCCTGGCCGACCGCGGCGGCCAGTTGGGTCGCCCGCGCATAGCCCGCCCGATAGGTCAGCAAGGCCCGCAGCACCCGCCCGCCATCCATGGGAAAGGCCGGGATCAGGTTGAAGACGGCCAGGAACAGATTGATGCTGGACAATCTGGGTATCAGCCCGGTGCCGGGGTCCTGGAAATCGACGTCGGACAGATGAGGCACGGTATGCGTCACCCCGAACAGGATCGTGGCGATCACGAGATTCACCGCCGGCCCCGCCAGCGCGATCGCCAGTTCCTGCGTCGGCTGTTCGGGGATGTGCGTCATCCGGGCCACCCCGCCGATCGGCAGGAGCGTGATGTCCGGCGTGCGCACGCCATAGCGTCGCGCGACCAGCACATGGCCGAACTCATGCAGAACGATGCAGGCGAACACGGCAAGGATCAGGACAACGCCGTCGATCGCCGCCCGCGCGCCCGCCTGCATGAAGTAGGCCGCACCGATCCAGACCAGAAAGAGCAGGAAGGTGACATGGAGGCGAACGGTCGTACCGTAGAACCTGCCGATCGGGATGGACCAGGCCATACCATGCCCTCCCTGTGCCATGCTTGCTGCACGCTTAACACGGGCGCGCGGCACAAGTTCGCCCAGGCCGCACACAGGGCGCGTCGCGGGCGCGACGCATTCGCCCGCCCGTCATCACAGAGTCCGGAGGCCCATTGTCCTCCCTCCCGCCTGTCCGCATTTCTCGGGGGCCAGCGTCGGCTTTCGACAAGGATCGAGGAAAATGACCGCCAGGCACGGGATTCTGATCGTCGTCGCGGACGGGGAGCATGCCCGTTTCGTGCAACCGGCCGACAATCATGCCCTGCATACCATCGCGTCCTTCGATGCGCTCACCGCCCATCAGCGAACGTCGGACCTGGGCGACGACGCGCCGGGCGCCACCTACCATACCGGCTCGACCGCCCACCATGCCCTCAACCCGCGCCACGATCGTCATGGGCTGGAAATGGCGTCGTTCGCAAAATTCGTCGCCCGGCAGATCGACGCATGGGATCAGCCTTACGAAAGGCTTCTGCTGATCGCCCCGGCGCACAGCAGTTCCGGCATCGCCAGCCACCTCAAGGCCGGGACCAAGGCCAAGATCATCGGAATCATCGGGAAAGACCTCACAAGGACGCCGGACAACGCCCTGAAGGATCACATCGAATACAACATCTGAGACCGGATCGGGCCAGGCCTCCCCCCCGCGTCGGCTTGCCCGCGGCCGGCCCACCGAGGGGGAACCACGGCCGATCCGCGCCCATGACCGGGCCGGGTGCATCGGCCGGCCGAAGCCCCAAAACAACAAACCCCGCCACATGGGCGGGGTCTGCCGGTAATGCAGGCCGCCCCTTGCGGGGCGGCGGTCCTTGTCATCCGGTCGGGATCAGGCCGACTTGGCCACGATCTCTTCGGCCACGTTGCGCGGCACCGGGTCGTAGTGATGGAACTGCATCGTGAAGGACGCGCGGCCCTTCGTGATCGAACGCAGGTGCGAGATGTAGCCGAACATTTCCTTCAGCGGCACCAGCGCACGGACCATGACGGTCGAGCCCGAGCTCTCCTGGTTCTGGATCATGCCGCGACGACGGTTCAGGTCGCCCACCACGTCGCCGACATGGTCGTTCGGCGTCGTGACTTCCACGTCCATGATCGGCTCCAGGATCACCGGGCCGGCGCGCTTCATGCCTTCGCGGAAGCAGGCCTTGGCGGCGATTTCGAACGCCAGCGCCGAGGAGTCGACGTCATGGTACTTGCCGTCCAGCAGCGTGAACTTGAAGTCCACGGTCGGGAAGCCCGCCAGCACGCCCGTCGTGGACTGCATGCGGATGCCCTTTTCGACCGCCGGAATATATTCCTTCGGCACGGTGCCGCCGACGACCTTGTTCTCGAACTGGATCTCCTGGTTCCGCTCCAGCGGCGCGAACTCGATCTTCACTTCGGCGAACTGGCCCGAACCACCCGACTGCTTCTTGTGGGTGTAGGTCTCGACATGCGGCTGGGTGATCGTCTCGCGATAGGCCACCTGCGGCGCGCCGATATTCGCGTCCACGCCATATTCGCGGCGCAGGCGGTCGATGATGATGTCCAGATGCAGCTCGCCCATGCCCGACAGGATGGTCTGGCCGGTTTCCTGGTCGGTCTTCAGACGCAGCGAGGGGTCTTCGCCCGCCAGCTTCTGCAGCGCCAGGGTCATCTTCTCGACGCCGTCCTTGGTCTTCGGCTCGACCGAGATGTCGATGACCGGGACCGGGAAGCTCATGCGCTCCAGCACCACCGGATCGGCCGGATCGGCCAGCGTGTCGCCGGTCTGCGTGTCCTTCAGGCCCACGAAGGCGGCGATGTCGCCGGCGTGGACTTCCTTCACTTCCTGGCGCTTGTCGGCATGCATCTGGAAGATGCGGCCGATACGCTCCTTGTGGTCCTTCGTGGTGTTCAGGACGCTGTCGCCCGAACGCAGCACGCCACGATAGACGCGCACGAAGGTCAGCGTGCCGTATTTGTCGTTGATGATCTTGAACGCCAGGCCGGCGAACTTGCCGTTCGGATCGACCGGGATGATCGGCAGCGCGTTCTCGTCGACTTCCTCGCCCTCGGGCGGCGCGATGCGGATGCCCGCCACGTCGTCCGGCGCCGGCAGATAGTCGATCACGCCGTCCAGCAGCGGCTGCACGCCCTTGTTCTTGAAGGCCGTGCCGCACAGGACCGGACGGAACTCGCCCGAGATCGTGCCCTTCTTGATGCAGCGCTTCAGGGTCGCGACGTCGACCTCACCCTTCTCGAAATATTCTTCCATCGCCGCGTTGTCGACGGCCAGCGCCGTGTCCAGCAGCTCCTGGCGGGCCTCGGCGGCCTTTTCCTTCAGGTCGTCGGGGATCTCGGCGTAATGGAACTTCGCGCCCAGCTCGCCGCCTTCCCAGATGATGGCGCGCATCTCGACCAGGTCGACGACGCCGACGAAGTTTTCCTCGGCCCCGATCGGCAGCTGCAGCGGGATCGCGACGATGTCCAGCTTCTCCTTCAGCGTGTCGAACGCGCGGTAGAAGTCGGCGCCGGTGCGGTCCAGCTTGTTGATGAAGATGATGCGCGGCACGTTGTAGCGGTCGGCCAGGCGCCAGTTGGTCTCGGACTGCGGCTGCACGCCGGCCACGCCCTCGATGATGAACACCGCGCCGTCGAGCACGCGCAGCGAGCGATTCACCTCGATGTTGAAATCGATGTGGCCCGGGGTGTCGATGATGTTGATGCGATGCCCGTCCCATTCGCAGGTGACGGCGGCCGAGGTGATCGTGATGCCGCGCTCACGCTCCTGGTCCATGTAGTCGGTCGTGGTGTTGCCCTCGTGGACCTCACCGATCTTGTGCGACACGCCGGTGTAATACAGGATCCGTTCGGTGGTCGTCGTCTTGCCGGCATCGATATGCGCGGTGATTCCGATATTACGGATCAGTGAAAGATCGGACTTTTCAGACACGGGGGAACCTCCACAAAACAATTCAGGCGCGAACGGAACCTTTCCCCTCGCGCCTGTCGGAGCCGGAAGCCCCCCACCCCATCGCGGGGATCGAGGAAGATGCGGACCGGCTGAATAGACAGATGGCCCTGACATGCGTCAGGCACCTGAGACATGCAAGCCCGATCCGGCCGAAAAACCCGGCCGGACCGGCGCACCGTCTTCAGGCGGCCGCTACGGCCTTCTTTTCCTGCGCGCGCAGGATACGGCGCTTCAGCGCCTGGGCCTCGACCGGCAGCTTGCGGTCGGGCGTCGACAGCAGGAACGCGTCCAGGCCACCGTTATGCTCGACCGTGCGGATGCCGTTGGTGCTGACCCGCAGGCGCACCGGCATGCCCAGGATATCGGACAGCAGGGACGTCTCCTGCAGGTTCGGCAGGTAGCGGCGGCGGCTCTTGTTGTTGGCGTGGCTGACGTTATTTCCCGTCAGCACGCCCTTGCCCGTGATCTGGCAACGGCGAGACATGGTATCATCCTCGGATAACTGGGGCCGAGGCATAATGCCCGGCAACGATCGTCAAGATTAGGCGCGGCTTATGGCCAAGGTACCGCGCCCAGTCAAGCCGAAAGGCGCGATTCGGGGCGTTTTCGCCCGAATCCCCTTCCGGCCCTCTGCTTTATTCGGGGCGCGTGACCTTGTCGCGGTCGGGGTGCAGGTCGCCCGAGCGCACGCTGTGCAGGGCGTTTTCCAGCATCGCCAGCATCGTGCCCTGGTCCATGGTGCGGGCCAGCAGGCCCAGCGCACCGCCCAGCAGGGCCGACGAGATGGCGATCGGCGGTAGGTTCTCGCCCAGCATGTATTCGATGGCCTTGTCGACCACGGCGCCGCAATGGCTCAGTTCCTCGGGCACCGATCCGTCCTGGCCCAGCGCGGGTCCCTCGCCTTCCTTCTCCGCCATGTCATCCTCTCCCTTTGCTGCGCGTCTTCGAGACGGCGTCCTGTTCCTGCGTCCCCGGGGGACGCGGCGGGCGCAAGGTGCCTCCGTTCAGGCCGGAAGACCAGCCCCCACCGCCGCCTGGCCGGCATCCTCTCCACGCTCCTCGGCCTGGGCGGCCCACATGCCGGCATAGAGTCCGTCGCGGGCCAGCAGGCTGCGATGGGTGCCGCGCTCCTTGATCACCCCGTCGCCCATCACAAGGATTTCATCCGCATCGACCACGGTGGACAGCCGATGGGCGATGATCACGGTCGTCCGCTCGGCCGAGACGGTGCGCAGCGCGACCTGGATCTCCTGCTCGGTGTGGGTATCCAGCGCGCTGGTGGCCTCGTCGAGGATCAGGATGCGCGGATTCTTCAGGATGGTCCGGGCGATGGCCACGCGCTGCTTCTCGCCGCCCGACAGTTTCAGCCCCCGCTCGCCCACCCGGGTCGCATACCCGTCCGGCAGGCTGGCGATGAAATCGTGGATCTGGGCCAGCCGCGCCGCATGCTCGATCTCGTCCTGCGAGGCCCCCCGGCGGCCATAGGCGATATTGTAGCCGATCGTGTCGTTGAACAGCACCGTATCCTGCGGCACCACCCCGATCGCCGCCCGCAGCGCCGCCTGGCGGTAGTCGCGCGCATCGTGCCCGTCGATCACGACCCGGCCCGAATTCACGTCGTAGAAGCGGAACAGCAGCCGGCTGATGGTCGACTTGCCCGCCCCGGTGGGGCCGACGATGGCCACGCGCCCGCCGGCGGGCACGCTGAAACTGACATCGTGCAGGATCTCGCGGTCGGGCCGGTAGCCGAACCGCACATGCTCGAAGCGGATCGCCGCCGCCGGTGCCTCGTCCAGCCGCGCCGGCAGGTCGATGGCATCCGGCCGGTCGGTCACGTCGGGGGCCTCCTCCATCAGCCGGAACATCTGCTCCAGATCGACCAGCGAGGTGCGCAGCGACGAATAGATGCTGCCGAGGAAATTGAGCGGCAGGTAGAGCTGCATCAGATAGGTGTTGACCAGCACGAAACGCCCCACCGTCAGGCGCCCCTGCCCCACATCGTGCGCCGCCAGCAGCATCACCACCGTCAGCGTCACGGCGATGATCGCCGCCTGCCCGAAATTCAGCCCGTTGAGCGAAAGCTGGGTCCGCACCGCCGCGCGCTCGTAGCGGCGCTGGGTTTCCTCGTACCGGCGGCTCTCATGCTCCTCGTTGCCGAAATACTTGACCGTCTCGTAGTTCAGCAGGCTGTCCAGCGCCTTCCAGCTCGCCTCGCTGTTGATCTCGTTCATCTCGCGGCGGATGCCGATCCGCCACGAGGTAAAGGTGATCGTGAAGCCGACATAGGCGACCACCGCCAGCAGCATGATCGCGGCATAGCGCCAGTCGAACAGCCGCCAGATCACGGCGATCACCATCAGCGCCTCGATCAGCGTCGGCACGATGTTGAACACGCCCACCCGCAGGATGGTCTCGATCGCCTCGGTCCCGCGCGCGATCGCCCGCGTGACGCCGCCCGACTGGCGGTCGAGGTGAAAGCGCAGCGACAGCGCATGCATGTGGCGAAAACTGCGCACCGCCGCCACGCTGCTGATATGAAAGCGCACCGGGGCAAACAGCGCATCGCGCCACTCCCCCATCCCCGCCGACATCAGGCGCAGCGTCCCGTAACCGACGATCAGCGCCATCGGCACCGTCATTTCCCCCATGCCGCCCGGCGTGCCCGGCCCGCGATGCAGCGCATCGACCACCAGGCTGTAGACATAAGGCACGGCGATCGTCGCGACCTTGGCGGCGACCAGCAGCAGGCAGGCCCCCACCACCCGCGCGCGGGTGCCGAGATCGTGACGGGGCCAGAGATAGGGCAGCAGCGCGCGCAGGGTCGCGTGCACGGGGCGCTCGCGCGCGGCCCGGGGGGAGGATGAGGGCGGTGTCATGCCTCTGGATGTGGCATGCGGGGCCGCATTTGCAAACCGTCGCCCCCCTGTCCGGCCCGCGGCGCGGCAGGATTGTCACACCCTTCCCCACCCGGTATGCCATGCCCACGCACAAGGAGCAGACCGGCATGACATCGGACGCCGCCCCCTTCATCCGGCATCTCGATTCCTGCAACACGGCACGCCTGCCCGGCGACCGCACGCCCTTCCGCCTGGGCGGCGCCATGGCGGGCTGGATCGCGCCCGCCCTGCTGCCCGCGCTGGCGCGGCACGGCCTGCACCGGCAGGACGGCGCGCTGGTGCTGGACGACCCGTCCCGGCTGGAGGCCATCGGCGAGGCCCTGGCCGCCGAGGGCGCCTACCGTTCCCACCACGAACTGTTCGACGTCGCCCCCACCGCCGACGCGCCGCCCGTGGCGCGCATCGACCGGGGCGCCCTGCCGCTGTTCGGGCTGATCGCCCATGGCGTGCACATGAACGGCCTGGTCCGCCGCCCCGACGGGCTGCATCTGTGGGTCGGCCGCCGCGCCATGAACAAGCGCCTGGACCCCGGCAAGCTGGACCATCTGGTCGCCGGCGGCATCCCCGCCGGCCACACGCCCCGGCAGGCGCTGGAGAAGGAAGCGGCCGAGGAAGCCGGCATCGCCCCCGCCCTGGTCGCCCACGCCACGCCGTCGGCCGGCATCCGCTACGCCATGGACCGGCCCGAGGGGCTGCGCCGCGACGTGCTGCATTGCTACGACCTCGACCTGCCGCCCGATTTCGTGCCCGTCCCCACCGACGGCGAGGTCGAATCCTTCATCCTCATGCCCCTGCACGAGGCCTGGCGGATCGTGCGCGAGGGCGATGCCTTCAAGTTCAACGTCAACCTGGTGCTGATCGACCTGTTCCTGCGCCACGGGCTGATCGACCCCGACAGCCCCGGCGGCCGCCACCTGCGCGCGGGCCTGTCCGGCCTGGACAATCCGGCTTTCGCCTGATGCGCGCGGCGGCGGCATGCCTTGTGGCAACCACCTCCCTGCTGGCCGCCTGCGCGCCGGCCGCCCCTGACAGGCCGGCGGCCACGGACCTGGCCTGCGCGCGATTCGGCGCCCATCGCGGCATCGAGATCTCGCTGCTGTTCGGCCTGACCCGCCCCGACGGCCGCCCGGTCACCGACGCCGAATGGCAGGATTTCCTGGCCCGCACCGTCACCCCGCGCTTCCCCGACGGGCTGAGCGTGTTCCAGGCCGGCGGCCAGTGGCGCGACCGCGTCAGCGGGCAGGTCACGACCGAACCCTCCCGCATCGTCTGGATCGCCGCCGATCCCGACACCCCCGGCCTGGCGGCGCGGCTGGACGCCATCCGCGCCGCCTATCGCCACGATTTCCAGCAGCAATCGGTCGGCCTGGTCATTCGCGCGGGCTGCCAGACGTTCTGAGAAGCTGACGGGCTCCTGCCCTCCGTCGCGTCCCCCTCTGTCCCTTCCACAGGCGGTCTTGTATGGTCGCCGCTGGTCCCGGCTTCGGGTCGGACAGCGATGGAGAGAGACGATGACCACCGCCCCGGTCGCCCGCAAGGAACCCCAGACCATCACCCAGCTCGGCCGCACGCGCGTCGACGAATATGGCTGGATGAAGGACGAGAACTGGCAGGCCGTCCTGCGCGACCCGACCGTGCTGCGCGCGGATATCGCCGCCCACCTGCGGGCCGAAAACGCCTATACCGCCGCCATCCTGGCCCCGACCGAGGCCTTGCAGGCCACCATCGTCGCCGAGATGCGCGGCCGCATCCGCGAGGACGAGACCTACCCCGCCCTGCCCCACGGCCCCTGGCGCTACTACATGCGCTACAACACGGGCGCCCAGCACCCCATCCACGCCCGCCACCCCGCCGGCCGGCCGGATCAGGAAACCATCCTGCTGGATGTCGAGCGCGCGGCGCAGGGCCACGATTATTTCGCCGTCGCCACCGCGACGCACAGCCCCGACCACCGCCTGTTCGCCCATGCGGAAGACAGCCAGGGCTCCGAAGTCTATCGCGTCATCGTCCGCGACATCGCCAGCGGTGCCGCGATCGGCCCGGCGATCGAAAATTGCAGCGGCAACTTCACCTTCTCGCCCGACGCGCAATACCTGTTCTGGACCTGGCGCGACGCCCACGGGCGCCCGACGCAGATCTTTCGCCGCCGCATCGGCACGGCGGATGACGTGCTGGTCTATCGGGAAGCCGATCCCGGCTTCTTCATCGGGGTCGAGGCCAGCCGCTCCGGCCGCTGGATCGTCATTTCCGCCAGCAACCAGGACACGTCGGAATCCTGGCTGGTCCCCGGCGCCCGCCCCGAGGCCGAGCCCGTCTGCGTCGCGCCGCGCCGCAACGGCGTGCTCTACACGCTCAGCCACTGGGGCGACCGGTTCGCGATCCTGACCAATGCCGACGGCGCGGTCGATTTCAAGCTGATGGAAACGCCCGACACCGCCCTGTCGCCGGAAAACTGGCGCGACCTGGTGCCGCACGAGCCGGGCCGCTACATCACCGACTGCGTCGCCTTCGCCGGCCATCTGGTCTGGCGCGAACGCCGCGACGCCAACACGGCCCTGGTGATCCGCCCCGCCGACGGGCCGGACCATGTGCTGTCGTCCGACGAGGACGCCTATGTCCTGTCCTTCTCGGGCTCCTACGAATACGAGACGACCGAGCTGCGCTATGTCTACCAGTCGCCGACCACGCCCCGGCAATGGTACGCCTACGACATGCACACGCGGATCCGCCACCTGGTGAAAAGCCAGGAGGTCCCGTCGGGCCACGACCCCGCGCGCTATCGCTGCTGGCGCCTGACCGCCCGCGCCGCCGACGGCACCGAGGTTCCAATCACCGTGCTGGGCCGGCACGACACCCCGCTGGACGGCTCCGCCCCGCTGCTGCTGTACGGCTACGGCGCCTACGGCCATACGATCGAGCCCACATTCTCGACCGGCGTGTTCAGCCTGGCGGACCGGGGCTGGTTCTACGCCATCGCCCATGTGCGCGGCGGGTCGGAGAAAGGCTGGAACTGGTTCCTGGGCGGGCGCGGGCGCCACAAGCCCAACAGCTTCACCGACTTCATCGCCTGCGCCGAACATCTGGTCGCCACCGGCTTTACCCGCGCGGGGCGGATCGTCGGCGACGGGCGGTCGGCCGGCGGCATGGTCATGGGGGCGATCGCCAACATGCGCCCCGACCTGTTCGCGGGCATCGTCGCGGTGGTGCCGTTCGTGGACGAGCTGAACACCATGTCCGACACCAGCCTGCCCCTGACGCCGCCCGAATGGCCCGAATGGGGTAACCCGCTGGAGGACCCGGACGCCTACGACCTGATCGCCGGCTACGCGGCCTACGAACAGGTCGCCCCGCGTCCCTACCCCACCATCCTCGCCATCGGCGGCCTGTCGGACCCGCGCGTGACCTATTGGGAACCGGCCAAATGGGTCGCCCGCCTGCGCGAGCATACGCTGTCCGACCGCCCCATCATGCTGCGCATCAATATGGAAGCCGGCCATGGCGGCGCCTCGGGCCGCTTCGACGCGTTGAAGGAGGCCGCCCTGATTCAGGCCTTCGCCATCTGGGCGGCGGATGGCACGAACCTGCCGTGACGCCCGAGCAAAGGATCATGATGACGGACCACGCCACCCCCGCGATCGTTCCCCCCATGGACCGCTCGCCGTTCCGCCAGATGCGCGAACGTCACAGGGTGCAGCGGATCGCCCGCGGCCTGCTGGCGACCTCCTTCGTGCTGCTGGGACTCTATACGGTCCGGGGGTTCCTGCCGTCGCTGATCTGGGGCGTCATCTTCGCCATCGCGGCCTGGCCGCCCTATGTCGCCGTCCGCGACCGCTGGAAGGTCCGGCCGGGCGGCATCCTGCTGCCGCTGCTGTTCACCACCGCGATCGCCCTGATCTTCCTGATCCCGATGGGCCTGTTCGCGCTGGAAGCGGGGCGCGAGGCCCAGGGCGTGCTGAGCTGGGCCGACATCGCCCGCCATACGGGCGTGCCCGTGCCGGGCTGGCTGCGCCGCCTGCCCGCCGGGGCCTCGGCCATCACCAGCTGGTGGCAGCAGCATCTCCAGGACCCGGACGACGTCTCGGAACTGCTGCGCTCGTTCAATGTCGGGCGCAGCGTGCGGATGACGCAGCAGGTCGGCACGCAGGTCTTCCATCGCGGCCTGCTGTTCGTCTTCACCATCCTCACCCTGTTCTTCCTGCTCAAGGACGGTGACACGGTCACGCGGCAATGCCTGGTGGTGTCGCGCCGGGCCTTCGGCAAGCGGGGCGAGACCATTGCCGAGCAGATCGTGGCCTCGATCCACGGCACGGTGGCGGGCCTGGTGCTGGTGGGCTTGGGCGAGGGCGCGCTGATGGGCGTCGCCTACCTGATCGCCGGCGCGCAGCATCCGTTCCTGTTCGGTGTCTTTACCGCCGTGGCGGCCATGATCCCGTTCTGCGCCGTCATCGCGGTCACGCTGGTCGCGCTGGCGCTGCTGGTGAAGGGCACGGTAATCGCCGCCCTGGTCATCTTCTGCCTGGGCATGGCCGTCATCTTCTTCGCCGACCATTTCGTCCGCCCCGCGCTGATCGGCGGATCGACCCAGATGCCCTTCCTGTGGGTGCTCATCAGCATTCTCGGCGGGGTGGAAAGCTGGAGCCTGCTGGGCCTGTTCATCGGCCCCGCCATCATGTCGGTCCTGCACCTGATCTGGCGCAACTGGACCCGCGACCGCCTGCAGGACCCTACGCGCATCGAGCGCGAGGATATCGACGACCTGCCGGACCCGAGCCTGGGCTGAACCGCCCGGGCCACGCCCACGCCTGTGCGACGATCGATTTCGGATTGTTCGAAAAGGGAGTTTGGTCGCAGACGGGATATCGGGCAGGCGGGATTCGAACCCACGACCCCCAGTCCCCCAGACTGATGCGCTACCAGGCTGCGCTACTGCCCGACCGTCTGCGACGACACGCCGTGTAGCAGCGTGCGCCGTGCTCTGCAACCCATGAGTGCCACCAATCCGGCACCAAATCCGGCTCAGACCGGAATCAGCCGCCTCAGGGCCTGCAATTCGACCAGAATCCCGCGCAGGCTGTCCTTCAGGATCAGGTTCTCGCGATGGATTCGTGCGATCTCCGAGGCGTCTGCACCCGTTTCCTCATCCGGAATCGCAGGAGCCGGCTCGGGCGATTCGGCCTCGACCATCACGACCGCGACCGATTCGACAACGCTTTCGACCACGATCCCGGTCTCGACCGGCTCGACCGGCTCGACCGGCTCGACCTGCTCGGCCGTCTCCGGCGCGGCATCGACCGCCGAAACCTCAACCGTGGGCTCCTCGGCCACAACGGGCGAATCGGGCAGGAAAGGCTCGGCGTCCTCCGCCACCTCGGCGGGGGTCGCGGCATAGGGTGCGCCGGCGTCGCCGCCCTCGCGCAGCATGCGCTGCACCCCCTTGATCGTATAGCCCTGCACATACAGCAGGTCGGAGATCCGTCGCAGCAATTCGATATCGTCGGGGCGGTAGTAGCGGCGGCCGCCGCCCCGCTTCAGCGGGCGGACCTGGCTGAACCGCGTCTCCCAGAAGCGCAGCACATGCTGCGGCACGTGCAGCTCGTCCGCGACCTCGCTGATGGTGCGGAACGCATGAGGCGCCTTCTTCAGGCGGCCGGCACCGGCGGCGTCGTCGAGCACATGGGGGTCGGCGCCCTCACCGGGTTCGGGCATGCCGGAATCCGGCCAGTCCCCCTGCCCCGCATTGAGCGTGTTCATTCACCCTCGTCCTCGATGCCCTCGACCTGGCGGCCATTGACGCGCGCCCGCAGAAGCTGGCTGGGGCGGAAGACCAGGACCGAACGCGGCAGGATCGGCACTTCGACGCCCGTCTTGGGGTTGCGGCCGGTCCGGCGGCCCTTCTGGCGGACGGAAAACGTCCCGAACCCGCTGATCTTGACGGTATTCCCGCCCTCAAGCTCTTTGGCGACGCGCTCGAGCACATGTTCGAGAAGGTCGGCAGACTCGTTTCGGGAGAGTCCGACCTGACTATAGATATGCTCTGCCAGACTGGCGCGGGTCACGGTGCTCATGCCGCAAAGCTATGGCATCCGACGACGACGCGTCAATTCAATGCGTTAAGCCATACTACTTTTTCACGCTCGGCGCCCGGGAAGCCACCCCGGAGAGCCCTCCCTCTCTGATTGGGGGACGGCGGAGGTTGGTCGGAAATGTGGGCTGGCGAGCGAGAGCGGCCCTATGGGGCCGTGAGCACCGGAGCGCAGGAAACGCGCGCCGGATCGCCGCCAGCGCGCATTTCCGGCCAACCGGCTAGATGCGGGCCAGGGCGGAGCCCCAGGTCAGGCCACCGCCCAGGGCTTCCATCAGCACCAGGTCGCCCTTGCGGATGCGGCCGTCGCGCACGGCCTCGTTCATCGCCAGCGGAATCGAGGCCGCCGAGGTGTTGGCATGCTTGTCGACCGTCACCACCACGCGCTCGGGCGGCAGTTCCAGCTTGCGGGCCACCGCTTCGATGATCCGCAGGTTGGCCTGGTGCGGCACCAGCCACGACACGTCGGCATAGCCCAGCCCGTTGGCCTGCAACACCTCGTCCACCGACGACGAAAGCTTGCCCACCGCGTGGCGGAACACGTCGCGCCCCTGCATGCGCAGGAAGCCCGACTGCTCGCGCAGCCCCACGGCCCCGTCGACATAGAGCAGGTCGCCCGTCGTGCCGTCCGAATGCAGGTGCGTGGACAGGATGCCGGCCGGCTGCCCGGCATCGCCGGCCTTCAGCAGCACGGCGCCCGCGCCGTCGCCGAACAGCACGCAGGTGCCGCGATCCGACCAGTCGAGAATGCGCGAATAGACTTCGCTGCCGATCACCAGCGCCGATTCCGTCTGGCCGCTGCGGATCAGCGAGTCGGCCACGGTCAGCGCATAGATGAAGCCCGAGCACGCCGCCGCGATATCGAAGCCAAAGCCGCCGCGCATGCCCAGTTCGGCCTGCACGCGGACGGCGGTGGCGGGAAAGGCCTGGTCCGGCGTGCTGGTCGCGACCACGATCGCGCCCACGTCGGCCGCCGCCATGCCGGCATAATCCAGCGCCCGGGTCGCGGCCGCCGCCGCCATGCTGACGGCATTGTCCCCCGGACCGGCAATATGCCGCTGGCCGATCCCGGTACGGGCCCGGATCCACTCGTCCGAAGTCTCGAGGCGAGCCGCCAGCTCGTCATTGGTCACGATCCGGTCCGGCAGATACCCGCCAAACCCGACCATCAGCGAACGTCTCGCCATCATTCCCATCATTCCAAGCCCGGCCTTCGCCCCCCGATGGAGACGCACCGCCCCAGCGGAGCGGGTCAGCTTACGGCTGCGACCGCCGGCTGTTCCTTTTCCACGCCCGGTCGCATGACGGACAGCGTCTCCAGTCGGGAGATCTGGTCCCTTATGCTTTCATTGAACCGGTGCGATACCATATCCATGGCAACATCCACCGCCGATGCAAAGCCTTCCGCATCGGTCCCGCCATGCGATTTGACCACGACACCGTTGAGGCCGACGAATACCGCGCCGTTATAACGCCGCGGGTCCAGCCATTCGCGCATGCGCTCCAGCCCCGGCCGCACCAGCAGGTAGCCCAGCTTGGCCAGCAGGCCGGAGCGGAAAACCTGGCGCAGCAGGACGAACGCCATCTTCAGCGCGCCCTCGCCGGTCTTGAGCGCGACATTGCCGGTAAATCCGTCCGTCACCACCACGTCGGTCGTGCCGGCGGTAATGTCGTGGCCTTCGACAAATCCATGGAACTGCGCGCCCAGCGAGCTCTTGCGCAGGATCTCGGCTGCCTGGCGCAGCTTCTCGTCGCCCTTCACTTCCTCGGACCCGACATTCAGCAGGCCGATGGTCGGCGCGGGCAGGCCCAGCACCGCCTTGGCGAAGGCTTCGCCCATCACCGCGAATTCGACGAGGTTGCGCGCGTCGCAGGCGACATTCGCGCCCAGGTCCAGCATCACGACATCGCCCTTCAGGGTCGGGCTGATGGCCGCCATGGCGGGGCGCGAGACGCCGGGAAGGGTCTTGATGACAATCTTGGCCAGCGCCAGCATGGCGCCGCTGTTGCCGGCCGATACCACGCCCAGGGCCTCGCCCTGCGCCACGGCATCCATCGCCAGCCGCATCGACGAATCCCGCACGCGCAGCGCGGCCGTCGGCTTCATGTCCATCGGGATGGCACTGCCGGCCGGGCGCACCGTGCAGATCGCGGCGGCCTTGGGATGGCGGGTCAGTGTCTCGGTCAGCCGACGCTCATCCCCGATCAGCAGGACCCGGGTGCCGGGGTGCCTGTCGGCAGCAATCGCCAGGCCGGCCACCACAACTTCCGGACCGCCGTCCCCCCCCATGCCGTCAACCGCCAGCGTGAAGGGCTCTGCCCCGGAAAAAGAGGAACCTGTCTCGCTCATGCCTGCCTTCTGCCGGGTGAACACCAAATTCGCAAGGCCGTCACGGAATCGTGTCGCAGAAAAGCATGGCCCGCCACCCGACGGGCCATGTCATCGCATCCGCGCGGCCATGCGCCGCGGGTCAGGCCCGGACGGCGGTCTTCAGCGTCTTGCCAGCCGCAACGACCTCGCGGCCGTCATAGTGGCCGCAATGGCTGCAGACATGGTGCGGGCGCTTCAGTTCGCCGCAATTCGCGCATTCGGCATGTGCCTGCACGCTCAGCGCCTCGTGGCTGCGGCGCATGCCGCGGCGGGACGGCGAGGTTTTTCTTTTGGGTACAGCCATGGGCCCGGGCCCCTCCGATCTGGGATCTTAACCGGGCCCGGCTGGAACCCGATCAGTTATCGATAATGAGGGGGCGCCTCTAGCAGGAAGAATGCGCGTTCGCAAGACATCTCTCTCCGCCCCGCCCCCGGCGCGCGCCTTATGTATCATCCCGGCGCAGCGCGGCCAAGCCGGCGAACGGCGACGGACGGCCCTCTTCCGGCTCTTCCGCCGCCTCGGGATTCGTCGGCGGCACGTCCACATGCCCGATCTCCTCGGGCAGCATGGCCCCCGGGCGGCGCGGATAGGGGTCCAGCGCCAGCGACAGTTCCTCGGCCGTCAGTTCGCCCAGGTCGATCGTGTCGTTCTCGTACGGGATCTCGTCCACCGCCTCGGGGTCCATCTCCTCGTCCTCGCGAAAGCGCTCGGCCGGCACCAGGCGGGCGAGGATGCCGACATTCAGCAGGCTCACGAACGGCTCGGCCGTCAGCACGCAGACCTGCTCCACCTCGGCCGTCATCTCGCCCTCGGCCAGCACCTCATCCCGCCGGCCCAGCGTCAGGCGGTAATGGCAGGACAGCGCATGAATGGCCGGCAGGCCGAACCGGCGCGCCAGGGCCGCGCGCTCGGCGGCATCGGCCTCGATATCCATCTCGCGACCCGCCGCACCGATTCGTCCAACCGCGAGCCTGCGGGAAAATTCCGTCTTCATCCTGTCCTGCTCCCGCCCGGCGGCGCCCCCGCAAATCCGCGCGCCTGATGCTGATAATGCTCCCTGTATGGCGATGAAGAATTGACTTCGCCACCCCAATCGGGCACCGGACGGAAGAGTTTTCCCCGGATCAGGACGCCCCCCAGGCCATGCGGTCATCTTCGGACACGACCATCCGCCCGATCGGGCGTCTTCTTCCCTGCGCGGTCGTGGGACTCGGCCTGCTGCTGTCGGGCTGCTCGGTCTTCTCGCCCCGGCCGGGGCAGCGCGGGTCGCTGATCGAACCCGACGATTACGCGCAGCTCAAGCCCGGCGTGAGCACCCGCGCCGAGGCGATGGACCTGCTGGGCTCGCCCACCACCCACGCCACGTTCGACGACAATACGTGGATCTACATCTCCATGCGCTCGGTGCCGGCGCCGCTGGACTTCCCGCATATCCGCTCGCAGGACGTGGTGGTGCTGAATTTCGACGACAAGGGCGTGCTGCGCAGCCTGCGCACCCTGGACAAGAGCAACGCCCGCCCCACCGACATGGCCCCCGGCGCCACGCCGACTCCGGGCACCAAGATCAATGTCCTGCAACAGATCCTGGGCAATGTCGGCCGCTACAACCCGCTGAGCAACATGAACAGCACGTTCGGCGGCAGCAGCGGGCCCATGAGCTCCAACAGCGGCCCGGGTCATGCCGGCGCAGGCAACACGCTGCCGTAAGGCTGCCTTCAGGAGGCCGTTCGCCCGCCCTATGCGGGCAGCACGATCCGGACCTGCAAGCCGCCGCGCCGGCTCTGCCGCAGCGCGATGTCGCCGCCATGGGCGCGCACGATATCGCGCGCGATGGTCAGGCCCAGCCCCGTCCCGCCATTCTGCCCGCTCTCGAACGGGCGAAAGACCGACTCCATGCGGTCGCGCGGGATGCCCGGCCCGTCATCGTCCACGCAGATCACCACGCCCCGCTCGTCCCGGCCGGCACTCAGCGCCACCCGCGCATCGTGCCGGCGCGCGTTCTGCAACAGATTGTCCAGCACGCGGCGGATCGCACCGGGCCGCAGCACGGCCTCGACCGGCTGCGGCACCGAGACGGACAGGATGCTCCCTCCCGCCCGGCGGAAAGCCGACGCGACCTCGTCCAGCATCTGGCCGACATCGACCGCCACCGGCGTCTCCGCCCCCTCGCCCCGCGCGAAGGACAGGTAGCTTTCGATCATGCCCTCCATTTCCGCCACGTCGGCGACCATGTCCGTCACCTCGGCATGGAATTGCGCGGCATCGATCGTGCCCTGCGGCGGGATCATCGCCAGCGACAGGCGCAGGCGGGTCAGCGGCGTGCGCAGGTCGTGCGACACGCCCGCCAGCACGGCCGTACGCTGCGCCACGAAGCGGAAGATCCGCTCCTGCATGCGGTTGAACGCGACCGCGGCCTTGCGCACCTCCTGCGCGCCCTCGGGGCAGATCGGCCCGATATCGCGCCCCAGGCCGAACAGCTCCGCCGCCCGCGCCAGGCGGCGGATCGCGCGGATCTGGTTGCGCATGAACAGGCTGGCGATCACGAACAGCAGCAGGGTGCTGCCCACCGCCCAGGCCACGAACAGCCAGATCGGCGCGACGGACAGCCGCTTGCGCGGCGTGCGGACATCCAGCACCCCGTCCGGCATCTGGATATGGATATGCACGGTCTGCGGATCGTCGATCCAGTCGACATGGTACGGGCGGCCGATCGAATTGTTCAGCGCATCCGCCAGATCGTCGTCCATCGGGCCCAGGACATGGGTCGAACCGGTACGCGACAGATGCTGCCCCGGCTCCCAATCCATATCCAGCTGGGTCCGCGCCCGCACCTGGTTCATGATCCAGGCCCGGTCCTCGGGCGACTCGTAGCGTTTCAGCAGGTCGAGCGTCAGGACGATATCGGCCGAGACGCTGCCCGACATGCGGCGCGACACGACCTTGAGGTAATTGCCGTAGAACAGCTCCAGCGAAATGCCCTGCGTGACCAGCAGCGGAATCAGCACGATCAGCAGCATCCGCCCCAGCAGCGAGCGCGGCAGGACCCGGCGCACCGGCCGGTCCA
Organism: Gluconacetobacter takamatsuzukensis; assembly: GCF_014174275.1. Classification (GTDB taxonomy): domain Bacteria; phylum Pseudomonadota; class Alphaproteobacteria; order Acetobacterales; family Acetobacteraceae; genus Gluconacetobacter; species Gluconacetobacter takamatsuzukensis. Next base: position 13,981 of record NZ_JABEQK010000012.1, on the reverse strand, counting down.
TCCGGCGATAGAACCCCGCCATGCCGCGCCGCCTGGCCGCGCCCGGCCCCTTACCCACCGCCATGGACGGCCTCCTTCCCGCCTGCCGTCACATGCCCGGCTTCAGCACATATCCCTTGCCCCGCACGGTCTGGAGAAAGCGCGGCTCACGCGGGTCGGGCTCGATCCGGCGGCGCAGGCGCGTCACCTGCACATCCACCGCGCGCTCACCGATTTCCTCCATGTCCAGCAGGCGGGCGATCTCGTCGCGGGCCAGGATCTCGTTGGGCCGGCGCGCCAGGGCGCTCAGCAGCGCGACCTCGCCGCCCGTCAGGTGGACACTGCCCTCGGCACCCGACAGCAGGCCCCGCGCCGGGTCGAATTCCAGCCCGCCCAGCCGCACCACCCGCAGATTGTCCGACGGCATGGGCGGGGCGAAACGCCGCAGATGCGCCTTCAGCCGCAGCAGCAGCTCGCGGGGCTCGAAGGGCTTGCCCAGATAATCGTCGGCGCCCGCCTCCAGGCCCGTGATCCGGTCCTCGGGCTCGCCGCGCGCCGTCAGCAGCACGATCGGCAGGTCCTGCCCCTCCTGCCGCAGGGCACGGGTCAGCGCCAGCCCGTTCTCGCCCGGCATGGTCACGTCCAGCACCATGGCGTCGGGCTGCATGAAGCCCAGAACCTGCCGCGCCTCGGCGGCCGACGACGCCGCGCTGATGCGGAATCCATGCTCGGTCAGATAGCGTTGCAGCAGCCGCCGCAGGCGCGGATCGTCATCCACCACCAGAATGTGCGCGCCCGCCACCGATCCGTCGCGCACACCGTTCTGCCCCTCGAGTACCATCATCATCCGTCCCGACCCACAGACTGTTTCGAAAGCGCCGCCGCCCCCGGCCTGACGACGCTTTTGAAACAGCCTCTCATGCGCAGCCACGATGCGCCCGTTCCGCCGCCGTGGCCACGTCATCGAGCACACGGCGCGTCCGGTCGTCCATCAGCCCCTGCACGACCCGGCGAAACCCGTCGATCGCGGCCGCACCGACATCGCGATACACGCCCATCAGCTTCTCCCGTTGCAGGTCGAAGAGCTGCCGCTCCACCGCCGCCCCGCTCTCGGTCAGCGACAGCAGGCGCAGCCGGCGGTCGCGCCGCCCCACTTCCTGCACCACATAGCCCCGGTCCTGCAGATCGGTCAGCGCGCGCCCCAGACTCTGCTTGGTGATGCCCAGCAACTCGATCAGCGCGCCGACGGCGATGCCGGGGTGATGGCCCACCAGTTGCAATATCCGGTGATGGGCGCGCCCCAGGCCCAACGCCTCCAGCACCGGATCGACCACCCCGCCGAAATCCCGCCAGGCCAGCATCATCAGCTCCTGCGCCTGGCGCATCTCCTCCTCGCGCAGGAACAGCAGGCCGGCCCCGGCGCCATGCCGCCGGCCCGGCGCCTTCTGGTCGCTCACGCGGCCTGGGCCCGTCCGGGCCGCAGCCGCGCCAGCAGCGCCTGCTTCGCCCGGCCCAGCCGCACGACCCCGGCGAGTCGCCGGTCCAGGAATTCCGCCACCGCCTCGCTGTCGTCCCCCCGCGCCAGCCAGAACAGCAGCACCTGGGCGTAGATCGCCCCCAGGCTCATCCGCTTGGTCTGCCGGGTGATCCCGGTCGCATGGTCCCCCGCCGCTTCCCAGATCGCATCCACCGTCCGCGCCATGACCCGGGCCAGCAGGGCCGCATGCCCGGGCGCGAGCAGCACGGCCAGCGCCCGGCGCACCGCGTCGCGATCGGGCGTGACGGCCCCCAGCCGCAGCAGGATCACCGCGCGCACACGCCGCCCCAGCCGCGGCTCGTCCAGCCCGCGCGCGGCGTCGATCATGATCCGGTCGGCCAGGTCGAACCAGGCCTCGACCAGTTCGGCGGACCCGCCGGGAAACAGCAGGTCGGCGTCCGGGCCGGCGACCGCGCGCAGGACATCCGGCCCCCATCCGCGCTCCCCCGCCACGGCGCCCAGCCGGCACACCGCTTCGTCGCGCGCCAGGCTGCGTTCCGGCCGCCCCACCTGTCCGCACGCCAGCGCACACCCCGCCAGCCGGCCCGCCAGCCCCGCGAAAGCCCCGATTCCGTTCATGCCCGCACCCCGTAACGCCCGATTTCCTCGTCGAATCCCATCTGGCCCAGATCCTTCATCCGCATCGGGTAGAGAATGCCGTCCAGGTGATCGTATTCATGTTGCAACACGTTCGCCAGGAAACCCGCCGCCACGCCCTGCACCGGCTGCCCGGCGCGGTCCAGCCCCGAATAGGCAACCCGCACATGGCGCGGCACCATGCCCCGCAGGCCGGGGATCGACAGGCAGCCTTCCGGCCGCAGCGCCATCTCGTCGCCCACCGGCCGCACGATCGGGTTGATCAGCACGCTGGCCTCGCGCGGCGGATCGTCCTCGCCCGCGCTACGTTCGGCGGGCACGCGATAGACGAACAGCCGCAGCGGGACATGGACCTGCGGCGCCGCCAGCCCGGCGCCGCGCGCGTCCTCCATCGTCTCGATCATGTCGTCGATCAGCCGGCCGATCTCGGGCGCAGCGGGATCGGGTACGTCATCCGCGCGGCGCAGCAGCACGGGATGGCCCATCCGGGCAATCTTGAGCAAGGTCACGGTCTGTCCTTCGTCCTGCCGGGCCGCGCGGCCCCCAAATCGTCCACCCACGCGCCTGGCGCGCGGCGGGCCTGTAAAATAGTCCGCCCAAAGCCGGCAGGAAACGGGCGGAATGATTTGTATTTCGCGCAAGGCCCATGTTATAGCTCCGCGCCATTCGGGAATCGCATTCAGGGCCGGGCCTTGGGCGTTACCCCATCCTACGGTTTTCGTGGTTAACCCCAAGGCAGCCACAAACAGGAGTTAGCGACCAAGTGCAGGTTCTCGTTCGCGACAATAATGTCGACCAGGCTCTCAAGGCACTCAAGAAGAAGATGCAGCGTGAAGGCATCTTCCGCGAGATGAAGCTGCGTCGTCACTACGAAAAGCCCTCCGAGCGCAAGGCGCGCGAGGCTGCCGAGGCCGTGCGCCGCGCCCGCAAGATGGAGCGCAAGCGCCTGGAGCGCGAAGGGTTCTGATCCGCCACCTGGCATCGATTCCATGAAAAAGCCGGCCTCCTTCGGGGGGCCGGCTTTTTTCATGCCCGGATGCCCGGTGCCGCATCCTCAGCGGCCCGGGTTCATCAGGCGGCTCAGATACACCGCCTCCAACGCGCGCTCGCGCGCGACCTCGTTCGCATTCACCGTGCCGGAATGGCCGCCCTCGGTATCCTCGTAATACAGGTACGGCACGCCCAGCGCCTGCAACCGCGCCGCGAACAGCCGCGCATGCACCGGCCCCACCCGGTCGTCGAGGGTCGAGGTGAAGATGAACGGCTCGGGGTAATACACACCGGGCCGCAGCGCCCGCAGCGGCGAGATCCGCTCCAGGAACGCCCGCTGCGCCGGCACCCCCATGCTGCCATACTCCCCGGCCCAGGATGCCCCGGCGGCCATGGTCTCGAAATGCTCCATGTCCAGCAGCGGCACGCCGACGATCACCGCCCCCCACAGATCGGGGTGCTGGGTCAATTCCACCCCCATCAGCAGCCCGCCATTCGAGCGCCCGCGAATCCCCAGATGGGGCGGCACGGTAATCTTCCGGGCGATCAGGTCCCGCGCCACGGCGGCGAAATCGTCGAAGACATGCTGGCGGCCGGCCATCCGCCCGGCCTCGTGCCATGCCGGCCCGAACTCGCCGCCGCCCCGGATATTGGCCACTACATAGACCCCGCCCCGATCCAGCCACAGCCGGCCCGCCACCGGGTCGTAATCCGGCAGGGAGGAAAGCTGGAACCCGCCATAGGCCGTCAGCAGGGTCGGGTTGCTGCCATCGGGCCGCATATCCGCCCGATGGACGATGAAATAGGGAATCCGCGTCCCGTCGGTCGAGGTCGCCCATTCCTGCCCGACCACCAGCCCCGCCGCATCGAACTGGGGCGGCAGTTCCATGATCTTGCGCGCGCTGCCGTTGCTGCTGTCGGCCAGCCAGAGCTGCTGGGGCGTCAGAAAGCCCGAGACCGAGAGGAACGCCCGCCCCGAGCGGCGGTCGGCGTCCACGACATGGACCGACATCATGTCGGGCAGCGCCAGCCGCGCGCCGTGCCAGTCCCCGGCCGCATCGGGCCGGAAGACCCAGCCCTGCCCGCGCACCGAGTCGAGCACCGTCATCACCACGCCCGTCCCCGTCACCGCGACCTCGTCGACCGCCTGACGCGCGCCGGGGGTGAACAGGACCCGCACCTTCTGCCGCCCGTCCGGATCGACGGCGACGACGCTGCCGGCCGCGACCTGCACGCCGCCCGACGACCAGTCCTGGTTGGCCGACAGGATCAGCCGCCCGGCCAGCAGGCCGTGCAGGTCCATGCGCGCCGGCAGGTCCAGCACCCGCGTGCCCCCGCCCGTCACCAGGCTGTAGCGATCCTCGAAGAAGGTCACGGCGCGGCGGATCAGCACCAGCCGGTGCCCCGCGCCGTCGGCCAGCGCCACGGGGGCCACCGACACGTCGTCACGCTGACCGCGCATGATTTCCACGGCCTGGTCCAGCGCCTGCCCCCGGCGCAGGCGGCGCACCACGAACGGATAGCCCGAACGGGTCATCGCCCCGCCCGCGACCCCGGCCGGCCCCTCGCCCCAGTCGCGCGCCACCAGCAGCGTGTCCCGGTCCTCCCACGCCACATCCTGCTTGGAACGGGGCAGCAGGAACCCGTCGGGCACGAACCCGCCGGACAGAGGCGCGAATTCCCGCAGGGTCGTCGCGTCCTCGCCCCCTTCCGAAAGCTGGATCAGGCAGGGCGAATCGTCGGGCGCCAGGCAGTCCGCGCCCTGGAATACCCAGTCGCGATGCTCGCGCCGGGCCAGATCGTCGACATCCAGCCGCGTGGTCCATGCCGGCTGTCCGGCCAAAAACGCCTCCGGCGCGGCCTCGCGCCAGATCCCGCGCGGATGGGCCGCGTCCTGCCACAGGTTGAAGATCGCCCCGCCGAGGAATTCCGGCACCGGAATGCGGTGCGAATCCTGCCGGATGCGCAGCACGGACTCATGGAAGCCGCGATAGCGGGGATCGGCCTCCAGCGCCGCGAAGGTTCGCCGGTTCTGCCGGTCCACCCATGACAGGGCGGCCTTGCCGTGCACCTGGGACAGGGCATCGGGCGGCGGCACTGAGGATGACGAGGCGACAGCCGGCCCGGCGGCCAGCATCGCGACTCCAGCGATAACGATTCGAAACGAGCGCATGACCCGAAGCATTCCAGATGCTTCGGGTCATGGGAAGCCCGGCGCCGCCCCCCGGGAACCGGAGCGGTCGCCGGAACGACTTAGCCGTTCAGCTTGTCGAGTTCGCGCACCACGGCCTCGCCCATCACCGACGTGCCGACCTGGGCCATGCCCGGGCTCATGATGTCGGCGGTGCGCAGCCCGCTGGCCAGCACGTTGGCCACCGCCTGCTCGATCAGCGCGGCCTCTTCCTCCATGCCGAAGGAATAGCGCAGCAGCATCGCGAACGAGAGGATCTGCGCCAGCGGATTGGCGATTCCCTTGCCGGCGATGTCGGGCGCGCTGCCATGGATCGGCTCGTACAGCGCCGGGCGCCGCCCCTCGGCATCCACCGCCCCCAGCGTGGCCGAGGGCAGCATGCCCAGGCTGCCGGTCAGCATCGATGCCAGGTCGGACAGTAGGTCGCCGAACAGGTTGCCGGTCACGATCACGTCGAACTGGCGCGGATTGCGCACCAGCTGCATCGCGCAATTGTCGGCCAGCATGTGGGTCAGTTCCACATCGGCATATTCGCGGGCATGCAGCTCGGTCACGACCTGCTTCCACAGAAGGCCGCTTTCCATCACGTTGCATTTCTCGACCGAGCAGACGCGGTTGCCGCGCTGACGCGCCAGGTCGAAGGCCACCCGCGCCACGCGCTCGATCTCGGGCGTGGTGTAGATTTCGGTATTGATGCCGCGCTTCGTGCCGTCCGGCAGCGTCTCGATGCCGCGCGGGGTGCCGAAATAGATGCCGCCCACCGATTCGCGCACGATCATGATGTCCAGCCCGGCCACCACTTCGGGCTTCAGCGTGCTGGCCTCGGCCAGCGCGTCGAATACCTTGGCGGGGCGCAGGTTGGCGAACAGCCCCAGCTCCTGCCGCAGCTTCAGGATCGCGACCTCGGGCCGCAGGTCGAAACCGACCGACGCCCATTTCGGATCGCCGACCGAACCGAACAGCACCGCATCCGCCGCGCGCGCCGCCACGATCACCTCGTCACGGATCGGCACGCCATGCACCGCCAGCGACGCACCGCCGACCAGGTCCTCGGAAATATCGAAGGCAATGCCGCGCGCCCGGCCCATCCACGCCACGACGCGCGCGACCTCGTTCATCACCTCGGGGCCGATCCCGTCGCCGGGCAGGACAAGGAGCTTCTTGGTAACGGTCATTTCTCGTTTTCCTGTGGTGACAAAGAGGCGGCGCGTGAACGTCAGTCGATCACGATCCGGGTCTGCCAGGGCTGGGCCTGGCCGCGCGCGGCCTCGAACGTGCTGATCGCGCCCTCGTGCTGCATGGTCTGGCCGATATCGTCCAGCCCCTCCAGCAGAAGATGCTTGCGCAGCGGATCGATCTCGAACCCGATCTCCTCGCCGTCGGGGCGCACGACCACCTGGCGCTCCAGGTCGATCGTCAGCCGGCCGTTGGCGCCCAGCCGCGCATCGTCCATCAGCGCATCGCAGATCTCGCGCGGCAGGCGGATCGGCAGGATGCCGTTCTTGAAACAGTTGTTGAAGAAGATATCGGCGAAGGACGGCGCGATCACGCAGCGGATACCGAAATCCAGCAGCGCCCAGGGCGCGTGCTCGCGCGACGAGCCACAGCCCAGATTGTCATGGGTGATCAGGATGCCCGCCTTGCGATAGGGCTCCCGGTTCAGCACGAAATCCGGCTTTTCCGACCCGTCGGGATTGTAGCGCATGCCGTCGAAGGCATGCACGCCCAGGCCGGACCGCTTGGTGGTCTTGAGGAACCGCGCCGGGATGATCTTGTCGGTGTCGACATTCGCCTCGGGCAGCGGGGCCGCGATGGCGGTCAGGACGGTAAATTTCTCCATGGCTCAGATCAGCTCCCGCACGTCCGTCAGATGTCCCGTCACCGCCGCCGCCGCCGCCATCGCGGGCGAGAGCAGGTGCGTGCGCCCGCCCGGCCCCTGCCGCCCTTCGAAATTGCGGTTGGAGGTCGAGGCACAGCGCTGCCCCGGCGTCAGCCGGTCGGGGTTCATGCCCAGGCACATCGAGCACCCGGCCTCGCGCCATTCGAAACCGGCACCCAGAAAGACCTGGTCCAGCCCCTCGCGCTCGGCCTGCGCCTTCACGATGCCCGAGCCGGGCACCACCATGGCGCGCACGCCCGGCGCCACATGCCGCCCCGCCACGATGGCCGCCGCCGCGCGCAGATCCTCGATCCGGCTGTTGGTGCAGGAGCCGATGAACACGACATCGACCGGCACGCCGGCAATCTTCTGCCCGGCTTCCAGCCCCATATAATCGAGCATGCGCTGCATCTGCGCGCGCTTGGCCTCGTCGCCCTCGGCCGCCGGGTCGGGCACGGTGCCGGATACCGGGATCACCGTCTCGGGGCTGGTGCCCCAGGTCAGGACCGGCGGAATATCCTCGGCCCGCAGTTCCACGACCTTGTCGTACTGCGCGCCCTCGTCGGCCACCAGCGTCTTCCAGTAGGCCACCGCCTGCTCGAACGCCTCGCCCTGCGGGGCGAAGGGCCGGCCGCGCACATATTCGAACGTCGTCTCGTCCGGCGCCACCAGGCCGGCGCGCGCACCCGCCTCGATCGACATGTTGCAGATCGTCATCCGCCCGGCCATGTCCAGGCCGCGAATGGTCGACCCTGCGAATTCGATGACGTAGCCGGTGCCGCCGGCGGTGCCGATGGTGCCGATGATCGCCAGCATCACGTCCTTGGCGGTCACTCCCGCGCCCAGCGTGCCCTCGACCACCACCTTCATGTTGCGGGCGGGCTTCTGCAGCAGGGTCTGGGTCGCCATCACATGCTCGACCTCGGACGTGCCGATGCCGAATGCCAGCGCGCCCAGCGCGCCGTGGGTGGAGGTATGGCTGTCGCCGCAGACGATGGTCATGCCGGGCAGCGAAATCCCCTGCTCCGGCCCCACCACATGCACGATGCCCTGCCGCTCCGACAGCAGCGGGAAATAGGGCACGCCGAATTCCCGGACATTGCGCTCCAGCGTCTCGATCTGGTTGCGGCTTTCCGGCTCCTCGATCGGCAGGGTACGGTCCGAGGTCGGCACGTTATGGTCCACCACCGCGATGGTCGCATCGGGCCGGCGCAGGCGGCGGCCGCTGATGCGCAGCCCCTCGAACGCCTGGGGGCTCGTGACCTCATGCACGAGGTGACGGTCTATATAGAGAATGGCCGTGCCGTCCTCGAGCCGTTCCACGACGTGACTGTCCCAGATCTTGTCGAACAGCGTGCGTGCGGCCATCGGTCTTTCCCCCTTCGGAACGGCATGGCGGGGAACGGCCCCGCCGCCCGCGCGGGTCGCGCAGGCGGCGAGGGAACGAACCCGTAAATCAGGACGATGCGCCGCCCCGCCGGCCAGGGCGGTGGGCGGCGCGACGCATCGCGTATCGGACGGCGATCAGGCCTGGGCCGTCACCGTCTCGCGGGCGCGCTCGGCGATACGCGCCGACTTGCCGCGACGGCCGCGCAGGTAATACAGCTTCGCGCGACGGACGGCGCCGCGACGCACGACCTTGATCTCGGCGATCGTGGGGGCATAGAGCGGGAACACGCGCTCGACGCCCTCGCCGTTCGAGATCTTGCGAACGGTGAAGTTGCTGTTCAGCCCCTTGTTCGAACGGGCGATCACCACGCCTTCATAGGCCTGGACGCGCTTGCGCTCGCCTTCGACAACGCGGACCGACACGCGAACCGTGTCGCCGGGGCCGAATTCGGGGACCGCACGCTCGGCGGAGAGGCGGGCAATCTCACCGGCCTCGTACTGCTGGATAATGTTCATGATCGGGTTCCTCGTTTCAAAACAGTCTAGTCAGTGCAGCCGGTCGGGATCAGCCGCATGGCTGACCGGATCGGACGTGTCTTGGCCGGTGCGGCGCCGATACGCGGCCCAGAGATCGGGCCGGCGGATCTGGGTCGCCGTCTCGGATTCAGTCTGCCGCCAGCGTGCGATGGCGGCGTGATGACCGGACAGCAGGATGTCGGGGACATCGCGCCCCGCCCAGCTCGCCGGCTTGGTGTAATGCGGATATTCCAGCAGCCCGTCGGAGAAGCTTTCCTCCGTGCCGCTGGCGTCCGAGCCCATGACGCCGGGGATCAGCCGGACGCAGGAATCCAGCAGCACCAGCGCCGCCATCTCCCCGCCCGAGAGGACGTAATCGCCGATCGAGACCTGCTCGACGGCGCATTCCTCCAGCACCCGCTCGTCCACCCCCTCGTAGCGCCCGCACAGCACCACCACGCCAGGGCCGCCGGACAGGCGACGGACGTCGTCCTGGCGCAGCAGGCGTCCACGGGGCGTCGGGTAGATCACCGGGCGCCCGGCGGCCGACACGTCGCGCAGTGCCGCGGCCACGACATCCGGCCGCATGACCATGCCGGCCCCGCCGCCGAAAGGCGTGTCGTCCACCACCCGGTGCCGCCCCAGACCGTACGCGCGCAGGTCGCGGGGTTCGAGCGACCACAGCCCGTCCTCCAGCGCCCGTCCGGCCAGAGACTGGCCGAGCGGACCGGGGAACATGCCCGGAAACAGGGTCAGCACGGTCGCCTGCCAGGTCATGACGCCCCCCCGACGGCAGAGGAGGCATGCTCCCCTTCCGCCGACAGGTCGCCCTGCACCTCGACCTCGTCCGGCAGGACCGCTTCGATCCGGCCGGCGGCGATGTCGATCACCGGGAAACAGGCCTGGGTAAAGGCCAGGATCAGGGGCGCACGCCCCTCCCCACCGATCTCCAGGCTGACCCCGGCGCCGTAATCGTGGACGACCAGGACACGCCCCAGCACCCCGCCGCCCTGCTCGTGCACCGGCAGGCCGATCAGGTCGGCGAAGTAGAATTCGTCCTGATCGGGCTCGGGCAGGCTGGCACGCGGGATGTACAGGCGGCGGTTGACCAGCGCCTGGGCAGCCTCGCGCGAGGCCACGGCCTGGCCCGCCGCGTCGCGCAGTTCGGCAATGCCGTCACCGCGCCAGCGCAGGGTCCAGGCCTGTCCCCGGTCGTCGGTCAGCGTTCCGTAGGCCGTCAGGTCTTCCGGCACGGCGGCGTAGCTGTGCACGCGCACCAGCCCCCGCACGCCATGCGGCCGCCCCACCACACCCATCAGGATACGATCGCGATCCACCGGTTCAGCCCGCCTGTGTCCTCAATCCGCGCTGGTTCAGGCCACCGCGGCGGCAGCAGCGGCAGCAGCGGCGGCCCGCTCCTGCGCACGCTTCTTCGGCGCGGACTTCTTCGGCTGCTCGGTATAGACCGGCTTCGCGATCAGGCCGGCATTGCCCAGGAAGCGGGCGACGCGGTCGGTCGGCAGGGCGCCCTGCGACAGCCAGTGGGTGATGCGCTCGTTGACCAGGCGCACGCGCTCGGCGTGCTCGGACGGCAGCATCGGGTTGTAGGCGCCCACCTTCTCGATGAAGCGGCCGTCGCGGGGCGAACGGCTGTCGGCCACCACGATGTGGTAGTAGGGGCGCTTCTTCGCGCCGGCGCGGGCGAGGCGGATCTTCAGGCTCATTGAGGCAATTCTCCGAAATGAAAACGTGCGGAATGCAGAGAGGGTCGAAACGATCGGGTCGATCGCGTCAGCCGAACGGACGGCCGCCGGGCGGTTTCGGCCCCTTGGGCATGAGAGCGGACATTCCCTGGCGCATGAGACCTTTCATGCCCAGCTTGTTGATCCGCTTCATCATCGTGGACATGTCATCGAACTGCTTCAGCAGCCGGTTGACGTCCTGAACAGTGCTGCCCGACCCGGCGGCGATGCGCTTCTTGCGCGACGCCTTGATGATGGCGGGCGTCTTGCGCTCCGCCCGGGTCATGGACGAAATGATGGCCTGGTGGCGCTTCAGGACCGAGGTATCCAGGTCCTTGTCGCCCAGCGCCTGCTTGACCTTGCCCATGCCGGGCAGCATGTCGAGGATCCCCGACAGCGAGCCCATCTTGGCGATCTGGCGGATCTGCGCGGCATAGTCGTCCAGGTCGAACTTGCCCTGCATCATCTTGAGGGCGATCTTCTCGCTCTCTTCGTGATCCAGGGTGTCGGCGGCCTTCTCGACCAGGCCGGCGATGTCGCCCAGGCCCAGGATACGGCCGGCCACGCGCTCGGGATGGAACTCCTCCAGCGCGTCCAGCTTCTCGCCCGAACCGGTCAGCTTGATCGGCGCGCCGGTCACGGCGCGCATCGACAGCGCGGCGCCGCCACGGGCATCGCCGTCCATGCGGGTCATGACCACGCCGGTCACGCCCACGGCCTCGTTGAACGCGCGGGCGGTGTTGACGGCATCCTGGCCGGTCATCGCATCGACGACCAGCAGGGTTTCGGCCGGCGACGTCTCGGCGCGGATCTCCCGCACCTCGTTCATCAAGGCCTCGTCGATCGACAGGCGGCCGGCGGTGTCGAGGATGACGACGTCGAACCCTTCGCGCCGCCCGGTATCCATGGCCCGCCGCGCGATCTCGACCGGCGTCTGGCCGGGCACGATGGGCAGCGAGGGCACGCCGGCGCGCTCGGCAAGCTGCTGCAACTGCAACTGGGCGGCCGGGCGCTGGGTATCCAGGCTGGCCAGCAGCACCTTCTTGCGCTCGCGGGTCGCCAGCCGCAGGGCGATCTTGCCCGAGGTCGTGGTCTTGCCCGAACCCTGCAGGCCGACCATCAGGATCGGCACCGGCGGAACCGCGTTCAGGTTCAGCGGCACCGCGCCGGCACCGCCCAGGGCGTCGATCAGCGCGTCGTTGACGATCTTGGCGACGGCCTGGCCGGGCGAGATGCTGTCCAGCACCTCGTGCCCCACGGCGCGCTCGCGCACCTTGGTGACGAAATCCTTGACGACCGGCAGGGCCACGTCGGCGTCCAGCATCGCCAAGCGCACTTCACGCATCGCCTCGGCCACATCGGCCTCGGACAGCGCGCCGCGCTTGGCGAGGCCGTCGAACACACCGGAAAGCTTACCTGACAGCGCCTCGAACAAAGGACGTTCACCCCAAAAGATATCGCGCCACTGCGCGAACACTCGCGAGGCGGCGGTCCTGATTTCCGGGGCAGGCTTTACGCCCCTCCCCTCCCGCTGTCAACGATTCCGCTCCCCCGCGGAGTCGCACCCGCCCTGCGGGGCGGATGCACGCCGGGTCACCCCCGGCACGCATCCGCAGGCAGGCTGCTTATTGCGCGTCGTCGTCCTTGGGCGCGCCCTTGGCACCCTGGGGCGGCGGGGGCGGCGCCGTCAGCTCGTCCAGCTGGTCGCGCAGCGAACGGATCTTGTCCTCGCGCGCCTTCGCATCGGCCAACTGCTCCGGCGTCAGGATGTCATGGATCTTGACCGCCACGTCCAGCCGGCTGTCGACGGCGGCCTGGTGCAGGGCTTCGATCTGCTGGGTCAGCGAGGCCAGCTTCGCCCGATCGACCGGGCCCGGCGTCAGCAGCAGGTCCCTGATCTGCTCGTGCAGGGCGCCTTCCTGCTTCCAGTCCCCGCGCTTGTCCTTGCGCGCGGCCTGCAGGATCGCGTGGATCTGCTTGTGCTGCGCGGGCGTCAGCTTCAGCCCGGCCAGCACTTCCATGCCGCCGCGCGCGCCCCAGCCGCCATGCATGCCAGGCCCCGGCGGGGGCGGGGGCATATCGTGCGCCTGGGCCACGGTCGCCGACAGGCCCGCCATGACCGTCACCGCCAGGATCGTCTTCTTGAACATGTGTGAGCCTCTGTTTCCGTAACCGGCCCGGGTTCGCCCCGGGTCCAAACCATGAAATCTAACCATGGAGACCCGGTTCGAAATCAGGGCATTATGCTACGAAATGTAAGCATGGCGGCCTCCCCCTGCCGACATGCCTCAAAGGCGCCACCCGCTGGGCGCGTCAGCGGACCGATGCACCCCCGCGCGGCCGCTCCGTGGGCAGCATCTCGCCCGTCGCGGCGTAATAGACGCGCTCGGCGATATTGGTCGCGTGGTCGCCGATCCGCTCCAGGTTCTTGGCGATGAACAGCAAATGGGTGCAGGACCGGATGGTCCGCGGGTCCTCCATCATGTACGTCACCAGCTCGCGGAACATGGCGGTATACAGCTCGTCCACCGCCGCGTCAGACTGCCAGACCTCGACCGCGCGCGCGCTGTCGCGCTGGTCGAGCGCATCGATCGCCCGGCGCAGATTCTCCTGCACCAGCCGCCCCATGCTGCGCAGCGCCCCGGCCGGCACATCGGTCGGCACGGCATCGACCTTGAGCGCGCGCTTGGCGACGCTGGCCGCGCAGTCGCCGATTCGCTCCAGGTCGCCCGAAATCTTCATCGCCGCCACGATCTCGCGCAAATCGCCCGCCATCGGCGCGCGCAGCGCCAGCAGGCGGATCGCCAGCGTCTCGATATCGCGCTCCAGCTGGTCCACCTGCGGGTCGAGCGCCTGCGCCGCGCGGCCGGCCTCGGTATCGCCCTCGACGACGGCGGCGACCGCCTGCTCGGTCTGGCGCGTCACCAGCCGCCCCATCGCGACCATCATGTCGCGCAATTCCGCAAGCTGCTGCTCGTAGCGGCTGACGGTGTGCGCCTGTTCCTTGACCATGGCTGCCTCTCCCCCGTGCCCGCCGGCCTCAGCCGAACCGGCCGGTAATGTAATCCTGGGTCCGCCGCTCGCGCGGGGCGGTGAACATGCGGTCCGCACTGTCCACCTCGACCAGTTCGCCCATGTAGAAAAACGCCACCCGATCCGCG
>NZ_JABEQK010000011.1 GCF_014174275.1 Gluconacetobacter takamatsuzukensis | reverse complement strand
TTTCGCGATGATCTGCTCAGGCGTAAAACGCTGACGTCCCATGTAATCCTCCAATCCATATGCCCCATAGGGCTCTCTTCAGAATCGGACCAGTTTTCTCAAGGCAGACCAATAGGCACAGATGGTCAGAGGTTGCGGCTTGAATGGAAAACCCTGCTGGGCTTCAAGCCAGGCCGTCTCCATCCGAAGTGAGGTGTAAAGGGCAGGTGTGCTGACCGGGTTGAAGCGTCCACCGTGGAGCACCGCACCGTCGCCTGATAGCGGGGTGAAAGACCAGCGGGGATTATGAGCCCGGAATACCCGTCCGGTAAACCTCACGCGTAGCCGCCGGTGGCAATACGATCCAGGTAGCGTCGGACGGCATTGGCGCGTCCCTCCCGGACGAGCGCCTCGGCAGTCTGATCACCGAAGGAGGGCAGGGGTTGTGACCGGTACCATGCGAAAGCCTGTTGGGCTGAGCCCGCCCATGGTCGGACGCGATTGAGGATCTCGACCATGTCGCGCAGCCTCGCCTGGGTGGCTGGGCGGCCGAGGCGGGCACTTTTGGAGACGGCGTCACGCGACAGGCCCAGCGTGGCGGCCAGTTCACCCCTCGTGATGTGCAGCATATTGCTCAGCCGTTCTGCCGCGATCAGCCCTGATGGATCGAAGGCGTCGGAGAGGAATGTGGTCTCGGACATGACGGCGTGCCTCATATATTGACCATGATATTGGATCATATATGAGGCAGATTGCCTATGACAAGGATTCCAGTTGGATATGCCCATGCGCTTTGGCATGGTGACTCTGTCACGCAGCGAGACGGGGTATCTCGCGGTCCACCAATCGCAAATATCGTTGGTTGTCTTTCCCCGCAACCAAACGACATGTAGAAAACCCCACGAAACCAATAGGTTCGTGGGGTTTTTCTTTGGGTGCAGGGCAGGGCGAAAATAAACACAAACAAAATCAGACCCTTAATTTCGCAGGTTCAAATCGGGACGCCTAACCGGGTAACCGGAGGTGGATCTTCGTAATAATATCGCAGCGAAAGCGCGTGCGAAGATTTGTTACCGGCTATCCGCAATCGATCAATTCGTTTCCGAGCTCGAATTCAACCAAAGCGTCTACAAGCTGAAGCGCATTCTGTACGGCGGCGCCATAGGTAGTGTTGTCATAGATCGTCCAGACATCGGCGTCGCGCGTGGCGAGCGAAGCCACGATCTTCGCGTGAGCATCGATGGCCTCTGTTCCATAAGGTGACTCATAGATGCGAGGGGAACCGTGCAGCCGAAAATAGACGAGACCCTTCCAGCCTCCGGGTTGCATTGCGCGTGACGGCTTGCCCGGATCCGCCGCGACCCGCGACACATGTTGCCTTTCTAACATGCGGTCGACTTCCGGCTGAAACCAGCTGGCATGTCTCGGCTCCAGAACGACAGGTCCAGCAATCGCGGCCTTCAGATCATCGATGAAGCGTTCGGCGACGTCATGGGGGTAGGCGAAACTCGGGGGAAGCTGGACCAGGACGGGGCCACGTTTGTCGCCCAGGCCGCCCGTTTCCTCGGCAAAGCGTTCAACAAGCGCCTGACAGTCGACCAGACGACGCTCATGCGTGATCGTCCTGGGTAGCTTGACGGAGAAGCGGAACCCGGGCGGCACGCTTGCCGCCCAGCGTTCATAGGTCGTGCGCCGGTGCGGTCGATAGAAACTGCTATTAATTTCGACAGCCGAGAAGCGTGCAGCATAGCGTTCAAGATGCGTGCCGGCCGAGGGAAACTGATCGGCAAGGATGGAAGGGATCGGCCAGCCCGCGACGCCAACGCGGATGGACATTACCTTACAGCAGGCCAAGGCTTTCCTGTCCGCGCTGCCTGCCGAACCCGAGCGTGCGGGCGTCATTCTCGGATCGGCGCGGGAAATATTGGCGTCCATCCTGCCGTCCAGGAAGCCGTGAGCCGTCTCATGGTGTCATGACGACCTTGATGCATCCGTCGCGCTTGTCCCGGAACGTCTTGTAGAGTTCCGGTCCTTCTTCCAGCGTGGCGCGGTGCGTGATGACGAAGGAGGGGTCGATGTCGCCCTTGACGATCCTGTCCATCAGCAGGGGCAGGTAATGCTGGACGGGTGTCTGGGCCATGCGGAACGTCAGGCCCCGGTTGATGGCTGAGCCCATCGGGATCCTGTCCAGAAGGCCGCCATAGACGCCGACGATGGAAACGGTGCCGAAATTCCGGCAGCACATGATGGCCTGCCGCAAGACATGCGGGCGGTCGGTGCCAAGGAACGTCGCTGTCTTGATGCGGTCCACGACCGCGTCGACGCCGCTCCAGGTGTCGGGCTCGGTGCCTACGGCATCGATGCAGCTGTCGGCACCCCGGCCGGCGGTCAGGTCCTGGATGCGGTCGTAGACGTCTTCCGTCTTGAAATCGATGATTTCGGCCCCGGCATCCCGGGCAAGGGCCAGCCGTTCGGGAACGGTATCGACGGCAATGACCCGTTCGGCGCCCAGAAGGAACGCGCTGCGAATGGCCATTTGCCCCACCGGGCCGCAGCCCCAGATGGCGATGATCTGGCCGGGCTGGATATTGCAGAAGTCGGCCGCCATGTAACCCGTGGGGAAAATGTCCGACAGGAAGAGTGCCTGCTCGTCGGTCAATTGGTCCGGAACCTTGATCGGTCCGACATTGGCGTAGGGAACGCGCAGATATTCCGCCTGTCCGCCGGCATAACCGCCAAGAAGGTGGGAATAGCCGAACAGGCCGGCTGGCGAATGACCCCACATCCGTTCCGCCTTGGCACGGTCGGGATTCGTCCGTTCGCATCCGGAGTAAAAGCCCTTCCTGCAGAAGAAACATTCTCCGCATGCGATGGTGAAGGGGATTACCACGCGGTCGCCTACCTTGAGATCGCCGGCGTCTTTGCCGACATCGACCACCTCGCCCATGGTTTCGTGGCCCAGAACGTCACCATGCCGCATTTCGGGGATCATGCCGTCGAAGATATGCAGGTCCGATCCACAGATAGCGCAGGCGGTTACCCGGATGATCGCGTCGCGGCTGTCTTCCATGCCCGGGTCGGGGACGCTTTCACAGCGGATGTCGCTCTTTCCGTGCCATACAAGTGCTTTCATGATTCACCTCCCCGTTCCGGTGGGGCCATGTGGCCGCCGTACGGTATTTCAGGGTCACAGCATCGGGCGTCCCCCGGTGACGGGGATGATAGCGGCGGTCATGTAGCTTCCTTCGTCGGATGCCAGCAGAACATAGGCCGGTGCGACCTCGGCCGGCTGTCCGGCCCGGCCCATCGGTGTGTTCTGTCCGAATGTTCGCACGGCTTCGGGCGGCATGGTCGACGGGATCAGCGGAGTCCAGATCGGCCCCGGCGCCACGGCATTCACCCGGACGCCCTGCGGTGCGAGAAGTTCCCCCAGTCCGGCTGTGAAGTTCGCGATGGCGCCCTTGGTGGTCGCATATGCCAGCAGGTGGGCGGAGGGGGAGTCCGCGTTGATCGAGGTGGTGTTGACGATGGCGGCACCTGGCTTCATGTGCGGTACTGCGGGCTGGGAGAGGAAGAACATGCTGTAGATATTGGTGCGGAATGTCGTGTCCCACTCGGCCTCGTCGATATCGTCGAGTTTTTCAATGCTTTTCTGATGGGCTGCATTATTGACAAGAATGTCGATACCGCCGAATGCGTCCACCGTGCGCTGAATCAGCGTGAGGCAATGCCGCCTGTCCGCCACGTCGCCTGGTAGCAGGACGCTTTTGCGCCCGGCCTGTTGTACCCACGATGCTGTCTCTTGCGCATCATCGTGCTCGTTATAATAGGCAATGGCGACATCGGCCCCTTCGCGCGCGAAGGCGATCGCGACCGCGCGGCCGATTCCGGAATCCGCGCCGGTAATCAGGGCTCTCTTTCCGGCCAGGCGTCCCGACCCCTTGTAGGTGGTTTCGCCGTGGTCGGGCTTCGGCCGCATGGCGTCGGTCCGGCCCGGTGGTTCCTGCGGCTGTACGGAAAAAGATTCTTCGCTGTTCCGGGTCATCGGCCTCTCCATCGTGGTGAAGATGCGTCCGGCCAGGAATGCATGAGAAAGGGCCGGTGCCGCGTATGCCGTGCATTGCCCCGACGAATGGCGCGCGGCGGGGGCGTGCTGTCTACGCGGCAGGGTCGGGAGGGTTTCTCCGGGTGGGTGCTTTCCGGCGAAAGAAGGCGATCAGTCCGAGAGCCGTGAGGATCGTCATCATGGCCAGTGTCTGTCGGCTATGCCTGCCTTGCGGCCATGAGCGGAGACCGCCATCGATTTGTCCCTCCCTGGTGGCCGGGGCGAACAGATTGCCGTCGGTGATGGCTGCCTTATGGGCGGTCGCGAAATATCGCGTCAGAACGTGGTTCATGATGCGCGCCGTCGTGGCAGGGGCCAGCATGTGGGCGAGCCGGCCGCCCCAGGCTCCGGACCCGACCATGACGGTGTCCCTGGGGTGCGCCAGCAGAGCGACAATCGCGACGGCAACCCGTCTTGCATCCAACAGGGGGGGGCGGGGCCGACAGGCGGCGGCCGGTGTAATTCGCGCCGTGGGCAATGCCCGGTGTGTCCACAAAGCCGGGATAGACATCGCAGATATGGATGTGGGGGTGCGCGGAGAGCTCTCCCCGAAGCGCTTCGGAAATCCGCGCAGGCCGAATTTGCTGGCGCTGTAGGCCGCAGCATAGGGCGCGGCACAAAAGCCGCCGACCGAAATGACATTCACGAACGTGCCGAACTCCTGCTCCAGAAAGATCGGCAGGACCGCATGGGCATCGTGCATGTGGCCCATCAGGTTGGTTCGCACGACCTGTTCATGCGCCGCGATGGGAACATCCTGAAATCTGCCTACCGCGCCGACACCGGCGTTGCTGACCCACATATCGATGGTGCCGGCGGCCAGACGGGCCTGTGCCGCCAGTTTCCTGACGGCATCGGCGTCGGTGACGTCGGTTGGTACGACCGTTACCTGCGCGCCGGCTTCGCGGCACCGTGTTGCCACGCTCTCCAGAGCTTCAGCATTGCGGGCTGCCAATATCAGGGTTGCACCCGGGCGGGCCAGGGTTTCCGCCACGGCCTGGCCGATGCCGCTGGAGGCGCCGGTCACCACGACATTTGCCGATGGAAATTCAGACATTTGTCAGATCCTTTCGGGTACGAAGGCTTCGGGGCAGGTCTCGCATGGCAGGAAATGGACGGTAGGGCGGAACCGATCTCGTCTGGTATCAGCAACTGACGGCGACAGGAGGCGTTCAGTGCCCTATCCGAAAATTGTTGGAGGACGGGGCATGGTACGACCAGCCAACGAAACGAGGATCCGCTACGCCGTGATCGGCTGTGGCCAGATTTCCCAGCAGGCCTTCCTTCCGGGGTTGGAAAGAGCGGATAATTCGGTGCTGAAGGCGCTGGTGACGGGCAACATGGAAAAGGCGGAGGCACTGGAGGCCCGATACGGTGTCCGGGTCTGGCATTATGACGACGTGCCGGCATTGATCGCGTCGGGAGAGATCGACGCCGTCTATCTGGCGACGCCTAACGCCTTGCATCGCCATTATGCGGTGCCGGTGCTGGAAAGCGGGCTGCACCTGTTGCTGGAAAAGCCGATGGCGACCAGCGTGGAGGATTGCGAGGCGATCCTTGCCGCCCAGCGCAAGGGCGGCGGCAAGCTGATGATCGCCTATCGCCTGCATTGCGAACCTGCCACGGTGGAACTGGTGAGCCGTTGCCGGAAGGGTGATTTCGGTGCTTTGCTCGCCTTCAATTCGACATTCGGACAGGATTTTGCCGAAGAGAACCATCGTGGCCATTCCGGCTACTGGTCCGGCCCGGTGCCCGATATGGGCACCTATCCGCTGAATGCTGTCCGCAACCTGTTTGGCGAGGAGCCGGTGCAGGTCCATGCGGTGGGCACGCGCACGCCGGGGCGAGGCTTCAATTTCGACGATACGGTCTCGGTCACATTGCATTTCGCCAGCGGAAAGCTGGCGCATTTCATGGTCAGTTACGCCAGCGCGCCAGTCGAGGGCTTCACGCTCGTCGGGCATAAGGGGACGGCCCAGGCTGGGCCGTGTTTCATGTTCGGTCCATCGATCGGCATTACCTACGCGACGAAGATCGACGGCAAGGACGATGTTCGCCGCCATGAGCCGGTCGAGCAGTTCGGCGGCGAGACATTCTATTTCTCCGACTGCATCCTCAACGATCGCGACCCGGAGCCCAACGGTAAGGAGGGGCTGCGCGATGTCCGCGTGCTGGCGGCAGTGGAGGAAGCCCTGCGGAGTGGGCAGACGCAGGTCCTGGCGCCGATGGAGCCCTTTCCGGGCATGTCCGATCGACAAATCATGCGGTTTCCGCCCGTGGATGAGCCGAAAGATAGCGACCTGATCGGCGTGACGCCTCAATCGGCCTGAATCCCGCTTTCACCCCTGAAGCGTCCTCTCCCGGAGGGGACGCCCTGCGGCGACGATCGGCGATAGCTAAGAGCCTGTTTGGAAATTCATGTTGGTGAGCGAGAGCGGCCCGGAACGGGTCGCGCCCGTCGTGTGTTTCCGAGCATCGGAGCGGAGCGGCCTTGATGGCCGTGAGCACCGAAGCACAGGAAACGCGCGTCGGATCGCCGCCAGCGCGCATTTCCAAACAGGCTCTTAGCCAGCGGGGAATGCATCACCCTGCTGGTCATGGCATGCTCCGTTTTCACGCCGGGAAGGTGGCCCGGCCTGAGCGGCGGTAACGTCGGCAATCGCCGTGCGGTTGCCGACGGCGGGATTCTGCCTTTCGATACCTTAATTATATGGTAACGAGGCTTTGAATAATAAGGGGAATTTCTGAAATATTATAAGGTTTGGCAACAAACTGGCTGCGGGAAAGAACGAAGTCGTCCGGCACGGCGTGCATGCCCGATGTGACAAGTACGCCCAGGCGGGGCTGACATTGGCGTGCCTGTAGCGCCAGTTCCAGCCCGTTCATCGGCCCTGGCATGTCGATATCCGTAAACAGAGCATCAACCTGCGCTTTGACGTCGTTCAGGGCCCTCAGCGCCTCGTCCGCATTGGAAGCCTCGCGTACATCGAAACCATTGTCCCGCAATTCGTCTGCAACGGCCAGACGGGTCAAAATCTCGTCTTCGGCAACAATGACGCGCAGGGGACGGGAGGAGAAAGAATCGGTCATTGCTCTTCTCGGGACAATCCTTGCATCTCACTGGCAATCAGGAGAGGAGGCGATTGGCAGGCGGAACGTGAAGCATGTCTCATGCTCGCTGGATGACACGGATAATCGTCCATGATGGGCCTTGGCGATTTCCGACGCGATATAGAGGCCAAGGCCCAGCCCCTGCTGGCTTCGCCGTTCTCCGCCCCGGAAGAAGGGTTGGAAAAGCTTGTCCTGGGCGTCCGGCGGAATGGGCTTTCCCCTGTTGGAGACGGATAGCTGGAATAATGTCTCGTCTGTGCTGGCCCGTACAATAATCGGCTCGCACGGGTCGCCATGTGTTATGGCATTGGACAATAGATTGGAAAATAATTGGCAGACGCGCCCGCTGTCACATGTTACAGCGCGCTTCATCATGAACTGTGTTTCAATGCATCGCTCCGGTTGAACTGTCGCTACTTCTTGAACAATCTGCTCAAGGATGGGTTGCAATGCATATTCGATATTCCGCTCGAGTACGATGCCGTCTCCCAGCCGACCGCGCGCGAAATCCATCAGGTCGTTGATCAGCGCCGCCATGCGGGCAGTGCTCTTTTGCATCAGGGGCACAAGTTCTGCCGCCCTTTCGGGGCGACGAAGAAGCACCCGGGTGCCTGAGTCGATCGACATCAACGGGTTGCGCAGATCGTGACCCAGAACGGCAATGAACTGTTCGCGGAGTTCGGACTGGGTGCGCTCCCGCGATAACGTGACCTCATTTTCGGCCAGTCGTGCACTCGCATCCACATGAAACGCAACCAGATCGGCGAAGATGCGGAAGGTGGCAAGAATTTCCGGCCGGTTCAGATGATGGGGAACGGGATCGGATGCGCAGAGGGTGCCGAAGAATGTTCCGTCGGGCAGGAGGATCGGAACTGAAATATAGCTCTGAAAACGATATCGCTGAGGCGCGGGGTGGCGAGCATAGGCGGAGTCGATTTCGATATTATCGATCACGACCGGCTCGCCCCGATGAAGGACCTCGTGGCTGAGTGTCGTCTGAACGGGCAGATTGTCCCCGGCCTTCAACCCCAGACCGGTGCCGTCGCGCACAGCGCAGGCAATCCAGTAATCCTCGGTGACGCGCGCGATCGCGGCGAAGCGCAATCCCGTCGTATGATGCACAACATCGAGAATTTTCATAAGGGCTGGGACGCGGCCTGCTTCCTGAATGACTTCCCAATATTTTGCCATCTACTGAACAATCTCTCTGCACCGGGATCATCGACACATCTTTTTTGATCCTTTAGGAGCGATGATTGCACAAAGCGGAACAGAGCACGAGAGGGTGTAGCCGACTGAAGTCTGGGAGGATGTTTCCAAGCCCCGCTTGCGGCGGCCTGACGGCGGTTTCCTGCGCTTTGCGGCGGGCGGCCATCAAGGCCGCTCCGCTCTGATGCTCGAAAATCACCGCCAGGCGTGCGGCTGGCGCCACGCTTCCACTCGCCATCGGAGCTTTGAAACAGCCTTTGAGTCTGTCCATGCGGGGCTGGCGGGCCCGTCAGGGACGCTCCGGCCCCCGTTCCGCTCTCGCGACGGTTCGGTAGCCTTATTCTGGGCATGGTTGGGCGTTAGGACTGGTGCACCTGCACATCGGGTAGCACGTATTCTTGTAGAGGGCTGGAATGGAGGAACGGGCACCGCAAGCGCCGGCAGCGTCCCGCATGGCGCCAGACATGAATCCGGCAGACCATCATCTGCTGGCGTTCTATCGATCGGAGATCCGCTTCGAGAGCGAAGTGGTGAATGGCCGTTTGCAGGCCCTTCTGGGCTCTCAATCCTTCCTCGTGATCGCGTATGCAACCGCGGTAACAGGATCGAACAACCACTGGGGCAGTGCCATGGTGCTGCTGATTCCGGTCCTGTTTTCCCTTCTTGGGCTCGTACTGGCCCTCATGGCATGGCCGGGTATCCGGGCTGCCTACGCGGCGATTGCGAAATGGGAGACAAAGGAGCGTGCCTTGCACGACCAATGTGCGTCTCTGGCCAATTTCACGCTGGCTGCCACCGAAAACGATTCGATCGATATGACACGCCGGAGCCAGGAAGGGGCGCTATTCGCCCATCGCGCACCGATTGTCTTCGTGATCGCGTGGATAGTTTTTGCGATCATTCCATTTTGCCTGTGGCTTGAATAGCGTTCAGTCCACATTACCAGGCAGGCCCGGCGCGTGGGGCTGCTGGGCCGACCGGAGCCGCAGGGCTCCGGTCGGGGCTCCTCAGCCGCAGATCAGGAGAGGAACGGCACGCCCTCATGGGCCACCAGAAGATCATGCAGGTCGGTGGCGTGGTCTTCCTCGTCCGCCAGGAATCCTTCGAGCATGATACGGGTGGTGGGGTCGTCGTCGCCGAAATAGCGGATCAGTTCCTGATAATGTTCGATCACGACGCGCTCGGCGATCAGGTCCTGCTTGACCATATCGACGAGATTGCCGCCATTCCCGTATTCCGTCGCCGAGCGTGTGGCCAGCCCCTCGGGGTTGAAGTTCGGCACGCCGCCAAGCTGATCGATCCGCTGGGCCGCGGCCAGCATGTGCTTGCGCTCGGAGGCTGCATGTTCGGCGAATTCGCGACCCACGCTTTCGCTGGTCAGGCCCTCGACGGAAATGGAATGCATGGTGTAGCGCAGGACACAGACAAGCTCGGTTGCGACGACCGCCTGAAGAAGCGCGATCGTCTTTTCTACGTCTCCCCGATAGGAGGGCATCACCGCACCGTCATCGAGAGATTTCTTTGCCCGCTCGCGCAATGTCGTCACATCGGAGAGGAAAGCATTTTTCGTCTCGGTGGCCATGACTGATCTCCTTCTGTCTGAAGCCTTGAATTCGTAACGTCGTGATGGAGAAAGGTTGCGCGAGAATTCTGCCAACCCCTTAACTGCAAATGCTTATTATTAATAGAATAACGCTGGTGATTTCCGGATTCGTGGCGCTTGCAACGATCGATTGGCGGTTCCTGGAGCTTTCCGTTCTGGTCGAAGCAGAAGCCTGTACGGCGGTGAACGTTATTCAAGAAGCATATATCCATCATACATCTTCTGACGCCCCGCCTGACCGCCGGTCGGGGAACCCTGCTGAACCAGGGGGGTTATGACAAGCTTACAGCGCGTTTGAAGCGGAGGCGGCGTGCAGGCGAGCGGGCATAGAAAATTACTACGGATCATGCGCGTGGTCGGCGGAACAGCACTGGCGCTTATGCTTTATCCAGTAATGTTGTCCGACTGGACTGGAAGCGCGTTCATGTCCGCTGGTGTTCTGTTTCTGCCTCTGTTTCTGTTTCAGATTCGCATGCGCCTTTCCCGGACTGAGAAACTGACTTTGCGCTGGGACTGGATCCGTCATTTCGGGCCGGTCATGCTGTCGCTTCTGGTTGAAAGCGGCCGGGTTTCTGGCGCATTGCTGGGGACGCTGGCCGGACGGTCGCCAGTCGGACGGACTGCTGTCGACCGTTTCGCCTCCGAGGGGCGGAATGATGCGGAGCGACGCGGTCACCGCGCGCTGGCAGGAATGATCGGCTCCGCCTCTCCCAACGGGATCGTTCTTTCAATCGCCGACGACGAACAGAGTTGCAATGTGCATCGCCTGTTGCCGGCGCGGGGCCGTGCGCCCGCAGGGTGGCCCGCATGACCATCTGGACCGGTGCGATCGTGGCACTGCTGGTGCCTCTGGGGCTGACCATTATAGCAGCCCGGCGTGGTCGTTCGGTACGGCGTCTCGCTGCGATGCAGATGGCGAGCTTTCTGAGTGCGGCGCTTCTGGTGCTGATGACGTTCGCGCAAGGCGAGCCCGGCTTTATGGATCTGCCGCTGGCGCTTGCTCTGCTCGGTTTGCCGGGGTCGTTGCTGATCGCGTCCTTTTACGATCGTTTTCTATGAGGACCGTGCTGCTCGACGGAGAACTGGCGATGCTTGTGATCGTCGCCTGGCTGGCGGTGTTCGGCTTCCTGCGGCTGCGTGAGACACTCGATGCGTTGCATGCAGTGGCCTTTCTCAATGTAGCGGGTTCGATCATGCTGACCCTGGTCTGTGTGACCGTGGACGGCCTGTCGACGCGGACCATCAAGTGCGCCCTGGTGGCACTTCTGTTCGTATTCGGCGGCGCTGTCGTTTCGCTGATGATCGGACGGGCGTATCTTCATCGTGTGGCGGAGGAGGAGCGGCCATGATTGTCTCGCTTCTTGTGCTGCTGGCGATTATCAGCGGGAGTGTCGTCGTGCTGGTGCGCGCCCCGCAGCAGCAGATTATTGCGCTGGGCGTCAATGGACTGGTGCTGGCGTTGCTATTCGCTGTGCTGCTCGCGCCTGACGTGGCGCTGGCCGAAATCGTGGTCGGAGCGGCCGTTACGCCGCTTCTGTTCCTGATTACGCTTTCCAGCATGCGGATGGACCGACGCCCGGACCGTGAGACATGAGCGCGCTGGATGTTTCGTCCCACAAGGCCCAGGCGACCATTGGCCGGCGGGGCATCATCCTGCGCGTGGCGTTCGTCATCCTCGCGGTCGGGCTGGCGGTCGTCGCATGGCCGGTCGTGCATGCAATGCCGCAATTCGGGTCCCATCCGCTTCCTTACGGTGACCGGGTGAATGCAATCGGGCCTGCCGAACGGCATATCACCAACATGGTCAGCGCGATCAATTTCGATATTCGTGGTATCGACACGCTGGGCGAAGAATTCATGCTGCTCTGCGCGGTCACCGGGGGGACGGTCCTACTGCGCGGCGGGCGCGGGGAGGATCGGGCGGCGAGCCCGGGACACGTCAAGGGACGCGCCAACCATCGGCCGCCGGATTCCCTGCGGCTGCTGTGCCGGGTGCTGGCCCCTCTGACCATGTTGTTCGGGCTTTACCTTGCGATCAACGCGATGCTGACCCCCGGGGGCGGATTTCAGGGAGGTGTCGTGATCGCCAGTGCGCTGTTGCTGATCTATCTCGCCGAGGGGTATGCGGGCTGGCGGGATGCGCTCGGGTCGGAATTCTTCGACGCGATCGAAGGGCTTGGTGCGGCGCTCTATGCCCTGTGCGGTTTCGTCTCGATGGGCCTCGGGTTGCCCTATCTGGCGGCATTCCTGCCCTTCGGCACCCTGAAGAACACATTCTCCGGTGGCTCGATGCTGATTGTCAATCTGGGCGTGACGCTGGCAGTGGCGGGGGGCTTCGCGACGCTTCTGATCGAGTTCATGGAGGAGACGCGGACGTTGAAGCCGGGCGACGACCCGGATGAGTGACGTGTTTTCGCTCCTACCCTGGATCGGCGCGGTCTGGTTGTTCGGGATCGGACTCTACGGGATCGTCAGCTCGCGGCATTTCGTGCATCTGACCGGCTGTCTCGCGGCTATTCAGTCGTCAAGCTATCTCGTGCTGCTGGGCATCGGATATCGATATGGCGCCGTCGCGCCGATCTTCTATGACAAGAGGCCGGGGACACAGGCGGTTGACCCTGTTGTGCAGGCGTTGGTGCTGACCGACGTGGTTATCGGAGCGACCGTCAGCGCGCTATTGCTGGCGCTTGTCCTGCAACTGCACAAGCGCAACGGGATCGTCGATCCGCAGGCCATGCGCCCGATGGGCAAATCAGCTGTGCCTACTGCCGGTGGTGGCCGGCAGCCAAATGGGCACACGGCATGAACGCAGCTTTTGCCGACCCGGCTGCGTGGCCGATCTGTATCGTGGCCGGTTTGCTGATGCTTGCGGGATTGTTGCTTGCTGGAGCCAAGATCGTGCCGCCGGTGCTGAGCGATATCCTGGCCCTTGCCGCGACTGCGGCCGCCGGCGTGCTGGCGGCGGTGCTGGCAATCCGGATTGGCGATCATCCGGCACTCTATTGGATGGGGGGATGGACCCCGCGCCAGGGGCAGGCGATCGGGATCGCGTTTCTGGCCGATCGCGCCGGGGCAGGGGCAGCCGCATTCGCGGGCCTGATGTTTACGGGAGCGATCTGGTTTGCACGCGGGTATTTTGCCGGGGCACGCAATCATTTCCATGTCCTGATGCTGCTCTTTCTCGCATCGCAGTGCGGCTTTTTCTTTGCTCACGATCTGTTCGACATGTTCGTCTGGTTTGAGATGATGAGCGTCGCCGGCTTTGCCTTAACGGGGTATGCGCTGCGCAGTTCGTCTCTCGACGGGGCATTGAATTTCACGATCATCAACACGATCGGCGCCTATCTGATCCTGATGGGGATCGCGCTTGCCTATGCGCATGCGAATGCGCTTGATTTCTCCGCCGTTCGCGCGGTCGCGCAGGGGCGGCCCGACGATCCGGTACTGATTGCCGCATTTGTGCTGATTACGACCGGATTCCTGACCAAGGCCGCGCAGGTGCCGTTTCATTTCTGGCTGCCGGATGCCCATGCGGTTGCGCCCAGCCCGGTTTCAGCGATTTTCTCCGGGATCATGGTTTCGATCGGGCTGTTCGGCGTTGCGCGGATGGCGTGGGATGTGTTCGCGCCATGCCCGGCCGTGCGGCATCTTGCCCATGTCGGCCTGATATCAATAGGTTGCGGCAGCGCCATTGCGGGTGCGGTGATGGCCCTTATGCAGCGGCATGTGAAGCGGTTGCTGGCATTTTCCACGATTTCGCATGTAGGGATTGCGCTGATCGGGGTCGGACTGCTCGGTCAGCAGGGTCTGGGCGGAAGTCTGCTGTATCTCGCGGGCCATGGGCTTATCAAGGCCATGCTGTTCATGATTGCCGGCATCATGCTTTCAACCCTGGGGGGCATCGATGAGATCGGGCTGCGCGGGGCGGGGCGGCGGATCTGGCCTGCGGGCATCGTGATGGGGGCCTGTGCGTTGGTGCTGGCGGGAATTCCGGTCGGACCGCTGGATGCGGGTGCGCGGATGATGGATGCACAGGCCCGGAGCAACGGGTTGCATTGGCTGGCGCTGGTCATTGGATTTGCAGGTGCGCTGACGGGCGGTGCGGTGCTGCGGGTGACGGGCCGGGTGTTCTTCAATCTGGGGCCGATGACGGGCGAAGAGGATGCCGCGCCTACCGACGATGAACGTGAACACGCGAACAGGCCATTTGCGGCGCAGCTTGTCCCTGTCCTGACATTGCTTGGCGTGTGGGTGCTTCTGGCGAGCATGTTTGCGCGAAGCAGCGAGCGTTTTGCGCTTGCCGCCGCCCACGACATGGCACTCGGCGCGGATTTCTCTTCGCGTCGGGCACTGCCGCATATGACCCCGATCCTGCCGTGGCTGCCGGCCCTGGTCGCAGTTGCGATCGCCAGTGTGGATCTGAACCGGCATCGGATTCCTGATGTAGTGTATGACCGTTTGATGGGCCTGACCCGGCCCGGGCTCCATATGCTGCAGGTGATCCATGACAGCGTGATTGGGGAATATGTATTGTGGATGATGGCGGGGCTTCTGTTGCTTGCCGGAATTGCGATTTTCTGATCCTCTCCTGCGATTCAGGGCTTCGAATGGTGTCTGGGCGCAGGGGACTGCGAAGGGCCGCTTGAATGATCGTATCGCGCTGGTTGCATTCATATCGCGGTTGAAGGAGCTCCCTGCGTCTTTTACGATCGGAATATGATGTATTGCGAACCATCAGATAATCTTCGATGAACCGGAAGCAGCGCTCCCTTTTCGGTCTTGCGGGTGTCATTGCGC
The DNA here is from genome assembly GCF_014174275.1 of Gluconacetobacter takamatsuzukensis. Taxonomy (GTDB): domain Bacteria; phylum Pseudomonadota; class Alphaproteobacteria; order Acetobacterales; family Acetobacteraceae; genus Gluconacetobacter; species Gluconacetobacter takamatsuzukensis. The sequence continues at coordinate 137,855 of NZ_JABEQK010000011.1, read as the reverse complement.
TGACATTTGCTACCGAAATGAACGAGCAGGTCTCGGCCCAGGCCCTGCCAGATATTGCGGGCGCGCTGGGCCTGGGTCGTGATTCGCAGCGCTGGTTTTCCTGTCTGTATATCACTGCCGAAATCGTCGGAATGTCGGTATCGCCCTGGCTGGCCATAACCCTGACGCTGCGTCGTTTTTCATTGGCGGTTCCGTGGCTGGCCATGCTGTCCTCCAGCCTGATTCCATTTACAGGAAATCTGACCCTACTTTATGGGTTGAGGATTTTTCAGGGCCTGTCGGGCGGCTTTACCGTTCCTCTCCTGATGACGACAGCGCTGCGTGTCCTGCCGCCACCCATTCGGCTGTACGGTCTGGCGGCCTATGCCATGACCGCCACGTTCTTTCCCAGCTTCAGCACTACGTTTGCGGGCTTGTGGACCGACCTTGTCGATTGGCGCTTCGTCTTCTGGCAATCCATTCCACTCTGCACGGTCGCGTTCGTTCTGCTCTGGTATGGCATGCCCGTCGAACCGCCGAAGCATGAACGGTTCTGGCGCTTCGACTGGAAGGGATTCCTGCTGCTTCTGGTGGGAATGGGGGCGTTTTCGACCTTGTTGCAGATGGGAGACTGGATGGACTGGTTCAACAGTCCGGCCATCTGTGTCATGGCCCTGCTCAGCGCAATCTGTATACCGCTTTTTGTGCTGAATGAGTGGTTTCATCCTCTTCCGCTCTTCAAGTTCCAGCTCCTGCAAAGACGGAATTTTGCCTATGGCGCCAGCACTCTGCTGATCTTCGTCATCGTTTCGTTGTCGTCCTCTGCCTTGCCGGCCGATTTTCTGCGCGAAATCTCAGGGTACCGGCCGGAACAGATCTATCCCATTACGCTGGAAATCGCGGCGACCCAGATCGTCATGCTGCCTTTCATGGCCATCCTGCTGAACCAGAAATGGGTAGACTCCCGTATCGTCAGTTTCATTGGCATGGCCTTGATCCTTGCGGCCTGCATGGGAGACTTCTTTGTTACGTCAAACTGGATACGAGATCAGTTTTATCTGTGGCAGGCCTTTCAGGGTGTCGGTAATGCCATGATCGTCATGCCGCTGCTCATGATGTCGACCAATTCTCTCGTCCCGGAAGAGGGGCCTTTTGCCTCGGCCATGGTCAACACGCCCCGTGCCGTGGCAGAAGCCGTGGGGATCTGGCTGATCCAGCTCATGCATCGTGAGCGGGGCTCGCTGCATTCCGACCGCATTACCGACCGGTTGGGGCAGGAGCGGTTTCAGCTTGTTCAGGGTGCAAACCCTATGCACCAGTATCCGGCACCGTTGATGCCGGACGGCACGCCGGCCTTTCCCGGCGGCATGAGCGCCCTGCATGCTCAGGTCAGCCGGCAGAGCGCGACCCTGACCTACAGCGACGACTGGCTCATCATCGGGTGCATCGTGGCTTTTCTCATGGTCTGGGTTTGCGTGCTTCCTGTGCGGACCTATCCTCCCCGTATCGTCTTCCAGTCGAAATAACCGGTAAACGCCCACCAGAGCCACAGAAGGACGCACCGCAGAATGGCGGATAACGACCAGACGCAGGACCAGGACAGGAAAGATGACGGGAAACAGCGAAGCGGGCCGCTCATGCGCTGGCTCTTTATCGGCGCGGGTGCCGTCATCGTTGTCTTTGTCGCTGTGGTGCTGGCCATCATTTTCGTGCCGACACGACATGTCTGGACCGACGATGCCTACGTTACCGCCCATTACACCGTCGTCGCACCACGCATTTCCGGCCAGGTCATCGCCGTGGACGTTACGGACAACCAGTCCGTCAAAGCCGGGCAGGTTCTGGTCGAACTGGACCCGCGAGATGAGCAGACGGCGCTGGATCAGGCGCGGGCAACACTCGACCGGGACCAGTCGCTTGTGCAGGATGCCGCCAGCGCTGTCACGCGCCAGCCTTCGATCATCGATGAGAGCGTGGGCGAAGCCGCCCGTATCGGCGCGCAGCTGGTTTTTGCCCGCCAGAATGCCCGGCGATATACGAACCTGGCAAGAACCGGCGCGGGATCAACCCAGGAAAATCAGCAATCCGCTGCCACACTTCGGGAGATGGAGGCGACTCTTCAGTCGCTCGAAGCCCGTATCGCCGCTGCCCGTGCGCAACTTCCGATCCTTCAGGCACGGCATAAAGCCGCGGAGGCCACCGTGGAACTCGATCGGGCCCGGCTTCGCCAAACCGAACTCGATCTGTCTTATACCAAGGTCCGTGCCCTTGAAGATGGCATGATCGGCGAACGCACTGTTCAGACCGGCAATTACGTGTCGCCAGGCGCTGCCCTGATGGCCCTTGTACCGCTCGACCAGATATGGATCCGAGCCAATTATCGCGAACTGGCCCTGCATCACATGCGCCCAGGCCAGCCCGTCAAGATTCATGTCGATGCCTACGACGCCACCCTGGATGGCATCGTGGACAGTATTCCTCCTGCTTCGGGCGCGGTCTTTTCGCCTATCGCACCGGAAAATGCCACCGGCAATTTCACCAAGATCGTCCAGCGTCTGCCGGTGAAAATTGTTCTTGTGCCCAATCAGCCGGTGGCGAAGCTGCTCCGTCTGGGCTTTTCGGTCGAAACGACGGTGGATACAGGTCTTGCTGATATCGTGGCGGACCAGCAGCACGAGACGGCCGGAACGGTGACCGGCCATGAGAGCGCGCGCCCATGAAAAAGAGGGCATTTCTTTTCGCGACAGCATGTGTTCTCCCGCTGGCGGCCGTGCTTCCGGGCTGTACTGTCGGCCCCGATTTCCAGCGCCCGCATATGGCGACCCCGCAAAGGTGGGGCGATGAGCCGAAGGGCGGCAGCCAGACATACTCTGGTGCCATCGACACCCGCTGGTGGCGCAGCTTCGGCGATGCGGAACTGACCGGTCTGGTCGATCGTCTCGGCCGACAGAATCTCGACCTTCAGATCGCAGCCCAGAGGATTCGGGAAGCGCGTTCACAGATGAAGGCGGCCGCTGCGGCCGGGCTTCCGCAGGCCAATTGGTCCGGGTCGTATGCCTATCGGCAGCTCAGTACGCAGGGCATTTTCTCGCTGGCCGAGCCACGGCCTGACGCCAGCATGAACTTTAACCTGTACGACAACGTACTCAGCAGCAGTTGGGACCTGGATCTGTTCGGGGGCATTCGCCGCGGTGTCGAAGCCCAGCGTGCCAATCAGGCCGCTGCCGTCGCCGCGCGACGCGCGGCTGCCTTGGCTGCGGTCAGTGATCTCGCGACCAGCTACATGCAGCTGCGTGGGGTGCAGGCGCAGGAGGCGATCCTGCGGTCGAATATTGCTCTGGCGGAGAAAAATCTGAAACTTGTGCAAGACCGCTTCGTCAACGGGGTGGCGACGAAACTCGATGTGTCGCAGGCCTCTGCCCAGATGGCCAGCATGAAGGCGGGGCTGCCTGATCTGGAAAGCGGCGAGGCTGCGCTGATCAATGCGATCGGTCTGCTGCTGTCGGAGCCACCGCGCGCGCTGGAAGCCGAGCTTGAAAAGCCTGGACCTCAGCCGAAGCTGCCTGTCGGCGTTCCCGTCGGCGTGCCAGGAGACCTGACGCGGCGCCGTCCGGACGTGCTGGAAGCCGAGGCGCGCCTGCACGCGGCGACGGCGGAAGTCGGGGTCGCGACCGCTGCTTTCTATCCGGATATTACGCTTGCCGGAAACATGGGCACGGAATCCTTCGCCGCCTCGGATTTCTTTGCTCTGCCCGCCAAACAGTTCAGCGTCGGTCCCACGCTGAATGTGCCGGTCTTTCAGGGCGGACGGCTGATTGCCACGCTTCAGTTTCGCAAGGCGGCCCAGCAGGAGGCTTTTCTGACCTGGCGCCATGCGCTTCTGAGTGCCTGGCGGGAGGTGGATGATGCCATGACCGCTTATGCCAAAACCCAGTCCAGCCAGACCCTGACCGGGCAGGCCCTGCTACAGAATCAGGCCGCCTATACGGCTGCGACCCAACGCTACAGCCAGGGCGCGACGGATTATCTGAACGTCGTTGCAACCCATGCTGCGCTGCTTTCCAGAGAATCCACCGTGGCGCTGATCCAGATGCGTTCCGAAACCACGCTCGTGTCTCTTTATCGGGCTCTCGGTGGAGGGTGGGACTATGCCGAAGCCGTTGCGGGCGCGCATCCATAGGGTTCGACCGCGTCATTCCCCGGAAGTGGCGATCACGTCCTTCGACGGGCGCGCCGGCGCGTGACCGGGTGCGCTCGGAACCGTTCAGACGAATTCTAAATCGCTGCTTAGGGTGGCGAGGGGACGCGCTGACGGTCGCCGGCCAGGGAACAGGCAGCATGGATCAGCGCCAGATGGCTGAGGCCCTGGGGAATATTACCCAGAAAATGCCCCGTGCCTGGGTCCATCATCTCGGCCAGAATGCCGGTCGTCGGAGGGAGGGCAGCGAGGCATTCCTCGAACAATCGTTCCCCTTCCTGCTGCCGGCCCAGTTCCGCCAGGGCTTCACACATCCAGAACGAGCAGGCGAGAAAGGTGCCCTCTTCATTCTCCGCGCCCGAATAGCGGTAGAGAAGCGCCCCGTGGCCGAGTTCGCGACGGATGGCATCGAGGGTGGAGGACATGCGCTGCCGGCTGCCAAAGCCGAAACGGGCACCGAGCGCCAGCGCGGCATCCAGGCGATCGCTTCCAGCATACATCGTGTAAGCCTGCAGCGATTCGGACCAGCAATGGTGGTCTATCCACGCGGCGATACGGTCGCGCTCGCGCGCCCAGCGTTCCGCACAGGTCGCCGGGAGATGGTTATCTGATGCCAGTTCCGCCGCGCGTGTCAGAGCCTGCCATGCGCTGATCTTGGATTGGGTGTAATGCTCGGGCGTTTCCAGCTCCCAGATGCCGGCGTCCTTCTGCTGCCATTTATCGGCGCATTCGTCAGCGAGGGCGGAGAGAATACGAGCACTTTTTTGGTCCAGAAAATTGCCCTGGCCAACGAACAGGCTGGCGGTTTCGAAAATATCGCCATAAATTCCGTGCTGATGCCGCTTGCTGGCGGCATTTCCCGTTACAACGGGCCCGCTTTCCCGATAGCCCGGCAGACTGTTCAGGACCTGAACGTCGGATACAGGCGCGCCCTCGAGGGAATACAGAACGCGGGCGCCGTGGGTGTCGAGGCACCGCATCAGCCACGCGAACGCGGCATCACTTTCCGGCATGATTCCCAGGCGTAGAAAAGCGTTTACGGCATAGCCGGCATCACGAATCCAGCCATACCGATAATCATAATTTCGCGTCCCGCCGATTTTTTCCGGCAGCGATGTCGTCGCGGCCGCGGCGATCGCTCCGGTGGGCGAGTGCAGCAACAGCTTGAGCAGCAGGGCATGTCGCCGCAGCAAAATGGCATGCGGCCCGTCATGATGGACGCCTTCAGCCCACGCCCGCCAGGCGCGGTCGCTGATGTCGATTCGTTGGTCGATCTCGTCTATGGGCGAGAGAACGAGGGGTTCGTCCTTGCTGACAATCAGGGCGGCCGTTGCGCGTTCGCCTTCGCTGAGGGTGACGCTGGCCTCCATGCCTCCGTCATCCTCGCGCGTCACATGCAGGTTGTCCGTGCGGCAAAAGACGGCAATAACCGGGCCGACATGGAAAATGCTTCCATTGCGATTAGTCTGTAGCCAGGGAGACGCCGTCTTCCCCAGGGTGCCGCAGACAAGCCTGACATGGAATGTCAGCGTCCCGGCCAGACATTCCATGCGACAGGCCAGCTCGCTCCACGGCAGCCGGCCGGCCATGGTGCTGTTGAGCGATTGGGTAAGGCGTACAGCGATTGGGTAAGGCGTACAACGCCGCTGGCGGATGTGCACAGGGTTTCCATGACGTTGCTGTTATGGCGGTAGGCTCGCTCTATCCGACAATCGGTATCGGGAGAGATCTGGAAATACCCGCCTGCTTCTCTGTCCAGCAGACAATCGAACAGGGCCGGGCTGTCCAGAGAGGGGACGCACCACCATGCGACGGTGCCGTCGGGCGCAATAAGACTGACAGACCGTCCATCACCCAATGCCGCGTAATCCTCGATCGGCCAGTCCTTCCGGATGCGTCCATTCTGCCGGTTCTGGATGGCGATATGGAAACATTGTTCATGTTTCTGAAACTGATCGGATGTGCCGGTGCGGGTTATATCGGGCATGGGTGCCGATCCAGATGTTTGAGGTTCAGTCTCCATCCCTGTGGTGACGCTGCGCTGATCGGGCCATCGCTCGGAGGTCATCAACAGGATATGACCCTGAAAAGCCGACAGACTGGACCGAACGCTGTGGATTGACGGGCGGGGAGCCCATCAAGGGGCGCCCCGCCGATCATACGGGCCCGGTCAGGTTTTGATGAAATCGTCCTGTGCGCGCAGCTTGTGTATCGTCTTGGGCAATTGTTCCTGCAATGCCTCAATGGTGGCTGATTTCGTCAGGCCGGTTTCCGAGGCGAACCTATCGAGGACAGTGTCCGGCACCAGGGCCGTGACGGTCTCCGCCGATGTTTCGTGCGGCAAGCTTTCCGTGAACCAGCTCTTCAGTTCCGCTTCGACCCCTGCATTCCGGGCCCGCGTCACCAGGGAATCTTTCCCGGTTGAGAGGAAATATGCGCCAAGCAGGCTGGTCAGACCGGAATGGTCGCCGGCCGCCCCGGTCACGACGTCGGAAATCTTGCTGATGGTGCTGTTTGCGACGGATGCCTTGTCGTTGGTCATGCCAATCTCCTTCTGTTATCGATCTCTCACGAATTTCTGCGCCATGTCAGGACTGTTCATGGCGCAGCGCGAAATATGCCGGCAGGCCCCTCAGTCCAGGCTGTCTGCCAGCACCGCGTTGGCGGTCACGTCCGGATGCCCCGCAGTGACGATGCCGACGCAGCGGCCCTTCCGCATCAGGCGTGCAACGAAACGGAATGCTTCCAGATCCCCTTCGATCGCCACGTCGTCGAACGGTTCATGATAGCCCGCATATTCGATCTTGCAGGCGAACTGCTGGGTCCAGAACCAGGGCAGGAAGCGCGACGGCCCGGCTTGCCCTGTGATCGTTCGCGCGACCTGGCGGCCCTGCACCTGTGCGGAACGCCAATGCTCGATCCGGACGCGGTTGTCTGCGTGGATGATGCGTGCGCAATCCCCGGCGACGTAGATGCCGGGAGCGGCCTGCATGTCGTCATCGACATCGATACCGCCATCCTCTGCTGCGAGGGGGGCTGCGAAGCCGGTTGCGGGGCGTACGCCGACACCGACCAGCACGATGTCGGCCTCCAGATGCGTGCCGTCGTCAAGACGCACGTTCTGGACGCGCTCGTCTCCCTCCATCCCGACGATGCGCCGCCCGGCGTGATAGATCACGCCTTTCTCTTCATGCAGACGCCGCAGGCGTGCGCCGATCTCCCGGCCGAATATCTTTGCGAACGGGATCTCGTCCGGTGCGACGACCGTAACCTGCATGCCCCGGGATTTCAGGGAGGCGGCGGCTTCCATGCCGATGAAACTGCCGCCGCTGATCACGACCCGTCCGTTTGCCGGACAGGTTGCGAGCAGTCGCTGTGCGTCGGCTGCCTGCCGAAGCGTGACGACACCCCGAAGATCGGCACCGGGCACGTCAAGTCGGCGAGGCGCGGCGCCGGGCGCAAGCAGTATATGATCGGCTGTCAGCACCTGCCCGTCCGCCAGCGTGATGGCATGTGAGGGCGCATCCAGCGCCACGACCTGCCCCACGAGGCGATCAATATCATGATCGGCCCAGAAGCTGTCCGGGCGCAGGGTGGGGGGTGTATCGTCTTCGGTCTTGCCGGACAGCACGGCCTTGGTCAGCGCCGTGCGGTCGTAGGGCGCCGTATTCTCACCGTCGACCATGGTGATCGTTCCGGCAAAGCCGAATTCGCGTAGCGAGACGGCGGCCGCCACACCGGCGGCCCCGGCCCCGACGATCAGGACACTTTGTGCCTGCTCTTGTGCCGCCTCGGCGGCGAGCGGGCGCGTGGCAAGGGAGAGCCATACGTGGCCGTCGCGGATTTCGGTGGGGTAGGTGGCCAGCGGGTCCAGAGACAGGGGCTCAAGCAGCCGCCCGTCTTCGATCGAGAAGATGGCCTTGTGCCATGGACAGACCAGCCGGTCGCCGCACACGACGCCCTTTTCCAGCGGTGCACCCTTGTGCGGGCATTCGGCAGACAGGGCCCGCACCTGCCCGTTTTCCTGCCGAAGCAGAAGCACAGGGTGGCCCCCGACTTCCGTACGGTGCGCGACGGTGGGATCGAGATCGGCAAGGGCCGCGACATTGTGCCACGGCGTGCCGGGGCTGTGGCGATTGTCTTGCATCACCGAAGGTCCTCCCGAAACAGAGTGTCGGAGCAAGCCGGCATTACGGCAGTCCGACCCCGCCGTTCACACCGACCACCTGGCCCGTCATGTAGCTGGACTCGGTGGAGGCCAACTGGACGTAAACAGGTGCGATCTCGACCGGCTGGCCCGGGCGGCCCATCGGCACGTCCGCGCCCAGTTTCTCGACATTTTCCATCGTCTGGCCGCCACTGACCTGCAGGGCCGTCCAGAAGGGGCCGGGTGCGATAGCATTGACCCGGATGCCGCGCTTGACCAACTGCTTCGCCAGCCCCTTGGCAAAATTGGCGATGCCGGCCTTGGTGATCGAATAATCAAGAATATTGGTCGACGGATTGTAGGCATTGGTCGACGAGGTGAAAATGATGGACGATCCGGGCGGCATGTGCGGGATCGCAGCCTTGGTCAGCCAGAAGAGCGCATAGAGATTGGTCTTGAGCGTCCAGTCGAAATCTTCGGTACTGACATCGAGGATATCGTCATGCGTATGCTGCCGCCCCGCGCAGTTCACGAAGATGTCGAGGCCGCCCAGTTGCGCGGCGGCCTGGGAGACGAGCTTCCTGCAGAATGCCTCGTGCCGGATATCGCCGGGCAGGCCAACGAACTTTCGGCCTGCCTGCTGTACCAGCGCCTGGACCTCCCGCGCATCACTTTCCTCCTGGGGCAGGTAGTTGATGGCGACGTCGGCGCCTTCCCGCGCATAGGCGATTGCAGCGGCGCGGCCGAGGCCGGAATCGCCGCCGGTAATGAGAGCCTTTCGTCCGGCCAGGCGTCCATTGCCCCGATAGCTCTGCTCCCCATGGTCGGGGCGAAGATTCATCTTCGACGCCAGTCCGGGCCAGGGTTGGGGTTGTGCACTGAAGGGTGGATGCGGGAACAGGCCCTTGGGATCGGCCAGTGGAATGGCGGTTCCATCCGGTGCGTCTGGCGCTGCTGCCGACGCACGCTGGCTGAAAGCCGATGCCCCGGCCACGGCTGCAACACCAGCGGCCTGGATCAACCGGCGGCGTGACGAATCATGGTTCCGGTTGCTGCTGTCGTCGGTCATCGACATTCCTTTCGTGCTGGGCACCGCCGCGTGACGGCGTAATATCGCCGCCCGGACAAGCGACATCTGCCCCCGGCGTTCCGGCGGGGGATGATGTGGGGAAGATCCGCCTGCAAATGCCTGCCCGGCGGCCGCCCATGAAGTTGGCATCGTTTTGCATACGCAGGGCACGGACATTCGTTCCGGCCCGATACGACAAGGCCGCCATGCATCCGGTGGGCGGGACATCATCCCCCATGGATATCCGGCCGTAGCGAGCCGCATGGAGGGCCTGCTGAAAGCGTTTCTTCGGATCTATCTGAAAAAGAAGGTCAACCCGATCCGCCTTCGCTCGTTGGCTGTATCCATCCCACATCGCAGGAGACGAAAATGCCCGTGCATGAAGCACGTCCGGACAATTCTTCCTCCGGGCGCATCCACGACAAGGTTGCCGTGATCACCGGCGCGGCGAGCGGCATGGGTCGCGCGACGGCGGAACGTTTCGCGGCCGAAGGGGCGCGACTGGCGTTGGCTGACCTTGACGGGGGAAAGCTGGAAGCGCTGGTAGCGGACATCACCGGCCGCGGAGGGCAGGCCATTGCGGTGCCGGGCGATATCAGCCGCGAGGCGGATGTCCAGGCCCTGATGAGTCAGGCTGTCGCCCATTTCGGCGGGATCGATATTCTTGTCGCCAATGCCGGCATCATCCCTGAAGCCGACCTCGCATCCGCCACCGTCGATCTTTGGGACCATACGATGGCGATCGACGGGCGCGGCATGTTCCTCAGCTGCAAATACGCCGCGGCGGAAATGGTCAAGGCGGGGAAGGGGGCGATCGTCTGCCTGTCGTCGATTTCCGCCTTTGCCGGGCAGAAAGGACAGGCGGTGTATGGCCCGGCGAAATTCGTGGCGTCGGGCTTGACCAAGCATCTGGCCATCGACCTGGCCGACAAGGGCGTGCGCGTCAACGCCGTGGCGCCGGGTACGATCGACACGCCGGCCGTGGGCAAACTGGGCAAGGAGGGCATTGCGAAAGTGGTGGCCATGCACCCGTTGGGCCGGATGGGCAAGCCGGATGAGGTCGCCAGCGCGATCCTGTTCCTGGCGTCCGACGAAGCCTCCTTCATCACGGGTGCCGTGCTGCCGGTGGATGGCGGATATCTGGCTCAATAGGCGTTCCGCATCAGCATGGGCAGAGGGCGAAGGCGGGCTCCTTCCGCCGGCCGGCCCGAGCGGCCCCAGACAGGTAGGGAGAGACTTCGTTGATGGCATCGCGATCCAGACCCGTCCTCACCCGCATCACGGGGATCGTGCTGATCCTGCTGGGCCTGGCCCTTGCGGTGCCGGGTGTCTGGCTGATCATGCTGGGCGACAGCGCCTATTACGCCGTCGCCGGCGTGCTGATGGCCATCAGCGGCCTGATGGTGGCCAGAGGGCACAGCAGGGGGCTCTGGGTCTATGCCGTCATGCTCGCCTATACGCTGATCTGGGTGGTGTCGCGGGTGGGATTCGACGGATGGCGCATGCTGCCGCCGCTGGCCCTGCCGGCCGGGATCGGATTGTGGGTGTTCGGCCCCTGGGTAGGGGGGTGCCTCAGCAATCCAGGAGGCCGCACCTGCGTCAACAGGGCCGTTCTTGGCGGCATGGGCGGGTGTGCTGCGCTGTTCGTGTTCATGTTCGCCTGCGGATGGGCCATCACGGCGTCACGCACCGTTCAGTATAATCCCTTCCCGGCGGGTCATACGGGCGGTGCGGTGCTGAACGCCGAATCCCTGGCCAACAACGAATGGCGCTATATGGGGGGCACGTCGGCCGGTGACAGGTTCGGAACCGCCAGCCAGATCACGGCCGAAAACGCGCATGATCTTCGGCCTGCGTGGATCTTTCACACGGGCGACCTGCCGCGCACGGGCGAAAATGCCCGCGGCCGCGAATTCAGTTTCGAGGCCACGCCGCTGAAAATCGGGGACAATCTGGTTTTCTGCACGCCGCACCGCGATGTGGTGGCGCTGGATGCCACGACCGGGAAACAGGTGTGGCGATACAGCCCCGGTGGACATTACGACCAGAATACCTATCAGGCCTGTCGCGGTGTTTCCTATTTCGAGGCGCCGGCAGGATCGGCCTGTCCGCATCGTATCATTTCCACCGATTCCGGCTCGCCGCCCACCCTCTTTGCGCTCGACGCCGATACCGGGCGGCTGTGCCCGGCCTTCGGCAATAACGGCGTTGTCGATCTGCGGCAGGACATGGGTCCCATGCCGCCGGGATTTCATTTCATCACGTCCCCGCCGATGGTGATGAACGGGCGCATCATGCTCAGCGGCTGGGTTTACGACAACCAGACCGTGGGCGAACCTTCGGGCGTTATCCGTGGTTTCGATGCCACCACCGGGCAGTTGGCCTGGGGGTGGGATATCGGGCACACGCCTGCCAACCGGCCGTTGAATCCGGGTGAGATCTTTACACGCGGTACACCGAATGGCTGGGGCGTCTATACCGCCGATCCTGCCCTGAATTTGGTCTATGTGCCGCTCGGCATCGCCACGCCCGACTATTATGGCGTCAAGCGCCGTGGCTTCGACGAGCAGTATGACAGTTCTCTGGTCGCGCTCGACATCACGACGGGCGAAGAGCGCTGGCATTTCCAGACGGTCCATCACGATCTGTGGGATTTCGACCTGCCGGTCGGCCCTTCACTGGTCGATCTGCCCGACGGCAACGGCCAGATGACGCCGGTACTGGTCCAGACGACCAAGCAGGGCGAACTCTTCGTGCTCGACCGCCGCACCGGCAAACCGTTCTATCGGGTGGAGGAACGCGCGGTTCCGGGCGGTACCATTGCGGACGAACGCTATTCGCCGACGCAGCCCTATTCGCCGGACATGCCGAACCTGCGCCGGTCCGACCCGACGACGGACGATCTGTGGGGGATCACACCCTTCGACCAGATGGCCTGCCGCATCGCTTTCAGGCGCATGAACTTTCATGGCCTGTTCACGCCCCCCAGTCTTCAGGGGACGATCGGCTTCCCGGCTTTTGACGGCGTGGACGACTGGTATGGCGCAACGATCGATCCCACGCGGGGGGTATTATATGTCAATACGACCTACATCCCCTTCACGATGCAGTTGATTCCGCGCGAAAAGGCGCTGAAGGAAGGTCTGTTCAAACCGTGGGACGACTGGAACCAGCCTTATCCCCAGCCGATCTTCACGAACAATCCGCAGCATGGCCTGCCTTATGCCGCCGTCATCAATCCCTGGCTGGGCTTCTTCGGGGCCCCGTGCCTGGCGCCCCCCTGGGGCAGGACGCAGGCCATCGACCTGGTGCATCATCGCAGGATCTGGGAGCGTGCCCTGGGCACGACCAGGAATGTCGGCCCGACCAATGCCCTGCGCATGCCCATCGGACTGCCGACCGGCATCTTCAGCATGGGCGGCACGCTGACCACGCCGACGGGTCTGGTCTTCATGGGCGCCACGGCCGATCAGGCCTTTCGCGTCCTTGATGGCCGCGACGGTCATGTTCTGTATGAAACCACGCTCGATGCGGGTGGGAACGCAACCCCGATGACCTATATGGGCAAGGACGGGCGCCAGTATGTGGTGTTGGCGGTGGGCGGCCATGGCGGCCTCCAGACCCGGAACGGCGACGAGGTCGTCGCTTTCGCATTGCCGGAGCACCCCGCATGAGCGGCATGAGAAGGCCGTCACCCGTATCAGCCGAAGGATAAAGCACCCAATGAAATCAGCCGTCGCATGGAATCACGCCGGGGGGACGAATCCGCCGCCACCCTACCCGCCGGAACGACCGGCGCCTGCCCCGCCGCCGGAGCGGCCGCCGCCGATGCCCGAAGATCCGGGGAATCCTCTGAACTGACAAGCATTTTTCATTTTCAATCGATCGTCTGAATCCCCTGGGGGAGCCGAAGGGCAACGCTGATCAGCGTGGTGATTCGGCCAGCCGGTCCCGCTTTCGCTCCTGAAACAGACCGCGCCGGGGAGACGTGCCGACATGCCGTCACCTCATGCGAGCATGCCGGTATCGAGCGGCCCGACGCGGTCCAGATACAATGACGATGAGGGCCGATGACCAGCCATGAGACAGACACGCGCTGCCGTCGGGATAATATTGCCCTGGATGGGCTCAGCTTTCTGCTGGCGGACGTACAGGACAATCTGGGCGCCTTTCTGACCGGCCTGCTTGCGGCATATGGATGGCCGTCGGCCGATATCGGCATGACGATCGCGGCCGGTGGAGCGGGGGCGGTGACCGCGCGCCTGCTGGGTGGGTGGGCGCTCGACCGGCTGTCCTCCCGCAGGGCGATCCTGGCCGGCTGCAGCGTCGTGACGGCGTTCTCGGTCTCGGTCGCAGCCCTGTTTCCCGGCTTCTGGCAGATTGTCTGCGTCCATTTCCTCGCCGGCGGTGCGGGGGCACTGTTCTCGCCGTTGCTGGCGGCCATCAGTCGGCAGACTGCGGGCGACGGCGGCTACATGGCGCGGATGGGGCGCAATGAGTCCTTCAACCATATGGGCAACGCACTGGTTGCCTGCTTCATGAGCGTTGTAGGCAGCACGGCAGGGCCTCTCACGCCCTTATGGGCCATCGGCGGGCTGGCGGCCATCAGCCTCTTTCTGGTGGTGGGGCTGACACGCCGCGCGGATGCGCAAGAAGGCGGATCGCAGGATTCTCGATCCGGCGCTGCAAAGGGACGGGAGGTTGTCCGCGTGCTGACGGATGCGTCCTTTCTGGTCTTTCTGATCTGCTACCTGCTGTTCAATCTGGCGAATGGAGCGACCGTTCCGCTCATGATCGAACGGCATGCCGTCTATCATTTCGGCAGTGTGTCTTTCATGACGGCCGTTTGCATCGTCGTTGCGCAGGCGACCATGGTACCGGTGGCATTCCTGGTCGGGCGGACAGCCGGGCAATGGCCGCGCAAGCCGCTCTTTCTGGTTGCGCTGGCGGTGCAGCCGTTGCGCGACCTGATGATCATCCGGAGCGCCGGCTGGCCGACCATGTGCCTGGCCCAGATCCTGGATGGTATCTCCTCGGGTATTATTCTAGTGCTCTTTTATGCCATCATGTCGGATTTGGCGGCACATGGCGGCCGGCGGAATCTCCTCATCGGCGTGGGGCTTGCCGTTGGTACGGTGGGAGCCCTGCTTTCGAATTTCGCCGGTGGCCTGTTGACGTCTGCCTATGGTTTCAATCTCGCGTTCCTGGCGCTGGCAGGCAGCGGAACCGCCGTCTTTTTTCTCTTTCTGTTTGCCATGCCGGAAACGCGTGAAGCCCGACTCGCATCAACGCGGCGGCTCGCCTTGACTGGGCCACGTTAGGAGCGACCGCAGGGGATTTGGCGGCCGCTCCTTATGCCCTTGCGGCTATTGCGGGTCGTGATCGGATTTCAGGATCGGCGGTGTCAGCATCCGGTCTGCCTCATGCCTACCCCGGGATACACTCAAGGACGAGGGTGAAGGCGGTGTCTTCGTGGCGGGAGGATGCCCTGCATGTTTAGGGCCGTCTGGAGATTCAACCGGCTTGTGGGCGGGAGGCGTGGAGGTCTGGGAGGGGGAACTCTGGTCATTTGTGCGGGAGGAGGACGCTGGGGCTGATTGACCCCATGCTGTGCCACTTCCTGCAAGCAGGGCGGCGGAAAGAGAGAACGAGAGGAACGCGCGCATGACCGGTTTCCTTACCTGTGTCTGAATACGGGTTAGCTGGGGTTAACCCCTGTCGACACGATGAGTTCATGCTCTGGTGAAGATTTTCGTGATGATCCTTTCACCTTGAGCGAAATGATCTTGGTAATTATGACGTTTTTCAGACGTTGCCTCGAAATGGAATGGGAATCCTGAATGTCGGGATGAACGTTACGGCGAGTCTTTCCATGAATATATAACAATATTTCTGAATAATGAAAGGCCGATTGTGATCGTCAGGCGACGCGGTAAGGCCATGGAAGTCGCTGCAACAATTGCCTATCTGGTATCGGCACAGGCCGCCTGTCACGACAGGTATAGTGCTTCGCGTCGATGGCCGATCGGTCGGTACAATGGTTTGACGCCGGAGGCTTGCGTTGGGCTGCTGCGCGCCCGTGCCAGATGGGAACCTTGAATAATCATCTTAGGCGGAGGTATAGTATCTTATAACTCACCAATCGCAAGTATTGTTGACTGCATTCCCCCCCCCCCCCCCAACAATGAATTAACATATTGATATAAAACAAAAAACGCCTCGCTGAGGCAGTTTTTGTGTCCAGACGTCAATCGGCATTGAAATTCGACCCCAATCGGCATCCAAAAATGACCCCTTGGAATCGAGATCGGGTTTCTCCCTGAAGCCGTAGGCGCAAGGGAGAAACCATGCATCAGAGGGGTCAGTTTTCAGTGCCGATTACCCCTCCAGCAGGATCAATCTTCCATGCCAGTTCACGCCATGATCCTGATCCGGCCGGGTATCACATTGTGTCAGCGCTGCGATTGCAGCACCGCCCGCGCGAAGGATGTCGCGGCCTCCACGCCGTAATCGACCGAACTCTCCCAGATCTGTCGTCCCTTTCCGGCAGTGGCGCCGGTCGGGTCGCCCTGGATGCCGAGGGGAGAGTAATCGGAGATATTGGAGAAGATCATGTAGCTGGATGCGCCCAGCTTCACCTTGCCGGAGGTCAACGTCGTCACGCCCTGAGAGAAGGTGGTGAATGAGCCCGGCTTCTGCATCCGGTCCGCGAAGACGAGATCTGGGCACACATGCATCGCCACCGATGTAACCATCTCGCTGCCATGGCCAGTGGGCGCCTTGCTGGCGGCATAGGTCACCTCGGCAGTGTCGCGCATGACGGAGAAAATGTCGATCAGGCCGCCATAGGCGCCAAAGCGGCTGCGCAGGGCGCGGCACACGCTCTCGATCGGTCCGATTGAGCCGGCATGGATATTGACAAACAGGAAGCGCCTGAAGCCCTGACAGGCCAGCCCAGAGCAAAGCTGAAGAAGCGTTTGCTCGATCGTCGTCATCTCGATCGAGCAGGTGCCGGCGTAATCGAGGAACATCGCGGAGTAGTTGAACGGCATGATCGGTGCCACGGCCAGGTCCGCGCGCGTGGCCACGGCGTCCGCCCAGGCGTCGCAGATCGCGTTTTCGGTGCCCGTGGCCAGATGCGGCCCATAGCATTCGACCGCGCCGATCGGAATCAGGATCGTGTCCTTCCGCTCCAGATAGCTGGACACATCGTGATGGGGAACCTTGTCTATTCTCATGAGAGGATCTTTCCGTGCGTGATGATGGGATGTTCCAGATCCTTCAGGGCGCGAGCGGCTCGTAGGCGATCGGTTGCCCATAGGTGGTCGCGTCGAGAAGTCTGAGGAAATATTTGAGAAGATGGGATCGCGGCGAGGCGCGGTGCCACAGGACACCGATCCTCCGGACGGGCGCCGTGTCGCCCAGTGCCATGGAGACGATGCCGGGTGCCGGCGGCCAGGGCGTGGTCCATGCGGGCAGCAGCGCAATCCCGCCCTTCTGGGCGACGATAGCAACGATCGCTTCCAGGCAATCCATCTCCAGTTGCTCGTACGGCGTGATCGAGTGTTTTTTCAGATAGCGATCGACGATCCTGCCGCCCCAATGGTTGCGATCATAGCGAACGAACGGCCGTGTCCGGAGCAGGTCGAGCGGATCGGCCCCTTCCCAGCCGGTTGGCACCACCAATGTCAGGGCCTCGTCCCGCAGCGGCCGCCAGCCGCAGGTTTTGGGTGGGTCATAGGGTGGTTCTACGATGATCGCCGCATCCAGGCGATGGTTGAGCACCTGGTCGTAGAGTGCGAGGGAGGTTCCCGGAACTGTATAGAGGCTGATGCGGGGATGGGCGGAGAGGAAGGCATTGAGCAGGTCGGGCAATAGGCCGGTCAGCGCGGTCGAGATGGCACCGACCGTGATTTCCCCTTCATCGTTCAGGTGAGATGCGAAACGCATGAGTGATTCGATCTCCCTGAGGATTCGCCTGCCCTGTATCAGGATCGATCGCCCCGCGGCCGTCGGCTTCACGGTCTGGCCATGGCGCTCGATCAGCGCCACGCCAAGATCGCGCTCCAGCGTGTGAATCCGCTGCGCGACACTGCCGGAACTCAGTCCGGTCTTGCGCGCAGCACCCGCCATCGAGCCGAGTTCCACCACATCCACGAATGTTTCGAGGAAGCGCGTGTCCATGCCTCTTCCTTCTTCCGCTTCCGGCGGCAACCGTTCAGACGAGCATGTCCTTCGTCGTGATCGGTGCTAGGAAATCGGTCATAAGCCGGCCGAGATTCTCGATTCTGTCCGGCAGGCCCAGCATGCGCAGGCAGGCCCAGATCGAGGCCTGGTTGCTGATGATCACCGGCTTGCCCAGATCGTCCTCGATCTGTTGCAGAACGTCGAAGGTGGCGAGATTGGTGCAGGAGATGAAGATGGCATCGGCATCCGGCCGGTCGGCCTGCCGGGCCATGCGCCACACATGCTGCGGCGGCACGCGGCCGATGCCGCGCCGCTCTGCCTGCGTTTCGCCCAGTTGCAGCCCATGCATCGAGAGCACGTCGAACCCGTAATCATTGAGGAACGAGATCTCGCTTTCATTGACGAAATCGACATATGGCGTGCAGACCGCGACCTTCTTCACGTCGAGCGCCCGCAACGCGGCCACCACGGCGCCTGCCGTCGCGATCGCCGGTACGCCGGCCTTCTCCTGCATGTTCGACAGCAGTTCCGGCAGTGGGCAGATGATCGAGCCGGAGGTGCAGCCATAGGTCACGATATCGACCTCGGCCGTGGCCAGATCCTCGGCCGAGCGTATGACGGCCTCGGCCATCTTGTAGTAGCTCTCGGTCGTCGCGTTCCCCAGCAGGGTGGCGCGTGCGCTGTGGATGCTGACGCCTTTGGGGGCCACGCGCCAGAATTCCGGCTCGGCAACCGTATTGGTCGACGGCACGATCAAACCGATCTTGGCGCGCCAGCCATAAGGGCTGTAATTCGCAACTGCTTTCATCCGACTCTCCCGTCATCGTGCGGGCCTGCCCTGTCTTCCGGCTGGCGTTCTGCCATATCAGGCCGTGGATTTCGGACTGGAGCGTAGCGGTCGATGCGGTCAGACAACAAATTCAATGGTGTGATCAATTCATCGAAAAAACAGGATAATGGGGAAAAAGGGGCGCGGAAAAGCAGGAAGGGGCCCGTACCGGGTCGCTTATTTCGATTGAAATCCGGAACAAATGCGGACATGGTGGTGCCCATGTCGAGCCATAACGTCAATCTCCGGCAGGTCAGGGCTTTCGTTACGGTCGCCGAGAAGGGCAGCTTTGTACGGGCGGCCGCCACGCTCAACATGTCGCAGTCGGCATTGAGCCAGTGCATCCGACAGCTTGAGGATTCCATTGGAAGTTCCCTGTTTTCACGTACTACGCGCAATGTCGCGTTGACGCCACTCGCCACCAGCTTCCTGCCCCCGCTGCGCGATCTGCTCCTGAATTTTGACAAGCTGATGCTGGACATGCACGATGCGGTGTCACGCAAGCATGGGCATGTAGCCATCGCCTGCCTGCCATCGGTGGCATCGCGGCTGATGCCCCGCGTGCTGGCAGTCAACGAGCAGCATTTCCCCGGTGTCCGCGTCACGATCATGGATGCGAACATGAAAGGCGTGGCATCCCTTCTGTTGTCGAACATGGTGGAACTGGCAATCGGCAGCACCATTACGGGCTTTCCCGAACTGTCTTCAGTCGCCTTCGCCCGTGATCAGTTGCATGCGGTACTGCCGGTGTCGCATCCGCTGGCGCGCAAGCGCAAGCTGGCATGGGATGAAATCGCATCCCAGTCCTTCATCGCGATGTCGCACGAGACCGGGATGCGCGAGATCATCGATGAGGTCGTCCGGGCGCGGAACATACCGCTGAATATCGTGAGCGAGGTGTCGAACCTCTCCACACTGAGCGGGATGGTCGAAGAAGGGCTGGGCATGGCCATCCTGCCCGGTCTGTCGCTGCCGCATCCCAATCACCCCTTCATCCGGTGCCGGCCGCTGATCGACCCTCAGGTATCGCGCACCATCCGCCTGTTCTGGCGTCGTGAAGGAGGGCTTTCGCCCGCTGCGGCGGCGATCGTCTCGTCGTTGCAGGTAGCGATCGCCAACCAGAAGCTAGGAACCGCGTTTCACAGTATTTCGTGGGATATCAAGGCGCTGCAGAATATTTCTTTTGGCTGAAAGCGCGATTTCTATTTTCGATCCTGATGGAAGGCGCCCGTAAAGGAGGTGAGGAAGGAGGACAGCGCATCGGCGGCTATGGCGCCTCCGGCGAAAATCCGCATGGCACTATGATCGCCGCTTCGGTTCAGCCGGGTCCAGACTGCGCGCACAACCAGGCCTGCCAGCACGGCCCAGCCGGCATGAGTTTTGCCGATCAGCAGCCCGGTTGCGAGCAGCACGCCGAGCTGCCGCCGTTGGCCGCCGAGTGTCTGCAACATGATGCCCGGCAAGGCCCAGAACAGCAGGGAGCGGGCGACGGAAGCGTGAACGCTACCATGGATGGTGGCGGCGAACACCCGCGTCGCCGGCGAAAACAGGTCATGGCTGAAATAGCCCCGCCAGGTCAGCATCACCACCGCGCCGGCGGTCACGAAGGCGACGCAGGCCGCCAGGAACTGCTGATGTCGGCCTTCGCGTTCCAGGGCCGGATCGGCGCCGCTGCCGCGCAACAGGAAGCCCGCCTTCAGGTCGTAGCCCATGTCCGCGAAGGCGGGCCCGGTCGCGCTGGTGAAGCCCACCAGGATGGCCAGCGCCGGCAGCGGAAAACCGACGAGGCCGCCGAGCAGGAGCGTGATCAGGGCGATGGCAAAGGCGGGAAACCACCCCGAATGCATGGCCGCGAGCCCCACGACCACCTCGTGCACGAAAGCCGAGAAGGCGGTGTAGAGAACGAAGACAATGAGCAGCTTTGGCGACATGCCCGAGGCGACGCCGCTGACCGCCGAGAGGCCGACGACCAGCACCAGGAACGCCGAAAGCCCCATGGCCAACGTCCGCCCCGGCTTGCGGCGCCCGGAGAGGTCCGCCCTCGCGTCCCGGCGCAGCAGCGTGTGAACGACCTGTATGAGTGCGACGATGCTGGCCCCCGCCAGCATGCCGTGGGGCAGGAAATGCGGGTCCGGGGCCACGTCGGGAAAGCTGGCGGCGATGGCGTGGCCGAGCCGCGCGGCGACGCCGTAGCCGGCGGCCAGCAGGCCGGCGGAGAACATCGAGAGCGCCCAGGCATTGCCGATCAGCGCGGTGCCGAAGGCGGCCATTGGAATGCTCGCCGCATAGCCTGCGAGCCCCAGCGCCATGCCGCCGACCATGACGGCGACCTTGCGCCCTCCGCTGTCTCCCAGCCGGATGGTCTCGGCGATGGCCACGCCGGAGGGCCAGGCGCCGCTCTCGGGAAACGCGGTGGTGCCGAAAAGCCGGTAAAGCATGAAGGCATCGAGAAAGGTGGCGCAGGAAACCCCCGCGAACAGTGGCATGATCAGGTCCTGGCGGCCCAGGAGATAGGGAATGCCGATCGGCAGTAGCATGGCATTGGCCGCGCCGAAACAAGCGGCAGAGACCGCGCTCTGGGCCAGGTTCTGAACCTGCTTGGAGCGGTAGGTGCGGAACAGGGCGAATGGGATACGTCCGGCACCCATGGCCACCAGAGCGCCGATCAGGCCCGTATTGGTCGTTACCCCGAGGGTGGTGATCAACTGAAGTCCCACGATCGCCCCAAGCGCGGAAAGAACGACGATCAGGGGAAGAATTGCGAGCGAGAAAACCTTGGGAGTCCGCGCGTCGGGCTCTGTCATGGCTGGTGTCACCGGATGCCGGGCGGCACTGGGGCACGGGCCACGCGCCGCCCGCGCCTGTCCGTGGTGGAGCGGGCGGCCTTGGGGCCTATTGCTTCGCGAACAGCTTGTTCATGTCGCGGAAGGCCTTGAATTCGAGCGCGTTGCCGGAAGGGTCGAGCACGAAGGTGGTGGCCTGCTCGCCGGGCAGGCCACCGAAGCGGATCTGGGGTTCCATCCCGAACGGAATGTTGTGGCTCTTCAGTCTGTCGACCAACTGGTTCCATTCATCCATTCCCATCACGACGCCGAAATGCGGGATGGGAACATTATGCCCATCCACCGGACTGGTTCCCGATTGGGTGGAGGGGAGGAGGTGGGCGACAATCTGGTGCCCGAACAGATCGAAATCGATCCATTTATCTGTGCTTCGCCCCTCCGGACAACCGAGAACGGTTCCGTAGAAGAAACGTGTGGATTCCAGATCGTCAACAGGAAAGGCGAGATGGAAAGGAGAAGGCATGTCATGGCTCCGGGTTTCTGTGCCTGTGGAATTCTATGATGCCTTCCCGTCCGGGATAAACCATATGTTCCCTGATTTCAGACGTCAGGAAAACCATGTTTTCCCTTCCTGACGAATCTGGCGCCGCTTTTTCCCATTATCCGGGTTGCCTTATCAATGCATAACGACAACCGAATTGTTCCGATGCGGCATCGTCCTATATAAAAATAGGCATTGTCAGATTTTATGGTGACGAACATGGTGTTTGGTGCGGATGACAACCGCGTCTATCTGGTCCCTGTTGTCGATGTGAACTGGTTGGTTTTTGCGCCCTTCGACCCGGGCCGCGATTTCCGGATCGATCCTCCCGACCCCGATCAGGCGCTCGTGGATTTGCGCACGCTGATGCCGATCATGCGTGACCTGACGGACGGAAAATATGTCCTTACGCCGCATAGTGGCACATATTGCCGTGCGGCCTTTTACGAGGGGGCGCTTGCCGATCTGTATCGTGAGGCCTGCGCGGGTGGTGCCGATGTGGCGATCCATCTTCATGAGGAAATCAAGGGCGCTGGGGTCCGTTTCGGCGAGCGTGCCCACGTCACTGAGGTGATGGAGCAGTGCCGCCTTCTGCTGGAGCGCTCCGGCATCAGTCCGGTGGCCTATCGTGGCGGCCATTATGCCTACGCGCCCTTCATGAACGCGCTGCTGGAACAGGCTGGCCTGCTGGTCGATTATTCATGCTGCCCCGGCCTGGACCGTCCGGATCGGGAAAGCGTGTGGACCGAGGCGCCCACTACGGCGGCCATGCTGCCGCTCGCCCCGCGCGCGCCGTGGCGTGGGCAGCCGGTATCGAATGTCCTCGAAATTCCGATCGGCTCCGATGGTCTGGGGAGCGCCTATGGCAATATCCTGCATGTGGAGCAGTCAGATCTGGAAAATCTGCTGAGAATATGGAATGTGATCGTGAATCGGGCCGAAGAGTCCGGCACGCCGCAGATCGTCCATTGCCTCTTTCACACGGCATCGGTCCAGGATGCGGCATGGCTCGATCGATATCGCCGCTTTCTCGAAGAAGTCTCGGCTCGCAAAGGGCAGTTCGTCACCTCGGTCGAGGCGCGCGGGTTGCATGAACGGTTCGAGGCAGCGGAGTAGAGTCTCATGAAATGTCTTCTGATTCAGCCGATCCATCCGCGCGGCGTGGAAATCCTGCGTGCTGGTGGCATAGAAGTCGTGTCAGCGTCCTCCTCCGATATGCAGGTCGTGGCGCGTGAAATCACCGATGCGGATGCCGTGATTACCCGTAATGCCGGGCTGAACCGCGCGGCGATCGAGGCCGGGGCGCAGTTGAAGGTCGTCGGCAATCATGGCATCGGGCTCGATCCGGTCGATGTCGCCTATGCCACGTCGATTGGCCTGCCCGTCGTGTTCACGCCCTATGCCAATGTGCGCTCGGTAGCGGAACTGGCGATCACCCAGATGCTGGCGTTGGCGAAGCGGGTCTGCCGTTGCGATACCGCCACGCGCGAGGGGCGCTTCGATTATCGCTACAGCCGGGAATTCCACGAAATCAGCGGCAAGACCCTGCTGATCGTCGGTTTCGGGCGCATCGGCCGCCTGACGGCGGAGATGGCGCATGCAGCATTCGGCATGAAGATTCTGGTGCATAGCCCGAGCGTTCCCGTCGAGGAGATCGCGGCGGCCGGCTTCGTGGCGGCGCCCGTGCTGGAGCAGGCCCTGGCTCAGGTCGATATCGTCTCGCTGCATCAGGTGCTGAACGACCGCACGCGCGGCATGTTCGATGCCGCCCGCCTCGCGGCGCTGAAGCCGGGGGCGATCCTGGTCAATACGGCGCGTGGCGCGCTGGTGGATGGCCCGGCGCTGATCGCCGCCGTCCGCTCGGGCCAGCTTTCCGGCGCGGCGATGGATGTGTTCGACAAGGAGCCGCTCCCGGCCGATAGCCCGTTCGTGGCGGAGCCCGGCATCCTGCTCTCGCCGCATACCGGCGGGGCGACCGAGGAAGCCATGGAACGCACCGCCAGCCAGGTGGCCGGCCAGGTAGTCGACGTGCTGAACGGCCGGCGGCCGGAATATCTCGTCAATCCGCAGGTCTGGCGCGGCGACTGAACGTCGTCCGGCCTGCCTGCAACGTGCTTGAAGAAAGAGAGAAGAGAATGATCAGGAAAAATCCGGTCTATGATCTATGGGCGCAGAAAAAGCCTGCTTTCGGAACATGGATCACCCTGTGCCCGCACCCCCGGGTGGTCGGCATCCTGGCATCCGCCGATTTTGATTTCGTCATCATCGAGATGGAACACACCGATTTCTCGCTGGAGACGGTCGGCGCGCTGGCCATGCTGGCCCGCGCCTCGGGCCTTACGCCGATCGTCCGGCCGCCGGGAACGCTCAAGCCGCATGATCTGACGCGGGCGCTCGATGCCGGCGCGCAGGGCCTGCTTCTGCCGTCGATCGAAACGGCCGATCAACTGCGGACGATCATCGAGGCGACGAAATATTATCCGCTCGGCAACCGGCCGATGAATCTCAAGGGCCCCCATACCGATTACTGGGCGGGTACGCCGAGGGAAATCATCGAGATCCTGAACAACCAGACGCTGAGCGTGGCCATGATCGAAAGCCGCAGGGCGATCGACAACCTGCCCGAGATCCTCAAGGTCGAGGGGCTGAGCGGCATCATGATCGGTCCGGACGATCTGTCGCAGGATCTGGGCATCCCTGGCGACCTGCAAAACCCGAAGCTTCTAGCCGCCTATGAGGAAGTCTTCGCTCGGTGCCGCGAGCACCGCGTGCCGTTCGGCATTAGCGCGCAGAGCCCGGAGATGGCGGCCCGATGGCTGGCGGCCGGCGCTACCTGGATTCCCTACCAGAACGATGCGGCGATGGTGCTCAACGCGGCGCGGGCCGCCGTACCGCAGCTTCACAAGCTGGCGAACCGGGACTGACGATGACGACCTTCCCTGATTCCACCGATTTCGCGCCGGCCGTCGATCTCGCGCGCAGGCTTCTCGATGCGCTTGCCCTCGGAACGCAGGCCGATCCGGGCGTGACGCGCGTGGCGTATGGGGAGGGCGAATGCCTGGCGTTCCAGATCGTCGCCGAGGCAGGCAGTGCCTTCGGCGCCGAAGTCCGCCACGATCCGGCAGGCAATATGTTCGTCACCATTCCAGGTCGGGTGCGCGGGCGCCACGTCCTGATCGGTTCGCACATGGATTCGGTCCCGCACGGGGGCAATTTCGATGGCGCGGCCGGGGTCATCCTCGGCATCGCGCTGCAGTCCATGCTGGTCGCCCGTGGTATCGTGCCGGTTCATGATCTCACGGTCGTCGCCCTGCGCGCCGAGGAAAGCTGCTGGTTTCCCCACAGCTATATCGGCAGCAGGACGGCACTGGGCAAACTGGCGCCCGAGGCGCTGGACCGCGTGCGGCGCAGCGATACGGGCATGAGCCTCGCGGCGCACATGGCCGCCTTGGGCTTCGTGCCCGATGCGGTGCGCGCGGGCAGAACGCTGCTGTCCCGCGAGGAGATCGTCGCCTATATCGAGCCGCACATAGAGCAGACATCCGGCCTGCTGAACGCAGGGCTGCCCGTCGGGATCGTAACCGGTATCCGCGGCAGCTTCAGATACCGGAACATGCGCTGCATCGGGGAGTATGCCCATTCCGGCGCTACCCCGCGTGCCGACCGCCGCGACGCCGCCCTGGCCGCCGGGCGCCTGATCTGCGCGATGGACGATTACTGGCAGCAGGCGCAGGAATCCGGCGCGGACCTGACCGTCACGTTCGGCCAGGTCTCGACCCATCCCGATCGGCATTCCTTCTCCAAGGTCGCCGGCGAGGTCGATCTGTGCATCGATGTCAGAAGCCAGGACGAGGCAGCGCTCCACGCGGCGGAGATGGCGCTTATGGCGAACATCCGGTCCATCGAGGCGCAGACGGGTGCGCGCTTCGAATTGGGAGAGCGCACGGGCAGCACGCCCGCGCTGATGTCTCCCCCCCTGATGGCGCTCCTGCGCGAGGGCTGCGCCCATTACGGCATCCCGACCCAGGATATGCCCAGCGGCGCGGGTCACGACGCCGCAACATTCGCGGAGGTCGGAATCCCGACTGCCATGATCTTCATCCGCAATGCGCACGGCAGCCATAATCCGGACGAGATGATGGAGATCGATGATCTGGGACGCGCCATCGAGGTCGTGGCCTTCGCCATCGCGCATATCGGTCAGATGCATGAATAGAAGGAGACCGGCTGCGAACGCGGTTGGTTCTTAACGTTACGAATTGAAAATAAAGGTGACTGTCAGCCGTTCGAGAGTCGGTTCCGAGAACAAGGAGATCTTCCGTGATCATGAAACATTCCCGTGCCTATCGTGCCACTTTGCTTTGTAGCGTCTTCTTCTGTGGCCTCGGTGCAGGGCGGAGCGCATGGGCCGATACCGCCGCCGCCGCCATCAAGGACCTGACCGAGAAGGAAGAGAATGTCACGGTCACCGGCACGGTGCTGCCGGGCAATTCGGCGATCTCGACCTCCACGAAGCGGCACAGCACCGTCCAGGTCACGGTCGTCTCCGGTGCCCAGCTTCTCGCGACGGGGCAATCCAATTTGACGCAGGCGCTGGCCCAGATGTCGCCGGATGTCTCGTCCCCACCGCTCGGCGGCGGCGGCGCGAGTTCGCTAACCCAGACCATCCAGTTGCGCGGCCTTTCGCCCGATCACACATTGATCCTGGTCGATGGTCACCGCAGGCATATCGGCGCCAACCTCAATGCGCTCGCCGCGCCGAACTGGGGGTCGGAACCGACAGATATCTCGCTGATTCCCATTTCGCTGGTGGATCATGTCGAAGTGATCACCGAGGGCGCCAGCGCGCTCTATGGACAGGATGCGATCGCCGGCGCCATCAATATCGTTTTGAAAAAAAACACGCATGGTGGATCAATAAACTTCAAGAACAGTGGATATTACGCGGGTGACGGCCAGAGCATCGATGCGACGGGAAATTATTCCTTTGCGATTGGCCGCAAGGGGGGCTATGCGGACCTCGGATTCCAGATCCTGCATCAGCTTCCGACCAATCGCAGCGGCGATTATGTCGGTACCATGTATTACCCGCTGGCGAACGGCCAGCCCGACCCGCGTGCCGCAGTGGTGGGTCGTGACGTTCAGCGCAATCTCGGCCTGCCGAAGACGACCACCGAGACCATCGGCGACAATATCGGCATTCCTATTACCGACAATGTCTCGTTTTATAATACGTCGACATACGGTCATCGGAATGTGCATGTGGCCAACACGTATCGCAGCCCTGCCGACGCGCAGACGGTGGAGGCCCTGTATCCATACGGCATGCAGCCTTATCTCGACATGGAGGAGAACGATTTTCAGGTCAATACGGGGTTCAAGGGCAAGTCCTTTCATGACATCGCATGGGATGCCTATGTGAACTATGCGAGGGACGAACAGCAATATTACAATATGCACTCGAACAACCCGACATACGGCCTGGACAGCCCGACGAACTTCTATGATGGTCAGACGACGGTCAGCGAACTGAGCGCGGGCTTCAAGGGCTCGAAGAGCATCGATCTGGGCTTCCTGCCCCGCCCGGTGGGCCTTTCGTTCGGTACCGAATACCGGCACGATACGTTCCAGATGGGCGAGGGCGAATATGCCTCTTGGGCGGATGGAGGCGTACCGATCCTCGCGGGACCGAGTGCCGGCAAGGCCGCTAATCCGGGCGCGACCGACCATGCCGGTAATCCGCCCCTTTCCGCGACCAATAATAACCGCGACGTCTATGACGGCTTCGTCAATCTCGATTTTTTTGTAACAAAAAAATGGGAATGGACGCTGGGCGGTCATGCCACGGGATATAGCCGCCTACCAACCGTAGTCACCGGCTCTGTCGGTACGCGATATAATTTCTCCAAGCGCTATGCCATCCGGGCCAGCATCAACACGGGATATCGGCCGCCGACCCTGGGCCAAGAGAATTATTTCTATTCGTCGCCGCATGTCGGCTATTCCGTGGATACGCTGCCGGGCAGCAGTGCCGCAGCGCGCGCGCTGGGCGCGCAGCCGTTGAAGGGCGAATATTCGCGCAGCTTCAGCGTCGGGGTAGACATGAACCCGATCGACGATTTCGAGATTACCGGGAATCTCTATTATATCGCCATCAATGACCGCATCTACAGCACGACGACCTTCGCCGGTACGCAGGTGGAATCCATCCTTGCGGCCGCCGGCCTCACGGGGGTGACGAACGCCACCTATTTCGCGAATATCGGAAATACCAATACGTTCGGTGGTAATCTCCAGGCCAGCTACATGCTGCATACGCCGCGCGCCGGAACGTTCAAATTCTCGCTCGGCGTGAATCTGACGGATAACGAGATGCGGAGTCATGCCAAGGCGCCGCAGGTAATCCAGAACATGGGCCTGAGTTACTTCAATTCCTATGTGCAGGAAGTCATGCTGCGTAGCGCGCCGAAGAACCGGGAAAATCTTTCCATGGACTGGCGGTTCGGAAAATTCTCCCTCTTCGTCCAGGAAATGCGCTACGGTTCTGTGGTCAATATCGAATCCCCCACGACCGACGCATCGCAGTGGCAGCTGCAGAAGCCGGCTTTCCTGACCGATCTCGAGGTCGGATACCGGGTGATCCCCAGACTCTATCTGGCCGTGGGCGCCGATAACCTGTTCAATAAATACCCGACCCGTCAGGCGGCCAGCGCACTGAGCAGTTCCACGGGGGCGAATATCTACAACAGAAACTCCCCGTACGGATTCAATGGTGGAATGTATTATGTGCGGGCAAATCTCGATTTCTAAAAATTGTTAATTTGTCGATATTGTTCCTGTTTCGTATCTTGGTGGCCGGCGACAGACCTCGATTGCAAGTCTGCGCATCGCCGGGGAGAAAATGTGAATGACGGATCCGCTGCCTGATCATCCTACGCGGCGCCAGGTACTGACGCATGCCGTCGGCGCCGGGCTCGCGCTTCCTTTTCTCGCGAGGGGTGCGCGGGCGGCAGACGCAGGTGTGGTCACGGTCTATTCTTCGGTGCCCAGCCTGTATCTCAGCCGAATCGCGGAACGCGTCAATGCGGCCGGTCTGGACGTGCAGCTCAGGATCCTGAGTGCGGGAAGCTTCCAGATATACCAGCGTCTGCGGTCGGAACTGCGTACGGGGCGGCTCAAGGCCGATCTGTTCCAGGTTTCCGATATCAGTTCCTTCGTCGAACTGAAGCGCGACGGCGCCCTGATGTCCTACGATTCCGGGGTCTATGCGCATTATCCCGAGGGCCATCGCGATCCGGACTGCACCTGGGTCAATTCGCGGAGCATCCTCAATATCTTCGCCTGCAACCGCAACGAGGTGCCGGATCGCGAAATGCCGCGCACGTGGGATGAGTATGCCGACAGCCGCTGGGTGGGCCGGGAAGGCAATTCGGATGCCCGCGTCGATGGCGGGGCGCTGAACTGGTACTATTCGCTGCGCCTCGCGAAAGGGGTCGGGTTCTGGAAGAAATATGCCAAAAACCGTCCGGAGATCTTCCGTGGCCACGGCGCGCTGACCAACCGGCTGGTGGTGGGCGAACTCGCTCTGTGCGAACAACTCGATTATGTGGCGTATGCGATGACCCGTGGCGCCGATGCGCCCGTGGTTGCGGTCTATCCGGATGTGGTTGCCAACTGCATGACGCCGCTTGCCATCATGAAGCAGGCGCCCAACCCGCGCGGCGCGAAGATCGTGTTCGACTGGCTGCTGTCCAGGGAAGGGCAGGTCATGCTGTCCCATATCAATGGCACCTACTCGTTGCGTGACGATGTGCCGCCCCTGCCGGGCAAGCCTGCCTTCGCCACGCTGCCGGTCGTGAGGATCGATCCGGTCGATTACACCAACAGCAGGGAGGCCATGCAGGATGAGTTCATGCAGATCTTCGACCTCTGAGATGCGCGGCATTCCGGTAACCCGTGCGGAATACGGCACGGGAACGCAAGCAATGGCCCGTCGTCTCGGGCGCGTCGGCCGGCGGGAAGCGCCTGTCCTGGCCACGGTGATCATCCTGTTTGGTCTGGTCGTCGTGCCGGTCCTCGCGATGGTCTGCAACTCGGTCACCACGCCGCAGGGTGGCCTGTCAGGGCGCTACTGGGCGGAGGTGCTCGGCACCGCGCGCTACCTGCGGGCAATCGGTCATACGCTTCTGCTGGCGATACCAGCCACGGCGCTGGCCGGCGTGATCGGACTAGGCCAGGCGTGGCTGATCGTCCGCTCGGACCTGCCGGGCAAGCGTTTCCTGCACATGGCCTCGATTGTGCCGTTCTTCCTCTCGCCGTTCCTCGGTGCCGTCGCGTGGGGCATGTTGCTGTCGCCGCATGTCGGGCTGTTCAACCGCCTTTTCATGTTGGTGGGCATCGGACCGGTCGATATCTACAGCAGTTTAGGCATCATCTGGGTCACGGGGCTCTATTACGCGCCCTATGTCTATCTTTTCGTGCAGAGCGCGCTGCATAATCTCGATCCATCGGTCGAGGAGGCCGCCGCGATCAGCGGTCTGTGCCCGATGGGCACGTTCTGGCGTATCACCCTGCCGCTGATCTCTCCGGCGCTGATCTCGGCACTGCTGCTCACGCTCGTTGCGGCCACCGGCCAGTTCGCCGTGCCCGCCCTGCTGGGCGCACCGGTCCGTATCCGGACCATGACAACCTACATCTACGATCTTTCCAACATGTTCCCACCCCGTTTCGGGCTGGCAGCCGTTCTGTCGCTGCTGCTGGTCGTGATCGCCGCCGCCGGCCTGGTCGTGCAGAAGATCCTTCTGGGCGGCAGAAGCTTCGTCACGGTTTCAGCCCGCGCCCGCAAGCATACGGTCGTGCCGTTGGGCCGGCTGCGTCTGCCTCTGTTCGGCGTGCTCATGGTCTTCGTGCTCGCCACCACGGTGCTGCCGATCGTGATGCTGTTCTATGCCTCGCTGGTGCCCCATTATGACGGCAGCCTCGCTTTCCATCTTCTCACTTTCGCCCATTATCGCGAGATCTTCCTCTCGAACCATCTGGTCGAGAGCGCGGTGTGGAACAGCCTGTGGTTCGCCGGCATCTCGGCGACGGTCTCCCTGCTTCTGGCGGTGTGGATCAGCCTGATCATGAACCGTACCCGTTCGCCGCTGCGTGGGCTCATCGATTTCATGGTCACGATCCCCGCGGCCATTCCGGGGGTAACGCTGGGCGTGGCGTTACTATGGACATGGATCGACGTCCCCTTGCCGGTCTATGGCACGGGCTGGCTGCTGTTCATCGGCTATATCGTGGGCTTCATGCCCTTTGCGGTGCGCGCGGTCTCCAGCGTCCACCGGCAGATCGACGTGGTGCTGGAAGACGCGCTGCGCATGGCCGGGGGCAATGCGTTGCAGCGCCTGCGCCACGTCACGCTGCCGCTGCTGAAGCCCGGCATCGCCTCGGGCTGGGTGCTGGTCTTCGTGATCTGCGTGCGCGAACTCGATGTGCCGGTGCTGCTCTATTCACCAGGAAACGAGGTCCTGTCCGTGCTGATCTTCTCGCGATGGGAGGATGGTGACTACGGCATGCTGGCGGCGATGGCCGCGATCCAGATCATGCTGATCACGGTGGTGCTGATCGCGGCCTCGTGCCTGTTCCGCGTCGAGGTCGCGCCGCCCACCAGCTAGGGCGCGGCACTGTTCCGTTCTGTTTCGAAAAGCGTTTGAATGCCATGACCGGTCTGGATCAAGCCATCTGGGCTGGCCTGACGTGGAGAGCCATCGCGTGTCATTTCTTGAGGTTGAGAACGTAAGGAAGGATTTCGGTGACTATCACGCCCTGCGCGATGTCTCCTTTGCCGTGGAGAAGGGCGAGGTCGTCACCCTGTTGGGTCCGTCGGGCTGCGGCAAGACGACGATGCTGCGCGCGCTGGCCGGGCTGGAAACGATCGACCGGGGGCGGATTGCCTTGGGCGGCAGGGAACTGGCGCATGATGGGCGTGTCCACCTGGCGGCCGAGAAACGCGGGATTGGCATGGTCTTCCAGTCCTATGCCCTGTGGCCGCACAAGACGATCTTCGAGAATATCGGTCTCGGGCTCCGGCTGAAGAAGATGCCGCAGGCGGATATCGCGGCCCGGGTGCGCTGGGCGTTGGATATCGTGGGTCTGCCGGGAAGCGAGAGCCGTTTTCCGTCCTCCCTCTCCGGTGGCCAGCAGCAGCGTATCTCGCTGGCGCGGGCGCTCGCGCTGGAGCCGACATGCCTGCTGTTCGACGAGCCGATGAGCAATCTGGATGTCTCGCTGCGCGAGAAGATGCGTTTCGAGATCCGGACGATCATGAACGATGCCGGCATCACTTCGGTCTATGTCACCCACGATCATGAGGAAGCGATGGTCGTCTCCGACAGGATCATGATCATGCAGAGCGGCAGGATCGTGCAGCAGGGCAGCCCGCGCGAAATCTATCTGCGCCCGAAAAGCCGCTTTGTCGCGGAATTCCTTGGTGGAGCAAATCTTTTTCCTCTTGATGTCGAACGGTCAGTCCCGGTAGAGGGCCAGTTCGTGACCACGGGCGGCTTGATGCTGCGGGGCTCGCCGGTCGAAGCCCTGCCGCCTGATCCGCTGGTCTTTTTCCGCGCTGAGGCCCTGCGGCATGGATCTGCGGAGGAGGAGGGGGCGACGGTGCTGCGTGCCACCGTCGAAAGCGCATGCTTCCTGGGGGGCGCGATCCAGTGCGGCCTGCGGGCGAGCGGCATGGCGATCGCCGCATCGCTGCCGGTGGTGCCGGAGGTGTCCGTGGGCGAGCAGATCGAGCTCGTCCTGTCCCCACAGAGTGTTTCAGTGATTGCCGACTGCCATTGAAAGGCTCCCGTCGCGGTGGAGGAGTATGATGGCGCAGGTCTTGAAGGAACGGGATTTTCTGATGAGCGACACAGTCCAGATTCGCCAGGATGTGGTGCGCACGATGTGCGAATCCATCTTGGCCTTCCACGGCGTCAGCGCCGAAGACGCAGCCGTCACGGCCGATGTCTTCATGCAGGCAGAGATGATGGGTGAGGAGTCGCACGGCTTGCGCCTGTTCTGCCAAGTGGTCGAACGGATCAAGGGCGGCGGCGACCGGGCGCAGACGTTCATATCCGTGCTCAGCGACCGCGCGGCGGTTGCGCATTGGGATGCCAACCGCAGCCTCGGCCAGGTGGTCGCCGGGCGCGCGATGCGGCGGGCGATCGAGAAGGCACGCATCGCGGGGATTGGGCTGGTGGCGGTCCGCAACGGCAATTCGCTGACGTCGGCGAAATATTATCCTCTGCTGGCCGCGCGGCAGGGTATGGTGGGCGTCACCTTCACCAATACCAGCCGCAGGCTGATGGCGCCGCCGGGCGGTACTGTTCCGGTCGTCGGCAACAATCCGGTGGCCTATGCCGCCCCGGCGGGCCGGTATGGCTGCTTCGCGCTGGATATGGCCTGCACCACGGCGGCGATCGAGCGCATCATCAAGGCGAAGGAAAAAGGCGAGGCGATTCCGCACGGATGGGCGCTGGATCGCGCGGGACAGGAGACCACGGACCCGGCCCGAGCGCTGGAGGCGATGTCGCTGCTGCCGTTCGGTGGCCAGAAGGCCTTCAATCTCGGCGTGGTGCATGAAATCCTGACGTCGGTCCTGGCCGACGGCAAGATCTTCGGCGGCGGTTCCAGCGGATTCAAGCCGTACGACGGGGCGATGAACACCGCCTTCACCATGCTGGCGATCGATATCGCAGCCTTTCAGGACCCAGTCACGTTCGAGTCGACGATGGAAGACATGATCGAGCGCATCAAGGCCTCGCCGAAAGTGGAAGGCGTCGGCGAGACTTTCTTTCCCGGCGAGCGTTCGCAGGCGGAATTCGGGCGCCGGATGCGCGACGGCATCCCCCTGCTTGGAGAAACCCTGGGCATGATAAAGAGATTGGCTGAAGAGGCAGGGTTGGTGCGGTATTGAGCAGAAACTCCCGTCAGCGTCGCGCGCCAGCATGGGGCTTGATATAGGTGATCTGTGAGTAGCCCATAGCACTGCTTTGGCATTTGCTGTGATGAGGGTGGGCTGAGCGTCCTACCGCAGTGAGGGGACTGCCGGCATGGTGGTGGAAGGACGCGATCAAGAATGGCCTGACGGATTACGGGCAGGCTGGGCTGGGGCGGTTGGCCTGTGATGGTTTTTTCCGGCCTGCTGCCTTGAGGCGGCAGGATTGGAGAAACGCGAACGCCATCCTGCCCAGCAGAGCGTGCCGATGCAGCCCGATCCACGATCGCCCCTCGAAGTGATCGAGACTGAGTTCCTCCTTCAGTTGCTGACGGGCCTGCTCGCAGACCCATTGTGCCTTGATCGCTCGGGCGAGATCCTTGATCTGCGTGTCGGCCGATAGGTCAGCCGCATCGACCGGTGCGGAAACGATGGTGCCGCTGCCTTTCGTCACCCGTACCATGGCGGGTCTGACACCGCTTGCCATCAACCATCAGGGCAGGAAGTCGCGACCACCATATCCTTCAACCTGCCGACGGGCATGCCCCTTGGCGGGGCCATGCAGGTTGTGGAGGCACAGGTTCTGGCCCTGCATCTGCCGCCTTCGATCCATGGCGCGTTTGTCGGCAATGCCGCGCAACTTCAGAATTCCTCCAGCAGCGAGCCGCTGCTGATCGCGGCCGCGCTGGCGGCGGTCTATATGGTGCTGGGCATCCTGTATGAAAGCTACGTCCATCCTCTGACGATCCTGTCAACCCTGCCCTCGGCCAAGGTGGGTGCGCTTGTGGCCTTGTGGGTATTCGGGGAGGATTTCTCGCTGATGGCCATGATTGGCGTGATTCTCCTGATCGGAATCGTCAGGAAGAACGCCATCATGCTGGTGGATTTTGCCCTGGATGCCGAGCGCGAACGCGGCGTTCCGGCGAAACAGGCAATGCGTGAAGCGGGCCTGCTCCGGTTCCTTCCTATCATGATGACGACATTCGCCGCCGCGCTGGGGGCGTTGCCGCTGATCCTTGGCAATGGCTATGGCAGCCGAACTGCGGCGGCCGCTTGGCATCGCGATTATCAGAGGCCTGGCTGTCAGTCAGGCACTGACACTTTATACCACGCCGATCATCTATCTTTATCTGGGCAGGGTGGCGCGATATTGCTCATCCATCACGCCGGTCCGACAAAAAGATTCCCCGATGAGCATGATGCGATAATTGTCACGGCATACTGTTCGAGAGCCTGGCTGGACATGTGGGTGGCCGAACGGGAGCAGGCCGACAGGGTCGCGCCCGGCGTGCGTTCCGGTGCACCGAAGCGGAGCGGCCTTGATGGTCGCCTGCCGGGCTTTTGCAACAGCCGGTTCAAAACACACCGTACCAGACAATAAGGACCACACCTGTCAAGATAGCATAAAAAAGCGATGCCAGGGATGCGGCGAGACGGAGGTCCATTGTTGTTTCCGATGACATAAGCTTGTGCCGCATCTTCTACCAAAGGGTTGCAATCCGAAAATTAACAAATGCCAATCAGAACCATCTCCGGGCCATTGCCGGTGCTTTCGCCGTGGGTTCTGCTGCTAGGATGCCGCGCATTCCGTCTGGCGCCGGCCTGACGGACAAGGGGGAGGGACGAGCCAAATGATCTTTCTGTTGCCATGGCCCTGACCGCGCGCGCGCGTCTGCTTCTGGTCGAGGATGATTGCGCGACGGCAGCATATCTGCACGAAGGCCTGGCGGAACACGATATCGATGTCTTCGCTGTCGCGAACGGGCCGGATGGGTTACGGCGTGCCCTTTCGGAGCGATGGAGCCTCGTGATTCTCGACCGGATGCTTCCGGGGATGGACGGGTTGGAGATTCTGACCCACATGCGCGAACACGACATCATGACGCCTGTCCTGTTTCTGACGACGATGGACGGTGTGTCCAGCCGCGTCCGTGGTCTTCGCCATGGCGCCGACGATTATATGACCAAGCCGTTTGCGTTGCGGGAGCTGGTCGCGCGGGTGCAGGTCTTGCTGCGCCGGTTCATGCCGTGCCAGCAGGTGACAATGCTGTGTGTATCCGACGTCACGATCGACCTGTTGACCCGGGAGGTCACAAGGCATGGAGACAAGATCAACCTGCAGCCACAGGAGATGAAGCTTCTTGAATATTTCATGCGCAATCATGGAACGATTATCTCGCGCCGAATGCTGCTGAAGGACGTGTGGAACATGGATTTTCCCGTTCGCACCAATATCGTCGAAACGCATCTCTCCCGGCTGCGAGAGAAGCTGGGGCGGCACGGCCAGCCGCTGATCCATACCATCAAGGGTTCCGGTTATGTGATGAAAGAGGCCGATCTTGACCCGTAGGCACTGGCTTGTCGCGATCGGGCGGATTGCCGGAACATCTTCCTTCCGGATCGTGACCGGCTTTGTCGGCTTCTTCCTGCTCTCCGGCATGTTGATCACCGTCCTGACGGGATTTCATAACCAGCATCTGTTCGAGCGCCAGATCCGTCGCGCCATCACCAATGAGGGCAAGGAGACCCTTGCCGCGGCGGGACAGCCCGATGTCGCGCATTTTCTACCTGTAGTTAAAGCCCTTGTCCGCAATGAACCCGGTTTCTTCTATCTTTTGCAGGACAGGTCAGAGAGCGTTGTCGCGGGCAACATGCTGCATCTGAGGCCGGTCACCGGACTACGATGGCTGTCATGGGCGCATCGGATCCCCCGTGACACGCATCAGGTCACGATCTACGGCGAAGGATACCAACTGTCCGATGGTGGCTATTACTTTGTCGGGATCGATGCGTCTCAGCTGACACAACTGAGGCATGATCTGTGGAATACGGTCGCCTGGAGTTTTCTCGGTTTCATGATCCTGGGCCTGGCCGGTGGCATGCTGCTGAGCAATGCCGTTCTGAAACGGATCGAGAGCATCAGCATGACGGCGCGGAGCATCATGCGCGGCAATATCGCGCGCCGTATTCCGCTGCGCGGGACGGGAGACGAATTCGACCATCTGTCGCAGAGCCTCAATGCGATGCTGGGTCAGAATGAAACCCTGATTGTCAGCCTGCGCCAGGTATCGAACGATATCGCGCATGACATGCGAAGCCCCCTTTCGCGCCTGCGGCACAGGCTTGAACGGGCGAAGGATCGCGAGGATACGGTCGATGCGCTGAAAGAACAGATCGACCTGTCGATCGATGAACTCGACAAGGCGCTGGAGATTTTCGCCTCTCTCCTCGACCTCGCACAGATCGAGGCGCGGACACAGAGTGACGAGTTCTGCACGGTGGATCTTGTCGTCCTGGTTACCGAAATGGCGGAGATCTATCAGCCGATCGTCGAAGATCATCGGCAGGTTCTTCGCGTGCGCCACCCGCCTGAGGCGATCGTGACGGGTCAGCCGGTACTGCTGCGCCAGATGCTGGCGAATCTCGTGGAAAACGCGATTCATCATACGCCGTCGGGCAGCACCATCACGATTGAGATCGCGATCGGGAAAGGCGTTGTGCAGCTTGTCGTTTGCGACAATGGCGGCGGTATTCCCGCAGGCGATCTTGAACGGGTGTTTGACCGTTTCGTGCGGCTTGATAACAGCCGTTCAGAAGTGGGGAATGGGTTGGGGCTCAGCATGGTCCGCGCGATCGTGCATCTGCATGCTGGCACCATCACATTGAACGATAACAGGCCCGGCCTGCGCTCCCTGATCGTGCTTCCATGCGAGAACAGGGCACGTATCCTGGCCGATCAGTCATCTGGATCATGACCATTGTGGCACGGCGTTAGCAGAGCTTTTGAGACGGGACCCTGGAATCGTTTCCCGCACAGCCGGCCGGCGCATGCGCCGGGATTCGCGAAACAGGATTACGATTTCGCGATTTATCGCCCCATTGACCATGATGATGACGTCATCGCCTGGACGCAGCGCGACCAGATCTTCGGCAAAGGCGCTGCCGATCGACGGCCTGGTGAAGCTGTTTCGGTTCAAGACCCCGAGATATCGAGAAAAGGCAGATCGAGAAGACCGTCCAGGATGCCTGTCGGCAGGCCTGGCAGGAGATGCCCCATTTTCCTGATCTGGTCGTCTTGAACGTCTGGCTCGAAACCTGGTGCCGAGAGCGCTGGGTCATCTCGCGGTATGCCGGCCGCGCCTCAACGCACGCAATATCGAGGTTTTGTAGTATATAAATCTCAAATTCTATCCGAAGAAAGTAGATTTCAGATGAGTTTTGTTTTCCCTGAATCCGACTATGCGTGGACCGCCGTATTTGTCATCTCACTGATGTCGGTTTGCAGAGAGCAGACATTCGTCCTTTGGCTGCGTACGGCCATGTGCTCTGGTTCCCGGAGTACGCCTTCATCACCGGTGAGGATCACGCTGGAAGGCATGCTCGCTGACCCTGACCGGAAAATGAGAGTCCTGTTGTTGTCCATCGCACCGGGGCAACGCTCGGAACAGTTGCCACGCGAAGGCTTTCTGGGCAGCGCTTGCTCGCGGCCGCGTGCTCTGTGGCATGATGTCGGATGTTTTTTGCTCAGAAATATCGTTCGTAGATTGTTATGACATCGCCCGGTTGTAGAAGAGAGTCGCGCTTCAGCCGACCCTCGACAGTCTGGCTGTCGCCATTGTTGCGTACCGCGCCGGCGTAGCCGGTGACGGCGCGGTAGGTATAGCCGCCGGCCAGGGCCACGGCGCTGAGCGTTGTCATGCCTGGCATGTATGGGTATTGGCCTGGGTGGCTTACTTCGCCCAGCACGAAAATCGGCCGGTATTGTGTGACTTCGACGGAGATGCTGGGGTGATTCAGGATGCCCTTGCCGGCCAGGCGGCTGGCGATGTCGGTCTCCAGCTGGTTCGTTGTCAATCCCATGGCCGGAATCGTGCCGATCAGCGGAAAGGCAATCTGTCCGTTATCGCCGACGGTAAATGTATTGCTGAGCTGCAATTCGTTATAGGTTATCACCCGCAATTGGTCGCCCGCACCCAGACGGTAGGCCGTGTTGGACGGAGGCGGCAGGGGCGGCAGGCTGCTGCCGGGCGCGCAGCCGGCGAGGGGAGCGAGCAGCGTTGCCAGCATGCAGGCGGCCAATGGACGAACCCGACGAGCAGACATGTGGCAAGCATGAGGCAGGCGGGATGGTGCGGCGGTCATGGCGTTCTCCGTTGGCGGATACTGGTCGTTATTCGGCAAAGCTCACGCCCAGCGCGATATAATTGCTGGCAAAGGTCGATCTGCGTCCGGCATACAGCGTGTCGAGCGGCAGGCCGCCATGAGAGTAGTTGTTGACATGGCTGAAGGACAGGTCGGCCGTGACGTAGCGATTGATCGCCCAGTTGGCCGAAACGCCGAACTTGAACAGGGTCTGCGTGCGCGAGCGCGTGCCCGCCACCGTGCGGCCGGTCTGGCTCATGCCGCCTTCCGCGAAGCCGCGCAGAAAGACATTGCGGCGCAGTTCGTGATCGAGCTGGATGCGTCCGTCGGTCACCGTCTGATTGCGCGCGAAGGGCGAGGCGGGATCGAGGATGCGGCGATAGAAAAAGATGCTGACCGTATCCATGCGTGACGGCGACCAGATCGTGTCGATCTCGAAGGTCGGCGTGGTGACGGACGGTGCCGCGCTGCGGGTGAAATGACGTGTTTCGCCGCCTGCCAGCAGGCGGTAACGGATGACCGAATTCGTATCCAGGTCCAGGCCGGCGAAGGCTGCGCCATCGACATAAT
Source organism: Gluconacetobacter takamatsuzukensis (assembly GCF_014174275.1). Lineage (GTDB taxonomy): Bacteria > Pseudomonadota > Alphaproteobacteria > Acetobacterales > Acetobacteraceae > Gluconacetobacter > Gluconacetobacter takamatsuzukensis. The sequence goes on along the minus strand of NZ_JABEQK010000011.1, from coordinate 98,433 downwards.
CGTTGGGTGTCCCGCCCTGTGTGCTCTGATATTGCGCAGCCGATCCGCGCAGGATCATCACGGCGGAATTGCCGGTCGACAGCTCGAAACGCGAGGTCAGGGAGCCGGTTTCGAGGTGATGGCTCAGGCTGCCATAGTCGGTGTCGATGCCGCCGCCGGTCGCCCGGCCGAAGGAATAATCCTCGTAGATCGCCGACGGAATCACGCTGAAGCGCCCGAACAGCTTGGTATAGGTCAGGCGTACATCGTCGGCGGAATAGGGCACGGGGCGCGAGACGCCGAAATTGCCCAGATCCATCGAGGACAGATGCTGCCGGTAATGGGTATATCCCAGCGCCAGGGTGTCCTGTCCCAGCGACAGGGAGCCGCCCGCGCCGGTGGTCCAGTTGGTATAGTCCGCAATGGGAATCCGGGAGAACCGCCGGTCGCTGACCGAGGCGAACAGGCCGAACGCATGGCGTGTCCAGTCCGAATTGACCTTCAGGCCGCCATCCATGACGAATTGCGGGCTCTGCGTATCGGGGGTAGCCAATGTGTTGGTATTGTAGCCGGCGCTGAGGGCGGCCGAGGGGCGCACGAGGAAGTCGCCGACATGGATGCCGGCCGGCTGATGGCTCATCAACTGGTGCATGATGACGGAATCAGCCTGCTCCGGCGATGCGTATCCCGGCAGGTCGGACGGAAAATATTGCGCAATCAATTGGGCCCGTGCCGGGTGGGTCCATGATGCCACGGCCAGGGGGACCATGGGGCCCAGGCGCCGGATGATCGCGGCGAGGCGGGTGGGCATCAGGATGGACTGCCCTCCCGCACCGTATCGAGCGGAACGTGCGTGGCTGGACGGCCCGATGAAGGGTGGATAGCCTCGTACAGGTCCATATAACGTCGGGCGACATCGTTCCAGTCATATCGGGAAGATTCCATGATGGCGCGGCTGCGCAGGGCATGCAGTGCGGTCTCGCCGCGATCATGCAGTGCCAGGATGTCGCGTGCGATGGCGTCCAGGTCGGTAGCCGTTCGTACGATGCCCATGCGTGTCTGGTCGGCCAGACGGCGGAACGGCACGATGTCGCTCAGGACAGGAAGCAGACCGGCGGACAGGGCTTCGACCGCGGCAATGCCGAAACCTTCATGCTCCGACAGGCATGCGTAATAGCTGCTCTGGCCGAACAGGGCCTTCAACTCCTCGTCCGAGGGGGCGATGACGAAGCGTACCGCGTCCGTTACCCCGGCGGCGCGGGCGGCGGCAGCCAGGTCGGCCTGGGACTGGTCGGCCGGGCGCCCGGCGACAATCAGGCGCCAGTCGTCGCCGGAGGCGCGCAGGCGGGCGAGGAGGGGGAACAGCAGGTCGATCTGCTTGTGGCGGGCAAACCGACCGAAGCTGATGAGGGTACGCGTGGGGGCCTCGGCCGACGCGGCATGGAATTTCTGCTGGTTGATCCCGTTTTCGATTGTCAGCAGGCGACGGCCGGCGATCGGTGCGAACATCTGGGCATCGCTGTCGCTGCAGGCCACGATCCGTTCGTACCCACGGATCGAGAGGCGTGTCAGTGTCTGGAACCAGACGGCCTTGATCGCCCCCAGGGCGCGCGTGTGGAAGAAGCCGCCATGCGTGGAGGCCACGAGCGTACGGCGATGCAGCCAGCGTGTCGCAGCCAGGAAATCGAAGAAGAAATCGATGGCATGGACGTGGACGATCGTGGCATCGCCCAGGTGCCGCAAGACGCTCGGTGCGAGGGGATAGCGCGACGAGCCCCGCCAGGCGATCCGCCGGACCGGCACGCCCTGGACGGTGTCGGTTGCCGGCAGGCGGTCGGTCTGGCCGAAGACACGGTCGAGCGTCAGCACGCGGGCATCGTGTCCCAGCAGGTCTCGCTGGATCCGTGCAAGGCTGAGAACCGAATCTTCCATTCCCCCGACCGAGGGGCTGAACTGACGGACGACATGCAGGATTTTCAAGGCTCGTGCCTCACGAATCGTAAGGAAGGGCGATGGGGCGGCGCCGCAGGTAATGCGACGGACCGGGGAAGGCGGCGGCCGAATCCTCGGCCATCGATACGACGACCCCTGCGACCTGCGCTCCATAGGAACGCAGCCGTTCGAGAGACGACAGGATGGCGGTGCGGGACGTTTGCAGCCACCGGCAGACGAACACGGTCTGATCGGCCACCGCGCCGTACACCAGCCCGTCCGGCATGCTCTGCAAGGGAGGGCTGTCGATGATGATCAGGTTGTAGGACCGCCCGAGATCCTTCAACAGGCTGCGCAGGCGGGCGATTTCGGCCGTGTCGAACGAAAACATGCCTGGTGCGCCGGCCGGGATGAAATCGACGCCGCTTTCGGGATCGTGTTGCACGACGTCGGCGACCGAGGCTGCGCCCGACAGAAGCTCGCTCAGGCCCCGCCGGGTCGGAGCGGTATCGCGCCGCTGGCGGTTCTCGCGATGGTCGCCGTCGATGACCAGGACGGGCTGGCCGCCTGTCCGCGCCAGTGTTGCCAGCCAGTTGGCCAGGGAACTCTTGCCTTCGGCCGGCGAGGCCGAGGTGATAGCCACCACCCGGCCGCGCTCTGTCATCGGAGCGGATAGCGACAGTTGCGCCAGCAGGCTGCGCACGGCCTCGCTGGCGGGCGAGAAGGGGGCATCGACGACATGGCGGCGGATCAGGCGCCCGTCGCGTCGGGAAATGCGGGGAATGGCGGTCAGCAGCGGCATGCCGATCATGGTCCGCAACTGCTCGATTTCGCCGAAGCCGGGGGACAGCAGGTCGCGCAGGAAGACGGCACCGGCTGCCGCCGTCAGGGACAGAATGACTACGCCCATCAACAGTTTCTTGCGGTTGGGAAAAGTCGGGGCGTCCGGTGCCGTAGCATGCGAGACGAATGCCACCGGGGGTTGCAGCAGTTCGACACGGTCGACCATTTCCTTCGACCGGCCGAGGAACGCTTCATAGACCTCGCGGGCGCTCTGTGCCTCCTGCACCAGCATGCGGTATTCGGCCTGCGGTGAACTCTGGGTGCCGGCCTGTTCGCGCAGCGTGTCCAGGTTGCGGGTCAGGCGCGTGACTTCGGCGCGGGTCGCGTCGACTTCGGCGTTGATGGAGGCGAGGGCGGCGCCGGTTTCCTGCGCCAGGCTGGCCCGGGCGGCCGCGATCTGCCGGTCCAGACCGGCCAGTTCGGGATGGTGCGGGCCCATCGTGCTGGCCCTCTGCATCCGAGTGCTTTCCAGTTGCGTCAGCGTATTTGCGGCCGCCACCAGAATTGGTTGCTGGGCGAGGGCGATGAGCGCGCGGCTTTGGCCCTGGGCGCCGGCACGGGCCAAGGCGTCGGCCCGCGCCTGGGCTGCGGCCAGGCGGTTCTGGGCCTGCGTGAGGCTGATCGCGGTTTCGGATATCTGCCGGTCGATCAGGGGGCCGTTTCCTGCATCGTCGCCGGTATTGGTCAGATGATGGGCGCTGTTGAACAGGCTGACCTTGGTCGCGGCTTCCAGCCAGCGTTCGCGCAACTGGGCCGTCCGGTTATCCACCCATGCGGCGGTGCGGTTCAGGTCCGCGCGCCGCCGGTCCAGCGCGATCTGCTGATAGGCGGTGACGAAGGCGTTGGCGATGTCCGCCGCGCGCTGTCCATCGGCGGCGTTCACGCTGATGCTGATGATGCGCGAGTGGACGGCCGGCGCGACCGTCACGGCCGCTTGCAACTGGTCGACCTGAGCCTGGAAGACCGAGTCCGGGTGTGTGGGGCCCGGTTTTGCGCATAGCAGGTGGGTGTGGGCGCACAATGCGCCACGCAGGCTGAAGGTCTGCGGTGCCGGGGATGGGGGCAGGGCGCGCAATACCGTGGCGGCTACGTCGCGCGATTGCAGGAGCCCGGCCTGGGTGGCCAGTTCGTCATCCTCGAGCCGGTCTGTCGGCTGGGCGTTCGGAAGGGCGGCCTGATCCGTGCTGGTGGGAGAGACCACGACGGTTGCCGTGGCCATGAACGTGCGTTTCAGCGAGAGGGTCACGCCGCAACCCACGAGGAACGTGCCGGCGCCGACGGCCAGGAACAGCGTGCGATAGCGGCGGACAAGGCGCAGGCCATGCATGAGGATGGCCCGGTTGTCGCGCGCGGGGGGAGCCATTGCCAGAGCGTCGGTCGTGCTGAAATCGTTCATGCCGGAGGGCGATCCCATCGAGGGCCAGAGATCGGTGCGATTGGTCAGGATTCGGTGGGGCAAGATGTGGACCTCCGTCCCAGGTGGAAACGCCAGCGCAGGACATGGTAACCGAAGATCGGCAGTCCGATCAGATAACGACGCCATAACCGTTTCGGTTCGCGGCAAAGGCGAACCAGCCATTCCACACCCATGTTGGCGACCCAGCGCGGTGGCCGCCGGACGCGCCCGGCGGCGTGGTCGACCAGGGCGCCGGCGGTGATGGCGACGGTGGGCGGGAGGCGGTCCCAATTGTCGTACAGCCAGCGTTCCTGCCGGGGCATGCCCATGTTGACCAGCAGCAGGTTCGGGCGGGCCGCGGTGATCTGCCGGATGATGTCCTCGGAATCGGTCGATCCGGGGATGGCGTCGAAGAAGCCGTTGCGGATACCGGCAGTCTGTACGCCGTATCGGACTTCGAAAGCGCGGGCGCCTTCTTCCGCCACCGACTGTTCCCCGCCCAGCCAGAAGATGCGGGCGTCGGCCCCCAGATCCTGCAGGACGGGGCCGATCCATTCGGGGGGTGTGGTGCGGTGCGGGCGCCGGCCGATCAGGAACAGAGCGGCAAGCTGTACGCCTGCCCCGTCGCAGAAGGCAATGTCGGCACGGTCGAACAGGTCGCGCAGCCAGGGCGCGCGCTGGGCCAGGACCATGCAATGGGCATTGGCGTTCACGACCAGCATCCGCGCTTGGCGGCGGGCGGCCTGTGCCACATGGTCGGCCAGTTCATGACGGGGAATATCCAGCAGGCGCAGGCCCATGACCTGCAATTCGTCATAGGGCAGTTCGGCACGGGGCGTCGGGCCGACGGCCCTGGATGGCGGCATTGCGGCGCCGGGGGGCGGGGGAGCGGACAGGGTTTCAGAAGGCATGGCGGCTGACGACCTCCCGCATCACGGTCAGGAACAGGATCTTCAGGTCGAAACGCAGCGACCAGCGCTGCATGTATTCCAGATCCAGGGCGACGCGCCGGCGCAGGTCGTCCAGCGTGACCAGCTGGCCGCGTGCGCCGTTGACCTGTGCCCAGCCGGTGATGCCCGGCTTGACCTGGTGGCGGATGACATATTCCGCCAGTGCGTCGTCCAGCAGCATGCCGTCGGCACGGGTTTGCGGGGCGTGCGGACGAGGGCCGACCAGCGACATTTCGCCGCGCATCACGTTCAGCAATTGCGGCAGTTCGTCGATGCTCAGCCGGCGTAGCCAGCGCCCGACGGGGGTGACGCGCGGATCGTCCCGCGCGGTCTGCCGCGCCGCCATCCTGTCCGACATATCCGTATACATTGTACGGAACTTGAAGATCATGAACATCCGGTTGTTGAAGCCCAGCCGGGGCTGCATGAAGAATACCGGACCGGGAGACGTGGCCTTGATGGCAATTGCGGCCCCGATGATCAGCGGCGACAGCATTACCAGTGCCATCGTGCCCAGGATCCCGTCCAGGATCGTCTTCTTGACAACCTGCCAGTCGGAGAGCGGTCGGCGCTGGAGCACCAGCAGCGGGAAGGGGCCCAACTGCTCGATCGGCAGCAGGACATCGATGCCATGAACTGTATTGGGTACCACGTAGACGTCGGACAGGACGCTGCGCAACTGCCAGATGATCGTGGCAACGTGGTCGACTGGATCGGCGGCGGGCGGGATGGCCAGCACGATGGCATGCAGGGGGTTTTCGCGACTATGAGCGATCAGGTCCAGCAGCGTGCCGTCGGTAATCTGGGGGTTCTGGGCGGTTTCATGGTCGTCGAACACGCCGGCCATGCGGTAGGTCGACCCGGCCTCGTTGGCGATGCGGCTGGCGAAGCGAAGGGCTGTCTCGTCGCTGCCGACGACCGCGATATCGCGGGCCAGTTGCCGTGCGATGGCTGGTCTGCCCAGAAGAAAAATCTCGAAAAAGCGAACAAGAAATAGAAAAAAAGCTGAAATAAGAAGCCATGCCATCGAGAGTTTCAGGCTTGGTGCCAGCGGATGATGCAGCATGTAGAGGACGACGGTATGCAGCAGCGCGCCGATCAGCAGCGGAGGTGCGAGATAGCGTATTTGCGCGGCGGGCTGGCGCACAGTCGGGACGTAAAGCAGGGCCCTGTTCTTGGGAATCATCATGAAACCCAGGGCGGACATCATCTCGGCCAGCGGCAATGCCAGGTGCCAGTCCTGATGGATGATCGAGGGTTCTATCGACGCCGCCATCAGGGTGGATGCAATGATCGTGGCGGTATCTATGCCGCTTATGATGCCGGACAGGACGGAATGACAATAGGGATAGGCATCTGGTTCCGTGATTGCAGGCGCAGCCATCATGGGCAGGCTGCGTTCGGGAAGGCCGAGAGGCTCCTGCAAGGGGCTGTACGATTCGCTCATACAAAGACCTCCATGGACACGGGTTCATTCAAAACCATTCATATGGTCCTGAAACATTAGAGTCTGAAAAAAGACTTTTTTAAGATCATGGACGACGGAAAATATGCCGTCATCGAAATGTCATACGGTGTGGCACGAACAATGGAGGCGCGGGAAATCTGCCCAGGCTGTCTGGGAATTTCCGAGTGACCGGAGCGTATTCTATTGATTCTTCGATAAAATACCAGCGACGGATCCGAGAGATCCGCATATCCGTCATGGATATGCCAAACGCTACACGCAATGGCCTGGGCATGTCCTCTTCCATAAGGGGAAGGAGGCTTGTCCGGGGCTGGAGGGAGAATAAGAAAATAGTTAATTTTCTGTCCAGTTTTTTTATGACTTTTTTCGAATTTTGATAAAATACGTTTTTTCCCGTGGCTTTCCGTGTCGCGTCCCACGATGGCGGGGTCGTGCGCGGGGACGCCGCGCATTGGGAATGGGCGGCTCATGTCAGAGGCGCCCGACCGACTGGTAGCGAAAGCCAAGATCGCGCATTGCCCTGGGTTCCCAGATATTGCGCAGGTCTACGATCACATTTCCCTTCATCAGCTTGCGCAGGCGTTCCGGCGACAGGGCGCGGAATTCGTTCCATTCCGTCAGAACAAGCAGAATGTCGGCGCCTGTTGCGGCATCCAGCGCGTCCTCGCAATAGTGTACGGTCTCGGGGAGAAGGGGGCGCGCGGATTGCATGCCGGCGGGGTCGAACGCGCGCAGATGCGCCCCTTCCCGTGCCAGGCGATGCAGGATGGGGATCGACGAGGCCTCGCGCATGTCGTCGGTCTGGTGTTTGAAGGTCAGGCCCAGGACGCCGATCGTCGTGTTGGCTACCGATCCGCCGTTGGCGGCGATAACACGTTCCGCCATGTGGATTTTTCGTTGGTCGTTGATGTCGACGGTCGTTTCGATCAGCCGCATGGGCGAGCCGGCATCCTGGGCGATGCGAACCAGCGCCAGCGTGTCCTTGGGGAAGCACGATCCACCGAAGCCCGGGCCGGGATGGAGAAATTTGCGGCCGATCCGGTTGTCCAGTCCGATGCCGCGTGCCACGTCATGTACCTCGGCCCCCACCCGTTCGCACAGATCGGCGATTTCGTTGATGAAGGTTACCTTCATCGCCAGGAAGGAATTGGAGGCATATTTCACCAGTTCCGCCGTTTCCAAGCTCGTGAACAGGACAGGTGCCTCGATCAGGTAGAGGGGGCGATAGAGCTGGCGCATGATCTCCATGGCGCGCCCGGTGCCGCCGGGCTTTGTGGTGTCGGTGCCGATGACCACCCGGTCGGGGCGCATGAAATCGCCGATCGCATTGCCTTCACGCAGGAATTCGGGATTCGAGGCGACATCGAAATCCAGTTCGGGCCGGACGCGGCGAATCAGTTCGGCCACCTGCCGGCCGGTGCCCACGGGCACGGTCGATTTGGTGACCACGACCGCATAGTTTTTCATGCTCTTGGCGATCTGTTCGGCTGCCGCGTAGACATAGCGGAGGTCGGCATGTCCGTCGCCGCGACGGCTGGGTGTGCCGACGGCGATAAAGATCACCTCGGCTGCCTGGACGGCCTGTTCGATATCGTCGCCGAAGGTCAGGCGCCCTGCCGCCACATTGTCTGCCACCAGCTTGTCCAGCCCTGGCTCGTAGATCGGGATACGGCCGTCGCGGAGTGCTGCCAGCCGGACGGGATCGGTTTCCACGATGGCCACGTCGGTGCCGAATTCGGCAAAGCAGGCACCGGATACGAGGCCGACATAACCGCCGCCAATCATTGCGATCTGCATGGTCAACTCCTCTGGTACGGGATCTCGTTCACGACGGGGACATTCCTTGTCGATCGGACGGGAGGCGGGCCGTTGGGGTACGTGCCGAGCGCCATTGCAGGGCCCGGCGCCGCATCGCGCGGGCGACCTGCCAGCCCACGCGCGGTATGAATGACGGGCGCCGCAGCGCACGCCTCGCCAGGGCACCGACCGCGCCACGCCGGACCGCCTGGGAAAAGAAATGCGCGTCGTCGAGTCGCCGCAGGCCTTCGGCGCGCCGGCGTAGCAGGGCCGCGAGGGCCGGTGCGCCGCGCACCGCCGGATCGCTCGCCAAGTCGAGCGCCGACTGGGCCAGGGCGCCATAGGCGATGGTGGTGCGGGTCATGCCCGATGTCTGGCGGCTGACCGCCCCTTCGCGCTGGGTGTAGAGGTAATGGGCGGAGTTCAGGATCCGCAGTTGCGCGCCTTGCAGCAGCAGGCGCAGCATGAAGGTGAAATCCTCCCCATGGCGCTGGCCGGTGGGGTAGCGGATGCCCGAACGGACCAGGAGATTGCGTCGGATGACGGGTTTGAGCAGTCCCCAATCCAGGCCTCGTCCATCGGCCAGATTGTGAGCCACATAATCGCTTGCCGTGACCGCACCCGTCGGCGTTGCGCCGGGACCCATCGCTCGGCCGGTCACCTGGCCGGCGACTGCGTCGTAATAGAGCAGATCGTCGGCCAGGATATCGGCGCCGGGATCATGCGCCATCGCGTTCGCCATGACCTCCAGCCGGTCCGGCGCATAGGCATCGTCGGCATCCAGGACGGCGATCCAGTCACCTGTGGCGTATGCGATGCCCGTATTGCGGGCCGCTGCCGGGCCGCCATTGCGGTCGGTGCGCAGCAGGCGAATGGTGGGATGGCGCCGCGCCAGATCCTCGACCACGGCGCAGGTCGTATCGGTAGAGCAATCGTCGATGACCAGGATTTCGGTGGCCGGCAGGCTCTGCGCCGTGACCGATGCCACGGCGCGCGCCACGAAATCCGCAGCGTTGTAGACCGGGATGAGGACCGAGAATGTGCCCGTCATGCGTCGACCCTCACCAGATGGTCGTACAGATCCTCCAGCGCGGCGGTGCAGTGGCGGATATCGTGATGGGTGCGGACGAACTGCCGCCCGGCCGCCCCCATCCGGTCGGCCAGCATGTCGTCGCGCAGAAGCGTTTCCAGATGCCGGGTCAGGGCCGCGACATCCCGTTCGGCAAAGGCGAAGCCGGTTTCGCCGTCGACGATTCCTTCCGTCACGCCGCCGCGGGCCGATGTGACCACGGGCAGGCCGCTGGCCTGGGCCTCCAGTAGCACCAAGGGCAGCCCTTCAGCGTCGCCGCTGGTGGCTGTCACGCTGGGGAGGCAGAATATTCGGGCCTCGCGCATCAGCGCCAGCACTTGGTCGCGCGGGACGGCGCCGAGGAAGGTGATGCCGTCCAGCGATGCCGCCATCGTTTCCAGAGCGGGACGTTCGGGACCGTCGCCGGCAATGACCAGGCGGGCCTCAGGCATTGTCTGGCGTAAGGTACGGAAGGCCTCGATCAGGAAACGGCAGCCTTTTTTTTCGACCAGCCGGCCGAGGAACAGGATCGTCGGTGGACGGGAGCCGGGCGGAGTGTGGCCGGGGACGAAACGGGCTGGATCGATGCCGATATGGTGGACGTGGATCCGCGCGGCAGGCAGGCCAACGGCGATCGCCGCTTCGCGGATATGGCCGGAGACGGCGATGAAGCTGACGCCCGGCTGGCGAGCCAGCCTGTGCAGGCGGTGGGGATAGCGCTTCCAGCGCCTGCCGCTTCGGCCGGCTGCGAACCAGTCCATGTGGGTGGTGATGTCCGCCCCGTGCAGCGTGACCAGCAGCGGGACGGACAGGCGCTGGGCTAGGTGCCAGGCTTCGACCCCGTCAAAACCGAAATGGGCGTGAATCAGTGCCGGGCGTACATGGCGGGCGATGCGGGTGAGGCCCGGTGGCGCGCGATCGAGCGTGCGGGCCACCAGGCTGCGCAGCCGCTGGGGCACGGTGGCCGGGCCGCGATAGGCCGCCCATGCGGACAGGCCTTCCAGTGGCAGGCGGTCGATCAGTCGTTCGCCGATCATGACCGGATTCCAGCGCCGGAGTGCCAGAGACTGATCGCGCACGAAGGTTTCGGACAACGGCAGAAGCTCGGTCCGATAGATGCCGACGATCGGAGCCGCCGTCATCGTGCCTGTCCGTTGTAACATCGCTGTTCTCCGCTTCCATCTTCCTGTCGGACGGGCGTTGCATCCGTGTTTTCGGCCGTCGGCAACGTAATGGGGCGCTGTCCATATGCTGGCCCGGTAGAGGTGCTGCGATATAAAGAATCCGGAATATCGAAGTTGAAACGATTCTAGAGCCTGGTATCGGCGTACAGGTCGGGCGTCAGGATACGATCCACGACTTCGTCCCACGCCAGCATTGGGGGGCGGATCGGCTCGTCATGGGATAGGGCGTTCTGGATGGCCTGCCGGATAGAGGCGCGGTCTCCGGGTACATAGCCGCAGCGGCCCGGCTGGTCGCCCAGGGCGAATTCCGGGCAGACGGCCGGGATGCCGAACAAGCCAAACTGGCCCAGTTTCAGGGATGTATCGAGCAGGTAGCGCGGCGTGCCGCGATCCAGGTAAGGTGCAATGCCGAACGCCGCATGCTGGACATAGGGCAGGGTCTGCGCGAAGGGCATCTCCGCGTGAACGATGATATTGGGTGCCGTCAGGCCATTGGCTGCCTTGCCCGCGCCGATGACATGAAAATCGATATCCGGAAACTCTTCCGCCGCGATGGTGAAGAATGACGCATCGAACAGCATGGACCCCATCGATACGCCGCAGCGCCGGTTGCCATAGGGATCGGGATAGGTACGTTCGGCAAGCGTGCGGTCGATACCCTGTGGAATATAATAGGCATTGCGGTCATGCGGCATACCATGGCGCAACAGGCGCGAAGGCAGGCGGACGGTATCGATACTGTCGAAATAGGCGCGAAACCGACGCTTGATGGTTTCCGCGCAGTCGATGACATCCAGATCGTCCGACGCCAGATAGACGATCCGGGCATTGGGATTCAGCCGCCGGACGTCCTCGATGAACACCGGGGCCATGCCGGATTCTATGAAGACCGTTTCGGCTTCACGTAGCCACTGCTTTGGAATCCTTGGTGTTATACGACGGTAAAACCAGAACAGCATCTCTTCGACCGGCGCGAGCGCCGGTCGACGGATGTTGAACGGGTGCCAGAGGGTTCGCCAGAGGAAACACTCGACACCGTTGATAGTTTCCACACGATTTGCACAAAAAGCGAGATCGGCCCGGGTGTCGCCGCGATGTTCGGACATGCGGCTGAGGCCGATGGAAAAGAACCGCGTCCGGCCGCGCCGGGCCAGTTCGGAGGTGATGAAATGTACGCTCGCCTTTCTTCGCGAACGATAGTCATGCACCGATATAACCAATGACCCGGTCATGCCACTACCTGCCTCGCCGTTATTACGGACAACGTCGTGAAGAATGCATTACCGATCTGGGATCAAAGCCAGGCGCTCTGTGTTGGTCCAGCGCATGGCAACCCGAATCTGTAAGGGAGGAACGTTGGGATTGCAAGATGAATGAAAATCCTTCGTTCGAAAAAGCGTGCTTCTAATCGGGGGGCAAATAAGGCGGTTTTTTGGCAGGATCGTGTTTTTGCGAAGACGAGGTCCCTCTTGTTGAAGGAACGCGAAAAATGCTGGCACTGGCACATCTTATTGCTTGCAACGTCGCGTTGGACGAGGATAGGTATGTGCCAGGACGATCCGCCATGCCTGCCTGACGGTGGCTGATTTTCCGGATCCTTACAGGAAATACACGCATTATCAGGCGCTTCGGGCGCCAGGGCATGAAAACGGACCGTTCCTCCCTTCCGGGCAGGTCTGTGTCCTCTTGTCTCGATATTGTCTCATGCGGGTCGGGGCCGTCGGCATTGATGTCATGATGGCGCGGCCGGAATTCGTCAGCGGGGGGACAGTCGCTTGTCGGACCATCTGTTCGAAGCACGATCGGAACGATCCTATCTGCTGCAACTAACCTCGCTGCGCGGGGTCGCCTGCCTGTTGGTACTGGTCGGGCATGTCATCCAGGTCATCCGATATGATCCGGTAACGCGCGGACCGTGGGGACGGGCGGCCCATGACCTGCTCACCTATTTCTTCAATGCCCAGGCGGCGGTCCTGCTGTTCTTTGTACTGAGTGGCTGCGTGCTGTCGCTGTCGTTGCGACGGGTCGGGCGCTTTGACGGGGCGGTGCTGGCGCGATTCTATATAAAGCGGTTCTTTCGCATCTATCCGCTGCTGTGGGTCTCGGTGCTGGTTGCCGTTATGGTGACGCTGCATGTGCGCGGTACGATGGATGTGGAGGTTTTCGTCGACTGGCTGTCCCGCAACCTGCACGCGCCGGTTTCGCCCGTGCATGTGGGTCTGGCGCTGACGGGGGCCTATACACGTTATAACGGCCCCATGTGGTCGCTGCGGGTCGAGCTGATCTTTTCGGTGCTCTTTCCTCTTGTCCTTCTGTTGATGCGCAGCCGCACCACACGGCCCTGGGCCCTGGTGGGTTTCTTCATGCTGGCGCTGGTGCCCATGCCGTCGGAGGTTGGGCTGAATTTCGGGCTCGCTTTCGCGCTCGGGGCGCTCATCCCCATGCTGCCGTCTCCGGCATGGGCGGCATCGCCGGCCCTGCTGCTGGTGGGGGTTGTCGTGCTGCTGTACGACCGGCTGGCGCTGGGCGGGCATGCGGTGCCCGAACAGATTTATGACGTCGTCGAGACTGTGGCCGCCTTTGTGATCGTGCGCGACCTCTATGCATCGGGACGGTCTTACGGGGTGCTGACGCATCGGGTCACGATATGGGTAGGAGAATTGTCCTACAGCGTCTATCTGCTGCACCTGCCGATCCTGCTGCTGCTGTTCGACCTGATGCAGGGCCATGTCGGGCTGCGTCCGCTGCTGTCCGATCCGGACGTGACGCAGACCGTGCTGGCGCTGGGCACCATCTGCGTGACGCTGGCGATATCGGGTGTGACCTATCATCTTGTGGAGTTGCCCCTCCATAATCTGGGCCGCCTCCTGGCCAGCCGCCTGCCGGATCATGGTCGGCCGCAGGCCGGCGGGCGGGGCGGGGAGGTCGTGCTGGCGACGCCGGTGGCTGCCTGCACCGAGCGTGACGGATGAGAGGCGGGCATATCGGAGCAGGAGGGGTGGTCGTTGCGGCCGAGGAGCGATTGGGAGGATTGTACCTCGTCATCGCGGCGGCGATGTTCAACCTGGTGTTGTGCTTCGTCTCCACACGGCACTGGATGATGGTCGGAAATTCACAGATTGCCGTGGTTGAAATCGGGATCATGGCGGCGGGTCTGTATCTGATCCGGCACAGGATCGACCTCGCCGCCCTATGGCTCATGGCGCTGACGGCGAGCTTCGTGGTCGGGGCCCGGCTGGTCAATCCGTCCCTCAGCGTGAAGATCCTGCATGATGTCGGCATCATGTACATCTTCTACATGCTAGGGCGCATGGCCAGTGAGCGAACCGCCTGGTCGGCGCTCCGGATCCTGATCGTGCTGGTGCTGGGGGTGGGGTTCGTCGAGCTGGTCTTTACGAACATCTATGCCAGTTTCTTCAATATCTGGGACTATTATGTGCAGAAGGGCGTGATCGCCAAGGACACGGTCAATTACAGCAACAGCAACCTGTTTCTCAGTGGCAATCGGGGTGCCGGGGCCAGCCGTACCTTCTTCCAGTCGATCTTCGGGCCGCATCGCATCTCTTCGATCTTTCTGGAGCCGGACTCGCTGGGGAATTTTTCGGCTGTGCTGTTTGCGTGGTGCCTCAGCGTGTCGCGCAACCAGCCGGGCCGGCGTTGCGTGGTGATGTACGCCATGGCTGTACTGTGCTTCGTGCTGGCGGATTCCCGTTTTGCCTCGGGATGCTGCCTGCTGATGCTGCTGGTGCGGATCAGCCCGCTTCGCCGGTCGGCGCTGGCGGCATTTCTATTCCCGATCCTGGTCGGGACGCTGCTGACCCTCGTGGGCACGATGCATGAACTGCCGGGTGTCCTGCCCGCCATCATCAAGGACGATCTGGCCGGGCGGCTGATCTTTTCGGGCCGGCTGCTGGATTACTGGGGCCCCGGCCAGTGGTTCGGGCTGGCGCCCTCGCCTGTGTACACCCTGGATACCGGTTATGCCTATGTACTGAACAATCTCGGGGCGGTCCTGACGCTGTTCTATCTGGGACTGTTCGCGTTTCACCCGTCCCGCACGCCCCAGGGGGCGACGATGAAGACCATGATCTCGGTCTATTTCGCGACATCATTGTGCATCGGGGCGTCGGTCTTCACGATCAAGACGGCGGCGTTGCTGTGGTTCCTCTATGGCGTCACCGATGCGATGGGGCCTGCTGCCCTGCGTATCCGCCCCCGCATGATCCGGGTGCCGGCCGGCATGGCCGTGCCGTCCTGACCAAGACGATATGGAAAAGCCCATGCGCAGTCTGACAATCCTCTTTCCGGCCTTGCTGGCGCTGTCGGTTGTCGGGAGAGGGACGCCGGCGCCGGCACAGGAATACAAGGGTGTAAACCTGGCAGGGGCGGCTTATTCCTCGAACAAGATTCCCGGCCGCTATGGCTATGATTATCTGTTTCCCAAGTCGGGCGAGGTGACGTATTTTCACGACAAGGGCATGAATATCTTTCGCCTGTCAGTGCTGTGGGAACGATTGCAGCCCACGCCAGGCGCCGCGCTGGATGCCGACCATATGAAGCGCATCCTGGCCTTCGCCGACCAGGTGCGGGCGGTGGGGGGGACCGTGATCCTCGATGTCCACGATTATGGCCGCTATCGGGGGAACCTGATCGGGAGCGACACGGTCTCGGCGGATGATTTCCGCGACCTGTGGACGCGCCTGGGCGCGGCGCTGCACGACAGGCACGAGATCTGGTTCGGCTTGATGAACGAGCCTCAGCAGCGCTCGGCCCGCCAGTGGCGCGACATCACCCAAGAGGCGATTTCGGGCATCCGCAGTGCCGGAGCGGACAATCCGATCCTGGTGTCGGGTATCGGCTGGGATTCCGCGCATGGGTTCGCGACGCAGAACGGGCCGGAGATGGCGGCGTTGAGAGACCCGGTTCATGCCCTGATCTTCGAGGTGCATGAATATTTCGACACGGATAGCAGCGGCCGCAGCGCGGAATGCGTCCCGGCAGACCAGGCGATCGGGCGCCTGACATCCTTTACGACCTGGCTGCACCAGACAGGGAATGTCGGTTTCCTGGGGGAGTTCGGCGTGGGGCGGAATGCGGCGTGCCTCGATGTACTGGACAGGGTTGCCGCCTATCTCGCAGCGAACCGGTCGGTCTGGCGTGGCTGGACCTACTGGGCGGCCGGCCCGCTATGGGGCGAATACATGTACACGCTGGAGCCGACGCGCGACGGGCAGGATCGGCCGCAGATGCAGGTTCTGGGACGGCATCTGGGCCATCATGAGGGATGACCGCCCTATCCGGAATGGCGCGGAGGAGGAGAGGAACAATATGGTGGCCGATCCCCTGATCGATATCCTGATCCCGGCCTATAATGCGGAATCGACCATTCGCGAGGCCATCGATAGTCTGCGTGGCCAGACCATCGCCGCGATCCGCATCGTCGTCGTCGATGACGGCTCGACCGACGGGACAGGTCGGATTCTGGCCGAGATGGCGTCGCAGGACCCGCGGATCGTGGTTCTGACGCAGCCGAATGGCGGCATCACCGCCGCGCTGAACCATGGGGTATCGCAGTGTCGCGCGCCGTTCATTGCCCGGCTGGATGCGGACGATCTGGCAGCGCCTGACCGGCTGGAACGGCAGTTCGGATACATGACGGCGCATCCGGACTGCATCGCCCTGTCCGGTAGCGGGCGGCATATCGATGCCCAGGGGCATCCGACCGGTGGCAGGGTGCGCGCCGCCCTGATAGACCGGGCCGATCCGTCATGGCTGCCGGCGCGCGAGCCCTATCTGCCCCAGCCCTTCCTGATGATGCGGCGCGCGGCGTTCGACCGGGTGGGGGGGTATCGCAGTCTGACGGTGGCGGAGGACAGCGACCTGTGCTGGCGGTTGCAGGAAGTCGGCACCATACTGAATCTTCCGGAAGATTTCGGTGCGTACCGGGTGCATGCGCATTCCATTTCCAGTGCCTCGATCCGCAATGGGCGGTCGATGGCGTTCTGGTCGCAGATGGCGGCGGTGTCTGCCCGCCGGCGGCGGTCGGGACAGCCCGATCTGGCTTTTTCCGCGGATGAATTGCGGCGTTGCGCGCAGGCGGTTTCGTTGGAGGATTTTCTGCATGCGGGCGCGACGGTTCTGAGCGCGGACGAACGGTCATGGCTGGCGCTGGCCATGGGGATGAAGCTGGTCGCACTGGCTTTCTACCGTCCTTTTGAACTGGATAATGCGGATTGTGGCTTTATCCGCCGTGCGCTTCGGGATCCTTCCGTCGCGGTTCGGGCGGAAAATCGGGCGGAGATGGCGGACCATCTGATGGGGACGGCGACGCGACTGGCCATTCACGGGCGGTTCGGCGACGCGCTGGGGCTGGTGTCGCCCGCGCGCTATCCGGTGCTGCTGGGGCGCATCTCGTTCCGGCTGGCTTTGCCGCAGGGGGTAAGGGAGATGTTCAAGCGCCTGGTCGGGCGGGCCCAGCCAGCCTGACGGCGCAGTCGCGATGTCGGGCCAGTGAATGCAGCAGACAGGAAGGAAAATGGCATGGCGGAACAGGGGCGGGGCATGGCGGCAGGTCCACATGGTCTGGGCCGGGCGGCGACGAGCGGTGTGTTATGGCTGATGGTGCAGAGCCTGGCCGCGCGCGGGATCGGCTTCGTTTCCCAGTTGGCGCTGGCATGGCTGCTGACGCCGGCCGATTTCGGGGTTATTGGACTGGCCTATACGGTTTTCGGTATCGCCAATGCGCTGGTCAGTTTCGGGGTAGACGATGTCCTGTTGCAGCGGCAGAAGGCCATGGCGTTATGGTCTGCGCCGGCATTCTGGATCTGCCTTTCATTGGGTCTACTGGGAATGGTGGGCATGCTGGCGGCGGCTCCCTTCGCTGCCCGGTGGTACCATTCGCCGGAACTGGTCGGCCTGATTGCGGCGCTGGCGGTAGCGACGCCGATCAAGACCCTGGCCACCGTGCCGTCGGTCCGCATCCGCGCCGACATGAATTTCCGCTTTCTGGCTGCCTACAACACTTTTGAGATCTTTGCCCTGCAATTGGGGACGATCCTGCTGGCGTGGCTGGGATGCGGGGCCTACAGTTTCGCGATTCCGATCCCGCTGCTGGCCGTGACCAAGGCTGCCCTGTTCTGGTGGAAGGCGGCTCCGCGGATCGGCCGTGGGTTCCGCAGGGTCCAGTTGCAATATATTCTGGGAAGCAGCACCACTGTCTTTGCTACGCGGACGATCATCGAAATCATCAATCAGGGGGACTATATCGTCCTGGGGCTGATTGCCTCGCATTCCGTGGTCGGCCTCTATTTCTTCGCTTTCCGTTTTTCGGCGCAGCCGGTGCGGATGCTGGCCGGGAATTTCATCAATGTTCTGCTGCCTGCATTCGCGCAACTGCGTACCGACCCGCAACGCCAGACTGAAGCCGCGCTGAAGGCATGCCGTCTGTTGGCTTATATCGTCGTTCCGTTCTGTTTCCTCCAAGCCGTCCTCGCGGGGCCTGGATTGCATTTTCTGTTCGGCGAGCGCTGGATGGCGGCGGTTCCGTTCGTTCAGATTCTCAGTCTCGGGCTTCCGTTCGACGCGGTATCCTGGATTACCGGATCGCTGCTTAGTGCCCGGCGCGAGTTCCGGCTGGCGTTGATCTTTGCCATGATTTCGGCACCGGTCTTTTTCGGCATGGTGATCGCGGGAGGACTGGCCGGTAATGCGATGGGTGTCGCGGTGACCGTGGCTCTCTATTATTTCACCTATCCTCCGCTTTGCTCGCTGCTGATTCTAAAGCGCTGCGGCGTGTCGGCCTGGCGGGTCGTGGAACTCTACGTCATTCCCTTTGTCATTTCGGCATGTGCCATGGGGTTGGGATATGCAGGATCCCTGCTGCCGGTCATCAATGCGCATGATCTGTCGCGGATCATCGTGATCGGGGTGGTGGGGACAGGATTGTATCCGGCCATGCTGTTCGTGTTGCGGCGGGATGTGTTCGACCAGCTTGCCGAGCGGTTCGGTGGCATACTTGGCAAGGCGCGGCGCGTCAGCGTCCGTGGTCCTCAGCCGGTCGCCACGGGGGGATGATCATTCGTTTGTCCGGGGCTGAATTCAGGACCGGGCGGCTAACGCTTGCTGGAGCGCCGTGGCGCGCGCAGGCTATGGCGGACGGTTCTCAGACCCCTGATGATTGGCTGGGGCAGAACGTTATGGAGGGCTGCCTGCAGGCGTGCATTGGCCGATCGGCCGGTTCGTGGGACGTAGAGTGTGGACGTCCGGCGCCGATCGATGCGCAGGGTGGCGGGATCGCTGGTATAAAAATAGGCGATCACCGCGATACGTTCGCGTCCCGGGAGGATCGGCGTGGGGTGGCCATGCGCCGCGATTGCGGATTGCGCCATCAGAACGGTCCGTCCGAAATGCGGAATGATCTCGACCGCGCGCCGTGCCGGCGCGATTTCCCATAACTCCAGATTACCACCGCATGCCTGATCCCATTCTTCGTTAAGATAGGTTATGATCGCCAGGCGGTTGGTCAGTAGCGTCCTGGGATGATGCTGGAAATCGACGTGCAGGTCGAAAAATCCCTGCCCCGAGACGACATGCAGGCCGCCGCCATAAAGCGTGGGATCGGGAAGCAGGGATTCAATCCCGGTCAATCGCGTCAGGAGCCGGAGAAACGGACCGGAATTGACGAAATCGAAATATCTTTGAAGATATGGTGGGAAATCGGAGTCCGGTTCGGTGCCGCGTTTCTTTTGTAATGCTGTATCGAAGGATTTCCAGCGCAAATTGCGGTCCTCGTGGCACTCCTTCAAAATGCCAAGCAGCCAGGCGGCGGGAAACAGGTCGTCGATGATCAGATGGGGGAAGGGTCTGGCCGCCAGATATTGTGCTTTCAGCTGGTCCGGCTGGTCCATAAGATGGAGATCCCGGACAGCATAAGGGTTTTCCGATCGTGTTTCGATATCCGGAACCATGCAGCCGCCCTCTTTGCCTGATCTATGGCCGATTTATCACGATGCGCTATAAACGGCTTCCATCTGATGCGATGGCAGAGGAGGGCTAGCTGCCCGGCTCCCTCCCGTGTGATCGGACGTCGACATGCAACCGCCGTATGGGCATGCGGGTGAGATGTCACGTTGATTCAATCATACGTGCTCTCTTTCGAATTTTACAACATTTTATTGCAAGGTGGAGGAGTGCAGGACCCGGCAGGCCGCTCTCGCTCACCAGCCCACATTTACGGTCAGGCGTCATAGACGCGGACCTTGCCATTGAATGCAATTCCCGTTCTGGAATGAATCGTAATTCCCGCATTTCTCCGCAATGATCTTACTTATCTCGGGCGATGACTTTCCGGAGCCAGGCTTCGCATTGGGCCAGTTGATCCAGCGTTACATATTCGTCGGCCCTGTGGGCCTGAAGGATGGAGCCCGGGCCGCAGACGAGAGTGGGGATGCTCGCTTCCTGAAAAAGTCCGGCCTCGGTCCCGTAGGAGACGCAACTTTCTTGCGTCTTGTCCAGCAACGCGATCATTGAAGTGACGGCTTCGCAGTGGTCAGCCTGCATTGCCGGGACCGAGGCGCGGCGATGAAGGGTGACGTCGGCCGTGGGATCTTCCTGCTGCATGTCGGGCAGGATGTCGTTGGTGATATATGTGCGGATGATATCTTCGATGCGGGCGGCGTTCGTTGGGGGCAGGGTGCGGAACGTGAAGGTGAGTGTGCAGGCTTCCGGGACGCTGTTCGTCGCAACGCCGCCCCGGATTGTGCCGACCACCAGCGTGCCGTAGGGCGGATCGAAGGCCGGATCTTCACCTTCCTCAAGTCGGATACGGTCGCCGAGCGTGTGAAGAAAGGCGACGATCCTTGAAGCGTAGGTGATGGCATTGACGCCATCCTGCGGCCGCGAGGAGTGGCAGGCTTTTCCCCGGACGTGGCATTCGAATACCCGCGACGCCTTGTGCGCAATAACGGGGCCCATCTCCGTCGGTTCGCCGACGATGCAGGCGCGTGGGCGATAGCCTTTCGCCACGATGTCGCGGATCATCAGCGGGGCGCCGAGGCAGCCCAGTTCCTCATCGAAAGACAAGGCAAAATGGACGGGGTGAAGGGGAGGGTGCTCGCCCAGTTCCTGGCTAAGGCCGAGCATCACGCCAAGAAAGCCTTTCATGTCGCAGGCGCCGCGTCCATGGACGCGGCCATTGCGTATGCTCATCGTGAACGGATCCGACGCCCAGTCCTGGCCTTCGACGGGAACCACATCGGTGTGACCCGACAGGACCAGGCCGTTTTCGTATGCCCCGGCGCGCCCCGGTAACGTGGCGAACAGATTGGCTTTTGTGCCTTCGTCGTTCGTCGTGCGCCGAACGTCCAGGCCGAGGGTGTGAAAATGAGCCGCCACGTCGTCGATGAGTGTCATGTTCGACAGAGAGGACACGCTGCGATGGGCGATCAGGCAGGCAAGCCAGTCGAGGGTTGCGTCGCGTGGTATCTGGCTCATGCATTCAGGACCTTCTTGGGTCAAAAAAACCTGGGCGCGTTTGATGGACGCGCCCAGGCCCGATTGACGATCACAGGAGTCAGAAATTGGCGGTCAGCGAGCCGAAGAACATGCGCGGTGCGCCGACCAGGAACGACTGATAGGCCAAGGCGCCGCTGTCTATGTTCAGCGGGTTGCCGTTTTCGCCCATCGTCGCGATGTAGTGGTTGTTCTGCAGGTTGGCCACGCTGAAGGACAGTGTCAGGTCCTTGACCGACCGGATGCTCCGCTGGACGGGTTTCAGCCTGGTGAGGTTGTACTGGATGCCGAGGTTGGAGAGCCAGTAGGCCGGCGCTTTCACGTCGCCCGTATAGCTGAAATTCCGCTTGCTGTTGTAGCTCGCGTCGATATAGGCGGTCAGGCCGTTCCAGTCATAGGACAGGCGCGTCTTGTACATGTAGCGCGGGTAATTGACGATTTGCGCGCCCTTGAGATGGTAGACGGTGCCGGCTTCGGTGATGTTGTTGTCGTAGGTCGCGTGATTATAGCTGAAGCTGTTGGTGAACATCAGGTTGCGGATCGGCATGAGGGTCAGCGCGGCATCCGCGCCGTTCATCGTTACGCCGCCGACATTGGCCACTGTCGAGAACGGATTGACCGCGGAACCGGAGGTTACCTGCTGGAGACGGTTATTGAAGTTGGTCCGGTAGCCATAGAGCGACAGGCCCACGCGTTCGCTGGAATAGCGATAGCCGACCGCGTAGGTCCAGTCCGTTTCCGGCCGGAAGGACGATTTTCCGGCATCGAAGGCGCCTTGCGTGACGGCGAAGGGTGAGGCGCACAGCTTGTATCCGCATTGCGCGTAGGTATGAACATTCTCGGAAATGTCGAAGAAAAGCTCGTTATGTTTCATGAAGTGCCAGTCCGCGCTGATATGCGGCAGAAAGGGCTTTGCGGTGGTCAGGCCGACGCCGCTGGCGAGCTGCGTTCCTGCGCCATAATAATCGGGATTGGCATAGCCGTTGCCGACGCGCGTCGTGCTGAGAACGGATTTGAAACCGAAATGCAGCGCGAGATGCTCGATCGGATGATAGGTATCTTGAACGAAAGCGGTGAACGTATTGGTGTTGTAGTCCTGATTGAAGATTTCCGCGAACGGGTTCTTCCAATAATCCAGCGGATTGGGCAGGACCGAAGTGAGCTTGCCGTCGACGATATTTGGCATTGAGAAATCATACTGGGGAGAACGGTAATTGTTGTTCTCGTACCACACGCCGCCGCCGAGCTGGTTATTTTCGGTATCATAATGGATACGTGACAGGATGCCGAAACGCTGGATCGCGGGTGCCTTTCTCAGTTCCGAAAGAGGCGATCCATTGGGGGATGGGTAGTAGGGTGTCGTCCATGTGGATTGGTTGGTTTCGCCGTGTCCATAGGCCGTCGTGTCCCACAGGAGGTGGTCCGTGAGTTGCAGATGGGCGCGGATGCCGCCCATGTAATCTGCGCTGTTGAGGGTCGCGTCGTAATAAGCGGAATCCTCGGGGTCTTCCAGGCCTGCGAACGAGGACGGGAAAATGCCGTTTGCGGCGTTGATGGCGGCCTGAAGGCCGCTCTGCTTGCCGTTATAGTAGTTCGTGACGTTGTAGCCGACCTTCTGGATGACTTCGGGAGAGGCGTCGGGGGTCGAGAACTGATGTTCGTCCGCCCAGTCGAAATAGGCGGAGAGGAAGCTCTCGGCGCCGAGGGGCTGGATGAGCTTTGCGTTGACCTGCTGGACGAACTGGTCGCCGGTGCCTTTCCAGATCTGGCCGTCCTGGCGGCTATAGGATGTGTAGAAGCGGGTTCCGGTCCGGTTCAGGTCGCCGCTGTCGAAGCGCAGGAACGTGTGGTAATTCGCATAGCTGCCGAAGCCCTGGCTGATGGTGCCGCCCAGCTTGTGCGATGGATCGCGCGAGACATAGGCCAGGGAGCCGCCGAGATTGCTTGTGGAGGCAACCTCTTCGGCGCCGGCAGACTGCGACACGTCGATGCGTGCGACGTTTTCGGACGAGATCGCGAGGAGCGTATTCAGGCCGTTGTAATTGCGCAGCGACTGTTCGCCGAGGGGCATGCCGTCCAGCGTGAAGCCGATTTCCTGCTGCTGGAAACCATGCATGAAGAGCTGCTGGGACCAGATGTCGATGCCCTGTGGTTCGGCCGACTGGAACATGACGCCGGGAAGCTGCGAGAGGACTTTCAGCGGATTCGTGCCGGCGGGTGCCTGCGAGAGAAGCTTCTGGCTGACCGTGACCAGCGCGCCGCGCGTGATGTGCGGGGCCCGGACGTCGTAGGTCTCGGACGTCGAGCTGAGATAGATCGCCGGCGTCTGCGCGGACGCGGGAGGTTTCGTCGGGGCGGGGGCGGCCTGTGTCTTCGTGGTCTGGGCGACCGGGCTGTGCTTCGCAGCGGTTCCGGCTTTCGTCGAAGCATCGGTCTGCGCGGAGGCTGCTGCCGTACCGATCGAAATGAGCATGGTGGAGAACAGGCATAATTTCGATAATGGCATTATTTGCATATTTATCCACCCAATAGGTCATGCAATCGGCTTCACGAGCCTTGCTGTGATGAGCTGGTGCAATTCCCGAAAGCCCGCCGAGGCGGCTTTGCTGCTCGTTTGGAGCCTAAGATGTCTATACGAGTATAGTCAATGATATTCGTATCGGAAATGAAATCAGGTGGATTTCGGTGCGAGACGTACGGCCGCCGCGTATGCGAGGCCCGTCAGGGACAGGCCGAAGACCCATGACAGATCGGCGCCCCCGAAAAATCTTGCGACAGGGCCTTCGTACAGCGCGTTGGCCAGGAAGGGGATCTGGACCACCAGGCCAAAAACATAGGCCGCGAGCGCCGGGATGTTGAAGCGGCCATAGATGCCACCGTCTGCGGCGAAGAAGGAGGGAATATCGTAGCTGCCGTGGCGCAGGATATAATAATCGACCAGATTGATGGCGGACCATGGCACCATGATGGCCATCAGCAATTCCAGAAAACCCGCGTAGGCGGCGTCGAACTGTGAAGCCATCGCGATCGCGACGACCAGCGAGACGATGAGGAGGCCGGTCGTTACGCCGATTCTCCAGCCACGGCCGAAATGTCTTGATGGCACGACCGTCTGGAAGACCGTGATGGAGGAAAGCGCGCCGCAATAGAGATTCATGGCGTTGGCGACGATGATGCCAAGCGAAAGGATGCCGAGCACCGGGGCGCCCCATGCGCCAAAGGCGCGCGTCAGGACCGTCGTGACGTTTGCGCCCGTCACGACGCCGACAAGCATGGCGATGAAGGAGCCCAGAACGCAGCCCCAATAGGTTGCATGGAAAGCCTGACGCTCTCCGGCCCTGCTGCTGGGCAGATAGCGCGAATAGTCCGAGACGTAGGGGGCGTATGCGATCTGCCATAGCGCGGCGATGGACATGGCCCCGAGAAAACCAGGGATCGTGTCATCGCCATCGGAGAGCCACCACGCGGCGGTATGCGGGACGCTCATGAACGCGACGCCGAGACAGGCGAAGACGGCCCCGCCGCATAAAAACGCGGCGAGGCGTGTGGCGCTGTGGATGGCGCGGTAGCCGAGGACCGCCGGGGCGAGCGAGAGCAGGGCTACGGCGACCATGCCCGGCGTGCCATCCAGTCCGTGAACGATCGTGGACAGGCCCTGGGCGCCGAGGACGAGGTTGGATGCCGAAAAGCCGAGGAACATGATGACGATCAGCGCCGTCATCGGAGCGGCGCCGAGCATGCCAAATTGCGCACGGGACTGCACCATCTGCGGAATGCCCAGATGCGGCCCCTGGGCGGCATGGAGCGCCATGAAAAGACCCCCGACGAGATTGCCGACGATGGCGGCGACCAGTGCGGTGAGGGGCGTCAGATGGAAGGTGCCGCGCATCACTCCGCCTGTGGTCACGGTGAGCATGGTCATGTTCGCGCCGAACCACAGACCGAACAGATCCTTCGCCCGCCCGTGACGCTCGGAGGCTGCCACGGGGTAGATCGTCTGGAACTCCACCCCTGCTTCCGGGAGATGATGGGGGACGGTCATGGTCGGGCACTCGGTCATGTTCACCTGCGTCGAAGTCTCGGGAAGGGGGGCGGCATGGTGCTTAATGTGCGGCCGCGTCCATGAAGGACTGGATGCGGGACGGGGCTGTGTCGCCAAAGAGAAGCGCGGGCGATCCGCTTTCGGCGATATGGCCGTCGGCGCAGAAATGGATCGTCGTCGCGATGCTCTTCACGAGACGCATGTCATGGGTGACGATCAGCATGGTCATGCCCTCGGCCGACAGATCGCGCATCACGCCCTGCACCTCCTGCACGAGTGCCGGGTCGAGCGCACTTGTCGGTTCGTCGAACAGGATGAGGGCTGGAGACATAGCCAGTGCGCGGGCGATCGCCACGCGCTGTTTCTGGCCGCCGGAAAGCTGGTCGGGGTAGAACTCGGCGCGTTCCAGCATGCCGACCCGGGCGAGGCAGGCGCGGGCGCGGTCTCGCGCCTCGTCCCTATTGCGGTGCAGGACGACCATCTGTCCTTCCATGACATTTCCGATGACCGTGCGATGCGAGAACAGATTGAAGTGCTGGAACACCATCGGCATCCGGGCGCGGGCATGCTGGAGGGTGCGTTCCGGCGCGATGTGGAAGATGTTTCCATCTTCCGAGCACAGGCGCTCGCCGAAAAAGGTGATCTCGCCGGAATCGGGGCGTTCGAGGAAGTTGATGCAGCGCAGGATCGTCGATTTGCCGGCGCCGCTCGGCCCGATCAGGCAGGCGATCTCGCCCTGGTGGATGGCCAGGTCGACACTCTTGAGGACGGGTGCGCCGCGGAAGGATTTGCGAAGCTGGCGTACCAGCAGGACGGGAGAGGATGGCGAGAAGGAGGTCAACGTGCGCCCTCCTTGTCCATGGTCAGAGGGACGCTGATCGTGCCGCGCCGGTTGGTGGGTGCCAGCCGGACCTCGATGTGACGGATGATGCGTGCGCTGACGAAGCTCATCACGAAATAGATGATCGCCACCATGATATAGGTGTTCATGCTGTCGAACGTGTCGGAAATGACGATCGTCGCGTGGCGCAGCAACTCGTTGACCGAAATGAACGAGACGAGCGAACAGTCCTTGAGCAGGGCAATGAAATAACCGCCGAGCGTGGGGAGGGCGGCCAGGCCGGCCTGGGGAATGACGACGCGTCGATAGACGGCGACGGGCGACATGCCGAGCGAGATGGCGGCGGCCTTCTGGCCCGGATCGACCGCCGAGATGGCGGCCCGGAACACTTCGGAGAGATAGGCTGCCAGATTGAGTGTCAGCCCCGCAATGCCGGCCCAGAACGCGCTGAGGACGATCCCGGCTTCAGGCAGCGAGAAATAGATGAGCAGAAGCTGCACGATCAGCGGCGTGTCACGCATGATTTCGACGAAAATGTCCATCGGCAGGCGAAGCAGGCGCCGGGACGACAGGCGCCCGATAGCAAGGAAAAAGCCCAGAGCGGTGCCGAGAACCATCGAGATGAGTGAAAGTTCGATCGTGACCAGCGCGCCCTTGAGAAGGAACGGCAGGTGTTCGGGAACCTCGAAAAAGAAGAAATTATACATACGGCAGGCTCAACCTTTTTCGCCGGTTCCGATTTTTTCGTCCGGCGGGGCGGGGGGCGTCTTGATGAGGTGATCCTGCTGCGGCTCCCACACGCCGTAACGCTTGAGGATCGTTCTGATCGTGCCATCTTCCCGCATACTGTCCAGTGCGACGTTGACGGCCGCGAGCAGGTCGGGGCAGTGCTCGGGCACAACCACGCCCTCGCTGCCGAGGCGATAGGAGGCGCCGGCTTCCGCCGTGGCCCAGCGCGGCTTGGGTGTGTAGAAAACCGGGCCGCCGACGGTGCGCAGCCCCTTGAAATGCGCCTGCTGGGCGTGGAGCGTACCCTGGTCGACAACGACCGCATCGATCTGGCCATTATGCAGCGCGAGGAACGGATCGCCGAACGTGTCGTAATCGGCGACGGCCGCGCCGATGCCGTGCTCCACAAGGCGATGCGCCGTGGCGGAATCGTTGGTGCCGAGAACCGAGCCGATGATCTTGCCTTTCATGTCGGCAAGGGAGTGGATCGGCGAATTCTCGGGTACGATGATATAATCGTACAGCATGAAATAGGGCGACGAAAACAGGACGTGCCCCATCACCCGACGTTCCTGGGTGATGTTTACGTCCGACAGGACGATGTCCCACCGTCCGGCCTTGAGGCCCGGCACCATGGTCGACCATTCGGTGATCATGAACTCCGAACGCGGCAGGTTCATGCGGCGCGTCAGTTCCTGAAGGATGTCCGCGTCGATCCCGTGATAGACGCCGTCGCGATCCTGCCAGAGCGAGGGGTGCGCGCCGAGCAGGCCGTTGCCCACGCGCATGACGCCGGCTGCCCGGACATTGTCGAGACAACCCGCCACGGCGGGTTGGGACAGGAGGCCGGCAGATATGGCCAGCGCGGAGAAGAGGGGGGACAGGGTCACGCGCGCGCGGGATGCAGGACGGGAAAATCGTCGCCGATGAGCGGATCGCCATCCTGGAGGGCAAGATGGGAGAAGGGTGGTGAGCCTTTGCCGCCCCGGTCGGCGAAACGGGCGTCGTCTCCGACAAGGCGCGCGGAGAAGACGCGGCGGCGGTCGATTGCCCCGATCGTTGCGGCAGCACCGTGTATGGTCCCGAAATCGAACGCCACGGCGTCGCCGGGTGCCATGTCCCATGCAAGAATGCGGTAATTTTCCCGGTTGGCATCGATGTCGGGCATCGGTTTGCTGTCGTCATCGGCATAGAGCGGGGTGCCGTCAAAGCGCATGGGCTTGTGGTCCCGACCCCATTTATGGGAGCCCGCCACACATTCCAGCGCGTTGGCTGCGGGAACGGGGTCGAGCGGGATCCAGAAACTGACTGTCTGCGGCCCCCGAGCGCAGTAATAGGGCAGGTCCTGATGCCATGGCGTCACCAGGGATGTGCCGGGTTCCTTGACCAGCACATGGTCATGGAAGAACCGGACCTGATGGGCGCCCATGAGCTGTGCGGCGAGCAGGCCGATATCGGAACGTTCCACAAAGGTCCGAAACTCGGGAATGCGTTGCCAGTTGCACAGGTCCTGGAAGAAGGGTGCGGAGCCTTCGGGCTTGTAAGAGCGTTCCAAAGGGCTGGGATCGGCCATCAGGCGGTCAATCCCGGCGCGCAATGTGTCCACCCAGGGGGCGAACGCGCCACGCAGCAGCACGGCGCCATAGCGGCGGAAGGCCGCGATCTGCGAGGCCGAGAGAGGCGTCAGTTCGGTCGATGACATCGTCCTGGCAACTCCTGCATGGCGGAAACCAGCTTCGAGCCTATGTTGTCTGTACAAGAGAGGTCAATCGTCTTTCGAAACGAGGGCGCACTTTTTGTTTCGTGTCGATATGTCTCATCGTAACATGCGAAAACGTTTCGATCATGCTCGACCTCTGCGTATTCCTGTGCTTGTATATACGTGATTGCACAGGAGATACGGCCATGCCGTCCGCCCCCCCGTCTTTGCACACGCCGATTGCATGTCGCCCGGAAATCGCGCGGTTGCCGCCTTATAATGCGGGGTTGGGCACGGAGGCCGTCAAGGCGCGATATGGGGTGGCTTCCGTGGTGAAGCTCGGCAGCAACGAAAATCCCTATGGACCGCCGCCGGGCGTCAAGGCCGCGCTGGCCGGTCTGGTGGAGCAGGTCGCGCTGTATCCCGAGGCCGATGTGAAGCTGCGCAGCCTGCTTGCCGCGGAACTGGGAGAAGCCGAGGCGCGGATCGTGCTGGGCAATGGCTCCGAGCAGATCATCCGCATGATTCCGGAGGCTTATGTCTCGCCGGGAGATCGGGTGGTGACGGTCGTCCCGTCATTCGGGCTGCATATTCTGGATGCCGAGGCGATGGGGGGCGTGGTCGAGGCTGTGCCCGTGACCAGAGATTGCGCATTCGATCTGACCGCCCTGATCGAGGCGGTATCGAAGCCGCTCAAGATGCTGATCTTTGCCAATCCATCCAATCCTGTTGGCTGTATGATGGGCGAGGCCGATCTGCGTGCGCTCATCGATGCGTGCCCGCAGGATTGCCTGATCGTCGTGGATGAAGCCTATCGCGAATATGCCGAGATCGACCCGGCCTATCCTCAGGCCCGCGAGATCCTGCGTGCCCAGAGTCGTCCCTGGATCGTTCTGCGGACATTTTCCAAGGCTTACGGGCTGGCGGGACTTCGTATCGGCTATGCCGTCGCCTCCTGCGAAGAGATTGCCCGCACGCTGGGCACGGTGCGGGATCCGTTCAATACCAATATCGCCGCACAGCTTGCTGCCATCGGGGCCTTGCAGGGCATGGAGCATGTCCGCCAAGGCGTCGAGCGGACGGTGCGGGACCGCGAAGCGGTGCGGGAAAGGCTGGAGAGGCTGGGTCTGGCCGTTGCGCCGTCTCTGGGCAATTTCCTGTTTTTCCGCACCGCCGTGTCGTCCGGTGAGCTTGCCGAGCGTCTTCTGCGCCATGGCGTGATCGTCAAGCCATGGAAGGAGACGGGCTACACGAACTGGACGCGTGTGAGCATTGGGTTGCCCGAAGAAAACGAACGCTTTCTTGCGGTTCTTTCTGTCGTCCTTGAGAGTGTCGCCGCACAAGAAACCGTGGAGGCCTGACAGACATCATGAGCACGGACAGGATCGAAGCCGCCATTGCGGAACTGGCGCTGCATTTCGGGGACCGCTTGTCGCGTAACATGTCCGTGCGCGAACTGCACGCCCATGGGGAAGGCTATCACGCGCAGCATTTCCCGCATGCGGTGGTCTTTGCCGAGAGTACGGATGAGGTTTCCACCGCGTTGAAGATCTGCAATGCCCATCGCGCGCCGGTCATCGCCTTTGGCGGCGGTACCTCCCTGGAAGGGCAGCTAAATGCGGTTGCGGGGGGGATTTCCGTCGATCTCTCACGCATGACGGCGGTGCTCGAGGTCAATGTGGGCGATCTGGACTGCCGCGTGCAGGCCGGAGTCACCCGGCAGGCGCTCAATGCCTATCTGCGTGACGAGGGGCTGTTCTTTCCCGTCGATCCGGGCGGGGAGGCGACGATCGGTGGCATGTGCGCGACGCGCGCATCGGGCACCGGGGCGGTGCGGTACGGCACGATCCGCGAGAATGTCCTGGGCCTGACCGTCGTGCTGGCGGACGGGCGTGTCATGCGGGTCGGCCGTCGCGTGCGCAAATCGGCCATGGGCTATGATCTGACCCATCTCATGATCGGTTCGGAAGGGACGCTTGGCCTCATCACCGAGGTGCAGCTAAGGCTGCATGGCATTCCCGAGATGATGGCCGCCGCCGTCTGCCAGTTCGAGACGCTGGCGGACTGCGTCGAGACGGCGGTGCAGGTGATGCAGATGGGTGTGCCGATCGGGCGCATGGAACTGCTCGACGACGTGCAGATGGATGCCTGCATCGCTTATTCGAAGCTGGAGGGCTATCGTTCTGTGCCCACGATGTTCTTCGAGTTCGCGGGTGGTCCGGCGTCGGTGCGCGAGCATATCGAGACGGTTGAAGCCATCGTCGCGGAAAATAACGGCTCGGCCTTCCAGTGGAGCACGCAGTTCGAGGAGCGGGCCGCGCTGTGGAAGGCGCGCCATGCCGTCTATTGGGCCTGCCTGGCCTATCGGCCGGGCTATACGGGTATTTCCACCGATGCCGTCGTGCCGATCTCGGCCCTGACGGACATGATTCTCGGGGCGAAGAGCGATATCGAAGCCTCGGGCATCACGGCGCCCATCGTTGGCCATATCGGTGACGGAAATTTTCATACGGTCATGCTTGTGCCGCCGGGGGCGGACGGGATCGAGAAAGCCCATGAACTCGACCGGAAGCTGATCGCTCGCGCCTTGTCTCTCGGCGGGTCGGCAAGTGGCGAGCATGGTGTGGGGCTGGCCAAGATGGAGTTCATGGCCGATGAGCACGATGAGGTTGCACTCGATATCATGCGTACGATCAAGAAGGCGCTTGATCCCAACAATATTCTCAATCCTGGCAAGATGCTGCCGCCTCTCGCGTCATGACGGTCGTGGTCTCGCCCGTGACGTCCTTTCCCGCTCGCCCGTGGCGCAACGGACGTGGCATGACGCGCGAGATCGCGGCCGGCTCGGGCTGGCGGGTCAGTCTGGCGGATATTGACGTCGATGGCGCGTTTTCCACGTTTCCCGGGCTGAAGCGTCGCCTTGCACTGGCCTCGGAGGGGCGGCTGACGCTGCATGGTCTGTCGCCGGACCCGGTTTGCCTTCAGGTGCCGGGCGAGATCGTCCGCTTTGATGGCGAGGCGGCCGTATCGGCATGCTGCCATGGCCATGCGGTGCAGGCTTTCAACCTGATGGCGGAAATCGGCGCGCAGGCGGACCTCGCATGTCACCGCGATCCGTTTACGCTGCCGTCCGGCGTGCGTTTCTTTCTCCTGCCGCTTTCCGGCTCGTGGCGTGTCGAGGCAGGGACCCGGAGCATCGTTCCCGGTGCGATTGCCACGGGACAGATGGCGGCGCAGCCGATCTCCGTATCCCTTGATGGAGGGCCGGGATGTCTGGTCGCGGCTGTTCTTCACGCAACCTGATTTCGATGAGGGCAATTCATGAGTGAGGCCGCTTATCTTCCGATCATCGACCTTGGTCCGGCGCGTGGCGGCGATTATGCCGCGACCGGCGCCCTGATCAGTGACGCTTTTTCCACGTCGGGTTTCTGCTACATTCGCAATCACGGTATTCCGGAAGAGCTGATCCGGTGCGCCCATGATGAGGCACTCGATTTCTTTCATGCACCGATGGAAGAAAAGCTTGCCTGCAAGCCGAAAGAGGCTGTGCGCGGGTTCAATGCCCTCAATCGCACGACGATGTATGGCGCGGAGAATCCGGATTACAAGGAGTTCTACCAGATCGGTCTGGAGCTGCCTGCGGATGACCCCGTCGTGCTGGCCGGGCAGCCTCTCCGCGGTCCGAACCAGTGGCCCGCGGATCGGCGGGCGTTCCGCGAGGCGATGGAGGCCTATTTCGAGGCGGCTGGGATCTGTGGCCAGCATCTGCTGCGCGCCGTGGCCTGTTCGCTGGGGATCGCGCCGGATTTCTTCGTGTCCAAATACGTTCGTCCGCTGCAAAGAACGCAGGCGATCTGGTATCCGCCGCATCCGCCGGAGCGCGAAAAGGACCAGTTCGGTGTCGCGCCGCATACGGATTATGGCTGCATCACGCTGCTCTGGCAGGATGGAACCGGCGGCCTGGACGTGCAGGGGGTGGATGGCCAGTGGGTGCCTGCGCCGCCCATTCCGGGAACGCTGGTCATCAATATCGGCGATCTGCTCTGTCGCTGGTCCAACCGGCGCTACAATTCCAACATGCACCGTGTGACCAATCGCTCGGGCAGGGAACGTCTTTCGATCGCGACGTTCTATGACCCGGATTATGACGCCATGGTCGATCCGCGCGACCTGAACCTGCCCGAGGGCGTGGAAACGCTGTTTCCACCCGTCTCGGCGGGGGATTACATTATTGGCCGGATCCGGGATTCCCAGAAACCGAAAATTGCCTGAGCGGTTGGTTCGGACCTATCCGAGCGGCCAGAGCGCCGCTCGCCCGGCCGTGCGCACGGCGTCGATGTCGCACAGTCCGGCCAGCGCCATGACGTCCCGCACTTCGCGTTCCAGACGGTCCAGAACCGCGTCCACCCCCCGCTCGCCGTGCGCCGCCAGCCCCCATGCCCAGGGGCGCCCGAACGAGACGGCTTTTGCGCCAAGCGCGAGGGCCGTGACGACGTCTCCGCCCCGGCGGATGCCGCCGTCGAGGATGATATCGATCCGCTCGCCCACGGCTCCGGCAATGGCGGGTAATACGTCCAGCGTGCCGGGTGCCGGGTCCATCTGGCGGCCGCCATGGTTGGATACGATGATGCCGTCCGCCCCGCGTTCTGCCGCACGCAGGGCATCGTCGGGATGCATGATGCCCTTGACGATGAGGTGGCCGTTCCAGAGATCGCGCAGCCATGCGAGATCGCTCCAGTCCAGCGCCGGGTCGATCTGCGCGGCGACGTCGCGCGCCTGTGCCATGACGCCGCGTGCGGTCGTGTAGCGGTCGATATTGGCGACTGTATTGCCGCCATGCGTGATGGCGCCCGACAGCCATGCGGGACGTTTCAGGAGTCCGGCCATCTGCGCCACCGTCGGGCGTGCGAGATGGCGGAAACCGTTGCGGACATCGCGTTCGCGGACCGGTGTGAGAGCTGTGTCGATGGTGACGATCATGCAGGACATGCCGCAGGCTTTCGCGCGTGCCAGCATGTCGCGGGTGATGGCGCGATCGCGCATCACGTAGATCTGCGCCATGAGATCGGCATTGGTGGCGGCCACGGTTTCCATGGCGGCGACGGAAAAGGTGGACACGCCCATGCCGATCGATTGCCGGCTTGCGGCCCTGGCAGCGCCGGCCTCGCCATGGGCGTGGAACATGCCCGCGAAGCCCACTGGTGCGAGAAAGAAGGGAAGGCGCCATGTGCGCCCGAAGCAGGTTGTCGTCAGGTCGATGGATGAAACGTCACGCAGCCCGCGCGGCGTGACGCCCCATTGTGTGAAGGCGCGGCGGTTGCGATGCAGCGTGCGTTCCCCATGTGCACCCCCGTCGATATAGTCGGCGAAGAGTCGCGGCAGACGACGGCGCGCTTTTCGTGCCAGATCGAAAAAAGTGCCGTCGTCGATGCCGTTTTTGATCATGAGCCCTTACGCGGCCTCGACGCCGGGAAGTGCCAGCGCGCCGGCGACGATCCGGGTCAGGAGGCCATCGGCGATCAGGCTGTCCGCAATTTCCATGTCCGGCGTGAACAGCCGGTCCTGTGCGAAGAACGGGACATGCTCGCGCAGGAGTGCTGCCGCCGCCACCAGGGGCGAGGAGGAGGTCAGCGGGGCAAGGAAGTCGAGGCCCTGCACGGAGGCGAGATATTCGATGCCGAGAATGGTACGCACGTTGGCGTTGATGTCCCCGACCCGCCGGGCCGCGAATGTGGCCATCGACACGTGGTCTTCCTGATTGGCCGAGGTGGGCAGGCTGTCCACACTGGCGGGGTGGGCGAGTGTCTTGTTTTCCGATGCCAGGGCGGCGGCCGTCACCTGTGCGATCATGAAGCCGGAGTTCACGCCGCTATCGTTGACGAGGAAGGGCGGCAGGCCGCTCATGCTCGGATCGACCAGCAGGGCGAGGCGACGTTCCGCGATCGCGCCGATCTCGGAAACCGCGATGGCGAGAAGGTCGGCGGCAATGGCGACGGGTTCGGCGTGGAAATTGCCGCCCGAAATCATCTCGTCGGTGTCCGGGAAATGAATCGGGTTGTCGGAGACCGCGTTGGCCTCGATCAGCAGCACGCGCGCGACGTGACGCAGGCTGTCGAGCGCCGCGCCCATGACCTGGGGCTGGCAGCGCAGGCAGTAGGGATCCTGCACCCGCTCGTCATCCACCTGATGCGAGGCGCGGATGGCCGAGCCTTCCATGAGCTTGCGATAGACGGCGGCGCACTCGATCTGCCCCTGTTGACCGCGCAGCGTGTGCAGGCGCGGGTCGAAGGGTGCGTCGGTGCCGCGTGCGGCGTCCAGCGTTAGCGCGCCTGTGACAAGGGCGGCCTGAAACAGGCGCTCGGCATCGAACAGTGCCACAAGGGCAAGCGATGTGGATGCCTGCGTGCCGTTGAGAAGTGCGAGCCCTTCCTTGGGGCCGAGTTCGACCGGCTCCAGCCCGGCCGCTTTCAGGGCCGCTCGGCCGGGCAGGCGCTCGCCGTTGAAAAAGGCTTCGCCCTCGCCGATCACGACGGCGGACATATGCGCCAGCGGAGCGAGATCGCCCGATGCCCCGACCGAGCCCTTTTCCGGGATCACCGGAATGACACCGCGATCGAGCATGTCGAGAAGGAGTTGCACGACTTCCAGCCGCACGCCGGAGAAGCCGCGCGCCAGCCCGTTGGCTTTCAGCAGGAGGATCAGTCGCACGACGCGCTCGGGCATCGCCTTGCCGATGCCTGCGGCGTGGCTGAGCACGAGGTTGCGCTGGAGATCGCGCAGGCGGTCGTCGGGGATGCGCGTCTTGGCGAGCTTGCCGAAGCCTGTGTTGACGCCATAGACGGCCGCCCCGCCCGCCACGATGCGCTCGACGGAACGCGCGGCGGCATGGAGCGTCTCGGCCGTATCGGGGCTGAGGGTGATGCGCGGCGCGTCGAAGACGAAACCGCGTAACGTCGCGAGGTCGAGCTGACCGGGGTGGAGAACGAGTGTCGGCGTCATGGCCTTCAGCCTTTGGTGATCATGGGGAGGTTGAGGCCCTTTTCGTGGGCGCAGTCGATGGCGATGTCGTAGCCCGCATCGGCGTGACGCATGACGCCCGTTCCGGGGTCGTTCCACAGCACACGCTCCAGGCGCTGGGCTGCGTCCTCGGTGCCGTCCGCCACGATGACCATGCCGGAATGCTGGGAGAAGCCCATGCCGACGCCGCCGCCGTGATGCAGCGAGACCCATGTCGCGCCCGAGGCCGTGTTCAGCAGGGCATTCAGCAGGGGCCAGTCGGATACGGCGTCGGAGCCGTCGCGCATGGCTTCCGTCTCGCGGTTGGGGCTGGCGACCGAGCCGCTGTCGAGATGGTCGCGCCCGATGACGATCGGTGCCTTGAGTTCGCCCTTGGCGACCATTTCGTTGAAGGCGAGGCCGAGCCGGTGGCGGTCTCCCAGACCCACCCAGCAGATACGCGACGGCAGGCCCTGGAAATGGATCTTCTCGCGCGCCATGTCGAGCCAGTTGTGGAGGTGTTTGTCGTCGGGAAGCAGTTCCTTGACCTTGGCGTCGGTCTTGAAGATGTCCTCCGGATCGCCCGACAGCGCCGCCCAGCGGAACGGGCCGATGCCGCGGCAGAAGAGCGGGCGGATATAGGCGGGTACGAAGCCGGGAAAGGCAAACGCGTCCTCACACCCGGCCTCGAAAGCCATCTGGCGGATATTGTTGCCGTAATCGAAGGTCGGGATGCCCATGCGGTGGAACGCCACCATGGCCTCGACATGCAGGCGCATCGACTCCCTGGCGGCCTTCTCGACGGCGGCAGGGTCGGTGATGCGCATCTTCTCCGCCTTGTCGAGCGTCCATCCGGCGGGGAGATAGCCGTTGAGAGGATCGTGCGCCGAGGTCTGGTCGGTTACGCCGTCCGGGCGGATGCCGCGCCGGACGAGTTCGGGGAATACTTCGGCGGCATTGCCCAGCAGGCCGACCGAGACGGGCTTGCCGCTCTTGCAGGCGGCGTCGATGATCTCCAGCGCTTCATCCAGCGTGTCGACGCGGCGGTCGAGATAGCCGGTCTGGAGCCGCTTCTCGATGCGGCTTGGCTCGCATTCGACCGCGAGCAGGGATGCCCCGGCCATGACGGCGGCCAGCGGCTGCGCGCCGCTCATGCCGCCGAGGCCGCCGGTGAGGATCCAGCGGCCCTTGAGATCGCCGCCGTAATACTGGCGCCCCATTTCGACGAAGGTTTCGTACGTGCCCTGCACGATGCCCTGGGTGCCGATATAGATCCACGAACCGGCCGTCATCTGGCCGTACATCATCAGTCCGGCGCGATCGAGTTCGTTGAACTTGTCCCAGTTCGCCCAGTGCGGAACGAGGTTGGAATTGGCGATCAGGACGCGCGGGGCATTGGGATGGGTGCGGAACACGCCGACCGGCTTGCCGGACTGGACGAGCAGCGTCTGGTCACTTTCGAGCGCACGCAGGCTCTCGACGATCTGGTCATAGCATTCCCAGTTGCGGGCTGCGCGGCCGATCCCACCGTAGACAACCAGCTCCGACGGCTTTTCGGCGACGTCGGGGTCGAGATTGTTCATCAACATCCGCAACGCGGCTTCGGTCTGCCAGCTTTTGGCTGTCAGCCTGGCGCCATGATCGGCACGGACGACGCGGTCGTTGGAGAGACGGGAGAAGGTCGGACTGCTCATGAGGCTACCCTGACTGTACTTGTATATACATTAATGAGTGCCGCACGACAGGACCCATTGTCAACGACAAATCGTCGGGGGAGCGTATCGAGTGATCGTATGAATTTCAGGGGCGGTAGCGGCCTACGAAGCTGTAACGGCTGCCGGAATAGGTGAAGATGCCCTTCATCACCACGCGTCCGTCAACCCATGTGCGGCGCATGAGTTGCAGGCATGCTTCCGGTTCGTCGAGGTCGAGCAGCGCGCAGATATCGAGGCTGGGTGTGACGGCGAAGACGACATGTTCGATTTCTTCGGGATGCGCGATTGCCGAGAGATGGCGATGCGGATGCGTCAGGGAAAAATCCTGATCGAGATAATCCGGTGCGAAGTGGGGAGAGACAAAACGCTCCTCGACCTGAAGCGGCGTGTCGTCCTCGTAATGAACGATGATCGAATGGAAAAGCCGCGCGCCGGGGCGCTGTCCGAAAGCCATGGCGAGGTCGCCGTCGGCGCGAATCGAATCCAGCGTCACGATGCGCGTGTTGTGGATATGGCCGTTGGAGGTGATGTCGTCAGCGATGTCGCGCAGTTCGAGAAGTTCGACGCGTTGCGCGGGTTCGGCGACGAACGTGCCCACGCCCTGGGTGCGCGTCACAAGTCCGTCTGCCGTCAGTTCGCGCAGGGCGCGGTGAACCGTCATGCGAGACACGCCCAGAAGTTCGACGAGCTCGCTTTCGGAAGGCAGGCGATGGCCGACCTCCCATTCGCCCATTTCAATCCGCTCCGTGATATATTGTTTTACCTGTTCATAACGAGCCGCAGGCTTGTCTTTTCCCAATGTACTCGACATTCAGCTTCACCTCATTCCAAACGGCTGCTGCCTATACTGGCATGAACTATGTGAGCGCATCCATATGTCAGGTAAGATTTCGGTCCGGCATGCCACCGAAAATCCGCGTCTGCGGCACTAACCCTCCGATCCAGTAGGACAGTTCATGCGGCCCCGACATATCCCATAGCGCCATGTCGGCCGCCATTCCGGGGCGTAGGCGGCCTGTCAGAGCATCCAGCCCGAGGGCCTTGGCGGCGATATGGGTGTGGCCGGCCAGGGCCTCGCCTGGAGTCAGGCGGAACAGCGTGCAGGCCATGTTCATGACAGCTGTCGGTGTCAGGATGGGCGACGTGCCGGGATTGCAGTCCGTCGCGAGCCCCATGGGGACGCCATGCTCACGAAACAGTGCGACGGGTGGCTGTTGATGCTCACGCACGAAATAGAACGCGCCGGGCAGGAGCATGGCGACGGTGCCGGATTCCGCCATGGCACGGACGCTGGCCTCGCTTGCATATTCGACATGATCGGCGGAGAGCGCCCCCCATCGGGCGGCAAGATGGCCACCGCCGAGATCGGACATCTGGTCGGCATGCAGGCGCAAGGGCAGGTTCCAGCGGCGTGCGGCTTCGAAGATGCGCTCCACTTCAGCGGGCTGGAAGGCGATGGTTTCGCAGAAGGCATCCACGCTATCGGCAAGTCCGGCTTCGGCGACGGCGGGGAGCATCGTCTCGCAGAGATGGGCGACGTAATCGCCTTGGCGCCCCGTGAATTCCGGGGGGAGAGCGTGGGCGCCAAGGAACGTGGTATGGACGCGCAGCGGCACATGGCGGCTGACGGCACGGGCGACGCGGAGTTGCTTGAGTTCATCCTCCAGCGTCAGACCATAGCCTGATTTGATCTCGACGGTGGTCACGCCGTTGGCCACCAGGCGGCGCGCCCGTTTCAGCGTGAGGTGAAGGAGCTCTTCCTCGCTGGCCGCGCGTGTCGCGCGTACGGTCGAGAGAATGCCGCCGCCCCGACATGCGATATCCTGATAGGAGACGCCCTGAAGGCGCTCGGCGAATTCCGCGCTGCGATCACCACCGAAAACGAGGTGGGTATGGGGATCGACCAGTCCGGGCGTCATCCAGCGCCCGTCGCAGGAAGTCACCTCCCGGGCGAGGGCTTCCGGCGCGCCTGGCAGATCCGCCTGCGAGCCGACCCATGCGATCCTGCCCCCATGTGCGGCTATGGCGCCGTTCAGGATTATGCCGAAATCATCGCCGCCGGGCTGTCCTGTGCCCCGTGCATCGGTTGCGAGATGAACATTGACCCATAGCCGGTCCCACATGCGCCTCTCCGTTCCGGGCTCTTGACCTATAACATATATACATGTCTAGTTCTTGTAATGTCGTCGTGCAACGACAATTCCCCGCGTCAATCATCGACAGGCGGCGCCATGTCCTTACCGACCCTCTCCCGTTCCGTTTTCGCCACCCAGGCCTTTCTACCCGAAGGTTGGCGCGAGAATGTGCGTCTTGAGTGTGCGAGCGGCGTCTTCACGCGTGTTCAGCCGGATGCCAAGCCTCAGCCGGGCGATCATCGTGCCGATATCGTGCTGCCGCCGCTGCCGAGCCTGCATTCCCATGCCTTTCAGCGCGCCATGGCCGGATTGACGGAAACGCGTCGCGATCCGGCGGACTCGTTCTGGACATGGCGTGAGCAGATGTATGCCTTGGCCGCGCGCATCGCACCGGATGGCATGCGTGCGATCGCGGCCCAGCTTTATATGGAGATGCTCAAGGCGGGCATCACGCAGGTCGCGGAATTTCATTATCTTCATCGTGCACCGGATGGGACGGCTTACGATTGCCCGGCGGAAATGGCCCGGAGTGTGATCGACGGGGCGGGGGAGGCGGGCATCGGCATCACCATGCTGCCGACGCTCTATCGCCATGCCGGGTTCGGCCGCGTGCTGGCACCGGAGCAG
Organism: Gluconacetobacter takamatsuzukensis; assembly: GCF_014174275.1. GTDB lineage: Bacteria > Pseudomonadota > Alphaproteobacteria > Acetobacterales > Acetobacteraceae > Gluconacetobacter > Gluconacetobacter takamatsuzukensis. The sequence goes on along the minus strand of NZ_JABEQK010000011.1, from coordinate 58,522 downwards.
AAGCGTTTTGAGAGTGCGCCGGATTTCATCGCCGGAATGATGGCGGACATTGCCGCGACATATCGCGACAACGGGCTGGTGGATGTTGGCGTCGGGCTGCATTCCTTGCGTGCCGCGAACCGTGAAGACATTTTGGAAATGCTCGCCCTGACGCCGGAGCGTGCGCCCGTTCATATTCATATTGCGGAACAGCAGCGCGAAGTTGCGGATTGTCTGGATTTTCTCGGTCGACGTCCCGTCGCGTGGCTGCTCGACGAAATCCCTGTCGATGAGCATTGGTGCCTCGTCCATGCGACGCATCTCGATGCAGAAGAGACGCGCCGCCTTGCCGCTTCTGGTGCTGTAGCCGGGCTTTGTCCGGTTACGGAGGCCAATCTGGGTGATGGATTGTTCCCGCTGGAAGATTTCATCGACTACGGTGGCCGGTTCGGGATTGGTACTGACAGCAATGTCCTGCCGAGCGCGAATGAGGAATTGCGTCTGCTGGAATATGGCCAAAGACTGGCTCTTCAGAAACGGTGCCGCGCGCTGCCGGGAGAGGCGATGGGATCGGTCGGGCGCTATCTTTATGACGCATCCCTGAAAGGCGGCACGCAGGCTTGTGGACATGGCGGGGGAGCGCTTGCGATAGGGCTGCGCGCCGATCTGTGTGTTGTAAACGAGGAGGCGTTGTCTCTTCCGGATCTGCAGGGAGATACCGTCCTCGACAGCCTGATTTTCGCACGGGCGACGTTTCCGGCCAACGATGTTCTCTGCGGTGGTGAATGGGTGGTTCGCGATGGCCGTCATATTCACGAAAACAGGATTGCCGCAGCGTTTCTGTCCGCGATCAGACATCTACATTCCTGAGAAGGAAAGAAAACATGGTCGAGATTCCGGTTTTCAGTTTCACGCGCGGCGATGCGCCGGTTCTGGTGACGATTCCTCATGCCGGAACGGCGCTTATGCCCGGCATGGCGGAGCGGATGACGGAGATCGGAGTCTCGCTGCCGGATACCGACTGGTATATGGAACGACTTTACGCTGCTGCCGCCGATCTGGGCATCGGCGTGCTGCGTGCCAATTATTCGCGTTATGTGATCGACCTGAATCGTGGCGCCGATGATGCGATGCTTTATCCCGGCCGCCCGAAGACGGGTCTTGTGCCCAAGTTCACGTTCGATGGCGAGCCCATTTATCGTACGGATGAAGTGCCGGATGAGTCCGAGATCTCCCTGCGGCGCAGCCTTTACTGGCAACCTTATCACGATGCCGTCACGGAGGAATTGGCCCGACTGAAAGCCCGCTGGGGCTGGGCGATTTTATGGGACGGCCATTCGATCCGGGACGAAATTCCCCGTCTGTTCGAGGGAATGCTGCCGGACCTCAATTTCGGCACGAATGACGGCGTGTCCTGCGCGGCCTCCCTAATCATGCCGATCATGGAGAGCGTGACACGGCAGCCGGATTATACGCATGTCCTGAACGGGCGTTTCAAAGGTGGCTATACGACCCGGCATTATGGCCAGCCGGAAACCGGTCTGCATGCGATCCAGCTGGAAAAGGCGCAGAGCATCTATCTCTCTCGTCAGAGCGCGCCGTGGCCAATCAGCGAGATGAAGAGACGGGCTGTGGTCGATGTCGTCGGCGCGTTGCTGCGTCAGGCGTCGGCATGGCGCCCGTGATCTGCTCCTTGCGCTGATCCGCTCTTAAGTCAGCCAGGGCGTAACCGTCGCCGCCGATTGCTTCTGCGGCTTCCAGCTTGTCATCGGGATTGCTCACCGGGCCTTTAGGCAGGGAGAAACGGATTCGGCTGATCCCGAGGCAATTCCGTTCGGGGCTGGCGACACGCACCAGCGTGGCCTCTCGAAACCAGGGCTTTGCTGCCACGTTCCATGGGTAACGTACAAGTCTGTCCTTAGGGGGAAAGCGACCTATATTCGGTCATCAGTTCCGTCTGCGGTGTTGCGTGGCATCTTGATGTCGAGGTGATAAGCCGCGTCGATCGAATCAACAGGGGGGCTTTGTCGCCTTCGCAGAGAAGGGTGGTGTACTATGTATTTCTCACCTCTCTACATCAGCTCGCCGATCATCCTGATCGCGGCTTTTGTTCTGGTCACGGCCGCCGTGAGGATTTTGCGCCAATATGAGCGTGCCGTCGTCTTTACCCTTGGCCGGTTCTCGAAGGTCAAGGGGCCTGGGTTGGTGTTGCTAGTACCTTTCGTCCAGCGGATGGAGCGTGTGGACCTACGCATCCAGGTTATCGAGATACCAAGCCAGGATGTGATTTCGCGCGACAATGTTTCTATTAAAGTTGATGCTGTGCTCTATTTCAATGTCGTCAGTCCCGAACGCGCCATCATCCAGGTCCAGAATTACATGCCCGCGACGCAGATGCTGGCTCAAACGACCCTGCGTGCGGTGCTCGGGCAGCACGAGCTGGATGAGATGCTGGCTGAACGAAAGAAGCTGAGCACCGACGTGCAGAGCATTCTGGATTCGCAAACCGAAAACTGGGGTATCAAGGTCAGCAATGTCGAGATCAGAACCGTTGAACTGACGGACAACATGGTGAAGGCGATCGCCAAACAGGCGGAGGCAGAACGTGACCGGCGCGCCAAGATCATCCATGCGGAAGCCGAGCTTCAGGCTTCGCAAACACTGGTCAATGCCGCTTCGATCCTGTCGAGCATTCCGGCCGCCATGCAGTTGCGTTACTTGCAGACACTGGCGGAAATCGGGGCGGAGCAGAACTCGACCATTATCTTTCCGATGCCGATCGACATCATCAAGCCGTTCCTGGAGCTTTTGGACAAGGTCGACAAGACGTCTGTAATCGATGTTCGTCTTCAAGGCTTGTCTGAGCAGGAATTGCCTTTGCCACACTGACACCGGCGAAGAATGGAAGGCGGCATACGGGACTGACGCCGATCTGCCGAGAAGACGTACGTCAGATGGTTCTGACCGGTAAAGGCGCAACCAGGGCGATATGAGAGCTTGAATCAGAAAGCGATTTGATTGATTTTCCACAGAACTCTACGGATATGAGCGATCATCAATCACCCGCATGATGACAAGATTGTTTCCTGGACATCCTTGATGAGGCGGCGGCAGCGTCCGAAGCGATGCAAGGCTGCGCTCCACGATCCGGCGTTTCGGGAGGACGACGAAGCCTTCGGCCCGATCGCTACCCTTGACGATCTTGATCGTCGATCGGCCGAGTTCAGTCAGCGCACCAGGCAACTTCTTGCCAGCATATCCTCCGTCACCGATCAGATGGCGAAGTCAGGGGAACAATGAGCGTATCCTGGACGCTTGCAGCGACGCGCCGTCACGATCCTGAGCGTCGGCGGAATGCTCGATAGCCGCCATTTTCAGCGATTTTAACCGATTGGCTGTGACTTTCTAGTCGTTTCCTCTCGGGCATCAGCGACGCAATCAGCGCCCACTCCGCGTCGCGCAGGTCGCTTGTATACTCCAGGTCGTCCCGGCAATACTGCGCGTGGGTGATTTCAGTTCAGGCCTTCTTGATCTCATCAGGTTCTCGCAAATTCATGAATCATAACTACCTGAAATCACTTAACTCATTTTCAGTCAGACACTGAGAGAAAGTTCCCCTGCCGGCGATGCGGCGCGCGTTTCCGCGGTTTGGTGCTCACGGCCATTGAGGGCGCTCCGCTCCGATGCTCGGAAACACATGACGGACTCGGCCCTGACGGGGCGCTTTCGGTTGCCAGCCCGAATTTACGGGCAGGCTTTTGGGGACGTCCTCGGGAAAGGGGGACGCGGGCTGGGCCGGCAAGACTGGAACGTCGATCTGCGCGTTGTGGAGCGCGGTGTTCATGATGGTTGTCCGCGCGGACATATCCCCTAAACCGATATGGTAGCCCGCTCATCGCACGCGCTTTTCGTGTTTGTGGTTCCTGGCTGGAACGGGGCCGCGTACGGAGCAGGGAGGCGGGTCATGGTCCGGCCGGACTGCGGAAGAGCAGGAACAGGGCGATGATGATCACGATGATCGGCAATAGGCCCAGCCCGTTGAATCCCGAGCCTCGCGGGCCGCCATACCAGCCGGAGCGAATGCCGTAGCCGCCGCCTCCGATGGCGAATATGATGAGGATGATCACGAGAAGGGTCAGCATCGTGAGGACTCCGGAAATGGTTGTCCTGATAACGCTTCATCGTTCGGATTGTTCATCGGCCGTTCAGGCCGGGTGGCGTTAATTCGACGGCGGATAGCATCGCATCAGCCGCAATTGTCGCCTCCACGCGCGGAACAGGGCGGCCGGGCCGATCGGAATTTGGCCGGCAGTCCGCATTTCGGCCGCCAGTGCGAAAAGAATCTTCTGCTTGGCGAAGACGCCGCGATAGGCGGCCGCGAGGCTCAGCGTCGGGTCCCAGAACTCGATGGCTTCCGATCCCGCGCCATTGATTTCGATAATCTGGAATTGTCCCTGGCGCAGGGCGTCTTCGCTGCTGAAACGTACGTCGAGGCGGCCGAAATGGAAGCCGTTCATCGATCGGGCGATCGCATCGACGCGTGCTTCGAGGTCGGGGGTGTTCAGCCGCATGGCGTTTTCGTAGCGCCCCCCGACCCGCAGGGAGGCGACGGTGCCGAGGAGGATGCATTCACCGATTGCCGGGATATGGTTCAGGCGGCCGGGCGGAAGGGCCGCCTTATAATGCTTGATCAAGGGAGCGAGCCGGGGATCGGAGAGCATCAGTTCGGCGATGGAGCGCACTCCGTCGCCGACGACCTGCGGCGGATGACGCACGGCGAGCCCGATGAGGCGGCCATGCGCCTCGGCAGGCCCGCGGATGTAGAACAAGCCGGCTTCATGGGGGCCGGGGATGAATTCCTGCAGCAGGAAGCCGGCATGGGATGGAAAAGCCGAGATGTAATTGGCCAGTTCATCAGTGTTATTGATACGCCGGACGCCGTAGCCGCACCATCCGATGTCGGGTTTGGCGATCAGTGGAAAGGTCGGGTCGTCCGCCATGGCGGCTGCCGTGCGGAATCGGGCGGGGGGAATGAGAACTGTGCGGGCGATCCAGGGGGCATGCTCCGGGCCGACGCGGGACAGGCAGGCATATTTTGATTCCCCCGCCAGTCCGCCGGTCTCTATCGCCGGGTTGACGGTCGATGGCAGAGTCTGGCTGCGATGACGAAGTCCCAGCCAGAGCCACTGGATGACGAGGGGGATGCATAATATCGGTTTCGGCAGGCGCTCGATGGCGCCGAAGCCGGGGCGGCCGGTGAGGAGACGGGAACAGGTGTCCCTCATGCTGCGTTGGGACCTCATCATGGAACAATGTAACGCCTTCACTTCGAATCCAGATCGGGCAATGCAGCAAGTGGGCTTCACGCTGTTGCGAGGGGGTTACCGATTTGTCTGCCCGACGCCTGAAACCCAGCGCCGGGTGAATGGCCGGCCGGGCAATGAATGGGCCGGCAATCTGGTCGATATCTTCGGCTGGAGCCGGCCGTTTCGGCAGGATCTGTTGCCTGTGCCGTTGTTCGAACAGGCGATGGCGGCGGGGATACTGGTTGCCGATGAGGGGGCGTGGCGCAGCCGTTTCCGGTTCTCGACGCTAGGGTCGCATGGGTTCTTTCACTCTGCTTTTCCGACCGAGGCGGAGGATGCCGTGTTCTTTGGGCCGGACAGCTACCGGTTTGCTGCCATGCTTGCGGCCTATCTTCGCGATGCGCCGTCGCCCGTGCGGGCGGTCGATATCGGCTGCGGCTCGGGCCTGGGGGCGATCCTGATCGCGCAGCATGAGCCGGCAGCCGACATCGTGATGGTCGACATCAATGCGGCCGCACTGCGGCTGGCGCGCGTCAATGCGGCCCTGGCCGGCGTCGACATCATTCAGGCGCAGAGCGATCTTCTGTCGGAGGTTTCGGGCTCGTTCGACCTGATCGTCTCCAATCCGCCCTATTTGCCCGATCCTCGACGCCGGCTCTACCGGAACGGAGGCGGCAAGCTGGGGGAGGGGTTGTCGCTGGCGATTGTCGGGACCGCCATGGAACGCTTGGCGCCGGGAGGGACGTTACTGCTTTACACCGGGACCGCTATCATCGGCGGAGATAATCCGTTCTTGCGGGATGTCGCATCTTTGGTAGGGCTTGGAGATTTCGTCTGGGAGGCGGTCGAGCTTGATCCGGATGTCTTCGGTGAGGAATTGGAGGACGGGCCGCTAGCTGTCGCGGAGCGCATTGCGGTGATCTGCCTGACGATGACACGGCAAAAATAGTACGGGATGGCGCCGATGAACGACTGCCTGCCGGGGGATAGCGTGGAGCGGACGCAACGGCGCTTCCATTTGGGGCTTGCGACACTGAACCGCGTGCGTCTGACGCCGTGCCTACCCGAGGATGAGGACCCTGGCGGGCTGGATCTCAGCCCGTTGCTGGCCGACGAGGCGCGCTTTCTGAGAGAGGCACGCGCACGGGTCGCACCCGCCGCCGCCCTGGCGCCCGAGGATGGGGCAGCATTTGTGGCGTGGTTCGAGAGGTTGGAGTGCACCGGTCCCGGTCAGGGAGACGCGCTTTTCTCGTGGCTGGCACGGGAGGCGCCGCGGGAGGCCATGTGCTGGTTTCTGGAGCAGGAAGTGGCTGGCGAAGCTGGTTTCGAGGATCTGACGGCGCTGGTGCAGGTGCGGATGCCGACACGGCCCAAGCTCGAATTGGCGCGGAATTACTGGGACGAGATGGGCCATGGCCGCGAACCCGGTATGCATGGGCCGATGCTGGCGCATCTGGTGCATGCCCTGGAGTTGGCGCCCCAGCCGGAGGGGACGGTGTGGCAGTCTCTGGCGCTTGCCAATACCATGGCCGGGCTGGCGTTGCACCGGCATCTGGCATTTCACGCCATCGGTGCGTTGGGGGTGATCGAACTGACGGCGCCGGGCCGGGCGGCAATGGTTGCCGCCGGGTTGAAGCGCCTTGGGGTGAGGGCGGATGACCGGCATTATTTCGATCTGCACGCCGTGCTGGATATCCGCCATTCCGCGGCCTGGAACGCGGAGATTATCGGCCCGCTTGTCACGGAGGACCCTCGGCGCGCAGCGGCAATCGCCGAAGGAGCGCTGATGCGGCTTGAATGTGGGGCGGCCTGTTTTCGCCGCTATCGAGAGCATTTCGGCCTGAACTGAGCCGGTGGGTACGGTGGGGCCGATCGGAGGTGGACTTCTGTCCGGTCAGCATACAATATCGTGATCGTAATTGATCTCATTGTGAAATGGCCGACAGGCGTGGAGTGCTCGAATGACGACAATGATCCCCAAGGAGGGCCGGGAGGATCTGCTGGAGCGCGGCTATTCGCGCCGCCAGTTCGGCCGGATCGCGGCCCTGCTTGGCATGCCGGTGGCCGCCGCGGTCGCGCTGCCGCATCTGATGGGGGAGGCGCGCGCCGCCGGGGCCGCGATCCCGGAGATGAATCGCCCCGACAAGTCCGGTATGGTGCGGATCGCCAGCAATGAGTGCTGGACGGGCCCATTTGCCAGTGCCGCCGAAGCGGGTGCTGCGGTGATCAAGGTGGGGAACCGCTATGAGCCCTCTAATCTGCGGAGCCATCTGATTGAGACTGCATCGGGCGTGGAGGGGATTCCGGCCACGCATATTCTGCCCTGGCCGGGGTCGAGCGACCCGCTTTCGCGTGTTGTCGTCACATTCTGCTCGCCCACGCGTGGCCTGGTCACGGCTGACCCGACGTTCGAAGCCTCATGGCGGACGGGAGCATGGCTGAATATCAAGGTCTCCAAGGTGCCGTTGAGTGCGCACAATAATTACGCCACCGACGTGCGGGCCATGCTCCAGGCCGATCCGAATGCCGGCCTGTATTATGTCTGTTCGCCTAATAACCCGACCGGGACTTTGACGCCGCTGGAGGATATTGCGTGGCTGGTGGACAACAAGCCTGCGGGTGCCGTGGTTGTTGTGGATGAAGCCTATCTGCATTTCGCTGGAGCGAAGAGCGCGGCGTATCTTGTAGCCCAGAACAAGGATGTCATTGTTCTGCGTACATTCTCGAAGCTGTTCGGGATGGCGGGTTTGCGGCTGGGGTTCAGTTTTGCGCGTCCAGACCTGCATGCGCGGATGATGCGCTATGATGGCCAGAACCAGAGCGGCACCCTGTCGATCGTGGCACTGGCGATCGGTGCTTCGAGCCTGACGCAGGCCGAGAATATCGTGGCGCGACGCAATGAAATGATTGCCGCGCGCGAAGAGACGTTCGACTATCTGCGCAAGCGGAAGATCGCGTTTATTCCAAGCAGTGCCAACATGTTCATGGTGAACTGGAACCAGCCTGCCCACCATGTGAAGCAGCAATATGCAGCGCAGTGGATCGATATTGGCCGCAACTGGCCGATCTGGCCCAATATGTCGCGGATCACTGTCGGATCGGCGGACGAGATGAGGAAATTCTGCGCTGCAACTGACAAGGTCTTTGCCTGATTTCTGATCGAATGAAGTGGCGAGACGGTGCGGTCAGTGTCCGACCGCGCCGTGATCGTTGCGCCAGACGTAATCCTGCATCGCGGAGGCCAGACGTTCGGCTTCGTCGACACGGAATTTAACGATATCGCCGATGCTGACGATGCCGATGACGGCACTGTTGTCTATGATGGGCAGGTGACGGGCCCGGCGGTCGGTCATCTTGCGGCCGACCTTAAGGATATCTTCGTCCAGCGTGGTCGTCGGCACATCGCGGGCCATGATGTCACGTGCCGCCAAGTGGACGACGTCCATGCCGTGTCCGGCCAAGGCGGCGACGAGGTCGCGTTCCGACACCAGACCGCCGAGATGGGCATGGGCGTCGAGCACGGGGACGGCGCCGATCCTGTTCTGCGTCATGAGGCCGGCGATTTCGCGGATCGGTGTGTCTTCGTGCACCGTGAAGAGATGGCGATCCTTTTTTTCCAGGGCCTGGAGAACGGTGGTGGTCATGGCGTCTTCCCCCCCTTTATTCGGGTTGGTGATATGATGTGCGCGTCGCGGCGCTGCCCGTATCGATCAGATGGGAGGGGCCTCGGGGAAAAGACAGGGTTTTGGGGCAGTATCGGCTTATTCCCTGTACAGCATGTCGTGAGCGGCGACGGGGCCTAGGCCGGCCTCGTGCAGGATGGGCGTGGGTTGCAGGAGTGAGCGGGTCTGCCGGACGAGCGTTTCGGGAAAGAGCCCGGCCAGGACGGTCACGATGGCCAGGGCGGTGATCAGGGCGGCATTCGCGGTCGTGCCGCGTACCGCGCGGGGGACCTCCGGAACCGGTTCCATCATCGCGCGCACGACGTTGAGATAATAGTAGAGACCGATAATGCTGCTTGCGACCAGCGCGCCCAGCAGCACGATTCGCCGTGCCGAGACGCCTGCGATGACGATGTAGGTCTTGGCGAAGAAGCCGATGGCGGGGGGGATCCCTGCCAGGGAGACTAGCATGACGACCATGGCCAATGCCAGCGCGGGACGGCGGTGGAACATGCCGCGCCATGCGCCGATGTCGGACAGGCCGGATGCGCCGCGCATCGCGGCGAAGGCGCCCGATGTCGCGGCGGCATATGCTGCAAGGTAGAAGGCGGCGCTGGCCATGCCGAACGGCCCCGGCGACAGGAGGGCGAGCAGCAGGTATCCGACATGGGCGATGGAGGAGCCGGCCAGCAGGCGCTTGAGGTTGACCTGCCCCAGCGCCAGCAGATTGCCGCCGAACATGCTCAGCATCGCGACGATGGCGAGTTCGGCGCCCACGGCGTCGGGGCGGAGCAGATCGGCCCCTGCAAAATAACGTGCGAGAGCTGAGAACAGGGCGATCTTGGAGGTGACGGCGATGAAGGATGCGACCGGAATCGGGGCGCCTTCCATGACGTCGGGAAGCCAGGTGTGGAAGGGAACGGCGGACAGTTTGAAGAACAGGCCCGTCAGCACGAGCGCCGTTGCCGCCAAGGGGAGGGCCGGACTTTCCGACCCGCTCCGGGAGGGGGCGGCAAAGCGCAGGCTGCCGCTGTCGGCGTAGGACAGGGCGAGGCCGAACAGCAGGATCGCCGAAGAGAGACCGGCCAGAATCAGGTATTTGATCGCCGCTTCGTCGGCCGTGGGCTGGGTGCGGTGATAGGCGATCAATCCCAGCAGGGACAGGCTCAGCGTCTCCAGCCCAAGGAAGAAGATCACCATGTCCATGCTGCCGGCCATGACCAGAGCGCCCAGCGTGCCGAGCAGCAGCAGCAGGTAGAATTCATCGGCCGGGGTGCCGGCCTCGCGCCACGCCATGATGACGCTTGCGGCCGAGGACAGCAGCATCAAGGCGGCAATGTAGGTGAACCATCCGTCGGGCACGAACAGCATGCCGGTCGGGTCGCCAGGCCAAGGGAGGACGGGCAACCACAGGCTGGCGAAGGCCAGCACCAATGTTGTCAGCGCAATGAGGATGGCGCGCGTTTCCGACCGGTGCCAGGCGATGCACAGCATGAGAAGCGCGATGCCGCCGCCCAGGATCGGCAGCGCCGGCGGCAGGCCCGGGAGCAGGGCGGTCATGGGTGGATGGCCTCCATCTCCGGCGCGGCGTGGGGCGTTGCCGGCAGCGATAGGTCCAAGACCGGCTGGGGGTAGGTGCCCAGCACCAGCAGCAGGGCCATGGTGAGACCTAGCACCGTCATCTGCCGGGCGCCGAAATCGGCGGGGGGTGGCGTTTGGTCGGTGTCCTGCCCCGCATGAGGCGAGCCAAGGAAGGCGCGGCCGACCATCGTGAGGGAATAGACCGCCGAGAGTACCAGCCCGGCGGCGCCGAGGATCGCGATTGGCGGACTGATGCGCCAGGTGGCGAGCAGGACCAGGAATTCGCCGACGAAATTACCCATGCCCGGCAGGCCGAGCGACGCGATGGCGAAGAACAGGCCGATGGAGGAAAGATGCGGCAGGGCTTGCCACAGGCCGCCCATGCGCCGCATGTCGCGCGTGTGCAGCCGGTCCTGCAGCGAGCCGGCGATGACGAACAATGCGCCTGTGCTCAGCCCGTGTGCGACCATCTGCACCACCGCGCCGCGCATGCCCATGGCGGAGCCGGAAAAGACGCCCAGCAGGACAAAGCCCAGATGGCTCACGCTGCTGTAGGCGATCAGGCGCTTCATGTCGTCCTGCGCCAGGGACAGCCATGCGCCGTACAGGATGCCGGCTGCCCCCATGGCCAAGGCCACCGGCGTGAAGCGGGCCGTCGCGTCGGGGAACTGCAGTACGACGAAGCGGATGAGCCCGTAGCCGCCGGTTTTCAGCAGGATGCCGGCCAGCAGCACGCTGCCGGCGGTGGGGGCCTGGGTATGGGTATCGGGCAGCCAGACATGCAGCGGCACCACTGGCAGCTTGACGGCGAAGGCGATGAAGAAGCCGAGCATCAGCACCATGGCGGCAGTCGGCATCAGCGGCGTGTCGGCCAGCGCGAAGTAATCGAAGGTGACGACGCCCGTGGCGTGCTGGTGCAGGATGACGAGGCCGAGGATCGCGACCAGCATCAGCAGGCCGCTGCCCTGGGTGAACAGGAAGAACTTGATGGCGGCGCGGCGCCGGTCCTCATGCCCCCATTGCAGGATCAGCACGTACATCGGCACCAGCATCAGCTCCCAGAAAAAAAAGAACAGGAACAGGTCGGTGGCTAGGAAAACGCCGTTGATGCCGGCGATCGTTGCGAGAAGGAGCAGGTGGAACAGACCCGGCCGTTCGCCGACGTCGCGCGCGGACAGGATCACGCAGGGAAAGGACAGGATGGTCGTCAGCCACAGCAGCACCAGGCTCAGCCCGTCCATGTCCATGCGCGCGGCGATGCCCAGCGCCGGAATCCACGGCATGGAAAAATGGGCGAGCCATGGGCCGCTGCTCCATCCGGCAGTGCAGGTGACGAAGAGCAGCAGCAGCGTCTGCGACAGGATGGTGGCGATGGCGATCCACCATGGGAGGTGGCGCGCCGGAGGGCCCCGGTCGGACAGCCATGCGGCGAGGCCGCCCGCCGCCGGCAGCAGGACGAGGGAGGGAAGGGCGATCATGGCCGGGCCCCCAGGCACAGGGCGACGACCGTGCCGGCCGCGATCCAGCCCGCATAGCGTCGGACCTGCCCGCTTTGCATGCGGCCGAGCATCCGGCCGCCGGCGCGGGCCGTTGCGGCCGTGGCGTTGGAGAGGCGATCGCAGATGTCGGTCTGGTTCAGGCGGCCGAGCGTGACGAACGGGTGGATGATCAGGACGTCATAGAGCGTATCGAAGTCCCAGCCGGCGCGAGCCAAGCGGGCGAGGGCGTCTTCCGGGGGGGCGCGCGTCTGGATGCGTGGCCGCCACAGCAACCACGCCACGCCGACCCCGGCGAGCGGGACCAGTGAGCCTGCCCACAGCAGCCAGGTCGGACCCTCTGGCATCGGTGCGCCGAACAGGGGAGAGAGCAGGTGCGACAACAGATGCACCGGGGCGATAGCGTCGGGCATTTCCATCCATCCGCCCGTGAGCGCCAGAACCGCGAGGCAGGCAAGCGGCATGGCCATGGTGGCGCCCGTGCGGCCGTGTGGTTCCGTGTGCCGGGTTCCGAAAAACACGATGAAGAGGCAGCGGAAGATATAGATTGCCGTTGCGAAGGCGCCGAGCAGGGCACCTGCCCAGAGCAGGGGGGCGGCGTGCCATGCGCCCTGCAGGATCATCTCCTTGCTGTAAAAACCCGCTGTCAGCAGCGGCAGGCCGGCCAGGGCCGCCGCGCCCGCCAGGAAGGCGACGAACACGCCCGGCATTGCACGCGCGAGGCCGCCCATCTGGTAGATGTCCTGCCGGTGATGGACGCGCAGGATGATTGCGCCGGCGGCCATGAACAGCAGGGCCTTGAAGAAGGCATGGGTGACGAGGTGGAAGATCGCCGCCTGCCAGGCTCCGGCGCCGAGGGCGAGAAACATGTAGCCGATCTGGCTCATGGTCGAATAGGCGAGGATGCGCTTAATGTCGGTCTGTACCAGGGCGCTGCCGGCGGCCAGAAGGAGGGTGACCAGTCCGATGATCGTGACTGCCGTCATCGCGGCCGGGACCGAAGCGAACAGGGGATGGAGGCGTGCGATCAGATACACGCCGGCTGTCACCATGGTCGCGGCATGGATCAGCGCGGAGACCGGGGTGGGGCCGGCCATGGCGTCGGGGAGCCAGGTCTGGAGCGGCACCTGCGCAGATTTGGCGACGGCGCCACCCAGCAGCAGAAAGGCGGCCGTTTCCGCCGACAGGTCGGCGGGGCGGGTGGCCGCGATGTGCAGCAGGGCCGGAATATCCAGCGTGCCGGCACGCGTTGCCAGCAGCAGCAGGCCGCAGAGCAATGCTGCGTCGCCGATGCGGGTGACGATGAAGGCCTTGCGCGCGGCGGCGACGTTGGCAGTGTCGGTATGCCAGAATCCGATCAGCAGGTAGGAGCAGATGCCCACGCCCTCCCAGCCGATATAAAGGCTCAGCAGGTCCGATGAGAAGACGAGGACCAGCATTGCTGCGACAAAGAGGGTCATGCAGCCGAAGAACCGTGCGATGCCGGGATCGTCGTGCATATAGCCGTATGCGTAGAGCTGGATCAGGAAACCGACGCCGGTAACGACCAGCATCATGACCAGTGACAGCGGGTCGAGCGTGAAGGCGATCCGGGTGTTAAAGCCTTCGACCTGCATCCACGACCACAATGTTGCGTGCAGCGCGCCGGCGGGCGGAGGAGTCCGCAGGAACCCGGTGGCGAGCATGGCTGCCATCAGGGCCGAAAGCCCGACCGAGCCGGCCCCGATCACGCAGGTGGGGAGCGGAGGCATGCGGCCGGCCGACATGAACAGGAGGCCGGCCGCGAGGAGGGGGCAGGCGACGATCAAGGGCAGGAGCAGCGCATCCATGGCCTTATTATCCCTTCAGCCGGTTGCCGGTATCGGCGTCCAGCGTCGGGCGGCCAGCGGCATGCAGACGCAGGATGATGGCCAGCCCGACGGCGGCTTCGGCGGCGGCGAGCGACAGGATCATCAGGAACATCACCTGTCCCTGTGCCGCGTGCCAGCGTGCGCCGGCGGCGATGAAGGCCAGGGCTGCCGCGTTCAGCATGATTTCGATCGACATCAGCATCAGCAGCAGGTTGCGGCGGGCCAGCACGCCGAGCATCCCGATCGTGAACAATATGGTCGCCAGCAGCAGGGCCTGGGTGGGAGAGGTGGCGTTCATATCAGACGTCCCCCGTTGCGGTGCCAGAGTTGACGCCAGTGGCGCGGGTATCGCGGCCGATGTGGAAGGCGCTGACCAAGCCGGCGAGAAGCAGGAAGGAGGCCAGTTCCACGCTCAGCACGTATGGACCGTAGAGCAGGATCCCGACTGTCTGCGGTCCGATCGGGGCCAAGGTATCGGAGCCCGTCGTGGGCGGCATGGCGCGCAGCGTGAGGCAGAGGGCGATGAGCAGGAGGCCTGAGAGGAGGGTGGGCCCGATCCAGACCCCGGGTGCCATCCAGTGCCGCTCGCGGTCGCGGTCGGTCTGGCCTAGATTGAGCATCATGACCACGAAGACGAACAACACCATGACGGCGCCGGCATAGATGATGATTTCCAGCATCGCGGCGAACGGCGCACCCAGAGCGAAGAAGACGCCGGCGAGCGACAGCAGGACCACGACCAAGTATAACAGTGCGTGCACCGCGATGTCGCGCGTGACGACCATGATGGCCGCCCAAGCGGCAACCAGCGAGAACAGGATGAAGGGCAGGTCCGACATCGTGCCGCTCTTCCTTTATGGCAACAGAGTGTGGAGGTCGATCGGCGGGGATTCGCGCTCGGCTTCGCCCTTGTCCTTGCCGGGGATTTTTACGCCCGCTACGTGGTAGAAGCTGTAGTCGGGATATTTTCCCGTACCGCTGATCAGCAGGTCGTCCTTTTCGTAGACCAGGTTCGGCCGCAGATATTCGCTCATCTCGAAATCGGGGGTGAGCTGGATGGCATAGGTGGGGCAGGATTCCTCGCACATGCCGCAGAAGATGCAGCGGGAAAAGTTGATGCGGAAATAATCGGGATACCATCTGCCGTCCTGTTCGGCCTTTTGCAGGCTGATGCAGTCGACCGGGCAGGCTACCGCGCACAGGTTGCAGGCCACGCAGCGTTCCATTCCGTCGGGGTCGCGCGAGAGGATGATGCGGCCGCGATAGCGCGGCGGCAGGGGGGGCTTGTGCTCGGGATAGCCCACTGTCACGCGGCGGTGGGCCATATGCAGGAAGGTCAGCCAGAGGGTGCGCAGGATTCCAAACATAGCGTGGTTTTCCTCTCGCTTTTCTATCCCGGCGCATGCAGCAGCAGGATCGCGCCGGTGGCGGCGATATTGAGCAGGGACAGCGGCAACAGGATCTTCCAGCCCAGGGCCATCAGCTGGTCGTAGCGCGGGCGGGGGAGTGCCGCGCGCAGCAGGACGAACAGGCAGACCAGCGCGCTGGTCTTCAGCGCGAACCATAGCGCAGGCGGCAGAAGCGGGCCCTCCCAGCCGCCGAGATAGAGCGTGACCAGCAAGGCCGAGACCAGGACCACGCCCGCATATTCGGCCAGGAAGAACATGCCGAACTTCATGCCCGAATATTCGGTGTGAAATCCGGCACCAAGTTCGTTCTCGCCTTCCGGCAGGTCAAAGGGCAGGCGGTGCGTTTCCGCTATGCCGGCCAGCGTAAACACCGCGCAGCCCAGCGCCTGCGGCACGACGAACCAGAGGCCGGACTGGGCCAGCACGATGTCGCGCATGGTGAACGAGCCTGCCTGCATCACGACGCCCAGCACCGACAGGCCCATGAACACTTCGTAGCTGATCATCTGTGCTGCCGCGCGCATGCTGCCCAGCAGCGCGTATTTGCTGTTCGAGGCCCAGCCGGCCAGCACCACGCCGTAGACGCCCATGCCCATCATCGCCAGCACGAACAGCAGACCGACATTCAAGGTACCGGCGATGCTCCAGAATGCCGTGACCGGCACGACGCCGAAGGATAGCAGCACCGTCATCATGCCGATCGCAGGCGCCAGCACGAATACGCCCCGGTCGGCGAAAGGGGGAATCCAGTCCTGTTTGAACAGGATCTTGATGCCGTCGGCCACGGCCTGGAGAATGCCGCCCGGGCCTACCCGGTTGGGGCCGTAGCGATCCTGCCACAGGCCCAGTAGCCGGCGCTCGAACCATGTCAGGAACGTCGCCAGACCCAGGAGGATCGCGAGGGTTACGCCGATGATCACGGGCATCGGGGCGGTCATGACGCGTCTTCTCGGCGCAATTGTATGTGGACGGGGGTACCGAAGGCGCGCGCTGCCAGATGGGGGGGACACAGAGCGATGCCGGGGGGCAGCGCGGAATCGTGACGGACGGGCAGGGTGATTTGCTCGCCGGCCAGCGTGATGGTGGCCGTGGTGCCGTTTTCCAGCCCTGCCGGCATGGTGCCGAGGCGCAGGGCGGCTGGAGCTATGCGCGTGGCGATTGGGGGAGAGAGGGTGCTGAGTTCCTCCGTGCCGAACAAACGGTATTCGGGCAGCAGCAGGAGGTCGTCGGGGCCGGTGGTAAAGGGCGGGGGGATGTCGTGATGCCAGTTGGGGGGCGTGTGGGGCGTGCCGTCCAGCAGGCGTGTGCCGGCTTCGCCGCCGCGCATTTTTCCGCCGATTTCCTGTTGGAAGCGGTTGAGGGATTGGACGGAATTCCAGCCGGGGGCATGGTAGAAGGGTATCAGGGCCCCCGGTATGTCGGGGGAATAGGCGCCTTCCATGGTGGGTGCGAGGGGGGTGTCGGGTGAGGCTTGGAGGGGGCGGTCGTGGACGCTGACATGGGCGCGTAGTGCGGTACGCCCACTGATCCTGGCCGGTTCGCTGCGGACCCTGCGGCCGTCGAGACGATAGCCGGCGCCGGGGGCGGCGTCGGCGACGGCCGAGAGGGACGGGATGTCCTGCGCCATGGCGGCGATGATCTGGTCGAGGTCGGTCCAGTCGGGTTCCGTGCCGGCCGTGGCCAAGGAGAGCTGGCGTGCCCAGCGCCAGCTTTCCTGGACCGGCATGGCGGGGAGAAGGGCGGGCAGGAAACGTTGGGCGCGGCCCTCGGTGCTGACCAGTGTGCCGCCGCTTTCGGTGAGAGCCGTGGCGGGCAGTACCAGATCGGCCTGCTGCGCTAGTGGCGTGGCGATGTGGTCGATGACCACCAGATGGGGCACGGCGGCCAGGAGGTCGTGCAGGATGGTGGCGTCCAGGCGCCGGGTGAGGTCGTTTTCCATGACCACCAGCGTGCCGATGCGGCCCGCCTGGGCCATGGCGCGGACGTCGTCGAGCGGGATGCCGCCCATGAGCGCCATGCCCATGCTGTTGCAGTCGGGCACCACCAGCGACAGCGCCGCGTCGGTGCCGGCGGCGTGCAGGGCGGTGGCGATGTTGGCGGCGGCGTGGAGCAGGGCGGCGTTGGCATATTGCAGGCCGGCGACGATCAGGGGGCGACGGGCCGTGCGCAGGGCGGTGGCGAGCGTGTCGGCCAGTTGGAGGTCGGTTTCCGACAGGTCCGGCACGTCGGGGGCCGAGGCGTCGATCCGGTGGGCGATGGCGAAGCCCAGCCGGGCGATGTCGTCGGGAGCCGCGCGGTGGGCCGTGGCCGCTATCGGGTCGAGGTCGGTGGCGGCGGGGGTGAGCACTCGTAGCGGCGAGGGTGTGTCGGCGCCCAGCATGCGCACGGCGGCATCCATCCAGTGCGGCACCTTTGCCGCGTCGGCGGCGGGATTGGCGGCGCGGCGCAGCGTCTGGCGCAGTGCCAGGCCCAGGCGGGGGGCGGTGGCGCAGACATCCTCGCCCAGGACCAGGACCGCGTCGGCGGATTCCATGTCGTGCAGGCTGGGGTTGCGTGCCGGGGTGGCGCGCAGGAGGGCCGGGACCTGCATCGTCAGGTCGTGCTCGGGTTGTGGCAGTCCGGTTGAAAACCGGTCGGGGCCGGTGAGGGCGCGGAGGGCGAAATTGGATTCCAGGGAGGCGCGTGTCGAGCCGATGCCGACGATCGGGCCCCGGGCGGCCATGGCGGCGAAGCGGTCCAGCGCGGTCGTGATGGAGACGGGAACGGGGATGCCGTCCTGCCGTGTTGTGGGCGTGCGCGGGCGGGTGGGGGTGGTGGCGAACCCGTGGCCGTAGCGCCCGCGATCGCACAGGAAATAGCGGTTGACCGCGTCGTGATAGCGGTTGATCACCCGGCGGACCGTGCCCTGCCGCGCATTGACGATGGTGTTGCAGCCTACCGCGCAATGCGCGCAGACCGAGGGGGCGCCGCGCATGTCCCATTTGCGGCTGTAGATCGCCGAGAAGGGTTTGTCGGTGAAGACGCCGGTGGGGCAGATTTCCACCAGGTTGCCGCTGAAGGCGTTTTCCAGCGCGCCGTCTTCGTGACGGCCGAAATAGAGGTCGTCATGGGCGCCGAAGGCGGCCAGGTCCTCGCTGCCAGCATAGTCGCGATAGAAGCGCACGCAGCGATAGCAGCCGATGCAGCGGTTCATTTCGTGATTGAGGAACGGCCCCAGATCCTGGTTGCGGTGCGTGCGCTTGGTGAAGCGGTAGCGGCGCCGGGCGTGGCCGGTCATTACCGTCATGTCCTGCAGGTGGCACTCGCCGCCTTCGGGGCAGACGGGGCAGTCGTGCGGGTGGTTGATCATCAGCCATTCGACGACGCCGGCGCGGAATTCCTTTGCCTGGGGATCGTCGATCGACAGGATCGCGCCGTCGGTGACGGGTGTCATGCAGGCCATGACGATGCGGCCGGCCTTGTCGTCGGGGCCGCTGAACTGCTTGACGGCGCACTGGCGGCAGGCGCCGACCGAGCCCAGTTCGGGATGCCAGCAGAAATAGGGGAGGTCGGCGCCGGATTCGAGGCAGGCTTGCAGCAGGTTCTCGTCCATGCGGGCGGGGCAGGCGCGGCCGTCGACCAGGATCGTCGCCATAATCCCGTTCCTTCTATGCGGTTTCGCGCAGCGGGCAGGCCCGCTGGCGGATATGGGCGTCGAATTCCTCGCGGAACAGTTTCAGGCCGCTGGCCAGCGGGGCCATGGCGCCCGGTGCGTGGGCGCAGAAGGTGCGGCCCATCGGGCCGAGCAGGCGGGCATGGTCGTGCAGGCGATCCAGGTCCTCGGGCTCGCCGGTGCCGGACTCGATGGCGTCCAGCAGGCGTTCGACCCAGGGCAGGCCGTCGCGGCAGGGGGTGCACCAGCCGCAGGATTCCTGCGCGAAGAAATGTTCCAGATTGTGCAGCATGCCGACGGGGCAGGTCCGGTCGTCCAGCAGGATGGCGAGGCCGGTGCCCAGCCGGCTGCCGGCCTTTTCCACCGCGCCGTACTCCATCGCCACGTCGACCTGGCCCGCGTCGAGGAAGGCGGTGGAGGCGCCGCCGGGCAGGAATGCGCGCAGCCGGTAGCCGTCGCGCATGCCGCCGGCATGGTGCTCGACGATTTCGCGCAGGGGGGTGCCCATCGGCAGTTCCCACGCGCCCGGCCGGCGGACCCGGCCGCTGACGCCGTAGATCTTGGTGCCGCTGTCCGGCCCGAGCCCGAGCGAGAGGAACCACTCCGCGCCGTTGGCGACGATATGCGGCAGGTTGCACAGCGTCTCGACATTGTTGACGACGCTGGGGGCGCCCCACAGGCCGCCGACCTGCGGGAAGGGGGGCTTGCTGCGCGGCTGGGCGCGGCGGCCCTCCAGCGCGGTCAGCAGGGCGGTTTCCTCGCCGCAGATATAGCGGCCGCCGCTGGCGTGGACGTGGATTTCGAACCCGAAGCCCGAGCCCAGGATGTTCTCGCCCAGCCAGCCGACCTGCCTTGCTTCCGCGATCGCGTGGTTCAGCCGTGCCAGTGCCAGGTGATATTCCCCGCGCAGGAAGATCACCCCGTGGCCGGCCTGGATGGCGTAGCCGGCGATGATCATGCCCTCGACCAGTTGCAGCGGATTGCCTTCCAGCAGCAGGCGGTCCTTGAAGGTGCCGGGTTCCATCTCGTCGGCGTTGGCGACCAGGTATTTGCGGCGGGTAGCCGGCGGGTCCCTGGGGACGAAGCTCCATTTCTGGCCGGTGCCGAAGCCCGCGCCGCCGCGTCCGCGCAGCTTCGATGCCGTGACCGTCTCGATCACCGCTTCGGGCGTCATGTCGCGCAGGGCGCGGCGGACTGCCTGCCAGCCGCCGGCGCGGCCATAGGCGGCGCAGTCGGGCGGGCCGTCGGGGAGGCCGATCATGGCGGTGAGGGGGCGCTCGGACACGTTCATGGCGCGGCCTGCCGCAGGGTGTCGGCCAGATGTTCCGCCGTTTCGGCGTCGAGGTCGCCATGCAGAGTGTGGTCGACCAGCATGGCCGGTGCGTGGTCGCAATGGCCCAGGCAGACGATCGGCAGCAGCGTGACCGCGCCGTCGGCCGTGGTTTCGCCCGGCCGGATGCCCAGCCGGGCCTGGAGGCGCGCGCAGACCGCGTCGCGGCCCATGATCCAGCAGGAGACGCTGTCGCACAGCATGATGACGTGACGGCCCACCGGGCGGCGGAAGATCAGGTTGAAATAGGTGGCGATGCCGTCGAGATCGGCCGGGGACATGCCCAGCAGGGATGCGGTTTCGGCCAGGTGCGCGTCGCTGACCCAGCCGAAATGCGCCTGCACCAGCGTGAGGGCGGAGACCGAGGCCGCGCGGGGCCGGTGCTCGGCGCGCGCGAGCTCGGTGATCTGGGCCCGCAGGTCGGGCGGGAGGAGGGTGTCAGCGGTCGACATCGGCCATCACGAAATCGATGCTGCCGATGATGGCGATCAGGTCCGCGATCATGGCGCCGCGGCTGATCAGCGGGATCATTTGCAGGTGGGGGAAGGAGGGAGTGCGGATGCGCGTGCGGTAGGACATGGTGCCGCCGTCGCTGACGAGGTGATACTGGTTGAGGCCCTTGGTGGCCTCGACGCAGCCGCGGGCCTCGCCGGGGGGAATGACCGGGCCCCAGCTCACGTTCAGGAAATGGTGGATCAGAGTTTCGATGTCGTGCATCGTCCGCGTCCTGGGCGGCGGGGTGGTGAGCGGATGGTCGGCCTTGATCGGGCCGGCCGGCATGTTGTCCACGCACTGGCGGACGATGCGCAGGCTCTGGCGGATTTCGGCGATGTGCACCACCACGCGGTCGTAGCAATCGCCGTTCGCTGCCGTCGGGATATCGAATTCGAGCTGGTCGTAGCAGGCATAGGGCGCGCGGCGGCGGTAGTCCCATTCCAGGCCGCAGGCGCGCAGGCCGGGGCCGGTGACGCCCCATTCGATGGCCTCGCGCACCGTGTAGGCGCCCACGCCCTTGGTGCGCGCGCGGAAAATGCCGTTGCGCATCACCATTTTCTCGTATTCGTCGAGGCGCTTCGGCAGGTAGTCGAGGAAGGTGCGGACCAGGCCGTCCCAGCCCGTGGGCAGGTCCATCGCCACGCCGCCGATGCGGAAGAAGGCGGGGTGCATGCGAAAGCCACAGATGGCCTCGATGATCTCGAACACGCGCTCGCGGTCGGTGAACATGTAGAAGACGGGCGAAAGCTGGCCGACATCCTGGCTCATGGTACCGTAGAAGACCAGGTGGCTGGCGATGCGGAACAGTTCGGCCAGCATCACGCGGATCATCTGCGCGCGGGGGGGCGGCTGGATGCCGGCCAGCGTTTCCACCGCCATGACGTAAGGGAAATTGTTCATCACGCCGCCGAGGTAGTCGACGCGATCGGTGTAGGGGATGTAGCTGTGCCAGGACTGGCGCTCGCCCATTTTCTCGGCGCCGCGATGGTGGAAGCCGATATCGGGCACGGCATCGACGATCCGCTCGCCTTCCAGTTGCAGCACGATGCGGAACACGCCGTGCACGCTGGGATGGTTGGGGCCGAGATTGAGGAACATGAAATCGGTGTTCGCGGAATGCCGGTGCATGCCCCATTGGCCGGGATCGAAGCGCAGGGCTTCCTGCTCGCGCTTTTCCTGATCCTCCGTCAGGCTGTAGGGCGGCATTTCGGTGGCGCGGGCGTAATGGTCCTTGCGCAGCGGGTGGCCGGTCCAGGTGGGGGGCGTCAGGAGGCGGCGGAGGAACGGGTGGCCGTCGAAGACGATGCCGAACAGGTCCCAGGCCTCGCATTCGTACCAGTTCGCGTTCGGCCACAGGTCGCTGATGGTGGGGGCGTGGGGACGGTCGGCGGGCAGGGGGACCTTCACGCGCAGTTCGTCCCCATCGTCGGCGAAGGAGAGCAGGTGATAGACCAGGGTGAAGGCGGATGGGGGCTGGTCGCCGCGATGCGTGCGCTCGCGCTCGTCGATCACCGTCAGGTCGAGGAGCATGCGCAGTGCCGCCTCGGGCTGTTTGAGGCGGGCGAGTGCCGCATGCGCGTCCTGCCGCGCGATCCAGACGGTCGGGACCGCGTCGCGCGTGGCCTCGATGGCCAGGATCGCCGGGGTGTGCGCCACCTGTGCGAACATGGTTGCGGGGGCGCGAAGATCGGCCGGCCGGGGTGGGGTGGCCACGATCATCGTCGTCTCCGTTCAGAGAGCGTCAGGAGAGCGAAGGTCGCGCGCCGCGCGGCGCGCGTCGCGCTTGGCGTCGCGCATGCTGGGCGGTGTGACGCGTTCGATGCCCTGCGGGCCGACCATCCAGCTGAGCGGGCGCCTTTGGGTGCCGATGGCGTTTTGCAGCAGCATCAGCCCTTCCAGCAGCGCGTCGGGCCGGGGTGGGCAGCCGGGGACGTAGACATCGACCGGCAGGAAGGAATCCACGCCCTGCACCACGCTGTAGATATCGTACATGCCGCCCGAATTGGCGCAGGAGCCCATCGAGATGACCCAGCGCGGCTCCAGCATCTGGTCGTAGAGATACTTGATGATCGGCGCCATTTTCACGAACACGGTGCCGGAGATGACAATCAGGTCGGCCTCGCGCGGGGTGGCGCGCAGCACTTCGGAGCCGAAGCGGGCGATATCGTATTTGCTGGTGAAGGCGGTCGCCATTTCGACATAGCAGCAGGACAGGCCGAAATTGAACGGCCAGATCGAGTTCTTCTGGCCCCAGGACACGAAATCCTGCAGGCGGCCCACGACGAGGTTGCGCCGGATCGTCTCGGTCACGCTCGGGTTTTCCGGGCGTGCCGTGGGCGGGGTGGCCGATGTCAGGGACCAGCGCATGCCTAGGGCACCTTTCGGGTCAGTCGTTGCGTCGGGCCCCATTCAAGGCCGCCGCTGCGCCACAGATAGGCCAGTGCGATACCGAGGAAGACCACGAACAGCAGCACCGCGCCGTAGCCCTGCCACCCGGTCTGCCGCACCACCGTGGCCCATGAGAACAGGAAGACCGCCTCGGCATCGAAGATCACGAAGAACACGGCGACCAGGTAATATTGCACCGGCAGGCGCAGATGGGCCGAACCCACGGGCAGGATACCGGATTCGAACGGCAGGTTCATCGACGCGCCACGGGCCGGTCCGACCCGCCGGTTGCCGGTGACGGATGCCAGGGCCAGCATCACCGACAGCAGGGCCGCGATGGCGATTGCGTAGGTCATCAGAGGATGCAGCGTACAGAAGCTACACATGGACAACACCATCGGGTTGTCGCGGGAGCAGGAAGTCGCGGCGCCGCGTGCGCCTTGGTCCGGATCGCCGAAGGTTGTTTCAAAAGTGCCGATAGCGGCCGGAAGCGTGGCGCCAGACACGCGTCTGGCGGTGGTTTCCCGGCATCGGAGCGGCCTTGACGGCTGCCCGCCGCCAGCGGGGTTTTTGAAACAACGGCTCGGTCCCGGCTGAACGTGTGTTGCGAATGCCGGGTTGCAGGGTGGGGAGGGTTTTCCGAATATTTAACGATATCGCGGGCGTCTTTTGCGGTCAGGCGGGACGGCCCGTTGCCTGCCAGCCGCCGCCCAGGGCGCGCACGAGGTCGATCGCCGCGGCCAGGCGGCGGGTGGCGATGGCGATCATGTCCTCGCGCGCCTGCAGTTCCGCCGTCTGGGCGATGACGACCTGGAGATAGTCCACCGCGCCTTCGCGATACTGGATGGTGGCCAGTTGGTTGGTGCGGGCGGCGGCGGAGACGGCTTCCTGCTGCCGGGCCGAGGCGTCGGCCAGGTGGTTGAGCAGGGCAAGCTGGTCTTCGACCTCGCGGAACGCGGTGAGCGCGGTCTGGCGGTAGTTTGCGGCCATTTCGGCATAGGCGGCGTGCATGGCCGCGAGATCGGCGAAGCGCCGGCCGCCGTCGAAGACCGCCAGCGTGGCCAGGGCGGGGCCGAGCGCCCAGACCCCCGTGCCGGCGGCGAGCAGCATGCCGGTCGTCGTCGACGACCCGCCGGAGGCGCCGAGGGTGATGGTGGGGAAGAACGCCGCCCGCGCGATGCCGATGCGGGCATTGGCGGCCGCCATGTGCCGTTCGGCGGCGGCGACGTCCGGCCGGCGTTGCAGCAGCGTGGAGGGGGCGGTGACGGGAACGGGCGGCACCGGGTCCAGGGTGCCGGCCGGCGGGAGCGAGAAGAGCGAGGGGTCCTCGCCGATCAGCACCGCGATGGCATGTTCGGTCAGTGCGCGGTTGGCCACCTGCTGGTCCAGCTCCGACTGGGTGGAGGCAAGCTGGGTGCGGGCGCGGCCGACATCGAGTTCGCTCGCGGAGCCGCCGGTAAAGCGCTTTGTCGTCAGGTCCAGCGCCGCCTGGTAGGCGGTGACGGTGCGCCGCAATACGTCGATCCGCGCATCCAGGCCGCGCAGCTGGAAATAATCCTCGCCCAGTTCGGCTTCCAGGCTGAGGCGCATGCCGGCGAGGTCGTCGGCGCTGGCCTGGGCCTCGGACCGCGCGGCGGCGACGAGGTTGCGGATACGGCCCCAGATATCGGGCTCCCACGCGATGGTGCCGCCGGCGGCGTAGGTGCGATAATCGAACGAATTGCCGGTCTGGACCAGCACGGCCCGTTCGCGCTCGGCGCTGGAGGACGCGTCGATCTGGGGGAAGAATTCGGCCCGGGCGCGCCGGACCAGGGCGCGGGCCTGGTCGTAGCGCGCCACCGCCGCCGCAAGCTGCGGGCTGCCGTGTTCGATCCGGGATTCCAGATCGTTCAGCCGGGCGTCGGCCATGATCGTCCACCAGTCGGCGCGCGCGGATGGGTCCGCCGGCTGGGCCGGGGTCCAGGGGCCGGTTTCCTTGAAGGTGGCGGGCAGGGTGGGGGGCGCGGGCGGGCGATAGTCGGGGGCCAGGTTGCAGGTGGAGAGCAGGGTGAGCAGAAGGACTCCGCTCTTTTTTACGGCGGGGCTTCTGCGCCTGGCGGCCGGGGGCTCAGGCGCCATGCGGGTGGTCCGGTTGCTGCGGTTTGACTTCGTCGCCGTCGCGGAGATCGTCCCTGGGGTTGTCGATGACGGCGCTTTGGGGGGGCAGGCCCGTGACCTCGAGCTCGGTGCCGAAATCGGTGACGATGGCGATGGGCTGGATCCTGACATGGTGGCTGGAATCCATCACCGCGACGGTGGTGTTGTCGCGCCGGAACAGCAGGCTGCTGGCGGGGATTCGGACGGCGGCCGCCGTGCCGGTGCCGGGGAAGGTGAAGGCGATCTGGGCGTAGGCGCCCGGTTTCAGCAGGTTTTCGGCATTGTCGTAGACGAGTTGCACCAGCATGGCGCCGGACTGGGGATCGACGGCATCGGACGCGTGGATGAGGTGGGCCTGGAAGGTTCGGCCGGGATAGTCGGGCACCGTGAAGGCCACCACCATTCCGTCGTGCATCCGCGCGGCATAGGCCTGGGGGACGCTGACATAGAGCCGCAGCCTTGCGACGTCGGAGACGGTGAAGAGCGGTTGGGCGGCCGAGGTGCCGGCGACGATCAGCGCGCCGATATCCGTGGCGCGGCTGGTCACGACCCCGGTGAACGGCGCCATGATATGTTTGAAGCCGGAGAGGGTTTCCAGCCGGTCCACCTCGGCCGCCGCTTCGTGGCGCGTGGCTTCGCTGGCGGCGAAATTGCCCCTGCGCTCGTCGGTTTCCTGTTGCGAGACCGCGTTCTGCGCGTTCAGGCGGTCCCATCGGCGGGTGGTGATGCGGGCGAGGTCGCGCTGGGCGGTGCGGGTGGCCAGGGCGGCGCGGGCGGCGGCGAGCTGCTGGTCCACGTCCGGCGTGTCGATATCCGCCAGTAGCTGGCCCTGCTGCACCTTCTGCCCGATATCGACATACCAGCGCCGCAGATAGCCGTTGGTGCGCGCGTAGGCGGGGGCGCTGTACCAGGCCTGCAACCGGCCCGGCAGGACCAGCCTGTCCGTGGCCATGCCGCCCGGATGGACGATGGTCACTGTCGGGATCGCGGCGGCGAGGGTCTGCGCATGCAACTGGTGGCGGGCGTGCAGGCGCAGGAGCGTGCCCGCCACCAGCACCAGTGCGAATAGCGCACCGGCGAGCAGGATGAAGCGGCCGAGCCGGGGGGGCGGCCTGTCGCGTTGGGGCTCGGTCTCGGCGGGGTCAGGCATGGGCCGATGCGCCTTGCCCGGCTGCCTGCGCGCGCCGCCGATAGATGATGGCGAACAGGGTCGGCACGAAGAACAGCGAGGCGCAGGTGGCGAAGACCAGGCCGCCGACCACGGCGCGGCCGAGCGGGGCGTTCTGCTCGCCGCCCTCGCCGAAGCCCATCGCCATGGGCAGCATGCCGATGACCATGGCCAGTGCCGTCATCAGCACCGGCCGCAGGCGGGTCTTGCCGGCTGCCAGCGCCGCCTGCACCGCATCGCCATGTTCGGCAAGCTGTTCGCGGCAGAAGGCGATGACGAGGATGGAATTGGCGGTGGCGACCCCCATGCACATGATGGCACCGGTGAGGGCCGGGACCGACAGCGGCGTGCCGGTGGCGAACAGCATCCAGCAGATGCCGGCCAGCGCCGCCGGCAGGGCGAGGATGATGATGCAGGGATCGGTCCAGCTCTGGAAATTCACGACGATCAGCAGGTAGATCAGCACGATGGCGCCCATGAGCCCGGCGCCGAGGCCGGAGAAGGCGGTGGTCATGGATTCGTACTGCCCGCGCAGCGCCACCGTGACCGTTGGCGGGCGCTGGTGGTCCAGCCGGTCCAGCACCGCCTGCACATCGGAGGCGACGGCGCCGAGATCGCGCCCGTCGCTGCCCGCGAAGACGTCGATCAGCGGGCGGATATTGTACTGGCCTTCGACCGGCGAGGTGGTGCCGCGCGTGATCGTGCCCAGCGCGCCCAGAACCTGCGGGCGGGTGGCCAGCGCGCCCGTGCCCGTTACCGGCAGGCCGATCACGTCGGCCAGGGCACCGATGCGGTATTCGGGCATCTGCACCGAGATCGGGTAGGTGACGTTGTTCTGTGGGTTCAGCCAGTAGAGCGGGGCGGTCTGCGACGTGCCGGCGATGGAGGTCGCGATGCTGCTGGTGACGTCGCCCTCGGTCAGGCCGAGCTGGTTGATGCGGGTGCGGTCCACGTCGAAGCGCAGTTCGGGATAATTGGCGGGCTGCTGGATGCGGGCGTCGACCAGGCCGTCGATATGGCGGATGTCCCGCAGCACCTGTTCGGCGAACTGCCGGGTCTCGTCGGGGTGGGGGCCGCTGACCTGGACGTCGATCGGGGCAGGGGCGCCGAAATTGAGGATCTGGCTGGTGATGTCCGACGGCAGGAAGGCGAAGCCGGCCTGCGGGAACAGAATGGGGAGCTCGGCGCGCAGGCGGCGGATATAGCGCGCGGTGGGGTGATGGTTCGGCCTGAGCGCGATCAGGATGTCGCCGTCCTCGGGGCCGATCGTGCCGGAGGCGCTGTAGGAGACGTTGATGGCGCTGTTGGGCAGGCCGATCAGGTCGGCGACGGACAGGATTTCATCCGCCGGGATGCGGGCGCGGATCGCTTTCTCGATATCGAGGAAGAGGGAGGCGGTTTCCTCGATCCGCATGCCGACCGGTCCGCGCACGTGCAGCGTCATGGCACCGGCATCGACCTGGGGAAAGAAATTGCGGCCGAGAAAGGGGAGGAAGGCCAGGCTGAGGACGGCGAAGGCGAGGAAAGCGCCGACGAAGCGGCCGCGATGGGCCAGCGCGGCCTCCAGCACCATGCCGTAATGCTCGCGGAAGGCTGCGAAGCGCCGTTCGAACCCTTGCTGGAAGCGGGTGAAGAGGCCGCGGCTGCCCGGTTTGTTTTCCTGATCATGCTGGCGCAGCAGGAACATGGCCATGGTGGGGACCAGGGTGCGCGAGAGGATGAAGGACATCACCATCGCGAACATGACCGACAGCGCCATCGGCACGAAGAGGAAGCCCGACACGCCCGGCAGGTAGAACATCGGCACGAAGACGATGCAGATGCACAGCAGGGAGAGGAAGGCGGGGACGATGATCTCGCCCGAGCCGTCGATGATGGCGGCGTGCACGTCCTTGCCCATTTCCAGATGGCGCTCGATATTTTCGATCGTCACCGTGGCCTCATCGACCAGGATGCCGACGGCCAGCGCCAGGCCGCCCAGCGTCATGACGTTGAGGGTCTGGCCGAAGGCCGACAGGATGGCGACCGCGCCCAGGATCGAGAGCGGGATCGAGGTGGCGACGATGAGGGTGGAGCGCCACGAGCCAAGGAAGAGCAGGATCATCAGGCTGGTCAGCCCCGCCGCGATCGCGCCCTCGCGCAATACGCCGCTGACGGCGGCCTTGACGAACAGCGACTGGTCGTTGACGGGCGTGATCCGAAGCTGCTGCGGCAGGCCGCGCCTGGCGTCGGGGATCGTGTCGCGGATGCCCTGGACGATGGCGATGGTGGAGGTTTCGCCCGATTTCAGCACCGTCAGCATGGCCGAGCGCTGGCCGTCGACATGGACGATGTTCTGCTGCGGCAGCGCGCCGTCGCGCACATGGGCGACGTCGCGGACGCGGACCACCGCGCCGTTGACCGTGCGGATCGGCAGCATGTTGAGCTGTTCGACCGATAGCGGCGCGTTGTTGAGGCGCAGATTGTACTGGTACTCGCCGATCTTCACGAAGCCGGCGGGGGTGATCTGGGTCTGGATGGACAGGGCGTTGGCCACGTCCAGCCCGGAGACGCCGCGCGCCTGCAACTGGCTGGGGTCGAGGTCCATCTGGATCTGCCGCACCCGGCCGCCATTGGGGAAAGGGATGGCGGCGCCGGGGACCATGACCAGCCGGGTGCGGATGAAGTTGAAGCCGAAATCGTAGAGCTGCTGTTCGGTCAGCCCCGTGCCCGACAGGCCGAGCTGGAGGATGGGCACGGTCGAGGCATTGTAGTTGAGGATGAGTGGCGGGGTGGTGCCGAGCGGAAGCTGGCGCAGCAGCGTCTGCGCGATGGCCGTGACCTGCGCGTTGGCGAGGCGGACATCGGCGCCCGGCTGGAAGAAGATCTTGGTGATGCCGATCCCGGTCAGGGCCTGGCCCTCGATATGCTCGATATCGTTGACTGTCGTGGTCAGCGCGCGCTGGAACGGAAGCTGGATGCGGCCCGACATGTCCTGCGGCGAGAGGTTGGTGTAGGTCCATGCGACCGCGACCACGGGGATGTCGATGTTGGGAAAGATGTCCTTGGGCGTTCGGATGGCCGAGAGGATGCCCGCGATCACGATCAGGATCGCCATGACCACGAATGTATAGGGTCGCGCGAGCGCCAGCCGGACGATCGCGTTCATGGCCGCGTGGGGCTGGCTTGCGGCCG
The DNA here is from genome assembly GCF_014174275.1 of Gluconacetobacter takamatsuzukensis. Classification (GTDB taxonomy): domain Bacteria; phylum Pseudomonadota; class Alphaproteobacteria; order Acetobacterales; family Acetobacteraceae; genus Gluconacetobacter; species Gluconacetobacter takamatsuzukensis. Next base: position 28,896 of record NZ_JABEQK010000011.1, on the reverse strand, counting down.
ATCCGGTGGGAATGCCCCGCGGGGCGCCATTTCCGGCGGGCGCCCTGGGCAGGCGCCGTGCCGTCCGCTAGTCCTCCGGTCGTGCATCAAGCGGCATCTTTCCATGGTCCGGCGTACGGAACTTCCGCATGCGGGCAGGGTTGCCCGCCAACTGGTGATATAGCCGCCGGCGGGGGCAGGAGGTTTGTCACATACGAGCGATCTGGATGAATTCGATCAGGATGAATTCCGCAGGATGAATTCCGGACTGGCCGCGACGCGCGGCGCCCGGCCTTCCATCCCGCGCGTTCTCCGCTGGGAGAACGGGAAATGGAAGGCCCCCGGTCATGGATGGCGGGGTGGGCTGGTCATGTCGGCTGGAGGGCGGCTTCCGGATTGCTCTCGCGCTCGGCGATTTCGGAGAGGAGGGCGTCGGTCCGCTTTTCCTCTTCGAGGGTTGCGCCCAGCAGTTCCTCCGCCTCGGCGAGGCCGAGCGTGGCGGCCCAGGCCTTCAGCGTGCCGTAGCGGGAGATTTCGTAATGCTCGATGGATTGGGCGCAACCGATCAGGACCGCGTCCGCGGCCTCGGTCTTGCCGAACTCTTCGAGATCTTCTTCCATTTCGGCCAGGATGCCCTGCGTCGCTTCGCAGGTCTTGGCGCGCGGCGCCTTGCCGATCAGGCCGAACACGTCATTCAGCCGCTCGACATGATGGGCGGTCTCGGCGGCGTGCGTTTCGAACGCCTGTTTGAGATCCGGCGCCTGGGCGGCGCGGACCGACCGCCTGAGGGCCTTCAGGATCTGTTTCTCGGCAAAATAAATATCCTTAAGCGTTTCATAGAACGCGTCGGACAATGTCTTTTCCTGGGTGGCCATGATGGAGTCCTTTCCGTTTCATGGGGGTGCGCGGAGCCTCGGCGGGACGTATTCCCGGGAGCGTCGATCGTCCGTGCCCGGAGGGACCGCCCCTTTTGCGCGTGCGAGCGGGTGCTCGGGGGAAAGGGGGCGGTGTGCGGGATGCCGGTCGGTGGGCTCCGGGGGATTCCTGTCCGCCGGGACCGCCTCGAGAGCGCCATCGCCGATGGCAGCTCCCCCGTCGGGAGGCATGCCTGACCCTACGCGCCTGTGCCCGGAGGGTTGCCCTGGGTTCGAAATTTCTCCTGATTCCGGAAGCGATGTGTCGATGGGCGGGGTGGAGGATCGGGGGGCGGGAAGGAGGACGGCGGTCGATCGGGCGCTGCCGGCGGCAAACTTCGGAGAGGGCGGCACGTTGGGGGAATGAAACCATGGGAGAATCCTGTCATGCCAATTCTGCTCTGGCTTCTTGGCGTGCCCATTCCGATCATCATTCTTCTTCTTCTGTTCTATCATTGAGGAGCATCTGCCATGCCCACCCTCATGACGGACGATGTGGCTGTGGTCTCTCCGCGCGCGGGGATATCGTGGGCAGCCGTTCTTGGTGGTGCCATCGTCGCGACGGCGATGGCCATCATGCTCATGTCGCTCGGCTCGGGCCTCGGCCTGGCCTGGGTTTCACCCGTTTCCGGCGATAACCCGTCGGGGATGACGTTTACCGTGGTGACGGCGATCTGGCTGATCGTGGTCCAATGGATTTCCGCGTTCTTCGGCGGGTATCTGGCGGGCCGGCTGCGGCCGGCCGCAATGGATGTGGATGGCCGCGAAATCATGTTTCGCGATACGGCGGCCGGTTTCGTCGCCTGGGCGGTTGCGGCCGTGCTGGTGGCGGGACTGGTGGGATCGGCGGCCTGGTCGGCGGCCGGGGGCGTGGGGAAAAGTGCCGCGACCATGATTGCGGGGGTGGGGGCGGGAGCTGCCAGCCATGCGGGATCGGGGCCGGACGCATATATGCTCGATACGCTGTTCCGGACTGCCCAGCCGGATGCGGCGGCGCCCGCCCATGACGCGAAGGCCGAAGCGGGGCGGATATTGGCGACCGCCGCCACCGGGTCCGTCGCGCCGGCGGATCGTGATTATCTGGCCCAACTGGTTGCGGCCCGCACGGGTATTTCGCCCGACGAGGCCGGGAAGCGGGTCGATCTGGCGATATCCACCGAAAGCCAGGCCCTGGCAAAGGCGCGGCATATTGCGGACGTCGCGCGCAAGGCGGCTTCGTCCTTCGCGCTTTATACGTTTTTCTCCATGCTTGTCGGGGCGTTCGTCGCCTCTGTCGCCGGGGCGATCGGCGGGCGGCAGCGCGATGCGTTCTGACGGGACTATTTGATCGGGGGTGTCGCGGGGAGGAAGCCTGCGACCCCACACCGATGCATACAGGCCAGTTCTGTCATGCGCCCTGCATGCGGCATGCGTCCGGAACCGTCGGAGCGGCCTGTCGTTGAGGATTCAATCGCGGCGGGGATCGGAATTTTTCCTGACATGCGGGAATTCGTGACCGGTGCCGGCACGTCGCAGGGCACGGCGTGATGCCGTGCCTCGCGAATGATGGGGGCATGGGCGGCCTGTCCGATCAATATATGGAATTATATAGAAATATATGAGGATTTTCATGAGGACGATTTTTGTCGCCGGATTCTGTCTTCTGGTTGCCGCGGGTGCCCATGCGCAGACGGTAGCGCCGTCGGGGCAGACGCCGCTTGCGCGGATGCAGGAGGATGAGGTGAGCGGGTCTGCCCATGAGACGGTTGAAAATGCGAAAAAGCAGCCGGCGCCCACGCCTTCGGCCCCCGCTTCGCCGTCGGCCATGACGCCGCCGTCGGGCGGTGGGTACCTGCAGAAGGACAAGAAGGTTCCGCCATCGGAAAAACTGTCCGACTGGCCGCAGCTGAAGCGGGACCAGGTCTCGCCGACGCCTCGGGCGCCATGCCCGGGCAAGGCCGATTGCAAACTGGTGCCGATGTCGCGCCAGGATGCGACGAAGCGGCTGGGTCATGCGCCGCCGGGCAGCGAGACGTCCCCGGACCGGCAGGGGCCGGTCAATACGCCCCGCGACTAGCCTGCGGGGCGGGGCCTTATTTCGGGCGGACGGAGGAGCGGGATTCCTGATTTTCGGTATCCACGCTGATTCGCTGGTAGACCGCCAGCGAAAGCACCACGACCGTCGCCGTGACCAGGAGGCCGATCGGGTAGAAGATCTGCTGTATGTTTTCCTTGCTGACCTCGAAGACCGCCACCAGGCCCTCGATGAAGACGGCGATGATGATCGTCGTGATGAATTTCGTAAGGCTGAGGCGGGCTTCGAGGGGGGAGACCTTGACGCGGCTTTGAATGACTTCCTCTTCCATGAAATACTTGGCCACGTCGAACACGGCGATGGCGATGACGACATAGCTGATGGCGAGAAGAAGGGCGTCCCGTCCCTCGTGCCAGGAGGTCAGCAGGGTGAAGAGCAGGTTGAAGACGCCGTAGAAGATCAGCCCTATGGACAGGACCATCAGCATGATGCTGGCGGTGCCGAAGGCGGCACGGGAGACTTTCTTCAATGTACCTTCATAGGTGATCGACATCTCTTGACCCGACCTCGCTGGGATGAAGCGCGTGATGCACTGGTGGGGAGGATGGTGGGCGTGGCCGCCCGCCGGCGCGCCTGGGGGCCCGTTGCGGGCAGGCGTCAGGCTTCAACGCCGCCCGTGGGCGACAGTTCGACCGTGCCCTGGGACGGTCGGCCGCAACCTGTTGGATGCGCGCCCGTTTCCTGTCGAGGACGATGAGGACGGAGGGAGACATCATGGGGAAGGCAGCGGACAGGCCTGTCCGGCAAGAGCGTGGCGCCGAAGAGCGCTATCCGGCCCCCGGCGTCAGCTCGCCGCCCGAGGCGCGCCCGGACCCCGATGCGCAGACGCCCCCCGCGCCGGAGCCGGTGCCGCAGGATCTGCCGGAACCGCTTACCCTGCCGGAGCAGGGGGAGGGCGCGGGAAAGGATGGGGGCTGAGAGGCCGGGGGCGCGTTGGTCGTGACGTGGCCTAGAGGACGAAGCCGCCGTCGATCGTCAGGCTGGCGCCGGTCATGAAGGAGGCGGCGGGGCTGGCGAGGTAGGAGGCCAGGGCGGCGATGTCCTGTGGCTGTCCCATCCGGCCCAGCGGCATGGCGGCCACGAGATGCCGGGTCATGCCCTCTGTCATATCGGTTTCGATGGGGCCGGGCTGGATGTTGTTGATCGTGATCCGGCGGGGGGCGAGGTCGAGCGCCGCGCCCTTTACGAACGCGGCGACTGCCGCCTTGGTCATGGCATAGATGCTGGAACCCGGGGCGATGGGCCGGATGGCGGCGATGCTGCCGATGGTGATCACGCGGCCCCCATCGCGCATGCGGGCGATTGCGGCCTGGACCGCCAGCACGACGCCGCGGACATTGACGGTGAGGGACAGGTCGAGATCGTCGGGAGCGAAGGTCTCCAGCGGGCCCAGCCTGAGGACGCCCGCGTTGACGACGGCGACATCCAGAAGGCCGTAATGCGAGACGACCTGGTCGACCGCCGCGTGCAGGGCCGACGGGTCGGCGCTGTCGGCGGGAATGGCCATGGCGCTGCCGCCATCGGCGACGATTGCCGCCGCGACCGCGTTGGCCTGCTCGGGGCGGGACACATAGGTGAGGCCGACCGCGTAGCCGTCCTGAGCCAGTTGCCGGGCGATTCCGGCCCCGATGCCGCGCGAGCCGCCGAATATCATGGCGACTTTCCGCTGTTGGGGCTGGGGTTGTTCGTTGTCGTGATGGGTCATCGTGCGTCTCTTGTTTTTGAATGAATGTTCCAGAATTGGGAAAATTTTTTACCGGATGCCTCTCATCGCCGCGCGAGCGATGGCGGCGCGTGTCTTGCGGTCGGCGCCGGCGCGGGCCGACACCCGCAGGCCGGCGAGGGTGGAAACCAGGAAGGCGACCGTGTCGTCGGCATCGGTATCCGGGAGGAGGTCGCCCTCTTCCCGGGCCTGGCGGACGCGTTCGATCAGCGCGGCGTTCAGGATTTTTCCGCAGCGATCGTGGATTGCGGAGAGGTCGGGGCGGGTAGTGCCGAATTCGCAGATGCTGCTGACGCCCAGGCACATATCCTGCGCCGAGGCGGCCACCCGGTCGAGAAAGCAGGCGATGCCGTCGATGGCGCGGGGGCCTGTTTTCAGCGCCGCCAGATGGGCTGCGATCTCGCCTGCCGCATAGTGTTCGATGGCTGCGCGGTAGAGCTGCCATTTGTCGCCGAAGCTGTTGTACAGGCTCTGGCGGCCGATCCCCATCGCTTCGACCAGCATGGAGGCCGAGCTGCCCTCGAAACCATGCTGGCGGAAGACGCCGATTGCGGCGTCCAGAACCTGATCCCGATCGAATTCCTGCGGTCGTGGCATGGCTGCCGCATAGCAGGATATGGAACGAACGGTCAATAACGATGTGACGGGAGGTGGCCGCTCAGTCCGCCGGGTCTGCCGCATGGTGGAGCAGGTTTGTCCGGAGCTTGACGATGGCTTTCTGGAGCACGCGGAATTCCTCCGGTTCCAGGCCCGTCGCCTTGACCAGCGTCTTCTGGGCGCCCTGTTCGCGCAGGGCGCGGCCGGCCTGGGTCAGGCTGACGATGACCTGCCGCTCGTCCTTCGGGTCGCGTTCGCGCCGCAGGTAGCCGAGGGTTTCGAGCTTTTTCAGGATCGGTGTCAGAGTGTTGGATTCGAGGAACAGTTTCTCGCCCAGGGTGCTGACGGTCTGGTGATCGTCCTCCCACAGGGCCACGATGGCGATCCACTGCGTGTAGGTGACGCCCAGCGCCTCCAGGATCGGCTTGTAGGCCCGGCCGTAGGCGAGGTTGGTCGAGTAGACCGCGAAGCACATGAAATCGGCGAGTTTCGGGTAGTTGGGCTTGGGGGCGCTGGCGTCCATCGGGGGTTTTCTCCTTCACGGGCTGGGTGGTCCCTATATAAATCGGATCCGATTAAATCGGAAGGCTTGACTCTGGGGACGGGGAGCGCCTATGAAATCGCATCCGAGTTAATCGGATACGATAGGAGTATCGATCATGGACAGGACAATTCTCTATACCGGCCGCGTCCACACTGTTGGCGGTCGCGACGGTGCGGCGCGCAGTGACGATGGCCGTCTGGATGTGCGTCTTTCTCCGCCCGGCTCGGGCGGGGAGGGGACCAATCCCGAGCAGCTTTTCGCCGCCGGCTGGTCGGCCTGTTTCATCGGTGCGATGCGCATGGCCGCCCGCGCGCAGGGCGTGGCCCTGCCGGCGGATGTCTCGGTCGATGCGGATATCGACCTGGCGAGGGAAGGCGACGGGTTTGTGTTGCAGGCGCGGTTGGCTGTGCATCTGCCGGGCCTGGACGCGTCGGTCGCCCGCGCCGTTGCGGATGCGGCGCATCGGACCTGCCCCTATTCGCGGGCCACGAGGGGCAATATCGACGTCGTGATCGAGATCGCCTGATCCAGACAATGATTTTTACGATCTACGGGCGGATCCGTGCCGGTCCGCCGTTCCTGCCGGAGGAATTCCCATGACTGCTTTCTCTTTCACCTCGCCCCGTTTTCATGTCGTGTCGGTTGCCGTTGCGTCGGTTGCGGGGCTGTCCACGTTCGGAACGCTCCATGCGATGCTGCCGGCATCGGCCATGTTCCTGGGCTGGGTTGCCTATGCGCTGGGTGGCCCGTCGGTGCGCGGCGGCTGTGCGCATTTCGTCTCGTTCCTGTTCGGGCTGCTGTTCGGCATCGGTACGGCGCTGGCCATCAGGGCCCTGACGCCGGGCCTGGGGGACGCCGCGACGCCTCTGGCGGTGTCGGGCGTCGTGATCCTGGTGCTGAGCCTGCGGACCATGGCGCCGTTCGGGAACCCGCTGGCCTATTTCCTGGGGCTGACAAGCTTCTTCTATTCGGGCTTCGCGCCCTCTGCCGGGACCTTTGCCATTCTCGCCGCCGCCGGCGCGATCGGGGCGGCCTCCTGCGCCGGTGCCGCCTGGCTGGAAGGCCGCGTGACGAGCGGGCCGCACGGCCGGCGCCCGGCGGCGTTCACGGCACTGTCCTGAACGATAGATCGGAGACGTATGATGTTCACGCTCGATTATATGGCGCTGGTCGTGGTCGCCGCCCTGCTGATCCCGGCCGGGGCGGCCGCTGGCCAGAGTGCGGCGGATTATCTGGGCCCTGCCGGGGTGGTGCCGCTGAGTGCGCCCCAGCCCCCGGCGCGGTTGATCGTCGATCCGCCCTTGCCGGCGCCGCTGGCCCGCGGGCAGGTCTTTATCCAGTACCGGGCAGAGAATTTGCGGATCGAGCCCGTCTTCGGGCCCAAGGCGACGGAGGTGACGCCGCGGATCGGGCATCTCCATGTCTCGCTGGACCATGCCCCATGGCATTGGGCGGATGCGAGCGGCGAGCCGCTGATCCTCGTCGGGCTGCCCGCCGGGCCGCATGAGGTGCTGATCACGCTGGCGGATGCGAACCATCATCCGCTGGACCGCAAGATTGTCGATTTCGTCGTTCCGGCGACCGCCGCGAACATGCCTTCCAGCCATTAGCAATCCGGAGTTCCTGCCATGTCCTCCACCTGTTTCCGCAATCCGGGCCGTCGCCGCTTTCTTGGCCTGGCGGCCCTGTCCGCCGCCGCGTTCGAGGCCGGGATGTTCGGCCGTGCCGCGCAGGCGACGGTGCCGTCGGCCGGTCGGTCGGCGGTGGCCTCTGCCCTGCCGGCCCCCCGGCAGGTCGATGCGGGCCCCCTGTCGGTCGGTTATGTCGAGATGGGGCCGGCGGACGGGCCGGTCGTCATGCTGCTGCATGGCTGGCCCTATGACATTCACAGTTTTGCCGAGGTCGCGCCGATGCTCGCGGCCGATGGCTATCGTGTCGTGGTTCCGTATCTGCGGGGATACGGCACGACCATGTTCCGCTCGGCGGCCACGCCGCGGAATGCGCAGCAGGCGGCGTTGGCGACCGATGCGATTGCGCTGATGGATGCGCTGGGCATTCGCAAGGCGATCTTCGCCGGGTTCGACTGGGGTGCCCGGACGGCGGATTGTGTTGCGGCCCTGTGGCCGGAGCGGTGCGTCGGGCTGGTTTCGGTCAGCGGTTATCTGATCGGCAACCAGCAGGCCAATGCGGTACCCCTGCCGCCGAAAGCGGAATTGTCCTGGTGGTACCAGTTCTATTTCGCGACCGAGCGCGGGCGGCTGGGCTATGCCCGCAACACGAAAGAGTTCAACCGGCTGATCTGGCAGCTTGCGTCGCCGCAATGGCATTTCGACGACGCGACCTATGACCGGTCGGCCCGGGCCTTCGAGAATCCCGACCATGTTGCGGTCGTGATCCATAATTACCGCTGGCGTCTGGGGCTTGCGGCAGGGGAGCCGCGCTACGATGCCATCGACGGCCGGCTTGCGGCTTTGCCGTCCATTACGGTGCCCGCCATCACCATGGAGGGGGATGCCAATGGGGCGCCGCACCCTTCACCCGAGGCCTATCGGGCGCGTTTTGCCGGACGCTACGCGCACCGGCTGATCCGGGGCGGGATCGGCCATAACCTGCCGCAGGAGGCGCCTGCCGCCTTTGCGGATGCCATTCGGGCGGTCGTGTCATGACGCACCGCATGACAGAAGATAATGCCAGTGCGAAAGATCGCGGCATGACGGGCATGTTTTCTTCCCGGGCGCGGCGGCGGGTGGGGCTTCTGGCCGCGCTGGCGCTGCTGGGGAGCGAGGCCGGCGGGGGACGCTGCGCGCTGGCCCACACCGTTGCCGGCAACGGGGCCGGCGCGGCTTCGGAACTGTCCGCCCGTGGCGAACTGCCGGTCGAGGGGGAGATGCCGTCGCTCGATGGGGCCGTGGCGTGGCTCAATTCGCCGCCGCTCGATACGCGGCATCTGCGCGGCAAAATCGTGCTTGTGGATTTCTGGGCGTATTCCTGCATCAACTGTATCCGCACGGAGCCGTATATTCGCGCGTGGGCCGACAAATACCGTGATCGGGGGTTGGTCGTCATCGGTGTGCATACGCCGGAATTTCGCTTCGAGACCAATATCGCCAATATCCGCCGGGCTGCGGACCGGTTCGGCATGACCTATCCCATCGCCGTCGACAGCGATCGGTCGATCTGGAACGCATTCGGCAATCAATACTGGCCTGCGCTCTATTTTATCGATGCCCAGGGGCGCATCCGTCATCATCAGTTCGGCGAGGGCGAATACGATACGTCCGAGCGGGTCATCCAGCAGCTTCTGGCCGAGGCAGCGGGGGAGGGAGCGGCGGGCGGGGAGATGGTCGTGCCGCATGCGCAGGGCGCGGAGGCTGCGCCCGATATGGCGAATATCGGCTCGGAAGAGACATATCTGGGGTATGCGCGCGCGACCGGGTTTGCATCTGCCGGGAGCGCGCGTCGGGATGCTTCGAAAAGCTACACATCCGGGACCCTGGCATTGAACCAGTGGAGCCTTTTAGGTGTGTGGACGGTGGGGGCCGAGCACGCGACGCTCGACGCGCCGGGCGGGGCGATTGCCTACCGGTTTCGTGCGCGTGACCTGCATCTGGTGCTGGGCTGTGTCGCCGGGGGGAAGCCGGTGCGGTTTCAGGTGCTGATTGACGGTGCGCCGCCCGGCGCCGACCATGGCAGCGACATCGATGGTGCCGGCGAGGGTGTCGTGACGGAGACGCGGCTCTATCAACTGGTGCGGCAGTCGGGCGCCGTCAGGGAGCGGACGTTCGAGATCCGGTTTTCCGATCCGGGCGTTGCGGCCTATTCGTTCACGTTCGGGTAGCGGGAATACGACATGCCGGAAACCTGTCATGCGCGATGACGGGTTTCCGGCATTCCCGAGTGCCGGGGCGGCCTGTCAGAAATGGCGTTCGTAGACCTTGATGACGTCGTCCGGCTTTACGTAGTCCTGCGGTTCGATGCGGCCGACCACCGCGCCGCCGGGTTCCTGACGGACGACATAGGCGTAGTCCTGGAAGGCGCGATAGGAGAAGCCGCCGGCCGCCGCCACGGCCTTCAGCATGGTCATGCCGGGCTGATAGGCGAACTGTCCGCCATGTTCGACCTCGCCGATGACGGAAACGGGGCGGTAGTCGATGACCTGCACGGTGACGCGCGCATTGCTGAGAATATGCTGGTCCTTGAGGGAGGCGGCGATGCTCTGGCTGAGTTCCCGGGTTGTCAGCCCCTCGGTCTTGACCATGCCGATCAGCGGGAAGGCGATGCTGCCGTCGACCGGCACGCGGGCTTCGGTCTGGAACTGGTTTTCGCCGAAGGTCGAGACGGTGATCCGGTCGCCGACGCCGATCGTGTAGCTCGCCGGGTCGTAGCGCGGTACCGGCGTCAGGTCGCTTCCGGGTGCGCAGCCGGCGAGGCAGGCCCCCGTGATCATGAACGGGAAGCCGAATTTGGCGGTACGGGCACCAATTGTATGACGGAGCGGCGACATATCGGAACTTCCCTGCTGAGGTTGGTTGGTGAGGATCGGTTGGGGTTACAGGCTGACATCCACCCGTATCATGATCGTGTTGACGGTGAATTTTCCCATCGTGCCCAGGACATTCTGATTGGAGACGTCGTAATCGAGGTTCAGCCTGAGGTGCCGGTTGATGAGCCATTGAGCGGAGAGTCCGCCGCCGAAAATGGTCTGGTTGCCGCCGGCCTGGGTCAGGATGCTGCCGACGAGATGGGTCGGCGTGTTTTGATATTCGCCCTTCTGAAAAGTGAAATGCCCGGACAGGATGACGTCGCGCCGATATTGGTGGCTGATGCCGAGCTGCAGATTCGTGTAGGTGAAGCCGGCCACGTTTTCGAAGGCGCTGTCCTCGATCCCGTGCTGGACGTCCAGTTGCAGGCGTGTCAGGCGCGAGGGCGCCCAGCGCGCCTGGGCTTCCACGATCGGGGTCGCGTAGTCGGGATAGGCGGCGTTGCGGTAGAAACGGCGCTGGTACCCGGCCAGGACGCGCAGGTCGACGAGGTGGACGGCGTTGTAGTCGAGCCCGGCCATGACGGCCAGTCCGTTGGAATCGCGGCCTGGGTAGCCGGCCAGCCCGTGCGTGTAGAGGATTTCGGTCCCACGCAGCATGACCAGCGCGCTGGCGGCCTCCGTCCAGTGATAGCGGCCCGTGAGGCTTTCGAGGATCACCGCGCGGTTGCGATAGGTCTGCGGGACGGAAATGCCGATTGCCGAGGGCAGGCGCGCGCCCTGGTCGAAGGCGAAATTGGTGATGTTGCCTTCGGAGATGAGGGAGAAGCGCCCGTCGCGCGCCAGCGTGTAGCTGAGTGCCGCGCGGTCGACCCGGTATTTGACGGGCTGGATGGTGGCGAAGCTGCCGAGCGTGTTGGGGGTCTGGACCAGGTCGAGATGGGAATAGTCGAAGCCCAGCCTGTCGTTGGCGATGTCGTGGTATCCGCCGATGGAGGCGGTCCAGGTCGTCTGGTTCTGGGTGCCTTGGCTTGGATAACGCAGGTCGGAGACCGAGGCATTGGTGTAGAGACGGTCTACCGACCAGTCGGAGGTCAGGCCGAGTGCGGCGATGGTCGAGATGATCGCGCTCTGCCCGCCGCCCGGCAGGCGATTGGCGTTGTCGATATAGCCGACGCCCTCGTTCAGGTCTCCGTTCAGCTTGAACCCGCCGAGATGCAGGCCCTGGGGCATGTATTCCCTGCTGATGCGGATCTGTTCGGAATCGACCCAGGTTTCACCGACCCCGCGCCCGATTTCGGGGAAATACTGGCTGAGGATCTGGGCGGACGCATGGGTGGGAAAGAGCGGGGCGGCGCAGGCGACGGCGCCCATGAGGCGGTAGAGCGTGCCGGTTCTGCGCGCCGGTCTGTCTGGCCCGTTCGTGACGGGAATGCGTATAGTCACTGTGTGATCACCCACGAATGCTGGAGGGGGCGGTCCCGCGTGTCCTGCCGGGGTTCGGGCTGGCGGCGTTCGGCGGGCGGGAAGAGACGGGCGGGTGTCCTGCTTGCCTGCGCGCCTTCCGCCCGGGCGATGCCGGAAACCAGCAGGGCGAGAAAGACGTAGAATGTGGCGGAGGTGATGGTCGGTGCCGAGACGCAGGCCGGAACCAGATAGCCGACGAGGGCCGCGCTGGCCCCGTTGACGACCTGGATATCCTCCAGTTTCCGGTTCATGCGGTGCAACGACCGGACGCGCGATACGAGGCGCCAGCCGAACCAGATGAGGCCGAGCATGCCGGGGATGCCGATTGCCGCCAGCAGGCCGGGAATGAGGCTGGACGACCGGTTGTTCCCCCAGCCGACGCCCAGGCCGAACGTGTCGAAGGCCGCCTGGAGGCTGTCGAGGTCGGTGGAGCTGCGCGCGTTATAGGACTCGCTGTCCTGCTTGTTCGTCACGCTGTCGAAGATCGTGCCGAGGCTGGTCAGCAGGTTGGGCGCCATGACGGTGACCAGAACCATCAGCAGGATGCTGAGGATGAGGAACTGGATGGCCCGCCGCTTGATCATGGGCAGGAACCGCTTCGCATGGAGTGTCAGGCCCATGAGGACCACGATCAGCGCGCCGATGGCCAGGGAGACGATCCCTGTCGCCGATGTGGAAAGCAGGACGCCGGCGATGGAGGCCACCAGGATGATTCTGACCAGGGTGCCCGGAAAATCATTGAGGATCAGCCATCCCGCACAGAAGGCGCCAGCCGCCATGTAGCCGCCAAACGCCGATGGCTCCGAGAAAGTTGCATTGATCCGTGGAAGGGAACCGACTGTTTGTTCGGTAAGGATCGACCATCCCGGATTTGAATAGAGCATGTCGGAAGGAAAGGGGACGTGTGCGACGTCGCTGGCGAACTGCCAGACGCCGAAACCGAAGGCGATCAGGACGCTTGCGAAATAGGCGTGCAGGATGGAGACGGGATGGAATGCGCGTCCCGGAGGGCCTTGTCTTGTCGTGTACAGCGCGATCATGACGAAAAGGACGATGTTGAGCGCCAGGTACAGATCCTGGTTGAGATTGGCCGAGCCCGGGGAGAGAAGGGTGATGACGAAGGGGGGCGTGGATTTCTGCGGCCAGACATAGACGCGCCCTTCGAAAAACCGGGGGCTTAGCCAGGATGTCAGGATTGCCCATGCCGAGACGACGATCAGGGGGACGGCCAGCGGCCAGACCCGTGCGCGGCCGGGATAGCGTGCCCCGAGCAGGAACTGCGTCCCGATATAGCCGACCAAGGTCAGGGCCGGCAGCGTGTTGGGGGCGATGCCGAAGCCGCCGATCGTGATGGCGGCGCTGGCCTCGAAGATTCCCATGATCACCATGAGCTGAATCAGCCGCTCCGGACGATTGGCCCATATGAGGCAGAGAGGCGCCAGGACCAGGAAGAAAAGCGTGATGCCCACGGGACTTCCTTCCACCGCGGTCATGCGGCATTGCGCACGTGGCGGCCAGAGGTGACGATTCGAAAAGATGGACGGAATGCGTTGGATGTATTAACCATCGTCTACGTCCGAGCGCGAATCAAGTTCATTTCAGGCGGGTGTCTCGCTTCCGGAAACGGCAAGGGGAGGTGGCCTCTGATCGGCGGGTGGCGATGCCACGCCGCAAGGAACCGGCATTGTCCAAGGAGACGCCATGACCAGGTCCATCGCAGCGATTATCGGAAGAGTGCGGCAGCGTATCGTCCCTGCCGTGGCGGGCGGTTTTGCCGTTCTGGGTGTCGGGTGGGGAGGATTTTGCGGGGCCGCGCTGGGTGCGCCGGGCGATGTGCTCGACCTTGACGGTCGGTCCGTGATCTTCAGCGATGAATTCGACCGTATCAGTGTCTCTCCGCATGGTCCGGACACGGTCTGGAGCGCGCATACGCCATGGGGCGGCGATTTCGGCGATGCTGTTTTCCGCGACAAGGAACCGGATTTACCGTTCAGCGTTCGAAACGGAATCCTTCGGATCGAGATGCGGCGTATGGCGGACGGCAAATGGCAATCCGGCCTGTTGTCGTCCGCGCCCGGGTACGGCAGCGGTTTTACCGCGCCCTATGGTTATTTCGAGATGCGGGCGCGCCTGCCGGCGGGGGATGGTGTGTGGCCGGCCTTCTGGCTTGAGGAGCTGACGCCCACAGGATCGGGGAAACATGCCGTGGAGGTCGATATCATCGAGCATTATGGGCGTTTCCCTGCGGCCTTCAACTCGACCGTTACGGAACGGAATCCGTTGAACAGCCGTGAGAACCATTCGGAGATGCATACCCAGCCTGTTGCGAGCGGAAGCCTGTCGCAGGCGTTTCACACCTATGGCGCGGATGTGACGCCGCAATGGGTGATTGTCTATTTCGATCGTCGGGAGATCTGGCGTACGCCCACGCCGGCGCGTCCTCTGGCTGGGCTGGATGTGCTCGTCGATCTCGGGCTGGGTGGTGGGTGGCCGATCGACAAGGCGCCGAGCCCGTCGATCATGGAAGTCGACTATGTCCGCGTTTACGAGAGCAGGAAGGCGCCATGAAGATTGTCGTTGGTATTGCCACGGCCGGACGGGCATCCGTCCTTGCTGAAATACTTCGTGACCTCATGCGCCAGACCCGCCAGCCCGACGAGGTGGTGGTCTGCGCGCCGTCGGAAGAGGATATGCTGGGGGCGGCCGAGGCTCTTCCCGGTGTGCACCTGATTACCGGCCCGCGCGGACTGACGCGGCAGCGGAATGCGATCATCGCCGCCGTTCCCGATGCGGATGTCGTGATGTTCTTCGACGACGATTTCCTGGCCGACCCCCATTATCTTCAGGCTGTCGAGGCGCATATGGCGGCGAACGATCGTACGGTTGTCGTGACCGGGGCGGTTCTGGCCGATGGAATCAAGGGACCGGGCCTCGGTGTGGCCGAGGGGCGGGCGATTCTGGCCGCGCGCGCGCAGGAGGGCGGGCCGTCGGCGCCCGAGCCCGTCTTTACCGGATATGGCTGCAACATGGCGCTGCGCCTGGCGCCCATGCGCGCTTTCGACCTGTGGTTCGATGAGCGTCTGCCGCTTTATGGCTGGCAGGAAGATGTGGATCTTTCGCGCCGGCTTGCTGCCCATGGCGACGTGCGACTTCTGCCGGATGCGCGGGGGGTTCATCTGGGTGTAAAGCGCGGGCGGAGTTCCGGGATCAAGCTGGGCTATTCGCAGGTTGCCAATCCGCTTTATATTGCGGCAAAAGGGGAAGGGTATCCTCGAACGCGCGCATGGGAGCATATTATGCGCAACCTGCTCTCCAATGTCGCGAAGGCTCTTCGCCCCGAACCCTATATAGACCGGCGGGGGCGCCTTGCGGGCAATATGCTTGCTTTTTTCGATCTCGTGCGCGGCCGGATGACGCCGGAGCGGGCGGCGACCCTGTGATATACGGTTTTTTTCGACACGCTCATCCTAAGGACGATCGCGCACGGGCATGATCCAGACAATCCTTGCCGCCATTGGCGCCTATATCGCTCTGAGTTTTCCGATCGCGCTGCTGATCGCGCGCTGGCTCAGGATTTCGCGCAGGAAATGACGGGGGCCGGGCGGATGGCTCCCTCGAGAGGGTCTGCAAAGTCGGTTCGCCGGTGAGGGCACGTGGCATGCCGGTCCGTGGACCGACTTTGCAGACATTTCCCAGTTATTCCGGAAGGCCTGTCAGGCGTAGTGCTGCTGCGAGCTTTGCGCGGGCCGCTGCGGGAAGATAGGGATGGGCCGCCATCACGCGCCGGATCGTCAGGGTCGGGTCGAGCGTTGAGAGGCGGGCGAGGATGTCGGCGCGTTCGGTGTCGTTCTCCTCGGTGGTCAGGACCACCAGATGGTACACGAGAGCCGAGGGAAGCTGCGGATAGAGGGCGGAGACCATCCGCCCGATCCGGCTTGCCTCCTGATGCAGGTCGGCCAGGAAGAGATAGAGGATCGCGCAGGGGTCGATCGCGACGCTGAGCGGCTGGGCATTTCCGGACATGCGGTAATTTTTCAGCAGGTTGCGCGCTGTCTCCTGCCGTCCGTTCAGCAATGCCAGGAGAGCCTGGAGGGCGCGGTACGGGGCGAACCAGGCCTGATCGCGGTCCTCGCCGTTGCTCTTGAATGCGGAGAGCAGGGCCTCGGCCGTGTCCGCGTAGCCGGGAATATGGCAATAGACGAAGGCGAGCAGGAAATTTCGGCTGATATTGTGCTGGGAAAGCACGGCTGCGTGCTGGGCCGCCGCCAGGGCGCGCGCGACGCCCTCCGCGTAGTCGCTCTGGAGGAATGCGCCGGCGCGCGTCATTTCCGTTACCGCCCGGGCGATGGCGACCAGGGGCTGGGTGGGGCCGAGCCATTCCGCGAATTTGAGAAGGTTTTCGGCTTCGTGTAGCGCGTGGTGGTTTGCCTGCAGCAGTGTGACCAGCGCCCGGGCTGCCAGTTGATCCGGCGCCAGTGTCTGGATGCTGCATTTGAGGAGGTACCGCGCGTGGCGGAGCACGGCGGCCCATTGCGACGACAGCACCGCGCCGGCAAGCAGGGGAGCTGCGTGGCCGGGATTCTGCCTGGTGTCGGACGGCAGGACGGCGCGTACCGTCCAGATCATTTCTCCACCGTTCTGAACGTCGATCAGTCGCAGCAGCAGGATGGCGTGTTCCCGCGTGCCCTCGGTGCCGGCATGGAGCACGCCCGTGCACAGGAAATCGATGTTTTTGGCGCGAAGATTCTCGATCCAGTCGGCTGTTGCGTTCTGGTCCTCGTGGGACGGGCGGGGGACGACCAGCGTGAAGGCGTCGGACCCGACGAACAGGATGTTGAGCAGGCTTCCGACCTCGTCGGCCAACGCCGTCAGCGACGGGTCTTTCGGCTCGATCGGCATGAGGGCGAGGCTCAGGGAGCGCACTTTCTGCAATGGAGAGGAAAGCGGAGAGTCGCTTCCCGCTTTTTGCGGGCGCTGCCCGATTTCGAGCGGATCGGAGAGGCGGCGCAGGGTTTCGAGCGCCGGGGCCCGGTCCTTCCAGGGGATGCGGCCGGGAGAAAGCGGGGTATTCGGCGGGGTGTGGAGGGACCCCGTGCGCGCCGTGGGGGTGTCGTGGGGGCCCTCGCCGGAGAGCGGGCCTTTTCCGTTCAATGACGGTGTTGGAATGAGGATTCTCGTGGGATCATTCTGGTTTGCCAGTTCTGATTTCATGAGATGCTCTAGGTGACGGGAAAATCGTGCCCGTTGGTTCTGGAGCCAGAGGTCGAAGGCCGGATCGATTCCGTTCAGGTCGATGACCAGCATTTCGTCGGGCTCGGCTGTCTTGTCCAGCGCATCGAGGCCGCGGGCGTAGATGTCTTCGACATCGACCGAGGTCAGGTCTGGCTTGAGCGTCAATGTATGGCGCCCGATGTCGATGATCTCGGTCCCGAAAGGCTGGAGCGCGTCGAGCAGGCGATGGATTTCCTGCCGGAGGGATGCGCGTGCGAGGTCGGTCGGGCGCTTGCTCCACAGGAGTTCGGTCAGGCGCTGCCGCATGACGGGCTTGCGGTTGGACAAAGCAAGGATGGCCAGCAATCCGCGCGTTCTCCGCGCGCCGGCCGGAAGAATATTCTGTCCGGTCGCGGTTATGGCGACCATCTGCCCGATCAGTCTGATTTTTAGGATGTTCGCCCCCGTCATAGGCACGTCATGCTAACTCCCCGTTCGCGATACGCCCTGTCTCTCGCCAGGCCATATGTCGATCAGATACGGAAAAGGAGCGGCTGTTATCTTTACGTCCCTTTTGTAAGCAGATATTGAAATGATGAAGCGGTGATCTGGAATCAGGGCAAACGAATGCCTGCCGCGCTCCGGATTGATTCCGGATCGGTTGAGGTTGGCGTCGGGCTCGCGCAGGAGGAAATGGCCTTCCTACCGTTCGGTTGCCTCGGCATATGCTGATCCCGTTTCCGCCCCAGTCAAATAACAATGGCGTCAGAGGAAGGAGCGCCGGACCGTGCCGGCGCGCCCATGCCGGATGCCGGGCGGGCGGAGCGCTAAAGCGGAGGGAGTGTTCGGTCGGTCGATGGATTTCCATTATCATGTCAGGCTTGTCGCGCATCTGGGTCTCCCTCTTTGGCGCGTGGTCTCACGGGCGCTTGGTAGGTGACATCACACTCTGGAGCCGAGCGGAAATTCATGATGGTTTACCGTTGAATGCGTCCATTCGTCGTGCAGTACAGGGAACAACGCCCGACAGGACAAAAAGACGCCATCAGAGACGTCCTCGGCGAAATATAAGAATTACCAAGATCTGTCGTTCCGAGGCGTAACGAAATATTACGTGAAAAATGGCGGATTTATTCGTTAAATCTCTTTTGGGCGATCGGCGCCGATTCTTCGCGCCCCAGCAGAAAAACTCGCATTTATGTGATCGGAATTTCGTGGAACAGGAGCGGTTTGACGCCAGGTTTGACGAGGAAATATAGGATTTTCAATGGTAAATGTTTAATTTAACAAATAAATGACGATAAACTTCGTCCGTAATTACTTTCGTTAATGATTAAAAACACATTACGTCCTGTTTTTATTATTGCTTCCGCCTCGTCCATACAGGCAACGTCCCGCTCATACCAGGGAGGTAGCGATCTGATCCGGGTCACGCCGCTTGAACTTGCCTGACAGCTTCATTCTTCGCTGATGACGAGGTGCTAGTATGTCTGGTCTGCAACAAGAGAAATTCTTGGGAACGGCCTTTATCGCGGACGATGCGACGGTTGTTGTTCCCTATACCGGGCTGATGGGCGTGCAGGTCGCCAGGCCCGAGAGTGCAGCGCCGATCCGCGATCCGCGCAAGCGTGTGATGGATATCGTGATTGCAGGGACGATGCTGTTCTTCGCCCTGCCTGCGATGCTGGCCATCGCCTTGCTGGTGCGCCGTGACGGCGGTGCCGCGCTGTTCGGTCATAATCGGATCGGCGAGGAGGGGCGGATTTTCCGCTGCCTCAAATTCAGGAGCATGGTTGCCAACGCGGATGAGGTCCTGAAGGACCTGCTGGCGCGGGACGAGGCCGCACGGGAGGAATGGGTCAGCACCCAGAAGCTGCGCCACGATCCGCGCATCACGCGACTGGGCCGCTTCCTGCGGGCGACCAGCCTGGACGAATTGCCGCAATTGCTGAACGTCCTGCGTGGCGACATGAGCCTTGTCGGGCCTCGCCCGATCGTTCAGGCCGAGGTCGAGCGTTATGGCGAGAATATTGCCTATTATTATGCGACCCGGCCGGGCCTGACCGGGCTGTGGCAGGTCAGCGGGCGGAGCAATACCAGCTACGCGCGGCGTGTGGCGCTCGATAGCGCCTATGTCCGGCACTGGACGATCTGGCAGGACGTCACGATCCTTTTGAAGACGATACCCGCCGTGCTGCGGCACGACGGTGCGCATTAGGCCCGCCATGACAATGCTGTCCGTTCGCGACGAATCATTCGTCGGGCCGCCGCCCCTGCCGCTTGCGGCAGCGGCGGCGGAGCAAGTGCCGCTGGGCAATGCGCTGGTCATCGTGCGACGTCGGCGGTGGACCGTCGTGCTGATTACGGCAGGGCTGTTCGTTCCGCTGGCGGCCGTGATCTTTTCCATCCCGCGCTATTACGAAACCCAGTCCTCGCTGCTGGTCGATACGGGAAAGACGGAGTTCACCGACCTTCAGGCCCATGGGGGGGCCGTGAGCGGCGATACGCTCATGATCCATACCCAGACCGACATTCTGCTGTCGCGGGACATGGCGGGAAAGGTGGTCGATCGCATCGATCTGGTCCATCGGCCGGAACTTCAGCAGATCATCCATCCGCCCGCGACGCCGCCGTGGCCGTGGTCGATGGTCGATACGGTGCGGCATCGGCTGGGCCTCGATCGTGTTCGGCCGCTGCCGCTTTCGCGCGCCGAGGAGCGGCAGGTCGCGGTCGACTGGCTGCTGCGGCATGTCACGGTGCGCAATGACGGGCGTTCGTACACGCTCGCGATCAGTGCCAAGACGAATGACGCGGCGCTGAGTGCCCGAATCGCGAATGCCTATGCCTCGGCCTATCTGGATTTCATGCGCGACCTCAAGATCACGACCGTGGCGCATGCCCATGAATGGCTGAACGAGCAGATCGGTGCCCTGCAATCGCGCGTGGCGCATGCGGAAAGCCGTGTCGAGGAGTTTCGCCGGGCGCATGGGTTGGTGTTGAGCCAGGAGGTCTCGCGCGACGGCGACCAGACGACGCTGACCGGGCGGCGGATGAGCCGTGTCGATATCGCGCTGACCGAGGCTACCAACAAGCTTGCCGAGCAGCAGAGCGCCTATGACCAGGTGCAGGCGGCGCGGCGCGGCGGATCGCTGGGGGCGTTGCCGGCCGTGGTGGCATCGCCGCTCGTGCAGCGCCTGTCGGGCGAATTGGCGGAGCTGGAAAAGCAGCGGGCCGGCCTGGGGGCGACGGACATGTCGGAAAGCCCGCGCCTGCGGCAGCTCGATTCCTCGATTGCCGGGCTTCGGGCCCAGCTTGGCGCGGAAGAGGGGCATATCGCCGGAAGCCTGCGAGCCCAGGTCGACGCGACCCGTGCCGAGGTCGCCACGCTGGAGGCGCGGGTGCGCGACCTCAAGGGGGCGGTCGCCGGCGAGAACGTGGCCGAGGTGCAGCTGCGCCAGCTGGTCAGCGAGGCGGAGGCCGCCGAAGTGGTCTATCGCGACTATCTGACCCGCTTCGAGCAGACATCCGCCCAGGCGGCGATGCAGGAGCCGGATGCCGTACTCATTTCCTACGCGCAGACGCCGCTCGGCCCGTCGGGCCCGCATCGGGGGCAGTTGCTTGGCGCGGCGGGGCTGCTGTCGCTCGCGGTGGGCTGCTTCGGTGCGATCATGCTCGAACGGCTGCGGCCGGGCGTGCGGACGCTGGAACAGCTCGAGCAGAAGACGACGCTGTTTCCGCTGGGCGTCGTGCCCTTCGCGGGGCGGGAGCGCCGGCCGCTGCTGGAATACCGGACATCGTCCTACACGCTCTCGGTCGATCATATCTGCAACATGCTGCGGCATGGTGACGACCGGTTTCGTGCGCAGGCCGTCCTTGTGACCTCGGCCCTGCCGGGGGAGGGCAAGACGTTTCTCTCGGTCGCGCTGGCCGCGAGCACGGCGCGCAACCATGGGCGTGCGCTGATCATCGATGCGGATATCCGCCGCAACCAGGTCGGCCTGTCGATCCGTCCGACCTTTCGGCCGCCGCCCGGCGAGGGGCCGAACGGAACGGGACTGCCGGGGCTGACGCGCGACATCATGCAGAATGTCGACCTGATCACGCTGCGCGGTGCGCGGCCCAACGGGAGCGGGCGGTATCTTCTCGACCTCAAGCAGCTCGGGGCGATCATCGTCGAGGCGCGGGGACTGTACGACCTGATCCTGGTCGACATGCCGCCGGCGCTGGTCATTCCCGATGCGGCCTCTGCCGGACGGCTGGTGGATGGGGCGGTCATCGCCGTGCGGTGGCAGCGGACCGAGATGGATGCCGTGCTGACCACCATGCGGCGGCTGCATGCGTGCGGCGTGCGCGTGCTGGGGGGCATCCTGACCCAGGCCGACATGAACGACCTGGGACGGGACAGCGGCATGCATGCCTATCTGGCACAGGATCTGGACGGCTATGACAACGCATGAGGCGCGGGAGCTCCCCGTCTATCTGAACGGCCGCTTCCTGCGGCAGACGCTGAGTGGCGTACAGCGCTTCGCGACCGAGATTTCGGCCGGGCTTGCGCGGCAGGGGGTGATTTCGGAGATCGTCGTCCCGCCCTCGGGCAAGGAGGGCGGGGGGGCGGACGCGACGCATTTCGCGAATGTCCGGATCAGGAAAGCCGGGTTCATGGGTGGCCATCCGTGGGAGCAGACCGCGCTTCCATGGGCGGCGGCGGATGGGCTGCTGGTCAACCTGGGCAATACCGCCCCGCTGCTGGCGCGCCGGCAGATCGTCGTGATCCACGATTGCGGGTGGGCGAGTGTGCCGGAGGCCTATTCCGCGCGCTTTCGGGCGACCTATCGCGTGATGCAGGCCGGGCTGGTGGCGCGACGGGTGCGGATCGTCACCGTGTCGGAATTCGCCCGGGGCGAGATCATGCATCATCTCGGGGCGCGGGCCGAGCAGGTTTCCGTCATTCCCGAGGGCGGGGAACATGTCAGGGCCGTTGCCGCCGACGCCACGGTACTGGCCGCGAACGACCTGGTGCCCGGGCGCTATGTGCTGGTGGTGGGCAACCTGGTCGCGCACAAGAACCTGCGGGTTCTCGCGAAGCTGGGCGAGGCGCTGGAGGCGCGCGGCATGGTGCTGGCCATCGTGGGCGCGCGACGGGACGGGATCTTCCAGCAGCAGGGCGGCGAGGACATGCCACGGGCCGCCCGCTATCTGGGCCGGGTGTCGGATGGTGCGCTGCGCGCGCTGTACGAGCATGCCGCCTGCTTCGTATTTCCCTCGCGCTACGAAGGGTTCGGGTTGCCGGCGGTGGAGGCGATGGCCTGCGCCTGCCCGGTCGTCGCGAGCGACATCCCGGTCCTGCGGGAAGTCTGCGGCGAGGCCGCGCTGTTTGCCGACCCGTTCTCGCAGAATGCCTTCGTGCGGCAGGTCATGCGCATCCTCGACGAGGATGGGCTGGCCGACCGGCTGCGCGACGCCGGGGCGGCGCGCCTGCTGCGCTACAACTGGACCCAGGCCGGCACCGCCATGGCCGGTGTCATCCATGCCGCCCTGCGTGCCGTGCCGACACAGATTCGTCGTCCCTCAAGCATGGAGCCGTCCAGATGATGCGCAATTCGCATGCCGTGCCGGCGCAAGGGGCTGCCGGGCGGACAGAACAGGGCCCCCGGATCGCGGTGATCCACGAATGGCTGGAGAAGCATGCCGGGTCGGAGCATGTGCTGGAGCAGATCCTGCTGTGCTATCCCTCGGCGGATGTCTTCGTGGTTGCGGACTTCATGCCCCCGAAGCAGAGGGGATTTCTCGATGGGCATGCGGTCCGGACCTCGTTCATCCAGAAACTTCCCTTTGCCCGGAAGCATTTCCGCAAGTTTCTGGGCCTGATGCCGCTGGCTGTCGAGCAGTTCGACCTGACGGGGTACGATCTGGTGATTTCCAGCCATCATGCTGTCGCGAAAGGGGTCATTACCGGGCCGGACCAGCTTCATGTCAGCTATGTCCATAGTCCGATGCGCTATGCCTGGGACCTTCAGGCCCGCTATCTGGAGGAACGGGGGCTGCGCTGGGGGGCGATGGGTCTTTATACGCGCTGGCTTCTGCACCGGCTGCGGAACTGGGATGCACGGTCGGCCTCGGGCGTGGACCTGTTTGTCGCCAATTCGCACTATATCGCCCGGCGCGTGCAGAAGGCGTGGCGCCGGGAGGCGCTTGTCCTGAACCCGCCCGTTGCCGTCGACAAGTTTTGCCTGTCGTCGGAGCGGCAGGATTTCTATCTGGTCGTCTCGCGCTTCGTTCCGTACAAGCGGATCGACCTGATTGCCGAGGCGTTCAGCAGGATGCCCGACCGCAGGCTCGTCATCGTGGGCGAGGGCGAGGGGGATGCGGCGATCAGGGCGGCGGCGGCCGGATGCGCGAATATCGAGATCCGCAAGCCCGTGCGGATCGACGAACTGGTCTCGCTGATGGGGCAGGCGCGGGCTTTCGTCTTCGCCGCCGCCGAGGATTTCGGTATCGTCATGGCCGAGGCCCAGGCCTGCGGCACGCCGGTCATCGCCTATGGCGTGGGGGGCGCCTGCGATATCGTGATCGATGCCGATGCGGCCGATCCGACCGGGCTGCTGTTTGCCGAGCAGACGGCGGAGGCGATCGTCGCGGCCGTGCGGGCGTTCGAGCAGAAGCGCCACCGTATCCGTGCCGAAACCTGCCGTGCCAATGCCATGCGCTTTTCGGAAGCGGAATTCCGGCGGCGTTTCATGGAAATCGTCGACGAGGCGATAGCCGCGCGTGCATCCCAGCCGCCGGCCCCGGCCGGGCGGATCGGAGCGGTGCGGGACCTGCACGGGATCGTGGCGGAAAATGCAGGCGAATCGCGACGTCAGGGACTGAAAGACGAAGTGATATGAATACATTTTCCGAATCACGCAGAACGGTTATCCATCTGTCCAAACATTGCGGCCGTGGAAACGGCAATGTGCATGTTGCCGTCGACCTGGCCTGCGAGCAGGCGAGGGCCGGGCATGACGTCTATTTCTGCAGCGGGGGCGGCACGTTTGTCGGGCTGCTGGAGCGCGAGGGGGTCCACCACCTGACGCTGGTGCAGGACCACCGGAAGCCTTTCGCACTTCTGCGCAGCAGCCTGGTGCTGGCGCGGCTGTGCCGGACCGTCCGCGCGGACATCCTGCATGCCCATATGATGGGGGGTGCGCTGATCGGTGCCCTTGCCTCGCGCCTGACCGGCGTTCCGCTGGTTACGACGGTGCATAATTCCTTCGACCGGCATTCGGTCCTGATGCGGCTGGGCGAGAGGATCGTGGCCGTCAGCGAGGTCGACCGGAATGTGCTCGTCGATCGCGGCTTTCCGCGGGCCCGGACGCGGGTGGTGTGGAATGCGCCGGTCGCGTCTGCCCGGCAGGAACTGGTGGCCGCGGAGACGGTGCCGGATGCGGTGCCGGCGCTGCGCCGCCCCAATATTACCGTGATCTGCGGCCTGCATGCGCGCAAGGGCGTGTTCGACGTCATCGAAGCGGCGGCGTCGCTGCTGCGGGCCAGGCCGGAATGGACGCTGTATATCGCCGGCGAGGGCCCGGACCGGGCCGAACTGGATGCGCGGGTCGCGGAACTGGGCCTGGCGGAGCGGATCGTCTTTCTGGGCTATGTGGAGGGTCCGGAGGTTCTCTACAGCCAGACCGATATCTTCGTGCTGGCCTCGCATGCCGATCCGGGCAGCCTGACGATCGGCGAGGCGCGTGCCGCGGGGTGCGCGATCGTCGCGACCTCGGTCGGCGGAACGCCCGAGATGCTGGGATTTGGCGCGTCCGGGCGCCTGGTTCCGCCCGGGCGCCCCGATATCCTGGCGCGGGAGCTTGGCGAGATCATGGGCAACCCGGACCGCCGGCTGGCCATGGGGCGGGCCGCGCGGCGGGGGGCCGATGTCTTCAACGCCCGGCGGCTGGTGCCGGACTATATGAGCGTGTACGAGGAGGTCGTCCGCAGACGCCGCCCCGGACGGACATCGTCCGCCGGCGCCGCGGATCGTGGCGCCGCCTCGGGCTCGATGCCGGGCAGGGGGGGCGTATGTCCGGGATAGCGAAGCCGTCCAATATCGGCGCGCGTACCGCGACGGGGGCGGCGCTGATGGTCGCCGCGCGCCTGATGACGCGCTTTATCGACCTGGGCAGCATGCTGGTGCTGACGCGCATCCTGGTGCCGGCCGATTTCGGGCTGGTGGCGATTGCCGGCAGCCTGTGCGCGCTGATGGAGGCGATCCTGGAATTGCAGATCAACCAGGCGCTGCTGCGCCTGCCGGCCGTCGCGCGGCTGCATTACGACACCGCCTTCACGATCGGGCTGATCCGCGGTGTGGTTTTGATGGCGATCCTGGTGGCCAGCGCGTTTCCCGTCGCGCGGTTCTACCACGATGCGCGGCTGTTCCCGCTTGTATGCTTTCTGGGACTGAGCCCCTTCATGCGCGGGATCATGAGCCCGCGCATGGTCGCCTTCCAGAAGCAGCTGAGCTTCGGGCGGGATTTCGCCATCGAACTGTGCGGCAAGGGCATCAGCTTCGTCTTCGGTACCGGGATGGCGCTGCTGACGCACAGCTATTGGGCGATTGCGCTGAATACGGTGATGTATTCCGGCGCCATGATGGTGCAATCGTACTGTTTTGCGCCCTATCGCCCGCGGCTGAGCCTGCGCGAGATCCATGTCTTTGCCGGCTTTACCGGCTGGATGACGATGGCGCAGATCGTCAGTGCCCTCAACTGGCAGTTCGAGCGGCTGTTGCTGGGCAAGGTGATGAGCCGGTCGGCCCTGGGCATGTTCTCGACGGCCATCGACATCACGAACATTCCTTTCCTGGCCCTGTTTACCCCGATGGCGCGGCCGTTGCTGGCGGCGTTTTCGCATCTCGGCGAGGATCGGGAGCGGCTGGCCGCGAGTTACCAGAAGGCGTCGGTGGCCATGGCGACGGTCGGGCTGCCGCTGCTGATCGGCGAGAGCCTGGTTGCGGACAGCACGGTGCGGGTGGTCGTCGGGCCCGCCTGGGCGGGGGCGGTGCCGATGGTGCGCTGGCTGGCCCTGAGCCTGACGCCCGCCGTGTTCACGCTGGCGACCTGGCCGCTGCTGCTGGCGTTTGGACGGACGAAGACGCTGCTGAAGCGCAATCTGCTGGAATTCGGCGTCAAGTTTCCGCTGGCGATTGCCGGTGTGCTGTATGCGGGATTTTCGGGCGTCATCGCCGCGCGCTTTGCGTCGGAACTGGCATCGGACATTTTCGGGCTGTTTCTGGTGCGCGGCCTGACCGGGCTGGGTGTCTGGGAGCAGGTGCTGGGGTGGAAGCGCAGCGTCGGGGCGTCGGTGTTCATGGTGCTGGCGGTCGAGGGGCTGAAATGGCTGCTGCCGCCCGTCGACACGCTGGCGCATGCGGCGGTCGACCTGCTGGCCTGCGGCGCATGCGGAGCCGTGGCGTACACGGTCGGGCTTTGCGGGCTCTGGGTCGTTTCGGGACGCCCGGACGGGATCGAGACGATGGTTTTCGACCGGGCCCGCCGTACCCTGTCCGCGATGAAGGGCAGGGGCGGCGGCATGTTCGGCAGGCCGGTGCCCTTTCCCGCCAGCCAGCCCGTCGTCGAGCAGGGCGGCCAGGATTCGTTTCACTGAAAGCCGGTGTCGATGCGCGGCATCGGGGGAATTCGTTCTTGATCGAGGAAGCGGATGACAAAGACCCTCATTCGAGTGATCAGCGTTGCAGGTAGTGCCCGGCGCGACACATTCCATCGCCCCCCGGCGGGGGTGGAGTGGGAATTTTTCGATGCGTCCACCGGTCTGGCCGAGGGGTTCGAATATGATATCGACATCGCCTGGGCCCATATAAAGCGCGCGCTCGCGCCCGGCGAGATCGGGTGCTATTGCAGCCATGTCCGGGCGTGGCAGGCGTTCCTGGCCGACCCGACGGCGGACCAGATCCTGGTCGTCGAGGACGATGTGTATGTCGACTGGCCCGTCACGCTGCATCTCACCGAGGTCGACTGGGCGTCGAAAGGTGTGCATTTCCTGAAATTCTTTGGGCGATTCCCGGCGAAATTTCATGTTGCGGAGTGGAATTATCCGATCTGGGACCGGCATGTGGTGCAATATGAGACCCAGCAGTTCGGCACCCAGATCTATCTTCTGACACGGCACGCCGCCACGCGCTTCGTGCAGAATTTCCGCAGGCTTTCGCGGCCGATCGATGCCGAGATGGAGCGCCCCTGGGCAACCGGCATCCCCGTTGCCGGGATCGTGCCGCCGACGGCCCTTGAACTGTCGGTGCCGAGTTCCGTCTCCGGCCGGCATGCCGACCGGCAGGCCACGCATCTTGAAAGCGCGCGCTATTACAGTGGCCGTGTCCTGGAGCGGTTGCGCGGGCGGATGTACCGGACGGCGGGACCGCGCGTGAAGATCAGCGGGAAGGACCTGTCGCAGTCCGTATTCGATTACCGGAACCAGTGATGGAGGGGAAACTGGCCGGTTGTCCGCATGATGGTCATCCGGATGATCGTTGTCAAAAAGAGACGACAGGATATCCGCGGCAAATCCAACTGCGGCCGGGAACGTTGAGGTTGCTGCGCGACGTGGGCCGGAAGGCGGAAGCCGGATTCTTCGACCGGAGCCTGTCTGGCGGTTTGAGTGGATACCGTGAGGAGAGCGAGAGCCCATGCGAACCGGAGAGCCGGCGCGAGCCGAGAATCAGTCCCAGGGGGTAGCGAAGATCTGTGTCTGCTATACGCCGGATCTGTCGTACCTCTTCCCGAGTTTTGTCAGCGCGTTGCAGGCGCGGCGGTTTGCGCCGCGGAGCCTGGCGGATATCGTCATCATCGCGTTCGGGATCGATCCGGTTGCCGAAGTGATCTTCGCGGAGGCGTGCGCGCGGGCCGATATCGTGTTCATGAGCCGGAGCGAGGCCGATATCCAGGGGGCGCCCGCCATGCTGGCGCGCCTGTTCCTGTCGGATCTGCTGCCGCCGCAATACGAGTCTTTCCTGTATGTGGACGGTGATACCCAGATCCGGGGTCCGCTGGACGACCTGCTGATGAAGCCTGTCCCGCACGGAATGTTCTACGGTACCGCCGACCCGATGACGTTTACGCGTGGTGACGAGGACCGGCTTAGCCGCTCGGTCGCCGCGCATTTCGCGTCGCTGGGCCTGTCGTCGGCCGATACGTGCCGGTATTTCAATACCGGGGTGATCTATGCCGAGCGCAGGGGGTGGGCGCGGATCGGCGCGGAAGCCTGGAAGGTCTTTTCCAGCCAGTCGGGGGCCTCGCGCTTTCCGGACCAGGATGTTCTGAACCTGGTCGGGCTGCCTTATTGCCTTTCCATGTCTTTGGCGTGGAATTTTCCGGTCTATATGAACAATATCCGTGTCGCCTCCGCGATCAGGCCGCGCATCGTTCATTACATGTCGCGGCCCAAGCCGTGGGAGGGGGTGTTTCCGCCCTGGAACGCCGATGCCTCGGTGGCTTATCGGGAGGCCGCGCTGGCCTTTCCGGAGACGGCGCGGTACTGGCGGCGGATGGGGCGCATGAAATGGGTGCGCTATCATGTCCAGCAGCGCTACAAGCGGATGCAGGAGATATTTGCGTGGGGGTTCGGAGCCAAGAGGCGCCGGATCCTGGCCTATGAGCGCATGCTGAAGCGGGCGGAGGCCATGCCGGGCCTGTCGGACCGGGCGGTGGTGCAGCCGGTGCTGTCGCCTTCGGTCGGGGCCACGTTCTGACACCGTGCGGACGCGCGCCACATGATCCTGCGACCAGGAAGAGAGCGGAAGGAGCTTGCCATGTCTGACACGACCTTGCCGATGATCGGCACCGAAGCCGCGAGCACGACCCGGATTGTGCCTGTCATCCTCTCCGGCGGGACGGGCAGCCGGCTGTGGCCCCTGTC
>NZ_JABEQK010000010.1 GCF_014174275.1 Gluconacetobacter takamatsuzukensis | reverse complement strand
CGGTGGTCGAGACCGCATCCACCGTCTCGGCCCGCAGTTCCTCGGCCAGCTGGCGCAGCTGGTCCACCGACAGGTTGCGCAGGTCGCGCGGCGTGGTCACGCGGTCCAGGATGGGGAAACGGCCCTTCGTCGGCACCTGCCCCGCAGGCCCGGCGCCCGTCTGGGCGGCGCCGGCGGTTCCGGCTGTGCCGGCGGAAGGGGGGGAAGGGGGCTGGTTCATGACGATCACGTCCGTTGTGCTTGCCGGGACATCGGCCGGGGGCGGCCCTGTCCGGTCCATTCTGTTCTTGCGACGTTTCCGAGCCGGGCGATCGTAACGCCCCTCGGTCTGTTACAGTTCGGTTTCTACTCCCGTAGCGGAAGCAAATACAGACTCTCCCTCCCCACTGTGGTCATTTGGTCACAGTGCATGTGATGGGAATTGAGTATAAGATCCGATCTGTCCTATACCCCCCGGAACGGGATCGCGTGGCGCCGCATGTCCGCAACCTCGCTATGTCTTTCGTGCACGGCTACGTTCGTGCCGGGTTGTTATCTGCTGCGTGGGCGTGTCCATAATACAGGTCACATGATTTGAGAGAGGCCGGCACCATGCCGGCGCAGGAGCAGAGGGTTCATGGCCGTTCCTATTATGCAGGCTGTCAGGGTGGGCGCTTACGTCGTTAAGCAGCACATCACCGGCCGGAAGCGTTATCCGCTTGTCCTGATGCTCGAGCCGCTGTTCAGGTGTAACCTGGCCTGCGCCGGGTGCGGCAAGATCGACTATCCCGCCGCGATCCTGAACCAGCGCATGACCGTCCAGGAATGCCTGGACGCGGATACCGAGGCCGGTGCGCCCGTCATCGCCGTCGCGGGCGGCGAGCCGCTGCTGCACAAGGAAATGCCGGAAATCGTCCGGGGCCTGATCGCGCGCAAGAAATACGTCTATCTCTGCACCAATGCGCTGCTGCTCGAGAAGAAGATGGACGATTACGAGCCGTCGCCCTTCTTCTCGTGGGACGTGCATCTGGACGGCGACCAGGCGATGCATGATTCGTCGGTCTGCCAGGATGGGGTGTACGAGCGCGCCGTGGCCGCGATCAAGAAGGCCAAGGCCCGCGGCTTCCGCCTGTCGATCAACTGCACCGTGTTCGACGGGGCCGACCCCAAGCGCCTCGCCGCCTTCTTCGACGAGGTGATGGCCATGGGCGTGGACGGCATCATGACCGCCCCCGGCTATGCCTACGAGCGCGCGCCCGACCAGGCGCACTTCCTGAACCGCCAGAAGACGAAACAGCTTTTCCGCGACGTCTTCCGCCTGGGCAAGGGCAAGAAGTGGCGCTTCACGCAGTCGCCGCTCTTCCTGAACTTCCTGGCCGGCAACGAGCAGTATCACTGCACGCCCTGGGGCAAGCCGCTGCGCAACGTCTTCGGCTGGCAGCGCCCGTGCTACCTGCTGGGCGAAGGCTATGCCAAGACGTTCCAGGAGTTGATGGACGACACCAAGTGGGACGATTACGGCACCGGCAATTACGAGAAATGCGCCGACTGCATGGTTCATTCGGGCTATGAATCGACGGCCGTGATGGATGCCGTGCGCCGCCCTTGGCACATCGCCAAGGTCGCGCTGTTCGGGCCCGAGACCGAGAAGCCGATGGTGCCGGAGATCTCGCTGGCCAACCAGCGCCCGGCCGAATACGTCTTCGCCCAGCATGTCGATGCCCGCATGGCCGAGATCTCGGCCGCCAAGAAGCCGGCCAAGCCGCCGCGCGTGACCGTGGTGGACACCCCCGCGGTCGCGGCCGACGCCGCCGACTGATCCCGGCCGACAGGCTGGACAATGACGAATGGCGGGGTCGCAAGGCCCCGCCATTTTCATTTCCGGGCCGGATCGCCACGCGCACGCTTTTCCGTGAGGCTGTTTCCGGGCAGGCCTACGAATTTCTGGATCGTCGCATTAGAGTGAGGGCATCATGATCACGTCCATTGCCGTCATTCTTCTGCTGGTTCTCGTCAACGGCGTCTTCGCCATGGGGGAACTGGCCCTGATTTCGGCGCGCCGGGCGCGCCTGACCATCATGCAGCGGGCCGGCATCAAGGGCAGCGAGCGTGCCCTGCGCCTGGCCGACGATCCGCAGAGCTTCCTGCCGACCGTGCAGGTGGGCATCACGCTCGTCTCGATCTTGGAAGGGACGTTCGGCGGCACGCAGATCGAAGGCGCGCTGACCCCGTGGCTGGCGCGCTTTGCCATCCTGCGCCCCTTTGCCGGCGAGCTGTCGATCACCATCGTGGTGGTGGCGATCACCTCGCTGATGCTGGTTCTGGGCGAGCTGGTGCCCAAGCAGATCGCGCTGCGGCATCCCGAAATCATCGCCGCCCGGCTGTCGCTGCCGCTGGAAGGGCTGGCGCGGGTGACGCGCCCGGCCGTGTGGCTGCTGGGGCGGTCGTCGAACCTCGTGCTGCGCCTGATGGGCGTGGAGGCCGCGACGCGCGAGGCGCTGACCGAAGAGGAGCTGAAGGCCTATATCGCCGAGGGCGCGCAGTCGGGCGTGCTGGAGCAGGAGGAGCGCGACATGATCGAGCGCCTGCTGCGCATGCCGGACCGGCCGGTACGCGCGATCATGACCCCGCGCAACGAGCTGTTCTGGATCGAGCGGGGCGCGAGCCAGGACGAGCTGCGGCGCACCCTGCGCAACACGGTCTATTCGCGGATCGTGGTCTGCGAGGGCGGAGTGGACAATCCGGTGGGCGTGATCCTGGCCAAGGACATGCTGGACCGGCTGCTGGACGGGCGCCCGGTCTCGATCGAATCGGTGCTGCGCAAGCCGGTGGTGGTGCCGGACACGCTTTCGGCCTTCGACATGGTGGAGCGGATGCGCTCGATCCCGCTGGGGATCGCGGTGGTGCTGGACGAGTATGGGTCGTTCGAGGGCATCGTGACGGCCTCGGACCTGTTCGAGGCCATCGTGGGCGAGCATCACGAGCCCGGCAGCACGCCCAAGGAGCGGCTGGCGCAGGACGACATCCTGATCCTGGACGGGTTCATGCCGGCCGACGAGGTGAAGGACCGGCTGGCGCTGGCCGACCTGCCGGACGAGGGCAGCTATCACACGCTCGCCGGGCTGATCCTGGCCCTGCTGCGCCGGGTGCCGGCAGTGGGGGACAAGATCGCCTTCTCCGGCTGGCTGTTCGAGGTGCTGGAGATGGACCAGCGCCGGGTGCAGAAGGTGCGCGCCAGCCGGCAGGTGCTGGCGGAGAATTAGAGGCGGTTTACAAAGCCGCAGTGCATCAGCCTGGCCGAACCTGCCTGGAAATGTGGGCTGGCGAGCGAGAGCGGCCCGCAGGGCCGCGCCCGTCGTGTGTCCGTGAGCACCGGAGCACAGCGGGCGGGCGTCGGATCGCCACCAGCGCGCATGTCCAGTCAGGTTCTCAGTGGATGGTGTGGACGGGGTGGCTGGCGAGGTCGCGTTCGGCGGCGAAGGCGGGCCATTCGTTGCGGGCCAGGGTTTCCAGCGACGGCGTGGGCAGGCCCATCCGGTCGGCGTAGAGCCACAGATAGGTCAGCGAGCGGCGGACGTAGTCGCGGGTTTCGGTGCTGGGCAGGCATTCGATGAACAGCAGCGGGTCGTCGCCATACTCGCCCGGATCGTCCTGGCGGGCGATGGCGGTGGGGCCGGCATTGTAGCTGGCCAGCAGGCGCAGCAGATCGCCGCCGGGGGTGCGGTGGTGCTCGTCATGCTGTTCGGTCAGGTGGGCCAGGTAGAGGACGTAGAGCTGTCCGATCTCCAGGTTCACCGCCGGGTTGTGCAGCAGGGCGGGGGAGGCGACGAAGCGGCCGGTCTGGCCGGTCACGAAGCTGGCGGTGACGGGCATGAGCTGCATCAGCCCATGCGCGCCGGCGCCCGAGACCGCGCCGCTGTCGAAATTCGATTCCAGCCGGGTCAGGGCATAGACCAGCGCCGGGTCGACGCGGAAACCGTGGCCCGGGGCCAGGCGTGGCAGCGGCAGGCGGCTGGCCGGGCCGGCCTGGCCGCCGGCCTGGGTGGCCAGCAGCGAGGCGAGCTGGGTGGAGAGGCCCTTCAGCCCGGCAGCGTCGGCCACCAGTTGGACCGAGCGGCAGAGGGCGGCGTCGCCCTGGATATCGGGCCAGAGCCGCCGCAGGGCGGCCTCGGCGCGGGCGGTCTCGCCGACCTGGAGGAGGGCGAAGGCGCGGCGGCCGGCGGGCGTTGCCGCCACGGCTTCCACGTCGATTTCGCCCATCACCGGGGCGCCGGCATGCAGCATGGCCCGGTCGTCGGCCAGGCGGGCGCCGTCGGCGGGCGCGCCGTCTGGTCGGGGACCGTCGGCCTGGGAATGTGCCGCCTGCGTCGGGCGCAGGCCCAGAAGCTGGGCGGCCAGCAGGCCGTAGAATGTGTGCGGGGTGGCGGCGGCGCGGTGCAGCCAGGGGCGCCAGGCCGCCAGGTCGCCGGTATTGCGATGCGCGCGGGCCGCCCAGAAGGCGGCGCCGGCGCGGACGCTGGCGGCCGTCAGCTCGGCGCGCGAGGCGCCTTCGAACAGCGGGGCGGCGGTGTCGGCGCGGCCACGGCGCCAGGCGGCCAGGCCGGCGACATAGCCGGCCAGGCCGATCCGCCCGCCCGATTCGAGGAAGGCGTCCTGCCCCGTCTTCAGGGCCAGGGCGGTATCGCCGGCGCTGAACAGGGCCATGGCGACCTCGGCGCGCAACTGCGCGCCGTAGAGGGGGCTGAGGCCGGGCGTGATACGGATCAGGTGCAGGGCGCTGCGGGCACCCTTGGCGCCCTGTTCCGCGCGCTCGCGCACCGTGCGGTCCAGCAGCGGGTTGCGGGTGAAGGCCCGGCTGGCCGGGTCGTCTTCCTCCGGCAGGCGCACCGGGGCGGCGCCGGTGCCGGCCGCCAGTGTCGCCGTGGCGGGCGCGGCGGGCAGCACGGCGCCGCGCGGCGACAGGCCGGCCAGCAGCGCATGGATCGCCGGCGCGTCGGCCAGCGCGGAATAGGTGTGCAGCCACAGGCGCAACTGGCCGGTGGCGGCGTGGTAGCCGGGGTTCAGGTAGCGGTCGGCCAGGATGTCGCCCAGCAGCGTGTCGTCACGCAGCCCGGCCGTTTCCCGGATCGCGGCATCGAACGAACCGGCATGTTGCAGGCTGAAGATCCGGCGGACGCGCGCGGCATCGTCGGGGGCAAGCGGACGGGCAAGCCCGACCGGCCCGCCGCCGGGCGGCGCGATCCGTGGCAGCGCCATGGCGGTTTCCTCGTTCCGCTCGTCGCTGCCCTGCGGATGGCCGTCACCCGGCTGCACCGTGGCGCCGGGCGCACGAAGCGGGCCGAGCGCACCGGCCAGAAAAGCGGCTCCGGCCAGAAAGGCCCGGACCGCACGCTGTGGGGGTGTATGTGATGTCCCTCGCATGGCCGACGGGCCTCTAAAGACTGTTGTGGGGAAAAGCAACCATATTCGAACGCGGGCCCACAGTATGCGTTCCGCATGGCGCGGTTAAATAGCCGTTAAAATTGCCGTTTACGATGAGAATTCGCGGGTGAATAAACCGTGTATTGAGGCGCATTGAGCCGGGTGTTCGCCACAATCCCGCCAAAGTTCCTCGGCGCTGGATTTACTTACTGTTTCAGTCTGTGTCCTTGTCGTGATCCAGCGTTGTGCGCAGCAACAAAAGGTCTTTCCACGCGTCGCGCCGGGCGGTGGGGCTGGCGCCCAGTTGCGAGGGATGGCGCATCGGCAGCAGCGCGATCGGGGCCGCGCGGCCGGGGATCGGGACCTCGCGCCAGCGGCCGCGCAGGCGGGCGATGCCGGTGCTTTCGCCCGTCAGCAGCCGGGCGGGGGTGTTGCCCATGGCGATCACCCGCGCCGGGGCGGCCAGCACGATCAGCCGGTGCAGGAACGGCGCGCAGATCCGCAGTTCGGCGGCCGAGGGCGGGCGCTCGCCCGGCGGGCGCCAGGGGATGACCGGGGCCAGCAGCATGTCGGCGCGGGCCAGGCCGATGCTGGCCAGCATCCGGTCGAGCAATTCGCCCATCGGGCCGGCGAAGGGGGTGCCGCCGCGATCCTCGGCCGCGTCGGGCGGCTCGCCGATCAGCAGCAGGCGGCCGGGGGCGGTGCCGGCCGCCGCCACGGTGTGCGTCGCGGTGTCGCGCAGGCCGCAGGCGCCGAAACCGGCCATGGCGGCATGCAGCTCGGCCAGCGTGGTCGCGGCGGCGGCGGCTTCGGTGGCCTGCTGCACCGCGCGGTCGAGCAGGGGCATGCCGTCTTCGGCCCCGGCGGCCGGCCGGGCCGGGGGCGTGCGGCGGGGCTCCGGCATGGGGGCGCCCTGCTGGGGGCGTGGGGGCGGGGGGCGTGCGGCATCGGCCGGGCCGGCCGGGGCGGGCATGGCCGGGGGTGGGGCGGCGGGGCGGGCCAGCCAGTCCGTGGGGCTGTCGTCCAGCGCGGTATCGGCCCCCCAATCGGCATAAAGCCGGAGCAGGGCGAGTGCTTCCATCATGCTCTGCGGGGCCTTCCGCGCGGTTGGTCCGCCGGCCGGGTCAAGACCGGCGGGCAGAGGGTTTGGCAGTTTACCCGACGCGGGGTAGGGTCCGCCATCATGCAGCGTT
Source organism: Gluconacetobacter takamatsuzukensis (assembly GCF_014174275.1). Taxonomy (GTDB): domain Bacteria; phylum Pseudomonadota; class Alphaproteobacteria; order Acetobacterales; family Acetobacteraceae; genus Gluconacetobacter; species Gluconacetobacter takamatsuzukensis. The sequence goes on along the minus strand of NZ_JABEQK010000010.1, from coordinate 147,888 downwards.
TCCGCTCTTTTTGCGCGTTCCTTCTGGCGCTGGCGGCGCCGGCCGGTCTCCTCCATGCGCGGGAGGTGTCGGGCCAGCCCGCCCCGGTCGTGGATGGTGCGCGGGCCACGTGGCCGGTCGGCCTCGACGGCCCGTACCTGGTGGCCACCGTCGCGGCGCTGGAAGGCGACGACGCCGTGGCCGCGACCGCCTTCCGCCAGGCCGCGGAGGTCGCGCCCGGGCAGCCGGCGCTGTTGCGGCGCGCTTTTCTCTATAGTGCCCTGGCCGGCGACGACTCGGCCGTCGCCCTGGCGGCGCGGCTGCCGGGCCAGGCGCTGGCCGAGCTGGTGCAGGGCAATGCCGCGGTGCGGGCGGCGCAATGGACCGATGCCCTGGCGCATTACGACGGCGCGCGCAAGGACGCGCTGCTGGCGACCATCCGCCCGCTGCTGGAGGCCTGGACCCTGCTGGGCGCCGGGCAGGGCGAGCGCGCGCTGGCCGGGCTGGAGCCGCTGGCGGCCGACCGCGACCTGGGGGGATATTATGCCGTGCATGCCGCGCTGATCGCGCGGGCGGCCGGCTGGCCCGACCGGGCGGCGCGCTACGAGCACGCGGCCCTGGCCACCCCGGCGGCGGGCCACGACCTGTTTACCGTGCTGGTGCTGGGGCACTGGCTGATCGGCCAGGGGCAGCGCGAGCAGGCCCTGCACCTGGTCGACGGGCTGCTGGCCGGGGCGCCCGGCCTGTCGCTGTCGCGGCAGGGCATTGTGGCGGCGATGGACCGCGCGCCGCCGGCCACGCCGAAGCAGGGCATCGCGCAGGCCTATGTCTTCCTCTCCGGGCTGGTGGGGCAGGAAGTGGCGCGGATGCCCGACCCGTCGGGCCGGCTGGCCCACGATGTGGGGCTGCGGGACATGCGCATGCTGCTGCTGCGCTTCGCGCTGGGGCTGGACCCGGCGGTGGGGCAGGCGCGGCTGATGCTCTCGGCCCTGCAATATGAGGGCGGGCATGCGGCGGCGGCGCGCGATACGCTGGCTGCCGCGGCGGCGGACGACCCGCTGGCCACCGTCATCCAGCTTCAGCTCGCGCGGCTGGATGCGGCTACCGGGCGGTGGGACGAGGCGAATGCGGCGCTCGGCCGCCTGGCCGCCGCCCAGCCCGACCAGCCGCGCATCTGGGAGACGCTGGGCGACCTGCAATCGGACCGGCAGGACTGGCAGGGGGCCGAGGCCTCCTATACCCGCGCGATCGCGGCGCTGGGGCATCTGACGGGCGACGACTGGCAGCTTCTGTTCGGGCGGGCCGTGGCCTATGACCGGCTGGACCGGTGGCCGCAGGCGCAGGCCGACCTGGAGCGCGCGCTGGCGCTGGCGCCCGGCGAGGTGCTGGTGATGAATTACCTGGGCTATTCATTGGTGCAGCAAGGGCGCGAGTTGCCCCGTGCCGAGTCGCTGCTGCGCCGTGCCGTGGCGCTCGAGCCCCAGAACGCGGCGATCCGCGACAGTCTGGGGTGGGCGCTGGTGCGGCAGGGGCATGTCGCAGAGGGGGTGGAACTGCTGGAGCGCGCGGCGGAACAGACGCCCGAGGACCAGGCGGTCAATTACCATCTCGGCGTGGCCTACCAGGAATCGGGGCGGCTGCGCGAGGCCGTGAACCAGTGGCATTTCGCCCAGGGGCTGCCCCCCAGCGATCCGGGCGACGCGCAGCGAATCAGCGCCGCCCTTGCGGACGCGGCGCGTTCGGTCCATCAGGTCGAGCCGCCCGTTCAGGCACAGTCGGGCCAGAAGAAGGACTGAACCGCCCGTGACAGGGACCCTGTACGAATCCGCCCACGCGAAGATCAATCTCTACCTGCATGTGACCGGGCGCCGGCCGGATGGCTATCATCTTCTGGACAGCCTCGCGGTGTTCGCCGGTGCCGGCGACACGCTGGCCCTGCATCCCGGCCATGGGACGGCCGGCACGGTTTCGCTGGACATTACCGGCCCGTTCGGCGCCGGGCTGGTGGCCGACGCCGACAGCAACCTGATCCTGCGCGCGGCACGCCTGCTGCGGGCGGAAATGGGCGGTACCGACCGACTGGATTCGCTGCATATCGTCCTGGACAAGATGCTGCCCGTCGCCTCGGGCATCGGCGGCGGGTCGGCCGATGCGGCGGCGGCGCTGCGCCTGCTGCTGCGCGCCTGGCCCGGCAACGTGCCGCGCGAGCGGCTGATGGCGCTGGCGGCCGAGCTTGGGGCCGATGTGCCCGTGTGCATCGACCAGCGCGCCGCCCGCATGGGCGGCATCGGCGAGCGGCTGGACCCGGCGCCCGCCCTGCCGTCCTGCGGCATGATGCTGGTCAATTGCGGCGAGGCGGTTTCCACGCCCGCCGTGTTCCGGTCGCGCGCGCCGGTCTTTACCCCGGCCGCCGCCCTGCCTTCCGCCTGGCCCGACGTGGCGGCGATGGTGCGCGATCTTTCAGCCCTGACCAACGATTTGCAGGATGCGGCCTGTGCCCTCTGCCCCACGATCCGCACCGTGCTGGACGTGCTGGAAGCCGCGCCCGGCTGCCGGCTGGCGCGCATGAGCGGATCGGGTGCGACCTGTTTCGCGCTGTTCGACACCCCGCAGGCCGCGCACGACGCGCAGGCGGCGGTGGAGCGACCAGGCTGGTGGACCTGGTCCGGCGGTTTGTGCCCGTAAACGCGGGCTGGTGGCGATCCGACGCGCGTTTACGGGCACAAACTGGGCGGCACGGGGGGAGCCGGCGGTCCGACGTGGGTCAATTGCCTCCGTAGCCGAGCCGGACGGTGGGGCGCATCGGCTTCATGCTGAAAGCAGTGATAATGGCGACCGAGAGTATCATGCATATGATGCTGCCCTCCGGTCCGTTCGTGCCGCCGGTCAGCCAGTCGGCTCCGCTTGGTACAGTGCGTAGCAATGCCGTGCTTGCGGCATGCCCGCTATCGTTGGCGCCGAACAGCGCGGTTTCTGTCCAGTCCCAGGCTGCGTGGAATCCGATAGGCAGCATCAGGCTGCCGGTTCGGTGAAGCATGGCGCACAGGGCCAGGCCCAGCGCACCGGCTTCGACCGCCCCCCAGAGCGATGTTCCGCCCAGCATGTGGGCGGCGCCGAACAGGCATGACGTGGTGATTGCGGCGCCTGCAAAACCGAAGCTTGCCGTCAGCTGGCGCTGGATGTAGCCGCGAAAGACGACCTCCTCCGTCAATGCGACACAGCCGAAGAGGACGATCTGGGCCAGAAGAGCGATGAAGAGTCGCGACGTGAGGGATTCTGGAGAGAGCGTGATCTCGAATCCGCCGAGCACCCATATTGTACCCATCAGCGTCACCGCGCCGGCAAAGCCTATGGCCACGCCGCTGACGATATGCCGCGCCCAGCGGAGATCCGCGAGATTGCCGCCCGGCAGGAAACGTGTGCGGCGGGTGGCCCCGGGGGTGATCCCGTCGGGGCGCAGGATCATGATCGCGGTAGCGCCCAACCCGACCAGGGCCTGAACGATGTTTGCGATGAGGCCTGCCAGGAGTGGCGGCAAGTGATAATGATTTTGTCTCGATGCGAAAATATGCGCTGCGAATCCGACTGCGGCGGCGATCGCCGCGACCACCAGAATGAAGAGCAACGCATTCAGGCATGCGCGAAGGCGCAGGCGGCGACAGGGCATGGGTTCCGGGCTCCGGTATGGTGGGGCACGTCTGGCGTCACGACAGGGCAGAGAGGCAGAGAGGCAATGCACCACGCTACCCGCGTGCGGACGGATGACGGAAGACCGGGGGGTTGTGATATCGTGCGCGCAACGACGAGGGGGGAGTGGGGATGAGCGCGCGCATGCAGGTGACTCTGTCCGACGATCGCCGGACGGCCACGCTGGCGTTTCTGGACGGGAGCGGGGTGGAGGGGACGATTGCCTTCACGCTGGAGCAGTTGGGCGAACTGATTGCCAGCCTCGGGACGGTTCGGAGCGCGATGGTCGAGAACACGCCGCCGCCGCCGATCGAGGGGGCGCCGGTCGTGCCGGTCTTTCGCACCAACTGGGCCGTCCAGCCCGACGCGTTGAGCGAGGGATCGCTGATCGCCTTCCAGCATCCGGCCTATGGCCCCGTCGGGCTGGCCCTGGCGCCCGAGGATTCGCGGCGCGTGGCCCAGGCCCTGACGCGGCACCAGGCCATGATGCACCCCAGTACCGGTGGAACGGGCCTGCCGAGCTAGGGCGCGCGCCCTGTCGGATCGCCGCCGGACCGCATTGACGCTCAGGCTCTCAGACGCGTCGGAGCAGCCTGACCAGGGGCACCGAGCAGATGAAGGTGTCGGACGGGCTGGTGCGCCAGGGCAGGACCAGCCGTTCGTAGCGGCACCAGAATCTTGCGCCGTCGGTGCCGGTCATGAGGGCCTCGATGAGTTCCAGGCGGGGTTCCCGGCTGGCGGCGGCCGTGAAATAGGCGCGGGTCGTCGGAATCATGTAGTCGGCATCGGGCAGGTCCCGGATGTCCTGGCCCAGGAATTTTTCGTAGGAGATGCCGCTGTGCCGCTCGTAGGTCTGGGGCCAGGCCTCGACCAGGCAGCGGTCGCCGCCCGGCATCCATGTCAGGCCGCCGCCGCCGAATGTGGGATCCTGGGCGATTTTCGCCATGTTGCGTGTCGTGGCATGGCGATTTGCCCTCCGCCATGCCGTCAGCGCCGTTTGCAGTCCGGCGCGTTTCGGGGCCCCGATGCGGTCCATGGACAGGGGAATGATGGTGGGCGCCACGGGCGATGCCATGTCGGCGGGGGTTGCGGCCTGGAGTGCGCGCAGGCGGGCGATGGCGTCATGGCGGTTTTGAAAAACCTCCAGCGGCGCAAACAGGGATCCGATCCGCTCCAGGACGAAGCGCTGGCGCGGCCGGGTGAGGATGATCTCGATCACCCGGTGCAGGCAGGCGGTTGGAAACAATGCGGGCTGGAAACGGATGCGGGTATGGCTGGGAAACGTCTCGATGATGGAAAAGCCGAGATTCTGGACGGAATGAGAAACGAAATCGGTATTTTTCCCGAAAAATCCGAAATATTTGAAAAAATCCCGGCTATGGGGATTCCACGTTCTTCCGTTCGGCGCGACCAGTATCTGCATTTTCTTACTTTTTGATGAATCGTGCGGATGCGTGCCGACCCGGTACCGGTGTGCGGGGGCGGCCGGGCTGTCAGAGGGCCGGCGGCTCGATGGGCCAGTCGGCGCGGGCGAGTGCCCTTGGGGCCAGGCGGGCCATCAGCAGCGCGAAGGCGACGGCCGCCACGGGCAGGGCCCAGGCCAGGTCGGGCACAGGGGTCTTGCCGAACAGGATCTGGGTGTAGATCTGGGTGCCGACCAGGCTGCCCAGCATCGACAGCAGCAGCATGATGCCGAGGCGGTTGGTCAGGGGCGAGAACACGGCGAGGCTGGGCAGGTAGCTGCCACCCACCACGACCGCCGCCAGTGCCGGGGCAGCCGCCAGGGCGCGCAGGGGCGGCACCGCGCCCATCAGGGAGGCGGCCAGGGCGGCGAACAGGCCCAGGATGATGCCGGCCATCACCGCGCGGCCGGCATGGGCGCGATAGAGGGCGCGCGCGAAATCGGCCCGCGCGCCGAACGGGCCGAGCGACAGCAGGAACGGCCAGTCGCGGCGCGCCAGCATCCAGTTGGGCAGCGCCACCGCGCCGAGCATGACGACCTGCCCCAGCGCGGTCGTACCGGCCTCGCGCGCATCCTGGAGCGTGGGCGCGTGCAGGGTGCTGATGGCATTGACCAGCAGGCCGAAGCCCGCGAACACCAGCAAGACCGCCGCCGACTGCACGAGCAGGCCCAGCGGTGCGCCGGACGCCAGCCCGTTGGGCAGCGGCATCGCGCGCAGGCGCGGCGGCTGCCACATCAGCGCGCGCACCAGGGCCAGGGTCGCGGCGCCCGGCGGCTTGCGCCGACGCCGGCGGGCGGCGGGGGCGTGCTCGCCGGGATGGGCGAAGGGGCTGTGATGCAGTTCGACCAGGGCCGCCGGCAGGGTGACGGCCAGCAGCCCCAGGGCGACGAACCACGGGGCACGCATCAGCATGTCCTGCATCGTCGGGATCATGAAGGTGACGAACAGGACCAGCACGATGCCGGTGCGGACCTTGCGCAGGCGCGGCCGCAGGATTTTCGGCCCGGCCAGGTCGCTGCCGGTGCTGAGCGAGAGATTGAGCGATTCCAGCGCCAGCACGTTCAGCAGGGGCGCGTGGCGCATGACCGCGGGCACGGCCAGCAGCGCCAGCCCCAGCGCGAGCATGACGTGGATCGCCCGGTATTCGGCCGCGAGCAGGCCCGGGACCATCGGCGACAGCGGCGAGCGCACCTGCCGCCAGTACTGGCAGCACAGGCCGGTGAACAGCGATTGCTGCGTCAGCCACCAGAACATGCCGATATCGTGCAGGCTGGTGAACGGCCCGGCCGGGATATGGCGCAGGCTGTCGGCGGTGATGACGAGATAGACCGCCGCCGAGATCAGCGTGGGATTTTCGCGGATGAAGACCGGCGAGGCATAGAGCCGGAGCGCGTGCAGCGTGGCTTTCATCGGGCGTTCATCGGGTCAGGGCCAGGAACAGCCGCTCGACGTCTCCCGGCAGCATCGTGTGGCCCGCGCCGGCCGCTGCCTCGTCCAGTGCCGGGTGCCAGCCGCGCACCCATATGCCCTCCGCCCCCTGGTCTGCGATGACCTCGACATCCCAGCGGGCCTCGGGCGGGGCGGACAGGCGGCGGACGGTGGCCGCGATTTCCGGCGCCGTCATGTCCAGCATGATCCGGCCGTGGCGCATCATCACGAACCGGTCGCCGATATCCTGAAGATCGGAGATGATGTGCGAGGAAATCAGCACGCTGGCCCCGGTGCGCCGCGCATAGGCCGGCAGCAGGCGCATGAAATCGTAGCGGGCCTGCGGGTCCAGGCTGGCGACGGGCTCGTCCAGCACGATCAGGTCGGGGCCGAAGCGCAGGGCCAGCACGATCGCCAGCCGCTGGCGCTCGCCGCCCGACAGGGTCTTGATCCGCGCGCGGGGGTCCAGGGCTGCCCATTCCTCCCACGTCCGGTCCTCGGCATCGTCGGGGCGGGCGCGGTACTGTGCCAGATAGGCCATCAGTTCCCCGACCCGGAACCAGGTGAAGCCGGTCATGGTCTGCGGCACGAAGCCGATGCGCGCGCGGGTTTCGGCGCGCAGGGACGCGGCCTCCTCGCCCCACAGGCGCACGCTGCCGCCATCGGGCGAGAGCAGGCCGAGCACGCAGCCGATCAGCGTGGTCTTGCCCGCGCCGTTGGGGCCGAGCAGGGCCGCGATCTCGCCGGCGCGCAGGGTCAGGCTGAGATCGTCGAGGACGGCGCGGCCGCCGAGGACCTTGCGCAGATGGGCGATCTGTACCGGGGTTTGCTGAACTGGCGTGGCCTGGTCTGTCATCGCTCGCGCTTCGGAAAAGAGTGCGGAACGTTGCAGCGACGGACGATTTTCTGTCAAGCCGGGCGGTGCCGGGGGAACGGGGCCGCCGGCAGGCGCGGCCTCAGGCGCCCGGTCGCCGCCGGGCGGCGAGGATGGCGCCGATGCCGGCGGCCAGTGCGGTGCCGGTCAGGATCGCGCGCAGGGTGGTGGTCAGCAGCACCGGCATGCGCCGCCGGCTGAGATGGTCGAACGGGCCGTGCGCGCCGTGGGCGCCGGGGACCGGGGCGAACAGATTGTCCGCCGCGTCGTCGGGGGCGGGGTATTTTTCCAGCTGCTGGCGATAGGCGTGGACGGCCTGGCGGCGGTCCAGCAGCGCGGGGGCCAGCAGGGCGGCCACCCGCTGGCCGATGCCCGACAGGCCGACCCGGACGTCGCGATGGCGGCCGAAGGCGGCGCGGCTGATGGCCTCGGCCGCGATTTCGGGCTCGAAGACCGGGCCGGCGGGGCGCAGGCGCTTGCCGGTATGGTTGCGCGTCCAGACGAAGCGCGGGGTATTGATGGCCGGCAGGCTGACCAGCGACAGCAGGATGCGGTCGCCGTCATGCAGGATTTCGGGGCGCAGGCTTTCGGTGAAGGCGCGGATCGCCGCCCGGGCGCCGCTTTCGATGCTGCGCAGCGGGCGGGGCAGGGAGAGCGCGTCGAGATTGACGATGGTGCCGTAGCCGCGCCGGCGCATGCGGATCAGCGCCGTGCGGGTGCCGAAGACGGTGCCCAGATAGGTGACGTCGGTCGCGCGGCGGATTTCCTCGGGCGACAGTTCCACGAGCTGGCCGCTGACCCCGGCGCCGGCGCAGTTGACCCACAGGGTGATCGGACCCAGCGTGTCCTCGACCTGGTCGGCCGCGCGTTCCAGCGCCTCGGCGTCCGTGACGTCGGCGACGACGGCAAGGGTGCGGATATGCAGCGCCGCCAGTTCCGCCGCCGCGTCGTCCAGCCGGGCCGCGTCGCGGCCGACCAGCGCCACGTCGCACCCCGCGCGCGCCAGGGTGCGCGCGGTGGCGCGGCCGATGCCGGCGCCTGCTCCGGTAATGACGGCGATCTGGTGAGGCATGGGGCGGGCTCCGTTGCGCAACTCTGTCTGGTGCCCTGTTTGCTCTTGGATCGGGCGCGCCGCAAGTCGGGGCGGCCATGCCCGATCGTGCGGCCTACAGATATTTCAGCGCCGCGAAACCGCCGACCAGCACGGCGCCGAACAGGGCGGCCACCAGGGTCAGTCGGCGTTCGATGAAGGACTGGATCGGCGGGCCGAAGCGGCGCAGCAGGGCGGCGAGCAGGAAGAAGCGCGCGCCGCGCGTGACGATACAGGCCAGCACGAAGGGCAGCAGCGGAAAATGCGCGGCACCGCTGGCGATGGTGACGATCTTGAACGGGATCGGGGTCAGCCCCTTGAAGAGGATGATCGCGACCCCCCATTGGCGGAACTGGGCCTGCATCGCGACCAGCCGCGCTTCCGCATGGTAGAAATGGATGATCGGCATCGCGACATGCTCCAGCAGGGCACTGCCGATATACCAGCCCAGCAGGGCGCCGCAGACGCTGGCCAGCGTGCACAGCCCGGCCAGCGCCCACGCCCGGTCGCGATGGGCCAGCACCATCGGCACCAGCAGGATGTCGGGCGGCAGGGGAAAGACACTGGCCTCGGCAAAGGCGATCACGGCCAGCCACAGCGGGGCGTGGCGGGCGGCGGCCAGGGAGAGAGTGCGGGCGTAGAGTCGGTCGAGCATGATCGGTCCGCCATGTCGGGTGTCAGGGCCGGAATGCCATCCGTCACAACGCCCGACAAGCGCGGCGTGCGCAGCGGGAGCGTATCGAATTCCAAGATTATCCGAAAATATTGCGGAGGACACGCCGCTGGCGGGCATTGAACCCGAGATTGACCGGAAACGCGCGTCGGATCGCCACCGGCGCGCATTTCCGCTCAATCTCAGCAGACCAGCGTGACTGTGGCGCGTAGCCCGTGTGGCGTGCGATTGCCCAGGCGGATGTCGCCGCCCAGGCCCCAGATGATGTTGCGCGCGATGGCCAGGCCCAGGCCGGTGCCGCCGGTTTCGCGGTTGCGACTGACCTCGGCGCGGACGAACGGCTCGAACATCCGGTTGAGGTCCTCGGGCGGCAGGCCGGGGCCGTCATCCTCGATCAGGACCGTGACCAGCCTTTCGCCCTCGTTTTCCGCCTGCGGGGCCTCCAGCGTGATGCGCGCGCCGCCGCCATAGAGGATGGCGTTCTGGATCAGGTTGTTCAGCGCGCGTTTCAGCGCCACCGGCCGGGCCTCGATCGTGACCGTCGGCGGCGGCTCGGCGAAGCCGATCGCGTCGGCCTGGTCGGGGTGGGTTTCTGCGGCCTCGTCGAGGATGGTCTGGAGCAGGGCCGTCAGGTCCAGCCGGCCCATCGGCTCGCGGCGCGAGGTGTCGCGGCCGAAGGCGAGGGTGGCGGAGACCATGGCCTCCAACTCGTCGAGGTCGGCCAGGAACTTGCCGCGCAGTTCGTCGTCCTCGACGAATTCGGCGCGCAGCTTCAGGCGGGTGATCGGGGTGCGCAGGTCGTGGCCGATGGCCGTCAGCATCAGCGTGCGGTCGGTCAGGAACCGGCGGATGCGGCTGGCCATGGTGTTGAAGGCCTGTGCCGCGCGGGCGATTTCCAGCGGTCCGTCCTCGGACATCGGCGGGGCGTTGACGTCGCGGCCCAGGGCCTCGGCCGCCGCCGCCAAGGTGCCGACGGGGGCGACCAGCCGCCGCACGCCCCAGACGATCAGCACGCCGCCGGCCACCGTCATCAGCGCGAAGGCGGTGGGGAAGGTGGGGGAGCGGAACGGGTTGGCCGGCCGCAGCGTGTAGGTGATGGTCAGCCACCGCGTCTCGTCGGGCAGCAGGAAGGCCACCGCCCGCTGGGGGGCGCCGCGCGGGGCGTTGAACAGGATCTGGCGGGGCCGCAGATGCGGCGGCAGCGGCGGCAGGCTCTGGGGCGGGCGGCCGAAGGGCGGCTGGCCGAACGGGGGCTGGCCCATGCGCATATGGGCCATCGGGTCGTCGGCCGTCTGTTCGACCATGTCGGGGTCGGGGCCGGGGGTGAGGGCGATGTGGAAGGTCGGGGGCGGGTGCAGGGCCCGCAATTCGGCCTCGCGGTCCTGCGGCTGGGTCTCGACGATCGAGCGGTAGATCATGCCGACATGATTCTGGCTTTCCTGCTGGATCATGCGGCGGTCGAAATCGATGCGGTCCAGCGCGTGGACGCCCAGGCCGATGGCCTCGATGATGCCCAGCCCGACGATCAGCACCAGGCTGGTGCGGGCGGCCAGCGACCGGGGCCAGAACCAGCGGAGCACGCGGCGGGGGAGGGTCGGGATGTCGGCCGCCGGGCCGGACTCGGTTGCGTTCATCGGGTGGTATTCATTCGGGGGCGATCATCGGAGTCGCGGCCGTCAGCGGCGTTCGACGTCGGAGGCCAGCACGTAGCCGCCGCCGCGCACCGTCTTGATCAGCTGCGCGTTGCGGCCGTTATCTTCCAGCTTGCGGCGCAGGCGGCTGATGGCGACGTCGATCGCGCGGTCGAAGGGCCCGGCCTGGCGCCCGCGCAGCAGGTCGAACAGCATGTCGCGCGTCAGCACCCGGTTGGCGCGGTCCAGCAATGCCGTCAGCAGATCGTATTCGCCGCCCGTCAGCGCGACTTCGGCGCCGTCGGGGTTGAGCAGCCGCCGCCGGGTGGCGTCCAGCGTCCAGCCCGAGAAATACAGGCATTGCGACAGGCTGCCGCCGCTGCGGGTGGTGGCGGCCTCGGTCGTGCGGCGCAGGACGGCGCGGATGCGCGCCAGCAACTCGCGCGGGTTGAAGGGCTTGGGCAGGTAATCGTCGGCGCCCATTTCCAGGCCGATGATGCGGTCGGTCTCCTCGCCCATCGCCGTCAGCATCACGATGGGCACGTTGGCCTGCTCGCGCAGCCAGCGGGCGAGTTCCAGCCCGGTTTCGCCGGGCAGCATCAGGTCCAGCACCACGATCTGGTAATGACCGGCCTGCCACGCCTTGCGGGTTTCGCGCCCATCGCGCGCGGTGGTGACGCGGAACATGTTGCGTTCGAGGAAACGGGCGAGAAGATCGCGGATTTCGCGGTCGTCGTCGACGACCAGAATATGAGGCAGGGGCTCCATCCCCCCATTCTACCGCTCTTTTTCGCGTCGTGCAGCCGGTGTTTCATTCGGTTGCAATCGGGCCCCCGGCCGGGGGTTCGGAAAAAAAACGCGGCGGACCCGCCGGAAGCCTGTGACAGGAGCGCCCGGTTCATGCACAGGATTGGGGATGGAACATTCCACCCTGTCCCCGGTCGCGCGTACGCCCGGCCGTTTCGTACGTCCGGCGGTCCTGCTCGGTGCGCTGTCGGCCCTTTTCGTCCTGTCGCCGGGCGCGGTGCGCGCGGCGGACCAGGTGGCGCCGGCACCGGCCGGGGGGCCGCCCTATGCCGGCAACCCCGCCCGGGACATGCCGACCGGCGACCTGCCCGAACTGACGGCGCCGCCGCCGGTGCTGATGGCCGCGCCGCCGCCGCCCCGGCCGGACCATGCCGGGCCCGCCACCGCCACGCACCGGCTGGGCAGCCTGATCGACCGCGACGTGGTGGCGCCCGATGGCGGCCATGTGGGGCAGGTGATCGACGTGCTGCTGGACCAGGAAGGCCACCCGGCCGCGATCGTGGTGGATGTCGGCGGGTTTCTGGGGGTGGGCAACCGCCGCATCGCCATTGCGTGGGATGCGTTCGCGATGGGCGGGCTGACGGAAAAGAGCCCGGTCAAGCTGCGCATCGACGGGGCGGGCGTGCGCTCGGCCGCCGCCTACGACCCGACCTCGATGGATGTGACGGTGGTGCAGGCGCCGCCGCCCGCGCCCGTGGTGCCGCCCGCGCCGGCGGCGGCGCCCGTGGCCCCCGTGATGGCCCCGGCCGAGGCCGAGCCGGGGCCGGTATCGGTCGAGCCCCAGCCGGTGCCGCCGCCGCTGGTGCCCCCCGCGCCGGGGGCGGGAGGGGACGGGCCGCCTGCCGGGCATGCCGCCGCCGGCCGGTCGGGGTTCATGGCGCGATGACCCGGCGCCACAAGAGCCAGCGCGGGGACGGCCCTGCGTGAAACTGCCCAGGAACAGCCAGCGCGGGCTGGATTTGCTCAATTTCTTCGTCGGAAATCTGCAGGCTTCTTTCGGCTCGTTCATCGCGGTGTATCTGACCGGCGCCCACTGGACGCAGGGGCAGATCGGCTTTGTCCTCAGCATCGGGTCGATCACCGCCATGGTCAGCCAGGTGCCGGCGGGCATGCTGGTCGACCGGCTGCGCGACAAGCATCGGGTCGCTGCGCTGTCGATCCTGGCCGTGATCTTCTCGTGCCTGCTGCTGGCCATCTTTCCGCAGCAGATGCCCGTCGCCCTGGCCGAGGTGCTGCACGGGCTGGCCAGCTGCACGCTGACGCCGGCGATCGGCGCGATCACGCTGGCGGTGGTGGCGGCGCAGGTGCTGCGCCTGCCCGACGACGGCAAGGGGCTGCTGGGCGAGCGGTTCGGCCGCAATGCCAGCTTCGCCGCCATCGGCAATGCCATCGGCTCGGGGCTGATGGGGGCGGTGGGCTATTGGGTGTCGCCGCAGGCGACCTTCTTCCTCGGGGCCGCGCTGGCGATGCCGGGGCTGATGGCGCTGATGATGATCGAGCCGGCGGAAGCCCCGGCCTCGATCAACACCGCCGCCGTGGCCGAGGGCGAGCGGCCGCCCCGCGCCAAGGGGGCGATGTGGGAATTGCTGCGCGACCGGCGGCTGTTCGCGTTTGCCATCTGCGTCGCCTTCTTCCACCTGTCGGCGGCGGGCATCCTGTCGCTGGCGGCGGGGCAGGTGACGAAGGATGCGGGCAATATCGCCGAGATCGTGATCGCGGCGTGCATCCTGCTGCCGCAGCTTGTGGGCGCGGCGCTGTCGCCGATCATCGGCCGGCTGGCGGAGACGATCGGGCGCCGGCCGGTGATGCTGGTGACGTTCGCCGCCCTGCCGCTGCGCGCCGCCCTGCTGGCGACGACGACAAACCCGTATCTGATCATCGCGATCCAGCTGCTGGACGGAATCAGCTCGTCGTCGTTCGGGGTGATGATGCCGCTGGTGGCCGCCGACCTGACGCGCATCAGCGGCCGGTTCAACATGTGCATGGGCATTCTGGGGCTGGCCATGGGGGCGGGGGCCAGTTTCTCGACCACGCTGGCCGGCACGGTGGCCGACCGCTCGGCCTCGCTGGCCTTCCTGATCCTGGCCGCGGCGGGGCTGGTCTGCGTGATGCTGGTCGCGCTGCTGATGGGCGATACGTCGGGCCCGGACGCGGCGCCGGCCAAGGCGGGCGCCGCCGGCAAGGACGCGGCCGACTGCGTGTCGTAGCGCCCCGCCGCCGGGGGCCGGCGGCGGGGCGGTCGCGGCGGGCCGGTCAGGCCAGCCAGGCGGGAACGGGCAGGTTCTTCTCGCGCAGGAAGGCGGGGTTGAACAGCTTGGACTGGTAGCGGCTGCCGCCGTCGGACAGGATGGTGACGATCGTGTGGCCGGGGCCCATGCTGCGGGCCACGCGGATGGCCGCCGCCACGTTGATGCCCGAGGAGCCGCCGATCGACAGGCCCTCGTGGATCAGCAGTTCGTAGATCAGCTCCAGCGCCTCGGCATCGGGGATGCGCTCGGCGTCGTCGATCGCGATGCCTTCCAGGTTGCCGGTGACGCGGGACTGGCCGATGCCCTCGGTGATCGAGCTGCCGCTGACGCTCATGTCGCCGGACTTGACCCAGCCGTACAGGGCCGATCCTTCCGGGTCGGCCAGGACGATGCGCGGGCGGGCGCGGCCCTCGGCGCGGGCGGAATCCTCCAGCCCCAGCGCGATGCCGGCCAGCGTGCCGCCGGTGCCGCACGAGCAGGTGAAGGCATCGACCCTGCCCGCCGTCTGGGTCCAGATCTCGGGGCCCGTGGTGGCGCGGTGGCCTTCGCGGTTGGCGAGATTGTCGAACTGGTTGGCCCACACCGCGCCCGTTTCCTCGGCCAGGCGGCGCGAGACATGGACGTAATTACCCGGGTCGCGGAACGGCTTGGCGGGCACCAGGCGCAGGTCGGCGCCGATCATGCGCAGGAAGTCGATCTTCTCCTGGCTCTGGGTCTCCGGCATCACGATCACCGAGCGGTAGCCGCGCGCGTTGGCCACCAGCGTCAGGCCGATTCCGGTATTGCCGGCCGTGCCTTCGACCACCGTGCCGCCGGGCTTCAGCACGCCGCGCCGCTCGGCATCGTCGATGATCGCCAGCGCGGCGCGGTCCTTGACCGAGCCGCCGGGATTCATGAATTCCGCCTTGCCCAGGATCTCGCACCCCGTCAGTTCCGACGCGCGCCGCAGGCGAATCAGCGGCGTGTGGCCGATCGCGGCCGTCATGTCGGTGGACGAGGTCGTCCAGCCGGGGGGGGCGGGATTTGCACTTTGGCCCATAACGCAGCACCTTCTCCGCAACGTGCGTGGCGGCTGGTGGCCGCCGGAATGCGCCCGGCCGGGGCCGGGCGCCCGTCAGGCGCACAATGTGCATTCTTGCGATGGGACACAAGATGATCGAGGACGTAGCACCCACCCAGACCTGGGACGCGCTGGGCAACCGCCCGCAGGCGCAGCTGGTCGATGTTCGCACCGATGCGGAATGGATGTTCGTGGGCCTGCCCGACCTGGCGTCGGTCGGCAAGCAGGTGATTCCGGTGTCGTGGCAGGGGCTCGGCGGCCAGCCGAATCCGCGCTTTCTGGAGCAGCTTCAGGCGGCGGGGCTGACGCCGGAGCACGAGATCCACTTCATCTGCCGCTCCGGCGCGCGCAGCCATTCCGCCGCCATGGCGGCGCGGATGGCGGGGTTTGCGCACGTGTTCAACGTCGCGAACGGATTCGAGGGTCCGCTGGATGCCGAGGGCCATCGCGGCGCCCGGGCCGGATGGAAGGCCGACGGCCTGCCCTGGCGCCAGAACTGACGCCACGGGCGCGCGCTGGCGCTCGATCCGGCGCGCGCCCGCGCCCGTGCATTCAGGCCCCTGGGGGCGGCTTGTTCCGTGGGCTCCGGCCCGGCTGGGCGGGGAGCGGGTCAGGGACTTTCGCAGGTTTTCGTCATGTGATCGAAGAACCGGCCGCCGGTGCAGACCGTGTCGGGTGACGTTGCCTGCGGCGGTACCGGCCGGGCAGGGCGGGGCTGCGCGGGATAGGATTGTGCAGGATAGGACTGGGTGGGATAGGATTGCGTCGGATAGGCCTGTGACGGGTAGGCCTGGGACGGATAAGTCTGCGGGCCGGCGTACCCGTATTGCCCGGAGGGATAGGACCCGTCCTGGCCCACTGTCGGCGGGGCCGGGCTGGCATATGTGCCGCTGTCGCGGTTGTCGTAACTGCCATATCCGACGCTCTGGGCCAGGGCCCCGACCGGGGCGATCGCCACGCCCTGCATGAGCGTGATTGCCCCGAACGTCAGAAATCGCCGCATCTGCTGCACTCCGTCAGACCCTGTGATGCAGTCCATACGCCCGAATCGACGCGGTTGTTCCAGCGACGGGGGTGCAGGGCCGCGATGCGTGGGGCGGTGAGGTCGGGCGGATGGCCGGGTCAGGAGGCCCGGCGCAGGGCGGCGCCGGCGGTGCGGTCGAGGCGCAGATAGCCCGGGATCGAGAGGATCAGCGGGATGGCGACGACCAGGAATGCCCAGTGGAAATCGGCGGGGGTGAAAGCCGCGGTGGCGGGATGTTCGCCCCGCAGGGTCGCGGTCAGGCGCAGGGTGAGGGCGGCGAAGGCGACGGCCATGCCGATGCACATCTGCTGGGTGACGCTGAGCAGCGTGCTGGCCGCGCCTTTTTCGGCGGGGCCGATATCGGCATAGCCCAGCGTGGCCAGCAGCGTGTACTGCATCGAGCGCGTGACGCCGCAGCCCAGCAGCACCAGCAGCAGGATCGTGACCGGGGTGGCCGGCACCATCGTGCCCGCCAGCAGCACGAACAGCGCGCCCAGAGCCGCGTTGACCGCCGCCGTGGCGCGGAAGCCGAAGCGCGTGAGGATGCGGGTGGTGAACATCTTCATGCCCAGATTGCCCAGCGCGAAGGCCAGCATCAGCGAGCCGGCATGGAAGGCGGTGAGGCCGAAGCCGATCTGGAGCAGCAGCGGTACCAGGTAGGGAATGGCGTCGATCGTCAGGCGCGAGAGCGTGCCCGCCGCCACCGTCACGCCGAAGGTGGGGTGGCGCATCAGCCGGAAATCGAGCAGCGGATGGGTGCGGCCGGCCGCGTGGCGCAGGGTGGCGGTGCCCAGAAGCAGCCCGGCACCGAACAGCAGGGTGGCCAGTACGGGGCTGGCCTGCGTGTTGCTGGCCAGTTCGGTGCCCAGCAGGAGGGCCGTCAGCGCCAGGCCGCCCAGCACGAAGCCGCCCCAGTCCAGCGGGCGGCGCTCGCCGAACTGTTGCGGCACGATGGCGAAGATGACGGCCAGAACCGCCAGGCCCAGCGGCAGGTTGATGAAGAAGATCCAGTGCCAGCTTGCGAATGTCACGATCAGCCCGCCGACCGTGGGGCCGACCACCGGGGCGGCCACCGCCGGCCAGGTGATGGTCGAGATGGCCTGGATCAGGCGGCTGGTCTCGGTATTGCGCACCACGATGAAGCGCCCGACCGGCACCATCATCGCCCCGCCCAGCCCTTGGAGCACCCGGGCGGCGATGAAGGCATCGACACTGCCGGCGAAGCCGCACAGCACCGAGGCGGCGGTGAAGATCGCGACCGCCGTGGCGAAGATGGTGCGCGAGCCGAACCGGTCGGCCATCCAGCCGCTGATCGGGATGAAGACCGCCAGCGTGAGCATGTAGGCCGTCATGCCCAGGCTGAGTTCGTTGGGGCCGACATGGAAGCTGCGTGCCATCGCCGGCAGGGCCGTGGCGATGATGGTGGAGTCCAGATACTCCATGAAGAAGGTGGCGGCGACGATATAGGGCAGGATCGGCATGGGCGGACCATATCGCGCCGGATGCCCGACTTCCATGTCGCATCGAAATAAGAGGGGGCGCGCGGAAATCCCGTGCCCCGGCCGGCGCGTTGCCGTGGCGGTCGGAGAGCGTTCCGGGGGGGCAGGGCGGGCGTTTTCATGGCGTGGCGGCGGATTTCCGCCCTTGCGCCTACATGTTTTGTTTTTGCAACAGACTGTTTCTCATATGTCACAGGTGGGACAGGAAGCATCGGAATGCGTATGGGATAAATTCACTTCGTGTAATGTTGGTGATAGGAAAGCGCCGTTCGCGTTGTTTATTTTAAAAACAACGTCATAAAACTGTATATTATGGAGCCGCCATCATGCCGCCCTTCAGCCCGCGCGCCCCGGAAGTCGAGCCTGCCCGCAGAAGGACGATGGTGGCCGGTTGCCGCCTGCGGCCCCGGCATGCGCTGCTGGCGGCCTCGATCCTGACGGTGCAGCCGGTCGCGCGGGCCGTGGCGGCCGACGCGGCGGAGACTACGACGGAGAGCACGGCGTCGCAGGAGGCCGGCAAGACTGCGGCCGCCCCCGTGCGGGCGGTCGGTGCCGCCGTCGGTGCCCCCGTCGGAGCCGGCGCGCCGGCGGCCCGGCCGGCCGATGCCGGCGAGGCCATTATCGTGACCGGCACGCGCGAGATCGGGAAAAAGGCGCGCGACAGCGTGGCGCCGATCGATATCGTCTCGGCCCGGCAGCTTGCGCAGACCGGGCAGCCGACCTTGCGCGAGGCACTGGGGCAGTTGCTGCCGTCGCTGACGCTGCCGACCGGGGGGTTCGATACCGGTGCGCTGACCTCGGCCTTCAGCCTGCGCGGGCTGAGCCCCAACGAGACGCTGGTGCTGGTGGACGGCAAGCGGCGGCATACCACGGCCAATCTCTATGCCGATGGCGGGCCGCAGCAGGGCACCACGCCGGTCGATATCGACATGATCCCGATGGCGGCGATCGACCATGTGGAGATCCTGCGCGACGGGGCTTCGGCACAATATGGATCGGATGCCGTGGCGGGGGTGGTGAACATCATCCTCAAGAAGCAGGATCACGGTTTCAACGCCGAATCGATCACCGGCATCACGGCGGCCAAGGACGGGTTCCAGCAGGGCGTGTACCTGGATGGCGGCGCGAAGCTGGGCGCGCGCGGGTTCGTGCATGTCAGCGGCGATTTCGTACATGAGGACCATACGTTCCGCAGCGCGCCCGACCTGCGGACGGGGACCAAGATCAACAAGATCCTCGGCCGGCCGGAACAGACGCGCGAGAGCGTGGCGGTGAAGGCCGGGTACGACCTGACGGACGATATCCACGCCTATGCGCTGGCCACCTATGCCCACCGGCATGCGGAAGCGTTTCAGAATTACCGGCTGCCGGGTTCGCTTGCGAATTATCCTGCCTATGCCGCCATCTATCCCAACGGCTATTCGCCGCTGGAGACGCTGGACGAGGATGACTGGGAAGTCACGGCCGGGGTGAAGGGCGTGGTGCTGGGGTGGAACTGGGACCTGTCATCGGTCTACGGGCGCGACTATGACGCGATCGGCCTGAAGGATTCGGCGAATTTCGCGGTCGCGCGCGATACCGGCCGCACGCCGACGGTCATCGCGGCCCAGGGATTCAACAATTCCCAGTGGAGCAATACGTTTGACCTGAGCCGGGCGTTTCATGTCCAGGGCTGGCCGCACAGCATCAACGTGGCCGGCGGGGCGACCTATCGCTACGAGAGCTATTCGGTCGGGACCGGATCGCCGGATTCGACCTATGGCAGCGGATCGGATGCGCTGGCCGGGACCAATGCGGGCAATGCCGGCAATTTCAATCGCGATGTCGTGGGCGGCTATGTCGATGTCGCGACGCATCTGCTGAAGAACTGGCAGCTCGACCTGGCCGGGCGGTTCGAACATTATACCGATGTGGGCGATACCGAGACCGGCAAGGTTTCCACCCGCTACGATGCCTTCCGGTGGCTGGCGTTCCGCGCCACGATTTCCAACGGTTTTCATGCGCCGACGCTGGCGCAGGAACATTACAGTTCGTTGACGCTCTCGCCCACCGCGGCGCGCGGGCTGATCGCGGCGAATTCGCCCGGGGCGCTGGCCAATGGGGCCTCGAAGCTGAAGCCGGAACGTTCGACCAACGTGACCGGCGGCGTGATCGTCGAGCCGGTGAAGAACCTGCATGTGACGGTCGATGTCTATCAGATCAACCTGCGCGACCAGATCCTGCCCGGCGGCAACATCATCGGCGATGCGGCGCGCTCTGCCCTGGGGCTGAACGGCTTTACGCTGCCCGACGGGTCGGACCAGTGGACGGCGGCCTCGCTCTCGACCAACTGGTTTGCGAACGTGGCCAGCACGCGCACGCAGGGGCTGGACCTGACGGCGACCTATCCGACCCGGCTGGGCGATGTCGGGCGGATCGACTGGGACGTGGCCATCAACCTGAACCGGACCCGCCTGAGCCATCAGGCGGATTCCGCGACCGGGCAGCCGCTGCTGTCCGCGCAGAGCATCGCCTACATCACCACTGCCTATCCGCGCAGCAAGATGATCTTCGGCGGGCGCTTCACGCGCGGGGCGTGGACGGTGGGCGTGCACGAGATCCGGTACGGCCAGACCACGTCGCAACTGACCTATTATACCGGCGCGACCAATAGCGGCTCGCTGTCCAGCACGGTCTTCCTGCCGTTTCGCAATACGCCGAAATTCATCACGAACCTGGACATCACCTATCGCGTCGACCGCAACTGGTCGTTCACGCTGGGGGCGAACAACCTGTTCGACGCCCGGCCCAGCCGGGTGCCGGACGGAAACCGCTATCTGGGCGTGCCGCAATATTACATGAGCACGTCGCAACTGGACATGAATGGCGGCTATTACTACCTGCGCGCCAATTTGACCCTTTGAGGAAATGGCGGCAGGGCCCCGGATCCCTGCCCCTCCCAACCATCGAAAAACGACTGGGTTTCCAAAGGGCGACCGCCCTTTGGCGGGGTTCGGGGCGGCGCCCCGAAGGCGCCGCCCCGCACGACGATCAGGCGGCCGAAGCCCCTTTCTCCTTCAACGCCCGCAGCACATCCGCCGGGCGGATCGGCAGGTGGCGCATGCGCACGCCCACGGCGTTGAAGATCGCATTGCCGATGGCGGGTGCCACGACCGTGGTGCCGGGTTCGCCCAGGCCGGTCGGTTTTTCGGTGCTGGGGAGGAATTCGATTTCCATCTCCGGCACGTCGGCGATGCGCAGCGGGGTGTAGGTGTTCAGGTTGCGGTCGCGGGGCAGGCCGCCCACGATTTCCGAGCCTTCGAACAGCGCCATGCTCAGGCCCCACAGGGCCGCGCCCTCGGTCTGGGCGCGGGCGCCGTCGGGGTCGACGATGGTGCCGGCATCGACCACGATCGTCAGCTTCCGGCAGCGCACGATGCCGGTGGCGCGGTCGACATGGACCTCCGCGCAGCAGGCGATCCAGGTCGGCATGCCGCGTTCCTGGCCGAAGGTGGTGGCGATGCCCAGCGCGGTGTCCTTGGGCATGGGGCGGCCCCAGCCCGCCTTTTCGGCCACGCGGCGCACCACGGCCGCCTGGCGCAGCGCGCCGCCGGTGGAATCGGGGGCCTCACCCTTGTTGCGGCCGGCGCCGGTCAGGTGCTCCAGCCGGAACTGGACCGGGTCCTTGCCCTGGATATGGGCGATTTCGTCCCACGAGGATTCCAGGCCCCAGCTGACCCAGCCGGGGCTGACCGAGCGCAGCCAGCCGGGGCGGAAGGTGCGGTTGGCCAGGTCGTTGGACAAGGCGCGCACGCGCAGCGGCCCGACCTCGTACCAATGGTCGCCGCCCGCGATGGCGAACGGGTCGTACGGCTTGCCGTCCACGCCCTTGGACATGAAGGCCGCGGCCATCACCTGCGTCGGCCAGCCGGCGGAGGCGTGATATTCCATGGCCGTGATCGCCTTCTGCCCGTCGAAGGCCACGCGGATGCGCTGGATCGAGGGCGAGCGGAAGGAATCGAACTGCATGTCGTCCGAGCGCGTCAGGATCAGCTTGACGGGCTTGCCCAGCGCCTTGGAGGCCAGGGCCGCCGGGATCATGTAGTCGCCGTTCAGACGGCGGCCGAACCCGCCGCCCAGCAGGTAGCTGCGCAGGACGATGCTCTTCTCCGGCCGGTCCAGCGCCTTGGCCAGGGTAGGCAGGATCAGCGACTGCCACTGGTTGCCGGCGTGGATCTCGAAGATGCCGTCCTTCTCGAACGCCAGCGCGTTGGTGGGTTCGAGCTGGTAATGCAGCACCGAGGCGCAGGTATAATCCTGCGAGAAGGTCGAGGCGGCGGCGGCGAAGGTGGAATCGACGCCCTTGTCGTCGAACACCATCACGCCGCCATCCTTGCGGTCGATCTGGGCGCGGCCGTGGTCGATTACGTCCTTTTCCGAGACGTTGACCGTCTCGCCCGGCGCCCAGTCGACCTTCAGCAGGTCGGCGGCGCGGATCGCGGCGCTGTAGGTGTCGGCGATGGCGACCACCCAGCCCTGCACGACCTCCGACGGGTCCTGGATCACCAGGTAGCGCTGGTAGCCCTTGACGGCGCGGGCGGCGCTGTCGTCGACCGAGCGCACGCGCGAGCCGTAGCGTGTGGGCGGCATCTTGGGCCGGGCGTAGACCATGCCCTCGACCTTGGCGTCGATGCCGTAGATGGCGGTGCCGTTGGTCTTGGCGGGGATGTCCAGCGCCTTAAGCGTCTCGTTGCCGATCAGGTGGCGTTCGGAGGCCGGCTTCAGCGGCAGCTTGGCCATTTCGTCGGGCGTGAAGCTGCGGGTGGGGTGGGCGCGGGCGACGATGTCGCCGTAGCCGATGCTCTTGCTGCCGGCGATCACCATGCCGTCGCGGGTGGTGCACTGGGCGGCGGGCACGCCCAGCAGGCCGGCGCCGGCCTCGGTCAGGGCCAGGCGCGCGGCGGCGCCGGCCTGGCGGAAGACGTCCCACGTCATCCACACCGACCAGCTTCCGCCGGTGACCATCAGGCCCCATTTCGGGTCGCTGTCCACGTAGTTGATCTTTACGTGGTTCCAGTCCGCGTTCATCTCGTCCGCGATGATGCGGGCCAGGGCGGTGCCGACATGCTGGCCCATCTCGGCACGGATGATGTTGACGGTGATGGTGCCGTCGGGCGCGATGGCGCACCAGATCGTGGGTTCGAACGCGCCGTCGCCCGGCAGGCCGGGGGCGGCGAATTGCTGGGCGGCGCGGGCGGCGGGGAAGCCGAACATCACCCCCGTGCCCACGGCCGCCATCAGGAAGCCGCGCCGCGAGAGACCGTTTTCGGCCTCGTTTCCGGCGCGGTTTCCCAGCCCCATCCGACCGAGCTTACCCATTGGACGGTTCTCCCCGCGTGGCCGCTGCGGCCCTCTTGATGGCATCGCGAATGCGGATATAGGTCATGCAGCGGCACAGCGAGCCGCCCATCACCGCGTCGATATCCTCGTCGGACGGCGAGGGGTAGTCGTGCAGCAGGCTGGCAGCCTGCATGATCTGGCCGGACTGGCAGTAGCCGCATTGCGGAACCTGCAAGTCCTTCCAGGCTTCCTGCACCGGGTGGTTGCCGGCGGGGTCCAGCCCCTCGATGGTCGTGATGTCCGCGCCCTGCACCGCCGAAACCGGGGTGATGCAGGAGCGGGTGGCCCGGCCGCCCACATGCACGGTGCAGGCGCCGCACATGCCGATGCCGCAGCCGAACTTGGTGCCGGTCAGGCCGACCTCGTCACGGATCACCCACAGCAGAGGGGTGTCCTCGGGGACGTCGACCGTTACGTCGTGGCCATTGAGCCGAAAACTCGTCATGTCGGGGCTCCGTCTCTCATCTCAATGGGACGCGGCGACCGGTGGGGCCGGAAGCGTCGCGCGGACGGCGGCGGCTTTCTTCTCCAGGTCGGTCCAGGGCGGCAGGGTGGTGCGGGTGCGGCGCAGATAGGCGGCCAGGCGCGCCAGGTCGGCATCGGTCAGCGCGTGGTAGAAGCTGGGCATGGTGATGCCTTCCTGCCCTTCCTCGGTGCCGATGCCGCGCAGGATGACCTGGTAGAGATTGGTCGGCTCGTCCAGCCACAGCGCGTTGTTCAGCGCCAGTTCGGGGCGGCCCAGCACCGGCTGCGCGCCGGTATTGGCATGGCAGGCCGAGCACGCGCCCTGGTAGAGCCGGGCATCGGGGTCGGAGGTCTGCGGCGTCGTCAGGTCGCGGGTCGAGCTGGCCATCGCCGTCGCCAGATGCTGGGCGTCGCCGGGCTGGCGGGCGTCGGCATGGTCGATATTGGCCAGGTAGTGGGCGATGGCGTGGACGTCGGATTCCGGCATCTCGCTCAGCCCGCCATGGACCACGGGGGACATCGGGCCGGCCGCGCTGCCGTGCAGCGGGGCGACGCCGTAGCGCAGATACTGGAAGAACTCGTTTTCCGTCCAGGTGACGGGGGTGGGGTTGGTGGCGTTGAGCGGCGGGGCGATCCAGTTGTCGACCGGGGCACCGTCATAGGGGGCGCTTGCCTTTTCGGCACCCATCGCGTTGCGCGGGGTGTGGCAGGCGCTGCAATGGCTCAGCCCCTCGGCCAGGTAGGCGCCGCGATTCCACTGGGCGTCATGCGCCGGGTCGTTGGTGTAGGCGCCCGGGTGCAGGAACAGCAGCTTCCAGCCGGCCTGGAGTATGCGCATGTCGAACGGGAAGGGCAGCGTGTTCTCGCGCTTGACCGAGTGCACCGGCTTCTGCGCCATCAGATACGCATAGACGTCGGCGATGTCGCCGTCGGTCATGTGCGTGAAATGATCGAACGGGAAGGCGGGGAACAGGTTGGCGCCGTCGCGCGACACGCCCTGGCGCATGGCGCGGGTGAAGGCGGCCAGCGACCAGCGGCCGATGCCCGTCTGGGCGTCGGGCGTGATGTTGCTGGAATAGATGGTGCCGAACGGCGTGGCCATGGCGTAGTCGCCGGCCAGGGGCACGCCCTGCTGCCCGTCGCGCCGTGTATGGCATTCCGCGCAATAGCCGCCGGCGGCCAGCACGCGCCCGCGCTCGACACTGTCGGCGGAGAAGCTGGAGGCGGCCGGGGGCGCGATCGGGGCGATGGCGGGGTGCAGCGCATAGGCCAGGAAGCCGATGCCGGCGACCGCGCCGAGGCCGGCCGCGCCGGCCGCAAGGCGCAGGATGGCGGTGCGGCCGATCATGAATAACTGGTGGACGGAAGCCGCATGTCGTCACCCCTCTGTCATGCGCGGTGGCAGGTCGCCGTGTGTGCGGACATCGGGGGGTGGAAACGGGTTTCCGCCCCCTCGTCCGTCTTGTGCCGGGCGGCCCCTATTATGGAGCCGCCCGGCAGCCTGCAACCTGGCAGGAAGCATTGTGACAAAAGATTAATCAATAAACCGTGAATTTTAACAATCACAAATTATTGATCATTTCATCACAGACGGAGGGTTGACGGTCAGTGAGCCTCCGGCAGCGCGTAGGCTACCACGTAATCGCCCAGCTTGGTGCCGAACGAACCGTGGCCGCCATCGGCGGTGACGATGAACTGACGCCCGCCGACCGCATAGCTCATCGGGGTCGACTGGCCGCCCGCGGGCAGGCGGTCCTGCCAGAGCTGGTGGCCGGTGGTGACGTCATAGGCGCGGATATAATAATCGGCCGTCGAGGTCAGGAACGCGACGCCGCCCGCCGTGGTCAGCGGACCGCCCAGGCTGGGGATGCCCACCTTGAAGGGCAGGGGGATCGGGGCGCTGTCGCGGATCGTGCCGTTGCGGTGCATCCACACGATCTTGTTCGTCGCCAGGTCGATCCCGGCCATGTAGCCCCAGCCCGGCTTCTTGCACGGCAGGCCCAGCGGCGACAGGAACGGGTTCAGCGTCACGCCGTAGGGCACGCCAAACTGCGGCTGGACGCCGGTTTCCGAGCCCGAGGGGCTGGAATTGTCCGGCGAGGCCGGGTTGGACGGGCCACGCGGGATCAGGCGCGAGACGAAGGGGATGGCGATGGGGTTGGCGATGGCGATCTGCCGCTGCGGATCGACCGCCAGCCCGCCCCATTCGAACATGCCCAGATTGCCCGGGAACACCAGCGTGCCCTGCAGCGACGGCGGGGTGAACGGCCCCTCGTAGCGCAGCTGGTGGAACATGATCCGGCACATCAGCTGGTCGAACATCGTGCCGCCCCACATGTCCGCGCCCGTCAGGTTGTTCTTGGGGCGGAAGGTCAGCTCGGAGAAGGGCTGGGTGGGGGAGAGATGGTCGCCCGGGGCCGGGCCCTGCGGCACCCTGGTTTCCGGCGCCGGGACGATGGGCGTGCCGGTGCGGCGGTCCAGCACGAAGATGTTGCCGGTCTTGGCCGGGGCGTAGAGCGCCGGCACGATGTCGCCGCCCGCCGTGCGGATGTCGACCAGGCTGGGCTGGGCGGGGATGTCCATGTCCCACAGGTCATGATGCACGGTCTGGTAGGACCAGGAGAGCTTGCCGGTATCGGCGTTCAGCGCCACGATCGCGCTGGCATAGCGCTCGGCGTCCGCGCTGCGGTTGCCGCCCCAGATATCGGGGGTCTGCACGCCCATCGGGATGTAGATCAGGTTCAGTTTCGGGTCGTAGGACGACACGATCCAGGAATTGGGCGAGTTGGGGACGAAATGGTGCGTCTCGGACGGCATTTCGTTCGGGTCGGGGTTGCTGGGGTCGAAGGCCCAGATCAGCTGGCCGGTATAGACGTCGAAGCCGCGCGTGACGCCCGAGGGCTCGTGCGTCGAGTAATTGTCCATCACCGCGCCCGAGACGATGACGGCCTTGTCGGTCACGACCGGGGGGGACGTCGCCTCGTAGAAGCCCGGGGTCTTGACCGTCATGTGCTCCTGGAGGTCGATCACGCCGTTATCGCCGAAATGGGCGCAGCGGTCGCCGGTTTCGGCATCCAGCGCGTACAGATGGCCGTCATTGGTCGGCAGGAAGATGCGGCGCGGGCAGTCGATCGGGGCCTGCGCGCCGTCGATCGTCTCGGCGCCCGGCTGGGTCTCGTGGTACGACACGCCGCGGCAGGTCATGTGCTGGAAGGTGGCGTTGTACGCGATCTTGGGATCGAACTTCCACTTCAGCTTGCCGGTCGCGGCATCCAGCGCGAACAGGATCTGGTGGGGCGAGCACAGATAGACCGTGTCGCGGATCTTGATCGGCGTGACCTCGTCGGTGAATTCGCCCGGGTCGTCCGGCCGCTTCATGTCGCCGGTGCGGAACACCCAGGCCACTTTCAGGTCGTGCACGTTGGCCGGCGTGATCTGCTTCAGCGGGGTGAAGCGGTCGCCGAACTGGGTGCGGCCATAGGCCTGCCAGTCCTCGTCGGGCATCGCGGCGGCGTCGCCCGGGGTCGGCGCGTTGGCGGCGAGCTGGGGCAGCGCGCCCGCGATGTCCTGCGGGTCCTGCATCAGGGCGGCGGCGACGACGGCGATGGCGGCCACCACCGAGGCGCGCAGCGGCAGCACGCCCGCGACGCCGGCCGGGCCCAGATGGCGCGTGACCGGCGGCAGCAGCAGCCAGATGCCCAGCGGCACCAGCACGTCGCCGCGCGGGGCCAGGGCCCAGAAATCGAAGCCGGCTTCCTTCACCGCCCAGATCATCGTGCCGATCAGCAGGGCGGCGAACACCCACAGGGCCTCGCGTCGTCCACGGAACAGCAGCCCCGCCGTGACCAGCATCGCCAGTCCGGCGATGACGTAATAAGGCGACCCGCCGAGTGCGACGAGCCAGGCGCCCCCGCCCAGCAGATACAGGCCGATCAGGATGAATATCCCGGCGGTAATGGTAAGCACGGGAGGCGTCCCGTTTCGATTTTTCATGAACTATCCGATAACTGTTAAAAAACGGATCGCGAATTCGCGACGGGCTCGGGGTCGTCGCGATCACGGCGGCCATGCGGTGCGTAACAACGTTTCAACGCGATGTGAAACGATATCAACTTTCTGTGTCGCCGTGGACCTCGCCGGAGGTCAGGTTTCGGGGGTCGATTCCGGGGGGCTGACGAGCGGGCGGAGGCACGCGCGGGTGCCCCCTGCACGCAGGGCGGCGCGGGTGTGGGCGAACAGGTCCACGAAGGCGGGATGGTCGCGCAGGCCCCAGCCGGCGAACACCGACATGTCCAGCGCCTTCGCCGGGTCCTCGTCGGCTGCCAGGGCCAGGTCCTGGGGCGTCAGGTGGGGTTCGTGGATGTCGTACGTGGCGCCGTTATCGTCGTGGCCACGCAGATATTCGGCGAAGCAGGACAGCAGGAAGGCGATGCGCGAGGCATCCGCCCCCCGTGCCAGCGTGCCCTCGGCCGTGGGGCGGACGAAGAGCGGCAGTTTCGACGCGCTGTCGGAGGCGATGCGCGGCAACTGGTCGCTGATCGCCACGTTGCCGAAGCGGCGCAGCAGCCGGGCCGCGTAGTCGCGCAGTTCCATGCCCGGGGGGGCCTGGAGCAGGGGCTCGGCATCCTGGGCCAGATACTGTTCCAGCAGCGCCACGATGTCGGGATTGTGCATGATGTCGCTGACGATGCGGTAGCCCATCAGCATGCCCGGCAGGCCCAGCATGGAATGCGAGGCGTTGAGCATGCGCAGCTTGACCTGCTCGTAGGGCGTGACGTCGCCGGTGAACAGCACGCCGGCATCCTCCAGCGGCGGGCGGCCGGCGCAGAAATCGTCCTCGATCACCCACTGGATGAAATCCTCGCAGAAGACGGGCACGCGGTCGTCGACCCCGCTGCCGGCGTCCAGCCGCGCGATGTCCAGCGGGCCCACCGCCGGGGTGATGCGGTCGACCATGGTGCTGGGAAAGGTGACGTGGGCCTCGATCCACTCGGCCAGCCCGGCATCGCGGGCGCGGGCCCAGGTCAGGAACGCGGTGCGGGCGACGCGGCCGTTATGCGGCAGGTTGTCGCAGGACAGGATGGTGAACGGGCCGGTGCCGGCCTCGCGGCGCAGGCGCAGGGCCTCGGTCACCAGGCCGAAGACGGTGTGGGGCACCGGGCGGGCCAGGTCCTCGGCGATCGCGGGGTGGTCGAGCTGGAAGCGGCCGGTCTCGTCCACATAATAGCCGCCCTCGGTGACGGTCAGGCTGACGATGCGGATCGCCGGGTCGGCCAGGCGACGGATGGCCGCCGCGCGGTCGGCGGGGGCGTGCACATACTCCACGATCGAGCCGACGAAGCGCACCGTGTCGGGCGCGTCGGCCGGGCATTCGGTCAGGGTGTAGAGCCCGTTCTGCGCCAGCAGGGCCTCGGCCTTGGCGCGTTCGTGCGCGTCGTCCATCACGCCGACGCCCAGGATGCCCCATTGCGCGTTGCCCGGCCGCGCCAGCACGCGGTCGATATAGACGGCCTGGTGCGCGCGATGGAAATTGCCGACGCTGAGATGCGCGATGCCGGGGCGCACGGCCCCGCGATCGTAGGGCGGGACCAGCACGGCCGGGGGCACCGGGCCGAAAGGGGGGAGGACGGACATGGGGGATGATCCCTGGTTGATGGCGGGTCGGCAGGCCGGCAGCGTGTCGGCCCCGCGGCTTCGAGGGTGAATCCCGTCATTGCGGGTCGAAAGAGGGAACGCAAGGCTTGATTGCGGGGCGGGCTTTGTCTATAGGCAGCGCCTGTTCGCGCGTCCGGGCCTGAAATGGGCATGCCCGGCCGTGACTGCTGCCTGACCGCTCGCGCGGTCGCAGCCCGCAGAATTGAAGGAGATGAAAATGCCCAAGATGAAGACCAAGTCGTCGGTCAAGAAGCGGTTCAAGATCACCGCGACCGGCAAGGTGCTCGCCGGGCCGGGCAACAAGCGCCACGGCCTGATCAACCGCTCGCAGAAGATGAAGCGCACCAACCGCGGCTCGCAGACCCTGACCGAAATGGACGGGAAGACTGTGAAGCAGTGGGCGCCCTACGGGCTGGCATAAGGAGCACCTGAACCATGGCACGTGTCAAACGGGGCGTCACGACGCACGCCCGTCACAAGAAGGTCCTCGAGCTCTCCAAGGGCTTCCGCGGCCGGTCTTCGACCAACTACCGCATCGCGCTCGAGCGTCTCGAGAAGTCGCTGCAGTATGCGTATCGCGACCGCCGGAACAAGAAGCGCGATTTCCGCGCCCTGTGGATCCAGCGCATCAATGCCGCCGTGCGCGAGCATGGCCTGACCTACAGCAAGTTCATCTTCGCGCTGGACAAGGCCGGGATCGAGATCGACCGCAAGGTGCTGGCCGCCATCGCCTATGACGATGCCGCCTCCTTTGCCGAGATCGTGAAGAAGGCGCAGGCTGCTCTCGCAGCTTGATCGCTCCTTTACGGTGGTGATCGGAAACGGGCTGCCCCGCAAGGGGCGGCCCGTTCTGCATTTGGGGGGTTTATTCCCGCCGTCGGAGCCTGTATCCGCGCAGGTCTCGGGTCCATCACCCCCCTCTACTCTATCGCGTGTCTGTTTCCAGCGAGGTGCCATGAGCGACGATCTCGAAATCCTGCGGCAGGAGACGCTGGCCGCGCTGGCGGGTGCCGGCGACCGGCGGGAATGGGATGCCGTGCGTGTGGGCACGCTGGGCAAGTCGGGCCGGCTGACCGGCCTGCTGAAGGAACTGGGCCGCATGTCGCCCGAGGAGCGCAAGCTGCGCGGCGGGGCGCTGAACCGCCTGCGCGACGACCTGTCGCGCGCCATCGAGGAGCGGGGGGCGGAGATCGAGGCCGCGATCCTGAACGCGCGCCTGGCCGCCGAACGGGTGGACGTGACGCTGCCCGCGCGGCCCGAATCGCAGGGCTCCATCCACCCGATCAGCCGCACGATGGAGGAGATGGCCGCCATTTTCGGCGCCATGGGCTTCAAGGTGGCGGAAGGGCCGGATATCGAGACCGACTGGCACAATTTCTCGGCCCTCAACACGCCCGACCATCATCCGGCGCGCACCGACCAGGATACGTTCTACCTGCCCGCCGGGCAGGGCAGCGGGCGCGAGCGCGTGCTGCGCACCCAGACGTCGGGCGTGCAGATCCGCACCATGCTGGGCGAGGAGCCGCCGATCCGCATCATCGCGCCGGGGCGGACCTATCGCGCCGACCATGACGCCACCCATTCGCCGATGTTCCATCAGTGCGAGGGGCTGGTGATCGACCGGGGGATCACGCTGGCCCATCTGAAGGGCTGCCTGACCGATTTCCTGCGCGCCTATTTCGGCCAGCCCAGCCTGCCGGTGCGGTTCCGGGCGTCGTATTTCCCGTTCACCGAGCCGTCGATGGAGGTCGATATCGGCTGGTCGCGCAAGACCGGCGAGATCGGCGGCGGCGGCGACTGGCTGGAGGTCCTGGGCTCGGGCATGGTGCATCCGCGCGTGCTGGCCAATTGCGGGCTGGACCCGCGCGAATGGCAGGGCTTCGCCTTCGGGATGGGGATCGAGCGCCTGACCATGCTGCGCCACGGAATCCCGGACCTGCGTTCGTTCTACGAGAGCGACGTGCGCTGGCTGCGCCATTACGGCAGCAGCCCGCTGTCGCCGGCCCTGCTGCATGAAGGTCTGTGATCGATGAAGTTCACCCTGTCCTGGCTGCGCGACCATCTGGACACCAGCGCCACGGTCGATGAGATCTGCGCCAAGCTGAACACGATCGGGCTGGAGGTCGAGGGCGTCGAAGACCCCGGCGCCACGCTGGCCCCCTTCCGCACCGCCCGCATCATCGAGGCCGTGCAGCACCCCAATGCCGACCGGCTGCGCGTCTGCCGCGTCGATGCCGGGCCGGGCTTCGAGGAGGTGCAGGTGGTCTGCGGCGCGCCGAACGCCCGCACCGGCCTGTCGGTGATCTTCGCGCCGCCGGGCACCTGGGTCCCGGGTTCGGACATCACCATCAAGGCCGGGTCGATCCGGGGCGAGGCCAGCGGCGGCATGCTGTGCTCGCTGCGCGAGCTGGGTCTGGGCGAGGACCATGACGGCATCGCCGAGCTGCCCGAGGGTACGCCCACCGGCCAGTCCTATGCCGATTTCGCCGGGCTGAACGATCCGGTGATCGAAATCGCGGTGACGCCCAACCGGGGCGACGCGCTGGCGGTGCGCGGCATCGCCCGCGACCTGGCGGCGGCGGGGCTGGGGCATCTGCGCCCCTGGCTGGCCGAGACCGTGGAAGGCACTTTCGACTCGCCCGTGACCTGGGCCAACGATTTCCCCGAGGCCTGCACGTGGGTGCTGGGGCGCACCGTGCGCGGCGTGCGCAACGGGCCTAGCCCGGACTGGTTGCAGAAGCGGCTGCGGGCGATCGGGCTGCGGCCGATCTCGGCCCTGGTGGACATCACCAATTTCTTCGCCTTCGACCTGGGCCGGCCGCTGCATGTGTTCGATGCCGACCGGGTGACGGGCGGGCGGCTGACGGTCTGCCGTGGGGCGGGCGAGAGCTTTCGGACGCTGGACGGGCGCGACATCGTGGTCTCGCCCGAGGATTGCGTGATTGCCGATGCCGCCGGGGTGCAGTCGCTGGCCGGCATCATGGGTGGCGAGGCGACGGGTGCCACCGACGAGACCACGAATGTCTTCGTGGAATGCGCGCTGTTCGACCCGGTGCGGATCGCGCTGAGCGGTCGGCGGCTGAGCCTGCATTCCGACGCACGGCACCGGTTCGAGCGCGGGGTGGACCAGGCGCTGCCGGTGGCGGCGCTTGAAGCGGCGACGCGGATGATCGTCGAACTGTGCGGCGGCGAGGCCAGCGAGGTCGTGTCGGCCGGCGAGGCGCCGGCCTGGCAGCGCGAGGCGCATCTGCGCTTCGCGCGGATCGCCGGGCTGGGCGGGCTGGACGTGCCGGCGGACGAGGCCGTGGCCTCGCTGGAGGCGCTGGGCTTCGAGGTCCGCGAACGGGATGACGCGCGGGTGGTGGTCGACGTGCCGTCGTGGCGCAACGACATCGCCATGAAGATGGTGCTGGACCAGGCGCCGGATCTTTCGGCCGAGCGGGCCTTCGCCGCCGCCGAGGGGGCCGTGGCCGTCGATTCCGAGTGCGACCTGATCGAGGAAATCCTGCGCCTGCGCGGGCTGGATTCGATCCCGCCCGTGTCGCTGCCCGCGCTGTCGGCCGTGCCGCTGCCGGCGCTGACGCCGCGCCAGACGCGCACCGCCACGGCGCGGCGCGTGCTGGCGGCGCGCGGGCTGATGGAGACGGTGGCCTATTCCTTCGCCGCGCAGGAAGCCTGCGCGCGCTTCGGCGCCGTGCCCGAGAGCCTGCGCCTGCTGAACCCGATTGCCGCCGACCTGGACCAGATGCGCCCGACGCCGCTGGTCAACCTGCTGGCGGCCGTGGAGCGCAATACGGCGCGGGGCTATCCGGACCTGGGCCTGTTCGAGGTCGGGCCGGGCTTCGGCGAGGGTGGGCAGAGCCAGATCGCGGCGGCGCTGCGCAGCGGGCACGCGCCGCGCGCGCCCGGCCGGCCGGCCGACCCGGTCGACCTGTGGGATGCCAAGGCCGATGCGCTGGCGATCCTGGCGGCGCTGGGCGCGCCGATCGAGGGCATCAGCGTGACCGCCGATGCGCCGGGCCATTATCATCCCGGCCGCTCCGGCGTGCTGCGGCAGGGGCCGAAGATCGTGCTGGGCGTGTTCGGCCAGCTGCATCCCGCGCTGCTGGCGGGGCGGGGGTTGGACCGGCCGGTGGTGGGGTTCGAACTGTTCCTCGACGCCATTCCCGACCCCAAGCGGCGGCGCCGGGCCGCGCCCGAGCTTTCGCCCTTCCAGCCGGTGCAGCGCGATTTCGCCTTCGTCGTCGGGCGCGACGTGACGGCCGAATCGGTGCTGCGCGCGGCGCGCGGGGCCGAGCGGACGCTGATTTCCGCCGTGCGGCTGTTCGATGTCTATGAGGGCGACAAGGTGCCCGAGGGCAGCAAGTCGCTGGGTGTGGAAGTGACGTTGCAGCCGACCCGCGGCAGCCTGACCGACGCCGAGATCGACGCCGTGTCCGGCGCCGTGGTGGCGGCGGTGCAGAAGGCCTGCGGCGCCGTGCTGCGGGGCGAAGGCTAGCCCGCATGGGCGGGGCCGCGCCGGGGCGCACGGTCTGGCTGCTGGCCGGCGAGGCCAGCGGCGACGTGCTGGGGGCGCGCCTGATGGATGCGCTGCGCAGGCTGGACCCGACGCTGCGTTTCGCCGGGGTCGGCGGCACGCGGATGGAGGCGGCGGGGCTGCGCAGCCTGTTTCCGCTGCGCGACCTGGCGGTGATGGGGCTGGTGGAAGTGCTGCCCCGGCTGCGCCATCTGTCGCGCCGGCTGGACCAGGCCGTGGCGGATATCGCCGCGACGCGGCCCGACCTGGTGGTGACGATCGACAGCCCCGGCTTCGCCCTGCGGCTGCTGCGCCGCATCGCGGATCTGGGCATTCCGCGCGTGCATTATGTCGCGCCGCAGGTCTGGGCGTGGCGCGAGCACCGGGTGCGGGAATTCCCCGGCCTGTGGGAGCGCCTGCTGTGCCTGCTGCCGTTCGAGCCCGGTTTTTTCGGCCGCCATGGGCTCGATGCCCGCTTCGTGGGCCATCCGGTGCTGCAATCCGGGGTCGACCGGGGCGATGGCGCGGCCTTTCGGGCGCGGCACGGCATTGCCGCCGACACCCCCGTGCTGATCCTGATGCCCGGCAGCCGCCGGTCCGAGGCGCCGCGCCTGCTGCCGGTGCTGGGGCGCACGCTGCGCATCCTGATGGCGACCTGCCCGGGCATCGTGCCCGTGGTCCCGGTCTCGCCCGTCGTGGCGGACGTGGTGCGGCGCGGGGTGGCCGACTGGCCGCTGCGGCCCATCGTGGTGACGGACCTGGCGGACAAGCACGATGCCTTCGCGGCGGCGGGGGCGGCGCTGACCAAATCGGGGACCTCGACGCTGGAACTGGCGCTGGCCGGGGTGCCGATGGCCGTGACCTATCGCGTCAACCCGATCACGGCGGCACTGGCAAGGCGGCTGATCCGCGTGCCCTATGTCGCCATGGTCAACCTGCTGGCCGGGCACCGGCTGGTGCCCGAACTGTTGCAGGAACGCTGCCGGCCCGACCTGCTGGCGGCCACGGTGCACCGGCTGCTGACCGACGGGCACAGCGCCGCCCTGCAACGGGCCGGCTTTCGCGCCGTCACCGCCACCCTGGCCGCGCCGAAGGGCGACCCGGACGATGCGGCGGCGGCCGAACTGATGGCGGTGCTGGACGCGGCGGGGTCGGTGTCGGGGATATAAGCCTCGGGGCGCTGCCCTGCGGCGGGCTCTCTCAGGCTTCGATTTTTGCCTGGAGCATTGTCGAGATCGTTTCGAACGGCTCGAAGGAAAAGAGGATCTCGATCGGGACGTCGAAGGCCCGGGCGATCTTCATCGCCAGTTCCAGGCTGGGTGCGTAGTCGCCCCGTTCCAGAAAACCGATCGTCTGCGGGTTGACGGCCACCCGCTCCGCAAGGGCCTTGCGCGTCCATCCCCGTTCGGCCCGGAAGAGTCCGATCCGGTTGAACAGGCCCATGCATGGCGTGGGGCGGGGTGTGGGGGCCGGGTGCGGGCGATGACGGCGCGCGGCTGGGGCGGGCGACGAAATCGATCGGTTCATGATCTGCTGTCCCTGTTCTGCTTTCCTGCGCAGACAAGTCTACATCATGGTGGACAGCTTATATCGCATTGTCTTGTAATGGTTTTTCTGGAAGGGGCGTTTCCGCCTGTCCGGTTGCGGACGGAGTGTCCGGAACCGGACGGGGCCGGTGCGCGCGTCAAGACGACGCGCGTGGTCTCACTGTTTTGCGGAACCGGCGGGGGCGGGGGGCGGGGAGGCCGTGCCGCCTTCGACCGTGGTGTGCAGGGCCGTGAAGGCCGAATAGATGGTGTAGACGCCAAGGCCGAGGGTGGCGGCGAACAGGATGGCGAGAAAGGCGATCTTGCCGCGGGGCGAGGGGTCGGGCGTGG
Organism: Gluconacetobacter takamatsuzukensis; assembly: GCF_014174275.1. Taxonomy (GTDB): domain Bacteria; phylum Pseudomonadota; class Alphaproteobacteria; order Acetobacterales; family Acetobacteraceae; genus Gluconacetobacter; species Gluconacetobacter takamatsuzukensis. The sequence goes on along the minus strand of NZ_JABEQK010000010.1, from coordinate 112,532 downwards.
TCATCGGGGGAACCTGCGTGTGAGAGAAGACACGGTCAGCCGCGCCCGTAGAGGGTATCGGCCGAAACCAGCGGCGCGCTGGTCTCGACCAGTCCTTCGGGGCGCATGGCGTTGAAGAAGCAGCTTCGCCGGCCGGTATGGCAGGCGACCCCGGTCTGGTCGACCAGCAGCAGCACCGCGTCGCGGTCGCAATCCAGGCGGGCATCGACCAGTTTCTGCACCTGGCCGGAGGTCTCGCCCTTGCGCCACAGGCCGCCGCGGCTGCGCGAATAATAACAGACGCGGCCGGTGCGCAATGTTTCGTCCAGCGCCGCGCGGTTCATCCACGCCAGCATCAGGATTTCGCCCGTATCGTGCTGCTGGGCGATGGCGGCGACCAGGCCCGCGGCGTCGAAGCGCACGGTGTCGAGCATGGCGGCACGGACGGCCTCGGCGGGGGCGGTGTAGGGGGTGGCGTCGGTCATGGCGGCACAACACTCCATGGCGCGGCCCCTGTCCAGCAGGGGCCGCACGCGCTGCTCATTCCGCCGGCGCGTCGGCGTCGGGCAGGGTCAGCCAGTCGGGCAGGCGCACCTGCACCGAATGGCCGGCTTCGGTCGTCAGCTCGCCGCTGCGATGCGCCAGGCGCACCATGGCCAGCCCCTGCCCGTCGCGGGAGGAGGCCATGTGCCCGGCCTCCTTCCCCGCCTGGAGCAGCGGCGTGCCGGGCGGCGGCAGGGCGGCGCCCATGACCGGCAGCAGCTTGCGCTTGACCAGTCCGCGATAGCGGGTGCGGGCGGTCAGTTCCTGGCCCATATAGCAGCCCTTGGTCCAGGAAATGCCGTTCAGAAGCTCGAAATTCGCTTCCAGCAGCAGGGTCTTGCCCTCTTCGCAGTCGCGCGAGCCGTCGGGCAGGCCCAGCGCCAGCCGGTGGGCGTCGTAGGCGGCGTGGTCGGCCGCGCCCTCGGCCGGGCGGGGCAGTAGCAGGCGCCAGCCGGCCTCGGTCAGGCGCGGGTCGGGGGCGCCGATGGTGGAATCGATCATCGGGGGGACGGCGCCCCAGGCGGCGTGGACGGCAAAGCCGGTCTCGTCGATCGAGACGTCGGAGCGCAGGCGGTAGCGCAGCAGGCGCTGGCGCAGCATGCCGGCCTGCGCGGCCTCGCAATCCACCAGCAGGCGCGCGCCGTCGGGATCGGCGAACAGGAAGAAATCGGCCACCCAGCGGCCCTGCGCCGTCAGCAGCGCGGCCCAGACCGCGCGGCCGGGGATGGCCTGGGTGACGTCGTTGGACACCAGCCCCTGGAGGAAGCTGTGCCGGTCGAGGCCGGAGATGGCCAGAACGGCGCGGTCCGGGAGGTGGGCGAGATGTGTCGGGTCAACCATGGGCCTGATCCTACAGTCCTTGCGCCGGTCTGGAAATGCGGGTGGGCGGGCGCGTTCGGTGGGTCTGATGTGTGTTCTGCCGGCCGGTTGGGGAAGAGGGGACGATTTCGCCGGGGCGTGCGATAGGCTAGGCTGGGGCGGCATGCGTATCCTGTTCATCACCTCCACGCGTCTGGGCGACGCGGTGCTGTCCACCGGGCTGCTGGATGTCCTGCTGGCGCGCTACCCGCACGCGCGCTTCACCATCGCCTGCGGGCCGGTGGCGGCGGGGCTGTTCGCGGCGATGCCCCGGCGCGAGCGCACCATCGTCGTGACCAAGCAGAAATACGACCTGCACTGGCTGGCGCTGTGGCGCGCCTGCGTCGGGACGCGGTGGGATCTGTGCGTGGACCTGCGGGGCTCGGCGGTCACGCTGGTGCTGGCCGCGCGGCGGCGGGCGATCATGCGCGGCGGGCGGCGGCAGGGGGCGCGCATCGCGCATCTGGGCCAGGTGCTGGGCCTGTCGCCGCCGCCCTTGCCCGTGATGTGGATGGGCGCGGCCGATCGCACGCTGGCCCGGACGATGCTGCCCGATGGGCCGCGCTGGCTGGCGCTGGCGCCGACGGCGAACTGGGCGGGCAAGGTGTGGCCGGCCGACCGTTTCATCGCGCTGGCCCATGCCCTGCGGGCCCGGTGGCCGGACATGCGGCCCGTGATCCTGTACGGCCCCGGCGAGACCGAGCGGCGGATGGCCGAGCCGGTGCTGGCCGCGCTGCCCGATGCCGTCGATGCCGGCGGCGGGCTGGCCCTGCCGCAGGTGGCGGCGCTGCTGGCGCGGTGCGCGGGGTTCGTGGGCAACGATTCGGGGCTGATGCATCTGTCGGCGGCGGTGGGCACGCCGACGCTGGGGCTGTTCGGGCCCAGCCGCATGTCGGAATACGGCCCGGTCGGGCGCCGGGCGCGCGGCATCGCGGCGCCGGGGCCGGAGGGGCAGGCCCCCATCGCCGGGCTGGCGGTCGCGCCGGTGGTGGCGGCGGCGGTGGACCTGCTGGGGCTGGACGCGCCCGTGCCTGCCCCCCTGATGGACGTGCCCGCGTGAAGACGATCCTGGTCTATCGCGACCGGCTGTTGCCGCGTTCGGAACATGCCTTCATGCGGCGGCAATATATCGGGTTCCGCTCCCTGCGCCCCTGCTGGGTCGGCTGCCGGCGGGATGCGCCGCCGCCCGCCCTGCCGGGCGGCCTGCGGTTTATGGGCGGCAGCGGGCCGTTGCGGCCGGTGCGGCAGGCCGCGTTCAAGCAGTTCGGCTGGGGCGCGGCGCGCGATGTGGCCGACCTGGCGCCGGTGCTGGTGCATGCGCAGTTCGGGCGCGGCGGCGCGCTGGCCCTGCCGATGGCCCGGGCGCTGGGCGTGCCGCTGGTGGTGACGTTTCACGGCGGCGATGCCTTCAAGGACCGGCATTATCGCTGGAGCGTGCCGCCGGCCATTTTCCGCCGGCGCTGGCGGGCGCTGCAAGCCTATGCGTCGCTGTTCGTCTGCGTTTCGGAAGGCGTGCGCGACAAGCTGCTGGAGCGGGGGGTGCGGCCCGAGCTGCTGGAGGTGATCCCGATCGGGGTGGAGCCCGCCGCCCCGGCCAGCGGGCCGGCCGAGCAGTTCGTGTTCGCCGGGCGGTTCGTGGACAAGAAGGGTGTGTCGACGCTGATCGACGCGCTGCGGATGCTGGCGGGGCGCGGGCTGGCGCCGCCGGTGGTGCTGGCGGGGGATGGGCCGCTGCTGCCCGCGATGCGGGATTATGCGGCGGGGCTGGACCATCTGCGCTTTACCGGGTGGCTGCCGGCGGCGGACCTGGCGGCGAGGATGGACCGGGCGATTGCGCTGCTGGTGCCCAGCGTGGTCTCGGCCGGCGGCGACCGCGAGGGGTTGCCCAGCGTGGCGGTGGAGGCGCTGGCGCGCGGCGTGCCGGTGATCGGGTCCGACCAGTCGGGGCTGGAAACGGTGCTGGACCGGCTGGGGGCCGGGATCGTGGTGCCCGCCGCCGACCCGGCTGCGCTGGCGGATGCCATGCAGGCCATGCTGGCGCCCGGCGTGCGCGACGGGCTGGCGGACGGCGCGTTGCAGACGGTGCGGGAATCGTTCAGCGCGGCCGCCCAGTCGGCCCGGCTGGAGGCACGGCTTCTGTCGCTGCTGTAGGCCCGGCGCCCACGGTCAGGCGCTGCCCCTGTTCGGCGATGACGAAGCGGACATCCTGCAATCCGTCGCGCGCCGCGTCGCGGAGCAGGTCGCGGCGGATGGCCTCCTGCGGCGCGGGGCCCGTGGCCAGGCTGGCCTTGACGTGGCCGATCAGCACCGTCAGCCCGCGCAGGGTATCGGGGCCGCCCGCCCGGCGCGCCAGGTCGCGCAGCGTGTCGGCCACCCAGGCCGGGGTCATGTGGCCGAACAGCAGCCGGTCGGGGCGGGTATCGTCGTACGAGGCCTCGATGATAATGGCCTTCAATCGGTGCGCGGCGAGCTGCGGGCCGACGGCGCGCCACAGATCGTCCAGCCTGTGCCCGCCCTCGACCGCGTCGGGCCCGGTATCGCCCAGATACAGGATCGCGGCCCCGTTGGCCGCCAGCAGGAAGGCGGTGGAGTCGATGCCGCCATGGCTCAGCGGCCAGGCGGTGACGGTCATCGCCGTGTCGGGCACCGGGTCCGCCCGGCCCGGCACCAGCGGGCGGTAATGGTATTTTCCCAATGTGGGGGGCGGGCCGGCATCGCCGAAATTCGGCCAGATGCGCCAGTTGAACAGATGCGCCGACAGGTCGTGCAGCGTGGCGGGCAGGGCGTAGATCGGTTTGGGCCCGTCATCGGGCGAGGCGATGACCAGCCCCGCCACATGGTCCAGATGCGCGTGGCTGAGCAGATAGGCGCGGATGGTGTGGGCCAGCACGTAGCCGGGACGGGTCAGGCCGGTGCCGGGGGGCACCGCGACGTCGTCCAGCGCCCCGGCCCGGTCGGCCGCGACCAGCCCGGCCGTCACGGTGCCTGCGTCGCACAGGATCGCCCGGTCGTCGCCCGTGGGCCGGATCATGTAGGCGCTCAGATTGCCGTCCAGCATGCCGCCGCGCGCGCCCAGCACCGTCACGACGAAGCCGGGGGCCGGCGTGGCGGCCGGTGCGGGGGATGGCAGGAACGGGAAAGAGGCCAGAAGGAGAAAGGCCGGAAGGAGAAAGGGTAGTCCTGGTTTCATCGCCATGCGGCCCATGCCTGATGCGCGTTCGCTCGCCGATAGTGCCTGTGGGCTGGATACGAACGTACGTTTTTTTGAATTGTCCATCCCGGGCCGATAGCCTCAGGGATACCGGCGGACAGGAACGGGGGGAAGCCACGCGCATGACGAGCGAACTGATTGCGGCCCTGCGCGCGCGACTGGGGGACGAGCGGGTGTCGACCGCCGAATCCGTCCGCGAGCAGCACAGCCATGGCGAGGGCCATCATGCGCCCAGCATGCCGGCGGCGGTGGTGTTCGCGCAGAGCACCGACGACGTGGCGCAGACGCTGGCGCTGTGCAACGCGCATCGGGTGCCGCTGGCCGCCTTCGGCGCCGGGACCTCGCTGGAAGGGCACGTCAATCCGCCGGAAGGCGGGATCAGCCTCGACCTGTCGCGGATGACCGAACTGCTGTCGGTCAATCCGCAGGACATGGATTGCCGGGTGCAGGCCGGCATCACCCGGCAGGCGCTGAACCAGATCCTGCGCGATACCGGGCTGTTCTTCCCCGTCGATCCGGGTGGCGAGGCCACCATCGGCGGCATGTGCGCCACCCGGGCCTCGGGCACCGCGGCGGTGCGCTACGGCACGATCCGCGAGAATGTGCTGGGGCTGACGGCGGTGCTGGCCGACGGGCGGGTGATGCGCACCGGCGGGCGGGTGCGCAAATCCGCGACCGGGTACGACCTGACGCATCTGCTGATCGGCTCGGAAGGCACGCTGGGGGTGATTACGGAAATCCAGTTGCGGCTGCATCCGATTCCCGAAACCATCGCTGCCGCCGTGGTGCAGTTCGAAACCCTGTCCGACGCCGTTGCCACCGCCATCGACATCCTGCAATTCGGCGTGCCCATCGGGCGGCTGGAATTGCTGGACGAGGTGCAGATGGATGCCAGCATCCGCTATTCCGGCCTGACGGGGCTGCGCGCGCTGCCCACGCTGTTTCTCGAATTCGTCGGTGGTCCCGAGGCGGTGCGCGAGCAGATCGCGGTGGTGGAGGCCATCGTGTCCGATCGCGGCGGGCTGGGCTTCGACTGGCATACCGATCCGGACCAGCGCGCCGCCCTGTGGCGCGCGCGGCATCATGCGTACTGGGCCTGCCTGGCCTATCGGCCGGGCTACAGCGCCATGACCACCGATGCGATCGTGCCGATTTCGGTGCTGGCGGAACTGGTGGCCGGGGTAAAGGAGGATATCGCGGAATCCGGCCTGACCGCGCCCATCGTCGGGCATGTCGGGGACGGCAATTTCCACACCATCATCCTCGTGCCGCCCACGCCGGAGGGGCTGGCGCAGGCCTGGGCGCTGGACCGGAAGATCGTGCGCCGCGCGCTGGCGCTGGGCGGGTCGTGCAGCGGCGAGCACGGGATCGGGCTGGGCAAGCGCGAGTTCATGGCCGACGAGCACGATCCGGTGGCGCTGGAGGTGATGCGGGGGTTCAAGAAGACGATGGATCCGAATGGGATCCTTAATCCGGGGAAGATGCTTTAGGCGTTCTTTTTTGAAAAAAAGAACCAAAAAACCTTGATTCGTTCAGGAGTTTTTTGCCGGGCCACGCGATGGTCCTGAACGGATCAAAGTCTTTTTGCTTTTTTTTCGTAAGACAAAGGAAGAGACCTTTTTACTCCAGCCCATCATCTTCACGGGTCTCCACCTCCCACAGCCCATCGATTTCCCCGAGCTTCTCGATCAGGCGCGAGATCGGGCGCTTGCCTTTGACCTCCATGAACAGGGTCACGGCTGAGGGGCGTGGGTCCGAGCGTTCGGTCTGGTGGCTGCTCAGCCGGACCTGTTCGATCGTGAAGCGGCACTGGGTGCAGCAGAGCAGGATGGTGCGCAGCAGGCCGCGGCCGTCTTCGTAGACCAGGCGCAGGACCGTGCCGTTCTTGCGGTTGGCGGGGAGGCGGCCGATGATCTTGGGGAAGCCGAACATGATGACGAAATGGCCGATGGTGGTGGCGACGGCGAGGGCCGGCAGGCCCGCCCCGCAGGCCATGCCCAGCGCGGCGGTCAGCCACACCGAGGCCGCCGTGGTCAGGCCGCGCACCACGTCGCGCCGCATGAAGATCACGCCGCCGCCGATGAAGCCGATGCCCGAGACGATCTGGGCGGCGATGCGCGACGGGTCCACGACCACGATCTGCGGGCGCAGCACGTCGTTGAACCCGTATTTGGAGACCAGCATGAACAGGGCGGCGGCCACGCCGACCAGGGTGTAGGTGCGCACGCCGGCACTTTTCTGCCGGACCTCGCGCTCGATGCCGATCAGGGCCGACAGGACGAAGGCCAGGGCCAGTTCCCCGAGCTGAAGCCAGCCTTGCCCGTACAATGAGACCATGCGCCGCTCCTGACGGGGCCGCCCTGTTTCCGCCTGCCCTGGGGGAAACGCGCCGGAGGCGCGTTGAATGCCACACGGGCGACCGATTTTACGAAAAATCCCGCGTCGGGTGAAGGGCTGGGGATCGCTGCGCGGTCTTGCCGCGTATGTCCCGAAAGGAGTACGTCGCGGAGAAAGACAGGCTGCGAGGGACCGATGCATTACGACCTGATCATCCGTAATGGGACATGCGTGCTGCCGTGGGGCGAGGCGCGGACCGATATCGGCGTGCGGGCGGGGCGGATCGCCAGCCTGTCGGTTGTGGCGGCGGATGAGGCGGACGAGGTGATCGATGCCGCCGGGCTGCATGTGCTGCCGGGGCTGATCGACCCGCATGTGCATCTGCGCGATCCGGGCGATGCGTCGGTCGAGAGCATCCCGACCGGCACCCGGGCGGCGGCGCTGGGGGGGGTGACGACGGTGTTCGACATGCCCAACACCGCGCCCTCGATCACCGATGGCGACATGCTGCGCTGGAAGCAGGAATATGCCTCGCGGGAAAGCTGGGTCGATTTCGCGATGTATATCGGCGCCACGCGCGCCAATACGCCGCGCCTGGGTGAATATGAAGACTATGACGGCGTGTGCGCGATCAAGGTCTTTGCCGGATCGTCGACCGGCGACCTGATGATCGAGGACGACGAGGGCATCCGCCAGGTGCTGGAGCACGGGCACCGGCGCGTGGCCTTTCATTCCGAGGACGAATATCGGCTCCAGGACCGGAAGAAGCTGCTGACCGAGGGCATGTCGTACGACATGCACCCGTTCTGGCGCGACGAGGAATGCGCGTTCCTGGGCACGCGGCGGATCGTGGGGCTGGCGCGGCGGGCGCGGCGGCCGGTGCATATCCTGCACACCTCGACCGCCGAGGAACTGGACTGGCTGGCCGGGCATCGCGATGTCGCCACCGTCGAGGTGCTGGTGAACCACCTGACGCAGGTGGCGCCGGATTGCTACGAGACGCTGGGGGCGCTGGCGGTGATGAACCCGCCGATCCGCGACCGGCGGCATTACGAGGCCTCGTGGGAGGCGGTGCGCGACGGCATGGTGGACACGATCGGCTCGGACCACGCGCCGCATTCGCTGGCGGCGAAGGCGAAGCCCTGGCCCGCGACCCCGGCCGGGCTGACGGGCGTGCAGACGCTGGTGCCGGTGATGCTGGACCATGTGAATGCCGGGCGCCTGTCGCTGGGCCGGATGGTGGACCTGATGGCGGCGGGGCCGGCGCGGGTCTACGGCTTGCAGGCCAAGGGGCGGATCGCCATGGGGTACGATGCCGACTTCACGCTGGTCGACCTGGCGGCGAAGCGGCGCATCACCAACGACTGGATCGCCACCCCGGCGGGCTGGACGCCGTTCGACGGCATGGCGGTGACGGGCTGGCCGATGGCGACGATCGTGCGCGGGCAGGCGGTGATGCGCGAGGACACGATCCTGGGCGCGCCCGCGGGCCGGCTGGCGCATTTCGCGCCCTGATTTCGACATCTTGTCGGCATAGGGGGCAGCGTCCGCGATTTCCGTCATCGTGACGGCGGGACCGTAGTCAAAAGGGATGTGTCTTGCGTGCTATGAAATCGGGCCGGTTGCTGGCCTGTGCTGCCGTCTTGTGCCTGACCGGTGCGTTTTCCACGGCCCGGGCGGCGGATGCCGGGTGGTCGGCGCCCGCCTGCGGGAAGGAGCCGGCGGCCCCCGCCGTCGATTCCTCCAGCGTGGCGAAATACAATGCCAGCGTCGATGCCGTGACGGCGTACGAGAAGGCCGCGCGGACCTATAATGCCTGCGTCACCACCGCCGCCGCGCGCGAGCAGGCGGCGATCAGCGCGCAGGCCAAGGCCCGGATCGACCAGGTCCAGCAGGGCAGCGTGGCCGTGCAGCAGCGGATTTCCGGCCATTTCACGAAGCTGACCGCCGACCTCAAGGCCGGGGCCGCGCGCTTCTCGCACCCCTGAGCGCGCGCCCGGGGCGCGTGCTGCCGGCCGCGTGCGGGTTTGTTGCCCGCATGCGCCGGGACCGCTATGGTCCGGCCATGGAATGACGGGCCCGGGCCCGTCGCGGCTGGATGCGGAGAGCGGTTGAGACGTGGCTGACGACATCTTCAGGGAAGTCGACGACGACATGCGCATGGAGCGTCTGCGGCTGATGGCCCGGCGCTATGTCGGCGCGGCGGTGGCGGTGGTGGCGGTGGCCGCTGCCGGCGTGGGTGGCTGGCAATATCATGCCTGGCGCGGGCGACAGGCCGCGGAGGCCGCCGGCGCGACCTATTTCGCGGCGCTGCGCGCGGCCGATACCAGCCATATCGCCCCCGGCGAGACCAATGCGCTGACCCCGCAGCAGAAGGACGCGCTGGCGCGGCTGGCGACGCTGGACGGCGTGCCCTCCGGCCTGCGCACGCTGTCGCGGCTGGAACGCGCGGCGCTGCTGGCCTCGAGCGGCGACGGCAAGGGCGCGCTGGCGCTGTGGGCCCAGGTGGCCGACGACCAGCGCGCCGATGCGCTGCTGCGCGGGCTGGCCAGCCTGCTGTGGGTGCAGCACCAGATCGACGATGGCGATCCGGCGGTGCTGCGCTCGCGCCTGGCCACGCTGGATGGCGCCGGCAAGCCGTGGCGCGGGCTGGCGGAGGAATGCGAGGCGATGCTGGACCTGCGGCAGGGGCACCTGGCCGACGCGCGCCGGCGGCTGGGGCAGCTGACGACGCAGATCGACGTGCCGGAGGGCCTGCGCAGCCGGGCCGGCGGCATGCTCCAGACGCTGAATGCCACGCCGTCATAGCGCGTGCCCGGCCGGGGCGGATGGCGGGGGCGATCCGTTTTCGGGCCAATGCGTGCCCGATGGTGCCATGCGCTCTGGCGGCGTCGCGCGGACAATGGTTTCATGCCCCCGGGGCAGCGGGCATGCCGAGACCGGAATGGCCCCGTTTTTCCTTTCGTAGCGCAGGATTTACATGAACAAAGTTCTGACCCGCCGGCATGCGCTCCTTGGTGGCGCGATGGTGCCGGTCCTGGCCGGATGCAGCCTGTTCGATGATGACGAAAAGCCGCTGCTGGCGGGCAAGCGCGTCGATGTCCTGACGACGGGCGCGGGCCTGATGGTCGACCCCGACGACAAGGCGTCGATCGCCATTCCCGCCCAGACCGCCATCGGCGACTGGCAGCAGCCGGGGCGCCTGCCGACCCATGCCGGGGTCAACATGGCCTGGGGCGGCCAGATGCGCCGCGAATGGTCGCATGGCATCGGCGCGGGCGTGTCGGAGCCCGAGCTGCTGTCCTATGCCGCGCTGGGCGACAGCGGGCGCGGCGTGTTGCAGGCGACGCCGATCGTCGCGGGCGGGCGGATCTTCGTCGGCGATGCGCAGGGGGTGATCCGGGCCTATGAATGGCCGCGCATGCGCGAGGTGTGGCGCTTCACGCCCAAGCCGAAGAAGATGCATTCCAGCAATCTGGGCGGCGGGTACAGCATTGCCGGCGACACGCTGTATATCGTCGACGGCGTGGGGCAGGCCTTGGCGGTCGAAGCCGCGACCGGCAAGGTGAAGTGGCGGATCGACACCCAGTCGCCCGGCCGTTCGGCGCCGACGGTGGTGGATGGCCGGCTGTTCTTCGGCACGATCGACGAGCGGCTGCTGGCGCTGGATGCGGCGACGGGGCGGGTGCTGTGGACCTATTCCGCCACCCAGGCCGATACCGTGATCTTCGGCCAGCCCGCGCCCGCCGTGGCGGGCGACGTGGTGGTGGCCGGCTTCGGCTCCGGCGACCTGGTCGCGCTGCGGGCGGCCAGTGGCGAGGTGGTGTGGAGCGATACGCTGGGCAGCACCAACGGCCAGGAATCGACGGTCGATTTCTCATGCGTGCGCGGCATGCCGGTGGTGATGGACGACACCGTCTATGCCATCAGCGCCGGCTCGGTGATGGTGGCGATCGACCTGCGGTCGGGCCGCCGGCTGTGGGAACGCACCGTGGCCGGGCAGGATACGCTGCTGGTGATCGACAACTGGGTGTATGTGCTGTCGCTGGACCAGCAGCTTGCCTGCCTCGACCGGGTGAACGGCCATGTGCGCTGGATCACGCAGCTGCGGCGCTATCGCCGGGTCGAGGCGCAGAAGAACGGCGTGACCTGGACCGGGCCGATCATGGCCGGCAGCAAGCTGGTCTGCGTCAGCACGATGCCCGAGACCGGCTTCGTGACCATCGACCCCGCGACGGGGGCGATTCTGACGGTCGGCAAGCTGCCGGGGGTTGCCACGGTGGCGCCGATCGTGGTGGATGGCCGGCTGCTGATCGTGACCGACGACGGCAAACTGAACGCCTACAGCTAGAGCCCGATCGCCCCGGATCGCTGCGACCCGGGGCGTGAATCGGGCTTGGACATGATATATGGGCAGGGTGCGCCAGCATGGGCGAACGCATCGTGCCCGAGGGATAGTTTCATACCTTGGCCAAGCTTCCTTCCGTTCCGACCGGGGATGACCTGCCGATCGTCGTGATCGCCGGGCGTCCGAATGTCGGCAAGTCGACCCTGTTCAACCGCCTTGTGGGGCGGCGGCAGGCGCTTGTGGCCGACACGCCGGGCGTGACCCGCGACCGCAAGGAAGCCGAATGCACCGTGCGCGGGCGGCGGATACGGCTGATCGACACCGCGGGCCTGGAGGAATCGGCGCCCGATACGCTGTACGGGCGGATGCGGGCCTCGTCTGAATCGGCGGTGGCGCAGGCCGATCTGGTGGTGTTCTGCATCGACGCGCGGGCGGGCATCACCCCGGCCGACGAGCATTTCGCCGCCTGGATCCGCCGCCAGGGGCGGCCGGTGCTGCTGGTGGCGAACAAGGCCGAGGGCCGGCAGGGTGCGGCCGCCGCGATGGAGGCGTTCGCGCTCGGGCTGGGGACGCCGCTGGCGATTTCGGCCGAGCATGGCGAGGGCCTGTCGGAACTGATGGGCGAGATCGCGGACCGCATGCCCCCCGAGGCACCGGCGGAGCCGGTGGTGGAACCGCCCCAGTATGGCGAGGACGGGGAGGAGCTGGACGAGCGGCCGCCCGGCCCGCTGCGGCTGGCGATCGTCGGCCGGCCCAATGCCGGCAAGTCGACCCTGCTGAACCGCCTGCTGGGCGAGGAGCGGATGATTACCGGGCCGGAGCCTGGGCTGACCCGCGATTCCGTCACCGTGCTGCTGCATGACGAGGACGGGCCGATCCAGCTTGTCGACACCGCCGGGCTGCGGCGCCGGGCGCGCGTCGAGGACGGGCTGGAGAAGATGTCGACCTCGGCCACCATCGAGGCGCTGAAGATGGCCGAAGTGGTGGTGCTGGCGCTGGACGCCACCCTGGGCGTGCACGAGCAGGATTTGCAGATCGCGCGCCTGATCGAGCGCGAGGGGCGCTGCTGCGTGCTGGCGCTGAACAAATGGGACGCGGTCGAGGACCGGATCGCCACGCGGCAGGCGATTTCGGACCGGATCGAGACCTCGCTGGCGCAGATGCGCGGAATTCCCGTCGTGTCGTTCTCGGCGCTGACGGGGGCCAACGTGCACAAGCTGCTGCCGGTGGTGCGGCGCGCGCACGAGGTCTGGAACAAGCGCATCCCGACCGGCGCGCTGAACCGCTGGTTCGAGATGATGCTGGAGCGGCACAGCCCGCCGCTGGTCGGCGGGCGCCGGCTGAAGCTGCGCTACATGACCCAGGCCAAGGCCCGGCCGCCGACCTTCATCCTGTTCGGCACCCGTGCCGAGCTGCTGCCCGAGGATTACCAGCGCTACCTGGTCAACGGCCTGCGCGAGGCCTTTGACCTGCCGGGCACGCCGATCCGCCTGCTGCTGCGCGGCACCCGCAACCCGTTTGCGGAATCCGCCGGCTGACGCACCGGCGCGCCCTGGCGGGCGGTCCCGGAACCGGGGTTCCGGGACCGCCTGCTAGTGGACGAACAGGGACGCCAGCAGGCAGAAGACCAGGCCCAGCACCGCGATCAGCGTTTCGATGACCGACCAGGTCTTGATCGCCTGGCCGACGGTCAGGCCCAGATATTCCTTGATCTGCCAGAATCCGGCATCGTTCATCGGGCCCAGCGCCACCGAGCCCGCGCCCGTGACCAGCACCATCAGTTCGGGCGACGTGCCGTGGCTGTGCAGCAGGATCGGCCCGACGATGCCCGAGGCCGTGCTCATGGCCACGGTGGCCGAGCCGGCCGCGACCCGCACCACCACCGCCACCAGCCACGCCAGCACCAGCAGCGGCACATGCGCGCCCACCGCGACGTCGGTGATGGCTTTCGACACGCCGCTGTCGATCAGTTCGCGCCCGAAGCCGCCGCCGGCGCCGACCAGCAGCATGATCAGCGCCGTGGGGCCCAGGCATTCGGTGGTGAAGCGCAGGATCGTCTCGCGCGAGAAGCCGCGTGCGAGGCCGAGCACGTAGAAGGACAGGACGGTGGCCAGCAGCAGGGCGATGTCGGTATTGCCCACGAAATGCAGGATCGTGTTGGCAAGCCCGCCCGGGCTGGTGATCAGGTCGGCGGCCGAGCCCACCAGCATCAGCAGCACCGGCGCCAGGATGGTCAGGACGGTGGTGAGGAAGGGCGGCATGTCGCCCGGCCTGTCGCGGCTGGCGAACTGCTCGGCCAGCGCGGCCTCGCCCTCGGTATGGATATGCGGCGTGATGAAGCGGGCATAGACCGGGCCGGCCAGGGCGGCGATGGGGGTGCCGATGATCACGCCCCAGAAGATGGTCCGCCCCGTATCGGCATGGTACGCCGCCAGCGCCAGCAGGGTGGCGGGGTGCGGCGGGATCATCGCATGGGTGACCGAGAGCGCGGCCCCCATCGGCAGCGCCAGCAGCAGCAGGGGGGTCGAGGTCCGCCGCGCCAGGGTGAAGGCCAGCGGGATCAGCAGCACGAACCCGACCTCGAAGAACACCGGCAGGCCGATCAGCAGGCCGATGACCATCATGGCCCAGCTGATGCGCTTTGTCCCGGCGAGGCGGGTGATCGTGAGCGCGATCTGGTCCGCGCCGCCGGATTCGGCCAGCATCTTGCCCAACATGGTGCCCAGCGCGATCACGGTCGCGATATGGCCCAGCACATGGCCCGCGCCCTCTTCGAACGAGGCGACGGCCTTCTGGGGCGGCATGCCCGCGCAGATCGCCAGCAGAATGGAAACGCAGACCAGGACAATGAAGGGATTGAGCTTGTAGCGCCCGATGAGGAGCACGACGGCGCCAATCGCCGCGGTTGCCAGGGAAATCGCCAGAATTGGGGACATTGAACCGCGTCTGTAGTGAATGTGAGCGTGCATGAGCGCGGAACGGGCTCGCGAATGTCAATGGCCGCGGGCTCATATCCGGGAGAGGCGGTTTGGTTCATTGCCGGGCCGGTTTTTTCTTCGGGCGCAGGATCGCCAAGGGATCTGGCCAGATCGGTGGGTTTGGCGCCATAACGGAGCGGACTTGCGGGCGCGCGATGCCCGCGGCGGGTCGGCATGGAACGACACAGGATATGACGGGGCAGGAGACAACCTGCCCGGGCGCCCCGCCGCCGGGCGCCGAATCCGGAAGAGGGAGTCCATGACATGACGGCGGACCAGACAGGTACACCCCCCACGGGCACCAGCCAGACCACCGCCCATCCGCCCGCGGCGCATGCGGCGGCCCGGGCGGTGGTGGTCGGCATCCTGGCGGCGATGGCCGGGCTGATGTTCGGGCTGGATACCGGCGTCATCGCCGGGGCGCTGGGCTTTATCGGCGACGAATTCCATGCCGCGGCACGGACGCAGGAATGGATCGTGTCGTCGATGATGGCCGCGGCCGCCCTGGGCTCGCTGGTGGCGGGGCGCATCTCGTTCCGGCTGGGGCGGCGGCGGGCGCTGCTGGCGGCGTCGCTGCTGTTCGTCGCCGGGGCCGGGCTGTGCGCGCTGGCGCCATCGGTGGCGGTGCTGATCGTCGGGCGGGTGCTGCTGGGGCTTGCGGTCGGGATCGCGGCGTTTGCGGCGCCGCTCTATATTTCCGAAATCTCGCAGGAATCGGTGCGCGGGGCGATGGTCTCGTTCTACCAGCTCATGGTTACGCTCGGGATCTTCCTGGCCTATGTCACCGACAGCCTGCTGTCGTATGGCGGGCACTGGCGCTGGATGCTGGGGCTGATGGCGGCGCCGGCGGCGCTGTTCTGCGCCGCGTGCCTGTTCCTGCCCGACAGTCCGCGCTGGCTGATGATGCGGGGCGAGCGGGGGCGGGCCAGCCAGGTGATGCGCCTGCTGCGCACCAGCCCGGCCGAAGCCGATGCCGAGATCCGCGACATCGCGCAGGAACTCCGGCGCGAGGGCGGCAGCGGGCTGGCGTTTTTCCGCAGCAGCCCGAATTTCCGCCGCTCGGTGCTGCTGGGGGTGGCCTTGCAGGTGATGCAGCAGGTCACGGGCATCAACGTGCTGATGTATTACGCGCCCAAGATCTTCCAGGCCGCGCATTTCGGGGTGTCGGCCGCGACCTG
Source organism: Gluconacetobacter takamatsuzukensis (assembly GCF_014174275.1). GTDB lineage: Bacteria > Pseudomonadota > Alphaproteobacteria > Acetobacterales > Acetobacteraceae > Gluconacetobacter > Gluconacetobacter takamatsuzukensis. Next base: position 97,100 of record NZ_JABEQK010000010.1, on the reverse strand, counting down.
GGCCACGGCGCTGCTGGGGCTGGTCAACATGGCCGCCACCGGCTTCGCCATCGCCTTCATCGATCGCTGGGGGCGGCGCCCGCTGCTGATCCTGAGCTGCGCGATCATGACCGGGGCGATGCTGGTGGCCGGCGGGCTGGCCGCGATCGGCGGGGAGTCGACGCCGGTGCTGGGCGGGATGGTGGCGGCGCTGCTGCTGTTCGTCGCCGGCTTCGCCATCGGGGCGGGGCCGATGGTGTGGACCCTGTGCTCGGAAATCCAGCCCCTGCGCGGCCGCGATTTCGGCATTGCGTGCTCCACCTTCACCAACTGGGCGGCGAACTGGCTGGTCAGCAACATTTTCCTGACCGTCATGGCGGCCCTGGGGCAGAGCTGGACCTTCTGGCTGTTTGCCATCATGAACGGCCTGTTCATCCTGGTCACCCTCGCCTACGTGCCCGAAACGAAGGGCGTGTCGCTGGAGGAGATCGAGGCCCGGCTGATGGCGGGCCGGCGGCTGCGGGAACTGGGACGGTAGGGCGGGGCGGCGACGATGATACTGCGCGGGGACGAGACCCAGGATATCGCGACGGCCAACGGCCCGATGCGGCTGCATGTGCTGCGCCCGGCGGCGGAAGGCCGCTTTCCCGGCGTGGTGCTGTTTTCGGAAATCTACCAGGTGACGGCGCCGATCCGCCGGCTGGCCGCGATGGTCGCGGGGCTGGGCCATGTGGTGGCGGTGCCGGAAGTCTATCACGAATACGAGCCCGCCGGCTGCGTGCTGGCCTATGACGGGCCGGGGACCGACCGGGGCAACGCGCTGAAATATGCCAAGCCCCTGGCCGCCTATGACGACGATGCGCGCGCGGCGGTGGCGTGGCTGGCGGAGCATGACGCCTGTACCGGGCGGATCGGCACCATGGGCGTGTGCCTGGGCGGCCATCTGGCGCTGCGGGCGGCGATGAACCCCGCCGTGCAGGCGGCGGCGTGCTTCTATGCCACCGACATCCATTCGGCGTCGCTGGGCGACGGGCGGGCGGACGATACGCTGCGGCGGCTGGGCGAGATTGCCGGCGAGGCGATGATGGTCTGGGGCCGGCAGGACCCGCATGTGCCCTTCGCGGGGCGGCAGGCGATCCGCGAGGCGCTGGAGGCGGCAGGGGTCGGGTACGAATGGCATGAGGTCAACGGCCAGCATGCCTTCCTGCGCGACGAGGGCCACCGGTTCGACCCCGCCCTGTTCCTTCAGGCCATGGGATGGGTCCAGGCGCTGTTCGCCCGCGCCCTGCGCGGCTGACCGGCGATGACGGGGACAGGGCGATGAAGGGGACGGTCCTGCGCGAGGGCGAGGGGCTGCATGGCATGCCCCGGGCGCTGGCGATGTTCGCCGTGGCGCTGTCGGTCCTGCTCTCGGTGCTGGATTATGCCATCGCCAATGTCGCGCTGCCGACGATCGCGCAGGATATCCATGCCAGCCCGTCTTCCTCGATCTGGGTGATCAACGCCTATCAGATGGCCTGCCTGGCGACGCTGCTGCCGCTGGCCTCGCTGGGGTCGCGGCTGGGCTTCGCGCGGCTGTGCCGGATCGGGCTGGCCACCTTCGTCGTGGCCTCGGTCTTCTGCGCGATGTCGCATACGCTGCTGGAACTGGCGCTGGCCCGGGCGCTGCAAGGCATCGGCGGCGCGTGCATCATGAGCGTGAACATCGCGCTGGTCCGCTTCATCTACCCCCATGCCGAGATCGGCAAGGGGATCGCGCTGAACGGCGTGGTGGTCGCGACCGGGGTGGCGCTGGGGCCGACCATCGCCTCTGCCGTGCTGTCGGTGGCGGACTGGCCGTGGATCTTCCTGATCAACCTGCCGCTGGGCGGGGCGGCGATGGTGGCGGCGGTGATCTACCTGCCCGCCACGCCGCGCAGCCAGTCCTCGTTCGACCTGGCCAGCGCGATCCTGAACGTGGTGGCCATCGGCTGCCTGGTCGTCGGGCTGGACAGTCTGGCGCATCGCAGCGGCCCGGTGGTGGCGGTATGGCTGCTGCTGATCGGCGGCGGCGCGTTCTTCCAGCTCGCGCGGCGCCAGACCGGGCGTTCCGACCCCATGCTGCCGATCGACCTGCTGGCGGTGCCGGATTTCCTGATCGCGTTCAGCGTGGGGTCGCTGGCGTTCGTGGCGTCGAACTTCTTCATCATTTCCATGCCCTTCACGCTGGAGACAGTGCTGCATCGCTCGGCGGTGGCGACCGGGCTGCTGATCACGCCGTGGCCGGTGGGCATTGTCGCGATCTCGCCGCTGGTGGGGCGGCTGGCGGACCGGGTGCCGGCCGGCATCCTGTCCTCGATCGGCCTGTGTGTGACCGGCACCGGCTTCGTGCTGCTGTGCCTGCTGCCGGCCGATGCGGGGAACCTGGACATTGCGTGGCGGATTGCCGTCGCGGGGATGGGGTTCGGGATTTTCCAGGCGCCGAACAACCGGGCGATGATGGTGGCGGCGCCGCACGGGCGCTCGGGCAGTGCCAGCGGCATGGTTTCGGTCGCGCGGCTGTGGGGGCAGACGATGGGGGCGATGTTCGTGGCGCTGACATTCGGCTTCGTCCGCCACGACCCGACCCTGCGCTGCCTGGAACTGGCGGCGGCCTGCGCCTATGGCGCGGCGGCGATCAGTTCCAGCCGGCTGGTGCGCGGGCGGCGGGCCGGTGCCTGACCCTTTTGGGGACTGGCGCATAATTCATTGAAATCATAATTATAACGCTGGTATGCGGCAGCGTTTCCAGTCAATCCTGCCACGATGTGATTTTCTGTCATGAGAGTCAGGATTTTCTGATGCGTCTGCCGCGCCCCCTGTTGCCTGCATCGCGCCGCCTGTCCACGCTGGCGGAGGCTGCGCTGGGGCGTGGCGCGGAGGAAAACGGGCAGCGCCAGCGCGTGCGCGCGCGCCTGCGGCAGTTGCACCGGCTGAACGGTTTTACCGCCTTCCTGGCGCGAATCGGCATGGCGTTCGACCCGTCCATCGACGAAACCGCCCTGCTGGGCGCGGTGTGCGAGGCCGCGACCCGGAACGCGCGCCTGCGCGGCGCCTTCGTCGTCCGGCCCGATGCGGAGGGGGATTTCCGGATCCTGGCGGCCAGCGGGCCGGTCGCGCAAATGCACGACCCGGCTTTTTCGGCCCGGCCGGACCTGCCGGCGCGCCACGGTCTTGTCGGGCGCGCCTGGCAGGAGCGGCAGCCGGTCTTCTGCGACGATATCGCGCGCGAGCCCAGCCTGCAGCCCTGGCTGGCGGCCATGCAGGCGCAGGGCGTGCATGCCTGCGCGGTGCTGCCGCTGTGGCGCGCCGGCCGGGTCTGGGCGGTGCTGGGCGTCTATGACAGGCAGGAGGATGGGTTCGACCGCGCGATCCGGACCATCCTGCTGGAAGCGGCTGGCAGCCTGTCGCGCATGCTGAAACTGCATGACGAGCGGCGGCTGAGCGCGGCGCAGCTCGACCGGGCGCAGGTGGGGATCGTGCTGCTGCGCGACACGCACATCCATTGCGCGAACGCCTTTGCCGCCGACCTTGCGGGCCGCACGCCCGCCGAGCTGTACAATGCCCCGGCTGAGACGATCGTGGCGGGCGACGTGTCGCGGCTGGAGCACGCGCAGGCGCAGCTGCGCGCCACCGGCCGGGCCCAGCTTCCGGGCGTGCACCTGCCCCGGCCCGACGGGCAGGAGGTGATCGCCGACCTGTCGGCCGTGGCGCTGGACACGCTGTGGGGCACGGATTCGATCTGGACCATCGAGGACGTGACCGACCGCGACGCGACGCAGCGCCTGTATCGGGCGCTGATCAATGCCGTGTCCGTCATGCTCGCCGCCGAGGACGAGGCGGAAAAATGCCGCGCCGTGTGCGACACGCTGGTCGACGACACGCTGTTCAACGCCGTCTGGCTGGTGCAGCCCGACCTTGGCGGCCGGATGGAGGTGCGGGCCCATGCCGGCCGGGGCGGGGACATTATCGGCCGGCTGAACTGGCGGATCGACACCGACGCCGCCACCTTGCCGGTGACGGTGCGGGCGTGGCGGGAGCAGCGCCTGGTCTATACCAACGCGCTGGAGACCGACCTGGTCGGAATCCCGGGCTACGAGAAGCTGATGGAGCATGGGTGGCGCGCCGTGCTGGCCGTCCCGGTGCTGCGGGGCGGGCAGATCTGGTCCGTGCTGACCTTCACGACGCTGCGGACCGGCGGCTTTGACGACAAGAGCATCACGCTATGCCAGCGGGTGGCGGGATTGCTGGGCCAGAGCCTGGACCGGCTGGACAGCAGCCGCAATCTGGAAAAACTGCGCCACGAGGAGGCGAAGCGCGCCCGCCGCGATACGCTGACCGCGCTGCCCAACCGGCTGGCGCTGGAGGAATATCTGCCCAAGGCGCAGGAGCGCGCGCGCGAGCGCGGGATGTCGGTGGCGATCGGGCTGATGGACCTGGACGGTTTCAAGGCCGTCAACGACACGTACGGCCACGCGGCCGGCGACAAGGTGCTGGTCGACCTGAGCGCACGGTTGTGGGAGGCGGTGCGCGAGAACGGCTATGTCGCGCGGCTGGGGGGCGACGAGTTCGTGGTCGTCCTGGAAAACCTGGATACGGACACCGCGAACGACCAGGTCGCGGCGGCGCTGAGCAGCCTGTCCTCGGTGGTGGCGGAACCGTTTGTCCTGGAAGACGGCCATACCGCCACGGTGGGCCTCGCCATGGGGGTCGCGCTCTATCCGCAGGACGGCGACAAGCCCGAGGCGCTGCTGCGCCAGGCCGACAATGCGATGTACCACGCCAAGCAGAACCAGGACGCGCGCGACGTCAACTGGCATTTCGCCGCCGCCCTGGACGAGGCGCGGGCGCTCGACGAAGGGGCGGCCGCCGAGTTGTTCCCGATCGCGCCCTACGGGCCGAAGGCGGCGGAACTGCTGGCCAGGGCGGCCCCGGCCGCCGTGCGGATCGCGGAGAGCCTGCGCAAGGGCACGATCCGGGCGATCTGGCAGAAGAACGGCGGCGCGCCGATGGTGGCCAGCCTGACGCGCGAGCAGCATGAGCGCCTGATCGAGCGCGAGGCGAAGCATCTGGAATTTCTGGTCACCCCCGTGACCGTGCGGGAGGACGTGCTGGCGGCGGCGCGGACGCTGGGCACGATGTATGCGCTGTTCGGCGTCGATCCGGCCGTGTTCGTCGCCGAGCAGAACGGTTACCTGCGCCTGCTGATGGCGGAGATGGAAGCCGGCAGCGTGAGCAGCGACGACCGCTATCGCGTGCAGCAGATCGTGGAAGGCCGCTATCGGGACGATCGCGCGATGCGGCGCGTGATCGAGCAGGGTGTGCGCAAGGCCTATGCCGCCGCCGCGGCCCTTCTGCCCGGCGACCTGCCCGCCGGCGGCTGGGGCCAGGTCAGCAGCGATGCGCTGAACGGGCTGGCGAAGCTGCCCGGCATCCAGGCGGCGTTCCTGACCCGTCCCAACGCGGCGGGGGAACTGGTGGCGCAGACCATCGCCGGGCCGTGCGCCACCGCGCTGGACGAGGCGATGCTGCGCAGCGACGTGCGGCCCGTGATCGCCGCCACCGCGCGCCATGGCAGCTTCATCGGCGCCCAGGCGTGGCGCACGGGCGAAACGCAGACCTGCCCGTCCATCGACCTGGACAGTGCCATGGCGCCGTGGCACGCGCTGATGCTCAATCTGCGCATCCATTCGGCCATGAGCGTGCCCATCCGGCGCCCGGACGGGACGCCGGCGCTGGTGCTGACCCTGTTCGGCGTCTGCCCCAACCAGTTCGAATCCGCCGACATGCGGAAATTCACCGACGAATTGCAGAAGAAATGGGAAAAGCTGTGGCAGGACGGGCAGGGCATGTCCGACGAGCGGTCGACCCGCCTGCGCACGCGCCTGTTCTCGGGGGGACTGCGCATGTTCATGCAGCCCGTCATCGACCTGTGCACGGGCCAGTTGCTGAAGGTCGAGGCCCTGGCCCGGCTGGAGGATGCCGACGGCGCGATACTGCCGCCCACCACTTTCCTGACGCTGCTGGGGCATGACGAGCTGGACCGGCTGTTCCAGTTCGGGCTGGAACAGAGCCTGGGGTGGCTGCAATCGTGGGACCGGAAGGGCCTGTCCACCGAAATCTCGGTCAATCTGCCGCCATCGTGCCTGTCGAACACCAATGTCCTGACCATGGTCGACGACATGCTGAACCGCCACGAGATCGCCCCCAACCGGCTGACGCTGGAGGTGCTGGAAACCCAGGGCCTCGATTCCGACAATCAGGGCGCGGCCCTGCGGGATTTCCGGTCGAAGGGCGTGCAGATGGCCATCGACGATCTCGGCGCGGGGCACAGCAACCTGCTGCGGCTGTCCACGGCGCCCTTCGACTGCATCAAGGTGGACCGGGGCCTGCTGCGCCATATCCGCGACGTGCCGCTCCAGGTCTTCAGCGTGATCCGCTCGCTGCGGGAAATGGGCCGCGACATGCACAGCCAGGTGGTGGTGGAAGGGCTGGAAGACGCCGACATGATCGAGGCCATGCGCCATCTGGGCTGCCGCTACGGCCAGGGGTTCGGCATCGCCCGGCCGATGCCGCCGGACGATTTCCTGGACTGGTATCGCATCTATTCCGAGCAGGGCCGGGCCCAGGACGAAGAGGAAAGCGAAATCGGCAGCGACCTCGGCGCGCTGGCCTATCTGTGGACGGCCACGCGCGACCGGTCGCCGCTGGGGCGGTTCCATTTCAAGGGCGGGCCGCTGACGCGCTGGCTGGAAGGGTGCGGCCGGGACGACGCCGATGCCGTGCACTGGTACCGCATCCTGTCCGCCGGCCCGGTGCCCGACGAAATGGCGCGGGACATGCGGGACTGGCTGGTGGAGCGTGTCGTCAACGCCCCCCGCACCTGAAAGCCTGCTTGCAAATGCGGGCTGACGGCGTGTCCTCCGCGCGTTTCCTGCGCTTCGGTGCTCACGGCCATCAAGGCCGCTCTCGCTCACCATCCCGCATTTGCAAGCAGGCTTTGAGCGGACATGCGTGCTGGCGGCGTGTCCTCCGCGCGGTTTCGCTCAGGCCCCCCGAACGGGCGGGGTGGCCTCAGGGGATGGGCTGACGCGGTAGAGGGTGGTGCGTCGCGTGTCGCGGTCTTCCAGCTCTCGGGTGGTCGGGACGTCGCGGGTCAGGATGGGGTGCAGGCCGGCGCGGGGCAGGTAGGCGCGGCCGGGGTCGGCGATCCAGACCTCGGCGGTGCGCGCGGCGTCGCGCAGCCAGGGCAGGATATGCTCGGTCATCGGGTTTTCGTAGCAGACATCGCCGCACAGGATCAGGTCCCAGCGCGGGGCGGTGCCGACCAGGTCTTCCCCGGTGGCCGTGACGGCCACGCCGTTGGTCCGGGCGTTCAGCGCGATGGCGGCGATGGCCAGCGGGTCGATCTCGGCGGCCTCGACGGTGCCGGCGCCCGCCTGGGCGCAGGCGATGGCGGCGATGCCGCAGCCGGCCGCGAAATCCAGCACCCGGCGCCCGGCGACCAGCGCGGGATTGTCCAGGATATGGCGTGCCAGCAACTGGCCGCCCGGCCAGGCGAAGGCCCAGAAGGGGGGCTCGATACCCTGTCGGGTCAGCCAGTCCTCGCTGGCCTGCCAGATCGGGGTGATCTCGGTGGCCAGGTGCAGCGCGATCTCGGGCACCAGCGGGGCGCGGGCCGGGCTGGTGTGGGCGAGGATGAAGGATTCGGGGTCGGTGCGCGCGCTCATCGGCCGGTCAGCCCGGCCAGGATGGCCAGGGCGACCGCCAGCCCGGTTTCGCGGTTGGAGCGGAACAGCATCAGGCAGCGGCGCGGGTCGGTACTGTCCAGATGCGCGACCTGCCAGCCCAGCGCGATGGCGGGCAGCACCATCGCCACCCAGAAGCCGATGGTGCACCCGGCCAGCCAGCCGGCCAGCAGCAGGGCCACCACCGCCAGCACGTAGCACCCGCCGACGAACAGGCGGGGATGGCCCGCCCACAGGCGCGAGGTCGATTTGACGCCGATGCGCGCGTCGTCCTCCATGTCCTGGAAGCCGTAGATGGTGTCGAAGCCGAGCTGCCACAGGATGGTGGCGGCATACAGCGCCACCCAGGCGGCATCGATCCGCCCGGCCGCTGCCGCATAGCCCATCGGGGCGCCGAAGCCGAAGGTGAAGCCCATGACGAGCTGGGGCCACCAGGTGAAGCGCTTGGCCAGCGGATACAGCCCGACCAGCAGCAGCGAGCCCACGCCCAGCAGGCGGCACAGCGGATTGAGCTGCAACAGGATGGCCAGTCCGATCGCCAGCAGCAGCACCAGGAACAGCGCGGCCTGGCGCATGCGCAGCGCGCCCGAGGCCAGCGGCCGGCCCGCCGTGCGCGCCACCATCCGGTCGATGTCGCGGTCCCACATGTCGTTGACCACGCAGCCGGCCGACCGCATCACCAGGCTGCCCAGGCCGAACAGCAGGGCCAGCCGCAGCCGCTCCCCGGCCTCGACCCCGCCGGACAGCAGGATGCCCCACAGGCCGGGCAGGAACAGCAGCCAGGTGCCGATGGGGCGGTCCAGCCGTGCCAGCAGCGCGTAGGGGCGCAGCGTGGCGGGCAGGCGGCTGATCCAGCCTGTGGCCCGGATATCGGTATGGGAGGGCGGGGTCACGCTGGGGGTCTCCGTCTGGACATGCGGGCGTAATGGAGGCATCGGGGCTTACGAAACAGCCTGTTGTGCCCGGGAGTGTGATGGGGCGCGGGATGGAAGCGGTCAAGGGCCGGGCGCGGGAGGGTACGTTCCCGGCCGGTCGGAGGTGATGTCGTCATGAAGGATTGTCCCCGCCTGTTCGCCGATCCGGCCGGCCGGCCGCCGATGGAAGCCGATGCGGTGCGCGATCTGGAGCCGGGGCAGGCCCATTACCTCGGCACCGTGATGCGCATGGCGCCGGGGGCGGAGGTCGCGCTGTTCAACGCCGTGGACGGGGAGTGGCTGGCCAGCCTGGTCGCGGTGCGGCGCGACCGCGCGCAGGTGCGGCTGCTGCATCGCCGCCGCGCGCCGCAGCCCCTATGCGGGCCGGTGCTGCTGTTCGCGCCGCTGAAGCGCGATGCCACCGACATGGTGGTGCGCATGGGCACCGAGCTGGGGGTGACGCGCTTCGTGCCCGTGCTGACCGAGCGCACCAACACGCACCGGGTCAATATCGCCCGGCTGGACGCGATCGCGATCGAGGCGGCGGAACAGTGCGAGCGGCTGGACGTGCCCGCGATCGCCGAGCCCGCGCGCCTGCCCGAGCATCTGGCGGCGTGGCCGGCCGGGCGCACGCTGTTCGTCGCGGCCGAGCGCAGCGGGCCGGATGACGGGGTGGGGGAGATCGATTGCGTGGCCGACGGCGATGGGCTGCTGGTCGGCCCCGAAGGCGGGTTTTCCGACGCCGAGCGGCGGATATTGCGCGCGCGGCCGTTTGTCAGGATGATCACGCTGGGAAAACTGATCCTGCGGGCGGATACGGCGGCGGCATGCGGCCTGTCCCTGATGGGGGCTGGCTTCCGGCGCGCGTCTGGTGCAGATTCGCGCTGACCGACCGGTCGGTCGCATGGCTGCGACGGACCTTTCCGTCGATCCGTTCTGTGTTTGAAGGCTTGTTCAGAAACGATGTCGAACCCCGGCGAGCAAGATACGACCCCTATTGAATCGATCGGCCAGCTGGCCGGTTTGCTGGCGGATGGGGGCAAGCCGCGCGCGCGGTGGCGCATCGGCACCGAGCATGAGAAATTCGGCTTCGTCCTGCCCGCCGCCACCGCGCCGGGCGGCACGCCCTGGATGCCGCCGCCCTATGCCCCCGACGGAATCGGCGAGATCCTGACCGACCTGAACCGCCAGGATGGCGGCGGCAAGTGGGAGGCGATCGAGGACAGGGGCAAGCTGATCGGGCTGAAGGGGATCGGCCCGGAACGCGGCGGCTCGGTGTCGCTGGAGCCGGCGGGGCAGTTCGAGCTGTCGGGCGCGCCGCTGGCCAGCCTGCACGATACGGGCCACGAGATGGCGCGGCATTTCGAGGCGATCCGCCCCATTACCCGCTCGCTGGGCATCGGCTTCGCGCCGCTGGGCTTCCACCCGCTGGCGCGCCGGGCGGACATGCCGTGGATGCCCAAGAGCCGCTATGCGATCATGCGCAACTACATGCCCAAGGTCGGCACGCTGGGGCTGGACATGATGACGCGGACCTGCACCGTGCAGGTCAATCTGGATTTCGCGTCGGAAGCCGACATGCTGCGCAAGCTGCGCGTGTCGCTGGCGTTGCAGCCGGTGGCGACCGCGCTGTTCGCCAATTCGCCGTTCTACGAGGGCAGGCCGAACGGGCTGCTGTCCAACCGCGCCCATGTCTGGACCGATACCGACAATGTGCGGTCGGGCATGCCGCTGGCCTTCTTCGCGCCGTCCTTCGGGTTCGAGGCCTATGTGGAATGGCTGCTGGACGTGCCGATGTATTTCATCGTGCGCGACGGGCAGATCCTGGACGTGGCCGGCCGGTCGTTCCGGGCCTGGATGAAGGGCGAGCGCCAGGACGGGCTGGACGGGCTGGTGCCGACGCTGGGCGATTTCGAGGACCATCTGACCACCGCCTTTACCGACGTGCGGCTGAAGCGCTTCCTGGAAATGCGCGGTGCCGATGCCGGATCGCCCGAGATGATGCTGGCGCAGTCCGCCCTGTGGGTCGGGCTGCTGTACGACGACGCGGCCCTGGCCGCCGCCGACGCGCTGGTGCGCGAGCGGGAATGGACGGACTATGTCGCGCTGCGTGCCGCCGTGCCCCGGCAGGGGCTGGATGCGCCGTGGGCCGGCGGGACGGCGCGCGATCTGGCCGCCCGCATGGTGGCCATCGCGACCGACGGGCTGCGCGCCCGCGCGGTGACGGACGGCAACGGGCGCGACGAGAGCCATCTGCTGGTGCCCTTGCAGGCCATCGCGGCCGGCGCGCCGACCCAGGCCGAGCATTGGCTGGAACGCTATCACGGCGCATGGCAGGGCGATGTGAGCAAGATCTTCGCCGAAGCCGCCATCTGAGAGCATGGCCGTAAATGCGCGCTGGTGGCGATCCGTCGCGCGTTTCCTGTGCTCCGGTGCTCACGGCCTTTAAGGCCGCTTCGCGCCGAGGCTCGGAAACACACGACGGGCGCGGCCCGTGCCGGGCCGCTCTCGCTCACCAGCCCGCATTTCCGGCTATGCTCCGTGCGGCGGTCTCGTTTGATTTCTTTTAGACGATAACGCGAGTTATTCTCACGATATCGAAACGTCTTGTGTGTGGCGGGACTGTTCCGGCATACAGGGGCATGCGCAAATTCCAGACGCTGAACGACCAGGAAATCCTTGCCCTCGCCATTTCGAACGAGGAAGAGGATTCGCGGATCTATGCCGATTTCTCCTATGCTCTGCGTGAAAAATATCCTGACACGGCCAGGATTTTTACGGACATGGTGCATGAGGAGAACGAGCATCGGCGCGACCTGATCGACCTGTATGTCCGGCGGTTCGGCCAGCATATTCCGCTGATTCGCCGTCAGGATATCGCGGGGGTCATGGTGCGTCGGCCGGCGTGGCAGGTGCAGGGCATGGGGATCGAGGCCGTGCGGGGGCATGCGCGGCAGATGGAGCTGGATGCGGCGCGCTTCTATCGTCAGGCGGCCTTGCGCACGACCGATGCCGCCACGCGCAAATTGCTGGGCGACCTGGCGGTGGCCGAGGATCGGCACGAGCAGGTGGCGGGCGAGATCGCGCAGAACCGCCTGCCGGCGAGCAAGCGCGAGGATGAGGACGAGGATGCGCGGCGGCGCTTCGTGTTGCAGGTGATCCAGCCCGGCCTGGTCGGGCTGATGGATGGGTCGGTTTCCACGCTCGCCCCGGTCTTTGCCGCCGCCTTTGCCTCGCACCGGCCATGGGAGGCGTTTCTGGTCGGGATCGCGGCGTCGGTCGGGGCCGGGATTTCCATGGGCTTTGCCGAGGCGCTGTCGGATGACGGCAAGCTGTCGGGTCGTGGCGCGCCGGTCCTGCGCGGGCTGATCTGTGGGCTGATGACGACCGCCGGCGGGATCGGCCATACGGTGCCGTTCCTGATCGACCGGTTTTCCGTGGCCATGAGCGTGGCCATGGTGGTGGTCGTGGTCGAGCTGCTGCTGATTTCCTGGGTGCGCTGGCGGTACCAGGATACGCCGTTCGGGTCGGCGGTGGTGCAGATCGTGTTCGGTGGGGCGCTGGTGTTTGCCGCGGGAATCCTGATCGGGTCGGCGGGGTAGGGTCTTCCTTTCCCGGGGCGCGCCGCTGTTCTGGTTATTGAGACCTTTCGATTCGCCTGAACGAATCAAGGTTTTTTGGTTCTTTTTTTCAAAAAAGAACCTCTTCCACACACGCTCGAATCCCCCGAGCCGCCCGATCCATGGCCTCGGGCGTGGCGGAAGCGATCCCCAGCAGCAGGCCCGGACGGCTCGCCCCCAGATAATAATCCGAGAGCGGGCGCACGCCGAACCCTTGGCGCCACAGGCGGCGGGCGATGGCGCGGTCGTCCAGGGTGGGGTCGATGAAGCGGGCGGCCAGTTGCAGGCCGCCGGTGCCGGGGCCCGGGACCAGCACGCCGCCGCAATGGCGGTGCAGGGCGGCCACGGCGCCGGCCATGCGGTCGGCGTAGAGGCTGTTCATGCGGCGGATATGGGCGCGCAGATGGCCGTCGGCGATGAAATCGGCGAGGGCGAGCTGGAGGTGGATCGGCACCGCGATGCCGCGCCCGGACAGGAAGTCGGTGACGGGGGCGACCAGACGGGGCGGCAGCACGGCGTAGGCGACGCGCAGGCCGGGGGCGAGGATCTTGGAAAACGTGCCCAGATAGGCGACCGATCCGGTGCGATCGATGCCTTGCAGGGCGGCGACGGGGCGGGTGTCGTACTGGAATTCGCTGTCGTAATCGTCTTCCAGCACCACCGCGCCGCTGGCGTGCGCGTGGGCCAGTATGGCCAGGCGGCGGCGCAGCGTCATGTCCGCGCCGGTGGGGTACTGGTGCGAGGGGGTGACGCAGATCAGGCGCGGGGACGGGCCGGGGGCGTGGGCGACGTCCATGCCCTCGGCGTCGCAGGGCAGGGGCACCAGTCGGGCGCCGGCTTCCTTGAGGATGGTGTGGATGGGGATGTAGCCGGGTTCCTCGACCCAGGCGACCGGGTCGGCGGCGGTGGCGAGCGCCACGCGGGCGATGGCGTCGACGGCGACGCGGATCGACGGGACGATGACGACCTGCCCGGCGGTGGCGACGACGCCCCGCGTGGCCCGGATGTGGGACAGGATGGTCGCCCGCAATTCGGGGGCGCCGGCGGCGCGGCCGCCATGGCCCAGGTCGACCAGCCGGCCGGCGCGGGCGCGGGCACCGAGGCAGCGGGCCCAGACGGCATGGGGGAAGGACGTAAGGTCGGGCAGGCCGGGGCGCAGTGCGTCGGGCACGATGTCCGGCGGCTCCGGGGCAGGCGCCGGTGGCGGGGAGGGGCGCCCGTGGCGCGGGGGAGCGGGGAGGGCGGCGACACGGGTGGCCGACCCGGCGCGGGCGTCCAGGAAGCCTTCGGCGCGCAGCCGGTCATAGGCCAGCACGATGGTGGAACGCGCGACCCCCAGCGCGCGGGCCAGGGCGCGGCTGGAGGGCAGGCGGTCGCCGGCGGCGAGCCGCCCCGCGAGAATGCGCTCGCGGATCGCGCGGTGGATCTGGCTTTCCAGCGGGCCGGAGGCGGGGTCGAGAACCAGCCAGGCGGGCGGCGGGGTGCGGGGCGTGTCGGTCACGGGGCTCAACTGGTCTGACGAAAATGGACGAAGTGGATGTTATCGGCAGACCGTTTGCCGTCCAGTCTCGGCGGGCAACGACAGGAGCCTGCGATGACCGAGCCCTATCCCGTGACCGAGCGCAGCCGGGTGCGGCGCGCCCATCAGCGCGGCAGCCATGAACGGGCGGATGTTCATGCCGTGCTGGATGCGTCGCCCTTGTGCCATGTGGGGTATGTGATCGACGGCGCGCCCTATGTGACGCCGACGCTGCAATGGCGGGTGGGGGACCGGGTCTATTGGCACGGCTCGGCGGCCAGCCGGTTTCTGCGCGCGGCGCGGGGGACGCGCGTGTGCCTGACATGCAGCCAGATGGACGGGTATGTGATGGCGCGCTCGGCCTTCAGCCATTCGGTCAATTACCGCTCGGCCATGGTGTTCGGCACCGCCAACCTGCTGGAGGGCGAGGAGGAGATCGGCGCCGCCTTGCGCGACATGATCGAGGATTATTTTCCCGGCCGGTGGGACACATTGCGCCCGATGACCGATCAGGAACGCAAGGCGACCGCCGTGCTGTGGATGGATATCGAGGAAGCCAGCGTCAAGGTCCGGGACGCCCCGCCGGGCGACGGGGCCGAGGGCGATTATCCGGTCTGGGCCGGCGTGATTCCCATCCGCACCGTGCTGGACACGCCGTGCCCGGCCCCGGAACTGCCGGCGGACATGCCCCTGCCGCCCGGCCTGGCGGCGCTGGTGGCATCGGGACGGCTGCGACAGGCGGGGCCAGCGCCTTGATCTTGCCGGAATGATCGGGCAACGAAGTCGGGCTGGACCGATGCCCCGGCGGGGTGGGCGGCCGGCGACCTCCTGCGACCGACCGGGTGCCATGACGCGACCGAACCGCCTGCCTTTCCTGCCGACCCGTATCGCGACCTGCCTGCTGGGCGGGCTGGTGGCGGTGGCCTGCCTGCCCGTTGCCGCGCCGCGCGCCCAGACGGCGGCGGCCGCGCTTTCGCCCGCCGACCGGGGCTGGGTGCAGCGCATCCAGACCTATCTGGACGGCATCACGACGCTGGAGGCGCAGTTCCAGCAACTGGCGCCGGACGGCAAGCGCGCGACCGGCACCGCGTGGCTGAACCGGCCCGGGCGGATGCGCTTCGAATACGACAAGCCCAGCCCGCTGCTGCTGGTGGCCAATCACGGGCAGGTGGTCTTCAACGACAGCCAGCTGGGCCAGACCACGACCCTGCCGCTGGACAAGACCCCGCTGGGGTTGCTGCTGCGCCCCGGCCTGCAACTGTCGGGCGATGTGACCGTTACGGCCTTCACGCATGCCAACGGGCTGGTGCAGGTCACGCTGGTGCGGACCGCCTCGCCGGGGGACGGGAGCCTGACACTGGTGTTTCATGACAATCCATTGTCGCTGCGCTCGTGGAGCGTGGTGGATGCGCAGGGGCAGGCGACGCAGGTCGACCTGTTCAATGTCCGCCTCGGGGGTGGCCCGATGCCGGACGGGCTGTTCGATACGAATATCGGTGATCAATAGGCGGGCGCCGGCACGGGCTGCCGGCCCAGGGGGCGGCGGCTCAGGGATCGGCGGCTTCGGGGCCGGTCTCGCGGGCCAGTTCCAGCGCGCGGGCATAGACCGTGCGGCGGGGCAGGTTGATCGCGCCGGCCACCAGCGATGCCGCATCCTTGACCGACAGGGTGGCCAGCGCCGCGCGCAGCCGGTCGTCCAGGTCGTCGGCGCCCGTGTCGTCCTCGGCGGGCGGGCCCAGCAGGACGGTGATTTCGCCCCGTGCCCGGTTTTCGGCATACCAGGCGGCGAGCGTGCCCACCGGGCCGCGCCGCACTTCCTCGAACCGTTTGGTCAGTTCGCGCGCCACGGCGGCGGGGCGGTCGGTGCCGAAGATGTCGGCCAGGTCGGCCAGCATCTCGCCCAGCCGGTGCGGGGCCTCGTGCCAGATCAGGGTGGCGGACAGGCCGGCCTGCTCGGCCGCGCGCAGCCTGGCCAGTACCTCGCGCCGCGCCGCCGGGCGCGGCGGCAGGAAGCCCGAGAACATGAACGGGTGCGGCGGCAGGCCGGACAGGGTCAGCGCCGTGATCGCGGCATTGGGGCCGGGGACCGCCGTCATCGCGATGCCGGCCGTGATCGCCGCCCGGGCCAGGCGGAAGCCGGGGTCGGACAGAAGCGGGGTGCCGGCATCGGAAATGACGGCGATGCGGCGGCCGCGTTCCAGCATGCCGATCAGGGCGGGAATGCGCTGCTGCTCGTTATGGTCGTGCAGGGGCTCGGTGCGGGTGGCGATGCCGCGCGCGGTCAGCAGCCGCGCGCTGGTGCGGGTGTCCTCGCACAGGATCAGGTCGGCCTCCGCCAGGGTGGCGGCGGCGCGGTCGCTGAAATCGCCCAGATTGCCGATGGGGGTGGAAACCAGCGTCAGCACCCCCCGGCCCGGATGGCCGGCGGGTGCGGTGTCGTCCTCTTCGGTCCCTTCCCGGGCCAGGGGTTCGAACGGGTCCTCGGCGGGCGGGGCGTCGTCGTTCGTGCCGGGGGCATGACGGGCGGGGCCGGCTCCGCTATGGGAAACAGGCGCAAGGCTGGAGGACACCGCTTCATGGGGCGCGTGGAAAGGCAGGGACGAGGAAGATGAATCGGTCATTCGCAACCCGGATGCAGAAACGGCCTGCAGGTTCAGCCCGTCGCGGCCTCTCTGGCAAGGCCGGACTGATGCTGGCGGCCTCATTGGCCGGACTGGCCGCCTGTGCGGGCCCCGAAGGGACCGGTCCCGCCACCACCGCAACGCCGGCGGCGCCGGCGGCAATCGTGCCCGGGCGGACGGTCGGCGTGCTGCTGCCGCTGAGCGGCGGCAATGCGCGGCTGGGCCAGGCGATGCTGGCGGCGACGCGCATGGCGCTGGGCGCGCCCACGGCCCCGCCGCTGGATATTCGGGACACGGCCGCCGCCGGTGGCGCGGGGGCGGCGGCGCAGGCGGCCCTGGCGGCCGGCGACGGCGTGATCCTGGGGCCGCTGACCGCCGCCGAGACGGCGCAGGCGGCGACGGTGACGGCCACGGGGTCGGTCCCGATGCTGGCCTTTACCAGCGACGTGTCGCTCGGCCGGCCCGGCGTGTGGACGCTGGGGATCGCGCCCGACCAGCAGGTGGAACGGATGGTGGCGGCGGCGCAGGCCGAGGGGCGGCAGCATTTCGCGGCCTTCCTGCCCGAAACTGCGCTGGGCCGTGCCATGGGGCGCGCCCTGGTGCAGAATTGCGCGGCGCGCGGCCTGGCCGCGCCCCAGGTCGTCTACCATACCGACAGCCCGGCCAGCATCACGCAGGGGCTGAAGACCCTGTCCAATTACGACATGCGCATGATGGCGGCGCAGCCCGCCGCCCAGGCCGCCCTGCCGCCCGACGCGGCGGCGGCGGTCGACCCGGTGGGGGGCGCGGTGCAGCAGGCGCAGCCGACGCCCGCCCCCTCGCCGCCGGGGCCGCCGCCCTTCGACGCGCTGCTGCTGGCCGATACCGGGCTGCAACTGGCGGCGGTGATCGATGCGCTGCAATCGTTCCAGGTGATCGGCGTGGCGCCGGTGCCGGGCACCGCGACGGCGGCGGCAGCGGATGGCGCGGCTGCCCCGGCCGCGCCGTCGGCGCCCGCGCAGCCGGCGAATGGCGGCCTGCCGCCGGTGCGGATCCTGGGGACGGCTTTGTGGGCGTCGTTCGCCGGCAAGCTGGGATCGTTGCAGGGTGCCTGGTACGCCGCGCCCGATCCGGCGGCGCGGCAGCGTTTCGTGCAGCTTTACATGGCGCGCTATCACACCATGCCGACGCCGCTGAGCGACCTGGCCTATGACGCCTCGGCGCTGGTCGGGGCGCTGGATCGCGGGCGGGCGGCGGACAGGCCGAACGGCTACACGGTCGAGGCCCTGACGCGTCCGGACGGATTTTCGGGGGTGGATGGCGTGTTCGGGTTGACGCCGGATGGTCATACACGCCGGGATCTGGCGATTTTCCAGATCCAGCCCACCGGTGGCGGGCGGATTGTCAGTCCCGCGGCAGGGCGGCTGGCGCGGGAACAGAGCTGACGGGCTGGAGGTTGCGGAAAGGCGGGTCGGCGGGGCGGCGATCAGGCCGCCGCGGTGGCGCCGCAGGCCAGGACGGGGCGGATGGCATACAGCGCCGCCTCGAACGTCTTGAAGGTGCCCAGCCGGTGGTCGCGCAGATTGTCGACCAGGACCCAGTTCATGCCCTCGGGACGCAACAGATAGGCCGGATCGGCGTTTTCGCGTACCCAGACCAGCACATGCTCGATCGGGCCGTTGCCGGAGCGGGGGGAGACATCGACGTCGCACAGTCCCATGCAGGTTCCGGCGTCGAGCCAGCGCATCAGATATTCCCGATGGCGGGGCAGAAAGTTCGCACGCAGCGGAACGACGTTGTCGGTGGAGGGTGTGTTCGCCTTCAGGGTCATCGTCGCGGGCATCTGTCATGTCCTCGGAGTATGGGGCGAGAGGAACGCTAGTGCGCGCTGGCGGGCATTGCCAAATTGAATCTGATCCGGGCCGCCACTCAAAAAGGCAGAAGTTCAGGCATGTGGCAAAAAAACAATGATTTGTTGCGGGAAAGACCTAATTTTAGGCACGAAATAGTGCATATGATCGCAACATAATCAGCGACTGCATGTGGGTGTCATCGATTTGCCACATCGGTGGCGTGAATTGCCCACGATTGATGCGATTGTGAGACGAATCTGCCGCAGGTTGGTCAGGATCGGGGCGTGTAGGCCGAGCGGGGCCAGCGGCGGTGAAGCCACAGCCAGGTGCCGGGACGGGCGCGGACCCATTGTTCCAGCCGGTCGTTGACCGCCTGGGTCAGGGCCAGGATATCGGCCTGCCGGTCGCCGCTGTCGGGCAGGGCGAGCGGCGGTTCGACATGGATGCGCAGCCGGGCCGGGCCCAGCCGCTCGACATAGCCGGGGATGACCGGGCAGCGATAGCGCAGGGCCATGGCGGCCAGCGCGGGGGCGGTCATGGCCGGGTGGCCGAACAGCGTCGCCTCGATCCCGTCATTCATCTTCTGGTCGATCAGCATGCCCAGCCGGCCGCCCCGGGCGATGTGGGCCAGCGCACCCCGGGCGCCGCGCGCGCCCTTGGCGAACATGGGCACCGGCGCGCCGCCCGCCGCCGGGCCCATCGCCGCCTCGCGCAGCGCGCGGATCATGCCGTCGACCAGCGGGTTGCCGGCGGCGCGGTAGAACGAGGCGAAGGGCAGCCCGTGGCGCGCCACCCCGGGGGGCAGCATTTCCCAGTTGCCGATATGGCCGGACATGAAGATCACCGGGCCGCCGCGCGCCACCTGCGCGGCCAGATGCTCGGCCCCCACCACGTCCCAGCCGGGGCCGGATGCCGGATTTTCCGGCAGGGCGGGCAGGTGCGGGAACTCGCCTACCGTGCGGCCCAGATTGTCCCACACCGCGCGGATGATCGCCCGGCGGGCCGGGGCGTCCAGATCCGGCATCGCCAGCCGCAGATTGGCGTCGGCGACGCGCGAGACCGGCAGGCGCGGCCCGATGGCCCGGCAGAGCGCCCCGCCGGCATTGGAGGCCCGCACCGGCCCCAGCCGGCGCAGCAGGGCCAGCGCGCCGCGTGCCGCGAGCGCCTCGATCCGCATCAGGCGGGTGACGGGGCGGGTTTCTTCGGGGGGCGCGGTCATGGGGTCTCGTCTTGCAATGGGCCAGCCAGCCATCGGTCCAGCAGGCGCTCCGGCGCTGACGGGTCGGCCCAGGCCAGCCCGACGCCGACGGTGCTTATGTCCGCCCGCACGGCCGGGGGCAGGCGGGCGGCGTCCTTCGGCGTGGTCAGCAGGGTCGCGCCATGGGTCGCGGCCAAGGCCCGCAGGCGGCGCAGGTCGCCCGCGGTGTAGGGGTGATGGTCCGCGAAGGGCACGCAGGCCGCCGGCACGATGCCCTGCGCGCGCAACCCGTCGAAGAATTTCTCCGGCCGTCCGATGCCCGCGAAGGCGATGGCCGACCGACCGGCCAGCAGCGGGGCCGCGTCCTGCATCGCCAGATCGGCGCGCAGGATCGGCAGGTCGGGGGGCAAATGGGACAGGGCGCCGGTGCGGTCCGCGCCGATCAGGATCGCGGCGCCGGCCCGGGCGGCACCGGCCGCGATCGGTTCGCGCAGCGGGCCGGCGGGGATGACGCGGCCGTTGCCGAAGCCGCTGGTGCCGTCGATCACCAGCAGCTTCATGTCCTGGTACAGGCCGGGATTCTGGAACCCGTCATCCATCACCAGGCAATCCGCGCCGTCCGCGATCGCCGCCCGGGCGCCGGCCGCGCGGTCGGCCGAGACATGGGTGGGGGCGAGGGCGGCCAGCAGCAGGGCCTCGTCCCCGACATCGGCGGCGGTGTGGCGGGCGGGATCGACCCGCAGCAGGCCCGACCGGCGGCGGCCATAGCCGCGTGTCAGCACATGCACGCGCCGGCCGCGCGCGGCCAGCCGCGCCACCAGGTCCAGCGCCAGCGTCGTCTTGCCCGCGCCGCCGGCGGTCAGGTTGCCGCAGCACAGGACCGGGACCGGCGCGTGCCAGCCCGGCCGGCGC
This sequence comes from Gluconacetobacter takamatsuzukensis, assembly GCF_014174275.1. Lineage (GTDB taxonomy): Bacteria > Pseudomonadota > Alphaproteobacteria > Acetobacterales > Acetobacteraceae > Gluconacetobacter > Gluconacetobacter takamatsuzukensis. The sequence goes on along the minus strand of NZ_JABEQK010000010.1, from coordinate 76,739 downwards.
AGGCGGCGCGCGGTGGCGTGGGCATACAGGGCGGCGGCGGGGGCCAGCAGCCGGGCGGGCCAGCCGTCCTCGGCCCAGAAGCGGGGGGCCCGCATCAGCGCGCGTCCATCAGGGCCAGCAGGCGCGCGGCCAGGCGGCCGGGCAGGGCGGTGCCGGCATGGGTGGCGGCCTCGGCCCGCTGCCCGGCCCCGGCGCGGCGGGCGGGGTCGGCCAGCATGGTGCCGACCCAGTCGGCCAGCGCGTCGGCATCGGGCACCACGCGCACCGCGTCGCCCAGCCGGGCGAAGGCGTCGAGGAAATTCTCGGTCAGGGGGCCGGTTGCCAGCGCGGCGCCGAAGCGGGCGGGTTCCAGCGGATTGTGCCCGCCGCGCCGGCCGGGGCCGGGCAGGCTGTTGCCGATGAAGACGATCGGCACCGCCCGGTAGAACAGGCCCAGCTCGCCCAGCGTGTCGCAGATCCAGAACGCATCGTCCGGTCCGGGCTGCTGCCCTGCCGCGCGGCGGGGGGCATCGTGCAGCATTGCCGCGATGGCGGGCCCGCGCTCGGGGTGGCGGGGCACGATGATGGTCAGCAGGTCGGGGTGGCGGGCGCGGAGCTGCCGGGCGGCGTGGGCCACCTGCTCTTCCTCGCCCTCATGGGTCGCGGCGGCCAGCCAGACCGGGCGGGTGCCGAGCAGGGCGCGCAGCCGGTCGAGCGCCGCCGGGTCGGCCGGCAGGGGCGGGGCGGCGTCCTTCAGGTCGCCCTGGGTGTCGATGCGTTCGGCGCCCAGCGCGCGCAGGCGGGCGGCGTCGAGGTCGGAGCGGGCGGCGATCCACGCGAAACGGTCCAGCATGCGGGCGGCCAGCCCGGGCAGGCGGCCCCAGCCGGCGCGCGCGCGGTCGGACAGGCGGGCGTTCAGCAGAGCCAGCGGAATGCCCGCGCGATGGCAGGCCTCGATCAGGTTCGGCCAGAGCTCGCTTTCGGTCAGCGCGGCGGCGTCGGGCCGCCAGCGGCGCAGGAAGCGGCCGATCCAGCGCGGGACATCCAGCGGCACGAACTGGTGAATGACCCGTCCGCCCTCCGCCGTGCCGGCCAGCCGCTGCTCCAGCAGGCGGGCGGCGGTGACGGTCGCGGTTGTGACCAGCACATGCAGGGTGGCGTCGCGGGCCAGCAATTCGGTGATCACGGGCAGGATCGACAGGGTTTCGCCCACGCTGGCCGCGTGCAGCCAGACCAGCCTGCCCGGCGGGCGGGGGCGGGTGGTCAGGCCCATGCGCTCGCGCTGGCGGCCGCGCACTTCCTTGCCGCGCGCCAGCCGCCGGTGCAGCAGCAGGGTCAGGGCCGGGGCCAGCAGGGTGGCCAGTCCGGCCCACAAACGTTGTGCCGCGCCGGCCGGGGCGGGGGCGGCGGCGTGCATCGCGGCGTCGAGGGCGGTGGCGAGCTGCGCGGGCACCGTGTCCTGGTTGTCGCGGCTGACGGCGATCGGGGCGCCGCAGACGATCCGGCCGCGCCCGAAGGGCAGGGGGATCATCATGCGGTCCCAGCCGCCCAGCCGGCGGCTGGCGCACCAGCCGCCCACGGGCACGATGGGCGCGCCGGACAGGCGTGCCAGCCCGATGACCCCCTGTTCGACCGTGCGGCGCGGGCCGCGCGGGCCGTCGGGGGTGATCACGATGGGGTCGCCGCCCCGGAGCAGGGCCAGCAACTGGCGCAATGCCGCCGCGCCGCCCTTGTCCTTGCCCTTGCGGTCGGTCGAGCCGGCGATGGTGCCGGCGCCCCATGGCGCGATGATGTCGGCAATCAGGCGCCCGTCCCGATTGCGGCTGATCAGGACATGCGGCCGCAGCGTGGAATTGCGTGACGTGGACCACCAGAGCAGCGCCGGGGTCAGGGCCAGCGTTTCGTGCCAGAAGGCGACCAGCACGGAATGCGGGCCCTGGCCGGTCAGTAGCGGACGGGCATCGGGGTGGATGTCGAACGTCCAGCGCGTGGTGCCGATGGTCAGGCGCAGATAGGATCGCAGCAGCACGATGGCTGCCGTGCGGGCCGCGCCCGCCCCTGTCAGGCTTTTCAGCATGGCGTGCCGCGCAGGGCGGTGCGTCGGATCATAGGCCCGGCGGTAGCATGCGCGCCCGCCGGGCGGAAGAGGCGCCCGGCCCCTGCCGGCATGAGGCGGAGCCGGGATCATGCGTACGCGGGACGGCGCGGATCCGGAAGGAAGGCGGCCAGCAGGCCGATCGCGGGCAGGATGGAACAGACGCGATAGACGAATTCGATGCTCGTATGGTCCGCAAGCATGCCGAGCACCGCGGCCCCCAATCCGCCCATGCCGAAGGACAGGCCGAAGAAGAGCCCCGATACCAGGCCGATCCGCCCCGGCATCAGTTCCTGCGCGTAGACCACGATGGCGGAGAATGCCGAGGAGAGCACCGCGCCGATGACGATGCTGAGGCCGATCGTCGCGGATAGGCCCACATAGGGCAGCAGCAGGGTAAAGGGCAGCACGCCCAGGATGGACGTCCAGATGACCGCCTTGCGACCGACCCTGTCCCCGATCGGCCCGCCGAGGATGGTGCCGGCGGCAGCCGCTGCGAGGAACACGAACAGGTCGGCCTGTGCGGCCTCGATCGACAGATGGAAGTGGTGGATCAGGTAGAACGTGTAATAGCTGGTGATGCTGGCGAGGTAGAAATATTTCGAGAAGACCAGCGCGATCAGGATCGCGAGGGCCCGCGCGACCTGCCCGCGAGGCAGCAGGGCGGCGTCCGTACCGGCCCTGTGCCCGGATTGCCGGGGCTGGCTGTTGTTCTGGTACCAGCGCCCCAGCAGGGTCAGCAGTGCCATGCCGCCCAGCGCCAGCAGCGCGAACCAGGCCAGGCTGTGCCGGCCGCGCGGCAGGATGAAGAATGCCGCGAGCAGGGGGCCCATCGCGGTGCCGAAATTGCCGCCGACCTGGAACAGCGACTGGGCCAGCCCATGGGCACCGCCCGATGCATGGCGGGCGATGCGCGAGGATTCCGGATGGAAGATGGAAGAACCCGTCCCCAGCAGCGCCGCGCCGCACAGCAGCAGGCCGTAGGATGGGGCAGACGCCAGGGTGAGCAGCCCGAGCAGCGTGAACCCCATGCCGCAGGGGAGGGACCAGGGTTTGGGTCCGCGATCGCTGTAAGGCCGACCAGCGGCTGCAACAGCGAGGCGGTGGCCTGGTACATCAGCGTCAGCAGCCCGATCTGTCCGAAATCGAGCGCGAATCCGCCTTTGAGGATCGGGTAGATCGCCGGCAGAAGCGATTGCATGGTGTCGTTGAGGAAATGGCAGAAGCTGATCGCCCCGAGAACGGGGAAGGCGATGGAGGGGCGGCGGCCCGGAGGGGTGATGGACTGGCTCACGGGAATGTCTTTCCTTGTTCTGATTCTTTATTTTTTCTTTATATTTTCAGGATCTTTTTCGGCGCCCTTTCGGGGGTCGGCTTGCCAGAGCCCGTCCCGAAGCCTAGGCGGAAAGCGGAAGGGCCTGCCACCGCAGATGGGCAGGCTGGCAGCGAGAGTGGGCCAATGGTCTGGAACCGTCGGGTAGAACAGGTCGAGGATGCGCCGGGCGATATTGTTGCCCTGGGCAACGAATATGCCGATGGTCATGTCATCGCGCCGCACAGCCATCGCCGGACGCAGCTTCTGTGCGCGACGTCGGGGGCCGTCATGGTGACGACCCGTCATGGAACCTGGGTGCTGCCGCCGCAGCGGGGGATATGGATTCCCGCCGGCACCGTGCATCAGGTGCGTATGCTCGGGCATGTCCGTTCGAACAGTTTGTTCCTGAAGGCGGACACGCTTGAGGCCGTGCCCGCGGCGTGTTGCGTGGTCGGGCTTTCCGCCTTCATGCGGGCGCTGCTTGCCGAAGCGGTCGCCCTGCCTGTCGACCATGATTCTAACGGGCGGGCGGAGGCGCTCATGGGCTTGATCCGGTATGAGATTGCCGATCTGCCGGTTGTGCCGCTGTTTCTGCCGATACCCGTGCATGAGGCGCTGGCGCGCAGGTGCCGGACGTTCCTGGTCAGCCCGTCCATTCACCAGACGATCGAAACCTGGAGCAAGGGGCTCGGCATGAGCCGGCGCAGCTTCACGCGGATGTTCCGTCGCGAGACGGGCATGAGCTTCATGTCCTGGCGCCAGCAGGCATGCCTTGTCGCGGCCCTGCCGCGTCTGGTGGCAGGCGAGCGCGTCACGCTCATTGCGATGGATCTGGGATACGATAATCCGGCGGCGTTTACTGCCATGTTCCGCAAAATGCTCGGAGCGTCGCCCCGCAGCTACCTGGCGGGGCGGGACCGGGAGCTTTTCACGGCCGCGAAACGGATCTCGTCCCCGTCGTGAAGTCTGCGGGAGGTCAGCCGAGCAGGCGCCGCAACGTGACACCCTCGGCACGCTCGCCCAGCACCGAAGGCTGGTACGCGGTACGGAAGCGCGTATGCGCCCGCGCCCAGACCTCCGGCTCGCTGCCCGGCGGCAGGTCGACCGTCGAGACGCCGCAGCGGAGCAGGAATTCGTACTGGTCGGGCAGGGGCTTGCCGGTGGCGCGGATTTCGCCGGTGAAGTGCAGATGCTCGCGCAGGGCGCGGGCCTGGCTGAAGGCGCGGCCGTCGCGGAAGATCGGGAAGGTCACGGCCACCAGCGACAGGCGGGGCAGGGCGGTGCGCAGCGTGTCGATTTCGGCATCCTGCGGGATCGCCACGCCCAGTTTCTCGCCGTGCGGGCGGGCCAGCCCTTCCTCCAGCCGCGACAGCGGCACGATGACGGGGCCGGTGGCGGGCAGGGGGGCGTCGGCGTCGAGGGTCGTCCAGTCGTCGGGGACGAGCCGTCCGTTTTCAAGCAGTGGCATAGACGGCATCCTTGAACAGGGCGGCGCCCAGGCGCCGGTAGGTATCCAGGAAGCGCTCGCCCCCGGTGCGGTGGACCAGATAGGCATCGACCAGGCGGGCGATGGCGTCCACGGTCGCGTCCTCGGGCAGGGCCGGGCCCAGGATCTGGCCGACCGAGGCATCGCTGCCCGGCGAGCCGCCGAGCGTGAGCTGGAAGAACTCCTCGCCCTTCTTGTCCACGCCCAGGATGCCGATATGGCCGGCATGGTGATGGCCGCAGGCATTGATGCAGCCCGAGATCTTGATCTCGATCGGGCCGATCGTCTCCTGCAGTTCGGGGCTGGCGAAGCGGGCGCTGAGCTTCTGGGCGATCGGGATCGAGCGCGCATTGGCCAGCGAGCAGTAATCCAGCCCCGGGCAGGCGATGATGTCGCCGATCAGGCCGATATTGGCCGAGGCGAGGTCGGCCGCGCGCAGGGCCTGCCACAGCGCATGCAGTTCGTCCTGCCGCACATGGCCCAGCACCAGGTTCTGCATATGGGTGACGCGGATTTCGCCGAACGCATGGCGGTCGGCCAGGTCCGCGATGATGTCCATCTGCGCCGAGGTCGCGTCGCCGGGGATGCCGCCGGCGGGCTTGAGCGAGATGACGGCCGAGATATGGCCCGGCGCGCGGTGCGGGTGGGTGTTGGTACGCACCCAGCGGTCGAATGCCGGGTCCGCCCGGCGGGCGCGGGCGAGTTGTTCGGCCGCATCGTCGGGCGCGTGCAGGTCGGGCGTGCCGAAGCGGGCGCGGATGGCGGCGACCGTCTCGGGCGGCAGGCGGTAGCGGGCGCGGTTCATGGCCGCGAATTCGGCATCGACCTTGGCGCGGTAGCCCTCGGTGCCCAGTGCCTGGACCAGGATCTTGATCCGCGCCTTGTAGATGTTGTCGCGGCGGCCGTACTCGTTATAGACGCGGACCATGGCCTCCAGATAGGCCAGCAGGTCTTCCTCGGGCAGGTCGTCGCGCAGGTGCACGCCCACGATCGGGGTGCGGCCCATGCCGCCGCCCACGAACACGTCGAACATCGTGCCGCCGTCGGGCGCGGGCTTGGCCACCAGCCCGATATCGTGGAAGCGCGCGGCCACGCGGTCGTTGGGGCTGCCGCTGATCGCGATCTTGAACTTGCGGGGCAGGAAGGTGAATTCGGGGTGCAGCGTCGACCATTGGCGCAGGATCTCGGCATGCACGCGCGGATCGACCAGCTCGTCCTGCGCCGCGCCGGCGAACTGGTCGCAGGTCACGTTGCGGATGCAGTTGCCGCTGGTCTGGATGGCGTGCATGTCGACATCGGCCAGGCGGGCCAGGATGTCGGGCGTGTCTTCCAGCCGGATCCAGTTGAACTGGAGGTTCTGGCGGGTGGTGAAATGGCCGTAATCGCGGTCGTAGGTGCGGGCGATATGCGCCAGCTCGCGCATCTGGCGGGAATCGAGCACGCCATAGGGAATGGCGATCCGCAGCATGTAGGCATGCAGTTGCAGATACAGCCCGTTCATCAGGCGCAGCGGCTTGAACTCGTCCTCGGACAGCGTGCCGGCGATGCGGCGGGCCACCTGGTCGCGGAACTGCTCCACCCGGTCGGCCAGGAAGGCGCGGTCGACCTGATCGTAGCCGTAATGCCCGACCGGCAGCGCGGGGGCTTGGATGGTGTCAGGCATGGGCTTCGAGCTCGGCAACGGGGGTGAAATCGGGGTGGACGGAGGGGCCGAAGGCGCGGATGCGCTCGCGCACCGTCACGGGCACCGGCGGCGTGGCGTCGGTTTCGACCTGCACACCGTAGATTCCGACCAGCCCGTCGGCCTGCTGGCGGGCGGCGGCCTGGGCGATCGCGGCCTCGATATCCGCGTTGGGGATGATCCGGGCATCGGCGATGATCGTGGACCAGTCGCCTTCCGCCACCTGCCAGACGATGCGCCCGTCCAGCAGCCGGTTGGCGGTGATCACGCTCGAACCGCCCGCCTCGCGGCGGTTGTTCCTGACATCGCTCACTGGTCAGTCCTCTTTTACCCGATCCGGCCGGTGCCGACAGGATCTCGCCCCGTTCTACAGGGGCATTAGGGGTTTCATAGGCCCAATACAAGAGGAATGCACGATTATTAATCGTGCATTACACTCTGTGTATCGCGGGATCGGGCCGTCGGGTCAGGAGCGGCGGCGCGTGCTTTCGGCCAGCGCGACGCTGTCGGCCACATAGGTGGCCAGACGCTCCGCGACCTCGGCCACGCTGCCCGCGCCGGTGGGCAGGTGCAGGTCGGGGGTGGCCGGGACGTCGTAGGGCGCATCGATCCCGGTGAAGCCGGTGATGCGGCCGGCGCGGGCGGCTTGATACAGGCCCTTGGGGTCGCGGGCCTCGCAGGTGGCCTGGTCGGCATCGACGAAGACCTCGTGGAATCCTTCGCCCACCACCTGGCGCGCCAGGTCACGGTCGGCGGCGCGGGGCGAGATCAGCGCCACCAGCACCACCTGGCCGGTCTCGGCCAGGATGCGGGCGACGGCGGCGGCACGGCGCACGTTTTCGGTGCGGTCGGCCTCCGAGAAGCCCAGGTCGGCGCACAGGCCGGCGCGCAGCGTGTCGCCGTCCAGCACCGAGACGTCGATCTTCTGCCCGAACAGGCGCGATTCCGCCGCGCGGGCGATGGTGCTCTTGCCCGCGCCGGGCAGGCCCGTCATCCAGAACACGCCGCCGCGATGGCCGCGCGCCTGGGCGCGGTCCCACAGCGACACGGTGCTGTCGGTCGGGTGAATGGCCCTGGTGCCGCTGGCGATGTCGGCCGGGCCGATCAGCGGCGCGCCGCCGACGATGCGCTGGTGACGGTCGACCAGCACGCCGCGCCCGTCGGTGGTGCCGGGGGTGAAGGCGTCGAACAGGATGCTCTCCGACGCCGCCAGCGTGATCTCGGCGAAGCCTTCGGGCGGGACATGGTCGGATGCGTGCTCCGTCAGGTCGTCCAGCCGCACCACGGAATCGATCGAGGCGACGGTGACCTGGTGCTCGGCGGTGGCCAGGCGCAGGCGGAAGCTCTCGCCCACGCGCAGCGGCTCCTGCCGCAGCCAGAACAGGCGCGAGCGGATGCGCGCGGTGCGGATCGGCGCTTCCTCGGGCCGATGCAGCAGGTCGCCGCGATCGGGGATCACGTCCGGCTCCAGCGTGATGGCGACCGACTGGCCGGCGACGGCGGAAATCTGCGGCGCCGCGTGCCAGCCCTCGATCGAGGCCACGCGGGCGGTGGTGCCGTGGGTGCCGATGACCAGCGTATCGCCCACATTGACGCGTCCGCGCTCGATACGGCCGGCGACCACGCGCTTGGCATCGAAGCGATAGACATCCTGCACCGGCAGGCGCAGCGGCAGGTCGGCGCGGCCGGCGGGCGACGGCACCAGGGCCAGGGCCTCGGTCAGGGTCGGGCCCTTGTACCATTCCATCTTCGGCGAGCGGGAGGCGATATTGTCGCCCTCGCGCGCCGAGGCCGGGATGAACAGGCTGGGCTCGATGTCGAGCTGCTTCAGCAGGGCGGCGACCGCCTGTTCCGAAGCCGCGATCTTCTGCTCGTCATACTCCAGCAGGTCCACCTTGTTCATCAGTACGATGACGTGGCGGATGCCGATCAGGCGCAGCAGCATCGCATGGCGGCGCGTCTGTTCCTGCGCGCCCTCGGCGGCGTCGATCACCAGCACGGCGGCCTCGGCGTCGGCGGCGCCGGTGATCATGTTGCGCAGGAACTGGCGGTGGCCCGGCGCATCCACGATCACGAACTGCCGGTTGCCCAGCAGGAACGGGATGCGGGTGGAATCGACGGTCACGCCCTGGTCGCGCTCGATCTGCAGGCTGTCGAGCAGGAAGCTCCATTCGACCTTCAGCCCGCGCTTGCGGCTGGATTCGATGATCTGCGCCACCCGGCCCTCGGGCAGGTTGTCGGTGTCATGCAGCAGGCGGCCGATCAGGGTCGACTTGCCGTGGTCGACATGGCCGACGATGACGATGGGGGTGGCCGCGTCCTGGCGGAAATCGTTGCTCATTGTCTGTCTCGATCCGTCCGCTGGGGTCACAGATAGCCGGCGACGCGCAGCCGCTCGAACGCATCTTCCGATTCATGGTCCATGGCGCGGCCGGCGCGCTCGGACGTGCGGGTGGTCTGCAGCTCGGCGATCACTTCGGCCACCGTCGCGGCGTCGCTCTCGATCGGGCTGGTGATGTCCTGGTCGCCCAGCGAGCGGTAGCGCTTGCCGTTCTTCGAGAAATACAGGTCGACCAGCGGAATGCCCTCGCGCTCGATATAGCGCCAGATGTCGATCTCGCGCCACGACAGCAGCGGGTGGACGCGGATATGCACGCCCTCTTCATGCGGGGTGGCGTACTGGTCCCAGAATTCGGGGGGCTGGTTGCGCACGTCCCATTTGTGGCTGGACCCGCGCGGGCTGAACACGCGCTCCTTGGCGCGGGTGGCCTGTTCGTCGCGGCGGATGCCGGCGATCACGCCTTCCAGCTTGTATTTCTCGATCATCGCCGCCAGGCCGGCGGTCTTGCGCGCGGCGGAGCGGGCCGCCGGCGGCAGGGTCGGGTCGATTTCCTCGACCGGCGGGCAGTCGCCCAGCAGCAGCTCCAGCTCCCACTTGCGGGTATATTCGTCGCGGAAGCGGTACATCTCGGGGAATTTCTTGCCGGTATCGACGTGCATCACCGGAAACGGCACGCGGCCGAGAAACGCCTTGCGCGCCAGCCACACCATGACGTTGGAATCCTTGCCCAGCGACCACAGCATCGCCAGCGGCTTCAGCTTCCGGTACGCCTCGCGCAGGATGTAGATGCTCTGGGCTTCGAGTTGGTCGAGATCGTCCATGGTGGGCGTTACCTTGCAGGTTCGGCGGAAAAGGGGATCGGGGTCGGCGCGGCGTGTGGTCAGGCGTGGATGCCGCATTCGGTCTTGGCTATTCCCGCCCAGCGACCGGCGCGGGGGTCCTCGCCTTCGGCGACCGGCCGCGTGCAGGGCGCACAGCCGATCGAGCGATAGCCCAGGTGGCTGAGCGGGTGGCGCGGCAGGTCGCGGCGGGTCATCTCCGCGTCCAGTTCCGCCGCCGTCCAGCGTGCCAGGGGGTTGATCTTGAAGCGGCCGTCGGCCTGCGGCTCGATGACCGGCAGGTGGGCGCGGGTGGCGGCCTGGCTGCGCTTGCGGCCGGTAATCCACGCATCGAAGGGGATGATCGCCTCGTCCAGCGGCTCCACCTTGCGCAGGGCGCAGCAGGCATCGGGGTCGAACGCCCAGAGCTGGCCCTGGGGGTCGCGGGCCGCGATCTGCGCCGGGTCGGGGCGGATGTTGCGCACATCGGTCAGGCCCAGCCGTGCGACCAGCTGGTCGCGATAGGCCAGGGTCTCGGGGAAATGCTGCCCGGTTTCCAGGAACAGTACCGGCACCGCGGGGTCGATCTCGGCCGCCATGGCCAGCAGCACGGCGGATTCGGTGCCGAAGGAGGAGACGAGGCCGATCCGCCCGCGCGGCATGCCGCCCAGCGCCGCGCGCAGGATCGCCGACGCGTCCTCGCCGGCGGCTTCGATGGCATGGATGATCGACGACTCAAGACGCACGGTGCAGATCCACATCCTCAATGCACGAAGCGTAATCGTGCTTTGAGGGGGGATCTAATCATTCCTCGTTCGATATTCAAGTTAAATATACGTCTTATGGTCGTGGTATTTTTGGCATGGCACCTATGCCGAGGGGTATCAGCGGCTCATCAGCACCGGAACTTCCGCGTTCTCCAGAATGTGGCGTGTGACGCCGCCCAGGATCAGCTGGCGCAGGCGCGAGTGGGAATAGGCGCCCATGGCCAGCATGTCGGCGCCGAAATTGTGGCAGGCGGCCAGCAGGCTGGCGCCCACGGTCTCGTCCGGGTCGCCGAATTCCACCAGGTCGGCGTGGATGCCGTGAATGGTCAGGTAATCGGCGGCATCGCGGGCTTCGGGGCCGCGGCGCTGGTAGTCGCCGGAATAGAGCACGCGCACCGCCTCGGCCTCGGCCGCCCAGGGCAGGATATGGTGCAGGGCCGCCGTGGCTTCCGACGTGCCGTTCCAGGCGATGCAGATGCGCCGCCCGGCGGTGGCCGGGGCACGGCGGGGCGCGATGACGACCGGGCGGCCACTGTCGAACAGGATGGCGTGCAGGGTTTCGGACGACGAGATTTCCTCGCCGGAATCCGGATGGGGCACCACCGTCACGTCCGACAGGCGGGCGCGGTAGGTCACGACCTCATGCTCGCGGCCCGTCATGGTCACCAGGCTGGCCGACGCGCTGCCGATGGGGTTGCCGTGGAAGGGCGGGATCATGTCCGTGACCTTCACGCCGTTGGCGGCGGTGAACTGCCCGAACATCTCGCGCACCGCCAGCGCGCGGCGCGCGCCCTCGCGCTCGGCGGCCGACATCATGTCCTCGACCATCGCGCCCGACAGGCCCTCGCCGGCCAGGGGGGCGACGTCGCGGCTATCGGCGCGCACATGCAGCGCCGCGATATGGCCGCCGAACTGCCGCGCGAAGATCAGCCCGGTGGCCAGCGCCGCCTCGGCGTTGGACGTCCCGTTCAGGGGTAGAAGGATTTTCTGTATATTCTTCAATGTTATTCTCCAGAATCCCAGGAACGTCGGCGGCGGGAGGGCTCAGGGGTAGAGGCGCGTCGTCTCCCACCCCGCATCCGCGCCCGCGCGCCGCCACACCGCCCGGTCGTGCAGCCGGTGCGCGCGATTCTGCCAGAATTCGATCCGGTCCGGAATCAGGCGGAAGCCGGACCAGTCGGCGGGGCGCGGAATGGGCGTGCCTTCGGGGTAGCGGGCCTCTTCCTCGGCCAGCCGCTGCTCGAACAAGGCGCGGTCGGCCAGGGGGCGGGACTGGTCGGAGGCGATGGCGCCCAGCCGCGACAGGCGCGAGCGGCTGGCGAAATAGGTATCGGCCTCGGCGTCGGTCACCGGTTCGACCGGGCCTTCGATGCGGACCTGCCGCATCAGGCTCTTCCAGTGGAACAGCAGGGCGGCCTGCGGGTTTTCCACCAGTTCGCCGGCCTTGCGGCTTTCGAGGTTGGTATAGAAGACGAAGCCGCGCCTGTCGGCGCCCTTCAGCAGGATCATCCGCACCGACGGCCTGCCGTCCGGCGTGGCCGTGGCCAGCGCCATGGCATTGGGATCGTTGGGTTCGGCGGCTTCGGCCGCGCGCATCCAGTGGGCGAACAGGGTGAACGGATCGGACCCCAGGTCGATCAGCGGCATGGTCATGACAGTCGGTCCCATTCTGGCCGGACGGAGGGCGGAGACATGGCCGGCATGCCACGCATTCGGTGAAACAGGGGCTGGCCGGCCGCTCGGATCTTGTCCGACGCGCGCGCTTGTGCAACCACGGCGCCATTCCGATCATGCCATATTCCATCCATTCCGAGGATTCTATCATGTCAGACGGCGCGTCCAAAGCCCCGGCCACCGGCACCCTGATGAAGGGCAAGCGCGGACTTGTGATGGGTGTGGCCAACGACCGCTCGATCGCCTGGGGCATCGCCAACGCCGTGGCGGCGCAGGGCGGAGAGCTGGCCTTTACCTATCAGGGCGAGGCGCTGGGCAAGCGCGTCCGCCCGCTGGCCGAGCGCGTGGGCTCGTCGCTGGTGCTGCCGTGCGACGTTTCCGACGACGCCGCGATGGACGAGGCCTTCGCCCGGATCGAGGAAGAGTGGGGCACGCTCGACTTCCTGGTCCATGCCATCGGCTGGGCGGACAAGCAGTTCCTGCGCGGGCGCTATGTGGACACCCCGCGCGATGCGTTCCTGACCGCGCTCGACATCTCCTGCTACTCGTTCACCGCCGTTGCGCGGCGGGCGGCGCGGCTGATGACCAATGGCGGCTCGATGCTCACCCTGTCCTATCTGGGCGCCGAGAAGGTGATGCCGCATTACAATGTCATGGGCGTGGCCAAGGCGGCGCTGGAGGCCTCGGTGCGCTACATGGCCGCCGACCTGGGCCGCGACGGCATTCGCGTCAACGGCATCTCGGCCGGGCCGATCATGACGCTGGCCGCCAACGGGATCGGCGATTTCCGCTATATCCTGAAATGGAACCAGTACAACGCGCCGATGGAGCGCAACGTGGCGCTGGAAGAAGTCGGCGGGGCCGGGCTGTACATGCTCTCCGACCTGTCGGGCGGCGTGACCGGCGAGATCCATCATGTCGATTGCGGCTATAATATCGTCGGCATGAAGAACCCCACGGCGCCCGACATCAGCGTAGCAGGCGACTAAAACCTGACCGTAAACGGGCGCTGGCGGCGATCCGACGCGCGTTTCCTGTGCTCCGGTGCTCACGGCCATTGAGGCCGCTCCGCGCTGAGGCTCGAAAACACACGACGGGCGCGGCCCTTTGGGCCGCTCTCGCTCGCCAGCCCACATCTCCGGGCAGGTTTTGGCTACGAACGGCGAAGGGATTATCGGGTCATGTCGGATAACAGTTTCGGCCATCTGTTTCGGGTGACGACCTGGGGTGAGAGCCATGGGCCGGCGATCGGCTGCGTGGTGGACGGGTGCCCGCCGCGCGTGCCCTTGTCCGAGGCCGATATCCAGCCGTGGCTGGACCTGCGGCGACCCGGCCAGTCGAAATTCACCACCCAGCGGCAGGAACCCGATTCGGTCGAGATCCTGTCCGGCGTGTTCGAGGGGCAGACCACCGGCACCCCGATCTCGCTGCTGATCCGCAATGTGGACCAGCGGTCGCGCGATTACGGCGATATTGCCCAGCGCTATCGGCCGGGCCATGCCGATGTGGCCTACGACCTGAAATACGGCATTCGCGACTATCGCGGCGGTGGGCGCTCCTCGGCCCGCGAGACGGCGATGCGCGTGGCGGCGGGTGCCGTCGCGCGGCAGGTGCTGGGGGCCGGGGTGCGGATTCGCGGCGCGCTGGTGCAGGTCGGCACGCATCGCATCGACCGGGCGCGCTGGGACTGGGACACGGTGGGCGACAACCCCTTCTTCTGCCCCGACCCGGAGATGGTGCCGGTGTGGGAAGAGTATCTGGGCGCCGTGCGCAAGGCCGGGTCGTCGGTCGGCGCGGTGGTCGAGATCGTGGCCGACGGCGTGCCGCCGGGGCTGGGGGCGCCGATCTACGGCAAGCTGGATTCCGACCTCGCGATGGCGCTGATGAGCATCAATGCCGTCAAGGGCGTGGAAATCGGCGACGGATTCGCCGCCGCTGCCCTGAGCGGCGAGGAAAATGCCGACCCGATGCGGATGGAAGACGGGCGGCTGGTCTTCGGCGCCAACCATGCCGGCGGCGTGCTGGGCGGGATTTCCACCGGCCAGCCGCTGGTGGCGCGCTTCGCGGTCAAGCCGACCAGCTCGATTCTCACCCCCGTTCCCTCGGTGACGCGGGGCGGGGAGAATGTCGAGGTTTCCACCCGTGGGCGGCATGATCCGTGCGTGGGAATCCGGGCCGTGCCGGTCGGCGAGGCGATGATGGCGTGTGTATTGGCCGATCATCTGCTCCGCCACCGGGGCCAGACAGGACACGACCCACGCCCTGTCTAGGGAACGCCCCGGACCCGGCAGGGCCCGAGGCCCTGCACCCCGGTCATTGACGACCGGGTTTCCAAAGGGCGACTGCCCTTTGGTGGGTCAAGGGCAAAGCCCTTGTCAGGCCTTCAGCGTCGCTTCCAGCGTCACCGTGGCATTCAGCAGCTTGGAAATCGGGCAGCCGGCCTTGGCCTTGGCGGCGAGTTCCTGGAACTGCTCCTCGGTCGCGCCAGGGATGGTGGCGGTCAGGGTCAGGTGGGCGGCGGTGACGGCGAAGCCTTCGGGCTGTTTTTCCAGCGAGATCACCGATTTGGCGTCCAGGGCGGTCGCGGTCAGCCCGGCGCCGCCGAGGATGCCCGACAGGGCCATGGCGAAGCAGGCGGCGTGCGAGGCGCCGATCAGTTCCTCGGGGTTGGTGCCGGCCACGCCTTCGAAGCGGGTGTTGAAGCCGTAGGGCTGGGCGGACAGCGCGCCGCTTTCGGTGGAAACGGTGCCCTTGCCTTCCTTGATGCTGCCTTCCCAATGGGCGGTGCCGAATTTCTTGATGGTCATGGCGTCGGGTCCTTCGATGGTTGGCGGAATGCCCGACCATAACGCGGCACCGTGCAGGAGGGACCCGCCGGGCCGCACACGATCCGGTGAAAGGGCAGGGGCCCCGTCCGGGCGGCCCTGTTGCAAATGGTTGCGCGCCGGGGGCGCTGGTGCCATAGGACGACCGGATCGCGACAGGGATATTGCCCGCGTCCTGCAATCGTTCATGACGGAATGCCCGCCCGCGCAATGGACCAGACAACGCCCACCCATATCGAGCACGCGCATATGCTGTTCCCCGACGGGATGCAGCTCGAATGCGGCTTTCTGCTGGCGCCGGTCCGGGTCGCGTATCGGACCTACGGCACGCTGTCGGCGGCGCGCGACAATGCGATCGTGGTCTGCCATGCGCTGACGGGCGACCAGTATCTGGCCGAAACCCACCCGCTGACCGGCAAGCCGGGCTGGTGGGGCCGCATGGTGGGGCCGGGCCTGCCGATCGATACCGACCGGTTCTTCGTCATCTGCATGAACGTGCTGGGCGGCTGCATGGGCTCGACCGGTCCGCGCGACCCGCGCCCCGATATCGCGGGCGAGCCGTGGGGCACCGATTTTCCGCCGATCACCATCCGCGACATGGTGCGGGCGCAGAAGCTGGTGGTCGACGCGCTGGGCATCACCCGGCTGTTCGCCGTCGTCGGCGGGTCGATGGGCGGGATGCAGGTGCTGGAATGGGCCGCCACCTTCCCCGACATGGTCTTCGCCGCCATGCCGATCGCGACCTCGCCCTTTCATTCGGCGCAGAACATCGCCTTCAACGAGGTCAGCCGGCAGGCGATCTTCGCCGACCCCGACTGGCATGGCGGGCGGTACTGGGAGCAGGGTGCGGTGCCGGCGCGCGGGCTGGCGGTGGCGCGGATGATGGCGCACATCACCTATCTGTCCGAAGAGGCGCTGACGCGGAAATTCGGCCGCCGGGTGCGGCGCGACCCGTACAACCAGGCGGGTTCGCTGTCGCTGTTCGGCGAGATCTTCGAGGTGGAGAGCTATCTGCGGCACCAGGGATCGTCGTTCGTGCGGCGCTTCGATGCCAATTCCTACCTGACGATCACGCGGGCGATGGATTATTTCGACCTGGGCGCCGACCATGACGGGGACCCGTCGCGGCCCTTCCATGGCACGCGCACCCGCTTCTGCATCGTCTCGTTCACCTCCGACTGGCTGTTCCCGACCTCGCAGGCGCGGCTGCTGGCGCGGGCGCTGAACCGGGCGGCCGCCAACGTGTCGTTCGTCGAGATCGACAGCGACAAGGGGCACGATGCCTTTCTGCTGGACGAGCCGGATTTCGACCGTACGGTGCGCGGCTTCCTGTCCGGCGCCGCCGAACATGCACGGATCGGCTGACCCATGCGCCTAGACCAGCGGCTGATTGCCGACATGATCCGTCCCGGCACGCGCGTGCTCGACATCGGCAGCGGCGACGGGGCGTTGCTGGACTATCTGTTCCGCACCCGTGGCTGCGATGCGCGGGGGATCGAGATCGACATGCGCGAGGTCACGCGCTCGGTGGCGCACGGGTTGCCGGTGATGCATGGCGATGCCGACCACGACCTGGCCCATTATCCCGACGAGGCCTTCGACTATGTGGTGTTGCAGCGCACCTTGCAGGCGGTCGAGCGCCCGCGCGAGGTGCTGCGCCAGATGCTGCGCATCGGGCGGCATGCCATCGTCTCGTTCCCCAATTTCGGCCACTGGCAATTGCGGCTGAAGCTGCTGACGACCGGGCGCATGCCGATGACCGCCGTGTGGCATACGCCGTGGTACCAGACGCCGAACATCCACCCCTGCACCATCCTCGACTTCCTGATGCTGTGCCGGGAAGAGGGCTATGTGGTCGAACAGTGGATGGCGGTGGACGAGGATGGCGAGCGCGCGCCCTGGCGCCGCTCCATCCGCCTGGCCAACCTGTTCGGCGAGCAGGCGCTGTTCCTGCTGCGCCGCAGGGGGCATTGAGCGGGTGCCTGGAGATGCGTGCCGGCGGCGACCCGACGCGGGGTATCGGCGCGCCGATGCCCCGACATGATGTTTGCCCGACATGATGTTTGCAACGCAAACCGATGAGGCGGTCGTGACGATGGACCGTGCCGTTCTGGTCGGGATCGACGGGGGCGGGACGCGGACGCGCCTGCGGCTGGCGACGCCCACGGGCGCCCTGCTGGCCGAGGGCGAGGGCGGCCCCGCCAACATCGCCACCGATGCCGGGCAGGCGTGGCAGTCGATCCACCAGGCGCTGGACCAGGCGCTGTCGCGGGCCGGGCTGGCCGATGGCGGGTGCCGGCTGGTTGCCGTGGCCGGTCTGGCGGGGGCCGAGGTGACGGGCGCCGTGGCGCGGTTCACGGCCCGGCCGCCGCTGTTCGCGCGCCTGCATGTCGTCTCCGATGCCTATACGTCCTGCGTGGGGGCCCATGCGGGTGCCGACGGGGCGATCATCGCCGCCGGGACCGGGATGGTCGGACTGGCCATCGTCGGCGGGACCACCCGGCGGGTCGGCGGCTGGGGCTTTCCGCAGGGCGACGAGGGCAGCGGGGCGTGGATCGGGCTGGAGGCCGTGCGCCTGATGCTGCGCGCGGGCGATGGCCGCGCGCCCCGCACGCCGCTGACCGAGGCTGTGCGCGCGCGGCTGGCGGAAGGCGGGGCGGAGCCGATGCTGTGGGCGGTCGGGGCGCGAGCCGCCGATTTCGCCGGGCTGTCGCCGCTGGTCAGCACGCTGGCCGGGGGCGGCGATGCGCAGGCGCGCGGCCTGCTGGCCCGGGCGGGGGCGGAAATCGAGGCGCTGCTGGCGGCCCTGCGCGGGGCGGACGGGTTTGCGGCGTTGCCGTGCTGCCTGCTGGGCGGGCTGGGGCCGGTGCTGCTGCCGTATCTGCCCGCCGCCGTGCGGGACGGGCTGTCGGCGCCGCGGGGCCATGCCATCGACGGCGCGGTGCTGCTGGCGCGGCGGTTGCACGACGCGCCCTGACGGGCCGGCCGTGGCCGGGCGCGGGGCAGACCCGTGGAATAAAGGCTTGCGGTGGGGGCGCCATGCGGGTAGAAGCCCGGCCGTGGACGGCCCCCGCCTGTCCCGTATCTGGACTTGTACGCGCGTGCCTTGATGATGCGGGGGGCACGGACTGGACGGACAAGATACCCTTTCTGACCCACGGATTACGGTGAATGACAGCGTGTCCTGCCCTGGCAGGGACGCGGGCCGTGCGTCGTGTTTTCCTTTCAAGTCTTTCCGGATGCTCATCCTGTCGTGAGGAGTCCGGCCATTGCCGAGTGCCCGGAGGCGCTTCATTTCATGACGACTTTTGCCGACCTTCAGCTTGCCGAGCCGTTGCTGCGCGCGCTGAACGAGGAAGGATATACCACCCCGACCCCCATCCAGGCCGGGGCCATCCCGCACCTGCTGGCCGGGCGGGACCTGCTTGGTCTGGCGCAGACCGGCACCGGCAAGACGGCGGCCTTCGCGCTGCCGATCCTGCACCGTCTGCTGACCCACCAGCGCCGTGCCGCCCCCAAGGGCGCGCGCGTCCTGGTTCTGGCGCCGACGCGCGAACTGGCTTCGCAGATCGATGAGAGCTTCAAGGCCTATGCCCGCCATATGCGCCTGAGCCATGCCGTGATCTTCGGCGGTGTCGGCCAGGGCCGGCAGGTCGAGGCGATGCGCCGTGGCGTGGACGTGCTGGTCGCGGCCCCCGGCCGCCTGCTGGACCTGATGGGCCAGGGCCATATCGACCTGTCCGGGCTGGAAGTCCTGGTCCTGGACGAGGCCGACCGCATGCTGGACATGGGCTTTGTCCGCGACATCCGCCGCATCGTGGCCGAGCTGCCGCGCGACCGGCAGACGCTGCTGTTCTCGGCCACCATGCCGCGCAGCATCGCGGAACTGGCGCACGGGCTGCTGCGCGACCCGGCGACCGTGCAGGTCACGCCGCCGTCCAGCACCGTCGACCGCATCCGCCAGGCGGTGATGTTCGTCGATACCGACAAGAAGCGCGACGCGTTGCAGATGCTGGTGGACTCGCCCAAGGTCGAGCGCGCCGTGGTGTTCACGCTGATGAAGCATGAAGCCAACAAGGTCGCCGCCTTCCTGAACGACCACGGGATCGTGGCCGAGGCGATCCACGGCAACAAGTCGCAGGGCGCGCGCGAGCGTGCGATGTCCGGCTTCCGCTCCGGTGCCGTCAAGGTGCTGGTGGCGACCGACATCGCGGCGCGCGGCATCGATGTCGACGACGTCACGCATGTCTTCAACTACGACCTGCCCAACGTGCCGGAAAGCTATGTCCATCGCATCGGCCGGACGGCCCGCGCCGGGCGCGACGGCTGGGCGGTGTCGCTGTGCGATGCCGAGCAGCGGGCATGGCTGCGCGACATCGAAAAGGCGATCGGCAAGCCGATCCCGGTGGTGATGGAACATCCGTACCATTCCGAGGCGGCCGAGAAATCGACCATGCGCCCGCCGGTGCTGGGCGGTGGCGGCGGCCGGGGCCGTGGGGGTGGCGGCGGTGGCCGCAACCAGCCGCGCCAGGGCGGCGGACAGCATCGCGGCGCATCGCGTCGGGTCGCCTGAGGTTGGGGGGCGCTTCATCGAAAGGTGGAGCGCCCTTTGCTTTTGAAGGCTTCTTTTTCTGAAGAAAAAGAAGCAAGAAGACTTTTATCCGTTCGGGGCCATCGCGTGCCCCCGGCAAAAAACGCCTGAACGAATCAGAGTTTTTTGGTTCTTTTTTGCAAAAAAGAACATCCTTCCAGAATCCCCGCCGCCGGCACCAGGGCAAACAGCGCAAACACCCAGAACGCCGCCCGCTCGGCCCCTGCCACGCCCCCCGGGTCCGCCAGGCCGGCGATGTTCGCGATCATGCCTGCCCACGCCCCGGCCAGTGCGGTCGTGTAGAGCTGCACCGTGGTCAGCGAGGCCGAGGCCAGGTCGCGGTCGGCGGGCGGGGCCGCCAGCAGCACGCGCGTCAGCAAATGCGGCCAGGCCGTGCCGATGCCCGCGCCGACCATCAGGAAGGTGATGCAGACGGGCGCCATGGCCTGCCATGTGCCGTCGGTGGGCACGGACAGATAGACGGCGAGGAAGACGATGCCGGCCAGCCCCAGCACGGGGGCGACGACGAGGGCGCGGGCGACGCGGCGCGGCGGGGCACCGGCATTGAGGACCGACCCGGTGGACCAGCCGGCCGCCATCAGCACCGACAGGTAGCCGGCCGTGAGCGGCGACTGGCGGTGCAGGTCCTGCAGGAACAGCGGCGCGAAGATCTCGATCACTTCCACGGTCAGGGCCAGGCAGCCCATCAGGGCGTAGAGCGGGGCGAGGCTGGAGCCCCAGACCAGCGCGCCGGCCGGCAGCAGGCGCGTGCCGCCCCGCCGTTCCAGCCAGGCGAGGGCGCCGAACAGGGCCAGCACGAGCAGGCACCCGGCCAGGTTGACCCACCCGTGCGGGCTGGCGCCGGCCACGGCCAGGCACAGGACCGAGCCGACCATCAGCGCGATCTGCCGCCACGCGATGCCGGGGCCGCCGCCCGCGTCGGCGCCCGTGCCGCGCGGCAGCACGCTGGTGGCCAGGATGGCGAACGGGATGCACAGCGCCGCCAGCGTCCAGAACGCGGCGCGCCAGACCCCCAGCCCGGCGAACAGGCCGCCGATGGCCGGACCGATCAGCGTGGCGACGCCCCACATCGAGGACAGCATGCTCATCGCCCGTGGCCACAGGCCGGGCGGGAAGACCAGCCGGATGACGGCATAGGCCATCGAGACCAGCAGGCCGGAGCCGATGCCCTGCATCACCCGCCCGGCCAGCATCGCCGGCATGACGGGTGCCGTGGCGCACAGCACGGCGCCGGCGGCGAATACCGCGACCGCCAGCCCGTAGGCGGCGCGCGGGCCGAACCGGCCGAGCGCGCGCGCCGACAGCGACGAGCCGACGATGGAGGCGGCGACGAAAAGCGATGTGTTCCACGTGTAGTACCGCATGCCGCCGATATCGCGCACCGCCGAGGGCAGCACGGTCATGGCCATGTACAGATTGACCGCATGCAGCACGACGCCGGCCGAGAGCGTGATGGAACGCGCCGCATTGCCGCCCGAAAAGAGCGCCGCCCAGCCGGTCGCGGCATGGGCGGGCCGTGCCTCGGCGGTATGGGAGGAGGATCGCGACGGGGTGTCAGAACGCATGAACGCTGCCTTCCGGGTGCCGCGGGGAGTATCCCGGCGCGGTGCGGACCGGTGTCGGTCATAAAACCCCAAGCATGGTCGAGGTCAATGCGGGGCCGGGCAGGCGCGGCGCGTCAGGAGCGGGAGGCTTCGTCCAGCGCCGGGCGGCTCTTGTCGCGGATGGGCCAGTAGATCGGCGGCTGGAGCAGCGGCCCGGGCCGGGCGAACAGGTAGCCCTGCCCGTAATCGCAGCCCAGTTCTCGCAGGATGGCGGCCTGGGCCTCGGTCTCGATCCCTTCGGCGATGACCTGCTTGTCCAGCGCCTTGCCCAGCGAGATGATCGAGCGGACGATTTCGTGCGCGTTGCGGGCCGGCATCGTCAGCTGGATGACGAACGACCGGTCGATCTTGATGATGTCGACGGGGAAGCGCAGCAGGTGCACCAGCGACGCGTATCCGGTGCCGAAATCGTCGAAGGCGGTGCGGACGCCGGCCGTGTGCAGGACGTTCAGCGCGTCGGCGATTTCCTCCGACGCGTGGTCCAGCGCGATGCCCTCGGTCACTTCGACGCAGAGCCGGTGGGGGGGCACCCCGGCTTCCTGGAGGCGGTTGAGGATGTGGCGGCCCGCCGCCGCGCCGCGCAGATGCACGCCGGTGAAGTTGACGGCGATATAGGCCAGCCCGTCCCCGACATCGGACAGCGCGCTCATCGCGATCGAAATGACTTCGTCCTGCAAGCGGGGGCCGATCGTCTCGTCCACCAGCAGGGTCTGGAAATCCGGAGGCGTCAGCAGGCCCAGTTCGGGATGGTTCCAGCGCAGCAGGGCTTCGTTGCCGCGTTGGCGGCCGGTCTTCAGGTCGATCAGCGGCTGGTAGTACAGCACGAACTCGCCGGCGGCCAGGGCGCGCGGCGCGTCGGCCAGCAGGCGCGCGGCCAGGCTGTCGGCGCGGTCGAACTGCTGGGTATAGGGCTGCCTGCGCCCGCCGCCGCGCTGCTTGGCCCAGTAGAGCGCGCGGTCCGCCCGGTGCATGGCCGAGGTCGGGGAGCCGTGGCATTCGGTCTGTCCCACGCTGAACCAGAGCGACAGGGTGCGGCCGGATTCCGACCAGGGTTCGCCCTGGAGGGCATCGAGCCTTTCCATCACCGTCTGTTCCAGCGGCTGGGGCGCCAGGATGCCGAATTCGTCGCCGCCCAGCCGCGCGAGGATGGTGCCGGGGGGCACGATCTCGCCCAGGCGCGTGGCCATGTGGCGCAGCAAATTGTCGCCCAGCTCCTGGCCGTAGGACACATTGACCGATTTCAGATGGTCGACGTCGATCAGGAACAGGGTCGCCTGCGGTTCGGCCCGGTCGAGCGCGACCTGGAAGGCGGCGCGATTGTCCAGCTGGGTCAGATGGTCGGTCGCGGCCGCGCGCCGCAGCGTTTCGGCTTCGGTCTGCATGATGGCGATCGCGCGGTCGGCATTGTCGCGGGCGCGCCCGATATCGCGCAGGCGGTAGGCGACCGTCACCGACAGGGCGATCGATTCGAAGGCGATGCCGGCGAAGGTCGCCATGTCGATCGCGTCGCTCTGCGGCAGGAAGCCCATGTTGCGGGCCAGCCGCAGGGCGAAGACCGAAAGGACGGGCAGCCAGCCCAGCAGGTAGAACCAGATGATCCGGCTGTGCCGGCGGATGGCGATGCCGATCGTGGCGACGATCCACACCACGTCCAGCACCAGCACGCCATTGAACAGCCGGTCGGTCCAGACGGGCGGAAACAGCATGTCGGCCGCGGCGGCGAAGCCGGAGACCATCGAAAGCCCGGTCAGGACATAGCCTGTCAGCAGCAGGCGCCTGTGGCGGGCATGGGTTTCGACGAGCGTCAGCAGCAGCATGGTCCCGGCCGCGATCATCGCGCCCAGGAAACAGTCGCTGAGGCGCACGGCCTCCGGCCCGGTCAGATGGTCGTTGAAGAGGCCGAGGAAGTTGGTCCAGCTCAGGCAGTAGCCCAGGGCCAGGACGGTCCATGCGGCATACCAGAGCTGGAACCGGTCGCGCCGCTCTTCGTAAAGGGCCAGGTTATAGACCATGGCCGAGGCCAGGGCCCCGATCATCACCCCGATCAGGACCAGCCAGGCGGTGCTGCGCGCGGCCTCGTCATCGGGGGCCAGGGCCTCGACCTTGCGGATGAAGATGGCGCCGTCGAGATTGTGAAAGCCGATCGAGAGCGCCGAGATATCGATACCGGGCGAATCGAAGGGGAATCGCAGCAGCCCGCCGGGCGCCCAGTCATTGCCGACCTCGCCGTCGGAATAGGTGTAGCTCTGGATACTGCCGTCGCTGTTCGTCGCGGCGACGCTGATCCGGTCGAAACGGTTTTCGTCCAGAAGCAGGGTCCAGCCCGAAGGCAGGTCCTTCAGCACCGACGGGTCGGAAAGGCGCAGCCATACCCAGCCGTCGGTGCGGGGCGGCCCGGCGCAGCCCCGGATGCTGTAGGCCGAATGCGCAAGCTGCTCTACCATGCCCGGGGCGCCGTCCAGACAGATGGACGGATGCAGGTCCACCGGGTCGGCATGGGCCGATACGCCCAATGACGAAATCAGCATTGACAGCAGGATCGTCAATGCACCTCTCAACATCAGAAAATCTTTCCCCGTATCCCGGCCTGGGCCGGGAATTGAGGGAGGGCAGGCGGATTGATTCCCACGAGTAACCTTATGCCGAGTGTTGAGACGTGGCGGCGTGCGCGGCCTGAAAACGGTCAGGTGAGCTCCAGACGGTCGATCCTTGTCTTGCTTATGTTTCGTAAGAGGCAAGTCTAACCAGATCTGCACCAGCATATGCCCTTGGCGTGCGCCGGTCGAGAGGCGAGTGAGAGCCTGTCGGGCCGTTTCATCGCTGCCAGGCGATATGCGCGCTTTCCAGCGGGATCGCGGCATCGCCGCGGGCGGGGATGACGCGGACGGTATAATCCGTCGCCGGCCGGTCCAGGCCGGTCGTCAGCGCGTAATGGGCCAGGCCGTCGGCATCGCGGCAGCCGCAGGGGGGAATGGTGGTGACGGAAGGCGGCCCGTCGTCCAGCGGGTCGGCATAGAGCTGCACCAGCACCGCATCGGCGGGCACGGGCCCCAGGAACAGCGCCACCGCGACCTGGCGCTGCCCGTCGGGTTCGGAGATCGTTACCGCGTCGATACGCAATGCGGGCCAGCCCGCATCGAGCCTGTCCTGCCATTGTACGATCGCGTGTGCCGCCTGCCCGCCATCGGCCAGGCGCGCGCGGTAGCGCGCGGCGGCCGGCAGGTAGAAACGATCGGTATAGTCCCGCACCACCCGGTTGGCGGAAAAGAGCGGCGTCAGGCGCGCCATGCTCTCGCGCATCCGCGCCACCCAGGCCGAGGGAATGCCCTGCGCGTCGCGGGCGTAGAAGGACGGGGCGATCTCGCTTTCCAGCAGGGTGTACATCGTTTCGGCCTCGGCGGCGTCCATCGCCGGGTCCTCGCCATGCTCGCGCCCGTCGCCCAGGGCCCAGCCGACCTCGGGCGCATAGGCCTCGGCCCACCATCCATCCAGTTCGGACAGGTTCAGCCCGCCATTGACCAGTACCTTCATGCCGCTGGTGCCGCTGGCCTCCCACGGGCGGCGGGGGGTGTTGATCCACAGGTCCACGCCCTGGACCAGGATCTGGGCCAGCGCCATGTCGTAATCGGGCATGAAGACGACGCGGCCCCGCACGTCCGGCCGCCGCGAGAATGCGATCCAGCGTGTGATGAGCTCCTGCCCCGCCATGTCGGCCGGGTGGGCCTTGCCCGCCAGCACCAGCTGCATCGGCCGCTCGGGGTGGGACAGCAGGCGCGCCAGCCGGTCGGGGTCGTGCAGCAGCAGGTCCGGCCGCTTGTAGGTCGCGAAGCGGCGGGCGAAGCCCAGCGTCAGCACGTCGGGGCTCAGGGCCGGGACCGGCAGGTCCGCCGCGCCGCCATCGCCGGCATAGCCCTGCTGCCGGGCACAGATGGCCGCGACCTTGCGGATGAAGGCGGCGCGCGCCTGGGCGCGGGTGGTCCACAGCGTGCGGTCGTCCAGCGCGCGGATGCGCTCGGCCAGGCCCTCTTGCGTGCCGCGCCAGCGCTCGGCCCCTGCGGCCTCGGTCCATAGCGTGTCGGCCTCGATCGAATCCCAGCTTGGCGTGTGCACGCCGTTGGTCACATGGCCGACCGGGACCTCGGCTTCGGGCCAGCGGGGAAAGAGCGGCGCGAACAGGCGGCGGCTGACCGTGCCGTGCAGGCGCGACACGCCGTTGACGGCGCCGCTGGCGCGGATGGCCAGCCATGCCATGTTGAAGGGCTCGTTCCGGTCGCCGGGGTCGGCGCGGCCCAGCGCCAGCAGGCCGTCCAGCGGAATATCGAGCCGCTTTTGCACATAGTCGGACAGGTAGGTGCCGATCAGCGTGGGCGGAAACCGGTCGAAACCGGCCGGCACGGCGGTGTGGGTGGTAAACAGCGTGCCGGCCCGCGCGATGGTCAGCGCCTGGCGGAAGGGGATGCGCAGCTGCTCCATCAGGCCGCGCGCGCGCTCCACGGCCGCGAAGGCGGCGTGGCCCTCGTTGAGATGGCAGACCTCGGGCCGGTAGCCGAGCCGGTCGAGCAGCCGCCACCCGGCGATGCCCAGCGTGATTTCCTGGCGCAGGCGCAGGTCGGCGTCGCCGCCGTACAGCTGGGTGGTGACGCAGCGCACGCCGGGCGGGTTGGCCGGGTCGTTGGTATCCAGCAGATAGAGCGTCGCGCGGCCCACGACCGCCTTCCACGCCCGGACCCACACATGGCCGGTGCCGAAATGGATCGGGATTCGCAGCACGTCGCCCTCTTCGGTCAGCACCGGGCTGACCGGCAGCAGCGAGGGGTCGTTGAACGGATACAGCGCCTGCTGCCGCCCGTCGGGCGTCAGTTCCTGGCGGAAATAGCCCTGGGCGAACAGCAGGCCGACCGCCACCACCGGCACGCCCAGGTCGCTCGCGGCCTTCAGCTGGTCGCCCGCCACGTTGCCCAGGCCGCCCGAATAGATCGGCAGGGCCTCGCTGAGCATGTATTCCATGCTGAAATAGGCGACGCAGGACAGGGGGGCGTCGGGGTGCGTGCGGCTGAACCAGGTCGGCCGGCGCAGCCGCTCGGCCCGGGCGGCGAGGGCCTGCCCGACCTCGCGGCGAAAGGCGGGCTTGCCCAGCAGCGCCTTGAGATGCGCGTGCGAGGCGTTGTTGAGCGTCGTCCACGGGTTCTGGGTATGGTCCCAGCATTCGGGGTTGATCTGGCGCCACAGCGCGTCGGTCGCGTGGTTCCAGCTCCAGCGCAGGTCGAGCGCGAAATCGTGCAGGGCGCGTTCGGCCGCGCGTGGGGTCGGCGTGGGGTTCTCGGGCGCCATGTCACGTCGTCTCCCTCGTCTCGGTTATCCGGTGATCGTGTCGGGCCTTGTCCGCAGCAGCACGCGGACCGAGCGGGCCTGGGCGGGCAGGCGCGCCATGTCGCCGACCGGTGTGGCGGCCTCGGGCGCCAGAATGTCGGCGGGCGGGTCGGCGGCGGTGTCGATGACGCTGCGCCAGGGCGCGCCGCCCCGTGCGGCCTCGGGCAGGGCGAAATGCAGCGTGTCGTCCCAGCCGTTGATGAAGACATACAGATCGTCATCCGCCATCGCGGCACCCCGCAGGAAGAAGGCCAGGCTGCGCGAGACCGGGCGCAGGTCCGGGTCGCCGCCATCGACGCCGTGCCACGAGACATCGTCGCGCCAGCCGACGCTGCGGGCGATGGAGGGATGGGCGGCGCGGAAGGCGATCAGCATGCGCACGAAACGCAGCAGCGGGGCTTCGTTTTCCGCCAGGCGCCAGTCGAGCCAGTTGGTGTCGTCGTCGCGGTCGTACGGGTTGGGGTCGCCGCCCCGGCTGTGGCCGAATTCGTCGCCGGCCTGGAACATCGGCGTGCCGTTGGCCAGCATCAGCAGGCAGAAGGCGTTGCGCGTCTGGCGGCGGCGCAGGGCCAGCACCGGTTCGGGCGCGTCCGCGATGCCCTGATGGCCGCAATTGGCGGCGATCTGGCCCGCATCGTCGTACGAGAACAGGTCGCGCAGCGTCAGCCCGTCATGGCTGGCGATGTAATTGACGCTCTGATACGGCCGCGCGGCGTGGGCGCGGTCGTCGGGGAACAGGTCGGTGCTGCCGTACAGGCGCGTCATCAGCACCGGCACGCATCCTTCATCCCCGTGCAGGAAGCGGCGGAGATCGTCGCGGAAATGCGCGTTCCACTGCCGCCAGCTCCGCCCGGGAAAGGCCCGGCCCAACTGCATCAGCGAGCCGTCGCCGACCCAGGGCTCGGCGATCAGCCGCGTCTGCCGCAGGTGCGATGCGGTGGACAGTTCGGTGACGATCGGCGGCTCCGCCAAGTCGACATGCCCGCTCTCGTCGACCGAGAACATCGAGGCCAGGTCGAAGCGCAGGCCGTCGATGCCCATCTCCTCGATCCAGAACCAGGCGCTGGACAGGATAAGCTGCCGCACCACGGGGGCTGCCACATCCAGGTCGTTGCCGCAGCCGCTGCGATCGGTCAGGCGGAACTGGATGTCGCGAGTGTGCGAATAATAGCTGGGATTGTCGATCCCGCGATAGGACCAGACCGGGCCGCCGGCATGGTCCTCGCCCGTATGGTTGTAGACGACATCGAGAAAGACCTCGATCTCGGCCTCGTGCAACGCGGCGACCATCGCGCGGAATTCGCGCCATGCGGTGGCCACCGCGCCGTCGGAGGCATAGCCCGCATGGGGCGAGAAGAAATTGAGCGGCATATAGCCCCAGAACGTTCCGTGGACCGGATCGCGCTGGAAGACCGGCATCAGCTCCACCGCCGTCACCCCCAGCGCCTGGAGGTAGGGAATGCGCGCCGTCAGCGCGGCGTAGCTGCCGCGTAGCGCCTCCGCCACGCCGGAGGAGGGATGACGGGTGAAGGCGCGGACATGCAGTTCGTAGATGACCAGATCGTGATCGTGGCGCCGGGGGCGCCGGATGGGGGGCGGCGCCGTGGCCGTGCGGTCCGGCAGGACCCCCAGCGGCGCGCGCCCGGCGGTCGGCCCCGGCCGGCACGCCGCCGCGCGGTCGAAGCCGGGCGGAAAGAACACGCCGCGCGCGTAAGGGTCCAGCAGCAGCTTCTCGGCGTCGAACAGCAGCCCCTCTTCCGGCCGGTGGGGGCCGGCGACGGAATAGCCGTAATAACAGGCCTCGCCCGCCTGCGCGGCGGGCACCCGGGCGTGCCACATATCGCCCGTCTTGTTGTGCGGCAGGCGAAACGGCAGGCGCAGGCAGGGGGTCACGAGATCGTCCGCGCGATAGAGCAGAAGCGTGATTCCGGTGGCATTGCGCGAGAAGAGGCTGAAATTGAACGCCTGTTCGTCGGCCAGCCAGACGGCGCCGGGCGGAAAGGGGGCGCCGTCGGAGGCGGTGAAACTTCTGCCGACCGGCAACGATGGGTTCCGCATGGCCATGCCCGCGACGGATGAGGTTTGCGCCCAGCCTAGTGAAATCGGGGCGACAAGGCGAGAAAATCCGGTGCCGGCCGAAGCCGGGGCGACGCCCGGCATTGCCGGTCATGCGACACCCGCGAGGTGATGGAAGCGATGTTTTCGTCATCGTTTTTGTGTTGTGAAAATTGTTGTTATTTAAAGTGATATTTTTGATCACATTGCATGTGTACGAAAAAATGTTGAATTTTTCATATAATTCCTGTTGAATGTGCATCGATAACATATCTTATGGGGGTTGATGTT
This sequence comes from Gluconacetobacter takamatsuzukensis, assembly GCF_014174275.1. Lineage (GTDB taxonomy): Bacteria > Pseudomonadota > Alphaproteobacteria > Acetobacterales > Acetobacteraceae > Gluconacetobacter > Gluconacetobacter takamatsuzukensis. The sequence goes on along the minus strand of NZ_JABEQK010000010.1, from coordinate 47,826 downwards.
TTGCGATTGAGCCGTTCCGCCTTGTCCAGCCTGCCCGGTACCGTCTACAGGCCGCGTTTCGATCCGGCCCTGCTGAAGACCGGAATCTTGCATCTGGGATGCGGCAGCTTCCATCGCGCGCATCAGGTGGCGGCCACGCAGGCGGCGATCCATCACGCCGGCGCGGACGGCCTGCGCTGGGGTATCGCGTCGGCCACGATGCGCCGGCCGGCGCTGACCGACCAGCTGCGGCAGCAGGACAATTGCTACACGCTGCTGACGCGCGAGCCCGACGGCACGGTGGCCTCCGTGATGGCGGCGATGTCCGAGGCGATATTCGCCGGGGCCGATCCGGGGGCGCTGATCGGCCGGATTGCCGATCCGCTGATCAAGGTGGTGACGCTGACGGTGACGGCCAGCGGCTATCACATCACCGCCGAGGGGCGGCTGGACCCGGAAGCCCCTGCCATTCGCGAGGATCTGGAGCGCCCGTTTCCCCGCACCGCGCCCGGCATCCTGGTGGCGGGGCTCGACCTGGTGCGGCAGCGCGGGGGTGTGCCGCCGGTGGTGCTGAGCTGCGACAATGTGGCCGAGAACGGCGATACGCTGCGGCAGGTGGTGGTGGATTACGCGTCGCTGCGCGGCGACGACGCGCTGTCGGCCTGGATCGGCGCGCATGTGGTCTTTCCCAATACGATGGTCGACCGCATCACGCCGCCTTTCCAGGAGGCCGACGTGGACGATGCGCGGCGGCTGCTGGGCGGCGTGGAGGATACGATCCCGGTTTCGGCCGAGCCATGGTTCCAGTGGATCATCCAGTCGTTCGACGGCGAGCGGCCGGTGTGGGAGGCGCATCCGGGCACGCGCTTCGTGCGCGATGTCGGCGTGTTCGAGCGGGCGAAATTGCAGATGCTCAACGGCACGCACATGATCCTGGCCTATGCCGGGGGGCTGGCGGACCTGCCGACGGTGGCCGAGGCCGCGACCGACCCGGCGCTGGGGGCCATCGCCGCGCATTTCATGCGCTACGAGCAATCGGCCGGCGTCGCCCTGTCGGACGAGGATCTGGACGCCTATGCCGCCGGGCTGATGACGCGCTTTCGCAATCCGGGCATTGCGCACGATGTCGAGCGGATCGGCCGCAACGGCTCGGCCAAGATGGCTGCGCGCGTGATCGCGCCGATGCGCGAAAACCTCGAAGCCGGCCGCCCGGTGACGGGCGCGGTGCTGCTGATCGCCTGCTGGATCCGCTGGTTCGCCCTGCACGAGCAGGAAGCCCTGGAAATCGGCCTGACGGATCCCCGCGCCGACGCACTGCGACAGATCTGCGCCGACGCCCGGGACGACCACCGCGCCCAGGCCGAAGCCTTCCTGGCAATGGAAGAAGTATTCGGCCCGCCACTGCCGGATCACGACACGCAGGTGGCAGCCATCGCGGACATGCTGCGGCGCCTGACGGATGGTGACGCGCGGGTTGTGCTGCGTGAGGTGGCCAGAGCGTGTTCGTGAAGATGCGCGAGTCCGTTCCGGTTATGGATGATGGCCGGGATGGGAAGTGTGCGTGCGACGGCGGTTTCGCGGGGAGAACGGAAGGTCCGGTATTAGATATCTGGCCAGAGAAGCTGCCATTCACATGGTCAACGTTCACGATAGTCCTGAGTCTCAATTAAGGTCATTCACGACCCAAAAGTGGCCTTTCATCCTGCGGCACAATAAAATTAGAGAGAACTAGAGCTTTTTCAGAAAATATGGCTTTTTTAGACTGCCTAATAAAAATCTCGATCCTGATTAGACTCGTGCAATGATGGATAACCGGTGCTCGCTAGGCAATTTTTATATAAAATACAAACATTGTATATAACCAAATCTAGTTCATCCAATTTTATTTATTTGAGTTACAAATATATGCTTCAATAGTCCCTGCTTGCTTCTTAAGGGAAAGCCAACTAAAATAAGCTCCCCTTGTAAACTTCTAACCCACGCATCCAGACTAGACGAAAGATAACCCTTCTCGTGTTTGGATAATGCCTCTCGTTCTTTATGAACTGAGAACCCAATGGTTCTATTTTCATTCTCGACCCAAAAACGTCCTTTCCCAGAACTGCTATTAAATGACGTTACGTGCCCAAAAAACTGCTCAACAGTAGAACTTATTATTTTTGTCCTTGAGTATTCATATGTACCAATATCAAGATTTATAATATTATCTCCACCTCCGTATATATTTATATTACAAACATTATTTATAATTGGGCGCTGTATTCTGACAATATCTTCCTCTATACTGTCAGAAACCGCATCAATCTCGTTGCTTTTTGTTCTTTGTAGGTTCTGTATTGTTTCTGATGATGATTTTTCAGATTTGCCGGACAATCTAGCGAAAATTAACTTAGTTAAATCATAAATATAACTAGCCCCCACCCCGTATATTATTGTCCCAAGTTTCGTGGACGGGTCTGGTGCAAGTTGTACGATAGGAACTATAAATTCAAATGATCCTGCATTTGGAGGTTGAACAAAAACCTCGGCATTTCGGATTGCTGGAGCCTGTTTTATAATTGTTCCATTTATTGCGTAATGTGTTATAATTGAAATGCTTCTGGAAATCCCGTAAAGTGCGGTTGCGGCATCATATGCATTTAGGAGATGACTTTTTTTCTCAGGATTATATTTAAAAACAAATTCTAAATCTGGGTGTTTGGTCATATTGAATTTTCTCGATAATGCAGGAATGAGAATTTAAAAGAACATGTTACTCAAGATTTCTCTATTGGCAAGTGGTCAGTTCCGAGACTCGTTTGAACGATCTGCTTTGCGTAAATTTATATTGATTTCTTCCGAGAGTTCCTTAGAGCCTGTTTGAGAATGTGTTGATGCGGTGGCTTGGGCGTGATTCAAGCTGGGGATGTGGACCCGAGCGAGCCGTGGCCGGATGGCTGGATTTGAGAAGCGATTAAAGCGCTACCCGACCGATCTGACGGATGAGGAATGGCTGTTCATTCAGCCGTTTCTGCCGTCAGCGGCCAAGCGCGGTCGCAAGCCTGCGACGGACCTGCGCGATGTGCTTGATGCGCTTCGCTATCTGGCACGAACAGGCGGTGGATGGCGTATGCTGCCGAACGACTTCCCGCCCTGGCAGACAGTGTATTGGTGGTTCCGCCGCTTCATGCGCCGGCTCCTGTTCCGCACGATCCACGACGTCGCACTGATGCTCGACCGTGAACGCGAAGGGCGCGAGCAGAGCCCGACGGCCGCCGTCGTTGATAGCCAGTCCATCAAGGCACCAGCCGCGGAAAAGCGGGGCTTTGATGCTGGCAAGAAGGTTGTCGGTCGTAAACGACACATTGCCGTCGATACAGATGGCCGACTGCTCATGGTCAATCTGACCACCGCCGATATCTCCGACAGTGCTGGTGCTCAAGCAATCGTCGTGGCCATTCGCAAGCGATGGCCCTGGCTCAAGCATCTGTTCGCTGACGGTGCCTACGACCGCACCCGTCTTATGGATGCCGCGACCTATCAGGATTTCGTCCTCGAGATCATTCGCCGCTCCGACAAGGAGCCGGGCTTCAAGGTGTTGCCCCGGCGCTGGGTCGTCGAGCGCACTTTCGGTTGGATGATGCGCTGGAAGCGCCTCGTTCGGGATTACGAGCAGAGGATCGACGTCTCGGAGGCAATGATCCATGTCGCTCTCGGTAGCCTCATGCTCCGCAGAATTGTCCATCCATGACCATTCTCAAACGGACTCTTATGCCTGCCATTATTTGATGCCGCTAATTGAGGCTATGAGCTAGAGCGCGACGAGGAAGGTTGAATCCTGCTTGTTGTAGTGCGTTGCGATACCTTTGAACCGCTAAAGACTAGTGAGAAGCGGATCGGTGTTATAAGCCTTGTCGGCGATAAAGGCTTCGAAATCTGCTTCGTCCATCAAAGTATTGGCATCAGTAATGCCCGCTCTCCGGCGGGGCATCAGTCAGACGCGGGACAATCGCCTTTCTCTGCGACATCAACAATAGCATAAATTTGCGTCGTCAGTCCGCCGCGTAACCATCCGATTGCCTGATCCGCAGCTATGCTGATGCGCACTGACAATCGTGCTGTCGATTATCATGTATTCATTGCCGTGATCGTCTGCTAGACGTCGGAAAATGTCTTCGATCATGCGCTTTTGTACCAGCCGAACGCCTGCCTATGTTCTTGTGGGTCAGCTTTCCCTCCTGCCATGAAATGCTAAATTTCTTATGTCCGCTGTGGAGAAGTTTGGCTAAAGACATAAATGCCTGATATGAGACCGGAAACCGTCATTTCCGTGCCGCCGAATATGCGGCAGGATCGGATGGGCGTAGGCGCGATCCGCCAAGTGTCCGGCGATCCCGAACGCCGCGATCGGACCCGTCGCGTCGAGGTTAGGAAATCGGGACAGGACAGAGTGCCGATATGTCGTATTATGACGTGAAATAAGGATTCTGGTCCTTTCGTCAAACGCCGGAACGCGGGCCAGCGACGTGGTCGGATGAAGCTGCGGAACGACTTTTTCCTGATGTCGGGACGTGCAAACCTCCCGAAGTGCGCGTCGGTCCGTGAAGAAATCTATGGCGTAAAATTCAGGTTTCCCTTAAATTCGGGCAATGCACCAGATCGGACTTTTCATTTGCCCGAACCATCGGATTCTCGATCTTGCGGGGCCGCTGGGCGCGTTCGAAGAGGCGAATGATTTCGTTGAAGGCGGTGCCTATAGCGTGGCGGTGATTTCCGAGCGTGGCGGCGCTGTCGTCGGAAGCTCTGGCGTCCCCGTTCAGACTCACCCCTTCCGCGACATGGCGTTCGACACGGTCATTCTTATCGGGGGCGACATCGAACCTTTTCAGGACCCCGGCGTCATCGCAGCGGCAAAGGATCTCGCTTCGCGCACCGCCCGTGTGGCGAGCGTCTGCACGGGTGCCTTCCTGCTCGCCGGGGCCGGGCTTCTCGACGGCCGCCGCGCGACGACCCACTGGCGGATCGCACCCGAACTCCAGCAGCGCTATCCTTTGGTCAGGGTCGAGATGGATCGCATCTTCGTCTCCGACAACAACGTCTGGACGTCCGCCGGGATCTCGGCGGGTATCGACCTGGCGCTGGCGCTGATCGAAACCGATTTCGGACCCGAAATTGCGCGCGAGGTCGCGCGTGAACTCGTCGTTCCCTATCGTCGCTCTGGCGGCCAGTCGCAGTTTTCGGCCATGTCGCAGATGGAGCCGGAATCGGACCGTATCCGCATGGCGCTCGCGTTCGCGCGCGATCATCTGGTCGAGCCTCTGCCGATCGAAAGGCTGGCGGAAGCGGCCAGGCTGAGCGTCCGTCAATTCGGACGCGCTTTCCGGCGCCAGACCGGCGAAACGCCGGCCAGGGCAGTGGAGCGTTTGCGTGTCGAGGCGGCAGGCATTCGCCTACAGAGCGGGTCCGAACCGATCGAGCAGATCGCAAGGGCCGTCGGCTTTACCGACCCGGAACGGATGCGCCGGGCGTTCGTCAAGCTGCATGGCCAGCCGCCGCAAGCCGTTCGGCGGGCCGGGCGCCAGGAAAATGCCGTCTAGCGGATAGCGTCCACCCCTCGACTTTGCCGAGGGGTGGCAGGCGACACAGATATTGCGGGCAATATGCCCGGTCCCATTCTAGAGAATCGGACGCATCAGGCCGTCTTTCGATCCGGGCAGCATCTTGTAGACCGCATCGCGAACTTTCGACGGGGCATCGGCCGGGTTTCCGGCATGGAACGGCGGCTGCGGGTCATACTGGACGAGCAGTTGCACCTGTTGCGCGGCTTCGGCACCACGAAGTTCCGCTGCGATCGCCATGCCGAAATCGATGCCGGCGGTGACGCCGCCGCCGCTCATGAATCGGCCATCCTTCACGACGCGGGCGGCGTCAGGGATCGCGCCGTATTCCTTGAGCACGTTCAGGAATGCCCAATGACAGGCGCTGCGCTTCCCTTTCAGCACGCCCGAAGCCGCAAGGATGATCGAGCCCGTGCAGACCGACGTGACGTATTGCGCGGCCTCGGACAATCGCCGGACGTGCTCCAGCGTCTCGGGCTTCATCATCGCCGAAAGGTCAAGGGCACCAGGAACGCAGATGACGTCCACCTTCGTCACGTCGGCAAGCTTCTCGGTGGGACCGAAGACGATGCCTTTCTCCAGCGTGACAGGGCCGCCGGCGGGGCTGGCGAACCGAACCCTGGTGTTGGGGATGCGCGAAAGGATTTCATTGGGACCGGCGAAATCGAGAAGTGTCCCGTTCGGATATATCGCGAACAGAAAGTCGATTGGCTTTCCGGTTCCACCGACCGCAGCCGCACGCGCTCCGCCCGGAAGAAGGCTACCCGCGGCGGTCGCAGCCAGTGCCGCGCCGCCCATGAGCATAGCCTGCCGCCGCAAGCGACCGTCCCTGCTCAGTTCTTCCCGGGTCATTTCATCGAAAAATCCAGACATATCGGTCTCCTATCCTATCCCGCGAAGCGGGCTGGTTGCCGGATGGCCTCGACACTTAGTTCCGGACGCCCTTTTTCCAAAAGGACCAAATTCCCTCGTTTTACGCCGCCATCTTCCGTCGGCCACGAATGGCTAAATTCGAGGGAAATATGTCCTTTAAGACATCGATCGTGTCGCTAGGATCTGCCGGAACGATGGGCGCGCCGGCGGCCGCCTGTCCCACTCCGTATGTGAGGAATCCGGTATGCGACTTTCAGGAAAAACAGCGCTCATCACGGGCGGCACAAGTGGCATCGGCCTTGCCACCGCAAAGCGGTTCATCAAGGAAGGTGCCCGCGTTGCCGTCATCGGCCGCGACGAATCCCGCTTCGCCGGTGTGCAGGCGGAACTCGGCGCCGAGGCTCTTGTCCTTGCTGCCGACGTTCGATCTGCCGAGGCGATGCAGGAGGCGACGACCCGCGTCCAGCAGGCGTTTGGCGGACTCGACATCCTTTTTGCGAATGCCGGTTACGTCATTCCGACGCCGCTGCAGTCGATTGACGCGCGCCAGTACGACGACATCATGGATGTCAGCGTCAAAGGCGTCGTATTCACGATGCAGGCCGCATTGCCCGTGCTCCGGGAAGGTGCATCCGTCGTCCTGACGACGTCGTTCATCGATCAGACCGGCAAGCATGGCCTGTCGCTGGTCGCCGCCGCCAAGGCCGCGGTCCGCTCGCTCGCGCGAAGCTGGTCCTACGAACTGCTCGACCGCAAGATCCGCGTCAACGCGATTGCCCCCGGAGGCATCGAAACCCCACTACTGGACAAGCTCGGCCTGTCCGAGGCCGAGGTGGAAGCCTTCAAGGCGCAATTCGTCTCGACCGTACCCGTGGCGCGAATGGGCCAGGCGGAGGAAATCGCTGCCGCAGTCCTCTACCTTGCGAGCGACGAGTCCCGATACGTCGTCGGGACGGAACTGGTCGTCGATGGCGGCTGCTCACAACTCTGAAGCCAGAAGACTACTCTTTCCCCGACAAACGCTTATCGATGGAACAGCCATGACAAAGACAAAGCCGGTCTCTTATCTCGTGGGCGCCTCAATCGCTGTTGCACTGCAATGTGCTCCAGCCTTTGCAACCAGCGTATATTCGTCCGATGAGGCTGCGGTGAAGGCCGTGACCGAACGGTTTGCCGCGGACCTCGCCAGGGGGGACCTCAAGGCGATCTCGCTTCTCTACACCGATGACGCCAAATTGCTGCCGCCCAACGAAGAGGCGATTTCCGGGCGGCCCGCAATCCTCGCGTATTTCGAAAAGACCCTGCAACCGGCTCTCGTCGGAGGCGCCAGGTTCAGCCATTACGAGATCTATGGTGATGGCGACGGCGCGACCAGCATCTCCGAACTGGAAGTACTCGATGGCAAGGGCCGCGTTGCCGAGCGCGGCAGGCAGACCATCGTCCTGCTCAGACAGGGCGGGGAATGGAAGATCCATCGTGACATGTGGTCGGACGATTCTCCCGCGCACGCCAGCCACTGACGAAGATCGCGGATTTTGGGAACATGTCCGGACTGCACGCCGATATTCCCCGGCGTGCAGTCCCGAACGCCGTTCAGGCGTGGGCCTGTTCCAGCCAGTGGCGGACGTGGTCCAGGTCGTCGACGATGGCCAGGGCTTTTTCGCGGACGTCTTCGGTGGGGGCCAGAAGGTCGGGGATGACGATCACGGGGATGCCGGCGGCGTGAGCGGCGCGGGCGCCGTTGTGGGAATCTTCCAGCGCCAGGCAGGATTCGGGGGCGATTCCGATCTTTTCTGCGGCCGTCAGGTAGGGTTCGGGATAGGGCTTGCCGCGGGTGACGTCGTCGCGGGTGACGATGGCGTCGAAGCGGGGCAGCAGGCCGACCAGTTCCAGATGATGGTCGGTGCGGTAGCGGCTCGACGAGGTGGCGATGGCGCGCGGCAGGCCCAGCCGGTCCAGCAGGTCCAGCAGCGGGACGACGCCCTTTTTCAGCACCAGCCGGTCGCTGTCGACATAGCGGCGCAGATGCACTTCCTGCAACGCGAAGAACCGTTCCAGCGGGAAATCGGTGCCGTACGTGTCGTGCACCATCTGGCGGCAGGTGTCGGCCGGCATGCCGATCATGCCGCGACAGAAGGCCAGCGGCACGTCATAGCCCAGTTCGGTCCCGGCTTCGGCCAGCGCGTCCATCGCCAGCGTCTCGCTGTCCAGCAGTAGGCCGTCCATGTCGAAAATCACGCCCTTGATGGCCCGGAAGGACGATGCGCTCAGATGGGTGGGGATCGGATATCCCGGCATGCGGTTTTCTCTCTCTGCTGTTTCTTTCGGCCCATTATCGTCCGGGGGTCAGGCGCGGTGCAAGCAGGGAAGGGGGTTTTGCGCAAACATCGTTGATTTGAAAAGGGAAATTCAGGTCTGCGTGCGGCGTGGCGATGGCAGGGCGGGGTGGCGGGCGCTGCTTTCCGGCCCGCCTGCGTCGCGTGGGGCCGGGGGGCTGCCCTGTCGGCGACGCGAAGGCTGGGGTGCTTGCGCGAGGGTGGAGGCTTCCGGCATTCGCGACTATTGTCGGCCGATGAGGGTCGGTTGCGTGCCGGTACTCTGCTGGTTTCCCGGTTCCCGCGTGCCGATCCCGATCCGGTCGGTTCGCCGGGTTCTTCTGTTCGAGAGCGATCCTGTCTTGCCCGTGCCCCGGCCCCCGGTCTCTTCCCTGCGTGTCGTAGCTTCCGTTTCCGCGCCGTCCCGGCGCGAGGCCCGGCGGAGCGAGACCCGTGCCGCGCTGATCGAGGGGGCGATGCGCCTGCTGGCGACCCAGGGGTTCGACAGCACCACGGTCGACGAGATCGCGGCCAGTGCCGGCATTTCGCGCCGCACCCTGTTCCGGTATTTTCCGACCAAGGCCGATATCGTGACCGCCTGGGCGCAGAACATGACCGACGTGCTGACCGCTAGCGTCGCATCCTGCCCGGCCGATTTCACCCCGCAGGACATGATCCGCACGGCGCTGGAGGCCGTGGTGCCGCAGATGGCGAAGAACCGTGCCGAGGCCTATGCCTTCGCCTGTCTGATCGAGCGCACGCCGGCGCTGCTGTCGGTCAGCCTGCGGAAATATGCGGGGTGGGAGGATGCGCTGGCGGCCGCGCTGGCCAGCCGGCTGCCGGCTTCGCCCGACCGGGCGCTGGCCGCCCGCGTGGCCGCGCGGTCGGGGATCGCGGCGTTCCGCACCGCGCTGGACGAATGGATCAGGCTGAAGGGGCGCCCCGCCCTGGTGCCGATCCTGCACAATGTGCTGGCCTTGCAGGCAGGCCTTCTGGCCCCGCCTGCATAACCCCAATAACTGGGTTTCCAAAGGGCTTCGCCCTTTGGTGGGTCAAGGGCAAAGCCCTTGTAACGCCTAATCCAGACGCACAGACGGCCTTACGATCGCATCGATCCGGTCGGCCAGGATGGACATCAGGCCGCGGAACAGGCCGTACAGCTCCACCTGATGCTGGCGATAGAGCATCAGGTGGCCCAGCCGTGCGCTGAGGCCGTTGAGGAAGCCGCCGCCGAAGACGGTGCCGCCGGGCAGGGTGCCCCAGCCATTGTAATTGCCCAGTGCCACGATGGCGCCCTTGTTGCGGAAGACGCAGGTGGGGATCGGGGTTTCGTTGCGCAGCCAGGCCGGCAGGTGGCGGGCCAGGTGATGGGCCTGCTGGCGGGCGACCTGCGCCGTGGGCGGCAGCGGGTCGGAGGAGATGAACGAGCAGTCGCCCATGGCGAAGATCCGCTCGTCATCCTGCGATTGCAGGTTGGGGTGGACCAGGATCTGGCCCGAGCGGCTGAGCGACAGCCCGTCGAACGCGGACGTGACGTCCGGCGCCTTTACCCCGGCGGCCCAGACGCGCAGGGTGGCGGGGATGCGCGTGCCGTCCTTCAGGCTCAGCCCGTCGGCGTCGGCGCCGGAGACCATGGCCGAGGTGCGGACCGAAACGCCGATGCTTTCAAGCTGGCGCTGCGCGGCGGTGGAGACCGCTTCGGGGAAGGCGGGCAGCACGCGGGGGCCGGCTTCCAGCAGCGTGATCTTGAGCTTCGGGGGCGCCGCGCCGAAGGAATGCAGGGCGACCAGGTCCAGCGCCTTGTGCAGTTCGGCGGCAAGCTGGGTGCCGGTCGCGCCGCCGCCGACGATGGCGATGTCCAGCGGCTTGTCGGCCGCATAGGCGCGCAGAAGCTCCATGCGGAATTTTTCGTTGAAGCCGTTGGCTTCGACCAGATTGTCGATGAACAGGCAATGGTCCGCCACGCCCGGCGTGCCGAAATCATTGGCGCGGCTGCCGATGGCCAGCACGAGGGCCGCATATTCGACCGTGCGGCTTTCCAGCACCACCTCGCCGTCGGCCGCGCGGAACGGGCCGAGGATGGCGCGCTTGTTCGCGCGGTCCAGCGCCACGATCTCGCCGGGCCAGAATTCGAAATGGCGGCTGCTGGCCTGCGCCATGAAGCTGATGCGGTCGTTCTCGTTCTGCGCCGTGCCGGCCGCGAAGCAATGCAGCATCGGCTTCCAGACATGCGAGAAGCTCTTGTCGATCAGCGTGATGCGCGCCAGCCCCTGACGGCCCAGCGTATCGCCCAGCCGGGTGGCCAGCGCCAGTCCCGCGACACCACCCCCGACGATCAGAATTTCCGGTTTTGTCGCCATCGCGTCTTCAGGGTCCATCTGCAAGGGGTTGCCACGGGTGGCCCGGCACGGGCCGGGGCCCTGCCGGGTCGGGTGGGGGCGCCCTGTGGAGCGCCCCCGCGGCGGTCTCAGAAGAAGCCGAGCTTCTTCTCGCTGTAGCTGACCAGGAGATTCTTGGTCTGCTGGTAATGTTCGAGCACCATCTTGTGCGTCTCACGACCGATCCCCGACTTCTTGTAGCCGCCGAAGGCGGCGTGAGCCGGGTAGACGTGATAGCAGTTGATCCACACACGTCCAGCTTCCATGCCGCGTCCCATGCGGTAGCAGGTATTCGCGTTGCGGGACCATACGCCCGAACCGAGGCCGAATTCGGTGTCGTTGGCGATGGCCAGGGCCTCTTCCTCGGTGCGGAAGGTCGTGACCGCCAGCACCGGGCCGAAGATCTCCTCCTGGAAGATCCGCATCTTGTTGTTGCCCTTGAAGACGGTGGGCTGGACGTAGAACCCTTCCTTCAGCACCGCGCCCAGGTCGGGCGTGCCCCCGCCGGTCAGCAGCTCGGCGCCCTCTTTCTTGCCGATGTCGATATAGTCCAGGATCTTCTTCTGCTGCATCAGCGAGTTCTGGGCGCCCATCATGGTGGTGGGGTCCAGCGGGTTGCCCTGTTTGATGGCCTTCACGCGGGGCAGCGCGCGCTCGATGAAGCGCTCGTAGATCGATTCGTGCACCAGCGCGCGGCTGGGGCAGGAGCAGATCTGGCCCTGGTTCAGCGCGAACAGGGCAAAGCCCTCGATCGCCTTGTCCAGATAATCGTCGTCATGATCCATGACGTCGGCGAAGAAGATGTTGGGCGACTTGCCGCCCAGCTCCAGCGTCGCCGGGATCAGGTGCTCGGCCGCCGCATGGGCGATCATCTTGCCCGTGGGCGTCGAGCCGGTGAAGGCGATCTTGGCGATGCGCGTGCTGTTGGACAGCGCGGCGCCGACATCGCGGCCCAGGCCGTTGACGATGTTCAGCGTGCCGGGCGGGAACAGGTCGCCGATCAGTTCCATCAGCACCAGCATGCTGGCGGGGGTGGTCTCGGCGGGCTTCATGACCACGCAATTGCCGGCGGCCAGCGCGGGCGCCAGCTTCCACGAGCCCATCAGCAGCGGGAAGTTCCAGGGGATGATCTGGCCGACCACGCCCAGCGGCTCGTGGAAATGATAGGCGATGGTGGTGTCCGTGATCTCGCTCAACGCGCCTTCCTGGGCGCGGATACAGCCGGCGAAATAGCGGAAATGGTCGATCGCCAGCGGGATGTCGGCGTTCAGCGTCTCGCGGATCGGCTTGCCGTTGTCCCAGGTCTCGGCGCGGGCGAGCAGGTCGAGATTCTGCTCCATCCGGTCGGCGGCCTTGAGCAGGATCAGCGAGCGCTCGGCGGGCGAGGTGTGGGCCCAGCTCTTGAACGCCTTGTGGGCGGCATCCAGCGCCAGTTCGATATCCTCGGCGGTGGATTGCGGGACCTCGCACAGCACGCGGCCGTCGACGGGCGTGATGTTGGACATGTAGGTGCCCTTGACCGGGGCCACCCACTCTCCACCAATATAATTCTCGTAGCGTGCCTTGAAGGGCGGCTGTTCGTTGACAGACATGCGGACACTCCTTGGACTGCAACGGCGCCATCCGGCGGGCGGCCGGAAACGGAGCCGGACATCAAACAGGACCGGGCTGGTCCGTGTTGCTGTATTCCGCGTTATATAGAGCGCAGGGCACCCGGCAATCGGTCGTGCGGTCACATCCTTGTGAAAAATGGCACTGAGTGCCATAAAATTTTCATAAAAAAACGATACAAATCAACAAGATAATCATTGATTCTCGGGGTGGTTTGCGCAGGGTGTGTTTCGGCGCGGCCGGCGATGGGGTGCGGCGAAAATCGCGATATGCGGGCCGTAGCCTGCCGGTCGAAACCCTGTTCCGGTCAGGCCCCTCCCAATGCGCCGGTGCCGAATGCGAGCCCGGCGGCGGCGATCAGGGTGGCGTAATAGGCGTCGGAGCGGCCGATATCGGCGTCCAGCAAGCCATTCTGCGCCAGTTGCGCCTGGGTGATCGAGCCCGCGCCGCTGCGATAGGCGGCCAGCGCGGCATCGAAGCTGGTCTGCGAGGCCGTGCGCAGTGCCGTGGCGGCGGCATAGGCGTGCAGGCCGGTGCGCAGGGCGTTTTCCGCCGCCACGACCTGCTGGATCGAATCGTTGACCGTCTGGCGCAGGGTGGCCTCGGCGCTGTCCGACTGGTCCTGCGCCTGCTTGACCACCGCCGCGCGCAACCCGCCATCGAAGATCGGCACGCTGATGCCGCCCAGCACCAGGCTGCTGAACCGGTTGGCCGACAGGTTGAGCGTGGGCGCGGAATCGCTGCCGACGCCGGGCACCGAGGTCAGGTTCATGCGCCCGGTGGCGTAGGAGACGTTGCCGGTCATGAAGATGCTGGGCAGGAACGCGTCGCGCGCCGCGCTGACGCGGCTGTGCGCCGCCCGCGCCGCCGCATAGGCCGCCAGCACGTCGGGCCGCCGGGCCACGGCGCGCCTGACCATCTCCTCGCTCAGCCTGGCATCGTCCTGCGTCAGGGGGCGGCCGGAGACGTCTTCCAGCCCGATCCGGGTTTCGGCGGAAACGCCGGTGGCGGCCAGCAGGGTCAGGTAGGTGTTCTCGTCCTCGCCTTCGGCCTGGACCAGCCGCAGGGCGACTTGGGCCGTGGCCTGCCGGGCCTGGGTGACGTCCAGGATCGTGCCCTGGCCCTGCCGCAGCCGGGCCTCGGCGGCCGCCTGGACATGATGTGCATTGTCCAGCGCGGTATGCAGCAGCCGCACGCGCGCGGTGGCGGCGGCGTGGGTGTAGAAGGCGGTGGTGACGGCGTAGATGACTTTCTGATGCGCCGCCGTGAACAGCACGTTGGTGGCGATCTGGGCCTGTCGCGCGGCCTCGACCGTGGCCTCGCGCCGGCCGAAATCGAACAGCAGCCATTCCAGCCCCAGCGTCTGCACCTCGCCGGCGCCGGAATTGCGGCTGCCGGCGCCGTTGCCCAGCGGCAGCGTGCCGTAGCCGCCGGCCTCCAGCGACGCATCGGTCGTCTGGCCGTGGCTGTGGGACCAGCCGCCGACCACGGTGGCCGTCAGGTGCGGCAGGTAGGTGCTGCGGGTGATGCCGACCGCCAGTGCGGCGTCGCGCGCGGTATTCCAGGCGCGGCGGGTCTGGGGATTGGCGGACTGGGCGATGTCGATCAGGTCGGCCAGCGTGTAGGGCTGGGCCGTCCGCGCCGGCAGGGCGGGTGAGGCGCCGTGCGTGACCACGTCGGGGTCGGCGGGCAGGCTGTATCCGGGCGGCAGGGTCAGGCCGCGCTTGCCGTGGCCCGGCGGCACGATGGCGCCTTCCGCCGTCACGTCGGGGGTCCATGGCCGGTCGGGGCGCGGCGGGGCGGTGGCCAATTCGGCGGTCGCGCAGCCCGCCAGCAGCAGGGTTGCGGCGGCGATCGGGAAACGGCCGGTCATGATGCGTGGGCCTCCAGCGCCGCGATGCGCGCGCCGGCATCGGTGGCGGTACCATCCAGCATGTCGGCCCCCAGCCGGCCGGCATCGGCGAAGCCGGTCCGGAAGATCGCGATCCGGTCCATCTCCGCGCGCAGGTGGATCGGCTCGGCCAGGGCATATTCCACCTGCCGCTCGCCCTGCGAGACGGCGGATTGCAGGGCCGCCACGCAGGCCGCCTGCTGCTGCGGCGTGGTGGCCGCGCGCTGGCGGCGCAGCAATGCCGCGACCGCGCGCAGGCGCTGGGCGATGCCGTCATAGGCGCTGGTGGGCCAGAAGCTGGTGAACATGGCGTAGGTGATGGCGTTGCCCAGCATGATCCCCACGATCCGGTCGCGGGCCGTCGCCATGTCGCTGGTCGGTCCGTAGCCCTTGAGGTCGGTCAGGTAGAAGGCCAGCCCGATCTGGAGCCCGGCATAGGCGATGCGCTCGTCGCCGGTCTTGACCCACGCCGCCAGCAGCGAGACCGCGAAGACCAGCACCAGGAAGCCGGTAATGTCCTGGAGATGCGGCTGGACGAAGACAATGGCGGCAATACCGATGGCGCCGCCGATCAGCGCGCCGCCGATCCGCAGCGTCAGCTTGGCGATCATCTCGCCCATCGTCGGCAGGGCGACGATGAAGCAGGTGATGATGCAGGTATGGATGCCCGGCCAGTCGATCATCCGGAACAGCAGGTAGCTGGTCATGACCGCGGCGGTGCCCTTGACCGCGAAGCGGACATGCGCGGGATTGGTGAAGGCATCGGGGGCGAGGAAGCCGCTTTTGCCTTTCGCGGGTGCGTCCTGCGGCGTCGGGTCGGGGGTCGTGAAGACCGCCAGCAGGGCCGCCATGGCCGTGCAGGCCGGTCGGCCGGGGGGCGTGGCGGGGGCGGCGATGGCGGTCGGGTAGTCGCCGGCGGCGAACAGGGCGGCCATGGTCTCCAGCGTGTCGACCAGCGCCTGCGGGGGCGGGGCGGCGGGGTCGCGCGCGGCCTCGGACTCCGCAAGCGCCAGCACGGCGACGGCGCATTCCGCCGCCTGGCGCAGGCAGGCCAGGTCGGCCGGCCGCCACATTCTTTCCAGCCCGGCCATGCGCAGGGCCTTTGTCATGCCCGTGGTGCCTTCGCGCAGCAGGCGGGTTGCCTGGGCGCGGGTTTCGGCGTCGGCACCGCGCAGCAGGGCCGCGGCGGCGCGCAGGCGGGCGGCGATATCGTCGGTCAGCACCCGGCAGGGCGAGGGGCAGATCAGCAGGCCCAGCACGACCATCACCGCGCCGGGCACCGCCAGGAACAGGTCGGTATAGAGCAGGGCGCGGGTGACGATCTCGCCCACCGACACCTGGTCGATGGCCACCAGCCCGTAGACCACGATCAGCCCCAGCATATAGGCCACCGGCCGCAGCTTGCTGGCCGAGCCGAGGAAGAAGAAGCCGAACGACAGCAGGGTGATGACGATCACCAGCGCCATCGGGTGGTCCAGCGTCAGCGCGACCAGCCCGTAGATCAGCACCAGCAGGACGACGATCAGCACATTGACCGCGACGCCGGCGACCGCGTTGGTCATCCGGTCCTTCTGCCACAGGGCCAGCGTGACCAGCGCCGGCACCGCCACGTCCGGCACCTGCCAGATCTCGCCCACCAGTACCGTCGCCGTGCAGCCCGCCGCCATGCGCAGCGCATGGCCCAGCCGGCCGGGCGCGGGGTCGCGCACCAGCCGCCACAGCCGCGCCGGGGTCAGGGGGGCGTCGGCCATGCCGGGGTCAGGGACAGGCGGCGCCATGCCGGATCTCGACCGTTGCGGTGGCACCCATGCGCAGCAGGGCGGGGGCGGCGCCTTGCAGATGGACCCGCACCGGAAAGCGCTGGGCCACATGCACCCAGTCCATCTGGCGCGGCACCAGCGGCAGGGCGCGCGCCGGCCCGGCGGAATCCGCCGACAGCACGCCCCAGCCGATGCTCTCTACCCGGCCCTGGATCGGGGTGCGGCGGTCGATCATGGAATAGACCGTGGCGCAATCGCCGGGATGGACCACGGACAGCGTGATCTCGCGCAGGTTGGCGACCGCGTACCACGCATCGTCCGCAATCAGGGTGAACAGCACCTGCGAGGGCGCCAGCACCTCGCCCGCCTTCACCCGCAGGCTGGTGACGAACCCGTCGGCGGGCGCCGTCACCGCCGTCTGGCGCAGTTCGTAGCGCGCGCGGTCCAGCGCCGCCTGGCTGGCGGCCTGGGTGGCCATCGCGCTGGCCAGGTCGCCGATCGCGATCTCGGCCGCCGCCGATTGCTGGCGGGCCTGGCCCAGCGAGATCTCGGCATCGTTCCGTGCCACCCGCGCCTGGTCGTATTGCTGCCACGGGACGTAGGCGCGATTGGCCAGCGGCTCCAGCCGCGTGACGGTCCGCTCGGCCAGGTCGCGGTTGGTCTGCGCGCGCGTCACCTGGTCGCGGGCGGTGGCGGCCTGCGCGGTGCGCACGGCCAGCAGGCGGCGCTGGTTGGCCAGTTCCGCGTTCGCCAGCGCCAGGTTGGCCTCGGCCTGCCGCACCGTCAGCGCATAGGGCTCCGGGTCGATCCGGTAGAGCAGGTCGCCCTTGCGGACATGCTGGTTCTCGCGCACCGGCAACTCCGTCAGCCGGCCGCCGACGACCGAGGCGACATGCACCAGTTCGGCATCGATGGCCGCGCTGTCGGTCGAGGGATAGGCATCGTCCCACCGGGCCACGATCAGGCCGGCCACGATGGCCGCGCCGACGCAGGCCAGGGCGATCGCGATGCCGATGCGGCGCCTGCCGCCCATGCGCACCCGCTCCACGCTCAGGGCCCGAACGCCAGCGCCCACAGGGCGAGCGCGGCCAGCGTGCCCAGGGCGACATAGGTGAACAGGCGAAAGCTGAGCAGCGCGTCGATCCCGGCCAGCAGGAACACCACGCGCAGCCCCACCGCCACCGCGATGCCGACGAGCGCGCACAGCATCCAGGCCGGGAAATAGGCGCCGACGATGGGGAAGGAGGGCGCGCCGCGCAGCGCGCAGCCGTTCAGGGCGAGGAGGGGGAGGACAGGGTGGAGGTTTCTTCTTTTTCTGAAGAAAAAGAAGCAAAAAGACTTTTGTCTCATTGGCCTCCGCACGCGCTGGCAGGGTTCTGCTGAAAAGGTCCAGAAGTTTTTTGGTTCTTTTTTTCAAAAAAGAACAGGAAAATGCTTACCGGCCGCCATCTTACCCTGAAAATTCACGCGCGCAGCAGCGGCGCCATCAGCTCCGCCAGCCAGTCGGCGAACACGCGCACCCGGCGCGCGGCATGGCGGCGGTGGGGGTGCAGCAGCGTCAGCGGCAGCGGCTCGGCACGCCAGTCCGCCAGCAGGTCGACCAGCGCGCCGGAGCGCAGATGGTCCTGCACGTCGAAGGCCGGCACCTGGATCATGCCCAGCCCGGCCAGGCAGCAGGCGATCAGGGCCTCGGCGCTGTTGACGGTGACGCGGCCGGGCAAAGTGAGGGTGCGCAGGGTGCCGTCCTGCACCCATTCCCAAGGCTCGACCCGCCCGCTGGCCGGTGAGGCGTAGCGCACGGCCTGGTGGGCGGCCAGGTCGTCGGGGTGGCGGGGGGTGCCGTGATGGGCCAGATAGGCCGGGCTGGCGACGTTGAGCAGGCGGAATTCGCCCATCCGCCGGGCGATCAGTGCGGAATCGTGCACCGGGCCGACGCGCAGCGCGCAATCGGTGCCGTCCTCGATCAGGTTCACGGCGCGGTCGGTCACGCCCAGTTCGATGGTGATGCCGGGGTGGCGGGTCAGGAAATCCGGCAGGGCCGGTGCCACGACCAGCCGGCCGATGCGGCCGGGCATGTCCACCCGCAGCACGCCGCGCGGCCCGGCGGGGTCGCGGCGGAACTGGCCCTCCGCTTCCTCGATGTCCGCGACCAGGCGGACGCATTGTTCGTAGAAGGCCGCGCCATCCGGCGTGAGGGCGACGCGGCGGGTGGTGCGGGCCAGCAGGCGGGTGCCCAGCCGGGCCTCCAGTTCCTGGATCGCGGTCGAGACCGTGGAGCGCGGCAGGTCCAGCGTGGCGGCGGCCCGGGTGAAGCTGGCGCTCTCCACCACGCGGGCGAAGATGCGGAACAGGTCGATGCGGTCCATCGTTTTCCTCGGAACCCTCTCGGCAGGGGTGATTTGTTCGGATTCTACGACATGTGTTGTCCGGAAACGCAAATTTATCCGCGTTTCCGGAATGATATCGTAATTCGCATGATCTCCCGCATCCGGCGGGGGAGGGACGGGAAGGAGCCATCGAGATGGCCGATCACAGCATCAGCGGAAAGACGGTCCTGATTGCCGGCGGGGCGAAGAATCTGGGCGGACTGATCGCGCGCGACCTGGCGGCGGCCGGGGCGAAGGCGATCGCGATCCATTACAACAGCAATTCCTCGCGGCCCGAGGCCGAGCAGACCCTGGCCGACATCCGCGCGGCGGGGGCCGAGGCGGTGGCCTTCCAGGCCGACCTGACCAGCGCCGGGGCCTGCGCCGCGCTGTTCGCGGACACGGTGGGGGCGATCGGCCGGCCGGATATCGCGATCAACACCGTGGGCAAGGTGCTGAAGAAGCCGATCATCGACACCACGGAAGCCGAATTCGACGCGATGGCGGCGATCAATTCCAAGGCGGCCTATTTCTTCATCAAGGAGGCCGGGATCCATCTGAAGGACGGCGGCAAGCTGGTCACGCTGGTGACGTCGCTGCTGGGGGCCTACACGCCGTTCTATTCGACCTATGCGGGGGCCAAGGCGCCGGTCGAGCATTACACCCGCGCGGCGTCGAAGGAATTCGGCGAGCGGGGGATTTCGGTCAACGCGGTCGGGCCGGGCCCGATGGATACGCCGTTCTTCTACGGGCAGGAAGCGCCGGAAGCCGTGGCCTATCACAAGCAGGCGGCGGCGCTGTCGGCCTTCAGTCCCACGGGCCTGACGGAGATTGGGGACGTGGCGCCCTTCATCCGCTTCCTGGTGTCGGAAGGCTGGTGGATCACCGGCCAGACCATCCTGATCAACGGCGGCTACACGACCAAGTAACGGGGCGGACCGTCCGGATCGTTCTCCCGGCGATCCGGCTTTGCGCCGGCAGGGGCCGTGTCTATGGTGATGGCCCGGGCGGCGCGGTATGGCGCCGCCCCTGTCGGTTTCGGGGGGATGGTTCTTGGGTCTGAAGCAGCGCCATATTCTGTTCATGGCATTGGGCGGGTCGGTCGGGGCCGGGTTGTTCCTGGGCTCCGGCGGGGCGATCCAGCAGGCGGGAACGTCCGTGCTGCTGGCCTATGTGCTGTGCGGAATCGTCGTGTTCCTGATCGGCCGGGCGGCGGCGGAACTGGCGCTGTCCGACCCCGGGGGGCGGACGCTGAACGCCTTCGTCGGCCGGTACATGGGCGCGCGGATGGAATTCCTGGTCGGCTGGAGCTACTGGCTGATCTGGACGCTGGTGTGCATTTCCGAAATCACCGCGGCCGGCATCTTCGTGCGCCACTGGATGCCGGAGGTGCCGCAATGGGCGGTGGCCGCCGTGCTGGGGGGCGTGCTGCTGGCCGTGGGCTCGCGCGCCGTGGCCACGTTCGGCGAGATGGAATTCTGGCTGGCCATCATCAAGATCTGGGCCATCCTGGCGCTGATCGGCTGCGGGCTGGTCACGATCCTGGGCCATGTCGGGCCGGCGGGGCCGCATGCGTCCTTCGGCCATCTGTGGCAGGCCGGGGTGCTGCTGCCGCACGGGATGACGGGCTTCGCCGCCATCCTGCCGATGGCGCTGTTCGCCTTCGGCGGCACCGAGATCATCGCCCTGACGGCGGCCGAGACCGACGATGCCGTCCGGGTGCTGCCGCGCGTGATCAACGGCATCGTCGGGCGCATCATCGTCTTCTATGTCGGCAGCCTGGCCGTGATCATGGCGATCGTGCCGTGGGGCGAGGCCGACGCGACGCACAGCCCGTTCGTGCTGGCCTTCCAGCATATGGGGCTGCCGATGGCGGGCGAGGCGATCAACGCCGTCATGGCGCTGGCGGCGCTGTCATCGTGCAATGCCGGCCTGTATGCCACCAGCCGCACGCTGGCGTCGCTGGCCGAAAGCGGCATGGCCTCGGCGCGGCTGCGCGAGCGCTCGGCCTCGGGCGTGCCCGCGATGGCCTTCGCGGCGTCGTTCGCCACCGTGCTGGCGGGCGTGGTGCTGAATTATTTCCTGCCCGACCAGCTGTTCGGCTACGCGATCCAGGGCGTCGCGTTCCTGCTGATCTTCGTCTGGGCCTCGATCATGGTGGCGCACCTGGCCTACCGGCAGAGCGCCGACGGCGCGCGCGGGCAGGTGGCAGCGCTGCCGGGGGCCCCGGCCAGCAACTGGCTGGCCATCGCCTTCCTGCTGGCGATCGGGCTGGATATCGTCTGGGTCGGCCGGCTGTACGTGCCCTTCCTGCTGGACGCGGCATGGCTGGCGGCCCTGGTGCTGCTGCACGGCCGGCTGTCGGCGCGGCGGGCGGGGGCGTCGGTGGTGTGAGGCATCCTTTGTTCTGCTGAGGCGCCGCGCACTCCCCGGCCGCCGCCCGGCGCGGTGCGGGTTCCGCGACGTCGACATCGTGTGCTGACGATACATGCTGACGATACATATCGTGGTATCTATCGGCGGGCGTAATGTCGGGTATCGCAAAACTGTTCACCACGGGCACGAACGGCTTGCCGATATCCCGATGCCGGCCGTCTGCATATCGGTCATGACGGAACAGGAGCGACGCTACGGTCTGGCCAGATGACCGCAGGCGGCGAAGCTGCACAGGATCGTCCGGGAGTTCCTGACGCGTGTTCGGGTCATGGCGTGGGATTCGTCTGTCGTTGCGCTCTATGGGAGCTGCGAACGGTTCCAGGGAGGATAGGGGAATAGGCCGCTTCAAGGCCGTCTGGGGTCTCTGTGCCGTCCTCATGCGCCTGACGGGCCATATCCTCGTCAGAGGTCGCCCTGACCCGGTCCCAATCAATTGTGGACCGGCGGGACATCGCTTCCTTCAACGTCATTCTCGCCATCTGCGCCACTCCTGCCGGCCTGCCTGACAGCCCGAATTCATGCCTGGGCCAGCACCCGCTCCACGGCCTGGGGCTCACGGTCGATCACCAGCAGGAGCGTCCTGGCGGCCTTCTCCGGCCGTCTCACGCCCTGCTCCCAATCCCGCACCGCGTTGCGGCTGAATCCGTAATGGTTGGCGAACGCCTCCCGCGTCAGGCCGGTCTTCGCGCGGATCTGGCGCACGTCCACGGTCGCCGGCGGCGTCCACACTCGCCCCGGCTTCATACGCCCCTCCATGATCTCTACGGCCTGGGCCATGGAGGCCACAAGTTCATCAGCAATGTTCGGCATGGTCATGTCCTTTCCTTGTCCATCCGCTTCAACCGTTCGGCCATCGCGGCGAGGGCCTTCTTCTGGTCCGGGGTCAGATCAACCTGATCGTTCTTGCCGTAGATCAGAAGCGCGAGGACCGGGATGCGCTCGCTGCCAACATACCAGATGACCCTATAGCCGCCTCGTTTGCCGCGCCCTGATGCGCCGAAACGCATTTTTCGGATGCCGCCAAGGCCCGGGATCAGATCGCCACTCCGCGGGTTCGCAGCCAATACCCGGATTAGTTCAGCCCGTTCTTCAATGGTCAGCAGAGCGTCGGCGCTCTTCGTGAAGATTGGGGTTTCGATGACCGAATACATGGCGCCATCAATACCGCAGCGCGGCATTTGAATCCAGTGGAGATACCGCATTGCGGTGTTTGTCTGGAGTGGCGCAGCTTACGAACTCCATGCAGGGGGCGGCCCAGCAGAAGGGGAATGTCTATGGCACACCAGGCATTTGATGCGTGGCGCGGCACGACTGCTGGACGAGAGCCAACTGCTCCACCCCTCGTCATGGTGCCGGTCCCTCCCGGCTGTACGACATTTCCCTGATTCTGGCCGGTCGCGACCGCCATGCGGGTTCAGGTTTCAGGAGCCTCGTAATCCAACCTTGGAAGCTCATCCCCGTCTTTTCCGCACAGCCTACCTGGGTTCGTGTGGAGGAGAAGACGTGAGCGGAATCGCACGGATGGGGAGGGGTACAAGGAAAAACCCTGTACGGATTTTGCACGACTTTCGGCGATTCAGTTCGCCTTGACCTGACATGGCGCACCTCGTTTCTGAGGGCTGTCAGATCGTAATATCGGCTGTTCTCTCGGGAAATCATGGTGCTGCTGGACAGGATTGAACTGTCGACCTCTCCCTTACCAAGGGAGTGCTCTACCACTGAGCTACAGCAGCAACGGGGTGGGCGGTTCCTACCGCCTCCCGGGGGGCGTTGCAACCCCCCTTGGCGAGAAAACATGACCGGGCCGTTTCATGGCCGGTCATGCCCCCGCCGGAGTGCGGTCAATCGTCGCGGTGGATCTTTTCCATGCGCTCGTGCCGCTCCTGCGCCTCGATCGACAGGGTCGCGATCGGGCGGGCTTCCAGGCGCTTCAGGCCGATCGGCTCGCCGGTTTCCTCGCAGAATCCGTACGATCCGTTCTCGATTCGCAGCAGGGCCTGGTTGATCTTGGAGATCAGCTTGCGGGCCCGGTCGCGGGTGCGCAGTTCCAGCGCGCGATCGGTCTCGACACTGGCGCGGTCGGTGATGTCGGCCTCGTGGATCCCGCCTTCCGAAAGGCTGGCCAGGGTCTCGTCCGCTTCCTTCAGAAGGTCGGCACGCCATTTCAGGAGCTTCTGGCGGAAATATTCCACCTGAAGCGGGTTCATGAACTCCTCGTCTTCCGAGGGGTGGTAATCGGGGGGCAGTGTGATCATGGTGCGCGTCCTTGAATATTGCCCCCGGGACGAGATCGTCGCCCGACAGGGACCCGCCGCGAAACGGGCGGCTTATACGCCGCCGCCCGCCGTCCGCCAAGCCTGAAGCCGGCCGGAGTCGTCCGGAAAAGCAGGTTTCGAAACGAAGTTCCCTCCGAAATCCCCTCAGGCCGGCCCGTGCGGAGCCGCCTGCGCGACCGTGCGCGGCGCCGGGCCGGCGGGTGCGGAGTCGGGGAACGTGGTCTCCCACCCCCCGCCCAGGGCGGAATAAAGCTGCACCAGGTCGGTCGACAGGGTGGCCGTGCTGCCGGCCAGGTCGGTCTGCGCGCCCAGGATGCGGCGCTCGGCGTCCAGCACCGTCAGGAACGTCACCATGCCGTGTCGATACTGGTCGCGGGCCAGGTCCAGCGCGCGCTGGTCGGCCGCCACCTCGCGCTCCAGACTGTCGCGGCGCATCTGTTCGTCGCGATAGGCGGTCAGGGCGTTATCGACCTCGTGCCATGCGCCCAGGACCGTCCGGCGATAGGAAATCGCGGCTTCCTGCTGGGCCGATTTGCGCAGTTCGAGCTGCCCGCGCAGCCTGCCGCCCTGGAAGATCGGGAGGGTGATCGAGGGGCCGACATTCCAGGCCCGGGCGTTCCAGAACCCCAGGTCGCGGAACGACAGGGACTGGAAGCCGAATCCGGCATCGATGGTCACGCGGGGATAGAACTCGGCCACCGCCTCGCCCACCTGCGCGGTGGCGGCGTGCAGTTGCGCTTCCGCCTGGCGGATGTCGGGGCGGCGGCGGGCCAGTTCGGAGGGCACGCCGGCCGGCACGCGCGGCGGCACCGGCGGAATGGCCTCGGCCTTGAGCAGTTCGCCGGCCAGGGCCGCCGGCGGCTCGCCCAGCAGCAGGCTGAGCGCGTTGACCTGCATGGCGATCTGCTGCTCGGTCTGCGGAATGCGCGCCGTGGTGGCGTCCAGCTGGGACTGCGCGCTCTGCACGTCCAGTTCGCTGACCAGGCCGGCCCGGTTGCGCTGCTGGCTCAGCTCCAGCGAGCGGGCGGCGGTGTCGCGATTGTCCAGCAGGATGCGCAGCTGGGTCTGGGCCTCGCGCAGGGCCATGTAGTCGCGGGCCAGTTCGGCCATCTGCGCCGTCAGCACGCCGCGCCGTTCCTCGTTCGAGGCCTGCATGTCGGCGCCCGCGGCCTCGTATTGCCGGCGCACCCGGCCCCACAGGTCGACCTCCCACGTCGCGTCGATACTGTCTTTCCACTGGTCGAAGAGGGGAATCGACACCCGGCCCGATTCGTCGGCCAGGCTGGCATTGCCCAGTTGCCCGGACTGGCCCAGCACCTGCCGCACCTGCGGGGATTCGCCGACATCGCTGACGATGCGTTGCAGCATCTTGGTGCTGTATTGCGCGCGCGAATACGACCCGGCGGCGCTGAGGCCCGGATAGCGTTCGGCGCCGGCAATGCGCAGCTGCGCGCGGCTCTGCGCCAGCCGGGCGGTGGCGATGGCGACCGACAGGTTCTGCCCGGCCACGCGGCGTTCCAGCGCCGACAGTTCGGCATCGTGGAACACGTCCCACCATGCGGGGTCGGGGGTCGCGTCGGAAATGTCGCTGACGACCGGGCCCGTCGCCGGTCCGGTCGGCGGGGACGACCCCGGGCCGGCCCAG
Organism: Gluconacetobacter takamatsuzukensis; assembly: GCF_014174275.1. Lineage (GTDB taxonomy): Bacteria > Pseudomonadota > Alphaproteobacteria > Acetobacterales > Acetobacteraceae > Gluconacetobacter > Gluconacetobacter takamatsuzukensis. Next base: position 22,699 of record NZ_JABEQK010000010.1, on the reverse strand, counting down.
TGCGGGGGCGTCCAGGCCGCCGGCTTGTGAAAATCGGGCCCGACCGCGCAGCCACTGGCCAGGGCGGATAACCCGATGATGGCGGCCCGCCAAGAAAATCCCTTATGCACCAGACGGTCCCCTGCTTCCCCCGGTCCCGCCAGCGGTCCTATCGACATGACGGGAGGCAATATGACATCATCATGAACAATGACCGACCGGTTCGGTCATTGCCGATACCCTATCGGCTTTCCCTGTCCGGTCAATCCGTCCGGGCCGGAAAGCAATGGCCGCCGGAGGTTAGTAAGCACCATGTCAGCCGTTCAGTCGCCCAACGTGCCGGATCTGCCGGGGATTTCCAGCGCGAAGCGGCGGCAGATCATGGATGGCGCGGCCCGGATCTTCGCCGAGCACGGGTACGAGGGCGCCAGCATGTCGCAGATCGCGCGCGATGCCGGGGTCTCGAAGGGCACGCTGTATAATTACTACGACAGCAAGGCGAGCCTGTTCGCGGCCTTCATCGAGGAATGCGCCTGCGAGAAGCTGCCCAAGCTGTTCGAGACGATCGGCGAGGCCCAGAGCCCCGAGGCCACGCTGGAGGGCATCGCCACCGCGATGATCCGGCTGACCACCTCGCCGCTGTCGCTGATGCTGAACCGCATCGTGGTGTCGGAAGCCGCGACCTTTCCCCACCTGGCCGAGACCTTCTGGCAAGTCGGGCCGTGCAAGGCGATCGGCATCCTGTCCGCCTGGCTGCAGGCGCGCACCAGCGAGGGCATCCTGGACGTGCCCGACCCGGAACTGGCGGCCGAACTGTTCTATGCCCTGTGCCAGACGCGCATCACCTGGCGCAAGCGGCTGCAATTGCCGGTGGATTCCGACCCGGCCCATATCGCGATGATCGCGCGGACGGTGACGCGGATGTTCCTCAATACCTTCCAGGTCGGCAAGGGGCCGCCGGTGCCCGAACCGGTTCGCGACGACCGGGTTTGATCCAGATCAAATCGCCCTGTCGGCATTCGCGCCATCATCGCGGCGGAACAGGCTGAGCCTGCACTCCGAATCATGTGGAAAACCGGGGCTTCTGGCCCCGGTTTTTTTATTGGGGCCTGTCCGGTCCCGCGCGCGGCACACGCCTCCGGGGGCCGGCCCCGGCGGAGCGCCGTGGCGCACGGCCGCCCTTTCCTCGCAGGCACCGTTCAGGGTGGCCGGGCGCATGGCCCGGCCGGGCGCGAACTTTCGTGCCGTCTCATGCGTTTAGTGCCGCGCGCCCGGCGCAAACGCCTGTTTTCGTCGTCGGTCCATCCCTGTCTGCCCGATCTCTCAGCCGGAGGATTCATGCCCGCCGACGTCTCCGCCACGCCTCGCCATCGTCTGTCCCTTGCCTGTCTGCGCACCATCGCGGCGCTGATGGCGGTCATGTTTCTGTCCGCCGCCTTCCTGCCGCGTCATGCCCTGTTCCCGGCGGCGCAGGCGCAGGATCGGGCCGCCCCGGCGGGGCAGGGGGCGGCGGTGCCGGCGCAGGATCGTGCGCAGTTGCAGCATCTGCTGAACACGCTGGACGATCCGCAGCGACGCGCTGCCTTCCTGCAGGACCTGCACGCATTGCAGGCGCTGCCGCCGGGCACGGGCAGCGGGAATGCCGCCGGTGGCGCGGGCAAGCCTGCCGCCGCGTCACCGCCTGCGGCCAAGCCGGCGGCGTCGGCACCCATCGCGCTGGCGCCGGGCAGCCTCGGCGCCGTCGCCCTGCATGGGCTGGGCGGCGTGGCGGGCGCGGTCGTCGTGCATATGCGCCATTTCGGCGCCCTGTTCGCGGACCTGCGCGGCGTGGAGACCTGGGGCCGGCAGATGCTCGCCCCCGGTGCCCGGCGCGACGGGCTGGTGGCGCTGGGCTGGCAACTGGGGCTGGTGGTGCTGGTCGGGCTGGCTGTCGAGCGCGGGCTGGCCTTTCTGCTGCGCCGGCATCTGGTCCGGATCGACACGATGCTGGCCACGCGCCTGCCGCTGCCGGCGCACGAGCCCGATCACGACCCGGTGGCTGCGCCCCCGGATACCATCGCGGGGCCAGACGGCAACGGTGCCTCCGCCGAACGGGCGCGCGTGCAGGAGGCCGCGACCCGCTGGCGTGCCGCGCGCCTGCTGCGGCAACTGCGCCTGCTGCCCTGGGTCCTGCTGCGCCTGGTGATGGAACTGGTGCCGGTCGCAGCCTTCCTGGGCGTCGCCACGCTGATGGCCAATGTCCTGGCGGGCCCGGATGACGCGGTGCCGGCGGCGCAGATCATGGTGATGGTGATCAACGCCTATGCGATCGGTCGCGGCGTGATGGTCCTGCTGGCCGCCCTGCTGTCGCCCCGTCTGCCGCATCTGCGGCCGTTGCCGCTGGATGACGGGATGGCACGGGTGCTGACGGGGTGGACGACCGCGCTGGTCGTGCTGCCCGTCGCGGCGCTGTGCCTTGCCGATGCCGGGGGGCTGCTGGGCCTGTCCGAACCGGGGCAGGATGCGATCGGGCTGGTGATCCTGCTGGTGGAACATCTGCTGGTGGCCGGGCTGATCCTTCGGGTTCGCCACCCGGTCGCGCATATGTTGCAGCCGCTGGGCATGGCGCGGTGGCGCCTGGGCCACGGCCTGTTCGGCGGCCTGGCCGAGCGGTGGTGGATCTTCGCGCTGGTGCTCGACCTGGCGCTGTGGCTGGTGTCGGCGGCCGACATCCCGGGGGGCTATATGCGGGTCTGGCGCCTGTGCGCCATCGCGATCGGCGTGCTGATCGTGTTCCGCGCGCTGGCGATCCTGCTGTTCGGCCTGCTGGATCGCGCGTTCCGGCCGGGGCAGGATGCGGGCAACGCGGCCTCGGGCCTGGCCCGGCGGGGGGCGCGCTATTACCCCTATGTCCGCCAGGCGCTGGCGTGGGTTCTGGGGATCGCGGGGGCCGTCACCCTGTTGCAGGCCTGGGGGGTGCCGGCCTTCGACTGGTTCGACGACGGCAAGGTGGGGCGCCGGCTGGTTTCGGCGGCGGCCACCGTGCTGGTGGCGCTGGCGATCGGCATCGTCGTCTGGGAATATGTCAACGCCGCGCTGGACCGACAGATCGGCCGCTATACCAGCAGCGCGCAGCCGGGGCGGGCGATGCGCCTGCGCACGCTGTCGCCGATCCTGCGCACGGTGCTGCTGGTGTGCCTCAGCATCGTGGTGCTCATGACCGTGCTCAGCCAGATCGGGCTCAATATCGCACCGTTGCTGGCCGGGGCGGGGATTATCGGGGTCGCGGTTGGGTTCGGGTCGCAGAAACTGGTGCAGGATTTCATCACCGGCATCTTCCTGCTGCTGGAAAACGCCATGGAGGTCGGCGACTGGGTCACGGCCGGCGGCCTGTCCGGCACGGTGGAAACACTGTCGATCCGCACCCTGCGCCTGCGCGCGGGCGACGGGTCGGTGCATATCATTCCCTTCAGCGCGGTTTCCACCGTCACCAACATCAATCGCGGCCTGGGCAACGCCGCCGTCAGCGTCGATATCGCCCCCGACCAGGATATCGACCGCGCCGCCGCCCTGCTGGCGGACATCGTGCAGGGCATGCGCCAGGACCCCGACCTGGCCCCCGGCATGCTCAGCGACCTGCAATATTGGGGCGTCAACGCGGTTTCGTCGCAGGCCGTCACGCTGCTGGGGCAGATCGTCTGCACCGACGCGGCCCGCTGGCCGGTCCAGCGCGCCTTCAACCGCCTGCTGGTCCAGCGCTTCGCCAGCGAAGGCATCCGGCTGGCACAGCCGGCGCAGAGCGTGGAGTTGATTGCGCCGCCATCGAAACAGGCTGATGAGGCGGCGTCGGAGAGCGGGGCGCCGCCCCGCGCCCCGGCAGGAGGCTCGCCTCCTGCACCTCCTTGAGTTTGGGGGCCTTGCTCGCCCGTCATGGCGTATGTTCGATCGGCTGTCTCAGATGACATCCGGGCGTTTGAATCCGGGATCGTTGTATGGGCGATAATGATCGAACAGCGCGCCATGCCCTTCCTGACGCGGGTCGTGCGTGGCTTTCAGCGCCTGTATCAATTCCCGGTCCAGCCGGTCCGCGACCGATCGGAATTCCGGCAGTTCGGCGAGATTCTGCATGTCGTAACGATCATGCGTCACGCGATAGAGTTCGCGCGCCGGCCGCAGCGCCGTCGCCCGGTCGAAATAGGGTTTGACGGCGGGGTCGTCCCGATGGGTCACGATATAGGCCTTCGCACGACCCTGATCGATGTCTCCGTAGCCGGCATAGACATTGCTGGTCAGTGTCGCGGCGGTCTGCGGATGGACGCTCGGCACGCCCGCGGGCATGCGCCCGGGTTCGAAATTGCGGATATACAGGAAATCCGCCGTGCGGATGGCGCGCATCGGATAGCCCCAGCCGATCGTCTGCCGGACGTCCATGTGGCGTTCCATCCCGGCAAGCGTGTATTCGCGCTTCGGCATTGCCCCTTCGCCATCCAGCCACGGCAGCAGGCTGGTGCCCACCATGTCGTGCGGAATGGCCACACCGGCGAGCGTGAGAAAGGTCGGTGCCAGGTCGGTCGTGCTGATGATCGCGTCCACCACGCGCCCGGGGCGCTCGATCCCGCCCCAGCGGATGACGAACGGCACATGAATACCGGAATCGTAGAGCGAGGCCTTTCCGCGCGGGAAGGGCCATCCATTGTCGCCAGTCATGACGATCAGGGTGTTTTCCAGTTCGCCGGATGCTTCCAGCCGGGCAATCAGTTCGCCGGCTTCGCGGTTGAAGCGTTCGACGCCGAACGCATAGTCGGCCATGTCCCCCCTGACCTCGGCCACGTCGGGCAGATAGGGGGGCACATCGACGCGGCCCGGATCGATCCCCGCATGCGCCCCGCGATCGATTTCATAAGGACGATGCGGATCGTGACTGCCGAACCAGAAGCAGAAAGGGGCGCCTTCGGGGCGGTGGTCGAGGAAATTGGCAAAGCTTTCATAGGATTTCCCCGCCGGATTCTGGGTACGATGTCCCGGTGCGAGTTGGCCGGGCGCCCAGCCCTTTCGCGTCATGCCGACGAAATAGCCGCTTTGTTCGAGAAGTTCGGGATATACCTGAAATCTGGCGTCGAGGGTTCCGGCAAGGTTGGCGCCTTCCTCCAGTTCCCACGGCCATTGGCCGGTCAGGATCGATGCGCGGGACGCCGAGCAGGAAGGGCAGGCCACGAAGGCGTTCGAAAAACTGACCCCTTCCTCACACAACCGGCGATAGGCCGGTATGGCGAGCTTCAGGTCGTCATGGGTGTCTGCGCTGGTCCAGGACCAGTCGTCGGCGAGCAGGAAGAGGATATTCGGACGTTTTGCGCGCCATGCCTGCGGATCGCGGGGCGCGGCCGCCCGGGCCAGGCCGGGGCTGGCAGAAAACGCGGCCCCTGCGGCAAACAGCGCCCGCCTGGTGATACCTTTCGACATCGGCACAAACCCTGTTTATTGTCTGTTTGGTCAAGCTTTTGGATCTGCCTCAAAATGATTTCTGTCAATGGGATTCCCATCGACGAAGCGGCGCTTTTTCGCGAGGCGGCACGCCTGCGCGCGGCGTTCGCCGGGGAAGATCCCACCCTTCCGCCGGAAGAACGGGAACGACAGGTCCGGCTTTGGGCGACGGAAAATCTGATCGAGCAGACGCTTGTGCGCGAGGCTGCCGCCGCGTTTACGGCAACCGCGCTATCCGATCTGACGGACGGGCATATCGGAATGTTCCGCAACCGCTTGTTTCGGGATTTGCCGGAAATCGGTCTATCGGCCGTTCGCGCGGCGTACGACCGGCGCCACCCGGCGAGCCTTTCCCCCCGCAAGGTGTCGGCCGCGCATATCGTCCGCCATGTCGAGCCCGACGGTGATGCAACGGGGGCGTTCGGCCTCATGGCGGCGATTTTCGACCGGCTGATGCAGGGCGAACGATTTGACGTTCTGGCTGCTCGCTATTCGGATTGTCCCGACGATGGCGGCGCGCTGGGCGTCGTGGAGCCGGGCGACATGGTCCCCGGCTTCGACACCGTGCTGTTCGGCCTTCGGGAGTCGGGGATCAGCCCGCCATTTCGTACTGTTTTCGGCGTTCATATCGTGACCGTGCACCGCATTATTCCGCCGGTAAGACAACCGTTCGATGTGTGCCGCGCGGCCCTCGCCGAAGCACTGGACCATCAGCAGCAGGAACAGGCGATGGACGACTGGCTGCGCGCACGACGGGCTGTTGCATGCGTGCAGGGCATTGCACCGTGACGGATAAGCTGCGACCCGTCGAACTGTCGGCTTGTTGCGTGCCCAGCCGCCTGCGTGCGGAACGATTGCTGTCGTCGCGCCTGCACGCGCAGGCAAGACCGAAGGCCGTTCGCGGCGCGACGGACGGCATGGTTGCCTTGGCGGGCGGTGCCTTTCGCATGGGTACGGACGATCGAAGTGGATTCCCGGCGGATGGAGAGGGGCCCGTGCGTGTCGTGGAGGTCGATCCGTTCCTGATCGATGCGACGGCAGTAACGAATGCGGCTTTCACGCATTTCGTGCTCGCAACCGGTTATCGCACCGAGGCGGAAATGCTCGGCTGGTCGTTTGTCTTCGCGGGCGACCTGCCGCCCGCGCTGGCGGCGTCGGCGCGCCGTGCCGATGCCACACCGTGGTGGTGCAGGGTCGATGGCGCGCACTGGCGACAGCCGCAGGGGCCCGGCAGCACGATCGAGGATCGCGGGACCTGCCCGGTGGTCCATGTTTCGTGGAACGATGCACAGGCCTATGCCGAATGGGCCGGAAAGCGCCTGCCGACCGAGGCCGAATGGGAATATGCCGCGCGGGGCGGCCTCGATCAGGCGATGTATCCCTGGGGCTCGGAACTGACGCCGGGGGGCACTCATATGTGCAACATATGGCAGGGGCAGTTTCCGACGCTGAACCTGGCGCAGGATGGCTATGTCGGTATTTGCCCCGTGAAAGCGTTCCCGCCCAATGGGTTCGGGCTTTATGAAATGTCCGGGAATGTTTGGGAATGGTGTGCCGACTGGTTCAGCCCCGATCACCATCGGCATGCGACATCGCGCAATCCGGTCGGGCCGATGGACGGGTGGGCCCGGGTCATGCGCGGCGGGTCCTATCTCTGCCACGAGAGCTACTGCAATCGCTACCGCGTCGCCGCCCGAACGAAGCAGACCCCGGACAGCGCCAGTTCGAATGTCGGGTTTCGATGCGTACGGGACATGAGGTAAGAGGCTGCCTGCAAGGTCGCCCCGCCTGATCGACCTGGGAAAATGGGGCTCCGGCCGGGCACGCGGCCAGCGGTGCCGGCGCCCTGGTCGCCGGAGGGAGAGCCTATTTCAGCTGCGCCGCGTAGGTGGCGAGCATGGTCTTGGTGTCGGTGGCGAGCTTGACCAGGTCGGCGTTCTTGGACGTGGCGATTTCGGTTTCGAGGACCGGTTTCATCTTGGTGGCGTTGCGGGACAGGGCGCGGAGGTAGCTGCGGTCGAAACTTGTGCCGTGGAGGTGCTGGATCCGGTCGATGGTCTTCTGGTTTTCGGTGGAGGGCTTGGCGGCCAGGGTGATGGCGTGGGCCGAGACCAGGGTGGTCAGCTTGGTCTGGTTGCCTGTCAGGTCCTTGACGATGGTCGCGCCGAGGGTCGCGATGTCATTGCGGGCAGCGTTGGTCTGGGCGCTCTTGGCCAGGGCGATCTGGGTCAGGTCCATGTCGTTGAGCTTCTGCACGAAATCGGTGTCGGCGGTTGTCAGGACCGGGGCTTTCTGCAGGGGAGGTAGGGGCGGCGCGGGCGGCTGGGCCATCGTGCAGGCACCAAGGGCGAGAAGGGCCGCCATCAGAGGGGGCAGGGCACGCGATTGGTGACGGGACAGGAACGGCATGAACGACATGGGCGGCAGATTCTCCCTGGATTTCCGATACGGTTGCGCAGGCCGGCCCGCGATGCCGGACGGTGTGGCGCGGAGGCGGCGTGTGGGGCGGCGGGCCCGGTCTGCCGGTCCGTAACGGATAACCTCCTTGGCTGACGATAGGTTCCATGATGATAGTGTGGGGCACGGAAGGCAATGGCGAAGTAAAGATGTAATGTTTTCGTTAAGATATTGGCCCATTGGCCCGTCATGATATAGCCATAATTCCCGTAACGATGTGTTTCATTGGCGAAGAGACATTTTGTGCCCGGTTTGGGCCTTGCATCGACGGGAAAGAGCACACTAGGTTTGTCGGACAGATGCGCCGTGCCGGGCGCGTTCCGATCGATCTGTGGGGATAATCCAGGAATGAACTGTCGCACTCTGTGTCTGCTCGCGGTCTCCTCGCTCTCTCTCGGCCTGAGCGGGTGCGGATATCTGGATTCCCGGGCGGCTCACAAGGCGCAGATCACCATGATCGGGATGACGTCCTACGATCTCCAGGCCTGCGCCGGGCTTCCGGCCGCCACCAAGCAACTGAACGATACGACCCAGATCTTCATCTATTCCGGCACGCACGCGCAGCCGAATTACGGCGGTTCGACGCTGATTCCGGTGGGCGACATCATGACCACGATCTCGCAGTTCGGCGGTGGCGGCGGCACGACCTGCACGGCCGTGATCCGCCTGGACCATGACCGGGTGTCGGACGTGCATTATACCGGCGATAACGACGAACTGGTGGGAACGGACGGCATCTGTTCCATCATCACCCGTGGATGTGCCCGCCAGCCCGAAGGCACGATGAAATCGTCCGCCGGCGGTATCTTCGGCCCCGTTTCGGCGTTCCATCCGCCCGTCACGCCGAACCAGTCGACATCGGGCACCTATTCGCCGCAATCCGGGGCGGCGATTCTCAATCCCGATGCGAAATCTTCGGGCCCGGTCATCACTTCCCGGCCTCAGTGAACGGAGCCCTCTGGCGAGGGAGCTATTGTCCGCGCCGTCGGTTCGGCAGCGGCGTGCCGGACGGGCGGGGCGGAACCGATCAGGGATGGGGCCCCTTGCCGTCCTGGCGGGGCTGCGTCGTGATTGCGTAATCGGGGTTCGATCGCCGGGCTGCCTGTTCCTGGGCCTTGGTCGTGACCCAGTGCAGTTCCCTCTCGGCTTCCGGCACGCTCAGGGTGCCGGTGTCGACATCCAGGCCGATGCGCAGGGACGCCATGTCGATCTGCGAAATCAGGTCGTAATTGACGCCGACCGCGTTCGGGCCGGATTTGAGATGGGCGCCGGTAATGCAGGTGAACCGGTCATAGGCGGTTCCCTTCCGGAACGGATAGCGGGCAAGGCAGTGCGAGACGGCGGCATGCAGTTCGCCCTGGCTCCGGTCATCGTCCACACACCCGGCCGACAGGGCGCACAGGATGATCGCGGCAAGACCATGCCTTTTCCGGCCGGCCATTAGCGACCCGCCGCAATGCGCATCGCGGCGCGCCGGGTCAAATATCCGGACAATAAAAAAACGGAATAGGAGGAAATGGGAACCATGTTCAATATGCGCATATGGAGTTCAGGGGAAAGACAGGCCGATATCAGGGATATCATCATGAAGGCCGCGTAAAACAGTTTTACCCCGTTGGGTGTCGTATCGTCTCTTCCGTCATTCTGCATGATCGCGAAGAACGTATAAATCAGACAGAGCACCGTCACCACGCAAAATAAAAAATGTTCAGCAAGGATATTATAGAGTCCATGCAGGCAGCCCACGCAGATCGAACCGATGAGGGAAGCGAGCGGGAGTCTGTTCGAAATGCGGAAATAGAGAGACAGTCAGCACACAGAATGCCGATTACGATTGTCTGCTACCAATGGTTCCCCCCAGCGCCCGTAACGGTCCATCTGTCAGGTTTCCAGAATCCGTGACGCGTCCTGCCGCTGGGCCGCGCATTCCGCCGCCAGGAAATCGACCAGTGCGCGCCCGCCGGGGGAAAGCCCCCGGCGGGAGGGGAAGACGGCATGCACGATCCCGGCGCGCGGCCGCCAGTCGGGCAGAACCTGGATCAGGCGGCCTTCCCTGATATCCCGCCACACCATCATGGTCGGAAGCTGGACGATGCCCGCGCCGGCCAGCGCGGCCTCGCGCAGCACGGCCATGTCGTCCGTCGCCAGCCGGGGTTCGTGGAAGATCGTGGCTTTCTGGCCGTCCGCGCTTTCCAGATTCCAGGAATGGCTGGCGGGGGCGGTGCTGGAATCGAGGCTCGGCAGCGTGTTCAGATCGGCCGGCGAGGCGAGGGGACCCGCGATCAAGGACGGGGCGGCCACCAGGCACTGCGTGCTGGTGTCGAGCACGCGCATGACAAGGTTTTCCGATTGCAGCGGCGGGAAGCGCACGCGAACGGCAAGGTCGAACCGTTCCTCCAGCAGGTCCACCCGCCGGTTGGTGCTCTCCAGGTCGAGCGTCACGGCCGGATAGCGCATGATGAAGCGGGCCAGCAGCGCGCCGAACTGGAAGGTCAGCAGCGCCACGGGGCAGCTGAGCCGGATGACCCCGCACGGTTCGGCATGAAGCTGGGCGATCGATTGCTCCGCCGCGTCGGCCTCCTGCAACACGGTCACGCAGCGTTCGTAGAACCCCCGCCCGGCCTCGGTCACCGAGAAATGGCGCGAGGAACGCTGGAGCAGCACCGTATCCAGCCGCTCTTCCAGCAGTCGGACCCGCCGGCTGAGGAGCGATTTCTGAAGCCCGGTGGCCCGTGCCGCGCGCGTGAAGCCGCCGTGACGCACCACCTGCACGAAATAATAAAGGTCGTTGAGGTCCTTCATCGTCTCATGGATAGAACGCACCGTCCGATGGAGCAATCTTCATGCGACGGGCGGAAGGGCCCATCTTCCCCTCATGCAAGGGCGCCGCTGTCGGGGCCCGCCTGATAGGGAGCATGGCAATGCAGAAGAAGGTTCTGGGCCGCTACGGCAATGACCGCGGCCATTGGGTGGGGGACGGTTTTCCCGTCCGCTCCCTGTTTTCCTACAGCGATTTCGGCGCGCATCTCAGCCCGTTCCTGCTGCTCGATTATGCCGGGCCGCATGTGTTCGGTCCGACCGACGCCCGGCGCGGCGTCGGCGAGCATCCGCACAAGGGGTTCGAGACGGTCACGATCGTCTATGACGGCGAGGTGGAGCACCGCGATTCCTCGGGCGGCGGCGGCGTGATCGGGCCGGGCGACGTGCAGTGGATGACGGCGGGCAACGGCATCCAGCACCAGGAATTCCATTCCCCCGCCTATGCGCGGGCGGGCGGTCCGTTCCGGATGGTGCAATTGTGGGTGAACCTGCCGGCCGCCGACAAGGGCGCACCGGCGGGCTACCAGACGCTGCGCGCGGCCGATATTCCGGCTGTCGACCTTCCCGACCAGGCCGGGCGGCTGCGCGTCATCGCCGGCGACTACCGGGGCCGGCACGGGCCAGCGCGGGTCTTCTCGCCGCTGAATGTCTGGGACGGCGTGCTGCATGCCGGCGCGCAGGTCACGCTGGACCTGCCCGCCGGGCACAGCACGGCCATCGTCTCGCTGGAAGGACGCCTGATTGTGAACGGTGGTACGGAACTGGGGAGTGCACAATTCGCCCTGCTGGGCCGGGAGGGAACGGAGGTGACGCTACAGGCGACGGAAGAGGCGAGTTTTCTCGTCCTGACCGGCGCGCCGCTGAACGAGCCGATCGCCGGATACGGCCCCTTCGTGATGAACACGCAGGACGAGATCCGCCAGGCGATCGAGGATTTCAACAGCGGGCGTTTCGGCGGGATTGCCGGCTGAGGCCAGGGCGCTGCACCCCAATACGAATGGGTTTCCAAAGGGCGACTGCCCTTTGGTGGGTCAAGGGCAAAGCCCTTGTCGGGACGCCCCCCGGGCGTCAGCCTCTCGGCGCATTGGTGTGACCCGGCATTCCGGGCGGTGACGCAAGCTCAGGAAAAGGAGAAAATGCGATGATCGAAATGATGATCGAACAGCGGCGGCGGGCTCTGGGTGGCGGGCTGGAAGTGGGGCGGGTGCTGCCTTTCGCGCGGCGACGGATGGTCGGGCCCTTCATCTTCTTCGACCATATGGGGCCGCTGGATATCGCGGCCGGGGTCGATCGCAGCCTCGATGTGCGGCCGCATCCGCATATCGGCCTGTCCACCGTCACCTACCTGTTCTCGGGCGAGGTCATGCATCGCGACAGTCTGGGGACGGAACAGGCGATCCGCCCGCAGGAGGTCAACTGGATGACCGCCGGCAGCGGCATCACCCACAGCGAACGGTTCGAGAAAGCCCGCGCGGTCGGCGACCATCTGCACGGCATCCAGGCCTGGGTGGCGCTGCCGAAGGGCGAGGAGGAAGCCGCGCCCTCCTTCTCGCACCACGAGGGCGACGACCTGCCGCAATGGGATGCCGGCGGCGTGCGCGGGCAGCTTATCGCCGGGCAGGCCTATGGGCTGACCGCCGCGGCGCGGACGCATTCGCCGCTCTTCTACGCGCATCTGGAACTGGCGGCCGGGGCGCGGGCGGAAATCCCGACCGCGTTTTCGGAACGGGCCCTCTATATCGCCACCGGGGCCATCGAGATCGACGGCCAGCATTATGCGGCGGGGCGGATGCTCGTGCTGGGCCCCGACGTTTCATCGTTCCGGGCGCTGGTGCCGACGGCCGCCATGGTGCTGGGGGGCGAACCCGTGGGCGAGCGGTTCCTGCTGTGGAATTTCGTCAGTTCCTCGAAGGAGCGGCTGGCGCAGGCCGCCGAGGACTGGAAGGCCGGGCGGATGAAGCTGCCCGACGCGGATCATGACGAGTTCATTCCGCTGCCCGCCTCCGCCGACACGCCGCCGCCGCCGATGTCGTGACGGCGACGAACGTGCGGGCGGGCAGTCGGCTCAGGAATTGGCCGTGACCGCCCCCGTCGGCAGGGTGGGGGCGGACCGGGCGCCCAGCCGGGGGGCCAGGGCGCGGAACATCGGGCCGGTCAGGGTGGTCGAGATCACGGCCAGCACCACCAGCGAGGCAAAGGCGAATTCGGAGAGCATGCCCTGCTGGTGCAGGATGGTCGCGGCGACGATTTCCATCAGGCCCTTGCATTGCAGCAGGGCGCCGATGCCCAATGTCTGCCGGCGCGTCAGCCCGGCGGCCGGCGGGCAGAGGGAGATGGCGGCAATCTTGGTCACGATCGAGATGGCCACCAGCGCCAGCGAGGCGAGGACGGAAGGCCAGGTCAGCGCATCGCCGTCGATATGCAGGCCGCTATGGCCGAAGAACATCGGCGCCAGCCAGATCAGCGCGAAGGTTCCGGCCCATTCGATGGGCAGGCGACGCACCCAGCTGGGCGGCATGATCGCGCCCGCGAAATAGGCCCCGATCAGTTCGTGCAGCCCAAGCTGCTTGCTGGCCCACGAACCGGCCGCGAGATAGACCGGCACGGCGACCCAGATGACCCAGGCCGGCGGATGCCTGAAATGGCGCGAGGCCATGTTTCCCGCCGCCGCCAGCCCGACCAGCAGGGCAACCGCCACGAATTCCAGGCTGGTCCAGCCATGCAGCGCGGCACTGCCCCGGGCGGCGAACTGAAGTGCCGCCAGCCCGATCCACAGCGCCGCGTCGTCCACCACCGCGAGCTTGAGCGCCAGTTGCCCCAGCGGGCGCTGCGCGGGTTCCAGCTCGCGCACCACCCCGATCAGCACCGGCAGCGCGCTGACGGCCATGCACAGCCCGATGGACGATGCGGCGATCCACGGCGCGGCATGCGGGGCATGCCAGCCCTGCAGCGGCAGGAAGAATTCATAGGCCAGAAACGAGCCGATCAGGAACGGCCCGCCCAGCGCGACCAGCGCGCTGGCCAGCAGGCGGCCGAGCGGCTGCGGCGGCAGCCGGTGCGCCGCGCCCTCTTCTTCGCCGGGGTGCTGCCACATTTCCAGCCCTGCGGTGAATGCCAGGATCAGCACCGCCACCCAGCCGATATCGTCGCCATAGAGCGAGGGGAGGCCGAGCCTGCCGACAGGCACATGCCACACCGCCAGCAGAATGCCGATCAGGATGGGCAGGACCGCAATGGGCAGGGCCCGTTGCGTCAGGCGCCACAGCAGCCAGGGCAGCAGCACGAAGATCGCGGCGTCGCCGGCCAGAGCCGTCATGTTGTGCATCGCTCGTCTCCTCGGGGTTCGTTTGGCCGACACCCTAACGGACCGCATGTCATTTATGCAAATTTTGTATATGAAGGTGAAAGATGTTTCATGCGCAAGCCGGCGTCAACTCGTGCAGTAACGCGCGATTTTCATGAGAAGAGGCGCGCCGTTTCATAAGCTGAAATGATACGAACGATCGTATTTCCACGCGCTATTCTCTCGTTCTCCCGCGCGATGACCATGTTTCACTCGAAACCGGACTGAAGGCACGGGCCGGTTACGCCGGGCGGGAGATGATCCGGAGCCGGTGCGCCAGGGCGTCCGCGGCAAAATCGAGAAAGGCAGTCGTTTTTGTAGGGCGGTGGGACAGGCAGGTGCTGATCAGATGGACGGGCGTGGGGGCGGGTTCCGCGTCCGGCAGCAGCCTGACCAGGCGCCCCGCCGCAAGGTCGTCGGCCACCTGGTAGGACAGGACCCGCACGATGCCCAATCCGTCGCGCGCGATAGCGATTGCGGCTTCGACATCGTTGGCCAGGACGCGCGGCGTCAGTCTCATGACCTGATGCGGCCCCTTTCCGTGCGGGCCCGAGGCAAAGCGCCATTCCCGCGCGACGGGCCGGCTTTCGATCAGGATGCTGTCATGCTCCGCCAGGTCCCGCACCGATCGCGGCATGCCCCGCCTGTGCAGATAGGCGGGGCTGGCGACCAGGATGCGCCCGACACTGCCGACCTTGCGGGCCATGAGGGTTGAATCGGTCAGTTCGCCGATGCGGATGGCGACATCCAGGCCCTCCTCGATCAGGTCGAGGTTGCGATCCGACAGGACCAGGGTGGCGCGGATTTTTTCGAACCGTGCCAGTAAATCCGCAAGCACCGGCGCCACGTGGCGGCGCCCGAATGTCGCGGGGGCCGTGATCCGCAGCATGCCGGCGGGCTGGTCGGCCTCCTGCGTGGCGGTCCGGGCCAGCGCCTCGTACCGCGCGATCAGGTCCCGCGCCTGCACGGCGAACTGGCGGCCGAATTCGGTCGGGGCCAGGCGTCGCGTCGTGCGGTCGATCAGGCGCGCGCCCAGTCGCTGCTCCAGTCCGGCCAGAACACGGCTGACACTGGGTGGGGAGCGATGCAGGCGTCGCCCCGCCGCGGCCATGCTTCCGGCATCCAGCACGGCGACGAACAGGGTCAGCTCATCCAGGCGGTCCACATCATTCTTCCACGATCCGAAAGACTGTCGTGCCAGGATAGCGTATCGCCATGGTCGCGCAAAACAATGACCCTGACGGAACGACAGCGAAAGACCGCCCTGATGATGACACTCTACGGCATGCCGCTTTCGGGCCATGTGCATCGCGTGCAACTGCTTCTGTCGATGCTCGGCATCGCATACCGGTTCGAGATCGTGTCCGGCCCGACGCCGGAATTGCTGCGCCTGAACCCGCTGGGACAGGTCCCGATCCTGCGCGACGGCGACCTGGTGCTGGCCGACAGCAACGCCATTCTCGTCTACCTGGCCAAGGCCCATGGCGCGGGCACCAACTGGCTGCCGGAGGACCCGGTGGGTGCGGCGCACGTCCAGCGCTGGCTTTCGATCGCGGCGGGGGAACTGAGGCAGGGGCCGGCCGCCGCCCGCATGGTGGCGCTCTGGCAACGCCCGGGCGAGCCCCCCGACGCATGCGCGCGCGCCGAACATCTGCTGGCCTTCATGGACGCGTATCTCGCCGGCCGGATGTTCCTGGCCGCGACCCACCCGACGATCGCGGACCTCGCCTGCTACGGGTATGTCGCCCACGCGCCGGAAGGGCATGTGCCGCTGGCGCCGTATCCGAACGTGCGTGCGTGGCTCGCGCAAGTCGAGGCTCTGCCCGGCTTCCTGCCGATGCCCTGGCTGTAACCGCCGGCAGGCCCCTGCGCGCACGGGCGAATAGCACGCGCGGCGGCGCGAAACATGCTATGCCGCCGCCATGGCAATCCCGATCCTTCCCGGACTGTCGCTGGCCGAGTCCGAGCTGGAGGTCAGCTACATCCTTGCATCCGGCCCCGGCGGGCAGAACGTCAACAAGGTGGCCACGGCGGCGCAACTGCGCTTCGACGCCGCGCGCTCGCCGTCGCTGCCCGAACGGGTGCGGGCGCGGCTGCTGGAGGTCGCGGGCAGCCGCGCCACGCGGGACGGGGTGATCGTCATCACCGCCCGGCGCTTTCGCACGCAGTTGCGCAACCGCGAGGACGCCATCGAACGGCTGGCCGAGTTGATCCGCGAGGCGGCGCATCGCCCCGCCTTCCGCGTCGCTACCCGCCCCGGCCGCGCGGCCCGCCAGCGCCGGCTGGACGGCAAGGCCCATCGCGCGGGCATCAAGCGCGGGCGCTCCGTGCGGCTGGACGATTAGCGCAATGGAAAACAGGCAGGTTCCGGGTAGGCGATGAGCGATCTTTTCGACAGCGGGGCGGCGCTGGGCCGCAAGCCGCTTGCCGCGCAGCTGCGTCCGGCAACACTGGATGACGTCATCGGCCAGGCGGCGGCCACCGCGCCCGGATCGATCCTGCGCCGGCGGATCGCGGGCGGGGCGCTGGGCAGCGTGATTCTCTACGGGCCGCCCGGGGTCGGCAAGACCTCGATCGCGCGGGCGGTCGGAACCATGCTGGGCAAGAGCTTCCGCCCGCTGCACGCCACGCGCAGCGGCGTCGCGGACATCCGCAAGCTGGCCGACGAGGCCCGCATGGTGCCGCTGCTGATCTTCGTCGACGAGGTGCAGCGTTTCTCGGCAACCCAGACCGACGACCTGCTGGCGATCTGCGAGGAAGGGACCGCCGATTTCATCGGGGCCACCACGGGCAACCCATACCATGTGCTGACCCCGGCGCTGGTCTCGCGCTCGACGATCCTGAAGCTGGAACCGCTGACGATCGAGGAGATGGAGCAGGTGGTCCGGCGCGGCATCGACCATCTGCGGGGCGAGGGGGTGGAGGCCGTGCTGACGGACGGGCAGGTCCGCCGGATCGCGGGCCGCTCGGGCGGCGATGCGCGCCGGGCGCTGACGACGCTGGAAAGCCTGGCGGTCGGGCACGGCGCGAAGCCGGTCACGATCACCGATGCGATGCTGGACGAGGCCTATGCGGCGGCACCGGTCAATCACGACCGCTCGGGCGATGCGCATTACGACGTGGTCTCGGCTTTCGTGAAATCCATGCGCGGGTCGGACCCCGACGCCACGCTGTACTGGCTGGCGCGCCTGATCCATGGCGGCGAAGACCCGCGCTACATCGCGCGGCGGATCATGATCCACGCGTCGGAGGATGTGGGGCTGGCCGACAATGCCGCGCTCCAGACCGCCGTGGCGGCGGCGCAGGCGGTCGAGAAGATCGGCTACCCCGAGGCGCAGATCGTGCTGGCTCATGCGGCGCTGCATGTGGCGCGGGCGCCCAAATCGGGCTCGGCCTGTCGCGGGATCTCGGCGGCGCTGCATGTCGTGGCCAACCAGCCTCCGGCGGCGGTGCCGCTGCATCTGCGCGATGCCCATTACAAGGGCGCGGAGGCGCTGGGGCATGTCGGATATCGCTTTCCCCACGACGACCCGCGCGGCTGGGTGGAGCAGGTCTATTCCCCGATCGCGAAAGGCACGCTGTACCAGAGCGACGCCCGCGACGCGGCGACGTTCGAAAAACGGGCCGACGAATACTGGCAGCGCGTGACCGGCGAGGCCCAGCCGCGCAAGGGCGGGAAATGACCCTGCCGGCAGCCCGCGCCGGCCAGGCCGAACGGATGCTCAGCCGGGCATGACGCCGGGGGGTGAAGGCACGCCGGGGGCATCGGCGGCCCCATGCGTGTTCACGGCATGCGCCGCGTTGGCCGCGATCTTCGACAGGGCGTCCTCGATGACCGACCAGTGCCCGGCGCGGGCCGTCGCGGCGACATAGCCATCGGGCCGCACCAGCCAGATGCCGTTTTCGTCCGGCGGCATGTGCAGCCGGAAATCCAGCAGGGAAGGGTGGCGGGCGATCATCGCGCGTGCCGCGACATCTTCTCGGGCGTACAGGACGAATCTGGGCGCATTGGCAACCTGGACGGGCCCATCGGGCATGAATCTCCGGCCCGGAGCCGGCCCATGCAGGCCCTTGGCAGAACCTGTGTTGAGCGGGCTGTCGGGATAGGCAAGCGTGATCTCGGACAGCCTGTCCACGATGGCACGCCGCACTTTCGGAAATGCGAGGATCCTGTGCGCGACAAAGCCGCGCAGCCGTTGGGCCAGCGGTGTCCGCAGCAGGACGATCCGGGTCAGGCGGCTGGACTCGGCGAGGATATGGCGGGCGACCGGGCTGCGTTCGGCGCTGTAGCTGTCCAGCAGGGCCGGCCCGGCCTGCCCCTGTTCGACCAGCGCCAGTTTCCACGCCAGATTGAAGGCATCCTGCATGCCCGTATTCATGCCCTGCCCGCCGGCGGGGCTATGGACGTGCGCCGCGTCTCCCGCCAGAAACACCCGTCCCGCGCGATAATCCCGCACCTTGCGTTCGTTGACCCCAAAATGCGACAACCAGACCGGGTCGGACACCGTCAGGCCGCCCGGCCCGCGCCGCGCGACAATGGCCTGCACCTGCTCGAAACTGGGCGGATGCCCCGAACGCGCGCCGATATCGGCGATGATGCGATACCGCCCGGGCGAGATCGGAAAGATCATCAACGCGCCGTCGGGGTGCCAGAAGATCGCCAGTTCGGCCGGCGGAATGCCGAGGCCCGCGATCTGCACGTCGGCGATCAGGAAACTGGTCGACAGCGTATCGCCCTCGAACGGCATCCCCAGCGTGCGGCGGACAAGGGAATGCGCACCGTCGCAACCGATCAGCCAGCCTGCATGAATGTGCTCGTGCGCGCCGGACGCATGCCGCACGACGCAGGTAACACCGTCCCTGGTATCGGTGAACGCCACGAGTTCGACATTTCGTTCGACCGTGCCACCCAGCGACGCCAGATGCGCCTCCAGCAGCCGCTCGGTCTCCGATTGCGGAATCACCAGCAGGACATTGAACGGCGAGGCGATCCGGTCGAACGGAACGCGGCCGATCAGCCTGCCGCCCGCATGGATGCCGATCGCCTCCGCCCGAAAGCCGGCGGCCAGAAACGCGTCGACGCAGCCCGCACCGGCAAGCAGCTCCAGCGTCCGCGCCCAGACAGCGAGCGCCTTAGACGTGTCGCTGCGCGCCGCCGACCGATCGATGATCCGCACGGGCACGCGATACCGCGCCAGTTCGGCGGCCATGGCAAGGCCGACAGGTCCGGCACCGACGACGAGAACAGGTTTGGGCATGGGCGCGTTTCCTGCGAAGACGCAAGGCGATCTCCGACGAAGGCCGGAGACAGGCAGGAATCGTGCGGCGCACCGGCGGCATGCGATGGGCGGACGAGGCCCTGCTATCGGCCATGCCTAACGCAGGAAGGCCCCACCTGTTTCCCCCGTCCCCGGTCTCCGCCGCCGGCAAGGCAGATTGGCGGAATGCACGGCGCATGTTCGGGCATCCAGCGATGCGCACGGGCATGATACTGGCAACGAGGCGTGTCCGCCGGTCTGCGCCCTGTGCGCTAACAGATCGGCGGCAATGGGGGGGATTGCGGTCTGTCGGCTTCGTGAAGGGCAATCGGTACAACCGGACATTTACATGGACGACCCTCGCGAAGGCGTTTGACCCCATTCCGGTCTTTCAAATAGCCCATGAGGCGTTCTGAAAGCCGACATTTTCTCATAAAACAGCCAAGCGCCAGTTAATTGATTCAACGTAAGTGTTCGAATCCCATCTGGTCCGCCGATTGCCCTCCATAGCCCGATATTGCCGCCGATCAAACGCCGCATGTCCTACAACACGTAAGGTGACCGCGACCTGCTGTTAGACGTGAGGAACGAAGGAAATCAGCGTCGAGGCAGGTTATGGCTTCGCAAGTTCAAGGGGATAACGATGGGCGCAAAGGAGCAGATCCAAAAACTGTGTGCCTGTCTCGCCACCTCATGACCAGCTGTGCCACACCACGCGCAAGATTAGCCCGACCGATAGAGCATCGCCTCTCTCACCTATTTCGCTGGCCCAAGATAATAGCAGTTGGATTTTATGCTTAGAATATCATGGAAAGCATCCAGTCCGACGCGACCGCCTAAGCCAATTTTGAACGTGGCTGCTTGGGAATAGAAAATATCGATGTGATCAAGGGGATGTAGAGCCCCGTTCTCATTGTCCGAATCATGATCGATACGGATATAGCCATCGTCAACTAGCATTAGATCTCGTAAAAGCTGCCAGACTAGGTCCTGATCACCTGTAAGTTCGATAAGCGGGTCAGCGAATTCATATACGCTACCAGATGAAAATACATCCTGGCCGTTGATCAAGCTAAGTATGTCCGATGTAACCTTACTATCGACTTCAGGGCAGGCACTTGTGCCAAACTCCAAGCCGTAGTCCTTTTCATAGATTGAGAAAGGAAAAGACACGGAAAATGATTTCGTGCCCGTCTCTATGAAGAGGCGGCTCATCTTATCAACATGCAGCACTAAGTGACCTGAAACCTGCGCTTTCGTAGGCTCTGCGTATACCGATATCAATTTGATAGCGTTCATCCATAGGGCTATCACATCTTTCTTGCCACGAAAGCTTCCCACTAAGCGCGATGCCTGAAAGGCATCGAGCGGAAAATCAAACTTCTTCATCACGGTTGCTCTTCAGCATGGCATCGTAATTAAATTGAGCTACGTTCTTAACAACTTCAGGATCATACTCTTCACCCAAAGTCATCGTCACCGTGGATCGCAGTTTATCTCTGAAAAGCGGCAGGACGGATATCTTATCGAAAATCGACTCGAGGAAGTCGAAGTATGAACCCGGAGACGACGAATGCTTAATCGTTGTCCTGATAGCGGCTTTTTCCTGTTCAGTCGGCGGCTGCACCTCAATGTAGCCGTACTGGTTTATCACATTCAAGCCGTCGCGAATCTGTTGTAAAGCGGTGGCATCCTGTGCGCTCGATAAAATAAGATATGACTTTAGAAACGAACGCGTGAGCGTCATGTACAGTGAATTTCTGTACGAGTAAGAATTCCGAATTCTGTTGGTCAGACAAATAATAAAAGGAAACTCCAACCCCTTGACATTGTTCTTATTACTAATAAAAACATGACCTTTTACTTTGCTCTTGGACTCGTAAGCCTTATTCACCGGCCAGCCAGTATGACGGGGGATAATTTGCTCTAGCCAGTCTGCCAGCGCATACGTCTCCTTAGTGTTGTCCAGCAGGATTATGCCGATATCATCAGGTTCAAGGGTCGGGTTCGCCGCCGAAATCTGGTCGATAACCTCCATGACTTTTCCTGACGGATTGTCGGATTCCAATATAGACACACAATCTAAATTTGCGCTTTCGATATCCTCGAAGCGACGGAGTGGCTCCCGTTTAAGGCGGTAAAAGCTAAGATCGGCTGATTTATCGACGATATATCCGCACGTATTCCACTCTGCATCATCAAGCCATCTAAGCTTACGAGGTTCAAACAATCCCATGCCTAATGCATGAGAAAACATTAAGGTCTTGGGATCAGTGCGATAGCATTTACTCAGGAGAAAATCAGGAGATATACTTGGTATGATACTCTCATCAAAGATACTCTGGAATATATCGCCCGCGACATAGACGACCTCCTTCGCACAAATTCTACACAATTCGATGAACGATGGTGGAAAATCCTGACTCTCGTCGATCAATATATAGTCGAAGGCATAACTCCGCAGGTCTAACGCCTTCAGCTGGGCAACTGCATCCTTGCAGACGACATCAAATGGTGAAGTCGGACTGAAGCGACGGAACGTGAGGCCGTAAAAGTTGCAGATGTACCGATATGTTCCTGAGTTCGGATCAGATTGTGATCCCCAAGCATGCATACACCAGAGTCGCTCGTTCCAAGCAATCTGCTGTTCCACCTTCATAAAGTTGAAAAACTCCGGGATCCTGCGTCTCAGATTGTCTGCAAGTATCTTGTTATGGCAGGTGAAAACGATACGCGAAGCAGGACTATTAACGTATATCTCTTTGAGCTTATGCAGCAGAAGTTCTGTCTTCCCAGTGCCGGAAAGGCCCTGAATGTTCACGACCTTTTTGTCGACCTTCTGGTAGATAAACCGAGTCTGGTCGCCATCAAAAAGGAGAATCTTTCGTTTCACCTTGTCAAGAAGGCTGTCTGGTATTTCGGCCTTAACCTTCTCAATATCGTTGATACTGCCCGTTAGGAGCGAGACTAGAAGTTCAGAGACCCTCCGTCGGCCAGCATCGGCCAACTCGCTGTCATTGATCAACTCCGAGGCGTCTAAACCTTGCCCAGATTCATGAGTTACAACCAGCTGATCGCGCCATTTGCGTGGACGACCAATGGCATCTTTATATCGATACTTGTCAGATATAGATCCTAAATCCTCAATGAAATCCTCCACGAAATCCTCAAACCCATCGTTATCTCCCGAGTAGTCGACGATAGTCAGCTTGCGGCCGGGAATGAGGATCACGAGTCTACCATCGTGGGGGTAGTCGTAACGCTCCTCCCCGTGGTCTGCCTTGAGAAAACTGGTCCGATTCTGAAGAGAGCCCTATGGGGCATATGGATTGGAGGATTACATGGGACGTCAGCGTTTTACGCCTGAGCAGATCATCGCGAA
>NZ_JABEQK010000009.1 GCF_014174275.1 Gluconacetobacter takamatsuzukensis | reverse complement strand
GTCGCCGCCAGGTCTTCCAGTCTACCCTCACCCCCGCGGGGTGGAGCAGCCCGGTAGCTCGTCAGGCTCATAACCTGAAGGCCGCAGGTTCAAATCCTGCCCCCGCAACCATGGTTCAAGTCCTTGATAGGTCATAAGAAAAGCCACCCGAAAGGGTGGCTTTTCTGCGTTCTGGCGCCCCGGTGGGCGGGTGCTACTGGTGCCAGCTCAGGCCTTTCGGCAGCATCGAGAAGCCGCAGGCGCGCAGGGCGGCGTTGAGGTTCGTTGTTCCTGCGGGATGGTCGTTGACCATTTCCAGCGTGAACATGAGGTGTTTCTCACGCTTGAGTGCTGTGGTGAGGGCGTTCAGGGCGGCGGTGAGGCGGTTGGCGAGGGTGGGATCTTCCGTGTCGATATAGGTCAGCAGGTTGCGGCCGCCCTGGGTCAGATACAGCACCACTCGGCCATCGGCGATGACGACGAAGGCGCCGGGGCGGCGTGTTGGGCGGGTTGCGGATGGGTGCGGGGGCCAGGGCAGGATCGTGCCGAAAGGATTGGCTGGGTCGCCGGCCGAGAGTCCGATTGGTGTATGGTCGGCGGGTGCAGGGCCTGCGTGTGTGCCGCGTGCTTCGCTTTTGCCGCGTTTGTCGTGTGTGTCTGGTTTGTCGTGTTCGCAGCGGTCGCGGAGCTGGTCGATGGTCGCGCGTTCCGCGAACTGGGAGGCGCCGAGCCCTTCGACGAAGCGGCCGCGCAGGATCTGGCCGGCATCTTCCAGGCTTCGGAAGATCGTCTGGAGGGCGGGGAAGCCGCCCGGCACCGCTTCGGCGATGGCGGCGCCGCGCGTGACGATGCCGTAGCGGTCGAGAAGCCCCTCGGCCAGGGCCAGCGCGCGGGCGGTGTCGCTGGCCGCCTCGCGCGGCAGCAGCGACCAGCGGCCGGCAAGGGTCGGGTCGCCGAGCATGCCGGATCGGGACATGCCGGCTGTGCCTGGCCGGGGGAAGGCGGATCCATGAAACCCCGTGCGCCGATGTGAGCGGTGGATCGGGCGTGGACGGGGGGGCGTGCGGACGGCCGAGCGTGCGCGCAGCGGCGACCAGCTGTCGCTGGTGATGGCGCCGGACCAGGCGAGGTCCCACAGGGCCGCATCGAGATCGGATGCCGACAGGAACGGGGCGCCGTCCCAGGTTGGGGCTTGGGTTTGGGTTTGATCCTCCGACTTCTCTGCCAGTCGGGCGGCGGCCAATGTTGCGATCTGGTGGGCGAAATAGGCGCCGCCATCGGCGAGAAGATCGAGGATCGCGCGCTGGAGCGGCGACAGGGACGGCATGTCGTCTGCCGCTGGTGGGGGCGGCAGGGTTTCGGCGGCGAATTCCCTGGGGTGCAGGGACACCAGACCGTCTTCCCCGCCGAGTTTGCCGTGGCCGCACCACAGGACACTGCCGTTGACGATCAATTCGTCCAGCATGGAGGGATTGTAGTCGGGCACGCGGGCACGCAGGATCTGGTGCTCCCATAACGAAGCCGGCAATGGCACGCCCGCGAGTTGTTCGACGACACGCGCGACACCCTGGATGCCGGTGAGGATTCCCCCCGCCGCGTGCGGCAGAGACGGCACGGCGCGGGGGGCGGGTTCGGCGAGAAGATTGTGGCGTTCCAGCAGCAGGCGGACATAGGCGTCCTGTCCGGCGGGGCGGGTGGCCTCGCGCGCCGCTTGCAGGGCGCGCAGCCGCAGGCGCCGGAAGACGTCGTCGGCTACCCATTCGTGGTGCGCCAGTGGATTGCGCGTGGGGGGAGGGGTGATGGCGTCCGCCAGGGCTTCCAGCCGGCGTTCGACACCGAAATTGCCCTTGAGCAGCCGGCCCTGGTCGCGCAGCCGTTCCAGCGCCGCCTCGGCTACCGCGACGCCGAGGCCGAAGCGGGTTGCGACCTCCTCCGTCGTGAAGGGCCCGTGAGTGCGTGCGTAGCGCGCGATCAGGTCACGGAGCGGGTCGGCGGTCGGGTTGAGAAAGATGTCGGGGAGATCGGCCGGCAATGTTACGCCGAGCGCGTCGCGCAGGCGGGCGGCGTCTTCGATGGCGGCCCAGCATGGTCGGCCCGCGATCGTCGTCTGGATGACGCGGCGTTCGCTCGCGAGTGCCGCCAGGGCGGATTGGGCGTCGCCGTCCGTGAGGCGTTGCGCGACGTCCTCGGTCGATAACGGGCCGAGTTCGCGCACGAGGTCGGCGGTGCCTTCCTTTCCCTTTGCGCGATAGGCCGGGGCCAGGCGTTGCAATTCGCTTTCGACCTGCGCCGTCACGGTGGGATCGAGCAATGTCCCGAGATCGACTTCGCCGAGCAGGTCGGCCAGCAGTCCGCTGTCGAGGGACAGGATGGAGGCGCGTCGCTCGGCGATGGGAGCGTCGGTCGCATACATGAATTCGGCCACGTAACCGAACAGCAGGTCTGCCGCGAAAGGCGAGGGAATTTCGGTCGTCACCTCCACGATGCGGATCGCGCCGTCCGCGAGGCGGCGGGCCAGCGTGTCGAGGGCCGCGAGGTCGTAGACGTCGCGCAGGCATTCGCGGGCGGTTTCGACCAGGATCGGAAAATCCGGATGGTCGCGCACGATTTCCAGCAACTGGCCGGCGCGCAGCCGCTGCTGCCAGAGCGGGGAGCGATGGCCGGGGGCGCGGCGGGGCAGGAGCAGCGCGCGGGAGGCGCATTCCCTAAAGCGGGCGGCGAACAATGCCGAGCCGCCGACGGCCTCGGTCACGATGGCGCGGAGCTTGTCCGGGTCGAAGAGGAACAATTCCGCGCCCGGTACGCGTCCGTCGGTGTCGGGCAGGCGGGCGACGATGCCGTCGTCGCTGGCCACCACCG
The DNA here is from genome assembly GCF_014174275.1 of Gluconacetobacter takamatsuzukensis. Lineage (GTDB taxonomy): Bacteria > Pseudomonadota > Alphaproteobacteria > Acetobacterales > Acetobacteraceae > Gluconacetobacter > Gluconacetobacter takamatsuzukensis. The sequence continues at coordinate 171,235 of NZ_JABEQK010000009.1, read as the reverse complement.
AAGGGTCGATCCGGAACCGGCGCCGGATGCGGGCCGCGATCGCCAGCGCCCAGGGATCATGCACGCGGCGGCCATAGGGGGAGTGGAGGATGACCCGCCAGTCGCCGCCTTCGTCGCGGCAGCGTTCGATCACCAGCGTCCGGTCGGTGGGCAGCACGCCGGTTGCCGTGCGCTGTTCGCCGATGAGCGCGAGCAGGTTGGTGATGGCGTTCGTGTCCAGTCCGGCCGCGTGCAGGCTTGCCTCCGGCCGGGGGAGGGTTTCGGCTTTCGGGGTGTCTTCGCTGTTTTCTTCGCGCGTTGCGGTGTCGAGCGTGGCCATGAAGGCGCCGATCGCCTCGCCCAGTTCGGCGGGGCGCCGCGTGCCGTCGCCGTGCCAGAACGGCAGCCGGGCGGAGCGGCCGGGTGCCGGCGTCACGATCACCTGGTCGTTGGTGATCTGTTCGATGCGCCAGGAGGTCGTGCCGAGGGTGATGATGTCGTTGACCCGGGATTCGTAGACCATCTCTTCGTCGAGTTCCCCGACGCGACGCGAGCCGGCCTGCTCCTCGCCTTCGGGGAGGATGACGGTGAAGAGGCCCCGGTCGGGAATGGTGCCGCCGCTGGTGACGGCGAGTTGCAGGGCGCCCGGACGGGGCGTGAGGAGGCCGGTCTCGCGATTCCAGACCAGGCGTGGGCGGAATGCGGCGAAATCGTCGGATGGATAGCGCCCGGCGAGCATGTCGAGCGTCGCATCGAATGCGCTGCGGGGGAGGGTGGCGAAGGGTGCGGCGCGGCGCACGGTCGTGTACCAGTCCTCGACATTCACCGGGGCGACCGCGACCGCGGCCACCGTCTGCTGCGCCAGGACGTCGAGCGGGTTGCGCGGCGGATCGATGGCCTCGATGCGGCCGGCACGCATGGATTCGACGGTGACGGTGGCATCGACTAGGTCGCGCCGTGTGCGGGGATAGACCAGCCCGGCGGAGGCGCCGCCGACCTGGTGGCCGGCGCGGCCCACCCGTTGCAGGCCGCTTGCTACCGAGGGTGGGGCCGCGACCTGGATCACCAGGTCGACCAGCCCCATGTCGATGCCGAGTTCCAGGCTGGATGTCGCGACGACGCAGCGCAGGTCGCCCGATTTGAGACTGCTCTCGATCTCGCGGCGCTGCTCTTTCGAGACCGATCCGTGGTGGGAGCGGGCGATCAGGGGCGGGGCGCCCGTCGATCGCTTTTCGGTACTGCCGGAGACCGAGGCGTAGTGGACGGGTGGTGCGGTGTCGGGGGCGGGCGGGTCCTGGGCCCATCGTTCGGCGTAGAGTTCGTTGAGCCGGGCCGTGAGCTTTTCGGCAAGGCCGCGTGAATTGGTGAAGACGATCGTGGCGCGCTGGCCCAGGACCCGGTCGAGGATGCTGGCTTCGACATGCGGCCAGATCGAGCCGGCCCTGGTGCTGCGTCCCCCTTCGCCGGGCTGGTCGACGGGGGCGCCCAGTTTGCTCATGTCCTCGACCGGCACCACGATCTTCAGGTCGAGCCGGCGGCTGGAGGGTGGGTTCACGATCGTGACCGGACGTGCGCCGCCGAGGAACTGTGCCACCCGGTCGGCCGGACGTACGGTTGCCGACAGGCCGATCCGCTGGGCCGGTGTCGGCAGCAATGCGTCCAGCCGCTCCAGGCTCAGGGCCAGATGCGTGCCGCGCTTGGTGCCGGCTACCGCGTGGACCTCGTCGACGAGTATGGCCTGTACGCCCCGCAAGGTCTCGCGCGCCTTCGACGTCAGCATCAGGTAGAGGGATTCGGGGGTGGTGATGAGAATGTCGGGAGGGCGGCGCAGCAGGCCGGCCCGTTCGGCCGCAGGCGTGTCGCCCGTGCGCATGCCGACGGTGATCGTGACGGGTGGGTCGCCGCGTCGTTTTCGCTCCGCTTCGACGCCATGGAGCGGGATGCGCAGGTTGCGCTGCACGTCGGCGCCGAGGGCCTTGACCGGCGAGATGTAGAGAATGCGTGTCGCTGCCCTGGCTTCGGGTTTTGCGGGCGGGGACGCCGTTTCGGTTGCGGCCTCCGCCTCGCGCTCGCGGAACAGCCGGTCGATGGCGTGCAGGAACGCGGCCAGGGTCTTGCCTGAGCCGGTGGGTGCGATGACCAGTGCGTTTTCTCCGCCGCCGATGACCGCCCATGCCGCCGCCTGTACCGCCGTTGGAGAGGCGAACGCCGTGTCGAACCATGTGCGGGTCGCGGGGGCGAAGCGTGCAAGCGGGTCGACGGTCGGGGATTTTTTCGGAGGCGTCATGCGGCAGGTCGCTTCCTTCTGCTTCGGCGGCTGCGATGCTGCTATCATGGGACGAAATCGGGACCATGCGCCATGCTCCAGCCGGGATGCCTCCCCGCGCCGGTCTTCAGCGTGTTGGGATCAGCGGGCGGCCTGCCCGACCCAGCGGAGCAGGCCGTCCACGCTGTGAAAATCCTCGGCGGCGTGAACGGGGAGGTCGGGAAGGGCCGTGCGCGCCATGCGCGACAGCGCGCTGCCGGGGCCGGTTTCCAGCACGCATCCGGCATCGGCTTCCGCGCAGGCCTGCATGCACGCGTCCCAGCGCACCGTTGTGCCGACCTGTGCCGCCAGCCTGTCGCACCCGTCTGCGATGCGGAAGATCGGCTCGCCGTCCAGCCCGCTGAGCAGCCTGACCGTGGGGGAAGGGTTTGCCAGATGCAGGGCGTGCAGCATGTCGCGCAGGGGGGCGACCGCGTCGTGCAGCAGGGGCGTATGCGACGGAACGGCCACGCGCAGAATTCGGGCGGTCGTGGCGCCCATTTCGAGGGCTTCCGCCACCGCCTGTTCCAGGTTCGGGCGCAGGCCGCCGATGACGGCGGCGTCGGGGGCGTTGCGGATGGCGATGACGGTGCCGGTCCGTGCCAGCAGGGTGTGCAGCCGGGCGTCCGGCAGGCCGGCGATGCCTGCGAGCCCGGCATGGGGGGGGCTGGCGCGGTCCATCAGTTCGGCCCTCTGCGCGGCGAGGTGCAGGACCTGACGGGGCGATAGGCATCCCGCGATGCCCCAGGCGGCCAGTTCCCCGACGCTGTAGCCCGCGCACACCAGCCGCGCGCCGGTGCGTGCGACCAGCGTGCCGATGGCCAGCGCGAGCGTGCAGCAGAGGATCTGGCCGGACCGATTGGCGTAGAGTGCATCGTCCGTCGCGTGGCGGACATAGTCCCTGGGATCGGCCCCGAGCAGGTCGGCCGCGTCCCGGAAAATATCCTGCGCTTCCGGGCGGTCCGCGACCAGCGAGAACATGCGCGCATGCTGGCCGCCCTGGCCGGAACACAGGATCGCGACGGTCCGTTTCATGGTTCCTTCCCCGGGACGATGTGGATCATGTCGTCAGCGACAGGGTGAGCGTCAATGTCACGAGGCTGAACAGCGTGCTGACGACCATGATCGATCCGGCATCGCGGCTGTCGGCCTGGTAGCGCAGGGCGAAGAGCAGGCCGAAGAAGCCGGCGGGCAGCGCCATCAGCAGGATGGCGGCATGGGTCATCTGCTGCGGCATCGGGATCAGGTGGGTGAGCGGAATGGCGATCAGGGGCTGCACGATATTGCACAGGAGCGCGAGGAAGACGATGCGCGCGGACCAGGAGACTTTCTGTGCGCTCAGGATCAGGCCGGTGACGAACAGGGCCACGCCGGCTGTCGCCTGGCCGAGCAGTTCGAACGAACGCAGGATGTAGGGCGGAAGGGCGATACCGAGCAGCGCGACGGCGACACCGAGGAACGGGGCGATCACCAGCGGCTTGAGCATCGAGCGCCCGATGGATGTCAGCAGCAGGGTCAGGCCGCTGGTCCCTTCCCTGGCACGGGAGGCTTCGAGAAAGGCCAGGGTCAGCGGCGACATCACGATGGCACCCGACACGATGGCTGTCGTGATATAGAGTTTTCCCGTCGTGCCGAAGACCGCCGAGGCCAGGGGGATGCCGGCGGCCGCGAAATTCGGCAGGGATACGGTGAGGGCGCCGACGGCCGATACGGAGGAGGACAGGCCCGACGCATGGCGCAGAAGCGCCCAGACGAACGCGAAGACGATCAGCATGCCCAGCAGCAGGGTCAGCAGGAGGGGCCATTGTTCGGCCAGGACCGTGCGCGAGGCTTGGGCGGTCGTGGCGAACAGGGCCGCCGGCAGGGCGAATTCCATGGTCAGGACGTTCAGGCTGGCAACATTCCTGTTGTCGACCCGTCCCCGCTTGCCGGCGAAATATCCGGCGGCCATGACGGCAAAGATGGGGACAAGAGAGATCAGGATAACGCTCGACATTGTGTCGCCCTTATTATTGTTATGATGTTTCTTGTTCTCGCGGGCCCTGCAGCGTTTCCGCTCAGCTGTCGGTCCGGTCGAGGAAAAGGCAGATGGCAAGCCCGTCCGCGGCCCCGCCCGGAGACAGCCCGCGCGCGACGAACCGGCGATGGATGGTTGCCGCCCGGGCGGACCATGCGGGGTGGCCTACCCCGCCGCCATCGAGAAAGGTTCTTGCCTGGTCGCGGGCGAATGCCAGGCCTTCCCGGCCGCCGCGATGCAGCAGGTTGGTGTCTTCCAGGACGGCGATCAGCGCCATGCAGCACTGCACGCGGGCGGCCTGCGGATCGTCGGGGCGGAGTTGCCGGCCCCGATTGAGGGCTGGAAGCCCGACCGAGCGGATGGTGGGGAAACCCCATGCGGCTTCGGTCCGTGCGCCGCCCGCACCGTAGCGGCGCTGCGTATCGCCGCCATGGCTGGACGGGTCTGGCGGGGTCGCGTGGATATTCGGCCCCCAGACCTGCCGGACGATGTCGCAGCAGGATGCGGTGTCGCCGGATGCGTCGCGCCGGCCCCGGGCCGCGCTGAGAAGGCCCAGCCCCCATATGGCGCCGCGATGGGTGTTGACGCCGCCGGTTGCCGCCAGCATGGCTTGCTCCGCCGCCTGCCCGATTGCGCGCAGGGCGGCCAGTGTGCCGCCATGGAAGCCGCAGCGGTACAGGTCCGCAAAGAACGGCGCGATGGCATCGGCACTTTTACGGAACGTCTCCGCATTCATGTCCGTGTGGCTGCCGGTGTCGACATGGCTGACCAGGCCGGGCTTGGGCCAGGTCGTCACTTCATCCAGAAGCGACCGCCAGGCGGCCCCGGCAATGACGGGGGCCTTTCCGGCCGGGATCGAGGTGGGAATGCGGGCCGCGTCGGTCATGACGGGGCGGCTGCACCGGGAGGTGCCATTAGCGTGGATACAGGAACAAGGCCGATGGAATGGAGGGATTTTACCATCACCTCTGCTTCGCCCGGCGCCGAGAGGGCATGTAGAAGCTCGCGCCATTGTACTGCCCGGTCGCCGGGGAAGATCACCTCGCCATCCAGGGGCATGGAAAAAGTTTTTTCCTGGTCGTGAAGTGTGTTCAGGAGCCCCCCGATATCGGTCCGGTCGGGCTCGACATGCCAGACCAGGTCGAGGTCGGAGCGGTCCGACAGATAGGGCAGGCCGGTGATGCCGGCCCAGAGCAGGCTGCCGGTGACGGCTGGTGCCACCCCGTACCGTGCGCCGATGGCGAGAAGGCGCGCGAGATCTTCCCGGCGCGCATCGGTCAATGCCGGGCAGGTGGCATGGGCGGACAGGCAGGACGATCCTTCATAAGGGCGCAGGGCATCTGCGGGGAGCAGGAAGGACAGTCTCTGCTTGCCCAGCGTGGGGGGCAGGGGCAGGCCCAGCGCGATGCCTCCGGTTTCCGACGGGAGCGGGCGGCGGCAGATCAGGGGCCAGCCGCGGGCGGCCCAGTCCCTGACCGCTGCGAGCGGTTGGGTCCGTGCCGCGATGCCCCACACGGAGGGTTCGACGACGAGCAATGCGTGGCGCCGAACCGCAGGCATCTAGCCGGCCTCGCCGGCGAAGGAAGCGGCCACTTTCTCCGCGACATCGTGTGCCAGCTTCCGGCCGCCCCGTGCCGCGCCCAGCTGGTCGCGGTCGTCTGCCGGGGGGATTGCGGCCAGGACGGTGGCCAGGCGGTGCGACAGGTCGCCATTGGCTGCCGTCCAGATTTCGGCGACCGCGCCGGTGGCGGCCAGCGGGGCGACGCCGGGGGCGAAGATCGGGGTTGTGCGGGCTTTTTCTTCCAGCGTTTCCAGCGGCAGCTTCGTCACGCGGGCGATGGAGGGCAGGTCCATGACGCTTGGGTGGGCGCCGTCCACGGCGATCAGCGTCTGCGTCGCCAGGGTGGTTGCGATAAAGGCGCCGGCGGCGGCCGTGCCGTACAGGATGCCGACCGTGCGGTGGCCCCTGGCCCCCGCCAGTGTGATGACCTTTGCCAGGTGGCCGAGATATTCATACAGGCCCAGCATCTCGTCACGGCGCGTCATGCGCTGGCTCGCCGTGTCGATCAGAAGCACGATCGGCTTCCGGTCGTCGGCCCGGAGGATGTCCAGAATCTGCCCGGCCAGCGTGATGGCGATCTCGGGGCTCAGCGGGGTGGCGTTGGCGATGCCCAGCACCGCGACCTCCGTTCCGCCGGTAGCGAGGGCGGTGCCGGACATGATGTTGTCGGGGCCGACGACGACCGTGTGGCCCGATGGGAACAGGGCTGCGAGCAGGTCAGCGGGCGTCATGGGCGCCTCCGGTCGCGGCAAGGCGTTCGATAAAGGCGGCATCGTCGATTTCCGATATTCCGGCGGGGTCGGGCAGGTTCATGCGGGCCCAGATTTCGGGTGTGTCGTGACAATCCCCGTACCGTTCGAGGCGCTTTTCCAGCCGTACCTGTTCCGCCCGCATGGTATCGATATCGAAGGCGGGCGGGTTGGCGCGGTCGCGTGCGGCCGCGCGGAAGCTGGCGACGTCGCCCCGGATGTAACGGTCCGCGCCGCCCAGCAGCGCGCGGCTTCGGCCGCCGGTCACGCGCCAGACCAGCGCGCGGTCGCGGGAGTCGAATTCCTCCGCGCCCTTGTTGGTCTCGATCACTTCCGGACCGGTGACGGAGATGCGTCCCTGCTCGGTCATGACGATGCGCGAACAGCAGGATGCGACCAGGCTGCCGCCGCCGAACGCGCCCGCGCGGCCGCCGATCAGCGCGATGACCGGGATACCGGCCTGGCGCACCGCCAGCACGGCGCGGATGGTCTCGGACACGGCCAGTTCGCCGGCATTGGCTTCCTGCAGGCGTACCCCGCCGGTATCGAGCAGCAGCAGCACGGCCGACACCGTCTGGCTGGTGCCGGCGGATGCGGCGGCGGCGCGCAGGAGGCCGACCAGCTTGGCGCCGCTGACCTCGGCGAAGGTGCCGCCCATGAACTGCCCTTCCTGTGCCGCGACCGCGACCGGGTGGCCGTCCAGCAGGCCGCGGCCGACGATCATGCCGTCATCGAAGGCGGGGGGCAGGTCGAACAGGGCCAGATGGGGGCTCATGATCCTGCATTGCGGGCCCAGGAGTTCCGTGAAGCTGCCGGGGTCCAGGACGCCGTCGATCCGCGCGCGGGCGCTGGATTCGTACCAGCTCGGCTCGTGCGCGATGTCTTGTGGAATCATGGCTGTTTCTCCAGAACATTCGTGCCCTGCATGAGCCTGAGCATGACCGTATCCGGTCGTGCCCCGTTGTCGTGGATGGAAAGCCGGATGCCGCCGGGGGAGGAGCGGGCGACGAAATCGGCGATGACGGCCTCCCACACCGTGCGATAGCCGTGGGATGCGGTTTCGACCGTGATTTCGACCGCGTCGGTCTCGCCCGTGCGTTCCAGCAGGATTTCCAGGTTGCCCGATGCCACGACGCCGACGATGGCCTGTGCGCGCGTTCCGGGCAGGGGGCGGGGCGCCTGGGCGCGGATGGTGAATGTTTCCATGTCTGCCTCACCAGTTCCGGAATTTCGAGGGGGGCGCGTACAGCCCGTCGGACCATGTCACCAGGTCGCGGATGGATCGCGCGGCCAGCAGGTTGCGATTGGCCTGCAACGGGTCGATGCCCAGATCTTCCGGTCGGCGGATCACCCCGCGGCCGCGCAGTTCCTCGACTTTTTTCCGATCGCGGGCCAGGCCGACGGGGGTATAGCCGGCCACGCCCCGGATGGCCTGCTCGACTTCGTCAGCATCGCGGCACAGGAGCAGGTTCGCGATGCCTTCCTCGGTGACGATATGCGTTACGTCGTCGCCGAAGATCATGACGGGGGAGAGGGGCATGCCCAGTTTTCGGGCCAGAGCGATACTGTCCAGTTCCTCGACGAAGGCCGGTTTCATGCCTTCGCCGAAGGTTTCGACCATCTGTACCACCAGCTTGCGGCCCCTGACCAGCGGACCGGCGCCTCCGGCGGCCTCATGCCCCGCCTTCAGCCATGCCTCCGAGACATGGCGTCGGCCGTGGGCGTCCGACCCCATGTTGGGGGCGCCCCCGAAGCCTGCGATCCGGTCCGGGGTGACGGTGGAGGAATTGCCCGCCAGGTCGATCTGCAGGGTCGCGCCGATGAACATGTCGCACGCATACAGGCCCGCGTTCTGGCACAGGAGGCGGTTGGAGCGCAGCGTGCCGTCCTTGCCGATGAAATAGATATCCGGGCGGGCGGACATGTAGCCGTCCATGCCCACTTCGCTGCCGAAGCAATGGATCTGTTCGACCCAGCCGCTTTCGATGGCCGGGATCAGCGTGGGGTGCGGGTTCAGCGCCCAGTGGGTGGCGACCTTGCCCCGCATGCCGAGCTGCTCGCCATAGGTGGGAAGAAGCAGTTCGATGGCGGCGGTGGCGAAGCCGATTCCGTGATTCAGCCGCTTCGGTTGATATTCGGCGTAGATGCCTTTCAGCGCCATCATCGCCATCAGGATCTGGGATTCGGTCACGGCGGCTGGGTCGCGGGTGAAGAGCGGCTCGACATAGAAGGGTTCGGGTGCCTCGACGATGAAATCGACCTGGTCGCCCGGAATGTCCACCCGCGGCACCTTGTCGACGATCCTGTTCGCCTGCGCGATGACGATGCCGCTCTTGTAGGCTGTGGCCTCGACGATGGTCGGCGTGTCTTCGGTATTGGGGCCGGTATAGAGATTGCCCTCGCGGTCGGCGCAGACCGCCGCGATCAGGGAGACATTGGGCGTCAGGTCCACATAATAGCGGGCGAAGAGCTCGATATAGGTATGGATGGCGCCCAGCTCGATATTACCCTTGTCCAGCGCGCGGGCTATTGCCCCCGATTGCGGGCCCGAATAGGAAAAATCGAGTTTTCTGGCGATGCCGAGCCGGAACAGGTCGAGATGTTCCGGCAGGACCAGGCCCGACTGGACGATATGCAGGTCGTGGATCGTCGCGGGATCGACGCGCGTCAGGCATCTTGCCAGGAAATCGGCCTGTTTCTGGTTGTCCCCCTCCAGGCACAGCCGGTCGCCGCTGCGGATGACCCGTTGCAGGAGCGCCGTGACGTCATCGGCCTTCACCACCTTGCCCGTTGCGAAGGGGGCGGCCTGTTCCAGCCGCCTTGCCCGTTCCGTCCGTTGTTTCGTCCAATCCCGCATGGAGTCCGTCCCGTTCCGCAAGCCGATGGCGGAGCCTAGACCCAGGCGAATGGTTATCGGTAGAGCGAATTATTGACAGGTTGGTGAGAGAGTTTTCTAATAAATATATCATGCTGGATAATGCGCTTCTCGAGAGCTTTCTCGCCGTCGTCGAGGAAGGGAGCTTCACTCAGGCGGCCGAACGTCTGGGCCTGACGCAATCGTCGGTCAGCCAGCATATCAAGCGGCTGGAAACCCAGGTCGGGCGCAGCCTGCTGCATCGCTCCACGCACCGGGTCGGGCTGCTGCCCGATGGCGAGCGGCTGCTGGTCCATGCGCGCCGTATCCTCGGTGCCGTGATGGAGGCCGAGCGTGCGTTCGGCGCGCCGATGGTCAGCGGCCATGTCAGCGTCGGCGTGGCCGAGGATTTCGCCACCTCGCGCCTGCCGGACATTCTGCGCCGCTTTCGCCGCTTCTACCCGCATGTGATCCTGCAGATCGAAATCGGCCTCAGCGCCAACCTGATCGACAAGTTGCATGCCGGCTTCTTCGACGTGATCCTGGCCAAGACGCGGACGCCGTCCGAAGGGGCCGAGCCGCTGATGACCGATCAACTCATGTGGGTTGCCGCGCCGGACGAGCCCATGCTGTACGCGCAGCGCCCGTTGCCGCTGGCCCTGCATCCCGAGCCCAGCATCAGCCGGCGCATGGTGATCGAGGCGTTGCATGCGGCTGCAATCCCTTTCCAGATCGCGCATACCAGCCTGAGCATCACCGGGTTGCGGGCCGGGATCGTGGCAGGCCTGGGGATTTCGGTCTTCGGGCGCAGCTTCATTCCGGAGGGGCTGCTGATCATCGACGAGGCCGAAGCCGGCCTGCCGCGTCTGCCCAGCCTGCCCTTTGTCGTCGAATTGCAGAAAGGCGCCGAGGGCAGCCCGGCGGTGCAGGCGCTGGTGCAGGCGATCCGCGAGAATGTGGCGATGCTGGACCGTCATTTCGATCCGTAGGGCGCGGGTTCAGCGGGGTGCTGCGGAGGCTTCGTGACGTTGCCCGTCGTGATGTGCGTTATTCCGTACTGCCTGGCACGGCGCCTCTCTATCGATCCGGAACCTTTGCCCTGTTCCGGTTTCCGGGCGGCAACACGCTGGGCTTGTGAAGCGCGTGGATGTTCAGCCCGCATCCACGCACGGACAGGGTGGCGAGATCGCCTTTCGGACGGACGCCGTCGAGGCCGTCCATGCCGTGTGGGTGGAACGCGGCTACACGATCCTGCAAGGGCCGACCGAACTGGATTTCGGGCGCAGCGTGACGATGGCCGATCCGGACGGGAATCGTATCCGCGCGTTCCAGCCGCGCCCGGACCTGTCGCGTCAGGACCCGGCGCGGCAGGGGTAGTTCCGTTTACTGCCGCGCTATCAGGCGTGCCAGCCCGTCGGCGAGACGGCCTTGCAGGACTTTGGCCGTCACGCCCAGGGGCCATGCGTCGTGGAAGGGGATCGGGCGGATCGGGCCGGGTGGCAGCAGGATGTCTTCGGTGCCGGCGCCCAGGGCGCGGCGTGCGATCTCGCGGCCCAGGACCGTCGCCATGGCGACGCCGCGGCCGTTATAGCCCAGGCAGGCGATGATGCCGGGCATGGGCTCGTGCCAGTGCGGGTAATGGTCCATCGTGACCGCCACATGCCCGTTCCAGCCGTGGGTCCAGGCGACGTCGCGCAGGAAGGGCCACAGGGCGAGCGCCTGCCGGCGCAGGAACGGGAAGGCGTCCGGCCCGTCGCGCTCGCCCAGCGTCGACCGGCCGCCGATCAGCAGCCGCCCCGCATCGTCGATCCGGTAATAGGTCGTGATCTCGCCCAGTTCGTACAGCACCTCGCGCCCGGCCAGGATGCGGGTGCGGGCTTCGGGTGGCAGGGGGGCGCTGGCGATGATGGCGCTGGTGACGGGGACCACGGTGCGGCGCAGCCGGTTCCACAACCGGTCGGCATAGCCGTTGGTGGCGAAGACCACGCGGTCGGCCAGCACCGCGCCTTGGCGCGTGCCGACCCGCCAGCATGGGCCGTCGCGGCGCACCGATAGCGCGCGGGAGCCGCCGTAAATCGCGGCGCCGTGGGCGATGGCGGCCTCGGCCAGGCCGCGCGCCAGAGCCAGCGGGTTGACCTGTCCGCCCCGGCGGTCCAGCAGGGCCGCGCGATAATGGGCCGTGCCGGTGCGCGCGGCGATTTCCGTGCCATCCAGCCACGCGACATCGCCGCCGCGTGCCGCGCATTCGTCGGCCAGTTGCCGCAGGGCCGGGATCTGGGAATCGGCGATGGCGGCCCGCAGGGTGCCGCCGCGCGCGGCGGCGCAGTCGATGCCGTGGCGCGCGATCAGGTCGAACACCAGGTCGGGGGCGGTCCACGCCGCCTGGGCCAGGCGGGCCCCGCGTTCCGGGCCGAAATGGCGTTCGACCTCGGAGGGCAGGGTCTTGAGGCCCGGATTGACCTGTCCGCCATTACGGCCCGAGGCGCCCCAGCCGGGTTCGTTGGCCTCCAGCACCGCCACGGCGTGGCCGGCTTCGGCCAGGTGCAGGGCGGCCGACAGGGCGGTGAAGCCGCCGCCGATCAGGACGGTCTGGACCCGGGTTTCGCCCGCCAGCGGCGGGGTGGGTGCCGCCGGCCGGGCGGTGTCGGCATACAGGCTGGCCGGCAGGGCGGCGATGCCTGTCACGCGTCGGGCCCGTATCCCAGGATGGCCTTGATTTCCAGGAAGTCGGCCAGCCCGTATTCGCCGCATTCGCGCCCATTGCCGGACTGTTTGTAGCCGCCGAAGGGGGCGGCCACGGTCCAGGGGGCGCCGTTGATGTTCACATTGCCCGCCCGCAGGCGCCGGGCCACCGCACGGGCCTGGGCCAGGTCGCCGCCCTGCACGTAGGCCGCCAGGCCGTAGGGTGTGTCGTTGGCGATGGCGATTGCGTGGTCCACATCGTCATAGGCGATGATCGACAGGACGGGGCCGAAGATTTCCTCGCGCGCGATCGTCATGTCCGGGGTGACGCGGCCGAACACGGTGGGGCGTACGTAATAGCCGACCGGCAGGCCGTCCGGCCGGCCCGGTCCGCCGGCGACCAGGGTGGCGCCCTCGTCGATGCCGACCTGGATCAGGTGCTGGATCTTGTCGAACTGCACCTGGCTGACCACCGGGCCCAGCCGGGTGTTCGGGCCATCGGGCGGGCCGACGATGAAGGTCGCCGTTGCCTGTGCCGCGATGGCCATGGCCTCGTCCATTCGGCCGGCGGGTACCAGCATGCGGGTCGGGGCGTCGCAGGACTGGCCCGAATTGCCGAAGCAGCCGGCCACGCCGCGCCGCACGGCGTCGGTGAAATCGGCGTCGGGCAGGATGATGTTGGGCGATTTTCCGCCCAGTTCCTGATGCACGCGCTTGACCGTGTCGGCCGCCAGGCGGGCGACGATGGTGCCCGCACGGGTCGAGCCGGTGAAGGACACCATCTCGATATCCGGGTGGCGGGCAATGGCCTCGCCTACCGCGGGGCCGTCGCCGTTGACCAGGTTGAACACGCCGGGCGGCACACCGGCCTCGTCGAGGATTTCGGCGAACAGCAGGCCGCTCAGCGGTGCGATCTCGCTGGGTTTCAGGACCATGGTGCAGCCTGCGGCCAGTGCCGGCCCGACCTTGCAGGCGATCTGGTTCATCGGCCAGTTCCACGGCGTGATCAGCCCGACCACGCCCACCGGTTCGCGCGTGATCAGCATGCCGTCGATGGGCTGGTCGAATGTGAAATCGCGCAGGGCGCGGGCCGTTTCCTCGAGATGCGCCATGCCGGCCCAGGCCTGGGCGTCGCGCGCCATGGGCAGGGGGGCGCCCATTTCCAGCGAGATCGCGGCGGCCATGTCGCCCATGCGCCGGCGATAGACCGTCAGGATCCGGTCGAATACGGCCAGCCGTTCGGCGCGGGTCGAAACCGACCAGGTGGCGAAGGCGCGCCGTGCCGCCGCCACCGCGCGGTCGACATCGCCCGCGCTGCCCAGCGCGATGGCGGCGCACGGGGCCTCGGTGGCGGGATCGATGACATCGAGCAGGCGCGGGGCGAGGGGGTCGACCCATGCGCCATCGATATAGAATTGTGTCGCGTGGGGCAGGCGGCCGGGATCGAACGGCGACGTCATGACTGGGACTGTTCCTGACTGAAGCCCGAACCGGGCTCCGGATTGGCGGTGGAGGCCGGCATGGCCGGGGGCCAGAAGGCGCGGGCGATCTCGCCCTGGACCAGATGCAGTTCGCGCTGCACCCAGTCGAGGAATTCGTGCAGGCCGCGCACGATGATGTCTTCGACCGTCTGTTCCGCCAGGGTGGCGCGCAGTTCCTCGATCCGCTCGGCGGCGGCATAGCCGTTCTTGAGTCCGTAATCGGTGCGCAGGTGCCCCACCGCCCAGTGCAACTGGCGCAGGCTGGTCGAGAGCGAGCGGGGGAAGCCGTCATTCTTGAGCAGGAAGCCCACCACGTTGGCCGGGGTCATGTCGCCCGCAACCGTGCGGCGGAAGGCGTGATAGGCGGCGGCGGAGCGCAGCACGGCGGCCCACTGGCCGATATCGACCTCGGACCCCACCCCGGCGACGCTGGGCAGCAGCGTGTGGTATTTGATGTCGATCAGCCGTGTGATCTGGTCGGCGCGCTCCAGGTTGCGGCCGATCAGGTAGAACAGCCAGGCCTGGTCGCGATAGAACGTGCCCTCGGTGATGCCGTGATGCGTCTGGCAATCCTGCTTCAGCCGCGCGCACAGGGCGGAGAGGTTGGAGGCGCGGATATCGGTCGGCCCCAGCGCGCTGACCGCGTTGGTGAACATGTTGAGATGCATCCACATCTCGGTCGAGATCAGCGGCCGCAGCGACCGCGCGTTTTCGCGCGCCGCGTGGGCGATCGAGACGATGGAATTCGGATTCTCGCGGTCGATGACATAGAAGCCGACGACATTTTCCTCCGACGCGGCGCCGTGCCGTTCGAAGAACCGTTCGTCGTCGGCGTTGATCTGCACGATCGACAGCCAGCCGCTGCTGGTGCTGCGCGCGCGCACGAATGTTTCGGTGACGTCGACCAGGCGGGCCAGGTTCTCGATCCGCTCCATGTAGCGCGCCAGCCAGATGGTGCATTCGGCGTAGCGCGACAGCAGGTTGGGCATGGCGATGCCGCCCGGCGGAATATCGATCATGACAGGGTTCATGATGCCAGCACCCATGTATCCTTCGAGCCGCCGCCCTGCGAGGAATTGACCACCAGCGACCCCTTGCGCAGTGCCACGCGCGACAGGCCGCCGGGCAGCACCCAGGTCGATTCGCCGGTGACGGCGAAGGGCCGCAGGTCGACATGCCTTGCCTCGACCCCGGCCTCGCACAATGTGGGGCAGACCGACAGGTCGATGACCGGCTGGCTGATGTAATTGGCCGGATCGGCCAGCAGGCTGGCGCGGAATGTCTCCAGTTCGTCCCTGGTGGCGTGCGGGCCGATGATCAGGCCGTAGCCGCCGGATTCGCCGACCGGCTTGACCACCAGCTGGTCCAGGTTCGCCAGCGTATAGGCCAGTCCCTCGGGCTCGGCGCAGATATGGGTCTCGACGTTCGAGAGGATCGGTTCCTCGCCCAGATAATAGCGGATGATGCGCGGCATGTAGGCGTAGACGGCCTTGTCGTCCGCGACGCCGGTGCCGATCGCGTTCGCGATCGTCACGTTGCCGCGACGATAGGCGTCCACCAGCCCCGGAACGCCCAGCATGCTGTCGGGGTTGAAGACGTGCGGGTCGAGAAAATCGTCATTCAGGCGGCGATAGATCGAATGGACCGGGCGTGGGCCGGCCACGGTGCGCATGAAGACGCGGCCGTTCTCGACCATCAGGTCGCGGCCCTCGACCAGCGGCACGCCCATTTCGCGCGCCAGGAAGACATGTTCGAAATAGGCGGAGTTGTAGATGCCCGGCGACAGCAGGACGACCTGCGGGTCCCGGATGTCGGCGGGCGCCGTTTCGGTCAGCGCGCGGCGCAGGCGCGGCCCGTATTCGTCCACCGGCATCAGGTCCAGCCCGGCGGCCAGGTCGGGCATGCTGCGCAGCATCATGTGCCGGTTCTCGATGACGTAGGACACGCCCGAGGGGGTGCGCGCATTGTCTTCCAGAACCAGGAAATTGCCCGCGCCGTCACGGACCAGGTCGGTGCCGTTGATGTGGACGTAGACGCCGCCGGGGACGTCCAGCCCCTCCATCTCGGGCCGGTAGTTGGAGTTGCCCAGCACCAGCCCGGCGGGAACGATGCCGTCCTTCAGGATGCGGCGCTCGTGGTAGATATCCCACAGGAAATGATTGATCGCCGCGACGCGCTGCTGCACGCCGCGCTCGACATGGTCCCATTCGGCGGCGGTCAGCACGCGCGGGATCAGGTCGACGGGCAGGATGCGGTCGATCGCGTCGCGATCGGTATAGACGGTGAAGGTGATGCCCAGATTATACAGGTCGGCCTCGGCGACGCGGGCCCTCTGGCGCAGTTCCGTCAGCCCGAAATGGGCCAGCCTTTCGCGAATCAGGGTCAGGCTTTCGGGCGGCGGGTCCCGCCGGTTCATCAATTCGCAATAGAAATCAGGCGTATCGTAGGACACGAACAGGCCCGGCCCCTGTTGTGCCTGCTGCTGCCCCGGATCGCTCCCGTGGTCGCTCATTATCCCGTTTTCTCCCGTGCATGGCAGGAGATCAGGCGCGAAGGATTCATGTCCACCCCACCTGCTGGTCCGTGTTTCCGTTACAGCCAAGCAAGAATTTGCGCCGCCGCCAAGGGCCAATCGGCATCATCGCCGTATTGCTATTATTCCGGGGTGAGGCGGCGGGAAATTCCGCTTTCCCCCTGTTCGCGGCGGACCATGCTGGGCTACCGTTCCCGGTACGGAATATCACTCTGGCTCAAGGTCGACGCATGACCCTGCACGTCGCGCTGACGCATCGTACCGGCTATCAATACGACCGTCCGGTCTCGCTCGGTCCACAGACCATCCGGCTTCGCCCGGCCCCCCATGCCCGCACGCCGATCGTGTCCTACGCGCTGCGGATCGAACCCAAACCCCATTTCATCAACTGGATGCAGGATCCGTCGGGCAATTATCAGGCCCGGGTCGTGTTTCCGGAGCGCGTGACCCGTTTCGAGGTCACTGTGGATCTGGTGGCCGACATGGCCACGATCAACCCGTTCGACTTCTTTCTCGAGCCCGAGGCCGAACACTGGCCGTTCGCCTACGATCCGGTGCTGGCCGGCGAGCTGGCGCCCTATCGCGTATGTGAGGAGCCGGGGCCGCTGCTGTCGGCGCTGCTGGCGGGCGTCGACCCCAGCCGGCAGCGCACGGTGGACATGCTGGTGGCGCTGAACCAGCGGATCCAGCAGCGCATCGCCTATGTGGTGCGGATGGAGCCCGGCGTGTGGACGCCGGAGGAGACGCTGGAGCAGGGACGCGGGTCGTGCCGCGACAGCGCCTGGCTGCTGGTGCAGGTGCTGCGCAACCTGGGCTTCGCCGCGCGTTTCGTCTCTGGCTATCTGATCCAGCTCGTGGCGGACCAGAAGCCCCTGACGGGGCCCGAAGGCCCGACCGAGGATTTTACCGACCTGCATGCCTGGGCCGAGGTCTATCTGCCCGGCGCCGGGTGGGTCGGGCTGGATGCGACGTCCGGCCTGCTGACCGGCGAGGGGCATATCCCGCTGGCCGCGACGCCCGAGCCGGCCTCGGCCGCGCCGATCTCGGGCCTGATCGAGAAATGCGAGACCAGTTTCGATTTCGCCATGTCGGTGACGCGGGTGCTGGAAACGCCGCGCACCACCCGGCCTTATGACGATGCGCAATGGCAGGCGATTCTCGCGGCCGGACGTGCCGTCGATGAGACGCTTGAGGCGGGCGCGGTAGGCCTGACCATGGGCGGCGAGCCGACCTTCATCGCCGCTGCCGACATGGACGCCCCGGAATGGAACATCGACGCGCTGGGCCCGACCAAGCGCGCCTATGCCGGGCGGCTGCTGCGGCGGCTGCTGCCGCTCTGGTCGAAAGGGGCGGCGATCCAGCATGTGCTGGGCAAGCATTATCCCGGCGAGCAATTGCCGCGCTGGGCGCTGGTATGCCATTGGCGCCGCGATGGCGAGCCGATCTGGACCGACCCGGCGCTGCTGGCCTCGGACGATGACAGCGATACCGCGACCGAACAGGATGCCGCCGCCTTCTGCCGTGCGCTGGCCGAGCGGTTGCAGGTCGATCCCGGCCTGGTCAATCCGGCCTATGAGGACATTCATTACTATCTGTGGCGTGAGCATCGGCTGCCGGCCAATGTGATCGTCGAGGATTCCAAGCTGCGCGATCCGCTGGAGCGCGAGCGCCTGGCCCGCGTCTATGGCCACGGGCTGAACGTGCCGGTCGGCAGCGTGCTGCCGCTGCGCGTCGTGGTGCGCGACGGCGTGCGCCGCTGGCAGTCCGGGCGCTGGTTCTTCCGTGGCGACCTGATGTTCCTCGTCCCCGGGGATGCGCCGGTGGGCTTCCGCCTGCCGCTGCAGAGCCTGCTGTGGGCCAGCGATGATGCGATCGACCATGACATGGAGCGCGATCCGTTCGCGCCCATGCCGCCGCTGCCGCCCCATCCGGCGCTGGCCCGCCGCACCGGCCCCTCGGCCGGGGGCACGGCTCCCGGCTGGGCGGAACAGGGGGTGCCTGGGCGCGGTGGCGTGGGCGAGGGGGGAGACGTGCCCGCCCTGTCGGAGCTGCCGGCCCTGCCGCCCTATCCGGGCGGCGGCACCGGCCGCATCGCGCTGGATCGCGCCGTGGCCGACCATCTGGTGGAAGTCGGGCGGGAAGAGCCGGAACTGGTGCGCACCGCGCTGGCGGTCGAGGCACGCGGCGGTATCCTGCATGTCTTCTTTCCCCCGCTCTACGCGGCGGAAGACTGGCTGGATCTGTGCGCGGCGGTCGAGGACACGGCCCGGGCCTTCGGGCGCAAGGTGGTGCTGGAAGGCTACCAGCCGCCGCGTGATCCGCGCCTGCTGAATTTCTCGATCACGCCGGACCCCGGCGTGATCGAGGTCAATATCCATCCCGCGGCGAGCTGGGACGAGCATGTCGGCCGCAGCGAGCAGCTTTATGACGAGGCGCGTGCGATCGGGCTGATCGCCGAGAAATTCATGGTCGATGGCCGCCATGTCGGCACCGGCGGCGGCAACCATGTGGTGATGGGCGCCGCCCGCGCTGTCGACAGCCCGTTCCTGCGCCGGCCCGACCTGCTGAAATCGCTGGTCGGGTTCTGGCACAACCATCCGTCGCTGTCCTATCTGTTCAGCGGCCTGTTCATCGGGCCGTCCTCGCAGCATCCCCGCGTGGATGAGGCGCGCGACGACAGTGTGGCGGAGCTGGAGATCGCCTTCGCGCAGGTGCGGCCCGACCAGCCGCCGCCGCCCTGGCTGACCGACCGGCTGTTCCGCAACCTGCTGGCCGACATTACGGGCAACACGCACCGTACCGAATTTTGCATCGACAAGCTCTACGCACCGGAAAGCGCGTCCGGCCGGCTGGGGCTGGTGGAATATCGCGCCTTCGAAATGCCGCCCCATCATCAGATGGCGGCGGCGCAGATGCTGCTGATGCGCGCGGCCGTCGCCGCCTTCTGGAAACAGCCCTACGAGCGGCGGCTGGTGCGCTGGGGCACGCGCCTGCATGACGATTTCATGCTGCCGCATTATGTCAGCCGCGATTTCACCGATGCCATCGCCGAGCTGCGTGCCCTGGGCGCGCCGCTGGAGGCCGACTGGTTCGCGCCGCACATGGCGTTTCGCTTCCCCGAAATCGGCGCGGTTCCGCTGCTGGGCATGACGCTGGACCTGCGCCACGCGCTGGAACCCTGGCATACCCTGGCCGAGGAACCGGCGGCGGGGGGCACCGTGCGTTATGTCGACAGTTCCGCCGAACGGGTCCAGGTGCGCGTGACCGGGTGGGTGGACGAACGCTATATCCTGGCCTGCAACGGCGTCGGCGTGCCGCTGACCCGGACCGAGCGACAGGGCGAATATGTCGGCGGCGTGCGCTTCAAGGCCTGGAACCCGCCCAGCGCCCTGCACCCGACGGTGGGCGTGCAATCTCCGCTGGTATTCGATGTGTACGACACCTGGACCGGTCGCAGCATCGGTGGTCTGACCTATCACGTCGCCCATCCCGGCGGCCGCAATTACGAAACGCGGCCGGTGAATGCGAACGAGGCCGAGGCGCGTCGTCGCATTCGCTTCTTCCCGTTCGGCCATACGGTGGGGGTGATGGCGGCGCCGGTCGTGCGGCGGTCGCTGGAGCAGCCGCGGACGCTGGATTTGCGGCGCTTTGCGTGAGGGTGGGGTGATGCAGGGCGCTGCCCTGCACCCGGAAGGGGGCGGTCGTCCCCTTCGCCCCTTGGGGTTGACCGTGGCGAGGCATGACGGATGAGAACGGGCGGCAAGGCGGACAGGGTGCGCGTTGGCATCCTGTTTGGCGGGCGGTCGGAAGAGCATGATGTCTCGGTGCTTTCCGCGACCAATGTCATGAAGGCGCTTTCTTCCGAAAAATACGACCCAGTGCCGATTTTCGTCACCCGTGACGGGAGGTGGGTGTTGAGCGATTTTGCGGATGGTGCCCTTGCGCAGCCTGCCCATGGGACGGAACTCTGTTTCGTGCCGGGCGGGTGTGGCCGCGTCATTGCCCTTCCCGTGGAGGGCATTCCCTGTGAATTGCCTGGGATCGATATCCTCTTTCCCGTCCTGCATGGTCTGCATGGTGAAGATGGCGCGGTGCAGGGGGTGGCGGAAGTGGCGCGCGTGCCGCTGGCCGGCTGTGGCATTCCCGGATCGGCGAATGCCCTGGACAAGGACATCGCCAAGAGACTCTTCAACGAGGCCGGAATTCCCGCGGCCCGGTCGGTCACGATTCATCCCGGTGCCGTGCCGGGTTTTGAGGAGCTGGAACGGGCGCTGGGCCTGCCCGTCTTTATCAAGCCCGCGCGGCAGGGTTCGTCGGTCGGGGTCAGCAGGGTTTCGACCGCGGCGGAGTATGACAGCGCATTATCCGAAGGGTTTCGCCACGACACGAAGCTGCTGGCCGAACAATTCATCCGGGGGCGCGAGATCGAATGTGCGGTCCTGGAAGGCACGGACGGCACGCTGTTCGTCTCGCGGACCGGTGAAATCGTTCCGGCGGATCGCCATGGGTTCTATACCTATGATGCCAAATATATCGACAAGGATGGTGCCGGGCTGCATGTGCCGGCGGAATTGCCTGCCGGAATCGAGGATGAAATCCGGTCTCTCGCATCGCGGGCATTCCGGGCGCTGGGTTGTGACGGCATGGCGCGTGCCGATTTCTTCGTGACGCCCGATTGGGGAATCCTGATCAACGAACTCAACACCATTCCCGGTTTCACGGATATCAGCATGTATTCCAAGGTCATGGCGGCCAGTGGCGTCGGTTATGCGGAGATTATCGACCGTTTGATCGCGCATGGGCTGGCGAGATTCGGGGCATCGTTCTGATGTGATGTCGGGTCAGGCGCGATTGCAATCGGCACAGTAAGCCTCTGCCTGTCCCGAACCCGCTGCCCGACGAACGGAACGCCCAGCCGGTTACAGCGTTGTACGGGCAAGAGAAATACTCCCGGAGCCCCCATCATGAAGCTGTTTGCCTGCCAGGCCTGCAATCAGGTCCTGTTCTTCGAGAACACGGCCTGCGAGCGATGCGGTCATACCTTGGGTTACCTGCCCGAGGAAAACGACCTCAGTGCGCTGGAGCCGGTGGCGGGCGAGGAGGGTACCTGGCGGCCCTTGTCGAAAGTGGCGGCGGGGTCGGCCTATCGCTTCTGCACCAATGCCGACCGGGGGGCGTGCAACTGGCTGGTGCCGGCCGGGGGGGATGCCTATTGCCTGGCCTGCCGGCTGAACCGGACAATCCCGGATCTGTCGGGAGAGGGGCATCTGGACCAGTGGCGCAAGCTGGAAACGGCGAAGCACCGGCTGGTCTATACCCTGCTGCGCCTGAACTTGCCGATCGTGACCCGGCAGGAGGACCCTGACGGCGGGTTGGTCTTCGATTTCCTGGGGGATCCGCCCGATGGCGGCAAGGTGCTGACCGGTCATCAGGACGGCTTGATCACCATTGCGCTGCGCGAGGCCGACGATGCCCAGCGCGAGGCGATGCGGGTGGAGATGGGGGAGCATTATCGTACCCTGCTGGGCCATTTCCGGCATGAGATCGGCCATTATTACTGGAACGTCCTGGTGCGCGACGGGGAGCATCTGGACGATTTCCGCGCCCTGTTCGGGGACGAGCGGGCCGATTATCAGGCGGCGTTGCAGCATCATTATCAGGTGGGGGCGCCCCCCAACTGGCAGGACCATTATGTCAGCGACTATGCCACCACCCATCCGTGGGAGGATTTTGCCGAGACCTGGGCGCATTACCTGCATATCGTCTCCACCCTGGAAACCGCCCGGGCCTATGGCCTGTCGATCGATATCCATGTGTCCGACGATCCGTCCCTGCAGGCCGAGGTCGCGTTCAATCCCTATGCCGCCGGGCCGTTCGCGCGCATCGCCGAGGCGTGGCTGCCGCTGACCTATGCGATCAACAGCCTGAACCGCTCGATGGGCCAGATGGATTTCTACCCGTTTGTCCTGGCGCCGCCGGTGCTGGAAAAACTGGGCTACATCCATGATCTGATCCACGGCGCCGCGCCCGACTGAGTGCGCCGTCCGGGCGGGACCGCGCGCAAGACCGTTTACTGTTGGCGCGGCTTCGCCCATACAACCATGCATCATGAACATGGCGCCCATCCCTGTTGACGAGATGGTTGACGGTCATGGCGGCGTCCGGCCTCATTGGCGTCGCCTGCTTGGCGCGATCAGCGATCTCGGCCATCGTGAACTGCTGGAACGCGGCAGGCAGATGGCGCGTGCCCTGCACGACCAGACCGGCCCCATCGAAGGTGCCGCCGCCGGATGCGACCCGGTTCCGCTGCTGCTGACCGCGCAGGAATTTGCCCGCCTTTCGGAAGGGGTGGTGCAGCGTGCCCGCGTGCTGGAGGCGACGCTGCGTGATCTGTACGGGCCGCGCGCCCTGCTGGCGGATGGGATGCTGCCGCCGGCCCTGGTCTATCCGGCGCCGGGCTTTCTGCGCATGGGAGGGCCGGTTTCGGGCGCGTTCCTGAATTTCTATGCGGTGGACCTGATTCGCGGCCCGGATGGCGCGTGGCATGTGGCGGCCGACCGGGTGGCGCGTGCCAACGGCATCGGCCAGGCGCTGGAAAACCGGCGGCAGATGACCCGGACGCTGCCGGAACTGTTCGCGGGGCGCGAGGTCCAGCCTTTGTCGCCTTTCTTCGATGCCTGGCAGGACAGCCTGCATCGGCTGGCCGGGCTGCCGGACCGCAATCCCGGCCTGGCGCTGCTGACGCCGGGGCCGCGCGGCACGTTGTGGGCGGAGCATGTGATCCTGGCACGGGAGCTGGGCTGCGTGCTGGCCGAGGCCGGCGACCTGGCGGTGCGCGACGGCATGCTGTGGCTGAAGACGGTGCGCGGCCTGCGGCGGGTGGACGTGCTGCTGTTGCGCCAGGACGGGTGGACGGTCGACCCCCTGGAACTGGAGGGTGGCAGCACGCCCGGCATTGCCGGACTGCTGGATGCGGCGCGCGGCGGCGCGGTCCATCTGGTGAACCATCCGGCATCGGGCTTGGTCGAAGCCCCGGGCCTGGCCGCGTTCATGCCGGCCCTGGCCCGACGCCTGATCGGCGAAGAGCTGAAACTGCCCGACGTGCCGGCGCTCTGGCCGGCGCACCATGGGGTCGACGCCCTGCTGGCGGGGGACCGGAGCCGCTGGTGGCTGCGGGACAGCGCCTGTACCCGGGGGGCGTCCTGCCGCCTGGACCGTGCGAAGGACAGCGTGCTGGCCGCCCTGCGGCGCACCCCGGACCGGTTTGTGGCTGTCGAGGCGCTGGCGCCGTCGGTGATGCCGGCGATCCGGCCGGCCGGGATCGAGCCCGGGGCGATCGTGCTGCGCCTGTTCGCATTGTTCGACGGCGGCGGCTGGCAGGTCATGCCGGGCGGCATGGCGCGCCTGCTGCCCGATTCCGACCTGCCGCCCGGCGGCCCCATGGATCGCGCGCGCGGTGGCCACAGCATCACCAAGGATGTGTGGGTGACGGTCGAGGACAGCCGGAACCTGGTCGGTATCGCCGCCCCGCCCATGCCGGTCCTGACTATTCGGCGGGGGCAGGGAGATCTGCCCAGCCGGGCGGCCGACGATTTCTACTGGCTTGGCCGCTATCTTGAACAACTGGAGGATGCCGGGCGCGTCCTGCGCGTGCTGACGCGCCGGGTCGGCCGGATCGACGGGTCGCCGCGCGAGCGGGCGGAGCTGGAAACCGTGCTGCGCCTGGCGGTCCAGATCGGCCTGTTGCAGGACGAAAGCATGGCCGGCGCGGGTTTTGCGACCCAGGTGCGGGCGCTGGCCGCCGTCACGCTCGATGCCGGCATGCCCCAGCGGCTTCTGTCCGAAATCGCCCGGGTGTCGGCGGGATTGCGGGACCGGATGACGGTCGAGACCTTCGAGACCATCGTCCAGGGCACCGATGCGCTGCGCAGCCAGTTGCGCGATGCGCGGGTGACGGGTGATGCCGGGCGCACGCTGGAGCGCGTGGGGCGCGTGACCGACAGCCTGCTGCGCTATGGCGCGACGATTTCCGGCCTGACGGCGGAAAACATGGTGCGCAGCGGTGGCCGGCAATTCCTGGAACTGGGCCGCCGGATCGAGCGGGCCGGCGCGATCCTGGCATCGATGGCGCTGATCCTGCGCCAGAAGGATGTCTCGCAGCGCGGCCGGATGGAGGGGGCGTTGCGGCTGATGCTGGAACTCAGCGATTGCGCCATTACCTATCGGTCGCGCTATTTCGCGGTTTTCCAGCCGGCTCCGGTGCTGGACCTGCTGCTGCTGGACGGCGGCAATCCGCGCGGGGTGGCCAGCCAGATGGCGATGGTGGCCGAGGCGCTGGCCGATCTGGACCCCAGCGACGGAACGGGCCTGGCCGGTGCTGCAGGCATGGTCATGGAGCGTTTGCACGGGGTGGTGGACGATGTCCTGTCGGCGCCGCAGCAGGATGCCGCGGCGGCGGCGCTGCCGGAGCGGCTGCTGGATATCCATGCCGGGCTGCGCGACCTGGGCCAGCAGATCGCACGGCGGTATTTCGTCGTCCTGACTTCGCCGCGCGCGGTTGGGGGCTTGCGGGGCGTCGATCGTGGCGAGGCACCGGACGAATCATGATCTATCGCGTTCGCCACCTGACCCGGTACGCCTATGGCAGTCCGGTCGACCTGGCTGCCCATATCGTGCATGTGACGCCGCGCGACCTGCCGGGGCAGAGCGTGCGCTGGACCCGGCTGGAGGTGACGCCGCCGCCGGTGCGGCGGGTGGATGGCGTCGATTATTTCGGCAACCTGATCGCCTGGCTGTATCACGAGGCCCCGCACAGCAGCTTCGATGTGCTGGCCGAATCGGAGGTGGAGGTGGCGTTTGCTCCGCCGCCGCCCGAGGATGCCACCCTGTCATGGGAGGATCTGGCCGCCCTTGCGCGCGCGGGGGGCGCGTCGGCATGGCAGGTGGCGGAGTTTCTGTTCGACAGCCCGATGTGCGCGGCCAATGCGGCGGCGGGCGATTATGCGGCCTTGTCGTTCACCCCCGGCCGGTCGGTCCTGGCCGCGCTGCTGGACTTGAATGCGCGGATCTACACCGATTTCCGCTTTCGTGCCGGGGTGACGACGCTGTCGACCCCGGTCGAGCAGGTCCTGGCCCGGCGCGAGGGTGTGTGCCAGGATTTCACGCATCTGATGATCAGCGCGCTGCGCTGGATCGGCGTGCCGGCGCGCTACATGTCCGGCTATATCCGCACCCGCCCCCCGCCGGGGCAGGCGCGACGGCTGGGCTCCGACCAGTCCCACGCCTGGGTCGGGGCATGGCTGGGGCCGGCTCATGGCTGGATCGGGCTGGACCCCACCAATGGCATCGTGATGCGCGACGAGCATGTCGTGCTGGGCTGGGGGCGCGATTATGCTGACATCAGCCCGGTGCATGGGCTGATCTTGGGGGGCGGCAACGACAAGCTGAAGGTGGGCGTGGACCTGGTGCCTGCCGACGAGTGGGAAGACGTGCCGTCCGAGCCGATCGACGACACGCCCTGATTCTGGGTCAGTGGGTGGCGGAGGTCTTCAGCCCGGCTTCGAAGCCCTGGCTCTGCCAGACTTCCTTCTGGGTCTTCGGAGGGTGCTTGTGCTTGCCCCCGCCACAGGCCGCGACCGAGAGAACGAGGGCCGCCAGGCCAATAAAGCGCATCGTCTGGAGCAAAGGGGGCCTCCTGCCTAGTATCCGCTCAGCGGAGACTGGATAAAAAGAATATCCTGGTCGCCTGCCGGCCTGCGAAATTCATGCACGAATTTCGTCCGAAGGACACCGGACCGGGCGCGTTCATAGCAGAAATTCCCGCTCACGCGGAAGAGATGGCGCCGGGCTTTCCTTGTCGGGGAAACGGGCCGATATAACCGGTCGGAACGATTCACGTCACGAAACGGGCGGCAGGACAGCATGCTGGAAACTCTGACCATGGACATGCGGACGGTGCATGCCGTCACCGATCTGCGGCATGCGGTGCGCGGCTGGAAGCGGGCCGGGCTGACGGTTGGGCTGGTGCCCACCATGGGCGCGCTGCATGACGGGCATTTGAGCCTTGTGCGCGCGGCCCTGCGCGGGACCGACCGGGTGATCGTCTCGATCTTCGTCAATCCGACCCAGTTCGATAATCCGGAGGACCTCGAAACCTATCCGCGCGTCATGGAGGCGGATGCGCGCCTGCTGGCGGAAGCGGGTGCGCACGTGCTGTACGCGCCGACGGTGGCGGAGATGTATCCGCTCGGCTTCGCGACCACCATATCGGTGCGCGGTGTGTCGGAAGGCCTGTGCGGGGCCCATCGCCCCGGCCATTTCGACGGGGTCGCGACCGTGGTGTGCAAGCTGTTCCTGCAGAGCCAGGCCGATGCGGCCTTCTTCGGCGAGAAGGATTTCCAGCAGGTGCATGTCGTCCGCCGGATGGCCGCCGACCTGGACATTCCGATCCGGGTGGAAGCCTGTCCGACCCGGCGCGAGGCCGACGGGTTGGCGATGTCGTCGCGCAACCGGCGACTGGTGGTGCCCGGCGACCGGGATCGCGCGCGGGTGCTGCCACTGGCGCTGGGCGATGCGGCGCGGGCCATCGCCGGCGGCCAGCCTGTGGGCACGGTTCTGGCCGCGACGCGCGAACGCCTGCTGGCCGGCGGGTTCAGCAATGTCGAGTATCTGGAATTGCGGCGCGAAGCGGATCTGGCGCCGTTGGCGCGCCTCGACGGCCAGCGGGCGCGGTTGCTGGTGGCCGCCTGGCTGGCTGGGGTCCGGCTGATCGACAATGTGCCGGTTTCGGTCGCCGGGGTTTAGGCGCGGCCGTTCAAGGTCAGGGCGCTGCCCTGAAACCCGCCAAAGGGCAGTCCCCTCCGTTGGCATTCCATCGGCCGTTCCGGCCGACGGAACGCGGGGATTCAGGCGTCGATTGCGCGGGCTTCGTCGGGCAGCATGATGGGGATGCCGTCGCGGATCGGGAAGGCCAGGCCGGCCTGGCGGCTGATCAGTTCGCCGGCTTCGCGATCATAGATCAGCGGGCCCTTGGTGACGGGGCAGACCAGGATCGACAGCAGGCGCGGGTCCAGAGGGGGCTGGGCGGTTTCGGTCATCGGCTGGTCTCCTGTAGGCATGGCTGGTTGCTGGGATGCTTCATACCGGTGGGTGAGATGCATCGTCGTCGGGTTCGTGTCCAGCCAGTTCCAGCAGCGTCTGCAATGTCCGCGCCCGGTCGTTCAGCGAGGCGGATTCGAGCAGGGCCTGCTTTTCGGCGGCGGGGAAGGGGCAGATCATCGGCAGGGTGATCAGAAGCGTCTCGTCGTCCATCTGGTCGATCACGTTCCAGCGCGTGCCGAATCCCCGCATGCTGCAATAGCGCCGCAGCGCCGTGAGCATGCGGCTGCGATCGAAATAGAGGTCGGCGCTGTCGGTCAGGTCGCTGGCGAAGGACGAGGCGTCGATTCGGGCCCGGCGGTAGCCGCGATGCAGGCCGGTTTCGCGCAGCAGCCGGAACCGGGCCAGGCCGGTCAGGGTGACGGCATAGGTGCCGTCGGCGCGTTCGGTCAGCGAGGTGATGCGGCCGACGGCGCCGATATCGTAGAGCGGCGGAAACTGATCCTCGCCGTCCTCGTCTTCCATCGTGTCGTCGCGCGGTTGGATCATGCCGATCAAGCGGGTTCCGGCCAGGGCGTCCTCGAGCAGCGCGATGTAGCGTGGCTCGAAGACATTCAGCGGCAGTTTGCCCCGGGGCAGCAGCAGGACCTCGCGCAACGGGAACAATCCCAGTTCGGCTGGCATGTCCGCCAGTGTCATGTCCCGCAGGCGCGGGACGGCACGCGGAATGTCGTCGTCGATCAATGCGGGCAGGCCTTGGGGGCGCACGTCATGAAAACAGGAGCGAGGACATGCGGCGCCGTGCCTGCAGGGTCGCCGGATCGTCGTGGCCCCAGGCTTCGAACAGCCGGATCAGTTGCAGCCGTGCGGCGTCGTCATTCCAGCCACGATCCTGCCGCATGATGGTCAGCAATTCATCGGCGGCTTCCTGCCGCAGGCCTGCCGCGTTCAGCGCCGCCGCCAGTTCGTAGCGGGCGGCGTGGTCGGCCGGATTGGCGGCCAGGCGCCGGCGAAGATCCTCGGCGGCTTCGGCGGCCTTGCGGCCCTCGCGCTTCAGGTCCAGGGCGGCGCGGGCGCCGGTGATTTCGGCGTGATCGGCGATCTTGGGCGGGACGTCGGCCAGGGCGGCTTCGGCGGCTTCCTCATCGCCCATCGCGATCAGGGCGCGGGTCAGGCCGCCCCAGGCGGCCGGGTTCTCGGGCTCGATCTCGATGGTCTGGGAATAGAGACCGGCTGCTTCCTCCGCGCTGCCGGCGTCCAGCGCCGCGCGGGCGGCGGCGAGCAGGTCGGCGGCTGGCATGGTGCCGCCCCCGGCGGCCTGCAGCAGGCCCTCGACGAAACGCTTGATCTCGCTTTCGGGCTGCGCGCCCTGGAACAGGTCGAGAATCTGGCCCTGCCAGAAGGCCGCGACCAGCGGAATCGATTGCAGCGGCAGCCCGACCTGCGTCAGCTGCTGGGCCAGGGCACGGTTGGCGTCGATATCGATCTTGACCAGCTTGACCCGGCCGCCGGCCGAACGGACGATTTTTTCCAGAACCGGCGTCAGCTGCTTGCACGGCCCGCACCAGGTGGCCCAGAAATCGACGAGGACCGGCATGGTGCGGCTGGCTTCCAGCACGTCCTGCATGAACGTGTCCTGGTTGCCATCGACGATCATCCCGGCGTCGTTGCCTGCGGCTGCGGTTCCCATTGCCGGGGCCCCTGCTTCGTCAACCAGGCCGCCTGCCGGGCGCTGGGCTGCGCGGGACTGACCGATGATGTACTCCATGAAAACCGATCCTGCCTGTTTTTATCATGCTCTACCGCCGGGTACGGCCCGGCCTCGTGCTGAGCCTAACATTGTCATCGTCGACCTGTCCCACAAGCGGCAATGCACCCCGGACATAAAAAACACGGAAGATGATTTTCCCCCCTTGTCAGCCGATCGGCTTTCCCTTAAACCCCCGTTCACCGACGCGGTGAGCGGGCGTAGCTCAGGGGTAGAGCACAACCTTGCCAAGGTTGGGGTCGTGGGTTCGAATCCCATCGCCCGCTCCAGATTTTCCTAGGAAAATCAGTCGGTTAAAGACGGTCCTTCGGGGCCGTTTTTTGTTTGCAGCGTGTCGCGACGCAGGAATGTAAGCATTTTGTAAGCAGCCTGACGCAAGTCGGGTGCGGCTTCGGCGTAGCGAGCGAGTGAGCGAATCCGTTTGCTATATCCGTGAAAGCGACAATGCTTCCCCCCTTTAGAGAGGCATCAGATACGCCACGCGCCAGGCAGCACCGTGCGTGCTCCATAAGGCTACGGATATGGCAACTCTGAACGTCTTCTCTGGGAAGGCCGAGCGAGCGCCGCGATTTTTGCTACCAACAGATAAAGTGCCGGCGTGGTGAGCATGGTCTGGACCTGGCTGACAATCAGCCCCCCGATCAGCGCGATCCCCAGCGGCCGGCGCAGTTCCATCCCGTAGCCGTCCGTCAGCACCAAGGGCAGGGCGCCCAGCGCCGCAGCACAGGTCGTCATTACGATCGGCCGCAACCGCAGCATACAGGCGTCACGGATTGCGGCTCGTGGCGTCATGCCGCGTTCCCGCTCAGCCAGCACCGCGAAATCTACCAGCAGGATGGCATTCTTCAGCGAGATACCGGTCAGCAGCAGCATGGCGACCGTCGCCATGCCCGAGAACGGCAACCCGAATAGATCCAGCGCCATCACCGCACCAATCCCGGCCGACGGAACGGTCGAGAGAATGGTCAGCGGATGGAATGGGCTCTCATAAAGAATGCCCAGCGTGAGATAGACCGCAATCACGGCGCCGATGATCAGCATCTCGCTGTCGCGCGTGCTCCTGCCCGCGTCGCCCTCATCCCCTTGCAGCACACCGCTGACTTGCGCCGGCAGATGCAGCCGCAGACTCTCCTGGTCGATGACCGCCTGCGCCTGTTCCAGCGTCACGCCAGGGGCGAGCGTCAGCGCAATGGGTGCCGAACTGGCATAACCGAGATGGGTGATGCTGGCCGGATCACGCGTCGGCGTCAGCGTCGCCACCACGGAGAGCGGTACCAGCGTCTCTGCTCCCGTGGCCACCGCCGAGCCGGTCGAAGCCGTGACACCGCCCGCAAGGGAGTTGGCAACCTGGTTGCGGAACGCCGTCGCCGAGGCGGAGGAAGACGCGCTGCCCGTCGACGAGGTGACGACCCGGATCGTATTGGATGCGGCGCTGCCTGATGCCGAACCGCCCGAGGGGCTGACCCAGAACTGGCGCAGCATGTCGGGATCGTGCAGGAACCGGTCCTGCAGGGTCATGACCACGTCATACTGGCCGCGCCAGGTGTAGACGACCGAGGCCGAAATCTGTCCGAACGCATCCGAGATCGTCGAGCCGATCACCTGCGGTGTGACGCCGACACGGGCCGCGACATCGCGATTGATCGTCATCGACAGGCTCTCGCCGGGAGGATCGCCGTCCTCGTCGACCTCGGCAAATTCCGCATGCTCCCGCAGGGCACGCGCCAGGCGCTTCGCCGCCGGTCCGGGCAGATGGTCATCGTCGCTGCGCAGGATGTAGCTGACACTGGAACTGCTCGCACCAACCCGCATCATCAGATTGCCCGGCGTCTGAGCATGGTATTCGCCATGGCGTTCATGCCGCATTCTTGCCGCCGCATGCAGGGCAATGGTGGTGGCGCTCTCCCGTCGCGCCGCCATGTCGGCGAGTGTTGCGAACACCATGCCGTGGCTCGATCCCTCCGAGGTATCGAGATAGGCAATGACATGGGTCACGCCCGGATCGGACAGCAGAACCTGGCTGAAGCGCGTGATACGGCCCTTGGTGTCCTCCAGCGTGCTGGCCTCTGCCCGCGAGCCGCCCGAGACGATGCCGATATCCTGCTTCGGGAACACGATCTTGGGCATGCGCACAAACAGCACCACGCCGACAATCAGCGTCAGGGGCAGCAGCGACGCTGTCCAGCCGGGACGGGCAAGACAGACATCGAGGATACGCGCATAGGACCGACCGCCGCCTGGCATCCCTTTCGGTGATGATGCCCGCCCTGGCCCTTCCTTCCCGCGCTGTTCGACAAGGCGCAGACACAGGGCTGTCAGGCACGGGGTGACGATGCAGGACAGCACCAGCGACACCGTTACCGCGATGCCGACCGTGCCGGCGAACTCCCCGAACAGTCGTCCCGTCGGCCCCGGTGCCAGGCCGATGGGCGCGAAGACGGCCAGAACCGAGATCGTGATCGACAGCAGGGTGAACACCACCTCGCTGGCTCCCGTAATCGCTGCGTCCTCAATGGACTTGCCGAGATCGCGATGGCGGATGATGTTCTCGATCACCACGATGGCGTCGTCCGCCACCAGCCCGGTCACCACCGTCAGGGCCATGAGGGAGAGATTGTCGAGCCCGAAGCCCGCCAGATGCATCGGCCCGAGGCTGGCGATCAGGCAGCATGGTACGATGATGACCGCCGCGAGTGACGCCGTGACGGAACGCAGGAACACCCACACCACGCCGAGCGCCAGCACACAGGACAGCAGCAGCGTGACCAGCGTGTGGTGCAGCGAGGAGCGGATCACCACCGAACCGTCGCGGGCGACGGCAATCTCGGCCCCCAGCGGCATGGCCGCGCGCAGGGCCGGCAGCCGCGCCTTCACCGCATCGACAATCCCGACCAGATTGGCGCCGGGCTGGGCACGGACCATCAGTGTGAGCGCCGGTTTGCCGTCGAAGAAGGCGGCCGCGTTCACGTCCTGCATGCTGTCGGTGACGGTGGCCACATCTCTGAGCCGAACCGGTCGCCCGCTCCTGTAGGCAATGACCAGATCCTGATATTCTGCCGCGCGTTCGGCCTGATCATTGACGGCAAGTTGGTAGCGCTGTCCACTCGCATCGATCACGCCTTTGGGGGTATGGGCATTGGCCGAAGCCAGGGCAGCGCGCAGA
This sequence comes from Gluconacetobacter takamatsuzukensis, assembly GCF_014174275.1. Lineage (GTDB taxonomy): Bacteria > Pseudomonadota > Alphaproteobacteria > Acetobacterales > Acetobacteraceae > Gluconacetobacter > Gluconacetobacter takamatsuzukensis. The sequence continues at coordinate 139,046 of NZ_JABEQK010000009.1, read as the reverse complement.
TCCTCGAAGCCGAGCCCGTATTTGAAGAAGGCCAGCGGATTCATCGCCACCCGCACCGCGGGTGCCGAGCTGCCCAGCAGCTTCACGTCGCCCACGCCGGGCACCTGGAGCAGCATGGGGCGCAGGGTGACGTTCACCACATCATACAGGCGCGATAGGGGCTGCATGCCCGGCGTGACGGCGAGGATCAGCACCGGCGTCGCATTCGGGTTGGCCCGATGATAGCTGGGGTCCGAACCCGGTGTTTTCGGCAGATCGGCCCGTGCCGCCCGGATGGCGGCCTCGACATCGCGGGCTGCGCCATTGAGATCGCGGCCGACCTCGAAACCCAGCGAGATTTCCGTTTCGCCGCGCGTGGAGGTCGATTCCATCTGCGTCACCCCGGCGATGGTGCCGAGGCGGCGCTCCAGCGGTGTCGCGACCGTGCGTGCCATGATTTCGGGCGTGCCGCCGGCCTGTTCGGCCGAAACCGAAATCACCGGCAGGCTGACATCGGGCAGGTCTGAGACCGGCAGATGGGGCAGCGTCATCAGGCCCGACAGCACGCCGGAGAGCAGCAGCAGGAGGGTCGCCACCGGGCGAAGGACAAACCAGGCGATGAATTTCAAGGAAGATGTCCCGTCCCTGCGGGAGAGTTCACTCTAGTAAGACGATCGAGTGCCGCGTTTTTTCAGCGCCAACACGACGAAAAGGGTGCGAACGAGCTGTTTTTATATGCTCCGCTCGTCGCCGGCGGGCGCCACCGTAATGGCCGCACTTTTAAGGGCCAGGCCATATTCGGCTGCGGCGGCATGCAGCAGCGCGGCGATTTCGGGCGAGCGGACGGGAATATGCCGGCCTGTCTCGGCATTGACGAACGTAATGGCCGGGGACGTTTCCCGGCGCGTGGAGGCGATACGGTAGCGCCAGACCCGGTCCACCCCGACATCGCACCGCAACACGTTGTGTTCAACCAGCAGGTTGAGGTTGCGCTGGAGGGATCCCTGGCTAGGCGCATGCCCATCCACCATCGCCGCAAGCGCTTTCCAGATTTCGACGGCCGTCGCCCCATTTCCGGCTTCCAGAATGCCATGCAGCAGCACCCGACGCAGGTCCGGTCATCTTCAGTCCGGTGTCCCGGCAGCGCTCTTCCAGTTGGCGGACCTGCCTGCGGCTGGCGCCCATGCCGGGGCGGATCTGATGTACGTCAGGGGAAGAGCGGCGATGTTCGGGGAAAGCAAGCGTGGCGATGATCCTGTCACGATCGGAGAAAAGGAATGCCCAGAAACCTCAGTTCCTGTCGGCATGGATGTAGAACTCGACGGGGACGGTCAGCGTAATGGGATCGCCCTGAACACTGTCCGGCGGGACGGGCAGCGGCTGGGCGCGTTTGGGCAGCGCAATCGCTTCCTGGTCCAGCAGCGCGTGGCCGGAACTGCTCGCCAGCGTCACTGAAAGCACATGACCCTTGCGGTCCATGGAGAAGGTGACGGTGGGCACGCCTTCCTGACGGTCGGCCATGGCGTCGGATGGGTAGCGCTTGAATTTTTCCAGTTGAGCCAGCAGCGCGCCCTGCCAGGTCACCGGGTCGTGCGACGCATGGGCCGATGACGAACCGGGTGCAGGGGCTGCCTGTGTGGGTGCGGGTGGTGCTTCTGATGACGGCGGCGCGGTCGTGGCCTCAGCCGGTGGCGTCTTGTCCGGGATCGGCTTTTTCAACTGCGGGACCGGCTTGCTCTTTTTGACCACCTTGCGCGGCTTTTCCGGTTTGGGAACCGGGACCGGCGGATTGGGCGCAGGCGATGGCGGGGCCGTGATCTTGGGCGGCTCGACCGGTGCCGGATCGGGAATGGACTGCGTCTGTTGGGGACCAATGGGCGCATCCGCCGGCGGGATAGCTGTCGAGACCGGTTCAGGGGCCATGTCGATCGCAATCGCCGCAGGAGGCGGTTCCGGCACGGCCATCACTGCCGGCGGCAAACGCATGATCCACCACACAGCACTGCCACTGACCGCCAGAACGGCGAGAAAAGACAGGCCCCAGCGAATGGCGTCGTCCCGTCGGGCCAGCCGCAACTGTCCGCGCTGCCAGTCAGCGAAGGAAAGAGGCAGCCTTCCTGCCCCTTCCGTCACCACCGATCCGGTGTCAGCCGTGGCGCTCACGGCGTGCCTTCGGGTGTGGGCGCAGTGGCAGCTGGTGTCGCAGAGGGCGCGCCGCCGCCTGTTGGTACTGGCGTCGTCCCGGCTTCGCTGCCTTCTTCCTGTCCCTGAAGATTCACGAGTGCGACCTTGAGGTAGCCAGCGGAGCGCATCTTATCCATCACGCCCATCAGTGTGCCGTAATCGACTGTTTTGTCAGCTCGCAGGAAGATGCGTGCGTCCTTGTTGCCCTTGGTCGCGGTTTCCAGCGCGCCCGCCAGACCATCCATCGTGATGTCGTCTTCCCCCAGCGCCAGACCGTGATCGGCCTTGACGGTCAGGAACACCGGATCGTCTGGGCGCGGTGCCGGCTTTTCGGTGGAGGACGGCAGGTCCACCGGCACGTTCACAGTGGTCAGCGGAGCGGTCACCATGAAGATCACCAGCAGAACCAGCATCACGTCGATGAACGGTGTGACATTGATCTCGCTGGCCTCATGCGGGTTTTCATCGGTGTGGCGGATGCGGATCATGCCGCCTATTCCCCGGCCACCGCGCGAGCATCACGCGATTTACCCAGATGCACGACCTGTCCGCTATTGGTCAGCACCCGCATACGACCGAGATCACGCGAGACAAGACGCATCACCAGCGCGGTGAGGTCGGCCACCTGCGCGCGGCAGGATGCCGTCTGGCGCGCAAGATGGTTGTAAATCACCACCGCCGGGATGGCAGCGACCAGACCCAGCGCGGTGGCCAGCAGGGCCTCGGCGATGCCGGGGGCGACGACGGCGAGGCTGGTGGCCTTGCTCGCCGCGATGCCGGTGAAGGAGGTCATGATGCCCCAGACGGTGCCGAACAGGCCGATGAAGGGCGAGGTAGCGCCGATGGTGGCCAGCAGGCCGGTGCCGCGCATCAGGCGGCGGCCCTCGGCGGCCTCCAACCGCTCCAGATGCAGGACGATACGCTCCTTCAGGCCCTCATGGTCGTCGGGAATGTCATGCGACCGGGAGCGTTCTTCCTCGGCCGCCGCGACAAAGATATGCGCGATGCCATGCGTGGCCCGGCTCCGCTCTTCGGCAAGCAGCAGCGATCCCGCTTCGGCCAGGTCGTGTTCATCGCGATCGAGGCGCCGCTTCAGGCGGAAGAACTCGATGGATTTCGCAAGAAACACCGTCCAGCTCACCACGGACGCCAAGGCCAGAAGCGACATGACCATACGGACAACCGGGCCGGCATTGAGAAACATCTCCCAGGGAGAAAAAGACATCGCGGCGGGCAATGGGGACATGGTGGCGAATGACCTTCGGGTAGGGCGGGTCGTGACGCGCAGGCCAGGCAGCACACACGGTCCGACACGAATCTGACCAACGATATGGCTTATCCGCACGGAATATGCAACTAAGAGTCGATCGCATTACAGGACAACACGATGTCGTTTTGTATCAATTATTGCAGGAAAGATAAATGTTGTTACATATCCCGCGGATCCTGACACAAGACGAACTGACGCATTGCCGTCGGGTACTGGACGCGGCCGATTGGATCGACGGCAAGGTGACGGCCGGCGATCAGTCCGCCAAGGCCAAGGTTAATCTCCAGGTGCCGCAGACATCCGATACCGGCAGGGAATTGGGAACGCTGGTGCTGCGGGCCCTGGCCCGAAACGACCTCTTCACCAGCGCGGCATTGCCGCTGCGCGTCTTTCCGCCCCTGTTCAATCGCTACGATACCGGGATGTATTTCGATGCTCATGTCGACAATGCGATTCGTCCTGATCCTGAAAGCGGTTTTCGTATCCGTACCGACGTTTCCTCCACGCTGTTCCTGACCGACCCGGACGAGTATGACGGTGGGGAACTGGTCATAGCGGACACATATGGCACGCACGAGGTCAAGCTGCCGGCGGGCGATCTTGTCCTCTATCCCGCGACCAGCCTGCACAGCGTGCGGCGCATTACCCGCGGTAGCCGCTGGGCATCGTTCTTCTGGACGCAATCGATGGTAAAAGATGATGGCTGCCGTGCGATTCTCCACGAATTCGATCGGTCGATCATCACTGCCCGGCAGGCCTTGGGCGATGGCAATCCGGCCATTCTGGGCCTGACCGCCACATATCACAATCTCGTCCGTAGATGGTCCGAACTGTGATGAATCCGCAACATCCATGACCGTAAATCGTGCAGACGGCAGTTTCGACATATTTTGTAATTGAGAATGGATATCATTTGCATATAAGGCACCCTGTCTGGAAAAACAGAGTCTCGTTAATGAATGCGGGTATTCCGTCCCGCCGAGTGAGGTGACAATGGATCGGTCTGATCGCGCCAGTTTCCCGGTAAAGCATTTCGGGATGGCGATTATGGTGGGTGTGACAGCTGGCATCGGGCTGATGGACGGCGAGGCCGATGCCCAGGAGCTGAAGACGGAACCGGAAGCGACGGACACCGCCATCAAGCTTCCCGCCGTCCGTGTCCGGGGCGAGGACACCGCGCACGACATTCCCAACACGAACGAACTGACGCTCGATGTCAGCCGCATGCCGACATCGGTGCGCGAGACGCCGCAGGTAATCAATGTCGTCCCGCAGGAGATCATCAAGGAACAGCGGCTCTATACGCTGGACCAGGCGCTGTCGAACGTGCCGGGGATCACGCTGTCGACCGGCGAGGGGCGCGGCGGCCTGAACGGCGACCAGTTCCGCATTCGCGGCCAGCAGGCACGCGGCGATATCTATACCGACGGACTGAAGGATTTCGGCACCTACACGCGGGATATTTTCGATATCGAGAATGTCGAGGTCATCAAGGGCCCGGCCGGCGAATATTTCGGCGCCGCCAATCTCGGCGGCCTGATCAATGAATCGCTGAAAAAGGCCCATGCGGGAAATTCATATAATTACGACCAGGCCTTCGGCAGCGCCTCGCTGTATCGCGGGCAGGCCGACGTCAATTACCAGATCAACGACAATGTCGCCCTGCGCGTCAACGGCATGTATAATCAGAGCGGCGTGCAGGACCGGGATTACGTCTTCTCCAACCGCTACGGGGCGGCGGTCGATCTCGGCGTCGGCCTGCACAGCAAGACCTCCTGGCACCTGAACTGGCGCTGGCTGCATACCGACAGCATCCCCGATTACGGCGTGCCGATGATCCTGATGCCCAACGGTATCTACCGCCCGATCACCAGCGAGGGCCTGAATCGCGACACTACCTACGCGCGCAGCGCCGACCGCGACAATTCCGATATCCACAGCGTGACCTCCTCGGTAAAGTCGGAAATCGCGTCCTGGTTCACCCTGACCAACAATACGCGCCTGACCAAATACGAGCGCAATTACGCCTCGACCACGCCCTCCGCATGCAGTACCGCCGCCTGCGTCAGCCAGTTCCTCGCCGGCGGTAATCCGGCCCTGACCTATGGCGCGGGCGGCGGCGCCGCCTATCTGTCGAAGGGCTGGGGTGCGGAAAACGTGCTGATGGGCAATGCCCGCTTTCACACCGGCTTCGTCAAGCACGACCTCAAATTCGGCGTGGACGTCAATTACCAGGATGAAAACCGCTATGTCGGGACCTGGTACGGCCGTACCAATACCCAGACCATCCGCAATACCGCCCATTCGTCGAATGGCGCCTATATCCTGTTCCCGAATTCCCAGATGGCGAATTCCGACGAGCGTGATGTCGGCCTGTTCATGTCGGATCATATCCAGCTGACGAAACAGCTCGCCCTGTTCGGCTCGGTGCGGTGGGATGCGTTCCAGTCCACCTTCGCCGGCTATCAATTGGCGGCAACCCCCCTGTCGCGGCAGAAGCAGAATGCCGACCGCTGGAGCCCGTCGGCTAGCATCGTCTATTCGCCTTTCGAAACCTCGTCCTTCTATTTCACCTTCTCGCGGTCCTACAAGCCGATCGGCACCGACGTCTCGTCGCAGGTGACGATCCTCGCCAGCGACACGCCGCAGAACGGCGCCGACTTCAAGCCGCAGCGCAGCGACCTGTTCGAATTCGGCAACAAGACCGATTTCTTCAACAAGCGCCTGGGCATGACCATCGCGTTCTTCCAGATCAGCCAGAACAATTCGTACTATTACGATGAAAGCGGCGATGTCGTCACGGGCTTCAGCGACTCCGGCGTCGGCCTGCGCACCCGGGGCGTCGAGCTGGGCCTGACCGGAAAGATCACGAAAAACTGGGATATCTACGGCTCCTATTCCTATATGGACGGCCGCATCACCCATAGCGCGAGCTATGACGGCAACCAGGCGCCGGGTGTCTCGCACAATAATTTCTCGCTCTGGACCTCCTATGATCTCTCCGATCACCTGCTCGGCCAGGGCTGGGGGCATCTCAAGGTCGCGGGCGGCGCGCAATATGCGTCCGGCTACTGGGCCAATGGCGATTTCGCCAATACGGCACGCATTCCCTACCAGTTTTCCCTCAACGGCATGCTGTCGTGGGAAATGAAGCACTACCGCGTGTCGTTCAACGCCAACAACCTCACCGATCACCTGAACTACGCGTCCTCGTTCAGTTCCAGCCGTGCCGTTCCGGGCCCCGGCCGGTCCTTCATCGGCAATATCGGCCTGACCTTCTGATGAAAGCCGATCTGTTGGGGAGGGAATCCTCCCTCCCCGGCAAGCGCCCGGATATGGTGGAGGTCCAGTTGCTGCTGGGCCAGGTCCATCTGGACCAGGGGGATTTCCCCCGTGCGTTCCAGATGTTCGCCATCGCCGCGCGCAGCGGCCGGCCACGTGCCCTCAACATGCTCGGCCGCGCTTACGAGCGCGGCTGGGGTGTCGTGCGTAACATCCCGCGCGCCCTCGATTATTTCACCGCCGCGTCACAGGGCGGCGATGGCTGGGCCGATTTCAATCTGGGCGATCTCTATCTTGCCGGCGACGGCGTGCCACGCGATGCCGGTCGCGCCTATGGCCATTATCTGCGCGCCTCCCGCCACGGCGTCGCCAAGGCCCTGAACATGCTGGGCCTGCTGCACGAGCAGGGCACCCCCCACGGGCCGGACCCCGATGGCGCGCGCCAGTTTTTCCAGGCAGCGGCGGAGGCCGGCGATTGCTGGGCCTGCCTCAATATGGGGCGTCTGTGCCTGGAGCGGGACGCGCCCCAGGACGCGGCGCGGTGGTTCGAACGCTCCCTGCCGCTGGGCTTTCCGCAATACTGGCAGGCGCTGGAAACGGTGCTGGCGGATGTCGAAGGCGAGGACTTCCGGCCGATCCGGGCCGAGGCCCGCCGTCGCCGGATCTGTATCGATAACATTCCAGCTTCATCATGAAAGACACCTCTCCGATGTCAGCCGATTCGTCTGCCCCGTCCGGTCCGGCCGTGTCCGTCCGGCCGCGCCGGCCCTTCACGGTTTTCATGAACCGCTACGGCACGCCCCTGACCACCGGGTTCTTTCTCGTCTCCACGGTGACGGGCGTAGCTTTGTTCTTTCACTGGGGGCCGGGGGCGTTTCACCCGATGCATGAATGGCTCAGCATGGTGCTGCTGGTGCCGTTCGTCCTGCACATGGTGAAGAACTGGAATTCCCTGCTGAATTACGCCCGTCGCGGCTGGCTGTATGTGCCGCTGCTGATCGCGTTGCTGGCCAGCGCCTATTTCTTCCTCGCCCCCTCAACGGGTGGCAAGGGGGGCAACAGGCAGCTCGCCTTCCGTGTGGTCAGCCTGGTGACCAGCGCCCCGCTCGGCCAGATCGCGCCCCTGTTTGGCATCGATGCGGACGAAGCGCTGCGTCGCCTCCATGCGCAGAACCTCCAGGTCACGTCCGACAGCCAGGCGATTGATGCCATCGCCCTCGCGAACAGCCGTACGACGAACGACGTGCTGGCGGCCCTGATGCGCGCACCGGGTGGCGAGCAGGCGCATGCTCAGCGCCACGTACAGCTCGATCCGGAGCACTGATGGCGAACTCGCTATCCGTCGAGCAACACATGGATTGATCTGCCTCGGTTCGTTTCGTTCTCTTGGACATCGACTACGGTGCGGCTCTTTCCTTATTATGACTGATGTACAGCCCAGCGCCGGGTACAGGGGCGAGGGGAACGATGGATTTGGAGCCTGTTCTCCTGTTCTGCGCCACGCTCGGTGCAGGAGCCGTGGGGGCTTGCCTCTGGCAGCCTGCCCCGCCTGCGGTGCGACCGCCTGTCCGGGAACCGGCAGCGATTGCACTGGATCTGGTTGCGCCGGAAAGCGGCCTCCCCATCCATGCCAAGACTTTGGCGGCGTCGGAAGACCGCAAGCGTGTGCCCAATGCGAAACGGGCACTGTCACCACCCGTCAATGAATGCCCCTGATGAACCATCTCGGCCGCTCTCGATCTTGGAGCGATCGCCGTGCTTGTAACAGGCCTCGTCGTCTGGCTTGGCAAGCGCAAGGTTGCATTGGTCGGTCTCCATGGACACGGGAAGGCAGCGAGGCAGGTCCGACTCCCGCTCCGGCCAGTGGTACGCTCGCCATGACTCCTGTGCGGGGAAGCATTCCGTGAGTCTTACCGAAGATGTTGCCCAGCACGGAAAGATTCCAGCTTCACGGTTGAAAACAGGCAATCAGCGGCTTGCCGCCGGAACGCGAACCGGGTAACGATCGAAGATGATAATGATTTGCAAGTTCGCTCTCTGCAAGAGGGCTGGGTTGTTCGGAGATCGGTCAAGGCACTGAAATTGTGGATTCCCTGGAACAGACGGGTTCGGTGGTGTCCCTGTACACCACGCATCAGAGGGCATTGCTGAAATACGCCAACAGTCTGGTCAGCGACCGATCGGAGGCGGAGGACATTGTACAAGAGGCATGGCTGCGCTTCGCGCGGATCGTTGCCGATATCTGGCCGGCCGATCCCTTGCGCTATCTCTATCGTATCGTGCGCAACCTTGCCATCGACTACCGTCGCCAGAAGGCACGTGAAGGCGTGGTTCTTGAGAGTAGCCTTCCCGAAACAGCGGCTTCGACCGTAACAGACGGCGAGGTGCCGCTCGACCAGGCCATGCGCGACAGGGATGCCGTCGAAGCGGTGAGGGCGGTAATGGCCGAGATGCCGGAGCAGATGCGGATCGCTTTCGAGATGCACCGTTTTGGCGGTAGCAAGCTGCGCGAGATCGCTGCGTTCCTCAATATTTCGGTATCAATGGCACATGTCCTGGTATCGGAGGCAGTCGGGCGGTGTCGCCGGCGTGTCGATTGGCCATGAGAGAAAATTATCGGATCAGCTTGGAAAACGCATCCCGATCTCCGTCAAAGATTTATAGGGGAATACCATGCGCCTTACGGCGAATGCCTGTTCCGTGTCGTGATCCTGAAGGACTGTAATGGCGACGCAACCCGATCCGATCCGCGAGCGTGCCCTGAAGGAAGCGACGGACTGGCTGATCCTGCTTCAGGAGGAGCCTGACGATCCGGCGACCTGGCACCGTTTCCAGGCCTGGCGTGTGACGTCCGATGCCAACGATGAAGCATGGCGGCGTACGGAAAAGACCACGGAGATTGTGGCACGACTTCCCGTCGGCAATACAGGGAACTGGCAGCGTCGGCCGCGTGCTGTCGGGCCGGCAGAGCCTGCGTTGCCTGCTACCCGCCATTGGCCGCGCCGTCGGTGGGTAATGGCCGGCGTCACGGGGCTGGCGGCTGGCATCACCCTGATGCTGGGGGCTCCGGACATCGCGCTGCGCCTGCGCGCCGACCAGATCACGGGAACGGGCAGGATTGCCACCATCCACCTTCCCGATGGCGGGTCCATCACGCTTGGCCCGGCGAGTGCGCTGGCCTTCGATGGCGACAAGCGCCACGTTATCCTGCTGGCAGGCGAGGCGCTATTCTCCGTCACGCATGATGAACGCCACCCGTTTCTCGTGACGGCCGGCGCCTACCAGACCGAGGATGTCGGCACCGTGTTCGATGTCCGGCGTGATGGACAAAGTGTCGCCGTCGCTGTCAAATCTGGTCGCGTTCACGTGCGTGGCGGTAGCCTGCCGGCGGCCGGGCAGAATCTGAGCGAGGGGCAGGCGCTAGGCGCCGGCGCGGCGACCTTCCGCACGTCTGTTCCCCCCGATCAGATCGGGGTCTGGGCTGATGGCCTACTGGTGGCGAATGATGAACCGCTTGGGGAGGTCGTGGCGCGGCTGCGTCCCTGGCTGCGGGGAAAAATTGTCGTGTCGTCACAACTGGCGCAGCAGCCCGTCTCCGGCGTCTACAACATGGGCGATCCTGCTGCCGCACTGGATGCCATCGCCCATGCACGGCAGGCGCGCGTTCGGTGGATCGGGCCGTGGCTCGCCCTGGTCTTGTGAACCGGGGCGTCCGCCAGCACCGGAGCCTGCCCAAGTGCTTCGTTAATATGAGTATGGGCTACCAGCGATAGCCGATCTGCCCGGTCACGCGCCGCAGTTGCCCCCACGCACAGCTATCGCTTGAGGTGCAGTTGACGACATATTCCTTGTTGAAGGCATTCACGAGGCTGAGGCGGACATTCAGTCCCTTGAGTGCAGGACGGAGCGCACCGAAATCATAGGTCGCCCCGCCGTCGAAAAGCGTATAGGCCGGAACATGAAAGGAGTTCGCCTGATCCCCCATGGTGAATCCCACGTAGCGTAGCCCGGCATTGATCGAGAATCCGGGCGCAATTTCCCTGGGCAGCCTGTAATCGACCATCAGGCTGACCGTATTGCGCGGAATCTGCGTTGGAGACTTTCCTTTCAAAGAAACAATGTTACCGTTTATGTCCGTATCCGTCAGGTTGGTTCGGCTGTTTTCGGGGTCCATATAGGTATAGCTCGCGCTGAGATCGAGGCCCTGGGCAAGATTTGCGTTCGCAGCCAGTTCCACACCCCGGACCCGAACCTGACCGACCTGAAGACTGAAATTCTGATGATAGGGGTCAGTGACGAGAACATTGTTCTCCCGCAGGTCATAGGCTGCGGCCGAGAAGAACATCCTGCTATGGGGCGGCTGGTATTTCAGCCCCACTTCCCACTGCTTGCCCGACAAGGGCTGGGGCTGGGCGCCGCTGTAGATATTTCCAACCTGCGGATTGAACGACGTCGCGTAGCTGAAATACGGCGCCAATCCGAAATCGAATACGTAATTCACGCCGCCGCGCCAGGTGAAGGCTCGCGCGAACGTGCCACCGTAATTGTTCCAATCCTCTCGTCCGCCAAGGGTCACGTTCAAGCCTTTCCAGGCGAACTGATCCTGGAAATAGATCCCCTCCTGCTCGTAGTCGCTTACGTCACCGGAAAAGCTGTTTCCGATGTTTGATAAAAAGGTTTTCGTGGAATAGATATAATATTGTGGTTTGAGAAGGTTCAGCGACGGGGCGTTGAAATCCATTCCCCAGGTATCGCTTTCCTGCTGAACGCGAAAATCGACGCCGACCAGAACCTTGTGCTGCACGGGCCCGGTGGAGAAATCCATCTGCGCATGGCTGTCCATCAGGACCGCGTGTTCGTTGTCCCCGAGCATCATCGCGTAGCGGCTCAGTTCCGAGGTCTTGGGATCGAGCCCGAGCGAGAAGAGGTCGCTGAACCAGCCATTATTATGCTCGTAGCGGAAATTCTGATAGAATTGGATGAATTTGTTGAAGCGATGATAGAATATATATTCGAAAAGATGTGATTCACCGTGGGAGTTGCTGAACGCTGGGTCCCCGGTGAACGTATGGGGCGAATATCGGGGATAGGAACCTGGAAAGATCGCAGACATCGCCGGTCCGGCAGAATTCGCGCTCAGTTCCGGAATTGCGTTGTATTGTCCGATCAGCGTCAGATACGTGTTGTCGTCTATGTTCCAGGTCAGCTCCGGCATGATCGCCAGCCGCTTGTAATGGCTGTATGCGGTCTGGTCTCCTTGCGTGTCGCCGATGGCCACGACACGGTAAAGAAGCGTCCGATCCTTCGTCAGGGGGCCGCTCATATCCAATTGTCCTTCGTAGCGCCCATAGCTGCCGAAGCCGACATTGAACTCGTGGCGCACCTTTTCCGTCGGCCGCTTGAGGGAGACGTTGATGGCGCCGCCTGGCAGTGCCTGCCCATACATCACCGATGGCGGACCGCTGAGCGCCTCGATCCTGTCCATGAAGAAAGGCTCGACCGTCGAAGGCGACGTGTCGGCGATCAGGCCATCCATAAACGTGTCGGATTGGAAGCCACGCTGGTAGATATCATGCGAGTTGACCCACGGCAGCCCCCCGCCAGGCGGATTGGGGGCAGAAATCCCGGGCGTGTAGCGCAATGCCTCGATGATCGTCAGCGGCTGCAGATCGTCCATCTGCTGACGCGTGACGACATAGATCGATTGCGGCACCTTGATGATCGGCGTATCGGTCTTGGTCGCGGTGTTCGTGCGGGTCGCGACGAAGCCCTGGCCCGGGCCGTATGGTGCCTGCGGGTCGGATGCGGGATGCGTCTGGCCGCCCACGCGAACAGGACCCAGCGTGATGGTGGAAGACATTTTCGTCAGCACCACGGTTCTGTCGCCAGCCGGGAGAGCGGCCAGGCCAGTGCCCGCAAGCAGTTGTCCGAGCGCTTGCCTGGGCGTGAGGCGACCATGGACGCCAGACGTGTTCACCCCACGCAGAAGTGCCGAATCCGCCGTGACCTGTAGTCCGGCCTGCTGGACGAACCGCATCAGGGCGGCCGATAGTGGCTGCGCGGGGATATCGAAATTCCGGAGTGACAGTGTCGGGTCTTCCCGTTCCTGCGTGGTGGCGGCTTCAGCCGGTGTCACTTCGGTCGCCAGGGGATGGAGTGCGGCGAGAGCGGCCATGGCTGTTGTCACCTGAAGCAGGTGTGCCCTTCTTTTTCCGCCGTTTCGGTTGTTCTCTGTCCCTGGCGTCACCCGTTCGACTCCTCATGCGCGTTGCGGAGGGAGCGCCATGTGGATCTCGACCTTGTGGTTAAGAATTCCTTGCATTCGCATCTCCCTATCCGGAGACGTTCGGGCGAAAGCGTTTTCCAAAAAAAGTTCCGGAGAGAGCGACGGAAAGGTTTTTCCCGGCGCGGTCCGGCAACCGGCGGATTAGCGGACTACGACGATCCAGGGCGAAAGATGATGAATTTCGGCTCCGTGCGCCCTGGCGACGGCGCGCAGGGCCTCCTCTGGGGCAGTCAGGTCATAAACGCCGGTTACATGCCGTCCGGCCTGAGGCGAGGCCATCACCACGCGCGCTCCCAGCCATGGGCGCAGGCGATCCACCACTTCGCCCATCGGCTCTTCGTCGGCCGCGAGCAGCCCCTGGCCCCAGGCGCCGATATGGTCTGGCGCAATGGCGGCGCGGCGGGCGGTCTCCGGCCCAATAGTCAGGATCTCGCCCGCGCCGAGTTCCACACCGCCTGCCCGCACCGTTCCGCCTTCGACGCGCACCTGGCCTTCGCGAACCGCGACTGTGACATCGTTTGCGCCGCGCCGGATATCGAACGCGGTGCCGATATCGGTGGTGCGCACCGCGCCCGTTGTCACGGTAAAGGGATGGGCAGGATCGTGCCGCACGGTGAAGAACGCCTCGCCGGCCAGCAGCCGGACATGGCGTTGACCGGCTGCATAGTCGATTGCGATGGCGCTTTTCGGTGCCAGGCGGGCGGAATCACCATCGCCCAGGGCGATCTCACGCGTTTCGGCAGTGCCGGTGATGTCATCGGCCTGGAGTCGGAGGAGGGCGGTCGGGGCCAGAAGAAGCGCCACGCAGGCAGCCACGGCGAGGGCAGTGGCGGCACGGGCCGCCGGCCGTCGATACCAGCGCGGTGCCTGATAGCGCGGCACGTTGCGCCAGTCGCCGGTATTGGCCGGCGGCAGGCGGGCGATCAGGCCCGCAGTGCGTTGCATCGTGTCCCATGCTTCTCTGTTCAGGCCAGAGGCGGATCGCCATGCCGTGAACCGCGCGAGCATGTCCGGGTCATCCGGCTCTTCCTGCATGAGCACGAACCATGCCGTGGCCTCCTTCGAGGCCCGTCGCTTTTCCGGATCTGAGTGTGTCGCCATGCCTACCCTTCGGCGCGAGACGCCACGTCGCTCCGCGCGGTTGATCCGTATAGCCGGTCCCTCATCCATAAGACGACCTGGACCGGGTCTTTTCCAAAATAATCCTCCACGCTGTAGGACGCGGGCTGTGTGACGCCTGTCATGAACGGTTCAACCGCGCCTTGCAGTGCTCCAGAGCCTCGGCAACGAGCTGGCCGGCGCCGGACACGGAAATGCCGAGGAAGGACGCGATCTCGCGCAGTTTGCGGTCGCCGAAGCGGTGCATTTCGAAGGCGATGCGCGTGCGCTCGGGCAGTTCGGCGATTGCTGTACGCAGCCGGTCCATTTCCTCATGATCCGCGAGCGCCTGCTCGGCATCGGGCGGATCGGCGGCAACGGTGTCGGCGACGATATCGATCGGGTCGGGCGCGAGGTGCAGGCCCTCCCGCCGACCCCGGCGGCGCTCATCCAGGGCGAGATTGCGCACGATGCTGTAGAGATAGCTGCGTGGCGCGTGGAAGCTGCTCCGCCGGGATGCATCCACGAGCCGCAGCCATGCCTCCTGCACGATATCCTCGGCGCGGAACAGGTCGCCGGTAAAGCTGTTGGCGTAGTTCACAAGATCGCGGCGGTTTGCGAGGTACAGCGCCAGTAATGCACCCTCCTGCGTCACGCCACCTTCCTCCGCGCCCGCGCATGGCGGCGGCATGATCTCATGCCGCCTCGTAGTGCGAATAAATCTTAACTTCGGTTAGGCGAACGCGCGCGGGAAAGCAAGAGCCAACGAGAATATCCGGCCTGCGTTCACGGCGCAGAGATCCAGGGGCTGCCCCGTTACCAGCTATAGGAGAGATTGCCGTAAACGCGGCGGCCTTGTCCGATATAGCAGGAATAGGTGCCGCCGCAGGACGCGATGTAATATTTGTTTGTCAGGTTGGAAATGGCAAGTTGCGCACGCAGTCCTTTGAGCGTGTGGAGCGCCTGACCGAAATCATAATGCGCGCCGATATCGAACAGCACATGGGCGGGCACCTTGAAACTGTTGACCGCATCGGAATAGGTAAATCCGGTGTAGCGAACGCCCCCGTTGATTCCAAAACCCTTCAGGAACTGTGCTGGCGGCGTATAGTCCAGAAATCCTGACACCATATTGCGCGGAATACTTTCCACGAATTTCCCTTTTTCGGACACCACGTTGCCGGTGCTGCCATCAGGAAATTTCTGCGTGCTGGAAAGGTTGCTGTCGAGATAGGTCACGTCCTCATAGGTGTAGGACGCGTTGAAGCGCAGGTCGCGGGTGAAATTCGCATTGGCGGCAAGCTCGAACCCCTGCGAACGGGCCTTTCCGGCATCGCTGGAAAAGGAATCATGAAGCGGATCGTTGACCAGGAAATGATTTTCCTCGATGCGGAATGCTGCGGCTGACAGAAAGATATTGTGATCGGGGGATTCGTATTTCATCCCCGCTTCCAATTGCTTGCCGGTCAGGGGAGGAAACAGTTTTCCTTCCCAGTTTCTCTGGCCGAAGCTCTGCGGGACGAAGGAGGTCGAATAGCTGAAATAAGGGGCGAGGCCGAAATCGAATTTGTAGACCAGACCTGCCCTCCATGTGAACGCGCTCTGCGGCCGCGGCAGGTTGTGGCTTTTCGTCAGGATGTAAGTACTGGTCGCATTTTCGTTCGATCCTGACTCGGTATATCCGTGATAATTGATCCAGTCCTGACGGCCGCCGAGAATCACGGAAAGCCCTTTATATTTGATCTGATCCTGAAAATAGACACCTTCCTGAAAATAGGAGGCGTTGCTTCCATAGACATAATTGAGACAGGTCGATGAGTGAATGTTGATGCACGGAACATAGTTGCTGTGCGGATCATAGACGTTCACGAACGAGTAGCCATCTGATCCGGGATATCCGTTATATCCCGGCGTGTCGTCGGACGTGGTACCGTTCTTGTCATCATATTCACGGAAATCGGTGCCGACGATCCAATTGTTATGCACCGGGCCAATGGAGAATTTCCCGCCGACTCTCGTGTCGAGGCCAACGGTCGAGGCGCGTCCCCCGCCTTCGTAGGCGCCGCGTCCGTAAAGGTCTGGAAGGATGATAACCCCACGCGTGAGTCTCTTTTCGAAGTCTTCGGATCGTTCCCATCGCAGGTTCTGGCTGAAATCGATCCAGCGATTGAAGCTGTGCCGAAACTGGTATTCGATCAGCGCATCCTTCTGGCCGGACACGTTCCAGTTCGGGTCGCCGAGAAAGCGGCTGCGGGGGATGCGCCCATAGTGATTGACGTTCAGAAGGATGGCGGGTGGAAGCTGTGTCCAGTTCGTGCCGTCTCCCGGTGTGTACATATAGGAGCCGACCAGCGTGAGGCTGGTTTTCGGGTCGATATCCCAGGTGATGGACGGCAGCACGCCGACCCGGTGATAATCCACATGATCCGTCTGCGAGCCCTGTGTCACGCCGATTGCCGCGATGCGGTAACGCACGCTGCCGGAGCGGTTGACCTTGTCGCTGACATCGAAGGTCGCTTCGTATCGTCCCCAGTTGCCAAAACCAAGCGTGGCGTTATGGAGCGGCGTATCGGTCGGTTTTTTCAGGGTCATGTCGATGATGCCGCCGGGCGTGCTCTGGCCGTACAGCACCGAGGCCGGGCCGTTCATGACCTCGATCCGTTCCAGAAATGAGGTTTCCCCGGCGCTAGCGGAATAGGAGCGCAAGCCATCGACGAATTGCGCGGTATTGAACCCGCGCTGCTGGATCGCGCCGGGATTCTGTCCGCTGGCCGGGCCGTTGCCGAAGGCACCGAACGCCTCGACGCTGACGCCCGGCATGTAGCGCAGGGCCTCCATGACGTTCTGGGGTTGCTGATCGATCATCTGCTGCTTGGTGATGACGTGAATCGAATTCGGGATTTCGATGATCGGGGTATCGGTTTTTGAGCCAGCCATGGTGCGGGTGGCGACATAACCCACCCCCGGGCCGCCCGGATCCTGACGGGAGGACAGATTGCCCCCGATACGAACCGGGCCCAGGGTGATCGCCGCGGCCAAGGCCTGGGTCAACACGATGGTGCCGCTTCCGGCAGGTGTGTATGTCAGGCCGGTGCCCGAGAGAAGCTGCCCGAGCGCCTGGCGGGACGTGAGGCGCCCATGGACGCCCGATGTGTTCACCCCGCGCAGAAGCTCTCCGCCCGCCGTGATCTGCAAGCCGGATTGCTTTCCGAAGCCCATCAGCGCGGAGGCGAGAGGCTGCGTGCCGATATCATAGGTGCGCGTCTCCTGGCTGGCTGCCGCGACCGTGCCGGTCGTCTGGGAGAAGGCCGGCGCCGCAAGCGCCAGCGTGGCGGCCGCCGTGGCTGCCAGCAGCAATCCGTTGCATGTCGTTTTCCGGTCATCCCGCCGGGTCTCGGTCGATCGCGTCACCCTTTACGCTCCTCATCTGCGCCTGCTCGCGCGTGTATTCCGGGTGCGCTTGCCACGTATTCCCACAGGTCATATTGAGAATACCTTGCATTCGCACCTTCCTATTAGGCATCACGATGGGGTGGAAGATTTTTCCAATGAAATTCGGTCGGAAGCCGGTTTTTTTCCGAACGTGGCGCGGGTGTGGCTTTCGAAGCGCGGCGTAAAATGGACGTATCTGCCTTCGCCGGATGATTTTTCTCCGTCAGCTGCTGGAAAACGCGCCCTCTCTATCGTCTTGGATAATAGAGGCCTGTTCTGGCGGAGCCGACGATCGCTGGGACCGGCCTGGGTTAAAGGCCCAAGGGTCAACGCACCCGTGGAGGCAGGGATGGAAAGGTGGATTTTGGTGATGTGTGGGTCGTTCAGTTGCGAACGAGACTTACCCACATCCGTCGGATGCGCGGCGCAATGACCACGGCCACGCTTCGCCGCTGGTTCGTCGTCCATAAATGGACGAGCCTGGCCTGCACGCTGTTCCTGCTGGTCGTCTGCGTGACGGGCTTGCCGATGCTGTTCTCCGAGCAGATCTGGGACACCTTTGTCGGCGACGACGATCCACCTTACGCGGTGCTGCCGCCCGGTACGCCGAATGCCAGCCTCGATGTCATCGTGGAAAACGCCCGGGCACTGTATCCCAGCCATATCGTCACCCAGGTTTCGCCGGACGATGACGAGCCGGCGGTCCTGGTTTCCATGGCGCCAAGCTGGCAGGCCCTGAAGGACGACGAGAAATTTCCCAATCGCCATTCCGGCCACTGGATCAAGTTCGATGCCCGCACGGCAAAGGTGGTCGAACAGTCGCCCCCTGCCGACAAGCCCGCCCCCCGGACCTGGACAGGGATCATCCTGGGCACATGCACGCGCCTGCACATGAATCTGTTCGCGGGCCTGCCGGGTGCGCTGTTCATGGGGGCGATGGGGGGGCTGTTCGTGGCGTCCCTGGTTTCGGGCACGGTCCTTTACGGCCGCTTCATGAAGCGGCTGCCATTCGGCGCGGTGCGGCGGGACCGGGCGGCGCGCCTGACCTGGCTGGATCTGCACAATCTGCTGGGTGCCGCCACGCTGGTCTGGGCGCTGGTGGTCGGCTTCACCGGTTTCATCAACGAACTCCAGACCCCGCTTTTCGGCCTCTGGCGCGTCACCGATGTTCGCCAGATTCTCAAACCCTATGCAAACCTGCCGGTCGCCGCGCAGGACCATCTGTCCTCTGTCCAGGCAGCCTTTGACGTGGCGGCCAAGGCGTCCCCCGGCAACGAGGTGACGGGCCTGGCCTTTCCCGGCGCCCCCTTTGGCAGCCCTGTCCATTACGTGCTGTGGACGCGGGGGGCGACGCCGCTGCGGGCGCGACTGTTCACGCCGATCCTGGTCGATGCGCGTACGGGCGAACTGACGGGGGCCTATCCGATGCCCTGGTATCTGCGCTTTCTCGAAATTTCCCGGCCTCTGCATTTTGGTGACTATGGCGGAATGCCGCTCAAGATCCTCTGGGCGTGGCTGGATCTGGTGGTGATCGCCGTCCTGATCAGCGGCATCGTGCTTTGGGCGGCCAAGCGGAAGGTGGCGACCGACACCCGCCTTCGTGCCCTCGGGTTCGATCTGGACAGCGAAACGGTGGTCATGGAGGCGCTTCCATGAGCCTGCTTCCCCCTGAATCGCTTGCGCCTCAGCCCGCTCGCCGCGCCATTGCCGTCTGGCCATGGCCGATCATGCTGGGTGTGCTCACCTTGTTTGGGCTGTTCTCAGCGCTGCTCGGCCAGCGCGGCATCTGGCTTCCCTTGTCCTGGGCGGCTCTGTCCATCCCTCTCA
This sequence comes from Gluconacetobacter takamatsuzukensis, assembly GCF_014174275.1. GTDB lineage: Bacteria > Pseudomonadota > Alphaproteobacteria > Acetobacterales > Acetobacteraceae > Gluconacetobacter > Gluconacetobacter takamatsuzukensis. The sequence goes on along the minus strand of NZ_JABEQK010000009.1, from coordinate 119,688 downwards.
TCGTGGCCTTCACGTGTCTTGCACGGGCCTTTCTCGCGCCGTCCTCTGGAGGTGGCTGATGACTCCGATTTCGTTTTCTCCGTGGGAGATGTTCCTCAATGCCGGGCCGGTGGTCCGGTGCGTGATGACCCTGCTGGCCGTGGCCTCGCTGCTGACCTGGACGATCCTGATCGCCAAGTCGGTCGAACTGCTCCGTATCCGCCTGCAACTGAACAGGGCGGAACGTGCTCTGGCGAATGCAGGCACGCTCGATCTGGGCGAAGAATGGACCCGCGAGCATGGTGGCATCGCCCATCGTCTGGTCATGGCGGCCGAAGCGGAGCGCAGGCAGTCGCACGATATTCCCGACGACCGGGAAGGGCTCAAGGAGCGTATCGTCCTGCATCTGGAGCGGTTGGAGGCCGCCGAGGGCCGCCGCCTGATGGGCGGCACCGGCCTGCTGGCCACCATCGGCGCTACCTCGCCCTTCATCGGCCTGTTCGGCACCGTCTGGGGCATCATGACCTCCTTCACCGGCATCGCGGCGAGCAAGGCCACCAGCCTGGCGGTGGTCGCCCCCGGCATCGCCGAGGCCCTGCTGGCCACCGCGCTGGGTCTGGTCGCTGCCATCCCGGCGGTGGTGATCTACAACCACCTTGCCCGTCAGTCCGCCGCCTGCCGCGCGCAGGTGGCCGACCTGACGGCGCTGGTGATGCGGCTGGTCTCGCGCGATCTGGGACGGATGCAGGCGCTGACCGCCAGCGGGCAGGTGGTCCGGCTCGGCGCGTCCCGCATGGCCGGGGAGTGAGCATCAATGATCCGCATCCGCCACGCCGATGAAAGCCCGCATGAGGCGAGCGAGATCAATGTCACGCCGTTTATCGACGTGATGCTGGTCCTGCTGGTGATCTTCATGGTCACCGCCCCGCTGACCACGGTGAACGTGCCGGTGGACCTGCCGTCCTCGACCGAAAAACCGGCGCCACGGCCGGACGATCCGGTGTTCCTGACCGTCAAGGCCGATCATAACCTGGCTCTGGGTGAGGACGATATCACCGCCGACGCCCTGCCGTCGGCACTGGCCACCGCGACCAAGGACAACAAGGACGAGCGGATCTTTCTGCGCGCCGACAAGAGTGTCGATTACGGCACGCTGATGGGCGTGATGGATAAGCTTCGCTCCGCCGGATACCTCAAAGTGGCGCTGGTCAATCTACAGGGTCAGGAAGAGGGCAGTGAGGCCGGCATGTCGTCTGTTCCCGCCGCAGGTTCTCTCGCAGCGTCCCCCGCGCCGGGCGCCACGCCATGAATGGCATGGCGGACATTGCGGAGACGGGAGACGAAGCGATGGCCGGGGCTCCGTTTTCCTTTGCCGACTGGCAGAAGGCACAATTGAACCGGACACAGCGCGAGGACGCGATCCGCTGGGGGCTCTCGTTTCTGACGGTTCTCGCGGTGACTGCCGGCGCGGTCTGGTGGATCATGCGCTTGCCGCCGCCGGTCATGCCCACGCCGGAATCCCCCCCGGCCGCGATTGCGGTCGATCTGGCGCCCGAGCCGATCTCCACTCCGACACCGCCGACCGATGCCGCTATCGGCCCACAGCAAACGCTCTCGCAGGTGATCCCGCAGCCCGATCCGCCGCCCAAGCTGACGGCCCCGCCGTCGCCCGCGCCCAATCCCCCAGTTCCGGTGCCCAAACCCGAAAAGCCTAAATTGCTGAAGAAGAAGGTCAAGCCCGTCCCGAACCAGAAGGTGAAGGCGCCGGACAAGCTGCCGCCGGCGACCGAAACCACGGCCCCGCCATCCTCCGATGTCCCTCCGGCACCCACGCAGGCGGCCCCGGCGCCGGGTGCGTCCTCTACCCATGCCTCGCATGATCCCGTGACCTGGCAGGGCGCGCTGCTGGCGCGGCTGGAGCAGTTCAAACGGTATCCGGCGGAGGCGCAGGAAGACCATCAGGAAGGCGTGCCCACTGTCACCTTCTCCATGGACCGCAAAGGTCATGTGCTGTCGGTGCGGCTGGAAAGCAGTTCCGGCCACGAACTGCTGGACCAGGAAGCTGTGGCGCTACCGAAACGCGCCGATCCCCTTCCGTCCCCCCCCGATGACGTAAAGGGCGACCCCGTTACCCTCACCGTGCCCGTCGAGTTTTACCTCAACAAGGACCGGACCTGACATCGGTTGCCGGTCATGCCGTCCGAGGAGAGTTGCCATGAATGTCCTGTCCGAACGCCGCCGGTCTCCGCCGACGCTTCACGCCATTCCCGCCCGCTATCGTGCGGATCGCCAGGCAGTCCACGGCCTGCGTGCCCGTTGTGCCCAGGCGGGGATCAAGATGACGGATCTGCGTGACGTCCTGCTGCATGGCCTTCTGCGCGCGGGGGACGAGGCGTCGGCGATCGAGATCTGGAAGACGATAACTGAAATGACCGGCGGCAACGCGCCCAGTTGCGGTTCGCTTCAACGCAATCTCAACATCATGACCGATCGCGGCGTCCTGGTCCGCAAAGGTGGTCTCGACCGGGTGTGGCGCTACAGTATCGCATCGGACACGCGGGGCATGGCAGACGACGAGCCGCCGCTGGTGATGTTCCTGGAAGCGGGGACGGGCCGCAAAACCCGTTGTGACTTGCCCGAGGTCGCGGCCTTCTTGCGCCAGCTCTCGATGGAGCGGGGACTGACGATCCGCAGCGCCGCCATCACGCTCCTGCCGTCCGGCGAACAGTGCGCCTGAAACGGTGACAGTCCTTCGCCGGGCTGGAAAGCCGTCATCCCGAGCGTCTTGCTGAATAAGGCCCGCGTGATGGGCCCGGGCTGATTTCGGAGTGAAGCTGGTCGCTCTTTTTGTGCGCCGGCCCGTCACGGCCATGTTGCCGCCGGTCTCCGACCTGCCCGATGTCAGCCTGCCGGTGATCTCGGTCTTCGCTTCCAGCGCCCGGGCCTCGCCCGAAACGATGGCCCGACTGGTGGCGCCCTTCATGCACGAAGGGTGCAGTCATACCCGTGAGGCGCAAGCCGGCGATGCAAGTCGTGGTTTTCCAATGGCCATGAGGAACGCCAGCCCGATAGCGTTCTCCGCGTACAGCGCGACCATGCAGGCGGGCTATCTGGAAGGTACAACTGCAATAACTGCAATAGGTTGACGAGGCATTTTGGCAGCAAGTGGTCTTTGTATCCCGCCGATACCGTCACGCTGCCAGCCCCTTCAGCCCGGCCCGCCTTGTCCTTTTCATTCAGCAGAAACGCGATCTTGTCGTAGGTGCGGCTGACGGCGAGCTTCAAGGCTTCGTCGATATGCACATAACCTTGGGTTACACTCTGCGCGGCATGGCCGAGAAGCGCCCTGATCGTCAGTTCGGAGAAACCAAGATCACCCGCGACGCTGCCGAAGGTGTGCCGTAGCGTATGTGGTGTGACACCTTCGATGCCCACCGAAGCGCAGAGTCTCTCAAGGCAGGCTTTCGCCGCTGTATAATGTCCTTCACTGATATCGGACGGAAAGACATATGGAGACTCCTTGCGGATTGGCTGGTTCTGAAGAACCTGCATTGCGGCCGGTCCGATGGCTCGAATCTGGGCGCCGCTCTTGGTGTCGGCGAAATCGATATGGCCGCCCTCGGGACGAACCCATGCGCGCCGCATCCCTTGCGCTTCGGAAATTCGGAAGCCGGTCAGCAGCAGGAAGCGTACGATTGCCAGCGCAATCGGGCTTTCCCCACCATGCTGCGCGTAAGCCATGGCGCTGCCGAGCTTCTCGATCTCAGCAATGCTCAGCCTCCGCTGCTTCTTATTCCCCGCAAGCCTGCGTGCGCCCTGACAGGGGTGAGCGGCGATCTTATCAAGGCGCGCAGCGTGACCGAGAATACTTTGGAGAGTGGAAAGTGCTCGGGAGGCGACACCTGGCCCGCCGGTCGTGGCGCCGCCTCGCTTGGTGCTGCGGGGTTGGGCCGTTTTTCCGGCCACGATGTCGGCCTGCATTCCCTCTATATCGACCACTTTAACCGAGTGTACTAGCCGCTTGCCAAGGAGTGGTTTGATGTGTGTCTCGATTCGGCTCTTGTCCATCGCGAGCGTCGATGCTTTGATCGGTCGATGTCGGCGACCGGTGATCCGCCCGACCGTGGCTTCTTGTAGATACCAATCGCAAAGGGCGGCGATCGTGATTTGCTTGCGCGCCTCGACCTCCTCTGCCGGGTCTTTTCCGTGAGCGAGCAGGCCCAGCTTGATCTTCGCAAGATCGCGGGCTTCTTCGACGGTGATGGCTCCGAATCGACCGAGCCCAATGCGTCGGCTGCGATCGTCGGCATTGCGATATTGCAAGATGAAGGTCTTCAGGCCAGAGGGAATGATTCTGACACCGAATCCTCGCAACCCGCTGTCCCAAAGGAACGCTTGCCCTTTCTTTGGAGCCTTCAGGGCGTCGACAGCCCGTTTTGTCAATTTCGCCATGGCGCTTCCCCGTCACCGCGCTTCCTGCTTACGTTGTCGAGGTCAGCGACGGAATGTAAGCATTTTGTAAGCGGATGGTTGAAAACCGGAGCAAATCCGGGCGCACTACAGAGCGGGAGGTTTCGCATAACATATTGTTTTATAGTAAAATATGGGAGTCAGGCGAACCCCGGCGTAGGGTTCCGCCAATTTTTCCAAGGTTGGGGTCGTGGGTTCGAATCCTATCGCCCGCTCCAGATTTTCGTTGAAAATCAGTCGGATACGAGAAAGCCACCGCAAGGCGACTTTCGTCGTTCTGGGGGGTGAACATGACGTCCGCGAGGCAGCACGCGACGATGGTCAATGCCTTCGATCCCAGCCGGGTGGCGGAACGCGATGGCGAGACGGGCGACATGATCGCGCGGCGGATGCGGTTGCTCGGCCCGGCCTATCGGCTATTCTATGAAAATCCGTTGCGTATCGAACGCGGCAGCGGCGTGTTTCTGTATGACCAGAATGGCGAGGAATATCTCGACGCCTACAACAATGTCGTCGGGGTGGGGCATGCACATCCGCGGGTCGTGGAGGCGATTGCGGCGCAGGCCGCGCGGCTGTGTACGCATACGCGCTACGTGCAGGAGCCCATCCTGCGCTATGCCGAGGCGATTCTGCCCGGCTTCGGCGGCCAACTGGCCGCTGACGGCCATATCATGTTCACCTGTACCGGGTCGGAGGCCAATGATCTGGCGCTGCGTATCGCGCAGCATCGGACCGGCAGGAACGGGGTCATTATCACCTCCGAGGCGTATCACGGGAATTCGTTCCTCACGGCGGGACTCTCGCCTTCGCTGGGGCGTCGTTCGCCGCTGGGCCAGTGGGTGAGGCAGGTTCCCACGCCCGATTCCTATCGGATTCCGCGCGACACGATGGTTCCGTGGTTTCTCGAACAGGTGGAACGGCAGATCGATGATCTGGAGCGGCATGGCAACGGGCTGGCCGCGTTTATCTGCGATTCCATCTTCTCATCGGACGGGATTTACGACGCGCCGGCCGATCTGCTCGCGCCTGTGGCGGACCTTGTCCGCAGGCGTGGCGGGGTCTTTATCGCCGATGAGGTGCAGGCCGGATTCGGGCGCACCGGTCGCGCCTTCTGGGGATATCGCCGCCATGGCGTCGACCCCGACATGGTGACGATGGGCAAGCCGATGGGCAACGGCTTCCCCGTCGCGGCGCTGGTCGTCCGTTCGGACATCGTTGCCGGCTTTGGGCGGGATATACGCTATTTCAATACGTTCGGCGGTAATGCGGTAGCGATCGCGGCCGCGCAGGCCACGCTCGACATCCTGCGGGAGGAAAAGCTGCCGGAGAACGCGGACCGGGTCGGCGATTATATCCGTGCCGGTTTTGCGCGATTGCAGGGGCGCTTTCCGGTCATCGGCGATATTCGCGGTGTTGGCCTGTATGTCGGGGTGGAGATGGTGACGGACCCGGTGAGTCGGGAGCCGGACGGCGCGTTGGCGGCGCGGATCGTCAATGGCCTGAGGGACCGGCATGTCCTGATTTCCGCGACGGGTGTGCACGCCAATATCCTCAAGATCCGTCCGCCCCTGGTGTTCACCACCGGGGATGCGGACCGGTTGCTGCTTCATGCCGAAGCGCTTCTCGAGGAACTGGCCGGGTAGGGGAGTCCGGCTTCCGTCGGCAGGATGGTTCTCAGACCGGCAGGGGCCGGGCCGGTTGGGTATTCGCAACCCCGGCTCCGTCGGCCTCCGGTGCGTCCTCCGGCAGGCGTTCGACCAGCAATGCGCGGCGGGGGCCGAGCCATGCACCGTCGCGCAGGTGGTCGCGGCGGGGGAAGCGGGTGTTCGGGTGGATCAGGATGCTCAGGTCCTGATGATTGAGCATCAGCCAGGGTACCAGCGTCGCGAACAGGGTGGTCTCGAAGGCGACCTGATACATGGGCAGCGTATGCGGCCCCACCGGTGCCTCGTGCCAGCGGCCGAGGCGCACGACGAAGCGCTCGGCGATGGCGGTGCGCAGGCGTTCGGCGGCCGCGCGCTGGTCCGGGCCTTCGAAATAGACATGGGCATGGTAGCTGGCGATCGTCCCGGTCAGGCGGATCGGCTCGGGTGTCAGCGTCATGCGGCCTTCCATTGGGCGGTGCGTTCGGGCCGGGCCTCGGCCAGGGCTTTTTTCACGCCGGCAATGTCCAGGTCGGCGGCGTAGACCGGCGTGCCGGGCTGCTGGCGCCAGGATTCGTCCAGCCTGCCGGCATCGACCGGGTCGAAGCCGAGATCGTTCACCAGGTCCAGCACGATGGCCTTGGCCGTGGGGTCGTCGCCCGCGACGGGCAGGGCGATGCGGCCGTGCGTTCCCTGTGGCTTGCCGTTTTCCAGCAGGTGGAGGGAGTAGATAGTGTTGAAGGCCTTGATGACCGGGTGGCCGATCGTCTGCCCGACCCAGCGGCTTTCCGGCGTTCCGTCCTCGATCGCCGCGATCCGGCCGTCCCGCTGCTGGGGATAGTAATTGCCGGTATCGACGACCGGCAATGCGGGCGGCACGTCCGCGAACAGGCCGTGGGGCAAATGGGGGACGTTCTTCTCCGGGATTGTCAGCACGATCAGGTCGACATCCTTCACCGCCTCGTGCGGCGTGACGGCCGTGGCCCCGGTTTCTGCCGCGAGGTCGGCCAAGGTCTCGGGGCTTCGGGAATTGGCCACCAGGACGGTATGGCCCAGCCCCGTCAGGCGCCGGGTCAGGGTGCCGCCGATATGGCCGGCGCCGATAATGCCGATTTTCATATGCGTCTCCGTTGGCTGACCGCGGGTTGTACCTGTTGAGCTATGAACGACGGGGCGCCGGGACAAGGGCCGCTTCGGAAGCGGCTGCAAGAAGGCTGTCGGTCATTCATTGTCGCGCCTTTTTTCCGAACATTTTGTAACTTGGGACGGGGGATTGTGTCTGGATTTCGCCACAAGTCGGCAACATGCTCCGGGACCTGTAAAAGGAGATTCGGGTGAAAACAAAACTGATTGCCGGTCTGGTCGTGAGCTGCCTGGCCTTGGGCACCTCGGGCGCCTATGCCGACCAGCGGGGGCCCGACAGACCGGGCGGGCCCGGTGCCCATGACGGGCGTGGCGGGCCGGACAACCGTGGCGATAATCGCGGCCGGGGTGGCCCGGGCGGCGGTCCCGGTGGCGGGCACGGCTATGATCGCGGGGGGCCGCAGAATGGCGGCGGCCGGATCTGGCGGCGCGGGGACCGTTATGACGGCCCGCGTTCGGGCATGTGGGCGGTGCAGGATTGGCGGCGCTATCGCGGCCTGTATGCGCCGCCGCCGGGATATTACTGGGTCCAGTATGGAAACCAGTTTCTGCTGACGGCGCTGGCGACGGGCATCATTTCCAGCGTGATCGCCAGCTCCTACGGGGCCGGACCCATGGGACCGGGCCCCTACTGAGCCCGGGCCGGAGAGGGCCTGCCGCTTCGCGCGGCAGGCCTTTGCCGGATCGGAAGGGGCGCTGGACCGGTCGCGGCGGCGGCTGGTCGTGACGCGAGTCCATTCGCTTTATCAAAGTGCTGCATCAGTATTTCTGGATTGTCGTGCTCTTTTCCCGGGCGTTAAGCGAAGAGGCGGCGCAACGGGAAAGGATGGGGCGATGGCTGTGGAGTGCGTGGACACGCGGTTGCTGCGCGCCGTCAACCAGGCCGGGCCGCGCGGGACCGCCGCGTTCGCGCGATTTTCGGACCGGATCGCGCTGAGCGAAGCGGCGCATGATGCGCCGGCGCCCTGGGATGTGGCGGGGGCGGATATCCTGGTGACGGGCCCGTTTGCCGCCTGGAAGAACGCGCCCGCCGACCCGCCGCCGGGCTGGGGGCGGGGGCCGCGTTGGGTGCAGATCGTCTCGGCGGGGGTCGATGCGTTTCCCGACTGGTTGCTGCGGGATCGGGTCGTGACCTGCGGGCGGGGGAACGCGGCCGTGCCGATTGCCGAATATGTGCTGGCGGCGCTGCTGTTGCACGAGAAGCGTTTCGATGCCCTTCGGCCGGCTTCGGCGGCCGAGTGGCGGGCGCAGGCGGGCCCTCTCCAGAGGGGGGTGACGCTGGGGTCGCTGGAGGGCAGGACCGTGGGCCTGGCGGGGTACGGGGCCATCGGCCACGCGGTGGCCGCGCGGGCTCGTGCCTTTGGCATGCGCGTGCTGGCATGGCGCAGCCGGCCGTGGACGGCGGAGGAGACGGCGCTGGTCGAGCCCGCTGCCAGCCTGGGCGAACTGGCGGCCCGGGCCGACCATCTGGTGCTGGCCCTGCCGCTGACGGCGCGTACCCGCAACATCGTGGACGGGCCCTTGCTGGCCGGGGCGAAGCCGGGGCTGCATCTGGTCAATGTCGCGCGCGGCGGGCTGGTGGATGAGGCCGCCCTGCTGGCCGCGCTGGATGCGGGACGGATCGGGGCGGCGACGCTGGATGTGACGAGCCAGGAGCCGCTGCCGGACGGGCACCCGTTCTATCGGCATCCGCGCGTCCGGCTGACGCCGCATGTCTCGTGGTCGGGGCCGGAGGTGGCGGCGGCGGGGACCCGGCGGATCGAGGAGAATATCGCCCGGTTTCTGGCCGGCGAGCCGCTGCTGGATGTCGTGGACCCCGTGCGGGGATATTGAGCGCGTCAGGCGATGAAGGTCGGCGGGTCGAAGGCGCGGACGGGCGGGACATGGTCGGCGCGGCGGATGCCGACGAGGCAGCTGAGGGCCGCGCAGCCCTGGGAAAAGCCGGAGGCGCCGCGATCGCGGGTCAGGACATTGGGGTTGCCGTGACGGTCGAGGGGGCCGTCGCCATCGGCCCAGGCGCCCGTCGAGAGACGCAGGACGCCGGGCATGATGTGCGCCGACAGGACGGCGCCGGCCAGGCATCGGCCCCGGTCGTTGAAGAGCTCGACGATGTCGCCGTCCGCGATGCCGCGCGCCGTGGCGTCTGCCGGGTGGATATGGACGGGTTCGCGACCGGCGATCTTGCCTGCGCGACTGAGCTCGGCATGGTCGAGCTGGCTGTGCAGCCGCCGGGCAGGCTGATCGGAAATCAGGTGGAAGGGAAAGGCATGTGACAGGTCGGCGCCCAGCCATTCGTCGGGGGCCATCCATGCCGGATGGCCCGGACAATCGGGCAGGGCGTAGGACAGGATGCGCTGCGAGGTGATTTCGATGCGGCCGCTGGGGGTGGAGAGCGGATGGGATAGCGGATCGGCGCGGAAATCGGAAAAGGCGATCTGTGATGAAGAAAATTCGGAAAGGTCGATCAGTCCCTGGTCCCAGAAATCGTCGAAATCGGGCAGGGGGATGCCGGATTCGGCGGCCTTGCTGCGACTTTGCCCGTACAGGCGCCGGAGCCAGCCCGTTTCGTCCAGCCCTTCGGTGAATGCGCGGCCGAAACCCAGCCGGTCAGCGATCCGGGCCAGGATTGCGTGATCGTCCAGCGCTTCGCCGGGCGGGTCGGCCATGCGGCGCATGGCGACATAGAGACCCTCGCGCGTTGCGAAACCGATATCGTTGCGTTCGAGGCTGGTGGTTGCCGGCAGGACGATGTCTGCGAATCTTGCCATCGGTGTCCAGTATTGTTCCTGGACGATGATCGTCTCGGGCCTGCGGAAGGCCTGCCGCAGGCGGTTGAGATCCTGATGGTGGTGAAACGGGTTTCCGCCCGCCCACCAGACCAGCCTGATATCGGGATAGGTGTGGCCTTGCCCCTTGTAGGTGAACGCCGCGCCGGGGTTGAGCAGCATGTCCGCGATGCGGGCCACGGGGATGAAGGCGGTGACCGGGTTCCTGCCCTGGTCGAGTGTCGGCCCCTTCAGCCATGGGGCCGCGCTGCCGATGGCGTTCATGGGGCCGTAGCCCACCGCGAAGCCGCCGCCGGGCAGGCCGATCTGCCCCACCATGGCGGCCAGCGCCACGATGGCCCAGAAAGGCTGTTCGCCATGGCTGGCGCGCTGGAGGCTCCATGCGCAATTGAGCATCGTGCGATGCGTGGCGATTTCGTGCGCCAGGTCGACGATGCGCCGTTCGGGGACCTGGGTGATGGACGCGGCCCAGGCGGGGGTCTTCGGCTGGCCGTCGATGCCGCCGCGCACGTATGTCAGGAAATAGTCCGAGCCGACGCAGTAACGGTCGAGAAAGGCGTGGTCGGCCAGGCCCGCGCGGTCGATCTCGTGGACCAGCGCGAGCATGAGCGCGGTGTCGGTGTTGGGGCGGATGGAAACCCATTCGGCCGCGAGCGTGTCGTCCAGGTTATCGCGGACCGGGGAGAGATTGACGAACCGGACCCCGGCGGCGGCGGCCTGGCGCAGCGCGCCCCGCACGCGATGCCGGCCGGCGCCGCCGGGGGAGACCTGGGCGTTCTTTTCGGGGATGCCGCCGAAGGTGACGAACAGTTGCGTGTTGTGGGCGATGACGTCCCACGATGTGGCCCCGGCGCTGAGATCGTCCATCGAGGCGACGATTTCGGGCATCAGGGCGCGGCCCGCGCCCAGGCTGTAGCTGTCGACGCTGCGCGTATAGCCGCCCGCGAGGTTGAGAAAGCGGTGCAACTGGCTCTGGGCGTGGTGGAAACGGCCGGCGCTGGCCCAGCCATAGGAGCCGCCGAAAATGGCCTGGTTGCCGTGCGCGGTGCGTACGCGCTCCAGTTCGGCGGCGATCAGGTCGGTGGCTTCGTCCCACCCGATTTCGACGAAACCCTCTGCGCCCCGGCCGGCGCCGGTGGCACGGTGGCCGGCGGCGCGCCAGGAGGCCCGGATGGCGGGCTTCGTCACGCGCAGGTTCATGACCCCGGCGCTGCGCTGGTCGAGGCCGATCGGGGTGGGGGACGGGTCGTTCCGCCACGGTGACAGGGGCGACCCCGGTTGTTCCGGATCGACCTCGTAGACGCCCCAATGGGCTGCGTTGTACCGGATTCCGGTCATCGGGGCCTCGGGAACCGTTTGCACACTTGCCCTGCGACCCTGCCGGGCGGGGCTGTCGTGGGGCGACAGTCTGGCCCGGGCAGGGCGTGGTTTCAAACGATGTCTTGCAGTCCCAGGTTTTCCCGCAGGGTCGTGCCGGCATAGTGGCTGCGGATCACGCCGCGTTCGCGCAGGATGGGGAGGACGTCGCGGACCAGGCGCCGGAACTGGGAGGGATGTTCCAGATAGATGTTCACCGCGTCGAACGCGCCGTTTTCGAACCATTCGGTGATGGCGTTCGCCACGGTCAGGGCCGAGCCGACGAAGGGCGAGGTGCCCTTGCCGACGCCGGCCGCCTGGCTTTTCTCGCGCGTCGATTCGATGACCTGGCGCAGCGTGAGGCCGTTGGCCTCGGCATGTTCCACGATCCTCCTGGCGCTGGTGTACCAGCTGCGCTCGGCATGTTTCAGGACGTCGGCGGGGAAGGGCAGGTCGGGGTCGTAGCGGGTGAAATCGTGCCAGCCGAACAGGCGGCCGAATTCGCCCAGCGCCTGCTCGAAACTATGATCCTGTTCGTCGTAATGGCGGGCGATTTCGGCCGCATGTTCGTCGGTATCGCCGATGATGAACTTGATGCCGGGGGCCACAAGCAGGGAATCGGGGTTGCGGCCGGCCTTGCGGGCGCGGGTGCGCAGGTCGGCGCGGAAATCCCTTGTCTTTTCCAGCGTCGTGGCGTGGGTGAAGATGACGTCGGCATAGCGTGCGCCCAGGTCGCGCCCGGGCTCGGAATCGCCTGCCTGGAAGATGATCGGCTCGCCCTGCGGCGAGCGTTCGATGTTGAGCGGGCCGACGACGCTGAAATATTCGCCCTTGTGATTGAGTGTGCGCAGCTTTGACGGTTCGAGGAACTGCTTTCGTTCGCGGTCCCTCGGCAGCGCGCCTTCCTCGTAGGAGCGCCACAGGCCGCGCACGACGTCGATGCTCTCGGCCGCGCGGGCGTGGCGGGTGGCGTAATCGTAATGTTCCTCGAGGCTGAAATTTCCGGCGGTTCCGGCGTCGCCGGTCGTGACCACGTTCCAGCCTGCCCGGCCGCGACTGATGAGGTCCAGCGATGCGAGGCGGCGGGCGATGCTGAACGGGTCGTTGTAGGAGGTGCTGAGCGTGCCGGCGAGGCCGATATGCTTCGTGACGACGGCGAGGGCCGAGAGCAGCGTCAGGGGTTCCAGCCGGCTGAGATAGTGGGGGGGCGAATGGGGGGTGATGAACTGGCTGTCGACGATGAAGATCCAGTCGAACTTCGCGTCCTCGGCCTGTTTTGCGACGTCGATATACCAGTCGATGTTGACGCTGGCATCGGCCGGGATTTCCGGGTCCAGCCAGCGGTTGTATGTGCCGGGGCCGCCGACGCCGGTGGCAACGATGCCGAGCTTGAGCTGCTTTTTTGTCATGTTGCGTGTCCGTATATGCGGAATGGTCGTTACTTGATGAGCGTGAGGGTCTTCATGTCGTTGCCCGGGGCGATGAGGCCGGCGCCGGCATAGGTCGCGGCGATGGCTTCGAGCGCCGAGATGTCGGTGGCGTCGGCCGGTCGCAGGGAGAAGGTGCGATGCCGGAGGACCTCGGCGACGATGTCGAGCGGCATGTTCTGCCAGTGGGCCGAGAGGATCCGGGCCCCTTCATCCTTGTTGGCGTTGAGCCAGGACGCGGCCTTGGTCAGGGCCTTGCGGATGATGTCGACGGTTGCGGGATTGTCGCGGACATAGGTGCGGTCGGCCATGTAGTAGCGGTTGTACTGCATGCCGGCCGCCACGCCGTCGCGCAGCACCGTGGCCTCGGGGAAGGCGCGGCCGAAGGTGAAGAAGGGATCGAACGTGGCCCACGCATCGATCGATCCGTTGCGGAAGGCCTGGAGGCTTCCGGCCTCGGGCAGGTAGACCGGATGGATGTCGGACAGGGTCATCCCCGCCTGTTGCAGGGAGAGAAGAAGGAGATCGATCGAGCTGCCCGATTTGGCCACGGCGACGGAGCGGCCGCGCAGGGCGCCGACGGAGGTGATGTTCCTGTCCTTGCGCGTCAGCAGGCCCAGCGCATGGGGGCTGGGGCCTTCTGCCGCATAGAGGGCCAGGTCGGGGAAGAAGGGATGGATGGAGACCGGTACGGCTTCCGCGACGTCGCTGAGGAAATCGACCTGGCCCATCTGGGCGGGGGAATGGCCCAGGATGCTCCATTCGGTCGTGTAGCCCGCGGCTGCCAGCGGCTGGTCGAGCAGGTTTCGTGCGCGGGCGATCTGGAACAGGATCGAGGATTCCTGGGCGCTGATGCGCAGCCGGTGCGAGGCGGCGGCGCGCGCCGGCCGGGTGGCGACGCCGACCAGGGCGGCGAGGGCGGCGGCGAGGATATGGCGTCGGCCGGGATAGGGGGCGGGGCTGTTCTGCGACATGGGCGCGGTTCCTGTATCGTGGCCTGGGATCACAGGGAGAATCCGACCCGGCCGTAATAATAGGAGCCCGAGATGGGGATGCCCGAGGACGCGGTGTCGTAGATCGAATTGCCGTTGTAGCGCAGGATGAGGGGCAGCTTGCGGGGGCGGACGTCGAACAGATTGTTGACGCCGAGCGTGACGTGCAGGCGATGGGACAGGAAATGCCGCGTGACCTCGAGATCGGTCATCCAGCGGGGCTGGTTCTCGAACTGCGCGAACTGCTCGATCGAATACCGGATAGCGGCGGGGGCCGCGATCTGGTACGTCATGTTGCCGGTGGTCTGGCCGTAGCGGGTCTGCCGCACGTTCACGTCCCATTCGCCGACCGTCCAGCGGGCGTTGAGGATGATCTTGCTGCGCGGGACCGAGGTGGTGAGCCAGCTGATGGCCTGGGCGTTGAGCAGGGGCTGGTTGTTGGTGTCGTTCGACAGATGGTGCAGGCGGGTGCGGTTGAGATCGATGCCGGCGGACCAGTCCACCTTGCCGAAGCGCCCGAAGCGCGTGGTGTAGTCGATATTGATATCGACGCCCTGGGTGCGGGTGCTGGCGCCGTTCGAAAAATAATTGGCGCTGACATTGCTGGGATCGAGATTCGGGGGCAGGTCGATTCCGGTCAGGGCGATCGCCTGTTCGGCGATGGCGCCGTTGTAATTGCCGCCGCCCACGATGCGGTCGCGGATGTTGATCTGGTAGGCGTCGGCCGTCACATGCAGGCGGGACAGGGGTTCGAAGACGACGCCGCCGCTGACATTGGTGGAGCGTTCGGGCTTGAGCGGGCTGGCGCCGAGAAGGCGCGCGGCCTCGGACGCGACCGCGAGGCTGCCGGCGGCGCCCGTGGGGGTGACGCTCAGGCTGCTGAAATGCTGCTCGGCCAGGGTGGGGGCGCGGAAGCCGTTGCTGATGGTCGAGCGGAAGGCGATGCGCTTCGACAGTTCGTAGCGCGCGGAGATCTTGCCGCTCTCGGAATTGCCGAAATCGGTATAATGCTCGAAGCGGCCGGCGAAATCGAGGTCGAGCCGGTCGATGGGGGAGATGGAGACGTCGGCATAGCCGGCCCAGACGTCGCGGCTCCAGTTGCCGGCCGACTGGGGGGTCAGGCCCGGGGCGCCCTGGAAGCCGCCCATGACGTAGGTCGGCGCGTTGCCCGAGGTAATGCCGTAGGTTTCAAGCCGGTGTTCGGTGCCGAATGCCAGTTTCAGCGGCCGGGACAGGACCCGGAAGGCGCGGGAAATATCGAGATTGTTGGTCCATTGCGCGTTGCTGTAACCGGCGGTGAAGCCTTTGGTCGGCGTGTAGCCGTAGGCGGCGTAGTAATTGAGATTTGCCGAATTGATCGTCGACAGCTTGCTTTCGTCGGCGCCGTAGGTCGTGCTGAGATCCCAGTGGAAGCTGCCGAACAGCGTGTCGCCGGTCAGGCCGAGGGTGGCGGCGTAGTCGTTTTCCTCGTTCACCACCGAGGGGTTGAAGCCGTAGGGATAGACTTCGGGGAGCACCGAGGCGAAGCGATTGGTCATGTAGTTTTGTATATGACGGTGCATATACGTGATGTTCATGTAGCCCTTGATGGTTTCCGTGATGTCGCGCCCGGCCTCGATCGCGAGGGATTCCCGTGTTTCCTCGGGGAGGCCGAAATTATAGTCCTCGGGGCGGTAGTCCCTGGAGCCGGTGACGTAATGGTCGGCGTGGTAGATCTGGCCGCTGACATGCAGGTAGCCGTTGCCGGCAAAACCGATTCCGCCGTCGGCGGCGAGCTGGTAGTCCCAGCCCGGCGACCCGTAGAGCGCGCCGAAAGGATGGGCGCCCGACTGGAAACTGGTGTTGAGCCCGCTGGGGTTTTTCTTGAGGATGATATTGACCACGCCGGCGATGGCGTCGGAGCCGTACATGGCCGCCGCGCCGTCGCGGAGGACTTCGATATGGTCGATGGCGGACACCGGGATGGTGTTGAGATCGACCGGTGTGGCGCCGTGCTCGGGGCCGGAATAGGTGGCGACGACGCCGGTGGTGTGGCGCCGCTTGCCGTCGACCAGGACCAGGACCTCGTTGGGGCTGAGGCCGCGCATGCGCAGGCCGGCGACGATGCCCGAGCCGCCGGTGATGCTGCTGTTGATCGACGGATCGGTGCGGACCAGCGCGTCGCTGACATTCAGTGCGCCGGTACGGGCCAGTTCGGCGCCGGTGATGATGTCGATGGGGCTGGCGCTGCTGCGTGCCGTGCGGTGCGCGTCGCGCGTGCCGGTGACGATGAACTGCTCTGCCGCGACCGCAGGCTGCTGCTGGGCCGGTTGCGGGGGCTGGGATGGGAGCTTGGCGTTGTCCTGCGCCGTGGCCGCCGGCTTTTCATGCGGGGAGGGGGTGGATTTCCGGACGGGCTTGCGATGGGGGGCTTCGTCCGTCGGCTGTACCGTGGCGGCGGCAGCGACATGCTGCGACGTGAGAAGAGCCGCGGTGACATAAAGAGAGTGACGAAACGCCCGCATCGTTTTTCCGGTCTGTATTGGTGTTTTTGGGAAGACCGTTGATATGAAGAGGAAGAGGGGATGACAAACGCCGTCTTTTAATTCGTTTCATGAGGGGAAATCATCGATCTGGATTGTCGCGACAGGCGGTTGGGGCGCTGTCCGTGGCCGGATGGCAAGTACGCCGGCCCGGCGATGTGGGGTTGCATGGCGAGCGACATGGGTGCGAGTCGGATCGGGAATCCGACGGATGTTCTCGATCTGGGCAATATATCGTTTTGGGAACGGGAATTGTTCTGTTCCGGTGGTATCCGTCAGCTATGGAAGGGTCCTGCTGTTCCGGTCCGCTCGGCAATGGGTGTCGTGAAGCCGTTTGGGCCGCGGGATTCCGTTTTTTTATGTGTGTGAATGCCGTCTTCAGGAATCTGGAGATTGCGCGCGAGGTGGAGGAGGGCGGACAGGCCGTTGGGCCAGAGGCCGACGCCGGAGGTGTTGCCGATATGCCCGAGGCGGCCGGCGTCGATCGGGGTGGCGCCCCATTGCGTGGCCAGGGTCTGGGCGCGGGGGGTGGACAGCCATTCGTCGTTGCGGCTGGCGACCAGGAGGGTGGGAAAGGGGAGGGGGGTGACGGGTAGCGGGGCGAAAGCGGCGACGCGGGCGGCATCGGGGCCCGTATGCTGTTCGACATCGGCCGGGGCGACCAGCAGGGCGCCGGCGACCATGCGTAAGGCGGGGGTGCCGGCCTGACGGGCCACCAGCACCGCGCCGAGACTGTGGGCGACCAGGATGGCCGGGCGGCGGCAGGCGCGCATGGCCTGGTGCAGGCCCTGGCTCCATGCCTGCGGGGTGGGATTTGCCCAGTCGTGCTGCACCACCCGGCGGACCGTGATGCCCTGCCGGCGCAGCAGGCCGGTCCAGCGGGATTGCCAATGGCCGGGACCCGAGCCGTAGAGGCCGGGGACGATGACGATCTCGAACGGGGCGAGCGGGGCCAGCGACGGGATGAGGGCGTGGGTGCGGCCGGGCCGGTCGTGGCGTGCGGGGGCGGTGGCGGGCATTGCGGGGAACTCCGGTATCGGCGGCGTTTGGGGCGTTCGGTGGTCTGGTGGCGTCAGTGGCTGGGGGGATAGAGGGCGATCAGCGCGGATTGCCGCCGCCACAGGCGCAGCATGTCGAAGGCGCCCCGGCTGCGATGGCCGCGACGCTTCATCCGGTTGCCGATCCGGAAAGCCCGGCCGTAGAAGCGGAACTGGATGCGGTACATGTCGGCCAGCGTGGTGCCGGGGGCCCACATATGGATGGGCTCGGAGCCGATTCCGTTGATCTCGATGATCTGGAAGGCGCGGCCTTCGCGCAGGCTGGAGACGGAGGCGAAGCGCAAATCCACGCGGCCGTGATGGAAATCGGGCATGGTGCGCAGGATGGCGTCGATACGGCGCGTCAGCGCGGGGGTGACGAGGTGCGTGGCATCGCGGAACGATGAGCCCTTGGAATGGTTGCCGGTGAAGACCAGCGGAATCCTGCGTCCGGTCTCCGGGACCTCGTCCAGCCGGGCGGCCAGCCGGGGCAGGTAGATGTGCGGCACCTTGCCGGCCCTGGGGTGGGCCAGCACCAGCGCGCGGAGGGTCGAGATGCCGTCGCCGGTGACGGCGGGGGCGCTCTTGAACGTCATGGACAGGATGCGGCCCCGGGCCTCGCCCGGCATGCGGGAGTAGAAGATGCCGGCTTCGTCCTCGTAGGGGATGAAATGCTGGACCATGACCGCGATCCGGGCCGGATACAGGTCGAGGGTGGCCCGCAGGGCATTGGGCCCGTCGATGAGGCGCACGCCCGCGCCCTTGCAGCCGATATCGGGCTTGAGCACGACGGGAAAATTCAGGCCCAGCCGGTCCATCGCCGCCAGGGCCCGGTGGTCGCTGCCCTGGCCGGTGGCGAAGACCTGCCATGGCGCGATCCAGGCGCGCGCGGCCGGGCCCACCTGGTCGAGAATGTCGCCCTTGCTTTCGCCGCACAGGCCGCCGGCGGGGATATGGGGATTAGCCAGTGTCGCGGCGGCGAAATCCCGATAGCGCAGGCCGAGCAGAATCCAGAACAGCACCAGCGGGCCGTAGACGATCCACGGCGACAGGAACTCGTTGGGCGACAGGGTGTCGGCCGTGCGGTCGGCCCGGTCGCCCGGGGTGGCCGGTGCGGGCGGCGGGTCGGAGAGGAGGGCGTCCATCCTGTTTCTAGCCGCCGGTCGTGGCCCGCGCGCGGTGCAGGGCGCGCGTGGGTGGGCTTGCGGGAAGGATGGTCATCGGATGGGTTCCCTGTGCCTGTTGGACGCATGGATCATGCTGGGCACAGATATAACGAACAATCGTCGTTCTTTGGAATATAAAACGACAAAAAATAGTTCATATTGGGCGGAGTCGGGTGGCGGCGGCCGGTTTGGGGGCGTGTCAGCGCACCGGGTCGGGGTGGGATAGTGCCTGACTGGAGTGTGTGATTTGGTTAGTTTGTTGTATAATAATGAAAAATAGACTTCGTGGGCGGAGTTGGGGCGTGAGGCATATAATACGATAAAATATGTGGATATGGGCGCTTGGCCGCGTTGAGGTGGGGCGTGGGGCGCCCCTTGGGGTCAGGGATGCCGCGATGGCGTGGGCCCGGTCTGCGGGGCGGGTGGAAGATGGTGGAAGCGGCGGTCGAACCAGGCCAGGCCGGTGCCGCCTTGCGGATGGAGGCGGATGGCGCGGACCGTGCAGAACAGCACGTCGTGGCTGCCGGCGGCGTGGATGGCGCCGATGCTGCAATCGAGCGTTGCCAGCGCGTCGCCGAACAGCGGCGCGCCGGTGGCATCGGTATGCCAGGTGCCGGCCGCGAATTTTTCCTCGGTGCTGCGGCGGCTGCTGGCGAATGCGGCCGCCAGATCCTCGTGCCCGCCGGACAGCAGGCTGAGGCCGACCACGCCGTTGGCGAGGAACGCCTGGTGGGAGCGGTTGGTGCGGTTGAGGCAGACCAGCACCGTCGGCGGCGCGTCGCTGACGCTGGTGACGGCGGAGGCCGTCAGCCCGTGGCGGCCCGCCGCGCCGTCGGTCGTGACCAGTGTGACCGGGGCGCCGAGGCGGCTCATCGCGTCGCGGAACAGGTCGGGCGTGACCGGCGGGGGGCGGAGGTCGAGCAGCGCGTCAGGCGGCATGGTGCTGGGCCTTTGCCGGCTGGCCCTGGGCGTCCAGGCCGAGGGCGGAGAGGATGGCGGGGGTTTCCGTACGGTCCATCCAGTCGGGCGAGATGTCGGCATAGCGGACCGTGCGGCCCGGCGTGATGACGATGACCGCCGGCTTGGGCAGTTCCCACGACGCGGTGCCGTTCAGGGCCTCGCTGGTGCCGCCCTTGGCCAGGGCGGCCTCGCGCGACGGGGTGTCGAAGACATAGGTGAGGCCGAGGGCGCGGGACAGGGCGAGTCCGGGGTCGGAGAGGATGGGGAAGGGGAGGTCCTGCCGGGTCGTGATCTCGGCCAGTTTTTCCACCGGCTGCGGCGAGATGGCGGCCAGCGCGATGCCGGCGGCTTTCAGCGCCGGCCACAAAGTGTCGCGGTAGTAGGGCAACGCGATATTGCAGGCCGGACAGGTCGCGAACCGGAAGAAGACCAGAACGGCGGGGCCGTTGGCCACCAGCGCGTCGAGCGTGACCGGCTGCCTGTCGGTGCGCGTGAGCGTGGTCGGGGGCAGGGTGTCGCCCGCGACGACGTGTGGCCGGGTGCCGTGCTCGCGCACCAGCAGCGCGCGCTGGTTGAGGTTGATGGCCAGGGCCTCGGGGCTCCAGGAGCGCCTGCGTTCGTCTTCCACGGCCTGGAAGCGCGCGCGCAGGGACGGGGCGGTGGCGGTCTGTTCTGTACTCATGCTTGGGGCGTCCCGGAATAAGGTCGAGGGCCCGATTATGGGAGAGAGGGCACTGTTTCGACTAAGGAGTTTCCCTCAAGGATCACCTTGGCACCGCTCATCGACCGTTGGCGGCCTGGGCGAGGAGGTCGCCCAGATCCTGCGCCACTTCGGACAGGCCGTTGCGGCGGATCAGGATGGTTTCGATTTCCGGCACCGGGGGGAGCGCGCCCTGGGCGATGATCGGCAGGCCTTCCGACATCGCGAAGCGGCGTGTGCGGCAGCTGACGCCGAAGCCGCCGCGGACCCCGGCGCGCATGGCGGGCAGGTTCGGGGTTTCCAGCACGATGCGGTAGTCGCGCCGGTCCTGGCCCAGCACCCGCAATGCCGCATCGCGAAAGCGGCAGGGGGGTTCGAGCAGAACCAGCGGCAGTTCGCTGCGTTCGGTGTTCGCCGGGTCGCCGAACCAGACCATCGGGTCGGCGCCCACGATCTTCCATGTCGCGTCGGGCCGGTCGCCGTGCTGGCCGAGGCACAGGACCAGGTCGAGGCGGGTGCGGTCGAACATCTCCAGCAGTTCCGCCGAGCCGCCGACGCGGATGATCAGCCGCGCGCGGGGATGTTCCAGCCGGAAGCGGCACAGCACGTCGGGCAGGATCGTGTCGGCGAAATCCTGGACCATGCCGATGGTGATGGGATCGTGCTCCTGGTCCTGGCCCAGGGTCTGGACGATCCGGTCGTTGAGGGCGAGCAGTTGCCGGGCGTAGGCGACCAGTTCCTCGCCCGCGGCACTGAGGAGCAGGCGCCTGCCGTCGCGGCGGAAGAGCTTTTGCTGGAGCACGTCTTCCAGCCGCTTCATCTGGAGGCTGAGGGCCGACTGGGTGAGGAAGATCGTCTCGGTGGCCTGCGCCATGGAACCGGCCTCGACGATCGCCACGAACGAACGCAGCAGCTCGGTCGGGACGTTCCGGGCCATGCGCTGGGGGAGGCTGGGGGTGGACGATTGTGACACGGCGGGGGCTCCGGACCGATGGGGACGGGTTGGACGTCCATATTAACGAACATAAATCGTTATATGATTATTTTTGTCTTGTTCTCCGCACGGACGCAAGTGCAAGTGAGGGTGTTGATCCATCAATGAACGATTAATTATCGTTGAATATGCGTCGGAGGGCAAGGGATGTCCGTGGAATTCATCGGCTATATCGGCAGCCGCAACCAGTCCGAGACCATTCCGCCGTCCGGCCCGGTCATCGACCTCGGCCATATCGAGGCGGCGGCGAAGATTCATGAGAATGGCGGCTTCGACCGCACCCTGATCGCCTTTCATTCCAATTCGCCCGAAAGCATCCTGCTGGCCCAGCACGCGGCCTCGGTCACGCGGGAGCTGGGGCTGCTGATCGCGCATCGGCCGGGCTTCAATGCCCCCACCATTGCCGCGCGCCAGTTGGCGACGCTCGATCACCTGACGCGCGGGCGGGTGGCGCTGCATGTCATTACCGGCGGCAGCGATGTCGAGCTTCAGGCCGACGGCGACCATACCACCAAGGCCCAGCGCTATGCGCGGACCAGCGAGTATCTGGATATCGTGCGCAGCGAATGGACCAGCGAGGCGCCGTTCGATTACGCCGGGGCGTTCTACGACGTGCGGGGCGCGCACTCGCTGGTGCATCCGTATCGTGCCTCCGGCATTCCGGTCTATTTCGGCGGGTCTTCGGACGAGGCCATCGCGGTGGCGGGCAAGCATGCCGATGTCTATGCGCTGTGGGGCGAGACCTACGAGCAGGTGAGCGAGACCGTGGCGCGGGTGCGGGCGGCGGCGGCGCGGCATGGCCGCGTGCCCCGCTTCTCGCTGTCGCTGCGGCCGATCGTGGCCGATACCGAGGAGGCGGCCTGGGCGCGGGCGGACAGCATTCTGGAGACCGCGCGCGCGTTGCAGGACCGGACCGGCTTCGTGCGGCCCGCCGAGATCCCCAACGAAGGGTCGCGCCGGCTGCTGGCGGCCGCCGCGCAGGGTACGCGGCTGGACAAGCGGCTGTGGACCGGTCTGGCGGCGCTGACCGGGGCGCGGGGCAATTCGACCGCGCTGGTCGGCACGCCCGACCAGGTGGCGGAGGCGCTGCTGGATTATTACCGCATCGGGATCAGCACCTTTCTGATCCGTGGCTTCGATCCGCTGCTGGATGCCTACATCTATGGCCGCGACCTGATCCCGCGCGTGCGCGCGCTGGTTGCGGCCGAAGAGGGCGCGCGGACCGAGGCGGCGTGACGGCGGGCATTGCATATTTTCAAGGACAAGGGACGATCGGCATGAATGCGATCACGCCGCCCGCCGCGCGGGCGCAGGATTCGGCACAGGCGCGGGAACGCCGCCTGGTACCCCGTGCGCCGGCCGCATCGTTCGCGGAGGAGCGGCTGCATCGCAAGCAGCGCCTGGCCGCGACGTTCCGGCTGTTCGCGCGCTATGGGTTCGACCAGGGGCTGGCGGGGCACGTGACGGTGCGCGATCCGGAATTCCCAGACCGGTACTGGATCAATCCGCTGGCGGTCCATTTCTCGCAGGTCCGGGTGTCGGACCTGCAACTGGTGGATCATGACGGGGCGATCCTGATCGGGGACCGGCCGATCAATACCGCCGGCTTCACGATCCATTCGGCCCTGCACCGGGCGCGGCCCGATGTGGTGGCGGCGGCGCATACCCATTCGACCTACGGCAAGGCGTTTTCGGCGCTGGGCACCGAATTGCTGCCGATCACCCAGGATTCCTGCGCCTTCTACGAGGATCATGTGGTGTTCGACCCGTTCAGCGGGGTGGTGCTGGAGGATAGCGAGGGGGAGCGGCTGGCGGCGACGCTGGGGAACCGCAAGGCGCTGATCCTGCAGAATCACGGGCTGCTGACGGTGGGGCCGACCATCGAGGCCGCCGCCTGGTGGTTCATTGCCATGGACAATGCGGCGCACACCCAGCTTCTGGCGCAGGCGGCCGGGCCGCTGAAGCCGATCGCGCCCGATATCGCGCGGCTGACCGCGAGCCAGGTCGGCACCGACCAGGGGGGCTATTTCTCGTTCCAGCCTTTGTGGGACTGGATCGTGGCCCAGGAACCCGATCTTCTGGATTGACGGACATATGACATCGATCGTACCGCTGCGGGACTTCGTGACCCGCTTTACCCGCCTTTACGAACGTGGGCTGGCGCCGGATGGCGTGCAGCAGGAAGGGGCGCTGCTGCTGCGCGACCTGGTTTCGCGCGACGACTGGCTGCCCGAGCCCTTTACGCGCCCGCATCCCGAACGATACAGCCAGTATCTGCTGCATTGCGATCCGCTGGAGCGGTTTTCGGTCGTGAGTTTCGTCTGGGGGCCGGGGCAGAGGACGCCGCTGCACGATCATCGGGTCTGGGGGCTGATCGGCATGTTGCGCGGGCGGGAGAGCGAGACGCAGTTCTCGCGCGGGGCGGATGGACGATTCGTCGAGGGGGACACGACTTATCTGGAACCCGGCGAAGTGGCGTTTCTGGCGCCCGGCGTGAACGATTATCATCTGGTTGCCAATGCGCTGCCCGATGAGGTCTCGATTTCGATCCATGTCTATGGCGACAATATCGGCGGAGTGTCGCGCGCCACCTACGACCGGGAGACGGGGGCCGAGAAAAGCTTCATTTCCGGCTATTCGAGCGAGGATGTGCCCAATCTGTGGGACCGTTCGAAGCGGGGGGAGGCGGCATGAACGCCATCAGCGCCGCGCCCGTGACCGTGATCTCGCCGCACGAGGTTCGGCGCCTGCTGCGGGAGGGCGGGGAGATCGCGCTGTTCGACCTGCGCGAGGAGGGGCCGTTCGCGGCGGCGCATCCGCTGTTCGCGGTCAATCTGCCCCTTGGGCGGATCGAGGAGCGGATTGCGGCCCTTGTGCCGCGCCGCGATGCGCCGGTCGTGATTTATGACGATGGCGAGGGGCGGGTTGCGCGGGCGCTGCCGGTTCTGGCCGGGCTCGGCTATGGCCGGGTGAGCGTGCTGGAGGGCGGGCTGGCCGGGTGGCGGGAGTCGGGTGGCGAGATCTTCATCGATGTGAACGTGCCGTCGAAGGCTTTCGGCGAGCTTGTCGAGCATGTGCGGCAGACGCCTTCGCTGCCCGCGCCGGAGCTGCATGAGCGGATCGCGCGGGGCGACGACCTGGTGATTCTCGATGCGCGGCGGTTCAGCGAATATCATGTCATGTCCATTCCCGGCGGGCGGTCGGTGCCCGGCGGCGAACTGGCGTTGCGGGTGCGCGACATTGCGCCGTCGCCGCAGACGACGGTGGTGGTGAACTGCGCGGGGCGTACCCGCTCGATCATCGGGACGCAGTCGCTGGTCAATGCCGGGATTCCGAACCCGGTCTTTGCGCTGCGCAACGGCACCATCGGCTGGACGCTGGCCGGGCTGGAACTGGACCATGGGGCCGCGCGGACGGCGGGTGCGCCCAGCGACACCAATGTGGCGCAGGCGCGCGACGCGGCGGCGGCGCTGGCGCAGCGGACCGGGGTGCGGGTGATCGGGCCGGCCGTGCTGTCGGCGCTGGCCGGCGACCCGGCCCGCACGGTCTACCGGCTGGATGTGCGGTCGCCCGAGGAATATGCGCTATCGCACCTTGCGGGCTTCCGGTCGGCGCCGGGTGGGCAGCTTGTGCAGGCGACCGACGAGTGGATCGGGGTGCGTCATGGCACCATCGTCCTGACGGACGATGACGGGGTGCGGGCGCGCATGACCGCCCACTGGCTGCGGCAGCTTGGCTGGCGTGAAGTGTATGTGCTGGACGATTGGGCGGGACTGCCGCGCGAGGGTGGGCCGGAGCCCGTCCTGCTGGCGTCGGCCCCGCCGGACGTGCCCGTGCTGTCGGTGGCGGATCTGGTGGCCGCGCGGGCGGCAGGGGAAGGACCGCTGGTGATCGACCTTGCCGCCAGCCCGGATTTTCGCAAGGGGCATGTGCCGGGGGCGGTGTTTGCCATTCGCGCCGACCTGGCCGGGCATCCGCGTCTGGCGGAGGGGCGGGAGATCGTGCTGACCTCGCCGGACGGGATTGCCGCCCGTCTGGCGGCTGCCGAACTGGTGGGCGCGCGGGTGCTGGAGGGTGGCACGGACGCGTGGCGCGCGGCGGGGCTGGCGCTGGAAACCGGGCTGGACGCCGAGCGGGCGCTTTCGCGGCCTGGCGATGTCTACAAGCGGCCGTACGAAGGGACGGATAATGCCGCGGCTGCCATGCAGGCCTATCTGGACTGGGAGTTCGGGCTGGTGGCGCAGCTTGAGCGGGATGGCACGCATGGGTTTTGGGTGCTGGAGTAGAGGGCACCCCAGGCCAGCACCTGTTCGTCGGCGAAGCGGCGGCCCACGATCTGCAATCCGACCGGCAATCCGTCCTCGGCCAGGCCGAGGGGCAGGGACAGGGCGGGCAGTTGCGGCAGCAGGTTGAAGGGGCAGGTCATGTCCAGCCCTGCGAAGCGGCCGTCGGGCAGGGTGGCGGCGTAATCGTCGTCGGTTTTGGTCACGGGTGGCGCGGTGATGGCGCAGGTGGGGCAGAGCAGGGCGTCGTACTGCGTGTAGAGCCGGGCCATGTCGCGCCACATGGCGGTGCGCAGCAATTCGATCCGCTTGTAGGTCGTGGCGTCCATTGCCTGGCCGCGCGTGATCATGGCGACCACGGCCGGGTCCATCCGGGCTTGGCAGGTGGCCAGGGTGTCGCCGAACCAGGCGGCCATGAAGACGCACCAGAGGTCGAACCACTGGTCGTTGACCGCGCGGGTCCAGTGCAGGGAGACCTCGTCGACGATGGCGCCGGCGCGGCGCAGCCTGTCGGCGGCCTGGCGGACCAGTGAGGCGACCTGCGGCTGGACCGCGTAATAGCCGAGATCGAGCGACAATGCGAAGCGGCGGCCCGCCAGCGTGCCGAGGCGGGCGGCCGTGCCGTCGAAGCCGATCGGCAGGGAGGCGATGTCCTCGTCGCTGGGGCCGGCCGTGGCCTCCATGAAGGCAATGGCGTCGTCCACCGTGCGGGCCAGCGGGCCGAAATGGGAAATATTGTCGAACTGGCTGGGCAGGATGGTCATCGGAATCCGGCCGAGGCTGGGCTTGAAGCCGACGACGCCGCAGAAGGCGGCGGGGATGCGGACCGATCCGCCCATGTCGGTGCCCTCGGCGAAGGGGACCACGCCCGTTGCCACCGCGACCGCCGAGCCGCCGGACGAGCCGCCCGGGCTGCGCTCGGGGTTCCACGGGTTACGGGTGATGCCCCAGCGGGGGCTGTGGGTGAAGCTGGAATAGGCGAATTCCGGCGTCGTCGTCTTGCCGATCAGGATCGCGCCGGCCGCTTGCAGGCGGCGGATGCACAGCGCGGTTTCCCCGGGCCGCCAGTCGGGGCGCGTCCAGGAGCCCAGCGTTGTCAGGTCGCCCTCGGTGGGGGTCAGGTCCTTGGCGGCGAAGGGGACGCCGTGCAGGGGGCCGGTGGGGGTGCCCTCGGCCACTGCGGCATCGGCGCGGCGGGCGGCTTCCATGGCCTGGCCGGTGCGGATCAGGGTGAAGGGGTTGAGCGTGGCCTGGGCGATTTCTGCCCGGCGGAGCGATTCCGCGACGACCGATTGCGCGCTGAACCGGCCGGCGCGGATGCCGTTTGCGATCTCGCGCGCAGGGAGGTCCAGCGGATGGGTCATGATGGGGCTCCGGCGGCTTGCCTGCGGGATGCGGCTCTGCTCCCTTGCGCGGGGCGGCGGGATGGAGGCGGTGCGTGATGGATGCGGTATCCGGGCCGGTCGCCGGCGATCCGCCCTTCGGGGCGTGGAATGCGGCCGTGGGGGCGGCGGCGGCGGCGATCGGCACGCGCCGGTTTCCCGATGCGCTGATGGCGGCGCTGCGGATGCTGGCGCCGGCGCAGATGATGAACGGGTTTTTCTATGCGCCCGACGGGCGGGCGTTCGACCTGTATAACGAAAGGCTGGGTGCCGCGCGTGCGGTGATCGTCGACCGGTATCTGGCGGGGGCCTTCGTGCTGGATCCGTTTCGCGATGCCGTCATGGCGGATGGGCGGGCGCGGATGATCGCGATGGGCGAGTGCGCGCCCGACGGCTTCGTGCAGACCGAATATTACCGGCTGCATTATGCGGCGACGCGGATCGTCGATGAAATCGGCTTCGTCATTCCGCTGGCCGACCTGTGTGTCGGCGTGCTGTCGCTGTGCCGGCTTGGCCCCGCGCCGCCCTTTGCCGACGGGGAGCGGGAGCGGCTGCGCGCGGCGGCGCCGGTCGTGTGCGCGTTCGGGCACCGGCACTGGTTTCATGCGCCCGGCCGCAGGCGCGCGGGTGGAGAGGCGGTGCCGGTGGCCGGGATCGAGGATGGGCGGCTGACCCGGCGCGAGATCGAGATTGTCACGCTGATCCTGAAGGGGCATTCCACGCCGTCGCTGGCGGCCGTGCTGGGATGTGCGCCCAATACGGTCAAGGTCCATCGGCGGCGGATCTATGCCAAGCTGGGTATTTCCTGCCAGGCCGAACTGTTCCGCCTGTTCTGGTCCTGAGCGGGGCCGCATCAGGCATGGTCCCGGTCGATATGCATGTCGGGCGGCGGGCGGCGGAAGCCGCGTGTCTGCCAGCCGAGCCAGACGATGCCGAGTGCCAGCCAGGCCAGGCCCAGCAGTCGGGCATGGCGGTCGAGATGCCATAGCAGGAAGAGGTCGCAGAGCGTCCCCAGCGCCGGCACGACCAGCCCCGCCGGTACCCCGAGCCCGGAAAGGTGCGGGTCGCGCTTCAGATACAGGGCGATCACCGAAAGATTGACGGCGGCGAAGCCGAGGAAGGCGCCGAAATTGATGAAGGAGGCGGAGGTGGCGACATCCATCGCCAGCGCGCCCAGCCCGACCGTGCCGACCAGGAGCAGGTTGGGCACCGGTGTCAGCCAGCGCGGATGCAGCCGGCCGAAGAGGGAGGGCGGCAGGATGCGGTCGCGGCCCATGGCGTAGAGCAGGCGGCCGACGCTGGCCTGCGCCGCGAGGCCCGAGGTGAACTGGGCGACGACCAGCGTGATCAGGAAGACCATGACGAAGACATCGCCGCCGATGGCCCGGGCGATTTCCACGCCGGCCGCGTCGGGTGCGGCGAAAGCGGCGCCGGGATGGGCCAGTTGGGTCAGGTAGGCGGACAGGACGAAGATCAGCCCGCTGCCCAGCGCGATGACCAGGATCGCCCGGGGCATGGTGCGCCTTGGGTCGTGGGTTTCCTCGGCCAGGGTCGTGACCGCGTCGAAGCCGAGGAAGGAATAGGCGGCGATGGCGGCGCCGGCCACCGATGCCGAGAACGGGACGCCCTTGGCGAAGAAGGGGGTGACGCACAGCAGCCCGCCCGAACCGTCCAGCACCAGCACGTAGCGGGTGGCCAGCGCCAGGAAGGAGGCCAGCACGCCGAACTGTGCCAGCATCAGGACGATATTGACCCGGTTGGCGCAGGCGATGCCGGCGATGTTGATCGCGCTGGTCAGGACGATGAAGCCGACGATCCACGCCCAGCCGGGAACGCCGGGAAAGGCCGAGGCCAGGTAGGCGGCGCCGATCAGCCAGATCACCATCGGCAGGAAGATATAGTCGAGCAGTACGGCCCAGCCGATCAGGAAGCCGATGCGCGGGCCGATGGCGTGGCGGGCGTAACTGTAGGCCGAGCCGGCGACCGGGTGGGCGCGGGCCATGACGCGGTAGCTGAGGGCGGTCAGGAAGATTGCCGCCGCCGCGATCAGGTAGGCCATGGCGGTGGTGCCCCGGCTGGCGGTCGCCAGCGTGCCGAACGTGCCCAGCACGATCATCGGCGCCATGTAGGCCAGGCCGAACAGCACGACGGACCACAGGCCGAGCGTGCGGTCGAGTTTCACATTGCCGCCCACCGCGCGTCCTCCCTGCCCGGGCAGCATGGCGTGGCGGGGCGGGCGTGACCATAATCCCAAAGGGGTATGCCGGAGGGATATGCGCGACGCGCGCGTGGCGGGGGGGCGTCAGCCCGCCAGCGCGGCCCTGCCGGCGGAGGCCAGGGCGCTGTCGCCCTGCGGGGTGTGGATGCGGCCGCAGAGGACGTCGCGGTAATGGCGTTCCAGCGGGTTGTCCTGGCTGAGGCCGGGATTGCCGATCGCGGCGACGGCCTTGCCCACGGCGGCGATCGCGTTTTCGGTCACGACCTGCTTGACCAGGCCGGCGTCGGTGCCGGCCTGCTCGCCGGCTTCCTCGCGCCGCAGGGCGTGGTCGATCAGGGCGCTGTTGGTCAGCAGCAGGGCGTCGATTTCGCCCAGCAGGGTGTGGAAGCGTGGCAGCGTGGACAGCGGGGCGCCGAGATTGGAGGGTGCCCGCGCGTGCAGGAAGCCGATCAGCCAGTCCCGCGCCGCGCGGGCCACGCCGTCATAGAGCGCCCCCACGACGACGGCATGCCAGGTCGCGAGTGCCACGGCCTCGTCCGGCGCGCTGCCGGGAGGGGCCAGATTGACCAGGTAATGATCGGGAAGGGCGACGTTTTCGAAAATGACCGTGTGGCTGCCGGTGGCGCGCATGCCCATCTGGTTCCAGCTCTGCTCGATCCGCACGCCCGGCAGGTCGAGCGGCACCAGCACCTGGCCGACGCGGGGCGTGTCTTCCTCGGTCCGGGACCATACCACGCCCCATTTCAGGGCGGTGGAGCCGGTCGAGAAGATCTTGCGGCCGTTGAGGCGCCAGGCCGTGCCGTCGTGCCGCACGCTGGTCGCGGGCAGGCCGCCGCGTGCCGGGGTGCCGAGTTCGGGCTCCACGCGCAGGGCGTTGATCAGCGCGCCGTCGCGGACGATGCTGGCGAACAGTTCGCCCCTGACCGTGTCGCTCCAGGCCGGGGAGCGGGCGATCGCGCCCGACTGGAGATATTGCATCGCCAGGATCAGCGCCGTGGAGGGGTCGCCCTGCGCGATGCGGCCCACGATTTCGGTGATCTGTCGCACCCCGATCCCCTGGCCGCCGGAGGCGGGTGGGAGGGCGAGGGCCAGCAGCCCGGCGTCGCGCAGGTCGGCGAGGTTGTCGAGGGCGATCTCGCCCGAGCGGTCATGGCGTGCCGCCCGCTGGGCGAAGCGGGCCACGAGCTGGTCCAGCGTCCTGGCGGATGCGGGTGCCGCGATTGATGATCCGTCCATGGCCGGGGCCTCCTCCAATGGTCTTTTCATGCGCCCCGGGCGCGGCGGAAGACGTCTTCCATGCGCCAGTGCTGGTTGCGCAGCGTCTCGTCTTCCGCCCACTCGTCCCAGCCGGAGTCGCGGCGGTAGGCGCCCAGCAGGCCGGAGGCCTCGATTGCCCCTGCGTCCTGCGGTCGGGCGTGGTCGGCATAAGGATGCACGTACAGCGCGTCTTCCTGGCAATAAAGTTCGCACAGAAAGCAGGTCTGGCAGTCGGCCTGGCGCGCGATGCGGGGTGGGCCGTCCGGAACGGGGTCGAACACGTCGCGCGGGCAGGCCGTCACGCAGGCATTGCAGCCGGTGCAGCGGGCGGGGAGGAGGAGTTCGATCATGCGGGCCCTCCTGCGGGGGCGGAATCGGTCCAGATCCGGTCCAGGCCGCCGGTGAGGATGGAGGTGGGCGGCGTGGTGGCGGCGATGGTGTCGGCGCGCTGGTGCAGGCCGAGGCTGGTGCGGCGGGCCAGCGCGCCGGCCGTGCACCACCGGGCGGTGGCGGTGAGGGCGGCCAACTCCCGGCGCCGGGTCCGGGCCTGCGGCGTCGGGGGGCCGGCGGTGTGGGGCAGGGCGGCCCAGGCGGCGTCCAGCCGGTCGCGGGCGGTGGCGAGCGTGGCTTCGGTGCGGAAATACTGCTTCACGGGCGAGAGGATTTCGGCCTGGACCGCGCGTTCGATCGCGGTTGCGTCCTCCGTGCCACGACCGGAATGCAGGCCGGCGCGGCCGGTGCGTTCGGCCGGGGTGTCGGCGCGCCTGCCGTGGCGGCGTACGCGTTCGAGCGCGGCTTCGGCGGCGATGCAGCCGGAGGAGAGCGCCCAGGCCGCATTCACCGCGCCGCCGCCGCTGATGGCGCCGGTGACCGGCTCGCGCGATGCCACGTCTCCGGCCACGAACAGGCCTTCGACGCCCGCGCCGGCGTCGGGGCCCGCGACGCGGACGCCGCCGACGCCGCGGATCGTGCCCTCGCCCACCAGCGCGATGGGGAAGCGGTCGCGGAACGGATCGATGCCCAGGCGGCGGAAGGCGAGGGTGACGTTGGGGGAGATCTGGGGCAGTTGCCGCCGGATATCCTCGGGCGTTGCCGACAGGTCGCACAAGACGGGGCCGTGGGCCAGGGCCTGGGCCAGGAAGGCGTTGTCGTGCGGGCCTGGCGGGCGGTCCAGCGGGCGGCCCTGCGCATCGTGATAGCGGGCGAAGCTGTAGATCATGGTGCGGGCCATGGTGGTGCCGGCGGGGACCACGGTGAAGAAGGCGGACAGTTCCATGCCCGACAGCACGGCGCCGGCTTCCACCGCCATCAGCAGCCCGTCGCCGGTATTGTTCATGCCGCCGAGCAGGTGGGAGCGGAAGCCGCAGCCGCCGGTGGCCAGGATGGTGGCGCCGGCCCGGACGACCCAGTCGCCGCCCGTGCCCTGGCGGCTGACGCCCCGGGCGCCGGCGATGCTGCCGTCGGCATGGCGCAGCAGTTCCAGCGCCGGGCTGTGGTCGAGCAGGATCGCGCCGGCGGCCTGTGCCTTCTGCCGCAGGGCGCGCAGATATTCCGGCCCGCGCAGCGCGTGGTGGCGGATGCGGCCGTCATCGTCGGGCACATAGCGGTAATGACTGGCGATGGTGGGCAGGGTGCGGCAGGTGCGGTCGATGATCCGGGCCATCCAGGCGGCGTCGCCCAGCCCCTGGGCGGTTGCCATGCGGCGGGCGATGGCCTCTTCCCGCCGGCCGGGATCGGGGGGGACCCACCAATGGCCGGGGCCGCCCGCCGCCGCGACGCCCGATGTGCCGCAATGGCCCTTTTCCGCGACGATCACTCGGGCGCCGCCCTGGGCGGCGGTGATGGCCGCCCAGCATCCGGCCAGGCCGCCGCCGATGATCAGCACGTCGGCTTCGTGATGGGTGGGGCCGGCTGTCATGGCAGGGTGATGCTCCGGTCGAAGGCGGTTTCCAGCGGGGGGGCCGCGGTGAGGAAGCCGGCCGCGCGGTAGGCCGCCAATGTTCCGCGTTCGGCCTGGATGACGGCATCGCCGATGCCGGCGGGGGTAGCGATCAGGTCCTGCGCCACCGCCTGGGCGACGGTGGTGGGAAGGCCGGTCTGGCGGGCGAGCAGGGTGGCGTAGTCCTGCTGGTGTTGTTCGCCCCACGCATAGGCCTGGGCCACGCGGCGATAGAAATCGGCCAGCAGGGCGTGCTTGTGGGCCAAGGCGTTGTCGGTGGCGACGAGGAAACTGTTGTTGGGCATGATGCCCGCGCCGTCGGCGAGGACGTGCCCGTGATCCTGGGCCGTTTCCAGCGAGACATAGGGCTCCCACGTGGACCAGGCGTCGATGCCGCCGCTGTCGAGCGCCGCCTTGGCCTGGGCCGGGGCGAGGAAGAGGATGCGGGGGGCCGGGGCGGGGATCGCGCCGGTCTGGATCAGGCGCAGGAGCAGCAGGTGGCCGATGGAACCGCGCCCGGTCGCGACCCGTTTGCCCGACAGGTCGGACAGGGTGTGGAGCGGTGACCCGGCCGGCACGACCAGCGCGGTGGCCCGGCCGCCGCCGCGCGGGGGGAGCAGGAAGGCGGCCCTGACGGGCAGGCCGGCACCCCAGGCGAAGAGAAACGGGCCGTCGCCGGCGATGCCGGTATCGACCGCGCCGGCGCCCAGGGCCTGCAACAGGGGGGCGGCGGCCTCGAACTCGGTCCAGCGGATGCGGTAGGGCAGGTTCCGGTCGGCGCCCGCGGCCTCGAGAAGGGCTTTTTGCAGGCCTTTCTGGTCGGCCACGACCAGTTCGTCCCCGGCGCGTGCGCCCGGTGTCGCGTGCAGCAGGGTCGCCAGGGCGGCGAGCGCGAGGAGGACGAGGCGCGGGAGGCGGCGGACGGGACGATGCATGGGGAGGCGATCTTTGAAGCCTGGATCTTGGAACCTGTCAGGGGGCCGTAATGTGCGCGGTTGGATCGTAGGATACAATTAAATCACGACAAATGATTGTATGAATAATATTCACCTGACAGGATGCCTGAACTCTGGTCAGACTGCGGCGCGTGACGATATCCAAGGAAGGAACGGCGGCCATGTCAGGAACTCTCATCCGGACCGCATCTCCCGTGACCGAGCGGGGGCGCGTGCGCTCCGTCTGGCGGCCGCGCCTGGGTGTGCTGACGCGCTATGCGTCGCCGGTCCTGCTGGTGCTGCTGTGGCAGGCGGGGTGTTCGGCGGGGCTGCTGTCCACGCGGCTGGTGGCGTCGCCGGCCCAGATCGTCGCGACGGGGTGGACGCTGGCGAAGGACGGCACGTTGCAGACCAACCTGCTGGTGTCGCTGGCGCGCGCGGGCGCCGGGCTGGGGATCGCGTTCGTAGCCGGGGTGAGCCTGGCGCTGGTCGCCGGCCTGTCGCGCCTGGGCGAGGATATCGTGGACGCGCCGTTGCAGATCCTGCGCACGCTGCCGGCGCTGGCGCTGGTGCCGCTTTTCATCCTGTGGTTCGGGATCGGGGAGACGCCGAAGATCGCGCTGGTGGCGCTGGGGTCCAGCTTTCCGATCTATCTCAACCTGCACAAGGGGATTCGGTCGATCGATCCGAAGCTGCTGGAAATGACGCGCACGCTGGGCCTGTCGCGGGCGCGGACGATCCGCGATGTGATCCTGCCCGGGGCGCTGCCGGATCTTCTGGTGGGGCTGCGTTTTGCCGTTGGGATCTCGTGGCTGATGCTGGTGGTGGCGGAGCAGGTGAACGCCGATAGCGGAATCGGACACATGATGATGGATGCGGAGGATTTCCTGCGGACCGACATCATTCTCGTCGGGCTGGTGATCTATGGCCTGCTTGGCCTCGTATCCGACCAGATCGTGCGTTTTCTGGAAACTGCGCTGCTGTCGTGGCGGCCGTCGCATCGTGCCGCGAGGTCGGCATGAACGCCGTCGCGCAGGTGGTGCCGGGGGCGGAGGCATCGGCACGCGATGGCGCGGCCGTGGTGGTGCATGGGCTGACGCGCCGGTTCGGCGATGGCCCGGCGGTGCTGGACCATCTGGATCTTGCCATTGCGCCCGGCGAGTTTGTGGCACTGCTCGGTCATAGCGGGTCGGGGAAATCGACCCTGTTGCGTACGCTCGCGGGGCTGGACCCGGTGACGGACGGGTCGGTGACGCGTCCGCGCGAGGTCTCGGTCGTGTTTCAGGAAAGCCGGCTGCTGCCCTGGAAGCGTGTGTGGCAGAATGCGGTGCTGGGCCAGGATGGGGCGGACCGGCGCGCGCGCGCCGTGGCGGTGCTGGAAGAGGTCGGGCTGGGCCACCGGGTCGATGCGTGGCCGCTGACGCTTTCGGGCGGCGAGGCGCAGCGCGCGGCGCTGGCGCGTGCGCTGGTCCGGGAACCGGCGTTCCTGATGCTCGATGAGCCGTTTGCGGCGCTGGATGCGCTGACGCGGCTGAAAATGCAGCGCCTGGTCTCGGATTTGTGGATTCGGCATCGTTGCTCCGTCCTGCTGGTGACGCACGATGTCGACGAGGCCCTGATGCTGGCGGATCGCGCGGTGGTGCTGGAACGCGGGCGTATCCGCACTGACCTGCCGATTCCCATGGAGCGTCCGCGCCGGCATGCCGACCCGCGGTTCGAGCATCTTCGTGGCGTGCTGCTGGATGCGCTGGGCGTGCACGACGATTGATGGCCGTTTGCCTTGTGATACGTATTTTGAAAGAGGCTGATCGACTATGACTGAATCATCCGGGCGTGTGTCCGAAACGCCTGTCGAGCCGCTGATTCTCGACCGCTGGTCGCCGCGTGCGTTTGCCGCCGCCCCGATTTCCGAAACGGAATTGCTGGCTTTTCTGGATGCCGGGCGGTGGGCGCCGTCGGCCTATAATTCGCAGCCGTGGCGCTTTATTTACGCGCGGCGGGATACGGCCGACTGGGAACGGTTTCTGTCGTGGCTGATTCCGTTCAACCATTCCTGGGCGCAGCATGCATCGGCGCTGGTGTATGTCGCGTCGCACACAGTGACGAATGCGGGGGGGCAGGCCGAGCCGGTGCCTGCGCCGACCCATGCTTTCGATGCCGGCGCGGCGGCGGTGCTGGTGCAGCTTCAGGCCGCCCGCGCCGGCTGGGCGACGCATCCGGTCAGCGGGTTCGACAAGGAGGTTGCGCGCGCGGGGCTGGAACTGCCGGACGATTATGCGCTGAACGCGGCGATCGTCATCGGCAGGCAGGGGCCGGCGGATATCCTGCCCGAGGGGCTGCGGGCCCGTGAAGCGCCCTCCGGCCGCCGGACGCTGTCGGAACTGGCCTTCGAGGGGCGGTTTCCGGCGCCGGGGGAGGCATAGCCGGCCGGGCTATGCCGGCAGGAGGGGGGCCAGCGCCGTGGAGAAGACGGGCTGGAGGCTGGTGCCGGCGGGCAGGACGCCGGCCTGGATGAAGGTATCGGCCACCGATTGCGCGCTGGCGATGTCGTCCGGCCGCCAGGCGCGGGGGGTGTAGGGGCGGTTCTGGCTTTGCAGATAGGCCAGGACCAGCGGTTCCGGCACCTTGATGACCGGGGCGACGGCGCGGGCCCAGCGGGGCTTGTCCGCCGTGAGGATGGCGTAGGCCTTGCCGAGGCGGTGGAGATAATCGGCGGCGGCGGCGCGGAAATCGGCGCCCGCCAGTCCGCGCGGGTTGGCGCCGATGAAATAATGGCCGGACAGGATGTCGGCGGCGCTTTGCAGGATGCGGGCGGTCTTGTCGGCTTCCAGCGTCTGGATGGCGTAGCCGTAGGTGGCCCATGCGTCGAGGCTGCCGGATTTCATGGCCGTCAGCCCGTCGCTCATGCCCAGCGCGACCGGCTTGATGTCGGCCATGCCCATGCCGTGCTGCGCCAGCATCTTCAGCAGGAAATAATGCGCGGTCGTGGCCTTGATGTAGCCGACGCGCCTGCCGCGCAGGTCCGCGACCGATTGCGCGGGCGAGCCCGTGGGCACCAGCAGGGCCTGGTCGGTCGTGGGGCCGTCCATGGTGGCGACGACGGCGACCCGGGCCCCGGCGCTGGCGGCGAAGACCATCGGGATTTCGCTCCACATCCCAAGGTCGATCGCATCGGCGTTGATGGCCTGGGCGATCAGGTTGCCGGAATTGAATTCGCTGAACGCCACGCGATAGGGGAAATCATTCAGCCCGGTTTCCGCCAGCAGGGTCTGGTCCATGCCGCGAAATGCGGCCACGCGCAGCGTGACCGATTCCGTATCCGCCGCGCGGGCGCGGCGGAGCGGCGTTGCCAAGGCCAGGCCGGCTGCGAGGCCGAGCGCATGCCGCCGGGTGATCAGGGGGGATGCGGGATGCGCGCGGACGGTCATGACGGGGCTCCCGGCAGGCGGTGGTGTCGTTCTGCCGGGAGTGTACGGGTGAAGGGCCTGTAGCCTGCATGAAAAATCGAAAAGCATCATTCAAAGATGCCTTGATCATGATGGCCCTGTTTTCAGGCCCCCGTTTTCAGGCCTCGCGGCCGAACAGGGCGGTCAGGCTGGCCGAGCCCAGGCTGTGGCTGTGCAGGAAGAAGCCGACCATGGCGCCGGAGGCGTCGGTGGGTACGCTCAGCGTTTCGGTATCCAGCGCGTGAACGGTGAAGATGTAGCGGTGCGCCGGGCCCGGCGGCGGAGCGGCGCCGCCATAGACGTTGCCGCCGAAATCGGTGCGGGTCATGAACGCGCCCTCGGGCAGGTCGGCGTCGCCCGATCCGGCGCCGGCGGCCAGGCTGGTGACGGTGGCGGGGATATTCACCGCCACCCAGTGCCACCAGCCCGAGCCCGTGGGGGCGTCGGGGTCGTACATCGTGATGGCGAAGCTGCGCGTGCCCTCGGGCGCGCCGCTCCATGCCAGCGGAGGGGAGATGTTGCCGCCGCGATAGCCCATACCGTCGAAGACCTGGGCGTCGGGCAGGCGCTCGCCATCCTTGAAGGCGTGGCTGGTCAGGGTGAATGTCATGTCGGTCGGTCCTTCGTTGTCGGGACGTTATCCGGGTGTTGCCTTCCTGAAGGCTGCTTGAAAAGTCGGCATGCCGAGCGAGAGTGCCGCGCAGCGGCACGGCCGGCGTGTGTTTCCGAGCATCGGAGCGGAGCGGCCTTGATGGCCGTGAGCACCGAAGCGCAGGAACCGCGCGTCGGATCGCCGGCAGGGTGACTTTGCAAGCAGCCTTTTACCAGTTCTTGCTGACCATCCAGAATTCTTCCGACGTCAGGGTGATGATGGCGCCGCCGGCGGGGGATTCGGAGGCGGCTTCGGCCAGGGCGGCGATGCGCTGGATCATCAGCGTCTTGCGGACGTGGGCTTCGGAGGTCTCGTCGCTGCTCTCCAGGACGGTCAGGGCGGATTTGCAGGCACGGGCGACGCGGGCGGCGTCAAGCGCGGCATAGGACATGGATCGGACTCCGGTTTGCAATGCAGGGGCGGGAGGCCCCAGAATGACGGGCCGCCATCTTGACCGGCGGCGCGGCCACTGTCCAACCGTCGCCGGATTCCGTAAACGGGGCGTCCGATGAGTGACCAAGTCTCCGATTTCGATTTCGACCTGCCGCACGCGCTGGTCGCCGAGCAGCCGGCACGGCCGCGCGATGCCGCGCGGTTGCTGGATATCATGCCCACGGGCCCGTTCCACGACCGGGTGGTGCGCGACCTGCCGTCGCTGCTGCGGCCGGGCGACCTGCTGGTGGCCAACGATACCGCCGTCATCCCCGCGCAACTCGACGCCCGGCGGGGCGAGGCGCGGATCGGCATCACGCTGGACCGGATCCTGCCCGACGGGACGTGGCATGCGCTGGCGCGCAATGCCCGCCGGCTGCGCGCCGGCGACGTGCTGACCTTTCCGGGCACGCCGAACACCGCCGCCATCGTGTCGCGCGACGACGAGGGCGGGGTGATCCTGCGCTTCGATACCGAGGGCGCGGATTTCGACGCGTTTCTGCAGACGGCGGGCGTGCTGGCCCTGCCGCCCTATATCGACCGGCCCGGGGGCCCGACCGAGCAGGACCGGCAGGATTACGCCACCATCTTCGCCGCCCATCGCGGCGCGGTGGCGGCCCCGACCGCCGGCCTGCATTTCACCCCCGGCCTGCTGGCGGCGCTGGATGCGGCGGGGGTGGAGCGCTGCACGCTGACCCTGCATGTGGGAGCCGGGACCTTTCTGCCGGTGCGGGGCGACAGCATCGCCGGGCACCGGATGCATGCCGAGCGGGGCGTGATCACCGAGGAGACGGCCGAGCGGCTGAACCGGACGCGGCGCGCGGGCGGGCGGATCGTGGCCGTGGGCACGACCTCGCTGCGGCTGCTGGAAAGTGCTGCCGACCCGGATGGGACGATCCGGCCCTTCGACGGCGATACCGCGATCTTTATCCGCCCGGGCTACCGGTTCCGGGCGGTGGACATGCTGATGACGAATTTCCACCTTCCGCGCTCGACCCTGTTCATGCTGGTCTGCGCCTTTGCCGGATATGACAGGATGCGCGACGCCTATGCCCATGCCATCGGCACGGGGTACCGTTTCTATTCCTATGGCGACGCATGCCTGCTGCATCGTGCGCCCACCCCCGGGGGGACGGGCGCATGAGCACCGCGTTCCGCTGGGTCGAGCAGGCGCGCGCCGGGCGCGCGCGGGCGGGGCACCTGCATACCGCCCATGGCGTGGTGCCGACGCCGACCTTCATGCCCGTGGGTACCGTGGGCACCGTCAAGGCGATGACGATGGATGCGGTGCGCTCGACCGGCGCCGGCATCGTGCTGGGCAATACCTACCACCTGATGCTGCGGCCGGGGGCGGAGCGGGTGCGCGCCCTGGGCGGGCTGCATCGGTTCATGGACTGGCCAGGGCCGATCCTGACCGATTCGGGCGGGTTCCAGGTCATGTCGCTGGGGCCGCTGCGCAAGCTGGACCAGGACGGGGTGACGTTCAGCTCGCACATCGACGGGTCCAAGCACCGGCTGACGCCGGAGCGTTCGACCGACATCCAGCATGCGCTGGATGCCACCATCACCATGTGTTTCGACGAATGCCCGGCCCTGCCGGCGGCGCCCGAGGTGATCGCGCAGTCGATGCGGATGTCGATGCGCTGGGCCGCGCGCTGCCGCGAGGCCTTCGTGCAGCGCCCCGGCTATGCCCAGTACGGCATCATCCAGGGCGGCACCGAGGCGGAATTGCGGGCCGAGAGCGTGCGCGCCCTGACCGGCATCGGCTTCGAGGGCTATGCCATCGGCGGGCTGGCGGTGGGCGAGGGGCAGGAACTGATGTTCTCGACCCTGGACGCCACCACGCCGCTGATCCCGTGGGACAGCCCGCGCTACCTGATGGGCGTGGGCACGCCCGACGACCTGCTGGGCAGTGTCGAGCGCGGGGTGGACATGTTCGACTGCGTCATGCCCACCCGGGCGGGGCGCACGGCGCGGGCCTATACCGAGCGGGGCACGCTGAACCTGCGCAATGCGCGGCATGCGGTGGATTCGCGCCCGATCTCGCCGCACTGCGACTGCCTGGCCTGCACGCGGCATAGCCGCGCCTACCTGCATCATCTGTTCCGCGCCAACGAGATCCTGGGGCCGATGCTGCTGACCTGGCACAATCTGGCCTATTACCAGCGGCTGATGCGCGGGATTCGCGGGGCGATCGTGGAGGGCACGCTGGAGGCGCATGCGGCGTGGCTGCGCGCGCAATGGGCGCTGGCGGACTGGAGCCCGGACGAGATGCCGCCGCCCGATATTCCACCGGTCGCATGATGGAGGGCGGCCTGCCGCCCGACCGGGCGCTCGTGCTGCGCGATGCCATTCGCGACAAGGCGCTGGCGCTGGGATTCGACGCGGTGGGCTTCTGCGCGGCCGCGCTGGGGGATGAGGCGCGGCTGCGGCTGGCCGATTTTCTGGCCGCGGGCCATCACGGCGCGATGGGGTGGCTGGCGGAGCGGGTGGAGCAGCGGGGCGACCCGCGCGCCCTGTGGCCCGAGGCGCGGAGCGTGATCGCGCTGGGCCTGTCCTACGCCCCGCCCGGCGATGCGCTGGAGACGACGCGGCTGGCGGACCGGGGGAATATCTCGGTCTATGCGCGGCATCGCGATTATCACGATGTAGTCAAGGGGATGCTCAAGCATCTGGCCCAGTTCGTGGTGGCGCAGGGTGTGCGCGCGGGGGCGGCGCCCGAGGTGAAGGTTTTTGTCGATACCGCGCCGGTGATGGAAAAGCCCCTGGCCGAACAGGCGGGGCTGGGCTGGCAGGGCAAGCATACCAACCTGGTCTCGCGCCGGCATGGAAGCTGGCTGTTCCTGGGCGAGATCTATACCACGCTCGCCCTGCCGGCCTCGGACGAATCGGGGGGGCGGTGCGGGTCGTGCCGGCGCTGCCTGGAGGCCTGCCCGACCGATGCCTTTCCCGCGCCGTACCGGCTGGATGCGCGGCGGTGCATTTCCTACCTGACGATCGAGAATCCGGGTCCGATCCCCGAGCCGTTCCGCGTGGCCATGGGCAACCGGATCTATGGCTGTGACGATTGCCTGGCCGTCTGCCCGTGGAACCGCTTTGCCACGGAGTCGCGACAGATGAAGCTGCGCGCGCGCGCGGACCTGACGGCGCCGCGCCTGGCCGAGCTGGCACGGCTGGACGATGCGGGGTTTCGGGCCTTGTTCTCGGGCTCGCCCGTCAAGCGGATCGGGCGCGACCGGTTTGTGCGCAACGTGCTGGTGGCGATCGGCAATTCGGGGGAGGCGGCGCTGAGGCCGGTGGCGCAGGATCTGTGCGGGGACCCGAACGCGGTGGTGGCCGAGGCCGCGCGCTGGGCGGTCGGGCGGCTGGACCGATGAGTGAGGGCGGATGAGCGGGGGGCTGGTCAAGCGCAGCCTGATCCTGTCCGGGCACCGGACCAGCGTGGCGCTGGAGCCCGAGTTCTGGACGGCGCTGGAGGGCATGGCGCGGGCGCGCGGGCTGGGGCTGCCGGCGCTGATCGCCGGGATCGACACCACGCGCGACCCGGCGCGGCCGCTGGCGTCTGCCCTGCGGGTCGCAGCGTTGCATGCGGCGCAGGCGGGCGGTGATTTGGGGGGGACGCCGCCCGCGTGCTAGACCGTAATCGGTCCGGACATCTGGGCGGGAAGAATGGCGATCTGGGGTAAATTATTCGGTGGTGTGGCGGGGTTCGCGGTCGGCGGGCCCATGGGGGCTGTGCTGGGCGCGGCGCTGGGCCATGCGGCCGATAACGGGTCGATCCTGGAGACGCCGGTCGGCGGCTGGACCGATCGCTGGGCCCCGCGGGTGAATGCCGACCCGAACGGGGCGGCGACCTTCGTCGCGGCCAAGCTGGCATCGGTGATGGGCAAGCGCGACCAGCTCTACGGGCTGGTGATGGTGGTGCTGTGCGCCAAGGTCGCCAAATGCGACGGGCCGGTGAACCGGGCCGAGATCGATGCCTTCAAGCGCCGGTTCCAGATCCCTGCGGAGAATGCCAGCGACGTGGGCCGGCTGTTCGACCAGGCGCGGCAGCGGGTCGACGATTTCGAGGCCTTTGCCGCCGAGCTGGGGCGGGCCTTTCACGACAAGCCCGAGATGCTGGAAGAGGCGCTGGCCGTCCTGTTCATGATCGCGCGGGCCGATCTGGGGCCCGACGAGGCGCTGCATCCGAAGGAAATCCGGTTTCTGCGGCGGGTGCACCAGGCCTTCGGCCTGAGTGCCGGCGCGTGGGACCGGGCCGAGTCCGGCGGGGCGCGGCCCGATGTCAGCGAGATCGATGCCTATGCCGTGCTGGGCGTGGCGCGCAATGCGACCGACAGCGAAGTGCGCGCGGCCTGGCGGGTGCTGGTGCGCGAGCATCATCCCGACGCCATGACGGCCCGGGGGGCCGACGAAGCGGCGGTGGATGCGGCGGCGGGGCGGATTGCGCAGATCAATGCCGCCTGGGACCGGATCAAGCGCGACCGGAGGCTCTGAGGGCGCGGGAGGGGCGGTCGGTATCTTCTGCCGGGCGCCTGCTGGGGGTGGGCCCTGCGCATGCCGGG
Source organism: Gluconacetobacter takamatsuzukensis (assembly GCF_014174275.1). Classification (GTDB taxonomy): domain Bacteria; phylum Pseudomonadota; class Alphaproteobacteria; order Acetobacterales; family Acetobacteraceae; genus Gluconacetobacter; species Gluconacetobacter takamatsuzukensis. The sequence goes on along the minus strand of NZ_JABEQK010000009.1, from coordinate 77,404 downwards.
GCGGATGTGCTGCGCGATACCCTGCCCAATGGGCTGCGCGTGGTGATCGTGCGCGGTGCGCTGGAATATATGATGTCCGGGGGACGCGGACGCTGGACGCCGACCGGGTGCGGGTTTTTATCGGGGGCGTGCCGTCAGGGGCCAGAGAAGGGGGAGCGCGCCGCAGCAGATGACCAACCCCAGCGGGCCGACAAGGACGTAGCCGCCGAGCCATTGGGCGATGGCGCCCGTGACCAGCGCGCCGAGCGCCATGTTCAGGATCCAGGCCGAGGAGCAGAGCACGGAAAGCCGTCCGCTCCGGTCCACCTGGTAGGCGATGCTGAGGATGACCGGGTAGGCGACCAGCCAGCTGACATTGAAGACGACCAGCGCGAGGGCGAACGCCGTCCCGTTGGAGACCAGCGTAAGGGCGGCGCAGGAGCCGCCGCAGACGGACAGGGCCGCGACCATGGTCGTGCGGCGCGGCAGGCGGGTGGCTAGTGCTGCGAAGAGGGTGTTGCTGGCGGCGCAGGCGAGGGTGGCGAGGCTCTGGTCCCGGCCGTAGCGCACCGCCGACAGCCCGATATCGTGCGCGGCGCGCTCGATGAACGGCCAGAGGGCGAGGCTGCCGAAGCTGAACAGGGCCATGGCCAGCAGGACTTTCAGGCCGTCGCGGCCCAGTCCGCGCCATCCGGCGATGAGTGGGGCTGTGGTGAGTGGGGTGGTGGGCGGACAGGGCATGGCGTCGCTGCGGCCCGGCAGGAGGGTCGTTGCCGCGAGGGTGAACAGGACCGTCAGCGCGCCGAGGGTGACGAACATGCCGGGGGTGCCGTAGCGGGCGCCGGCCATCGGCAGGCCGAGATTGATGAGGGTGTAGAGCATCGTCTGCCCGGCGAGGCCGATGGAAATGGCGCGCGCGGGGCTGGCCGTTCGCCCGGCCGTGAGGTTGAGGGCGGCGTTGGCCAGGCCGAAGCCCAGCCCGCAGGCCGCCCGGCCGGCCAGCAGGGGCGGGAAGCTGCCGACCATGGCGGAGCCGAACTGCGCGCCGGCGACCAGGAACCCGGCCGCCAGGACCAGGCGGCGCGGGCTGAGGCGCGCGACATGGGGGGCGACGAACAGCATGGCCGCGGCATAGGCCAGCAGTTCCGTCATGCTCCAGAGACCCATCTGCAACGGGGTGAAGCCGAACTGGTCGATCAGGCCGCCGATGAGGTAGGTGGTGAAATTATTGCCGATATGGGCGGCGGCGGTGGCCGCACCCAGCCCCACGCCGAGCGCCGGCGAGAGTGCCTGCGTGTCGGCGGTGGTGCGGAGGCCGCGCGGGGCAGCGCGGGGCAGGGTCAATCCGCGTTTCCGGTTGCGTGTCCGGCCGGGTTTGTGGCCGGCAGGATCTGGCGGCTGCGGCGGCCGTCGACCGCGGTCGCAGGGCCGCCGCGCAGGGTCATGCGCTGCACCACGCGCGGATAGTCGCCGTAATCGTCGATCGCGTAATGCTGGGTGCTCTGATTGTCCCAGATCACCACGTCGCCGCGGTTCCAGCGCCAGCGCACGGTATTTTCCAGGCGCGTGACATGCGCCTGGAAGATGTCGAACAGGTGCCGGGATTCGGTCTGCGACAATCCGGAGAATTTCTTGAAGAAGCCGCCCAGGACGAGGGATTTTTCGCCCGACAGCGGATGGAGGCGCACCAGCGGGTGCTCGGCCTCGAAGATCGACGAGACGAACGCCGCGTGATAGGCGTCCACCGCCTGGTCGGAGCCGGTCTGGTTGACGCTGTAGTCGTAATCGTTCGAATGGACGGCCCAGAGCTCGTCGGCCAGCCGCCGCAGCGCCGGGGGGAGATGGGCATAGGCCGAGGCGGTGTTGGCCCAGACCGTGTCGCCCCCCACCGGGGGGATATCGACGGCGCGCAGGATCGAGACCGATGGGTAGTCGCTGAGGAAGGTCATGTCGGTGTGCCACACATTGGCCTTGCCGCCATGGGCCGCGCTGAGTTCCAGAAGATACTCGTCCTTCTGGCCCGGGGCGGTGGGATGGCCGACCGGTTCGCCCCATGCGCGGCTGAAATCCTGCTGGACCGTGCCGTCGACATGATGCTGGGCGCGAAAGAACAGGACCTTGTAGCGGGTCAGCGCATCGCGCAGCGCCCGCAGGATCGTGGCATCGAGGCCGGGGGCGAGGGAGAGGCCGCGTATCTCGGCACCGATCCGCCCGGCCAGGGGGGTGAGATCCAGGGCCTCCTGCGGAGGGGTCGCATGCTTTGTCATTATGCTTGTCCGATCGTGGGATATTCGGAAACAGAAAGCCTGCTGCGTGGCGTCAGAAATCCGCCCTGACCGTGCCGAAGAACTGGCGCGGGGCGCCGACCAGGAACGATTGGTAATCGCCCGATACCGGATTCCCGTTCTCGCCCATCGTCGCGATATAGCGTGTGCCGGCGAGGTTATAGATGTCGAACGAGAAAGTCAGGTTTTTCAGGAATGCGAGGGGGCGGGCATGGGACCCCATATCGCCCGCACGGTAGCGCAGGCCCAGATTTTCCATCCAGTATCCGGGGGCCTTCATGTCGCCGACATAGCTGAAATTACGGGTGCCCAGATATTGGGTATCCACATGCATATCCAGCGGACCGTGGCTGTAGGACAGGCTGGCCTTGTACATGAAGCGGGGGTAATTGACGACCTGCTGGCCCCTTGTGTGGTAGAGAACCCCGGCTTCCGTCAGGTTGTCGCCATAGGTCGCGTGGTCGTAGCTGATGCTGTTGTAGAGCGACAGGCCCGTGGTCGGGTGGATCGTCAGGCCGGCATCGATGCCGTTCATGGTGACGGAGCCGACATTGGTGACGGTCGAGACCGGGTTGATGATCGTCCCCGAGGTCGTCTGTTGCAGGCGATTGTGAAAATCGGTGTGGTAGGCATAAAGCGACGCGGAGACGATCCTGTCGGTGTAGCGGTAGCCGACCGCATAGTTCCAGTCCGTCTCGGGCTTCAATGTGTCGCGGATCTGGTTGAACTGGCTTTGGGTGACGGCGAAGGGGGAGGCGCCCTGCTTGTAGGCGGCGACCGGGTAGGATTTCACATTTTCGGAAACATCGAAGAAGAGTTCGTGATGGTTCAGGAAATGCCAGTCCGCGCTGATATGCGGCAGGAAGGCCCGGGCGGTCGTCATGCTGCCGGCCGCGATGCCCGTGGTGCCGGTATAGGATTCGTCATTGGCGTCCTGGCCGGCCCGCACGGTCTGGAGCAGGGACCGGAAGCCGAAATGCAGGGCGAGATTGGGCAGCGGGTGATAGGTATCCTGCGCGAAGCCGGTGAAGCTGTTGGAATTGAAGGACTGGAACCAGAAGGATTGATAGCCGTCGGGCAGGGACCCCAGCGTGTTGACGGGATTGCCCTGGCCGAGCAGGGGTTCCGCGATTCCGTAGCGGCCGATCTGTGTATGGAAATTCTCGTACCAGATGCCGGCGCTGAGTTCGTTGCGGGCGACCGTGTAGGTGAGTGACGAGGTGAAACCGTAGCGCTGGGTGTGGCTGGCGTTGATCTGTTCGGCCAGCGGCGCGCCGTTGGGGGACTGGGCGTAGGGTGTCGTCCACCCGCCGCGCCGGTATTGCCCGTTGCCGTAGACCGTCGATTTCCAGCGCAGCCGCCGGCTGAGGGCGAAATCGAAATTCAGGCCGCCCAGATAGTCGCGTTCGGCGGTGATCGCGTCGTAATAGGAGGCGTCCCACGGGTCGGACAGGCGGGAATAGGCTGCCGGAATGCGGCCGCCCGGCAGGCCGTTCAGCGATTGCGACAGGTGGTAGGCATTGGCATAGCCGTTGGCGGTACCGACGAAATTGTCCAGATTGTAGCCGCCGTTGCGCAGCATGTCGAAGGACATGTCCTGGTAATTGTACAGGTCCTTGTCCGACCAGTCGAAGAGGGCGGAGATCTTGCTGTCGTTGCCGATGGGTTGCAGGAACTTGGCATTGACCTGCTGGGCGAACTGGTTGCCGCCGCCCTTCCATTTGCCGGTATCGTTGCGCATGTAGGACAGGTAGAAGCGCGTGCCGGTGGGATTGAGATCGCCGCTGTCCGCGCGGAGGAAGGTGTGGAAGGCGGCATTGCTGCCGAATGTCTGCGCGGTCGTCAGGCGGCGCTTATGGTCGGGATCGGCCGAATAATATTCGAGCGATCCGCCGAGATTCGAGGTGCTGGCGACCGATTCCGCGCCGGCGCTCGCGGAGACGTCGACATGTCCGATATTCTCGGACGAAATGGCCGCCGTGGTGTTGAGCCCGTTCAGCGAGCGGAATTCCTGGTCGCCCAGGGGGATGCCGTCCAGCGTCATGCCGATCTGGTTCTGCAGGAACCCGTGCATGTAGAATTGCGTCGACCAGGTATCGAGCCCCTGCGGATCGTCGGACTGGAACATCACGCCCGGCAGGGTGGCCAGGATTTTCTGCGGGTTCGTGCCCGGAACGGCATTGGCCAGCATCTCCGCCGACACGGTCTCGGTCGTGCCGTAGGCATGCGCGCGCCGGACACTGACATTGAGAAGCTCGGCGGCCGGGTGAAGCGGTGCCGCCTGGGCGCCGGGGTGCGGTTGGGGCCGCGTGCGGGCGGTGGAAGCCGCTGGCTTGCGCGGCGGGGTGGCGTGCGACGCGTCCGGGGCAGGTGCTGCCGCGTGGGCGGCCTGGTTGCCTGAAATGAAGAGGGCAGTCGCGAAGGTGCCGTTCAGGAGATTGCGAAGGGACATGACCGCGTGGCTTTCCGTGTACTATAGAGAATAAATTCTTTGTGGGATCCACGGTATATTTTTATGATATATCCGCTGTTTCTTTATTTATTATTGTTATTTCAACAGAATTCATGCGTGCGGGAGCGTTTGTTTTTGATTCCGGTCTGGGATATTTCGGGTTTTTCTGGTTCTGGCATGGCGTTATCCCGAGGCTGAATTGTACGAACCGGCATGCGGCGATTTCCGCTATTAACCATGCGGATTGTTGGTTTGTGACCTCGTATAAATCTTATATTTCGTATAATAAGAAATTATGACACCGTATGTAGTGGAATATGTGCTGGGCAGTCTCCGGATCCTGGAGGCTGCGGGGCGCCTGGGCAGTTTCAGCGCCGCTGCCGCCGAGCTGGGGATGACGCAGCCGGGCGTCAGCCAGCAGGTTGCCCAGATCGAGCGCGTGATCGGCGTTTCGCTGTTTGCGCGCGGGCATCGGGGGGTTGTGCTGACGGATGCGGGCCGGGCGCTGTTTGCCGCCGCGACCGACAGCATGGCGCGCGTGCGGCGGTGCCTGGAGGAGATTGCGGTGGGCGGGCCGGGGCGGCACATCCTGGTCGTGACCGATTACGGCTTTGCCGCCAACTGGCTTTTGTCCCGGCTTGCGGATTTCGAGCAGGGGTGTCCCGGGGTGGAGATCCAGATCGTCACCACGCAGACGCTGTCGGAGGCGGCGCTGGGGGGCATGAAGCCGGATGTGTCGATCCTGTTCGAGCCGGCCCTGGCGGAAGCGGGAGAGGAGGGGGCAGAGGGCAGCCGGCGGATGCTGTTCCGGGAGGAGATCTATCCGATCTGCAGCCCGCGCTATCTGGAGCGTCATGGCCCCTTCGAGACGCTGGAGGATATCCGCGCCGGGCATCTGCTGCGGCTGAAGGGGCGGGAGACGCTCTGGTTCGGCTGGGAGGACTGGTTTGCGGCCATGGAGGCGGCCGGAGGAGAGACGGGCGGTGCGCGGATCAATATATTCCGCAGTTTCAGCCATTATCCGCTGCTGCTGCAATCGGCCTGCCAGGACGAGGGAATCGCCCTGGGCTGGCGGCCGTTGATCGACCCGGCGCTGGCTGCCGGGGATCTGGTCAGGGCGTGGCCCGTCCCGCTGACCAGCGCGCGCGGCTATGTGCTGGCATCGCATCGCCCGTTACGGCCCGAGGCGCGCCTGTTCCATGACTGGATTGTCGCGCAGGCCGGGCAGGACCGGGAAGCGGGGGCCTGACCGGCTGCGGGACGGGAAGAGGGGCCCCTTATTTTTCCTGTTTTTCCTTCGCGCGCCGGACCGTGGCCGCCACCGTGTGGGCCAGGGCGCGATAGGCCTGGCCGGCGGGGCTGTCGGGGGCGGAGATGACGATGGGGGCGCCGGCGTCGGCGCTGGCGCGGATGTCGGCCAGCAGCGGGATTTCGCCCAGGAAGGGGACGCCCAGGGATTCGGCCTCGGCCCGGGCGCCGCCATGGCCGAACAGGTCGGTGCGGTGGCCGCAATTCGGGCAGCAGAAATAGGACATGTTCTCGACCATGCCGAGCACGGGGACGTTCATCTTTTCGAACATCGCGATGCCGCGCCGTGCGTCGAGCAGCGCGATGTCCTGCGGGGTGGAGACGATGACCGCGCCGGCCAGCGAGACCTTCTGCGCCAGGGTGAGCTGCGCGTCGCCGGTGCCGGGGGGCATGTCGACCACCAGCACGTCCAGCGCGCCCCATTCCACGTCGCCCAGGAGCTGGCCCAGCGCGCCCATGACCATCGGGCCGCGCCAGATCATGGCCTGGCGTTCGTCCACCAGCAGGCCGATGGACATGGCGCGGATGCCCCAGGCCTCGAGCGGGGCCATGCGGCCCTCACGGACCTGGGGGGGCTGGTGCAGGCCCATCATGCGCGGCAGGGAAGGGCCGTGGATGTCGGCATCGAGCAGGCCGACGCGCAGGCCCTCCATCCCCAGCCCGACGGCCAGGTTGACGGCGGTGGTGGACTTGCCGACCCCGCCCTTGCCCGAGGCCACGGCGATGACGGTGCGGACCTCCGGCAGGATCGGCCCCTGCGCGGGGCGGCCGCCGGGGCCGCCGAGGTTGAGCGGCCGGTGGCCGCCGCCGGGTGCTGCCGCCGGGGCGGGCGCGGTGCCGGGGGCGGATGCCGGGCGGTGGGCGGTGAGGATGACGCTGGCGGCGGTGACGCCGGGCAGGGCGCGCAGCGCCTGTTCGGCCGCCGGGAGCAGGGGCTGGATGCGCCCCGCCGCCGCCCGGTCGGTGGCCAGGGCGACATGCAGGGTGCCGTCGCGCAGCATCGTCGCGTCCAAGGCCGCGTGGTCGAGGATCGTCGCGCCGTCCGCGTCGCGGACCTGGCGCAGGATGTCGGCGATCCGCGCCGATGTGGGTTCCGTCATGGTCTGTCCTTCCCTGGCGGCCGCGCGGGGCGTGGGTGCGCCATCATGTGGCCGCGTCGTTGCCCGGACATAGGCGAAAACCATCGGCGCGCAAATCGGAATGGTCGCGCGGGCGTGTTCGGGGCATATGTAAGAAATCGCAACGGCACTGGAGTGGGGAGCGGTTCCGCTCCATGTGTCGAAAGACGCCGCAGGGTCGCGGCGGGCAGGAGAACCGGCTGACATGACTGCATCCGCGCCTCTCCCGCAGGTCGCATCCGGGTCAGGAGAGGGGGCGACGGCGGGTGCCCGGCCGCCCGGCGGCCGGCGCGACCACCGGATCGACGCGCTGCGCGGGGTCGCGCTGCTGATGATGTTCGTCGACCATATTCCCCAGAACGTGCTGAACCGCTTCACGTTGCGCAATGTCGGCTTTGCCGATGCGGCGGAGATCTTCGTGCTGCTGGCGGGCTATGCCTCGTGGCTGGCCTATGGCCGGAATTTCGAGCGGGTGGGGCTGCGGGCCGGGGTGGGCCGGGTGTGGCGGCGCTGCGTGCGGCTGTACGTCTTCCAGGCCGTCATGGTGGTGGTGACGACGGCCACCATCCGCTACTGGCGGGCCTTCTGGCCCGTGCCGGTCGATTTTCTGGAGCCCGAGCTGGCGCATGGGCTGAGTTCGTTCTGGCGGGTCATGTTCCTGGACGCGTTGCCCAGCAACCTGAACATCCTGCCGCTGTACATGGTGCTGCTGGGCGTCTTTCCGCTGATCTACCTGATGATGCGGACCAGCCTGTGGCTGACGCTGGGGCTGAGCGGCGGGTTGTGGCTGCTGATCAACCTGGACCCGTCGATCAATTTCCCCAACTGGCTGGACCCGGACGGCTGGTATTTCGACCCGCTGGCCTGGCAGTTCCTGTTCACGCTCGGGGCCTGCGCCGCCGTGGTGGCGGGGCGGCACGACGGCAGCCTGCCGCGTCGGGGCTGGCTGCGGCTGGTGTGCGGCCTGTACCTGGCGGTGTCGGCGCTGGAGGCCTTTCCCTGGCAGCAATGGGGCCTGCCGGACCTGCGGCCCTTTGCCCTGACCGCGCCGGACAAGAGCGTGCTGGCGCCGCTGCGGCTGCTGGACGTGCTGGCGATCTTCTACCTGGTCCAGTCCTCGCACGGTGTGCGTGGGGCCGCCGAAGGGCGGGTGGGGCGGGTGATGGCGCTGTTCGGGCGGCATTCGCTGGAAGTCTTCGCCGCCGGGACGGTGATCGACCTGTATGCGCGGCTGGTCTTTACCTCATTCGGGTCGGGCTGGATATTGCAGGTCGCGGTGAATGTGATCGGCTTCACGATCCTGTGGGAGCTGGCGACGGTTCTCGACCGGGCCCGGGTCAGGCAGAAACAGCGTCAGGCGGCGCGCCCTCCGGCCGAGGGGCGTGGCAATCCGGCCCCCGCCGCGACCGTATTGGAAAGAGCCCATTGATGAACGATGCGACCGACCTTTCGCCCTCGCCCGTCCTGCCGCGCCTGACCGACCGGCTGCGGCGCGGCCTGCCGGTACGCGTGACCCTGTTCGGGTCCTCGACCACCGAGGGGATCGGGGCCAGCAGTCCGGAGCACGGATTCGCCCCCGTGTTCGAACGGACCCTGGCGCCGTTCGTGGCCGGGGGGCTGACGGTGATCAATCGCGGGATCGGCGGCAACGGGGCGCAGGAGATGCATGACCGGCTGCCCGCCGTGCTGGCCGACGATTCGGACCTGGTGATGTGGCAGACCGGCAGCAACGATGCCTGGCAGGGCGTGAAACTGGAGACCTACGAGGAACTGACGCGCCGGGATCTGCTGGCCACCCGCGCCACGGGCGCCGACCTGGCGCTGATCGATCCGCAATATTGCCGGATGCTGGAGGAGTGCGCGGCCTTTCCGCCCTTTGTCCCGGCGGTGCATCGCATCGGCGCGGAGCTGGGGATTCCGGTCTTCGGCCGTTATGCGCGCATGAAATCCTGGTGCGCGGAGCTGGGGATGGACCGCGACGAGCTGTCGCCCGACGGGCTGCATATGGGCGACCGGGGATATCTGCTGCTGGGCGAGGCGGTCGCGCGCTGGCTGGTGGAACTGACGGGGGCCCCGGCGGGCGCGTTCGCCCACGGGGGCTGATCGACGGCGGGGCGCGGGTCCGCCCTTTCGATTCCGGCGCGATCATGCTCTAGGATAGCGGGTCACGACGATCTGACTGCTGGAAGCGCTTTACCCGATGTCCCTGCCTGTTCCGGTTTCCCACCGTCCGTTCGCCGCCGTCGGGCTGGCGGTTTCCCTGTCCCTGAGCGCGGCGGGTGCCGCGTGGGCCCAGCCCGCGATGGTGGCGCCCCCGCCGGCGCCGCCGCAGGCCGATGCCGCGCCGGCGATCCGCCTGCCCGCGCCGGGGCGGGGCACGCCCGACAGTTTTGCCGACCTGGCGGCGCGGCTGCTGCCGGCGGTGGTCAATGTCTCGACCACCGAGACGGTCAAGCCGGGGGACGATGACGGGGAGCAGGACGGCGACGGCGAGGACGCGCCGCAGATCCCGAATTTTCCCGAAGGCTCGCCCTTCGAGAAATTCTTCCATGATTTCATGAGCCACCAGAACGGCCCCGAGGCCGCGCCGCGCAAGATGCAGGCCCTGGGATCGGGCTTTATCATCGATGCCTCGGGGATCGTCGTCACCAACAACCATGTCATCCGACATGCGGACCAGATCACGGTGACGTTGCAGGACAATACCGTGCTCAAGGCCAAGGTGCTGGGCCATGACGACCGGACCGACCTGGCGGTGCTGAAGGTGGAGACGCCCCATCCGCTGCCGGCCGTGGCCTTCGGCGACAGCGACCATGCGCGGGTCGGCGACTGGGTGCTGGCGATCGGCAACCCGTTCGGCCTGTCGGGCACGGTGACGGCGGGCATCATCTCGTCGCGCGGACGCAATATCGAGCAGGGGCCGTACGACGATTTCATCCAGACCGATGCGCCGATCAACAAGGGCAATTCAGGCGGGCCGCTGTTCGACATGCAGGGGCAGGTGATCGGGATCAATACCGCGATCTACTCGCCCTCGGGCGGGTCGATCGGGATCGGGTTCTCGATCCCTTCGGCCGAGGCGCGGGGGATCATCGACCAGCTGCGCCGGACCGGAAAGGTGTCGCGCGGGTGGATCGGCGTGCGCATCCAGGACGTGACGCAGGACATTGCCGACGGGCTGGGGCTGAAGGCGGCCCATGGCGCGCTGATTGCCGGCGTCGAGGCCAAGGGGCCGGCGGCGGCCGCCAAGTTGCAGGTCGGCGACGTGATCCAGACCCTGAACGGCAAGGAGATCGACGGTCGTGCCCTGCCGCGCCTGATGGCCGATACCGCGCCCGGGCAGGTGGTGAAGCTGGGCGTCTGGCGGCATGGCCAGGCGGTAACGGCCTCGGTCACGGTCGGCGCGTTGCCCGAGGACCCCAAGGAGGCCCCGGCGCCCAAGCCCGATGCCAAGGCGCAGGGCAGCGTGCAGCTTCAGGGGCTGGGCCTGACCGTGGGGGCGATCGACGATGTGGCCCGCCAGAAATTCAACCTGGTCGAGGGGCAGAAGGGCGTGGTCGTGACCAGCGTGGCCCAGGACGGGTCGGCGGCGGATCACGGCCTGCGCCCCGGCGACGTGATCACCCAGGTGCAGCAGGCGGAGGTTGCGACCCCCGCCGACCTGCGGCGGCTGGTGGAGGCCGCGCGGGCGAAGCACCGGCGGTCGATCCTGCTGCTGGTGCAGAATGGCGACGGCCTGCGCTGGGTGCCGCTGCAACTGGCGGACGACGCCAAATAACGCCATCGCCGAACCATGGACCATGAGGCCTTGAAGGCGGCGGATGCGCCGCCCGCGCCGCCGCCCGCGCGCTGGGGAGCGATCCGCCGGGTGCTGGAGCCCCGGGGGGCCGAGATCCGCCAGGCGGCGCGGCTGCTGGTGTCGGTCCTGCTGTCGGACCTGCTGGCGCGGGCGGTGCATCTGCACGAGCCGGTCTGGTCGGTGATCACGTCGGTGATCGTCACGCAGAGCCGCATTACCCAGACCCTGACCACCGGGCGGGACCAGATCGTGGGCACGCTGGTGGGCGCGGGGGCGGGGCTGTTCGCGATCCTGCTGGTGCAGACCGGGATGCTGCCGGGCTGGCTGGCCTTCTGGCTGGTGCTGACGCCGCTGGCGCTGCTGGCGGCGGCGCGGCCGAACCTGCGCTTTGCCGCCGTGACGCTGATGATCGTGCTGCTGTTTCCCATCAGCGGCGACCCGTTCCTGCGGCCGCTGGACAGGATCGTCTCGATCCTGATCGGGGTCGTGACCTCGCTGGTGGTCACGATGTTCGTGCTGCACGATGCGGCGCGGGGGGATGTGCTGACGGCCTCGGGCCGGTTGATCGCCGACATTGCGGACCTGCTGGACCGGGCGCTGCGCGGCGAGCTGGACCATGATGCGATCGAGACGATCGACGAGGCCTGCCGCACCCATCTGCAGGAAATCTACGGCGCGGTGGCCGAGACCCGGGTGGAGGGGCTGCGGGCGCTGCGCCGGCGGCCCGACCCGCTGCTGGATGTGCTGCCCGGCCTGCTGCGGCGCCTGCGCGGCAGCGCGGTCTTCGCCGCCCGGGCGGCGACCGAGGCGGGGGAACTGCCGACCGTGGATGCCGCGCTGGATACCGAGCGGCGGGCGCTGGCGCGCGTGCTGTCGCAGCTTTCGCGGCGGTGCGCGCGCGCCGCGCGCGGTCGCCGGCGGATCGCGCGCGAGGATGCGGCGAGCGTGCTGGCGGTGCTGCATCCGCCGGGTGCGTACTGGAGCCCGCCCATGCAGTTCACGCTGGGGATGCTGCACGAGGATCTGGAACGCGCGGTGCAGGCGGTCTGGTCTGACGGGACGGCGCCGCCATATGCAGAGGAAAACAAGAGCGGAGGACAGGCGCCATGCTGAACCGGACGAGCCTCGCATCCCTGCCGGCGGGTGTGTCAGGCCCCCGCTACGACCCGGCCGCCATCGGGTCCGGCATCGTGCATTTCGGGGTCGGGAATTTCTTTCGTGCCCACGAGGCCTTCTATGTCGATCGCTGCCTGGCGGGGGCGGGGCAGCAGGGGTGGGGGATTGCCGGGGTCGGGCTGACGGCGGGTGCGCGGTCCGAGCGCAAGGCCGCGGAGTTCACGGCGCAGGATTGCCTCTATTCCCTGACCGAGGCGGCGCCGGACGGTGGGCGCACGGTGCGGGTGATCGGTGCGCTGCGTGCCTATCTGCTGGCGCCCGCCGACCCGCGGGCGGTGCTGGACCTGCTGGCCGACCCGGCGGTGCGCATCGTGAGCATGACGATTACCGAGGGCGGCTACAGTATCGACGAGCGGACGGGGGAATTCCGGCTGGATACCGCCGCCGTGCGGGCCGACCTGGCCGGGGGCGCCCTGCCGGCGACGATTTTCGGCTATGTCGTCGAGGCGCTGGCCCGGCGCCGGGCTGCCGGGGTGGGGCCGTTTACCGTGCTGTCCTGCGACAATCTGCGCCATAATGGCGATGTGGCGCGGACCGCGTTCCTGGGGTTTGCCCGGGCGCGCGATCCGGAACTGGCGGCGTGGATCGAGGCGCATGTCACCTTTCCCAACGGCATGGTCGATCGCATCACGCCCTCGGTCGACGCGACGATCGCCCGGGCGCTGAACGACGCCAGCGGGCTGGACGATGGGCTGCCGCTGGTGGCCGAGGATTTTTGCCAGTGGGTGGTGGAGGACCGGTTCTGTGCCGGCCGGCCGGCCCTGGAGCTGGCCGGGGTCCAGTTTGTCGACGATGTGACCGGCTACGAGCAGGTGAAGGTGCGGATGCTGAACGCGTCGCATATCCTGCTGGCGTTCCCTGGCATTCTGCTGGGTTATCGGCAGGTGGACGAGGCGTTGCGCGACCCGGACCTGGCGCGGTTTGTCGATGCGTATCTGGAGCTGGACGTGATTCCGCGCCTGGAGGCGCCGCCCGGACTGGACCCGCAGGAGTACCGGCGCAGCATATTGCGGCGCTTTTCCAACCCCGCGATGGCGGACCAGTTGCTGCGGATCGGGGGGGATGGGTCGTCCAAGATCCAGGTTTTCTGGACCGAGACGGTGCGGCGCGTGCTGTCCGACGGGGGCGACCTGCGGCGGATCGCGTTCGGCATTGCCGCCTATCTGGAGGCGTTGCGCGGGGTGGACGAGACGGGCGGGACGTACACGCCCGCCGAGCCGACGCTGGACGCGGCGCAGCTGGATCTGGCCGGTGCGGGGGACCTGCATGCGGCGCTGGCGCTGCCGGCCTTCGATGGCTGGCGCGATGTGCAGGGTCGCGCTCTGACCGATGCCGTCGTCGCTGCCCGCGAGGCCATTCGCGACATTGGCGTGCGGGCCGCGCTGATGCAATGCGGTGGACTGCCGGACTGAAGGAGAGTCAGGCCGGTTGCACCGCGCGGATCATCAGCCGGGCCCTGGGATCGTAGCTGGCGAGGATCGGGGCGGCTTCGGGCTGGTCGAGCGGGGTGAAGCCCGCGCGCAGCCAGTAGGCTCCGGCGATGCCGGTGGCGATCAGGGCGATCCGCGACAGGCCGGCACCGGCCGCGTGGGCGGCCAGTATCGCCAGCGCGGCGGCGGGGGCGCCCCGGCCCCGGGCGGCGGGAAGCAGTGCGATATCGTGCAGGTACCAGCAATCCGGCCGCGCCGGCAGGGCGCCCAGCGCGCAATCGAGCGCCGGGGGGGCGGCGGTGCGCCAGGGATGGCTGAGGACATAGCCCTGTAGCCCCGCGCCGTCGTTCAGGACCAGGCAGCCGGCGGGGCTGAGGGCAAGCCGTTCGGCGAAGACTGCCTCGCCCTCGGGATAGGCGGGGTGGACCCGCGCCGCGATGTCGAGCACGGCGGGCAGGTCGTGGGCGTACATGGCGCGCCAGTGGGGCGGGCGAGGATCGGGCAGGGGGGCGGCGGTCGGCATGGGGGGCAAAAACGCTCTCGACAGGCGGGCGAGAACTCCAGCATAGCATGCGGCGCGCCGGCGGACAGGGCCGGCGGGACCGGGAGCGGGGAGAGTGTGCCGGATGGAGGAGACGCGTCTGACGGTGCGGATCGACGCGCATGACGAGCCGCTGCTGGGGCATGGCAAGATCCGCCTGCTGGAGGCCATCGGGGCCAGTGGCTCGATTTCCGGCGCCGCGCGGGCGATGGGCATGTCCTACCGGCGGGCCTGGCTGCTGGTCGAGGCGATGAATGCGGCCTTTGTGGAACCGGTGGTCGCCACCCGCCCGGGTGGGGGCGGGGGGGCCGAGCTGTCGCCGGCGGGGGCGGAGATCCTGCGCCTGTACCGCGAGGTCGAGGAGCGGGCGGCGCAGGCGGCCCTGCCGGCCCTGCGGGAGCTGGCCGCGCGCCTCGCGCCGCGCTGAGGGCTGGCATTGCGCCGCGCGGGCGATTTTCGCGTTTGGGAATTGTAACGGCGCGCCGCAATATGGCCACAGGCCTTTGTCATGATTAACGGATTGCCTGTATGGCTGGAGGGCGCCCGTGGCGCTGGAACGCAACCCGCCGGTGCCCTGTGCCGGTGACGGACCATGGATGGATGACGCCGCCGGGTGCGGCGTTCGGGGAGCAAGGATGTTAAGACGCGATCTCGTGAAGACCGGAGCGGGTGTGTCCCTGCTGTCGATGCTGGGGGCCGGCGCGCGCGCCGCCCATGCCGATGTGCCGGGTGCCCCGTCGCCGACCGGTCCCTTCGACGCCGGTACGGTGCGGCGGATCGCCGAACAATTGTCGCGCCGTGCCTATCGCGCGCCCGACCAGACGCTGCCGTCGGCGATCGACCAGCTGAATTTCGACCAGTATCGCTCGATCGCCTATCGCGAGGACCAGGCGCTGTGGCACGGGCAGAACCTGGCCTTCGACGTGGAATTCTTTCCGCGCGGCTTTCTGTACCGTCCCCGCATCGAGATCTATGAGGTCGCGGACGGCAAGTCGGCGCCGGTGCCCTATCATGCCGACCTGTTCACCTATGGCGACCCGAAGCTGAAGGTCGCGGACAATGTGGGGTTTGCCGGGCTGCGGCTGCGCTATGCGATCAATACGCCGGGGGTGATGGAGGAATTCTGCGTCTTCCTCGGCGCGTCCTATTTCCGCGCGGTGGCCAAGGGGCAGAATTACGGCCTGTCGGCGCGGGGCTTCGCCGACGGGACGGGGAATCCGAAGGGCGAGGAATTCGCGCTGTTCCGTGCCTTCTGGCTGGAGAAGCCGCAGGCGGGCGTGGATTCGGTGGTGGTGCATGCGCTGCTGGACAGTCCCTCGGTCGCCGGGGCGTTCAGCTTTACCATCCGGCCGGGCGACATGACCGTGTTCGATGTCCAGTCCTACATCTATCCGCGCACCAAGATCGACGAGCCGGGCATCGCGCCGCTGACGGGCATGTTCTATTTCGACGCCAACGACCGCAATCATGTCGACGACTGGCGCCCGGCCGCGCATGACAGCGAGGCGCTGTCGATCTGGACCGGCAGCGGCCAGCAATTGTGGCGGCCGCTGCGCAATCCGCGCGACCTGCAATTCTCGGCGTTCTCGGACAATGCGATGCGCGGGTTCGGCCTGATGCAGCGCAAGCGGGCCTTCGCCGATTTCGAGGATCTGGCGCTGAATTACGAAAAGCGCCCGTCGCTGTGGATCGAGCCCATCGGCGACTGGGGGCCCGGGGCGGTCGACCTGGTGGAAATTCCGACGCCCAACGAGGTGAACGACAATATCGTCTCGTTCTGGCGCCCGGGCGGCGGGCTGGCGGCGGGGAAGGAATATGCCTTTACCTACCGTATGTACTGGGGGTGGGATACGCCCTGGCCGACCCGGCTGGCGCGGATTGCCGCCACGCGTGTCGGTGCCGTGACCGACGATCCGGCCGCGCGGTTCTTCGCCATCGATTTCAGTGGCGCGCCGTTCGACAACCTGCCTGCGGATGCGAAATTCCATCTGGTGCCCAGCAGTTCGGCCGGGACGATCCGCAATGTCGTGGTCGAGCCCGATCCGGCCATTCATGGCTGGCGCACGACCTTCGAATTCGCGCCCGGCGATGCCAAGATCGCCGAACTGACCTGTGCGCTGGCCAATGATGCCGGACCGGTCTCCGAACAATGGACCTATCGATGGACACCCTAGGCCAGCGCGCCGAACTGGGCGCGGGGGGCGCGTTTCGCGCCCTGCCCGGCGAATCGCCCATGGACATGGCGACGCAATCGCTGTCGGCCGCGCCCCTGACGCATGGCCGGCCGCGCGTGCCGGTGACGGAGCCCGCGCTGATGCCGCTGCGGCGACTGGCGGTGATCGGCTCGGCCACGCTGCTGACCGCCTATGGCGCCTATGCGATGAATCGGGTGCTGAACTCGATGGGCTATTCGGTGCTGGGCGTGATCGTGCTGGTGCTGTTCGTGCTGCTGTTCCAGTGGATCGCGCTGGCCTTTACGTCCTCCCTGGGCGGGTTTGCGTCGCTGCTGCGGCATGGCGGGTTGGGGCTGGGGATTGCGCGGGACGGGGAATTGCCGACCCTGTCGACGCGGACCGCCCTGCTGATGCCGACCTATAATGAAAGCCCGGGCCGGGTGATGGCCGGGCTGCGCGCCATGTACGACAGCATGGCGGCGACGGGGCGGCTGGATTCGTTCGACTTCTTCATCCTCTCCGACACCACCAATCCGGATGTGTGGGTCGAGGAGGAGGCCGCGTTCCTGGCCCTGCGGGCCGCGACGGGCGGCGACGGGCGCATCTTCTATCGCCGGCGGCCGGTGAATACCGAGCGCAAGGCCGGCAATATCGCCGAATGGGTGCGCCGTTTCGGCGGGGCCTATGCCCAGATGGTGACGCTGGATGCCGACAGCCTGATGGCGGGCGGGACGGTGGTGCGCATCGTGGCCGCGATGGAGCGCAATCCGGGCGTGGGGCTGATCCAGACCCTGCCGGAGATCGTCAACGGTACCACGCTGTTCGCGCGGATGCAGCAATTCGCGGGGCGGGTCTATGGTCCGCTGATTGCCCATGGCATTGCCTGGTGGCATGGCGCGGAGGGCAATTACTGGGGACATAATGCGGTGATCCGCACCCGGGCCTTCGCCGAGCAGGCGGGGCTGCCGCATCTGCCGGGGCGCAAGCCGTTCGGCGGGCATATCCTCAGCCACGATTTCGTCGAGGCGGCGCTGATGCGGCGGGGGGGGTGGGCCATCCACATGGTGCCGGGGCTGGCCGGTTCGTACGAGGAAAGCCCGCCCTCGCTGACCGATATCGCGATCCGCGACCGGCGCTGGTGCCAGGGCAACCTGCAGCATGCCAAGGTGGTGGGGACGCGGGGGCTGAACTGGGTCAGCCGGATGCACATGCTGATGGGCATCGGCTCCTACGTCACGTCGCCGATGTGGCTGCTGTTCCTGCTTGCGGGTATCCTGATCTCGTTGCAGTCGCGCTTCGAGAAGCCGGAATATTTCGGGGATACCAAATCGCTGTATCCGAACTGGCCGCATGTCGATCCGCAGCAGGCGAAATTCGTGTTTATCGGCACCATGGGGATTCTGCTGGCGCCCAAGCTTCTGGCCTATGTCGCGCTGCTGTTCGACCCCGCCACGCGCCGGGGCTGCGGCGGGGCGGTGCGGGCGGCGCTGTCGGTGCTGGTCGAGACGCTGATCGGCGGGCTGGTCGCGCCGGTGGCGATGCTGATTCAGACCTCGGGCGTGCTGTCGATCCTGCTGGGCCGGGATTCGGGCTGGAATGCGCAGCGGCGCGACGATGGCGCGGTGCCGTTCATGGACACGGTGCGGGCCTACTGGGTCTATATGCTATTCGGCCTGGTCCTGGGCGGGTGCGCGTGGAGCGTGTCGATTCCGCTGTTCCTGTGGATGACGCCGGTGCTGCTGGGGCTGGTCTTCGCCATTCCTCTGGCGGCCGCGACCGGCAGCCGGGATGCCGGGCAGGCCCTGCTGCGTGCCGGGCTGCTGCTGATCCCCGAGGAGACGTCGCCGCCGGACATCCTGCGCCGCGCGGCCGCCGCCAATGCCGCCCGGCCGGCGGCCGAGGGGGGCGAGGCGATTCATCTGCTGCTGGCCGACCCGGCGCTGATGGCGGCGCATCGCGCGATGCTGCCGCCCGCGCGCCGGCCGGGCGACCCGATCAATGCCGACCTGCTGGTCGGGTTGCTGAAGCTGGCGGAGAGCCCCGACGCCGACAGCGCTGTGACGCGGCTGGGGCGGACGGAAAAGGCCGCCGTGCTGGGCAGCGCGGATGGGCTGGCGCGGCTGGATGCCCTGCGGGGCGGCGGGCGGGCCTGAGCCTTTGAACGATCGGGGGAAGGGCCTGGGGCCCTTCCCGCGCGGGTACGCTATCAGTTCGGGCCGGCGCCGGACTGGCTCAGTGCCATGCAGGCGCGGGCCAGCTTGGGGTCGTTGCCGCCCTTGTCGCAGATCGCCGTCGCGTCGGGGCGGCAGGACTGGACCGCGGTTTCGAAATCGGTTTCCAGCACGTCGCGCGCCACGCCCACATCGGGGTCGTTGGTCCGCTTCTGTTCGGCTTCCAGCATGTCCTGGGTCTTGTGCAGTTCGGTCAGCGCGTCGACGCAGTCCTGGCTGGTGGCGTTGGGGTTGCTTTGCAGGACCGCCACCAGTTTCTGGAGTTCGAGCGTGGTGGAGGAGGGGGCAATTTCCTCGTCGTCCTGGGCGAAGGCGGGGGAGGCGGCGAGGACGCCGGACAGGAACAGGGCGGCAAGCCGGCCGGGATGGGTGATCGTCACACTGGGCATTCCACTGGTGCGAGGCCCCGGGGACGCGACGCGCGCTGCTCGACGGCGATCCCGTGCTTTCCCCGGGGGACGCCGGGCCGGTCTGGCGGCGGCGCCGCGGGATCGGCGGGACTATGGCAGGAAGTGCCGGTGGGCGAAAGGGCGCCGGGCGCGGCAGGCCCATGCGCCCGGGCCGGGCCCTCAGGGGTCCGGCGGGTTGTGGGCGGCATGGTTCCGCAGCAGGAGGGCCTGGATTTCCTCGTCGGGATTGCCCAGCCAGCTTTGCAGGAACGGGTGCCGGTCGTCGGGCCGGGTGTGCAGCAACCCCCAGGCGGCGTGCCCTTCGGCGGCGAAGACGATGTCGAGCTGGTTGTTGCCGCAATCGTGGGGCTTGCACAGATGGCCCAGCAGGTAGGTATGGCCGCCGGTGGCGACCCTTGTAACGGGTGTCGATATGGCCTGTCCGCGACTGACCCAGTCGGGGAAGCGCTGCATGACGACATAGGCCCGGCGATAGGGGGCCTCGAGCAGCAGGTCGGCGGTTTGCGGCGGTTCGGTCGCCCTGGCGGGGTGGCCCGCCAGAAGCAGCAGGATCGGGCAGGCATGGATGAGGTGCTGGGGACGGCACGGCACGTCGGCGGGGCTCCTGGGATAGTGACGACGAGATATGAGGATTCTGCAGGTTTTATGGTCCCGGATCCGGCTATACCGGCGCGGCGCCAGACCCCCCCTGATGAATTCCCGGCTTCGGGAGGACACAGGACGCTTATCCGGGCGCGAAGTTTAAAATATCCTTCCCATCCCCAATTTTTGTAGAAAGAATACGCAGTTGGACAATCTCCGGATCGTCAACAAGCTGGTTGTCGCCTTTGGTATTATCGTCATGGTCGTTCTGGGCATGGCGGGGTCGCTCTACTGGGGCCTGGCCTCGGAGCAGGCCGCCACGCGTGCCAACGGCACCAGCCACGCGATCCTGGCCGCGGCGAACGATGCGCTTTCGGCCCTGGTCGAGAAGCAGAATGCCGTCCGTGGCTATGTCGCCACCGATAACGACAGTTTCCTCCCGAGAATCCAGGGGTTCGAAGACGCTTTCGAAGCGGCGGCCGGCCGGCTCTCGCGCCTGGACCCGGGGGCGGGCATGCAATCGGTGGTGGCCGGGCTGAAAGATCAGGCGGCCGATATCAGGCGCCAGGAAAACCGGCTGGTCGCGCTGGCCGGTCGCCCCGAGACCGTGGCGCAGGCACGCGCCGACCTGGCCACCGCCGGGCGGCTGACCCAGGTCCGGGCTATCGTGAAGGGTGTGACCGATGCGCAGGCCGCGCTGATCGCGGTGCGCGGCCGGGCGCAGGCCGCCGCGATGAAGGCGGCCGGCATCCTGCTGGTGGTGGGGTGTACGCTCAGTGTCCTGATCGCGCTCGGGGTCGGCTGGTTGCTGACGCGGTCGATCGGGGGGCCGGTGGTGGCCATGACGGCGGCGATGGGGCGGCTGGCCGGGGGGGATGTCACCATCGTCATTCCCGCCGTCGGCCGCCGCGACGAAGTCGGCCAGATGGCCGATGCGGTGCAGGCCTTCAAGGACGGTGCGATCGAAAGGCGGCGCCTGGAGGTCGAGACGGAGGCCATGCGCCAGAGCCAGGAGGCCGAGCGCAGGCGCCAGCAGGAAGAGCGCGACGCGGCCGCCCGCCAGCTGGCCGGGATTGTCGACGCATTGGCGTCGGGGCTCGAAAACCTGGCGGGGGGTGACCTGGTCTTCCGGTTGCAGACGCCGTTCGGCGAGGGGTACGAAAAGCTGCGGACCGATTTCAACCGGACCATGGACCGGTTGCAGGCCACCATGCGGTCGATTGCGGCCAATACGGGCAATGTGCGGGCCAGCGCGGGGGAAATCAGCCAGGCGTCGCAGGATCTGGCGCGGCGTTCGGAGCAGACGGCGGCGGGGCTGGAGCAGACATCGGCCGCACTCGACCAGATTACCGCGGCGGTACGCAGCAGCGCCGCCGCCGCGACGGAGGCCCGCGAGGCGGTGCGGGCGGCGACGACCGAAGCGCAATCGTCGGGCGCGGTGGTGCGCAATGCTGTCGACGCCATGAGTGCGATCGAGATATCGGCCGGGCAGATCGGCGAGATTGCCGGGATGATCGAGGAAATTGCCCGGCATACCAACATATTGGCGCTGAATGCGAGCGTGGAGGCGGCGCGGGCCGGGGAGGCCGGCCGGGGGTTCGGGATCGTCGCGACCGAGGTGCGCACGCTGGCGCAGCGGTCCACCGAGGCGGCGAAGAAGGTCAAGGACCTGATCACTGTGTCCGGCACGCATGTGCAGAGCGGCGTCAGGCTGGTGAACGATGCCGGGGGAGCGCTGGAGCAGATCGCGAGCCATGTGAGCCGCCTGAACACGCTGGTCGAGGAGATCACCGTCTCGGCCCAGGAGCAGGCATCGGGGCTGGGGCAGGTGAATATGGCGGTCAACCAGATGGATCGGGCGACGCAGCAGAACGCGGCGATGGTGGAGCAATCCAGCGCGGTCAGCCACAGTCTGGCGAGCGAGGCGGATGGGTTGGCGCGGCTGGTCGGGCAATTCAGGACCGGTTCGTCCGCGGGATCGGGGCTGCCTGCACGGAAGGCCGGGGCGGCGTGAATCCGCGCCGTTTCAGTGCGGGTCTGGGGGCGTCCCCGCCGGGGTAAGGGCCGTGACGGGATGAGGGCTGTGGCGCCCGTGGCAGGGGGCGCCGGTCTTGTGTATGGTCGGGGCCCTGCCGGCCCCGTGCCGTGCCCGTCCGTTCAGGAATATCGTCCCCGCCATGCGCCTGCGTTCCGCCCCGTCATCCGTCCTGCCCCGGCTGCCGAACCCGAAAAAGCTCAAGCTTGGGGTGCTGGTCGTGCTGGCGGTGGCCTATGGCGTGCTGTTCGTGACCCTGTCGCGGCACCCCAAGGCGCCGCCGAAGCCGCGCTACACCGCCATTCCGGTGGCGGTGGTCAAGACGGCTCCGCCGGTCGGGGCCGCGCCGCCGGCGCCGCCCGTGCAGCTTCAGCCCGCGCCGGCGGTGGAACTGCCGCCGCCGCCGCACGTCGCGATCCGCCACGGCTGACGCGCCGGCTGCCGCGCGTTGCGGGAGGGAGTCAGGCGGGGGCCTGGCAGACATCGACCCAGACGGCCCCGGTCAGTTCGGCCAGCCGGTCGGGCGACAGGCGCACGGAGCTGTTGATCGCGCCGGCGGCGGGAATGACCGTGTCGAAGGCGCGCAGCGACATGTCGCAATAGACGGGCAGCGGGGAGGCCAGCCCGAAGGGGCAGACGCCGCCCACCGGATGGCCGGTCAGGGATTCGACCTCTGCACGGTCGAGCATGCGCGGCTTGTGGCCGAACGCGTCCCGGGTCTTGCGGTTGTCGAGCCGGGCGGTGCCGGCCGTGACCACCAGCACCACCTGCTCGCCCAGTCGCAGGGACAGGGTCTTGGCGATCTGGGCCGGATCGGTACCGTGGGCGGCGGCGGCCTCGGCCACCGTCGCGGTCGGCTGGTCCAGTTCGAGAATATCCAGTTCGGGCGCGCGTTCGGTGAGGAAGATACGGACGGACTCGAGGCTCATCGGGCAATCCTTGTTTCGCGGCCGCTGCCGAACAGGCGGAACATCGGGCCGGTCAGCACCGTCGAGATCACGGCCAGCAGCATGAGCGAGGCAAAGGCGAAGTTCGAGACCATGCCGCGCTGGTGCAGGATGGTGGCGGCGACGATTTCCATCAACCCCTTGCATTGCAGCAGGGCGCCGGCGGCCAGGGCCCGCCGGCCGCGCAGGCCTGGGGCCGGTGGATACAACCAGACCGCGCCCAGCTTGCTGGCGATCGACACGCCCACCAGCAGCAGGGATGCGAGAACGGAGGGGAAGGTCAGGGCGCGGCCGTCGATATGCATGCCGCTATGGCCGAAGAAGAGGGGGGCCAGCCAGACCAGCGCCAGGCTGCCCACCTGTTCGACCGGCAGGCGGCGCACCCAGCGCGGGGGCATCAGCGCGCCGGCGGCATAGGCGCCGATCAGTTCGTGCAGGCCCAGCTGCATGCTGGCCCACGATCCGGCCGCCAGCCATACGGGCAGTACCGCCCAGATCAGCCACAGGGGCGGGGCAGGGAACCGGCGGGTGGCCCAGCCGCCGGCCGCCACCATCGCGCCGAGCAGCAGGACCGCCAGGAGCTGGAGGTGGCTCCATCCATGCAGGGCCGAGGTGCCCCTGGCCGCGAATTGCAGCACCGCCAGGCCGGTCCACAGCGCCATGTCGTCCACCACCGCCAGGCGCAGGGCCAGTTGCGCGACGCCGCGCTCGGCGGGGGCGAGTTCGCGGACGATGCCGATCAGGACCGGGAGGGCGCTGACGGCGATGCACAGGCCGATCGCCATGGCGCCGATCCATTCCTGTCCGTCCGGCGCCTGCCAGTCCGGCTGCGGCATCAGCACCGCATGGACCAGCAGCGTGCCGAGGCCGAACGGAACGGCCAGGGCGACGAACGCGCTGCCCAGCAGGCGGGGCAGGGAGGTTGGCGGCATCGCGGTCGACGGGTCCTCGCCGGGGTGCTGCCACATTTCCAGCCCGGCGGTGAAGGCCAGGATCAGCACCGCCACCCAGCCGACCATGTCGCCGGTGGCGGAGGGTACGCCCAGCCGGTCGACGGGCCAGCCTGTGACGGCGATCAGGATCCCCATGACGATCGGCAGGACCGCGATCGGGATCGTCCGCCCCAGCAGGCGCCAGACCAGCCACGGGATCGCCACGAACACTCCGAAATCCGCGATCACATTCATGCCGTCCCTGCCCCCCTGCGTCCCGATGGCGGTTATCTATGCGTGACATGAATATATGAGAGGGTGTTCCGGGATCAAATCGCGGTGCCGCCGCGCGGCGGAGCGGACCCATGCGGCTGGCCCGGTTCTGCCATACGATGGACCTATTCCCGCCATCACGGCATGGTTCCGTGCCCTGTTGACACAGAACATGAGAATCGATCGATGACGATCTGCAAATCCCTGCTTGCCCTCGCCCTGCCCATGACCGTTCTGGCGGGCGGCCTGTCCCTTGCCATGCCGGCGGCCCGCGCGGCCGACGATGCCTGCGCCCAGTCCGGCACCCAGTCCAAGGCTCCGGGATGGGATGTGGCCGGCCGCCTGGCCCAGCGCGAAGACTGCCTGGCAGGCCGGGGCCGCGCCTATCGCGATGGGGTGACGAAGGGCGTGCAGCAGCGGGTGCAGTCCGGCCGCGATACGATCGATGCCGTGCGCAACACGCCGCAGACCCAGATGGACCGCGTGCGCGCCGCCGGCACGACCGAACGGAACGGCCTGAATGCCCTGGGCCAGCAGACCCGCACGAATGCCGCCGGCATGCTGACGGGCGGCCTGTAGGACGCTGTTTGAAAAATCGGGCCTGCCGTGCCGCCGATCCGGCGCGGCAGGCCCGATATCGTAGCCGTTCGGGCCGCGGGCGCATCCTGTGCGGGGTGTGCTGTGCGCGGCGCACCAACCAAACGATAAATAGGTGACTGTGGCGCAGTTTCCCCAAGAGGACGAAAGAGATTTTCGCATTGGTGGATTGTGGTTTTCGGCGATGACAGGCCCGGTGACGGGATTGAAAGTGATGGTGCCCATGTGCCGTCGGGCCGGTCGGGAGTGCGCCATTCCCGGTGATACAATGCGGGAATGACATGTCGTTCGAAGCCATTACGAAGCGGGCCCTCTTCTTTCTCCTGACCCTGGATGCCATTCTGGCCCTGATCGTGGGGGCAATGTGTGCCTCCGGTTTCGGGGGCTATGGCTGGTTTCTGGCCAGTATCGGCCTGAATGCGCTGGGGCTGGGCCTGATGCTCGGCGGGGCCGCGCTGCCGTGGGTTTCGTCGGCGGCCAGCCTTGGCATCGTGTCGAACATCTCGGCCGTCATTGCGCTGCTGGCGGGCAACAAGCTCCAGGTCGATGTGCATATGGGCTATTTCGCCGCATTGGCCTTCGTCGCGGCGACCTGTGACTGCTATGCCATCGTGCTGGCCGCGCTGATGGTCGCGGTGCAGCATATTGGGCTGAATTTCTACTGGCCCGACATGCTCTATCCCGGCGGTTGCGACATGTTCCGCCTGGTGCTGCACGCGGTGATCCTGATCGTGGAAACGGTGGCGCTGGTCTGGCTGGCGGCTTCGCTGCGCCGGGCGTTCAAGGTGTCCGAGGCGCTGTCGAAGGATGCCGACCAGCGCCGTGTCGAGGCGGAGCGGCGCAAGCAGCAGGCGGAAGATGCTCATGCGCACCAGCTTGAACTGAGCGCCAGCCTGGAAGCCAGCATGGAGCAGATCCGCCGGAAGGAAAGCGAGACGGCGGCCGTCATCGCCGAGCTGGACCGGGCGCTGTCCGAGGTCGCACGCGGGAACCTGCTGGTGCGGATCGAGCGGGACCTGTCGCCCGATTATGCGGGCCTGACCCGGGTCTTCAACGCCTCCATCGCGCAACTGGCCGTGGCGTTCAACGAGGTGCGGCAGAGTATCCAGGCCGTTTCCTCGGCGTCGGCCGAGATCTCGTTCGCCGTTGGCGATCTGGCGGGCCGGACCGAGGGGCAGGCGCGGGATGTCGGCGGCGTGTCGTCCGGGATCGCCAAATTCTCCGAGGGGACCCGCGAGGCCTCGCGGGCGGCGGGAGAGGCCGGGACGCTGGTCGAGACGGTCGGCACGTCGATGCGCTCCACGATCCAGGCGATGGACAAGGTCACGGAAACGATGGCCTTCATCAAGACATCGTCCAACGATATGGAGACGATCATCGGGGTGATCGACGATATCGCGTTGCAGACCAACCTGCTGTCGCTGAATGCCGGGGTCGAGGCGGCGCGGGCGGGCGACTCCGGGCGCGGCTTTGCCGTGGTGGCCGCGGAAATCCGCAACCTGGCGACGCGATCGACCGAACAGGCCCAGGATATCCGGCAGAAGATCCGCGAGGCGGTCCAGTATATCGACCAGGGGGTCGGGCTGGTCGGGGCGGCCGACGGGTCGCTGGGGCAGGTGTCGGAGGTCATGGACGGCATTACCCGCCACCTTGGCGCGATCGTGGACTCCGTGCGGGGGCAGGCCGCGGAAGTTCGGCAGATTGCCGATAATGTGCGGGAGATCGATGCCTCGACCCAGAAGAATGCCGCCATGGGGGAAGAGGTGACGGCGGCCTCGCTGAGCCTGGTGCAGGAGACGCAGCGCATGGAGGCGACGGTGTCGCGCTTTACCCTTGGCGACGTCTTCGACAATGGCGCGTCGTCGGGCAGGCCGGCGGCGGTTCAGGCGCCCCGCATTGTGGCGGATCGGCCGAAAATCGTGGAGTCGGTGGCGTAGGGAAGAAATTCCGGGCTCCCGCCCGGATCGGGTGATCCGGGCGGGGTTGGGCAGGTGTCTGCCTTATGCGCCGCGCTTGCGCGACGAGGACGGGCCGGCGGCCGGGCGGCGCCGGGGGGCGCCGGAGGGTGCGCCGCGGCCGGGGCTGCGTCCACGCGGGGCGCCGGGGCCGCGATCGCCGCCCCGGCCACCGCCGCCACCGCCGGCCGGAGCCTGTGCGGGGCTGATCTGGACTTCGTCGGAATCGGTGGCGGCGACGCAGGCGCTGAAGCGCTCGGCCGAGGTCGTGGCGATTTCGAACAGCGTGTGGTCGCCGGCGATGCGGATCGAGCCGATCTCGTTCTTGCGGACGCCGCCCAGGCGGCAGATCAGCGGCACCAGCCATTTCGGGTCGGCCTTGTCCTGCCGGCCGACGCTCATGGAGAACCACACGCCGTCGCCGCGCGGGCCCTGCTCGTCACGGGCCGGGCGCTCGCGCCGGTTGGCGGGTTCGCCCTCGCGCACCGGGCGGGGGGCGTCGACGCGCAGGGGGCGGATGTCTTCCGGGTCCGGCAGGCGGGCGCGGTACATCTGCAGCAGTGCCGTGGCAAGCTGTTCGGGCGTGCGGTCGGCGGCGAGGCGGGCGACCTGTTCCTCGTCGCCCGGGGCGGCGGCTTCGGTCAGGCTCTGGTCGGTCAGCAGCCGTTCGAAATCCTGGGCGCGGATGGCGTCGGCGGTGGGGACGGGAGTCCATTCCGCTGTGACCTTGGCCATGGCCAGCAGCCGCTCGGCGCGGCGGCGCATCGAGACCGGCACGACCAGGGCGCAGACGCCCTTGCGGCCGGCGCGGCCGGTGCGGCCCGAACGGTGCAGCAGGGTGGCGCTGTCGGTCGGCAGGCTGGCATGCACCACCAGGGCGAGGGCCGGGATGTCGATGCCGCGTGCCGCCACGTCGGTCGCGACGCAGACGCTGGCCTGGCCGGTGCGCAGGCTGTCGATGGCGCGGGTGCGCTCGTTCTGGCCCAGTTCGCCCGACAGGGCGACCGAGGCGAAGCCGCGCTCCAGCAGCGCGCCCTGCATGTGGCGCACCAGCTCACGCGTGGCGCAGAACACCATGGAGGTGGGGCTGTCGGTATAGCGCAGGATGTTGACCACCGCCGGGATGATCTCGCGCGGGTCGGTCAGCACGGCGCGGTAGGTGATGTCGGCATGCTGGCGGGCGCCCGACAGCGTGTCGATGCGCAGCGCGTCGCGCTGGTAGCGGCGCGCGAGGGAGGCGATTTCCTTGGCGATGGTGGCCGAGAACAGGAGCGTGCGGCGCGTGGCGGGCATGGCGTCCAGCAGCTGCTCCAGCTCGTCACGGAAGCCCAGGTCCAGCATTTCGTCGGCTTCGTCGAGCACCACGACGCGCAGTTCGGACAGGACCAGGCGCCCGCGGCTCTGATGGTCGCACAGGCGGCCGGGGGTGCCGACGACGATATGGGCGCCGATTTCCAGTGCCCGTGCCTCGCGCCGCGCATCCATGCCGCCGATGCACGAGACGATGCGCCCGCCCGCCGGTGCGTACAGCCATGTCAGTTCGCGCTGGACCTGCATGGCCAGTTCGCGCGTGGGGGCGACGATGACGGCCATGGGGGCGCCGGCCGGTCCGAACCGTTCCGCACCGCCCAGTAGCGTGTCGGCCATGGCCAGCCCGAAGGCGACCGTCTTGCCCGATCCGGTCTGGGCCGACACCAGCAGGTCCCGGCCGTCGGCCGCGACATCCAGCACGGCCTGCTGGACCGGCGTGGGTTCGTCATAGCCGCGCGCGTCGAGGGCGCGCCGAAGGGCGGGATGGGTTTCGGGAAAAGGCATGGGGCGGATCATCCGGACAGAAGAGGCCACGTCGCGACGTGGCGCGAGACAGGCGAGGGCACGATGGCGGGATCGCGCTCCATAAAGAATCGCGGCCGAAAATACCAGAGCGAAAGCACCATCGCGCCGCAGGGGCCTGCCCTGCGCCGGGCAGGGGACGGTCGCCTGTCGCCGGAATGAGGGTGCGGCGGCCCCCGTGGAATCAGGGCACCAGGACGGCCGCGCCCTCGAACCGGCCGGCGCGCAAATCGGCCAGCGCGCGGTTGGCGTCGCGCAGCGGATAGCGCGTCGTGCTGGTGCGGATGCCGACCTTGGGGGCCAGCGACAGGAAGTCGATCCCGTCCTGGCGCGTCAGGTTGGCGACCGAGACCAGTTGCCGTTCCTCCCACAGCAGATCGTATGAGAAGGCCGGGATCTCGCTCATGTGGATGCCGGCGCAGACCACACGGCCGCCCTTGCGCACCGCGCGCAGGGCGGCGGGGACCAGTGCGCCCACCGGTGCGAAGATGATGGCGGCATCGAGGGGCTCGGGCGGGGGTTCGTCCGATCCGCCGGCCCAGGTCGCGCCCAGGCCGCGCGCGAAATCCTGCGTCTTGCGGTCGCCCGGGCGGGTGAAGCCGTAGATTTTGCGGCCCTGCCAGATGGCGACCTGGGCGATGATGTGGGCGGCGGCGCCGAAACCGTACAGGCCCAGCGTCCGGGCGTCCTCGCCCGCCATCACCAGCGACCGCCAGCCGATCAGGCCCGCGCAGAGCAGGGGGGCCAGCGCGACATCGTCGCCTTCCTCGCCCAGCGGAAAGGCGTATTGCGCGTCGGCGATCGCGGCGGTGGCATAGCCGCCATCGCGCGTGTAGCCGGTGAAGAGCGGGTGGTCGCAGAGATTTTCGTGGCCGCTGTGGCAGTAGCGGCAGGTGCCGCAGGTATGGCCCAGCCAGGGGATGCCGACCCGCTGGCCCAGTTGCAGGCCCTGCACCCCTTCGCCCAGCGCGTCGATGCGGCCCACGATCTCGTGCCCCGGGATGACCGGGTGGCCGGGGAAGGGCAGGTCGCCGTCCACCACATGCAAGTCGGTGCGGCAGACGCCGCAGGCGCAGACCCGTACCCGGATCTGGCCGGGACCGGGCTGGCGGTCCGGCAGCTCTGCCCAGCGCAGGTCGGTGTGCGGGGCGTCCAGTATCATCGCGTGCATGATCGGGGTCTCCGGCGCATGGGTCGGGATTGCGCGGCTACTCCATCATGTCGGCATGGCCCTGCGCTATGATCTGGATCAGCGCGCCCAGGGGATGACCCGATCGTGATCCCCTGCGGCCGCCGGGGGCCTCGCCCCGGGGTGCGGGGGGCCGGGGGAAGCCGAAGGGGGCCGGGTCGGCGTGATTGCGGCCAGGATGGGCCCGGCCGGGCCGGTCGTGGGCCAGCAGGGCTGAAATGAGGGTGGAACCGGTCGAGAGGTGGCGCTGCATCCGGGACTCCATCGGCTGGGTGTGGGGTCCATTATATTAAAATGATAATCATTCTCAAGTAGAATGTCGCGATCGTCATAACAGAGTTGCGAGGACTGCTAGGCAGCCCCGATGCGGGCCGGTATGACATTGGGCCCGGATCGCGCGGCCTGCGCAGTGCGCGGCCATGACAGGGCGGGGGCAGGCCGGGGACCGCCAGGGTTCCTCCGGCCCCCGGGAATATTTTGCCCCCGTAGGCAGGAAGAACCAAGAGGACAAGCCGTATGGCCAAGATCAAGGTGAAGGAACCGGTCGTCGAACTCGACGGCGATGAGATGACGCGGATCATCTGGAGCTTCATCAAGGAGAAGCTGATTCTCCCGTATCTCGATATCGACCTGAAATATTACGACCTTGGAATCGAGCATCGCGATGCCACCGACGACCAGGTGACCGTCGAGGCCGCCGAGGCGATCAAGAAATACCGGGTCGGCGTCAAGTGCGCGACGATCACCCCCGACGAGGCCCGCGTGACCGAGTTCGGGCTGAAGAAGATGTGGCGCTCGCCCAACGGCACGATCCGCAACATCCTGGACGGCACGATCTTCCGCGAGCCGATCATCTGCTCCAACGTGCCGCGCCTGGTGCCGCACTGGACGCAGCCGATCGTCATCGGCCGCCATGCCTATGGCGACATCTATCGCGCCGCCGAGACCAAGATCCCGGGTGCGGGCAAGGTGACGCTGACCTATACGCCCGCCGACGGCAGCGCGCCGGTGACGCTGGACGTGCATGATTTCAAGGGCCCCGGCGTGGCGCTGGGCATGCACAATACCCGCGCCTCGATCGAGGGCTTTGCCCGGGCGTCGCTGACCTATGGCCGCGACCGCAAGCTGCCGGTCTACCTGTCGACCAAGAACACCATCCTGAAGGCCTATGACGGCATGTTCAAGGATGTGTTCCAGGAGATCTACGACGCCGAGTTCAAGGCCGATTTCGAGAAGCTGGGCCTGACCTACGAGCATCGCCTGATCGACGACATGGTGGCCTCGGCGCTGAAATGGAGCGGCGGCTATGTCTGGGCCTGCAAGAACTATGACGGCGACGTGGAGAGCGACATCGTGGCGCAGGGCTTCGGCAGCCTGGGGCTGATGACGTCCGTCCTGCTGAACCCGACCGGCGACGTGGTGGAATCGGAGGCCGCGCACGGCACGGTGACGCGCCATTATCGCGAGCACCAGAAAGGCCGGCCGACCAGCACCAACCCGATTGCCTCGATCTTCGCCTGGACACGTGGCCTGGCCTATCGCGGCCGGTTCGACGACACGCCCGACGTGACCCATTTCGCCGAGACGCTGGAACGCGTCTGCGTCGAGACGGTCGAGGCTGGCCAGATGACCAAGGACCTGGCGCTGCTGATCGGGCCGGATGCCAAGTGGCTGACGACCCAGGAGTTCCTGGCGGTGCTGGACACCAACCTGCGCAAGGCGATTGCCGCCTGACGCGCGATGCGGCCGGGCCGGCTGGCCCGGCCGCGTGCTTCAAGCATCCAGGATCGCGACCGCCGTTGCGAAGCTGGGCGCGAGGGGCAGGAGCGGGGTCAGGGTGGCCTGCCAGGCGTGGTAGAGATCGGCCTTGCCCGCATAGACCACCGAAGAGGGACGATTGTTCCGGTCCAGTTCCTGCACCCAGCCGCCCTGGCGGCGGTCGATCATGTGCAGGTCGATATAGTCCCAGATCGTGCGGTACCATTGTTCGTAGACCGCGTGGCCCGTGCGTTTCAGCAGGGCGGCGGCGGCCGTCAGGGCCTCCGCCTGGCACCAGTGGGGACGGTTGTGCACGACCGGGTCCAGGGACCAGTCGACCGTATAGAGCAGGCCCGGGGCACCATCGCGCGCCCAGCCGGCCTCGATACCCCGATGAAAAAGCCCGATAGCGTCTTCCAGCAGCCATGACGGCGCGGTGCCGCTCTCGCGCAGCAGGGCGGCTTCCAGCTTCAGCATCAGGTGCGACCATTCGACGAAATGGCCCGGGGTCATGCCGTAGGGGCGCAGGTCATCGGTGGGTTTGTCCTTGTGGAAATCCTTCAGGATCGTCCAGTCGGGCGCGAAATGCTCGGGCACCGCGTAGGCGGCGTTGCGGGCATAGGTGTGGATGAAGCGCTCGGCGATCCTGAGGGCGCGGTGGCGCCAGAGCGGGCGGCCGGTGACGTCGGCCACCGCCATGCAGGCCTCCACGGAGTGCATGTTCGCGTTCGCGCCGCGATAGGCTTCCCCGTCCGTCCAGTCTTCCGCGAAGCTCTCGCGGAAGACGCCTTCTTCCTCGCTCCAGAAATATCGGTCCCATATGGCGAGCGCGTCGTCCAGCAGGCCGTCCGCGCCCGGGATGTGCTGCCGGACCGCCGAGGAGGCGGCGAGGGCCACGAAGGCGTGCAGGTAGGCCTGCTTGCGGCCGCCCCCCGGCCTTTTGCCGTCCTGTTCGGCGCCTTCGAACCAGCCGCCATGCTTCTGGTCGCGCAGCGGGCCCAGCAGGCTGGCGACGCCGTGGGCCGCCAGGGGGGCGCATCCGGGGAGGCCGCGGCCGGATGCGACCGCGTAGACGTGGGTCATCCGCGCCGTCAGGATCGTGTCGGCCGGTTTGCCCGGTACCAGCCGGCCATCGTCGCCCAGGGGGGCGAACCCCGCATCGACCCGCGACGGTTTGGAGAAATCCAGCAGGCGCTGGCCCTGGAGATCGAGCCAGCGACGATGGGTGGCCGCGCGCAGCCAGCTCGAAGCCGGCAGCATCAGCGAGGGAAGCGGTTCAGCCATTGACGATCATGCCGCCATTGACGTGGACGGTCTGGCCCGTGACATAGGACGCGTCCTGCGAGGCCAGGTAGACATAGGCCGGCCCCAGTTCGCTCGGCTGGCCGATCCGGCCCAGCGGCGTTTTCTTGCCCAGGTCGGCCACTGCCTGCGGATCGACCGGTCCCCAGCTTGCGGGTTGCAGCGGGGTCCAGACCGGGCCGGGGGCGACGGCGTTGACCCGGATTTCCTTTTCGGCAAGTTGCAGGGCCAGTGCGCGGGTGAAGCCCATTTCGGCCGCCTTGGTGGTGGAATAGGCGACCAGGGATGTGTTGCCGGCGAAGGCGTTGATCGACGAGGTGTTGATGATGGCGCTGCCCTTGCCCAGGTGGGGCAGGGCCGCGCGCACGATGTAGAAATAGCCGTTGATGTTCACGTCCATATGGCGCTGCCAGACCGCGTTGGTGATGTCGGTCAGGTCTTCGCTGACATATTGGACGCCGGCATTGTTCACCACGATGTCCAGCCCGCCGAAAGCGGCGACGGTGCGGGCGACCGCGTCGTCGCAGACCGTGCTGTCGGATACGTCGCCCGCGATGGCCAGGCCTTTTACGCCTTCGGCTTCCACCAGGCGGATCGTTTCCTGCGCGTCTTCGGTTTCTTCCAGGTAAAGAATGGCGACATCCGCGCCTTCGCGCGCGAAATGCAGGGCGGCGGCGCGACCGATGCCGCTGTCGCCGCCGGTGATCAGCGCCCGGCGGCCCTGCAATTTGCCGCTGCCGCGATAATCGGCGCGGATATGTTCCGCCTGCGGGACCAGCAGGCGCTCGATGCCCGGTTGATGGTCCTGGCTCTGGGGTGGAATGGTCTGGGACATGAGGGTGGCTCCTGCGGAAAATCGTGGACTGGCAGGTAACGGTTTCCCCTCCGGCAACCGCCGCCTCCCGTTGCAAACACGTCGGGGGCGGGAAGCGTTGCCTAAACTCTTGTTCAGGTTGCTTGCCTGTTTCTTAATTTTGGGAGAGTCAGGCGTTCTTTTTTGAAAAAAAGAAGCGCCTTCACTCCGCGCGATACGGCGACTGCGCATCCAGTTCCGCCATTTCGTGCAGCATGGCCTCGCGCTCATGGACCACGAAATCGGCCACGGCGCGGCGCAGGCCGGCATGGGCGATCCAGTGGGCGGAATAGGTGGGGGTGGGGCGGTAGCCGCGCTGGATCTTGTGCTGGCCCTGGGCCCCGGCTTCGACCCGGCGCAGCCCGTGGGCGATGGCGAAATCGATGGCGCGGTAATAGCACAGCTCGAAATGCAGGAACGGATAGTCGCCGTCGCAGCCCCAGTTGCGGCCGTAGAGCGTATCGGTGCCCATCAGGTTGAGCGCGCCCGCCACGGGGGTGCCGTCGCGTTCGGCCAGCATCAGCACCACCCGGTCGCCCAGCCGGCCCGACAGCAGGGGGAAGAATTCGGGCGTGAGATAGGCGCTGCCCCATTTGCGGTCGACGGTCGCGGTGTAGAACCGGTAGAAATGCGCCCACAGGTCGGGGGTGATCGCGCGGCCCTGCACGGTGCGGAAGGTGAGGCCGCACTGGTTGGCGTCGCGGCGTTCGCGCTTCAGGGCCTTGCGCTTGCGCGAGGCGAGGGTGGCCAGGAAATCGTCGAAATCGGCATAGCCGCCATTGTCCCAGTGGAACTGGACGCCCAGCCGTTGCAGCCAGCCAGATTCGCCCAGCAGCGCGTATTCGTCCTCGGTGCAGAAGGTGACGTGGACCGAGGAGACGCTCAGTTCGTCGCCCGCCTGGCGGAGGGCGCCGGCCAAGGCCTGGCGCAGGGCCGGCCTGTCCGCCACGTCGTCGCGCACCAGCAGGCGGGGGCCGGGTACCGGCGAGAACGGCACCGCGACCTGCAATTTGGGATAATAGTCGCCGCCCGCCTGCTCCAGCGCGCGGGCCCAGGACTGGTCGAAGACATATTCGCCGTAGGAATGCGACTTGCCGTACATCGGGGCGGCTGCCAGCAGGCGGCCGGCGGCGTCGCGGATGGCGGCATGCTGGGGCAGCCAGCCGGTGCGCGGGCCCGTCGACCCGCTATCTTCCAGCGCCGAGAGAAAGGCGTGGCTGACGAACGGATTGTCGGGACCGGCGCAGGCATCCCACTCCGTCGCCGGAATCTCGGCGATGGCGGGATGCAGGCTGAGGGTCAGGGCGGTCATGTCCGTGCCGCCCTGGGTCAGGCGATCTCGAACAGGCCTTCGACCTCGACGGCGGCGTCGAGCGGCAGGGAGGGGACGCCGATGGTCGAGCGCGCGTGCAGGCCGGCATCGCCGAAGATCGCGACCGCGAGGTCGGACGCGCCGTTCATGACCGTGGCGTGCTGGGTGAAGCTGGGTACGCAGGAGATGAAACCGCCGAGGCGCACCACGCGGCGCACCCGCGACAGGTCGCCCACCGCCGCGCGGACCTGGGCGATGACGTTGATCATGGCGTAGCGGGCGGCCTCGACCCCGACCTCGACCGCCACGTCGGCGCCGAGCTTGCCGGTGGCGAACAGCTTGCCGTCGAGCAGCGGCAACTGGCCGGAGACGACCAGCAGCGACCCGCTGAGCACGGTGGCGACATAGGTTGCGACGGGGGCGGGCGGCACGGGCAGGATGATGCCGTGCCGGTCGAGACGGGTTTCGGGGGTGTCGGTCATGAACTGGGCTCCTTGTCCGAAACGGGCGGCCTGTCCTCAGCCGACCAGGCGAAGTCTGCCGCGCCGGGTGCTATTGTCCCCTTTCGTCTCGGGGAAATCCAGCGGCAGCATCGGCGACGGGATGTCGGTCAGGTCGTCCTGATGGGGCGCGTCGGGCAGCTTGTGGCCCAGATACGCATCCGACAAGGCCCGGAACGCATAATCCAGCATCGAGGTCGCGTACGAGGCGACCGGATCGCCCTCGACCGTGCCGGCGGGGCCGAAGCGGGTATAGGCGAAGGCATCGACATATTCGTTCAGCGGGGCGCCGTATTGCAGGCCGATGCTGACGGCCTGGCCCAGCGCGTCGAGCAGGCCGCGCGTCATCGGCCCTTCGCGCGCCGGGGTGATCGTGACCTCGCCCAGCGATCCGTCCTCATATTCCGCCGTGCGCAGGAACAGGCGGTGACCGCCGACGCTGGCCTTCTGCGTGAAGCCGCCGTGACGGGCCGGCAGGTGGCGCCGCACCCCGCGATCGAGCGCCAGCCGGGCGCGCAGGGTCGGCATGGCGGTCGGGTCCGGGCGGGCCGGCATGCGGTCGACGAAGCCCGCCAGCGCGCGGTGCATGGCCTTGTGGGCCTCGATATCCGGCAGGGGCAGCACGCTTTCGCCCGCCAGGGCGGCGGCGAAGGCGGCCTCGGGCGTCAGGCCGCGGGCCGTCAGGCGCGACAGGGTGCTGGCGGCCAGCCGCCCGTCGGGCCGCAGGGGCGAGAAGATGGGGGCGAGGCCGCAGGCTTCCACCCCCAGCAGCGCGTCGATCGGGCCGGGTGCGGAAAAACCGGTCTCGATCCGCGACAGGGGGGTGTCGGTTTCGACCGCCGCGTCGCGCCAGACGGCGCGCGCGGTTTCCGCAAGGCCCGGCACGGTGCTGCGGGCGGGGGGAAGCAGCAGGGTTTCGGCCCCGCAGCCCGCATGGGCGACCGAGGTGGCCAGCGAGGCGAGGCTGCATGCCACGTCGCGGCCCGCGTCGCTGTCGTAATCGAGCCCCAGCGCCGCCAGACAGGCATCGAGATTGGTCAGCAGCAGGTCGCCCGCCACCGGTGCCGGGCCGATCGGCGGGGCCTCGGCGGCGGCCTTGGCCTTTCGCGCGCGGGGTGCGGGCGTGGGGGCGAGGTCGGGGAAGGGGAGCTCGCCATTGCGGAGCGCCGCCTTGCGTTCGGCCACGTCGCGCAGCACCTGGCAGAGCAGGCGCAGGGCGGCCACGAAATCCTCGGCCAGGAAGCCGCTGCCCGGTTGCACAAAGCCGGCCAGGTTGACGATGAAGCCGGGCCGCCGGTCGTGCTGGCCGGTCCACAGGGACTCGGTCGGGGCTGCCTGGCGCAGCATCAGCAGGCAGGAAAGCGACCTGCCCTGCGTGGCCAGGGGGCCCACCGCCACGTCGTCGACCCAGCGCGCGGCCTCGGTCGCCAGACGGGCCGCACCACGGCCGGGGGCCAGGCGCGCCAGGGCTGCCGCGGCCTCGTCGTCCCAGTCGGCGGGCAGGGTGACGGCGCGGGGGGCGTCGTCCGGGTCCGCGGCGGCCTGCGTGGTACGCATGCGCACGCCGTTCCAGTGGCTTCGGGCTGTCATGGCATTCACTCTAGGCCCGCTTCGGGACGGGGCGGAAGCCGTATATGGTGGGTCCCGGACTATACAGACCACTGTATATTGTGGATATGGGGGATAAGTCGGGGGGTTCCCGATCCCGGAGTTGTGAACGGGCGAGTCGCGCCGCAGCGGGTGGACCGGTCGCCGGAAAGAGAGTTATCCTCGGCGCATGGCAAATCTCGGCACCCGCATCTACACCAGGTTCAAGGGTCGGCTGGTCGGCAAGGATGCCGATGGCCGATGCTATTACGAGGCGCGCACCGCGAATCGTACCGGTGGCGGCCTGACGCGGCATGAGCGCTGGGTCATCTACCACAAGGGCGAGGACGCGTCGGTCGTGCCGCCCGAATGGTGGGGGTGGCTGCACCATGTCGACGAGGCGCCCCTGCCCGAGAGCGCGCGCCAGCCGTGGCAGATCCCGTATCCGGGCAACCGGACCGGGACGGTGGATGCCTATCACCCCCCCGGAAGCGATTATCGCGGCGGGCGCCGT
This sequence comes from Gluconacetobacter takamatsuzukensis, assembly GCF_014174275.1. Taxonomy (GTDB): domain Bacteria; phylum Pseudomonadota; class Alphaproteobacteria; order Acetobacterales; family Acetobacteraceae; genus Gluconacetobacter; species Gluconacetobacter takamatsuzukensis. The sequence continues at coordinate 40,332 of NZ_JABEQK010000009.1, read as the reverse complement.
GCCGCCTCGACCAGCGATTACGAGGCCTGGGTTCCCGAAGGGTGAAACGGCGGGCGGAACCTGTTAGGGTCCGCCGAGGGGCCGGCTGAAAACTGTCCGTAGCTGAGTCGGGAGCGGCCCTGGTGGCCGTGAGGACCGGGGGCCGAAAGGCGCATCGGTGCTGTCGGCGGCTTGCGTTTTCAGGCAGTCTCCGTGCTGTGAGATGGGGAACAGAGTCAGAATGGTCAGTGCGGTTGCAGGCCGGATGAGCCGGAATTCGGCCGAACTCGCCGCCGGGTGCGGGGTTCTTGTACTGCTGGGGGGGCTTCTGGCCCTTGCCGTGGTCGACAAGGGGCGCCGGCATGAAACCGGCTATCGGCTGCATGCGTCCTTTGCCCATATCGACGGGCTTGCCGTCGGGTCCGATGTGCGGCTGGCCGGGGTAACGGTAGGGCAGGTAGTCGACGAGCGGGTCAATCCGTCCGATTTCAAGGCGCAGGTGACATTTACCGTCCGGCCCGATGTCCGGCTGCCGACCGACAGCGCGGCCATCATCACCAGCGACAGCCTGCTGGGCGGCAAATATGTCGCCCTGTCGCCGGGGGGCAACGACGCGATGCTGCGGCCCGGCGGGGCGATCACCGAGACGCAGGGTGCGATCAGCCTGGAGCAGTTGCTCAGCCGCTTCATCTTCTCGGTGACGGATACGATGACCAAGGCCAACCAGCAGCGCGCGAACCCGGGAAGCGCGCCGCCCCCGGGCAACCATTCCGGAGGAAGCGACCTGCCATGAGCGAGGCCGCCCTTCCGCCGCCGCCCGCGATTTGGCGCCAGTCCGACGGCAGCCCGGTTTCGTGCCAGGACAAGATTCGGGTGCTGACCGAGAATTATACAGAGCTTTGCGAGGTCATGCGCGACACGTTCGAGGATGCGGTGCTGATCGGCGTCGACGAGGAGGCCATGCGGCACCTGATCATGGAGGTCGCGGCCGCGCTGCGAAGCCCGAGATCGTGAGGAGCCGCGACCGGCGCCTGTCCCGCCCGGCATCGTGCCGGGCGGTGGCTTTCCATGTGCCCGTGGCCGCCGTGCTGGCGCTGGCGGCGTGGGGCGGTCCCGCCCGGGCGCAGCAGATTGTGGCGCCGCCCGCGATCTATCCCACCGATACCTGGCAGGGGCGCAGCGTGGCGACCGTGCGGGTGCTGGACACGCTGGATTCCAGCGTCCAGGTGCTGACCATTCCCGTGGGGCAGGATGCGACCTTCAGGGCGCTGACGATCCATGTCGGCGCGTGCCGCGACCGGCCGGCGACGCTGACGCCCGATGCGGCGGGGTGGCTGGCGGTGCGCGACACGCGGCAGGAGGGCCCCGGCTTTAACGGATGGATGCTGGCGGGCGAGCCGTTTCTGGGCGTGTTTCAGGACCCGGTCTATGCCGTGCGCCTGATCGGCTGCGCGGGCGACATGGTGGCGCCGGTGCCGCCGCCGCTGGCGGCCCTGGCGGCGGGAGCCGCCGGGCCGGGCGATCGGGCGGCGGGCGTGCAGGTGCCGGTTCCGCAAGGGGTGGGTCCGCAGGGAGCGGGGTCGCAGGGGGTGGGTGCCCCGGCTGCGACACCGTCGGGGCCGCAGCCGCTGCCGTTGATCGTGCCGCCGGGTGGCCAGCCTGCCGCCATGCCCCCGGCGCCGGCAGCAGCGCGCCCCGTGCCGCCCCCCGGCGGGGCGCCGCTTTCGCTCTCGCCACCCGACGAGTCCGGGCCTGTGGCGGTACCACCCCCGCCGCCTGCCGCACCCGCGCCGCCGGTGGCGACGGGGCGGCCGATGCCGCTGCCGCCGCCGGTTCCCTTCGGGGCCGACGGTACGGCCGGGCCATCGCGCTCGCCGCCCGCGTCGGTGGCCGTGCCGGCGTCGCAGGCCCAGCCGGGCCAGCCGCAATCCCTCCTGCCCCCCTGACGGGGGTGGGAGGCAACCTGTCCCGCCGATACCGGTTCGGGATGAATGACATGCCTTCGGTCCCAAGGAGTCCAGAATGCCCATGAGCCCGACGGATTATGCCGGCCCGGCCGGCCGGTTCATGCCTCCGCCCGCCGAGGCGGCCTTTTTGCTGGATTTCGACGGTACGCTCGTCGATATCGCGCCGACGCCGGAAGCGGTGGTCGTCTCCCCCGGTTTGCCCGACGTGCTGCGGCGGCTGCGGGCGAAGTGCGGCGATGCGCTGGCGGTGATTTCGGGCCGTGCGGTGGACCAGATCGATCATTTTCTCGGCGACGTGCCCTTTGCCGTGGCGGGCGAGCATGGGCTGGCGGTGCGGCACCGGCCGGACGGGCCGATCGTGCGGACCGAGCAGCCCCCGATGCCGTCGACCTGGCTGCCGGCCGCCGAGGCGCTGGCGGCGCAGCATCCCGGCGTGCGGATCGAGCGCAAGCCGGCGGGCTTCGTGCTGCATTACCGTGCCGCGCCCGAGGTGGCGGACATTCTGCGCGAGGCCGCGGAATCGTGGGTGGCGTCGACCCATGGGCGCTTTCATGTCCAGATGGCCAAGATGGCGTGGGAAATCCGGCCCCATGGGGTGGACAAGGGCCATGCGGTGGCGGCGCTGATGCAGTCGCCGCCCTTTGCCGGGCGGCATCCGATCTTTGTCGGTGACGATGTGACGGACGAGGACGGGATCCGCGCGGCCGAGGCGCTGGGGGGGGCGGGGTTCCGCATCCCGCGGGATTTCCCCGATCCTGCCGCCTTCCGGGCATGGCTGGCCACGCTGGCGGCGGGAGGGGACGATTCATGGGGCGTCTGATTATCGTATCGAACCGGGTGCCTTCGCCGCGCGAACGCCTGCAACCGGCGGGCGGCCTGACCGTGGGGCTGAAGGACGCGCTGCGCGGTGGCTCCTCGCTATGGTTCGGCTGGTCGGGGAACCAGTCGGAATTCGAGGGCGACCCCGTCACGGGCATGGATGAGGTCGATGGCGTGACCTATGCCACGATCGACCTGACGGCGCGCCAGCATGAGGGATTCTACCAGAATTTCTCGAACGGCATCCTGTGGCCGCTGTTTCATTACCGTGTCGGGCTGATGAGCTATTCCCGCCGCGACTGGCAGACCTATCTGGAGGTCAATGCCATGTTCGCGCGCAGCCTGCGCGCGCTGTTGCGGCCGGACGATGTGATTTGGGTCCATGACTATCACCTGTTTCCGCTGGGCCAGGCGCTGCGCGACCTGGGGGTGACGGGGCGGATCGGGTTCTTCCTGCATATTCCCGTCCCGCCCTGGAGCCTTGTGCGCTCGATGCCGGGGGCGCGGCTGCTGCTGGAAGACATGCAGGCCTACGACCTGATCGGGGTGCAGACCGAGGAGGACGCGGACAATCTGAACCATGCCTTCCGCCTGAACGGGCTGACCGAGCGGGCGCGGGCCTTTCCGATCGGGATCGATCCGCATGAATTCCGCGAGCAGGCGGAGGCCAGCGTCCGGCGCGAGGAGGCCGACCGCCTGCGCGCCAGCCTGCGCGGGACGGCGCTGATCCTGGGGGTGGACCGGCTGGATTATTCCAAGGGCCTGCCGGAACGCTTCAGGGGGTACGAGGCCTTCATGGCCCGTTATCCCGAGCATCGGGGCAAGGTGTCGTTCCTGCAGGTCGCGCCGGTATCGCGCGGGGATGTCGAGGAATATCGCCAGCTTCGGCATCAGCTCGACGAGCTGACGGGGCGGATCAACGGGGCCTATGCCGAATTCGACTGGACGCCGATCCGCTACCTGACGCGGCCGGTGGCCCGCGACATCCTGGCCGGGTTCTATCGCATGGCCGATGTGGCGCTGATCACGCCGCTGCGCGACGGGATGAACCTGGTGGCGAAGGAATATGTCGCGGCGCAGGACGCGGCCGACCCCGGGGTGCTGGTCCTGTCGCATTTCGCGGGCGCGGCCCCGGAAATGGACGAGGCGGTGCTGGTCAATCCGTACGATGCCGACGAGATTGCCGATGCGCTGCACCAGGCGCTGACCATGGGGCTGGAGGAACGCCAGCGGCGCTGGACGCATCTGGACGAGGATGTGCGCCGGACCACGGCGGGCTTCTGGGCGCGGGACTTCCTGCAGGCGCTGGACGAGGCGCCGCCGGTGGGGGCGACCCCGGTCGCGACGTCGTGACGCGGCGGGGCGCCGGCATGGGACGCGGCCCCGGCATCGTCCTGGCGGCGGCCGGGCTGGCGGCCCTGGGGATTGCGGCCTGGGTCGAGCATGGGCTGGGCGAGGTGCCGTGCGGGCTGTGCCTGTGGGAGCGCTGGCCCTGGCGCGTGCTGGCGGTGCTGGGCCTGCTCGCCGCCCTGATGCGGGGGCAGGGGGCCCGGGCCATGCTGTGGCTGGGCATTCCGGTCATGCTGGCGGCCTGTGGCCTGTCGGCGGTGCATGTGGGGGTGGAGCAGGGCTGGTGGCCCAGCCCGCTGCCGGAATGCCGGGCGCCGGTGTTTCATGCCGGTACCTTTGCCGAGCGTCTGGCCGCCATGCCGCTGCGCCCGTCGAAACCGTGCGACGCGCCGACCTATCTGGTCGGCGCGCTGCCGCTGTCCATGGCCGCGATGGACGGGCTTTACGCGGCCTGTGTGCTGGCGGTCATAGCGTACTGCCTCTCCCGCGGCCGAAGACCAGGCCGACGATGAACAGCACGAGGAAGATGAAGAACAGGATCTTGCCGATATAGGCGAAGTCGGCCGCGAATCCGCCGAAGCCGAGGGCCGCCGACAGGAGGGCCAGGACGAGGAAGATCAGCGTCCAGCGTAAGAGATCCATCGGGATATCCTCCGATTCATGTGTCTGGACCGGGTGGTCCGTCATGGCTTCAATAGCTGGCCGTCCCCAGGGTTGCGTTTTCGGGGGCGGATTCCTGCGCTGCGACCTGTTATGGCGCGGTTGTGATGGGCCTTCGGGCCATGCGTGCCCGATGGGGCGATTTCCTGTCCGTGCCCGTGTCGGGGCCGGACTTCCAGCAGGCGGGTGACAGGATCGTGCCGGATTTCCGCTCTCTCTATCGCCAGGGTTTCGCACGGGTGGCGGGGTGTACGCTGCCGGTGGCGCTGGCCGACCCGGCGGCCAACGTCGCGCGGATGGCCGACATGGTGCGCGCGTGCGATGCGCAGGGCGTGGCGCTGGCGGTCTTTCCCGAACTGGGCGTGTCGGGCTACGCGATCGACGATCTGCGCCAGCAGGATGTGCTGCTGGACGCCGTGGGAAGCGCGCTGGCGGCCCTGGCGGAGGCGACCGCCGGGATGATGCCGGTGGTGGTGGCGGGTGCGCCGCTGCGGCATGGCGATGCGCTGTACAATTGCGCCGTGGTGCTGCATCGCGGGACCGTGCTGGGCGTGGTGCCCAAGAGCTATCTGCCGAATTACCGCGAATTCTACGAGGCGCGGCATTTCGTGGCCGGGGCGGGTGTACGCGGCCAGACGATCCATGTCGCGGGACAGACGGCGCCCTTCGGTACCGACCTGCTGTTCGAGGCCGAGGATCTGCCCGGGTTCGTGATCGCCGTCGAGATCTGCGAGGATGTGTGGGTGCCCGCGCCCCCCAGCACGGATGCGGCGCTGGCGGGCGCCACGGTGATCGCCAACCTGTCGGCCAGCGACATCACGGTCGGCAAGGCCGACCAGCGCGACCTGCTCTGCCGCTCGCAATCGATGCGTGCGCTGTGTGCCTATGTCTATGCGGCGGCGGGGGAAGGGGAATCGACCACCGACCTGGCCTGGGACGGGCAGGTTGCGATTTATGAAAACGGTGCGCTGCTGGCGGAGACAATGCGGTTTCCGCAGGGTCCGCACCGGGCGGTGGCGGATGTGGACCTGGACCTGCTGCGGCAGGAACGGGCCCGCATGGGGACGTTCGCCGATTGCCGCGCCGCGCGGCAGGGCGGGGCATGGCGGCGGATCGGCTTTGCGCTGGCGCCCCCGCCGGGCGATCTGGGCCTGTTGCGCCGGGTCGAGCGCTTTCCCTTCGTGCCCAGCGACCCGGCGCGGCTGGAGCAGGATTGCTTCGAGGCCTGGACGATCCAGGTTTCGGCGCTGAAGCAGCGGCTGCAGGCCACCAGGGCGCGCCGCATGGTCATCGGCGTATCCGGCGGGCTGGATTCCACCCAGGCGCTGCTGGTGGCGATCCGGGCCGCCGACGAACTGGGGCTGGGGCGCGATGCGGTGCTGGCCTATACCATGCCCGGCTTCGGGACCAGCCCCGGCACCCAGTCCAACGCCATGGCGCTGATGCGCGCGCTGGGGGTTGCGGCGGCCGAGCTGGATATCCGCCCCACCGCGCGGATGATGCTGGAGCAGATGGGCCACCCCTTTGCCAGTGGCGTGCCGCAATACGACGTGACGTTCGAGAACGTGCAGGCCGGGCTGCGGACCGACTTCCTGTTCCGGCTGGCCAACCAGCATGGCGGCATCGTGATCGGCACCGGCGATCTGTCGGAGCTGGCGCTGGGCTGGTGCACCTATGGCGTCGGCGACCAGATGTCGCACTACAACGTCAATGCGGGGCTGCCCAAGACGCTGATCCAGCATCTGATCCGCTGGGTCGTTTCTTCGCACCGGGTGGAGGACGAGGCCGCGCGGGTGCTGGAGGCGATCCTGGAGACCGAGATTTCGCCGGAACTGATCCCGGCCGGTGCGGACCAGGCCCTGCAGAGCACCGAGGAGAAGATCGGGCCTTACGCGTTGCAGGATTTTACGCTGTACCATGTGCTGCGCCATGGGTTCCGGCCCTCGCGCATTGCCTATCTGGCCGAGATCGCCTGGCGCGATCCGGCGGTGGGGGACTGGCCCCCGGGCTTTCCGGCGGATCGGCGGGTGGCCTATGACCTGCCCGCCATCCGGCATTGGCTGTCGGTCTTCCTCAGCCGTTTTTTCGGGTTCAGCCAGTTCAAGCGTTCGGCGGTGCCCAATGGGCCGAAAGTGGTGGCAGGGGGCGCGTTGTCGCCGCGTGGCGACTGGCGGGCGCCTTCGGACGGGAATGCGCGGCTTTGGCTGGATGAGCTGGAGCGGAATGTGCCGCGGAAGTGATAGGGGCTTCTTTTTCTGAAGAAAAAGAAGCAAAAGGACTTTTATTCGTTTTTTTATCATGGGCGCGGTCTGGGGGAGTATCCGGGGGGATGTTTTGCCGATGCGATTGCGATTCATTTTTCGGTAATACTGTTCAAAGAACGAGTTGATTGATTTTTTCTTGATTTGTTGCCATGGTGGAATGGCATTCGCGGCAGATTGTCTGGAACTTGTCTGGTACCGTGTTGTTATGACCAGACAGGCGGAGCGGCTGCGCATGCATCTTGTCCGGTGATATGGTCCCTTTGTGTGTCCGGGGCTCGCCTCTGGAGACGCGTATGGCAGATTTCGTTTATCGCAACGGCGTTTTTTTCGATGGGTCCGGGGCGGATCCGGTTCTTTCCGATCTGGCGGTGAAGGATGGCAGGATCGCCGCCGTCGGGCCGCATCTTGAGGTCGATCCTGATACTGTCGAGATCGATTGCCGTGGGTTGTGGCTGATGCCGGGGCTGCTGGATATCCACACGCATCTCGATCTGGAAGTGGAACTGGCTCCCGAATTGCCGGAAGTAGTGCGCCACGGCACCACGACGGTCGTGATGAGCAATTGCTCGATCGGCGTGGCCTATGGCCATCAGCGCCGCGAGGGGGAAGACCCGATCGTGGATTGCTTCGCGCGGGTCGAGAACATGCCCAAGCCCGTGCTGCGCCGGGTGGCGGATGCCTGCACATGGACGGATTCGCAGGGATATCTCGATCATCTGGAGAGTCTTCCCCTCGGCCCCAATGTCGTGCCGATGATTCCGCATTCCATGCTCCGGATCGAGGTCATGGGCCTGAACGGGTCGGTGGCCGGGCCGCCTGCGCCGCAGGAGCTGGACCGGATGGAGCAGTTGCTGGAAGCGGGGATGGCGCAGGGCTATGCGGGGTTTTCGACGGATGCGCTGCCGTTTCACTTTCTTGCGAACGCGCCGAACAAGAAGAAAAGAATCCCGACGCAATATGCGGGTTTTCGAGAACTGGCGCGGCTGACGGAGATCGTGCGCCGTCATGGCCGGGTCTGGCAGGCGACGCCCGCCAAGGACGATATCCTGGCTGCTGTCCGCAGTTTCATGCTGACCAGCGGCCGTCTTTACGGACGGCCGCTCAGGACGACCGTGCTGGCGGCGCTTGACCTGCAGACCAGCCGGTCGGCCATGCATCTCTGCCTGCTGCTCTCCTCGATCCTGAACTCCCGGCTGTTTAAGGGGATGCTGCGGTTCCAGGCCCTGTCGTCGTCTTTCCGGATCTGGAGTGACGGGGCCATCAACCCGCTGGCGGACGAAATTCCGGCGTTCCGGGCGCTCAATGAACGGGAGCTGGAGGACCGGGATGGGCGGATGCGGATCCTGAACGATCCCGCATGGGTCGCATCCTTTCGCAAGATGTGGCTTGGGGGGAAGGGCGGGTGGTCGGTGGACCGGCTGCGGCGGCACCTGCGCTGCGAGAAGATCGTGCTGAGCCGGCGGCTGGACGACATGGTGGTTGCCGAATGCCCGCTGCCGCACTGGGTGGGGGAAAGCCTCGAGGCGCCCTATCGCCGGCTTCTGGCCTTCCAAGCGGCCAATGGCCGCTTTCCGCATGCCCGTGATGCCGAGGCGGGCTTCTTCTCGGGCTTTCCCGACCCGATCGGGGACGATGCGGCCTTTCTGCTGCATCTGCTGCGCGAATGGGATACGGACCTGCGCTGGGAGACGACCATTGCCAACCGCAATCCGGCGACGCTGGGGAGATTGCTGTTTCACGACCAGACCTTGCCGGGATTCAACGATAGCGGTGCCCATCTGGCCAATATCGGATTTTATGACGGCAACCTGCGGACGCTGAAGATCGCGCAGCGGGACGGGTTGCGGCAGGTGGCCCGTGCCGTGCATCGGCTGACCGGGCTTCCGGCGGATTTTTTCGGCATCCATGCAGGGCTGGCGCGGGTGGGCGCGCAGGCGGATCTCTGCGTCATCGATCCTGTGGCGCTGGAACGGTGGAATCCGGAAGAGACATATCATTTCGTCCATCGGAGCCAGCTTGGGTGCCGGCAGGTCGTCAATCGTCCATGCGGTGTGGTGCGGAGCGTGATGATCGGCGGCAAGATCGTATGGGCGGGCGACCGGTATGCCGACGCATTCGGGACCCGCGCCTATGGGCGCGTGATGCGGGCGAAGGATCACCCGCTGGAGAGGCAGTTGTACGGGCCGTGACGTGTTACCGCCGCGCCCTGTCGGTCATGAGGGGGCGCCGGGCGTGGGGGACGGGTGGGTGATGACGATGCGGGTGCCGGGCGCGGCATCGACGATGTCGAGCGTGGCGTCGAGATGCCGGGCCAGGGCCTTGATGATGTTGGTGCCCAGTCCGACTACCCGCTTTGCCGAAAGGGGGAGCATGCCGATGCCGTCATCGGCGACCGAGAGTGTCCAGCCCGACGGGCCTGACCGGTAGCCGACCCGGATCGTGCCCTTTCGCTGATCGGGAAACGCATGTTTGAGCGCGTTGATCACGAGTTCGGTGACGATCAGGCCCAGGCTGACCGAGATGTCGGCGCTGGTGGTGTCGGGATCGGCGTCGACGATCAGGGAGATCTCGTCCGGGTCCTGGATCATCGAGGCGCCGATGCTTCGGCACAGATCGGTGAAATAGGTCTGCAGTTCCACATGGGTATCGCCCGATGCGGCCAGCTGTTTTTGCAGGGCAGCTATGGACATCACCCGGTGATGCGCGTCGCGTAGATGGGTCCGGCTTTCCTCGGACTGCACGCGGCGGGCGCTCTGCATGAGGACGCTTGCGATGATCTGGAGGCTGTTGGCGACGCGATGCTGCAATTCCTGGAGCAGGATTTCCTTTTCGCGAAGCATGGCCTGCCTGTGTCGTTCCGCCAGGCGTGCGTCGGTGATGTCCGTGACCGCGACCATCAGGCGGATATTCCCGGGATCGCCATAGTCGAGATTGCGGATGTGGAAGACGAGGCGGCGGGTTTCCTGCCCCTGGCGCCTGAGGTCCATCTCGTAGGCATCGACGGCGGCGCGGCCCGATGCCGTTGCCGCCAGCAGGGAGGCGAGCTGCGGCACGTTCCATTCGCCCTGTCCCAGCGACACCAGGGGGTGGCCGACCACCTTTGCGGGGTCGAGGCCGAAGGCATTGCAGAAGCACCCGCTGGCGGAAATCACCGCCAGATGGCCGTCGAGCAGCAGGACGGGGGTATTGGAGGCAGCCACGAGGGCCAGGGTGAGATTGTCTGCCGTGCTGGGAGCGGGTTCCGACATAACCGATTGCCTCCCCACTGTCAGAGGTTCGCGGGGCGAAAACCTCTTCCTGACGCGGCACGGCGAAGTTTCCGGGCTCTCGATCGCGAGGGCAGGATCATCGTCGGTGTGCTTCTAGCACGGGCGAAGCCCGGATACGCAGACAATTCTGGCGGCGGAGGGCTGGATTCCCGCTGGGGGCCTCTGCTCATGCGCGGTTTCTCGCATCCGGCGCGGTCAGGCGTATCCAGGGATGGCGGGCGCGCAGCCATGCGACCACGCGCTGCTTGTGGGTCGTCCGTTCGGTGACGCTGTCGGTCATGGCGGCGTTGTGGACGCGGTATTCGGCCAGGATCTCGGGGACGTGCGTGCCGGCGATGCCCAGCTCGGCCAGGGTGCACCACAGATCGTAATCCTCCCACCCCATCGCGTCGCGGCGCACGTAATAGCCGCCGGCCGCCGCCCAGGCCCATTTGGCCACCATCGCCATGGCATCGACGACATTGCCGCCGACCAGCCGCCCCGGGTGCCACGGGAGATCGCCCATCACGCCGTCGGCCCGGCCGAAGCGGCGGATGATCGGGTAGGCGAAGCCGGCATCGTCGCGCTGGATGGCATCCAGCAAGCGGGCGCAGGCATCGGGCAGCAGGCGGTTGTCGGCATCGAGCTGCATGACATAGCGGGTTTCGGCGGCGGCCATGCCGATATTGCGCGCGCCGCCCAGCCCGGCATTGCAGCACGCGCGCAGCAGCAGCAGGCGGTTGAAGCGGTCGCCGTGCCGGGCCATCCACCCGCTGACCAAGGCCACCGTGTCGTCGGTCGAGGCGTCGTCGACCACGATCAGGTCCAGCGGTGCGAGCGTCTGGCGGCGGACCGAGTCCAGGGCCTCGATAATGTGGTCGGCATATTGCCAGGCGGTGATGACGATGCTGACCGCCGCGTCCTGCAACTGGTCCTGATGCAGCAGCGTCTCGCTGTCGTGGATGGTCGGCACCGCGCGGACGCGGGCGCTGCCCTGTGCCAGCGCCAGAGCGCCGGCCTGCGCGGTGATGGGGCCGCCTGCCAGGCCCTTGATCGTCAGCTCCATGAGGGCGGCCTGGCGTTGGGGGCCGTATTCCCACAGGACCGTATGCAGCGCGTCGCGGGCCATGCGGGCGCGCAGGGGGGGATCGTCCACCAGCCGGAGCAGCGCCTCTGCCCATTCCGCGTCGCTGTCGGCCAGCAGGCCGGTGACGCCGTCGCGGATCGCCGCGCGGAAGGGGGCGGTGGGGGAGGCGACGGTGCAGACGCCGGCCAGCGCGGCCTCGAAGAATTTCAGTTCGCTCTTGGCCTCGCAGAACGGATTGCCGGTTTCCAGCGGTGCGATCGCGATGTCCAGCCGGGCCAGTTCGTCGGGCAGGGCGTCCAGGTTCACCATGTCGCGCCATTCGATCCGGGCCGCGTTTGCGTGCAGGGTGGGGAATTCCTCGGTCAGCAGCAGCGGGCGGCCGCCGCCCGGTTCGCGGAACAGGACCAGCCGGACCTCGGGTCGCTGCGCCATGACCGCCAGCAGGCCCGGCAGGACGCGGGCGAAATCGCGCTGGTGGGTGCGCGACCCGGTGGCGTAGCCGATCCGCACCAGCCCGTCGGGCGGCGTGGCCGCGCGGCGGCGGGCGGCGTGGCGGGAGCGTTTCAGCGTGGACTGGTCGTGGATGTTCGGCAGGATTGCCGTCAGCGGGGTGAAGGGGCGCATCCGGTCGCCCAGGGCCTGCGTGGTGGCGATGCCGAGGTCGCAGCGCTGGAGCGTGCGCTGCATGTCGTCGTACATGCGCTCGATCCGCGCCACGGGGGCAGGGCTGCTGCGGATGCCGTCGATCAGGTCGGTCCGGGCCAGTTCGGGCTCGAACACGAGATCGTCGGCGTCGAAGGCCAGCAGGGCGCCGCGGGCGCGCGCCATGCGGATCAGCGTGTCGACATGGCCGCTATATTCCACGCGCCACAGCACGACCAGGTCGGCCCAGAGCATGTCGTCGGGGGTGATGGCGGCGCAGTCGCGGGATCGGGTGTCGTAGCCGGCCTGGCGGCAGGCGGCTGCGTTGCGGTCGACGCGATAGACCGTTCCCGGGGTTGCCGGCTCGCCGGAGATGAACAGCACCGTGCGGATGGGGAGGCGGGCGCGTGGGGGTGCGGGCGGGGGTGGTTCCGCCTGTAGGGTGTGGCGGCGTACCAGCAGGCGGGCCAGCCGGGCCCGCAGAGTAGGTGTGGGGGTGGGTGCCGGGGCGGCTGGTGTTGTGGCGGGGTTGGTGGGCGGTGTGGCGGCGGGTGCCGCGCGCTGGTTTCGTTCCAGCCGCAATTCCATCGTGTCCAGCCGGGCGCGGCTGAGGGCGGCGCGGGTCTGTGCCAGTTCGGCCCGGGTATCGGCGAGCGTGCGCCGGGTTGCCCAATGCGTGCCGATGGCGGCGAAGCGGTTGGCCAGGTTGGCGGCCACGCTGTCCCCTCCGCTCGGGCCCAGCGCGCTGCACAGCGCGGCGAGAGGGTTGGCGCGCCCGGTGGCCGGTGTCGGGGCGGGCAGGGCCAGTGTCAGCCCCCGGCCCAGGGGCAGGGTTGCCGCGGGGACCTCGGCCAGCCAGCGGGACCATGCGTCGTGCTGGTCGGCTGTGTGATCCAGCCCGTACAGCAGGATTGCGCCGTGCGGTGACAGAAGCGGGACCAGATGGGCCGGCGTGTGGTCGCCCGTGCCTGTCGGGGGAAGGGCCAGCCATAGCAGGTCGCAGGTGCCCCGAAGCATTCGTGTCGGGGTGGTGTGGATCGTCAGGGGCAGGCGCAGGCGGTGGGCCTGGTCGTGCAGGAAGGCGCGCATTGCGGGGCGGTCGGGGAACAGGCCGACATGGTGTGGGCGGGCGAGGGTGACGATCCAGCCCAGGAAGGGTAGCACCATCGTGATGGCGGGATCGGGGTCCAGATCGGGAGGGGCGACGAAATAGGGATCGAGCGCGTCGCATCCCAGCAGTTCGGGGCCGCCCGGCAGCGGGTGGAGGAGGGGGTGCCAGTCGTCTGCGTCCATCGGAATGTCGCGCGTCCCTCTTGCGGTGATCGACGATTTTTCGATCCTGCACGACAGGATGTTAATATTTTGGGAAGGTCTCCACGCTTACATGGTTCCGTCATTCCGGGCGGGCATCGTCATGCGATGCGGCTCCGGATCGGTGCGTAATGGCTGATGGCATGTCGTCGTCCGGCCAGGCAATGTCGGGGAGCGGGCTGTGGCGATTGTAACCGTGATGGGTGCCACGGGCACCAACGTGAACGTGACGGTCGATGGCGGCGATACGCTTGCCCTGGCCAATGCCTATGCGAAGACCCTGCGGGAGAGCGCCGCGGGAAAGAATTTTTCCACCCTGCAGAACGGGTTCAACTCGGCCAGTGTCGGCAGTTCGGTCGGGATGATCACGGTCGGCGGCGCCTATGCGCTGGATGGGGCTTACGTCAACATCGTGGCCGGTGCGCTTTCGGGTGCGTCGGATGCCGTGCTGACGGTGCCGGTGGCCATCGATGCGCATGAGGTCACGACGCCGGTGGATGCGATCTCCGGCACGCTGGGGGGCACGACCTTTCTGGGCGGAGCGGCCGGGGGGAGCTTTCTGGCGACGGCCGGCGACAATGTCTTTATCGGTGGTAGCGGCAATTTTACCATCGACATGGGCGCGGGCAACGATCTGGTCGTGACCGATGGCGGCAGCGATACCGTCGATGCCGGAAGCGGGCAGAACCGGATCTTCCTTGGCAATGGAACGAATTCCGTCGATTCGATGGGGACGGATACCATTATCGGCACGCTCGGCACGCAGTCGGTGACGATCAATGCCGGGAGTTCGCTGGTCCTGCTGGGAGAGAATGCGACCGTCGTCGACAATGCCGCGCGCAGCATCGTCTCGGTGGGGGGCGGCAGCACCGTGTCGGGCGGGGCGCAGGACCAGGTGGCGTTTACCGGGGCGTCGGGCACGATCAGCGGTGCGGTATCGGATACGATTTCCGCCGCCGGAGATCTTGAGGTTTCCCAAGGTGTCGGCAATACGATCAGCGTGACCGGCAGCCTGACCTTCCTGAACGGCACGGGCATGACGAGCGTGGTGGCGGGGCAATCCACCATCTTCGGCGCGGCCGGGCTGACCATGACGCTGGGGGCCTCCGGCCCCACCCTGTTCGTGGCCAATACGGGGAACGAGACCCTGGACGGCGCGCTGGCAAGCAACCCGCTGCATGCCTTTGCGGATGGCGGCAGCGTGACCTTTGTCGGCGGGACGGGCAACGATACGCTGGTGGGCGGCACCGGCAGCGCGACGATGACGGGTGGTGGCGGCGACAATCTGTTCGCCTTTACCAAGGGGGCCAGCAGCGGTGGGGACAATGTCATCACCGATTTCGGCAGTGCGGCGGGGAACATGGTCGCGCTGTATCAATATGGCTACCAGAACGGCAACGGATTGCAGGGGGTGCTGTCCGCCGCCACCGTTTCGGGCGGCAACAGCACGATCCAGCTGAACGACAGCACGCGGATCACGTTCGTCGGGGTTACGGACCTGAAGGCCAGCGATTTTACCCTGAGCTGATCGCGGCGCATGGACGGTTCCGCCTCCGGCCTGCCTTTTTCCGGCGACACTGCCCTCGAGCAGGCCGGGGTGCGGTTGCAGGCCGCGCGCGCGGCGGATCTGCGGGCGGAACTGGACCAGTTGCGCCACCTGATGGCGGTGCAGGACCGGGCGCTGTCCGGTCGTTTTCTGCGTGTGGCGCGGATGGTCCGTGCGGTGATGCGGGGGCGCGATCCGTTCGGCCGGCCGTTGACGGAAGCGACGGTGCGCCTGTGGGCCAGGATCGGGCGTGACGGAGTTGGGCCGGCCCTGGCCTATGTCGGGCGGGCTGTTTTTCCGCGTGGGGAGATTGCCTCTCCAGGTGGGGCGCGGGGGGGCGACGAGGCCCTGCCGGTAGCGCCGGCCGGCTGGACGCCCATGATCCTGGTCATTGCGGAACTCAGCCTGTCCCAATGTGCGAAATATCGTGTCTGGCAGCGGGTCGAGCAGATGCGGATGCTGGGCTGGGACTGCCGGGTGGTGGATTGGCGCCATACGGAAGAGGCGCTTGGTGCGCTGCAATTCTGTACCGGCGTGGTGTTCTATCGCGTGCCGGCCTTTGCATCGGTGCAGGGGATGCTGGACGAGGTGCGCCGGCTGGCCGTTCCGAGCTGGTGGGAAGTCGACGACCTGATCTTCGATCGGGATCTTTATGCCCGGAACGGCAATCTTGCGATGCTGTCGAAGCAGGAGCGCGGGCGGCTGCTGTTCGGGGCAGGGTTGTTTCGTGCCTGCATGCTGGGGTGTGGCCGAGGCATTGCGTCCACGCCCGTCCTGGCACAGGCGATGCGGGATGCCGGCGTGGCGGACGTCGCGGTGATCGACAATGCGCTGGATGCGGAAACGCTGGATGCGGCGGGAGCTGTTCTTGCGTCCCGGTCGCCGCGTGTCGACGATGAGGGAGCGCCCGTCATCGTGATCTACGGGTCGGGGACGCGCACGCATGATGCCGATTTTCTGATGGCGGCGCCTGGGCTGGTTGCGGCGATGGCGGAAGATGCGCGGCTGGTCCTGTGGATTGTGGGAGAGCTGGCATTACCTCCTTGCCTGCTTGCGATGGGAGAGCGGGTGGTGGTTCTGCCCGGCCGGCCCTATGCGGAATATCTGGCGTTGATGGCGCGGGCAGATATTGCGATTGCGCCGCTGGAAGACAGCGTCTTCAATGATGCCAAGAGCAATATCAAATATCTGGAAGCGGCTGCCGTGGGTGTGCCGCTGGTCTGTTCGCCCCGGCGGGCGTTTGCCGATGTGATCGTCGATGGGCAGACCGGGTTGTTGGCCGCGACCGACGCGGCGTGGACGCGCGCGTTGCTGGTCCTGGCGGCGGATGGGGCGCTGCGGCGCGCCATGGGGGAGCGCGCGCGCGCCGATGTCGCGGTGCGCTATGCCCCCGCGCTGGTGGCCGAGACGCAGGTGCGGGCGGTGTTCGGTGCGCCGCCGCCCGTCGTGCGGGATGGGCGGCTGAGGGTCCTGTGCGTGAATGTCTATTACCCGCCAAGGGCTTTCGGTGGGGCCACGCATGTCGCCGTGGAGATGGTCGAGCGGTTGCGGGCCAGCGGGCGGGCCGAGCTGTCGGTCTTTACCACGCGCCCGGGGGACGCACACGATCCGGACCGGCCGGCCGCCGCGATGCGCTATACCCATGGCGGCGTGCCCGTGGTGGCGGTCGATCTGCCTGCCACGGCCGACCCGATCATAATGTTTCATCATCCTGCCGCCACGGTACTGTTCGAACAGCATGTGGCGGCGTTTCGTCCCGATGTGGTGCATCTGCATGCGACGCAGGGGCTCGGGGTGGGGCTGGTCGACGTGTGCAGGGCGCGGGGCATCCCCTATGTCATCACGCTGCATGATGCGTGGTGGGTGTGCGAGCGGCAGTTCATGGTGCGCAGGGATGGGCGTTTCTGCGGGCAGAAGCGGATCGACCTGCGGGCCTGCCGGCGCTGCTGCCCCGAGGCGCGCCATCTGGAGGATCGCGCGGTGCTGGCGGGGGCCGCGCTGCGCGATGCGGCGCTGCTGCTCAGTCCGAGCGTCGCGCATCGCGATCTGCATCTGGCCAATGGTGTCGATCCGGCGCGGATCGTTGTGCATCGCAACGGGTTTCGCTGGCCTGTCACGCGCCGGGCGCGCCGCCCGGAGGGGGTGCCGTTGCGCTTCGGTTATGTCGGAGGTGTGGAGGCGGTGAAGGGCTATCCGCTGGTGCGTGCGGCGTTCGAGGCGCTAGAGCGGGGGGACTGGAGTCTGCGGCTGGTCGACAACAAGACAATGCTGGGCATGAAGACGATCGATGTCGGCGACTGGCGGACGCGGGGCACGGTCGAGGTGGTGCCGGCCTATGATTACCGCACGATCGATGCCTTTTTCGATTCGATCGACATCTTGCTGTTTCCGTCCGGCTGGCCCGAGAGCTATGGCCTGACGGTGCGCGAGGCCCTGGCCCGCGATGTGTGGGTGATTGCGTCGGCGCCGGGCGGGCAGGCGGAGGATATCGTGGCGGGCGTGAACGGCACGCTGATCGGGCTGGCGGCCGAGCCGGGGGAACTGGTGGCGGCCGTGACGGCGCTTCTGGACCGGCCGGACCGGCTGGTGGGCCATGTCAATCCCTGCAAGAGCCAGCTTGTTACCTGGCAACAGCAGGCGGCGACATTGCTGGAACTGTTGCAGGGCGTCGCCGGGTCATGGCCCGCAGGATTGCCGGCCGGTCGCGGCTGATCAGCAGGAACAGCAGGCGGCTCTTCCATCCGGCCACGCAGGTGCCTGCGGGCCGGCCGCGCAAGGCGTCGTCGATCCACGCGGCCGGAAAATGATCGCGCGTCGCCAGCAGATCGCGCCACGCTCCGGTCCAGCCGATTCCGCATGGATTGTCGCGCAGGAGTTCGACCTTGATGAAGGGGGTGTCGGGCGAGCGCGCGATCGACAGCCAGTCGACATGCATCGGGTTGGCGGGAACGAGGCGGCGCGGCCCCCGTGCCGTGTCGGCCCAGGCCGCGGCGGCGCGCAGGCCAGCCGCGCGGATGGCAGTCCCCAGGCCCAGTTCGCCGTGCAGGATGATTTCCTGTTTGGTCATCTCGGCAAAGGGCTGGGCCAGGACGCGGCGGATCGCCGGGTGGGCGAGCGCGTCGGCGCCGAAGCACAGGAACCATGATTGCAGGTGCCAGACCGGTGCGCGGGATTCGACCAGGCCCCAGACATCGGCGGGACGTGCCATCATCCGCTCCAGGATCGGGGCCAGCGGATGCAGCGGGCCGAAGACGCTGTCATTGGCAAGCACGACCCGATCGGCGCCCTGGGCGCAGCCGGCCGCCAGGAGATCCTGCCATGCCCCGAAATCCATGCCGCGATTGGGGCGCAGATGCGGAACGATGCCGCGAGCGGTGCAGAAGCGGGCGATGTCGGACGACAGGGTGCGGACGCCCGAGAGCGCAAGATGGACCGTCATGCCGCTGGCGGCGAGTTCGCCCAGGTAATGGCGGACATGTGGGGGCAGCAGGCCTGCCGGATGGTACTGGGCGAACAGGCAGGTGATGCGGGGCCGGGTCATCGGGCAAAAAGCGGTGCGGGTCCGTTATCTTTTATCGCCGCTTGTCCAGTTTTCCGCGAAATCGGGCAGTTTCGGGAAGGGGTGGCTATTTCGCTGTTCATGTCAGCAAGAATCTCCATGCATCGAAGAATTTTGTGGCATAAGATTTAACAGCGCGCTAAAAGCCGCGACCGCTGTTTCGGAGCGTCGCTGCGGTCCGGCCCGTCGCGACTGTATTTCCAGGACCTGGCAGGAGAAGAGAGAACACATGAGCAAAGCCTTCATTGCAGCCGTCATTCAGGATTCGATCGATTGCACGGGGGTCGCCGCCAACCAGGCCGCGTCCGACCTGATCACCGCGATCGTCAAGGAACTGAAGAAGGAAGGCGGTTTCACCCTGCCGTCTTTCGGGACGTTCACGGTCAAGAAGACCAAGGCGCGCAAGGCGCTGAACCCCCGCACCGGCGAGCCCGTGAAGGTGAAGGCCGGCAAGACCGTTCGTTTCAAGGCCAGTCCGAACCTGAAGAAGGCGGTCTGACACGCCCGTTGCCACGGCCGCCTGGCGGCCGTGGCGCACGCCCGTGGGACGGGTGTGGAAAGATCCGCTTTCTCTGTTAGGTCGGAGGGAGCGTGCCGCTTCCGTTCTTCGGATGGCCGGTATCGACGCGATTGTCGCGTTATCAGTGCCGGAAAAGGCTGTGCGTTCGGTCCGTCAGGGTCGAGGCCGGAAATCTCGGGCCCCTGTCTTCCTGATCGCGAAATTCTGATATTCGGGGCCACTGGCTGCCCGTTGCGGATGGGCTGTGCGTGTCGGATGACGATGCGATCGGGTAATGAAAATCTTCATTACCGTGCTTCTATTACCGTGCTTCTTTTCGAAATCAATATGAAAAGGGTGCGTGACGCCGGTGGGGCGGCATGGCCTGTCGGCCCGCGTCTCTTCTGTCGAGGGGGAGCGGTGTCATCGGATTGTCGGCCTGGCTGGGGCGGGAGGACTCGAACCTCCGAATGGCGGAATCAAAATCCGCTGCCTTACCACTTGGCTACGCCCCACTGGACCGGATCGCGTCGGCCACGCCCTTCTAGAGGGAAGGACGGGGCCGCGTAAAGGGGGTTCTGTGCCGGGCGGTCAGAGTTGGTCGGGCAGGGGGTCGAGCGGCAGGTCGATCGACGGATCGATCGGCTCCACGGCCTGTTCGACCTCCGGCGTGGCGGTGCCGCGCCGCGTCAGCATCGTGCCCAGGCGGCCGGCGCGGTCCAGAGCCTGGTCGAGGGCCGCCATGGTGCGGGACATGTCCTCGCTGTCGTCGCGTTTCCACGCCCGCATCGTGTAGGCCCAGACGCCGATCAGGCCCTGGAGGCGCAGGGCGCCGAGGGGGCCTGAGATGTCGAGGCCGGCGGCGCCCGCCATCCAGCGCATGCTCTCTGCCGTCGTGGCGCCCAGGAACAGGGCCAGCGCGGGGTCGAACGGCAGGGCGCGCATGACCGCGCGCACGCCCTCGCGATATTGCTGCAGGACGTCGAAGCGGCGCATCAGCACGTCGAACAGCCGTTCCCGCACGTCGCCGGTGCTGCCGTCATCGACCAGGGCCGATTCGTCGGCCAGGCGGCCCAGCTTCAGCAGGATGGCGGTCTTGACCGGAAAGCGGCGCCGGGCCTCGTCCAGCGGAACGCCGGCGTCGCGCGCGGCGTCGACGACGGTCAGCCGTCCCCAACCGTAAAGTGCGGCACGCTCCATGGCGGCGCGAAGCAGGGCATCGTCGAACTGATCGTTATCCATAAGCTTTCTGACGGTCATCTGGTCTGTGGCCCGATCCGGCCGATCCGGAAGGCTTGGTTTGTATTGCGGTTAAATTACGGCGCAACCGCGTGCAAGTTCATCGGTCAGGATGCAAGTTCGCGCGCGCGGCGGGCTGCGGCGGCGACGGCCTGCTCCATCGTTGCCGGCCAGGCCGGGGGGGCCATCAGGATATCCAGCGCCTGCTGGGTGGTGCCGCCGGGGCTGGTGACGCGGCGGCGGAGGTCCGCCGCGTCGAGGCCCGACTGTTCCATCAGCGCGCCGGCGCCCGAGACGGTGCGCCGGGCGATTCGCCGGGCCAGGTCGGCGGGCAGGCCCTGGGCGATGCCGGCCTGTTCCATCAGTTCGGCCAGAAGGAAGACATAGGCCGGGCCGCTGCCCGAGACGGCGGTGACGGCGTCGATCTGTGCCTCGTCATCCACCCAGGCCACGTCGCCGACCGCCGAGAGAAGGCGCGTGCACAGGGCCCGGTCGGCCTCGGTCGCGGAAGGTGGTGCAAAGCAGACGGTCATGCCCTGGCCGACCGCGCTGGGGGTGTTGGGCATGGCGCGGATGACGGTGGCGCTCGGGGTGCCGGCTGCCGCGAGGGCTGCGGTCAGGCCGCCGACCGTCTTGCCCGCCATGACCGACAGAACCGGCGCATGGCGGGCGAAACGCGCGATGGAGGGCAGGATATCGGCCGCCTTCTGCGGTTTCGTCGCCAGGATGACCAGCGCCGGAGCGAAATCGTCCGGCAGGTCGGAGGCCTGCCGGACCACGCGGTGCGGGGCCGGGATATCGTCGCGGTGGCGGTCGAGGATGACGGACGGGGCGAGCCCGTCCGCCAGCCAGCCGGTCAGCATGGCCCCGCCCATCTGCCCGCATCCGACGAGCAGAAGGGGGGGGAGGGAGCCGGCTTGCGCCCTGTCGCCGGTCACGCCTCGCCCGCGCAGTCGAGCATGGCGGCCTCGAGTGCCTCGGTCGGGGTCTTGCCGCCCCACAGCACGAACTGGAAGGCGGGGTAGAAGCGCTCGCACTCGGTGATGGCGATGTCGATCATGTCTTCCAGGCTTTCCATTGACGCGCCCGGCGCGCCGCGCAGCAGGACGGCGTGACGAAACAGCGGCATGCCGCTTTCCAGGTCCATTCCGAAATGACCGATCCACAGCCGCTCGTTCGCCAGGGCCACCAGTTCGAACAGGGCGCGGCGCTGCTGGGGGGGGACCTTCAGGTCGAACGTGCAGGTGAAATGCATCGCGCTGACTTCGCGCGACCAGGAGAAATACAGACCGTAGTCGCACCATTTCCCGGGGGCCTCGGCGGCCATTTCCGAATCATTGCGGCGTTCGAACGCCCATTCATATCCGCCGACGATCTGTTCCATCAGATCGAGCGGATTGGCGTCGTGCTTGGGAGAGGAGATGGAGAGGGCAGGCATGTGGGACTCCCCTAGGCCGTGGAGGGAGGGGGCCGGCGTCGCGCGTCGGACCCCGAACGTCTGCAAAACGGGCCGTGTGTCGTTCCCGCCACGGGTGGGAACGCGGCCACCCCCAACCCTATGGGCGGTCTTGCCGTGCTGGCAAGCGCACGCGCATGCGTGCGGCCCATTGGGACGGAAATTTTATTGTTCAGGCGTAATTGCCGAACGCGCCGCCCGGCGGTTCCGGGGCGGGAAAGGGCTGGGCCGGGGCGATGACGGCTTCCAGCGTCGCGACTCGTGCTTCCAGGGCGGCCAGGCGGGCGTCGGATTCCTCCTGCGCCGCGCGGGCGCGGGCGGCGAGTTCGCGTACGACCTCGAATTCCTCGCGCCGGACCAGGTTCAGCGTCGACAGGACCTCGTCGACCCGCACGCGGACGATGGCGCCTACTTCCTCGCGCACGCCGGCCAGGGCCGAAAGCGCGCCGCCGGCGACACCGGCGAGATCATCAAAAAAGCGTGGCTTGTCGGCCATGGCGGGTCCTCCTGTGTTCGGTGCCGGGTCTGCGCCAGTACCCGCCGGGGCGGCACGGACCAAGGGATCGCATGCGCTGCATATAGACAGTCCGGCGCCGCAAGGCCATCCGGCAATGCGGAAACCGGGGTGGCAGGGTGGCCAGCGTGCCCCGCAGAGCCTGGGCGGAAATGTGGGCTGGTGAGCGATAGTGCCGCGCAGCGGCACGCCCGGCGTGTGTTCCCGAGCACCGAAGCGGAGCGGCCTATATGGCCGAGAGCATCGGAGCACAGGGAACGGGCGGCGGATCGCCACCTGCGCGCATTTACGCCCAGGCTCTTCGAAGCTGGGGCGATCTGGATTATAGGAGGGGCATGATCATCATCACCGGTGGGGCCGGGTTCATCGGCTCATGTCTACAGGCGGCGTTGCGGGCGCGGGGCGAGGAGACGGTGATCGTCGACTGGCTGGGGACCGCGGATAAATGGCGCAACGTGGCGCGCCATCCGCCGGACCGGCTGGTGGCCCCCGAGGCGCTGGATGCGTTCCTGGACGGCCGGCCCGATGTGTCGGCCGTGCTGCATATGGGGGCGATCAGCGAGACGACCGCCCGGGACGGCGACCTGGTCTGGCGGACCAATGTCGATCTGTCGACGCGGCTGTGGGAATGGTGCGCGCGGGAAGGCGCGCGGTTCATCTATGCGTCCTCGGCTGCGACCTATGGGGCCGCCGACCGGCCGGCGCAGTTTTCCGACGATCCGGCGGGGCTGGACGCGTTGCAGCCGCTGAACCTGTACGGCTGGTCGAAACATGTGTTCGACCGCCATGTGGCGGGCTGGGTCGCCGGGGGCGCGCCCGCCCCCGCGCAATGGGCGGGGCTGAAATTCTTCAACGTCTACGGCCCCAACGAGTACCACAAGGGCGGCATGGTGTCGGTCGTGAAGGTCAAGTACGACGAGGTGCGTCGGGGGCAGCCGGCGCGGCTGTTCCGCTCGGACGTGCCGGGGATGGCCGACGGGGCGCAGGCGCGCGACTTCATCTGGGTGGGGGATGTGGTCAACGTCATGCTGTGGCTGCTGGACAACCCGCATGTCAGCGGCCTGTTCAACTGCGGCACCGGCGTTGCGCGGACCTATCTGGACTTGGCGCACGCGGTCTGCGATGCGGCGGGCCTGCCCCGGGAGGTCGCGTTCATCGACATGCCCGAGGCCCTGCGCGGGCATTATCAATCCTATACCTGTGCGGACATGACGCGCCTGCGGGCGGCGGGGTACGCAAGGCCCTTCACGTCGCTGGAGGATGGGGTGCGCCGCTACGTCCACGATTATCTCGCCACCGCCGACGCGTATCTGTGATACCCGCCCGGTCTCTGCCCTCTCCGACGTCGAAGGACGCCGCATGCTGCCTGTACTGATCTTTCCGCAATTCGATCCGGTCATGGTGCATGTGGGGCCGCTGGCCATCCGCTGGTATGCCATGGCCTATATCACCGCGCTGCTGGTCGGCTGGCGGCTGGTGCGCCATCTGGTCAGCCTGGCGCCGCGTGCCGCGACGCCCGAGCAGGTCGACGACTTCCTGACCTGGGCCACGCTCGGCGTCGTGCTGGGGGGGCGGGTGGGCTATATCCTGTTCTATCAGCCCCAGATCTATCTGGAGCATCCGCTGGCCGCATTGCAGGTATGGCATGGCGGGATGTCGTTCCATGGCGGCGCGCTGGGGGTGGTGGCGGCGCTGGCCCTGTTTTCGTGGCGCAATGGACTGAGTTTCCTGGCCTTTTCCGACCGGGTGACCATCGTGGTGCCGATGGGGCTGGGGCTGGGGCGGGTCGCGAACTTCATCAACGGGGAATTGTGGGGGCGTGCGGCGCCGGCCGACCTGCCCTGGGCAATGGTCTTTCCCCAGGCGGGGCCGGAACCGCGCCATCCTTCCGAACTGTACGAGGCGCTGCTGGAAGGCGCCGTGCTGTTTACCGTCATGTGGCTGGTGGGACGCAGCGCCCGGATTCGGGAGCGGCCGGGGTTCCTCGCCGGGCTGTTCCTGTTCGGCTATGCGGTGGCGCGGAGCTTCTGCGAGTTCTTTCGCGAGCCCGACGCCTTTATCGGCTTCCTGCCGTTCGGCACCACCATGGGGCAGATCCTGTGCATTCCGATGGCGATCGCGGGCGCCGGGCTGATGGCGCAGGCGATGTTGCGGCCGCCACGCCCGGTCCTGATGCCGGCCGAGGCGGGGGCGGTCGGGGCCGACCGGCCATGAGCGGCACCGCACCGGAACGGCTGGACCGGTTCATGGCGCGGGCCAATGCGGCCTATTATGCCGGGCGCGACCCGTTTGCCGATTTCATCACCGCGCCCGAGATCTCGCAGATGTTCGGCGAGATCCTGGGGGCCTGGGTTGCCGTGACTTGGCAGGGGATGGGCCGTCCGGACCCGTTTGTCCTGGCCGAGGCGGGGCCGGGGCGCGGCACGCTGATGGCCGACATGATGCGGCTGATGGCGCGGGTTGCGCCCGATTGCCATGAAGCGGCGCGGGTGCATCTGGTCGAGACCTCACCCCGGTTGCGCGAGGTTCAGCGTGCAGCGCTGGCGGGGCGGACGGCGCATCTGCCGGCATGGCATGACGCGATCGATGCCTTGCCCGAGGGGCCGATGATCCTGCTGGCCAATGAATTTCTCGACGCGCTGCCGATCCGGCAGTTCGTCAGGACCGAGGCCGGGTGGAGCGAGCGCTTTGTGCAAGGGGTGGGATTTGTGGACCTGCCGGCCGGGGACCTGCCCGACGGGCCGTTCGACCGGCCCGTGCCCGCGGGCGAAATCCTGGAATGCTGCCCCGCCGCGCTGGACGTGGCGCGGGGGCTGGCGGCGCGGTTTGCCCGTTCGCCCGGCACGGCGCTGCTGATCGACTACGGATATGACGGCGCGGTGTGGGGCGACACGTTGCAGGCCCTGCGCGACGGCCAGCCGGCCTGGCCGCTGGCCGATCCCGGTCTGGCCGACCTGACGGCGCATGTCGATTTCGCGGCCTTTGCCCATGCGGCGGTGGGGGCTGCCTGCCATGGCAGCGTGACGCAGGGAACGTTGCTGGCCCGGCTGGGCCTCTTTGCGCGGGCCGGGCAACTGGCCCGCAACCGGTCGCCGGTCGAGGCCCATGCCATTCACGATGCCGCCCAGCGGCTGGCGGCGCCCGACCGGATGGGGCGCCTGTTCAAGGCGCTGGCGATGACGTCGCCCGGCCTGCCTGTGCCCCCCGGATTTGCCGCGGCGCCCGGGATGGCCGCCGACGAGGGAGAACGCCATGAGCCGTGACGATGCCGGGCAGGATACGGGGACGATTCCGCCCGATGCGATCCTGCGCCATGAGCTGCTGGACGATGTGCCGCATGGGTTCTTTACCCGGCGCGGCGGGGTGTCGCAGGGACCTTATGCCAGCCTCAACTGCTCGACCCGCTCCGGCGACGATCCGGCGGCGCTGGCGGAAAACCGGCGGCGGGTCGCGCGGGCCATCGGGGTGGTGCCGGAGCATCTGCTGGGTGTGACCCAGGTCCATGGCGACGGGGTGGTGACGGTGACGGCACCCTGGCCGGTCGGGCAGGGAGGGGCTGCCGACGCGATGGTGACGGATCGGCCGGGTCTGGCGCTGGGTGTGATCACCGCCGATTGCGGGCCGGTGCTGTTTGCCTCGGCGGATGGCGGGGTGGTGGGGGCGGCGCATGCCGGCTGGCGCGGCGCGGTCGGCGGCGTGCTGGAGGCCACGCTGGCCTCCATGGCCGGGCTGGGGGCGGCGGCGTCCACCGTGCGGGCGGTCGTCGGGCCCTGTATCGCGCGGGACAGTTACGAGGTGGGGGCGGATATGCGGGCCCAGGCCCTGGCGGCCGATCCGGCGGCGGAAGCGTTCTTTCATGCCAGGCGGCGGCCGGAGCATTTCCAGTTCGATCTGGCGGGTTATTGCGTGGCGCGGCTGCGGCGTGCGGGGATCGGGCAGGCGGTGGCGCTGGGTGTCGATACGCTGGGCGACGAGGCGCGCTTTTTCAGCCATCGGCGGCGGACGCTGGCGGGGGGCGGGCCGATCGGGCACCAGATTTCGGTCATCGCGGCCTCTGGTGCTACAGGTCCGGCATGATTCGCGCGCTTTTTGTCCGTCGTCTTGCTGGTCTGGCCGGGGCGGCCGGCCTGCTGCTGTTGTCCGGGTGTCTGGATGTGCCGCATCCGTTTCGCGATCCGGGGGTGGCCGGGCGCTCGCTGGCCCGTAATGCGCCGCCCGCGCGGCTGGCGATTCCGCTGCCGGCGGCGGCGCTGCTGGGCGACGAGGCCGCGCGGACCTGGAGCCGCGATATCGCGGCGGCCCTGCTGGAGCAGACGGTGCCGGCCATGGCCCAGCCGGTGCGCCCCGGCGACTGGTGGCTGCGGCTGGGGGCGGAGACGCGGGGCGGGCTGGTGATTCCGACCTACAGCATCATGACGCCGGCCGGCCGGGTGCGGGGCTCCGGCGAGGGGGTAGGGGTGCCCGCCGCCGCCTGGGCTGCGGGCGACGCGGACGCGCTGTTGCAGTCGGCGCGCCAGCTTGCCGTGCCGATTACCGGCGCGCTGACGGGCATTCAGGCCGACCAGATGGCGCAGGACCCGCACAGCCTGAAGCATCGGGCGGCGCGGATCTATTTCTCCGGGGTGAAGGGCGCGCCGGGGGATGGGGATGTGGCGCTGGCCCAGGCCTTCGTGGCGTCGCTGCGCGATGCCGAGGACGCGATCCAGGATCATCCGCGCGAGGCCGATTTTACCGTGTCCTGCGCGGTGAGCATCAGCGCGGTCATTCCTGGGGGGACCGGCCATCCGCAGCAGCATCTGCAACTGGTGTGGCGGGTGTTGGATGCGCAGGGCAAGGAGTCGGGGGCGGCCACGCAGTTGCATGATATCGATGCCCATTCGCTGGACGGGCCCTGGGGGGAGGTGGCGCTTGCCGCCGCGCAGGAGGCGGCGGCGGGCGTCCGGCAGGTGATCTCGCGCTATTCGGGGCGGGACAACGTGCCGCTGCCGCCGCCTGTCGCGGTGCCTCCGGGGGCGCCTGCTGTGGCGAAGGTGCCACGGTAGAGCGGTTCCGGCGTTCGGGGCATGGCCGCCATGCGTGATCGATACGCGAGACGGATGACAGGACGGGGCGCGATTGCTAGAACCCGCGCGCCAGCCATGAGTGCGCCGTCCGGGAGCGTTGCCAGATGAAGATCGTCGCCTGTAACAGCAATCTGCCCCTGGCCGAGAAGGTGGCGGCGGAATTGCGGATGCCGCTGTGCAATGTCTCGGTCCGGCGCTTCG
Source organism: Gluconacetobacter takamatsuzukensis (assembly GCF_014174275.1). Lineage (GTDB taxonomy): Bacteria > Pseudomonadota > Alphaproteobacteria > Acetobacterales > Acetobacteraceae > Gluconacetobacter > Gluconacetobacter takamatsuzukensis. The sequence continues at coordinate 12,928 of NZ_JABEQK010000009.1, read as the reverse complement.
CGGACATGGAAGTGTTCGTCGAGATCCATGAGAACGTGCGCGGCGAGGATGTGTTCGTCATCCAGAGCACCTGCTCGCCGACCAACGACAATCTGATGGAACTGCTGATCATGCTCGACGCGCTGCGTCGCGGATCGGCGCGTCGGGTCACGGCGGTGATGCCCTATTTCGGCTATGCGCGGCAGGATCGCAAATCCGGCCCCCGTACGCCGATCAGCGCCAAGCTGGTGGCCAACCTGCTGGTCGAGGCCGGGGCCAACCGCATCCTGACGATGGACCTGCATGCGATGCAGATCCAGGGTTTCTTCGATATTCCGGTCGATAATCTCTATGCCGCGCCGCTGTTCACGCGCGACATCAAGGGGCGGATCGATCCCGGTTCGCTGCCCTATGCGGCGCCGCCGCTGGAGATTCCCGGCGGGTTCGAGAACCTGATGATCGTCTCGCCCGATGTCGGCGGCGTGGTGCGGGCCCGGCAGCTGGCGCAGCGGCTGAATGTCGACCTGGCGATCATCGACAAGCGGCGTGAGCGGGCCGGCGTGTCCGAGGTGATGAACGTGATCGGCGATGTGCGCGGCCGCTACTGCATCCTGATCGACGATATCGTCGATAGCGGGGGGTCGCTGTGCAATGCCGCCGTGGCGCTGATGAACGAGGGTGCGGTGGCCGTCGAGGCCTATGTGACCCATGGCGTGCTGACCGGCAGCGCGGTGTCGCGCATCGCGCAGTCGCCCATCCGCATGCTGACGCTGACCGACAGCATCGCCGCGACCGAGGCCGTGGCGAAGGCGGAGAATATCCGCCAGATCAGCACCGCCAACCTGCTGTCGCGCGCCATGCGGGCGGTGTCGGACGAAAGCTCGGTTTCCTCGCTGTTCGACTGAGGCCTGGCGTGCCGGATTGACCGGGGGGGCGCGGACGACCTATCGGGGGAGGGATGAACCGACAGGAGTCCTGGACATGACCCAGCTGATCGCCCGGCCGTACTGGTATCTGCGTCATGGCGAGACGGACTGGAACGCCGAAGGGCGCTCGCAGGGGCGGTCGGACATTCCGCTGAACGCGCGCGGCGTCGCCCAGGCCGAGGCGGCCGGTGCACTGCTGGCCCGCGACGAGGCCGCTTATGCGCCGGTTGCGCGGATCGTGTCCTCGCCGCTGTGCCGTGCCCTGCGTACGGCGCAGATCGTGGCGCGGGCGATGGCGGCACCGGGGGGCGAAGCCCTGCCGGTCGGGGTGGATGACGGGCTGCAGGAAGTCTGTTTCGGCGACCAGGAAGGCCAGCCGATGGGCGACTGGTACGATAGCTGGATCGCCGGAGACTATACGCCCAGCGGGGCCGAGCCGTTTGCCGAGCTGCGGGCCCGGGCGGTGGCGGCCGTCAACCGCGCGCTGGATGGCGAGGGGACGGTGCTGATCGTCTGTCATGGGGCGATGTTCCGCGCCCTGCGATCCGCCATGGGCCTGCCGGCCAATGTGCGCCTGCCCAATGCCACGCCCCTGTGGGTTCGCCCGCCGGTGCCGGATGCGGCCGGGGGTTCGGCGGCGTGGAGTCTGGACGTGATGGGCTGAGGGACGCCGGCCGGCGCCGAAATATTTGCCTCGGTCCGGGTTTTCCGTTACACGCCCCCACGCGCGGGCACCCCTGGAGGCCTGCGTGAACAGGTTTTCAGGAGCAGTACAGTGACCCAATTTACGAAACTCGAGGCTTCTTCGCGCGCGAAGGCTGGTAAGGGGGCAGCGCGCGCGACGAGGCGTGCCGGTCAGGTGCCGGCCGTTATCTACGGTGCGAAGCAGGAACCGACGCTGATCGCGCTGGACCCCCGTCTGGTGGTGCGCGAGATGCACAAGGGCGGCTGGCGTTCGCGCGTGTACGACGTCACCGTCGACGGTGTGTCGTCCCCCGCGCTGATGCGTGAAGTCCAGCTTCATCCGGTGACGGACAACCCCGTCCATGTCGACTTCCAGCGTCTGGCCGCCGGCGAGCGCGTGCATGTCGACGTGCGCATCATCTTCACCGGTGAAGACAAGTCGCCCGGCATCAAGCGCGGCGGCGTGCTGAACATCGTCCGCCACAGCGTGGAAGTCAGCGTCGATCCGGCGAACATTCCGTCGTCGTTCACGGTCGACCTGTCGCAGCTCGACATCCACGACAACGTGCGCTGGGACGATCTGCAGGGCACCGCGGATGTGACGCCGCTGCTGCAGATCCCGAACTTCGTCATCGCCACCGTCGCGGCGCCGAGCGTCGACGACACGCCGGCCCCGGCGGAAGCCGCGGCCCCGGCCAAGGCGGCCCCTGCGAAGGGCGCGGCGAAGAAGTAAGACCGGCCTGGACGGCCAGACGACAGGAAAGACGCAATGCTGCTCTGGACCGGGCTCGGTAATCCTGAGCCGGGGATGAGCCGGCATCGGCACAATGTCGGTTTCATGGCCGTCGACCGCATCGCGCTCCGCCATGGCTTCACGCCATGGCGGAAACGCTTTCGCGGCGAGGTGGCCGAGGGGCGGGTGGGCACGCACAAGGTGCTGCTGCTCAAGCCCATGACCTACATGAACCTTTCGGGCGAGAGCGTTCAGCAGGCGGCCGCCTTCTACAAGATACCAGTCGAGTCCATCACCGCCTTCCATGACGAGCTGGACCTGGCACCCGGTCGGGTGCGGGTGAAGCGGGGCGGCGGGGCGGCGGGCCATAATGGCCTGCGGTCGATGGACAGGATGCTGGGCAGCCAGGATTATTGGCGGGTACGCCTCGGCATCGGCCATCCGGGCGTGCGCGAGCGCGTGACGGGCCACGTCCTGGGTGATTTCTCGAAAAGCGATCAGGACTGGCTGGAGCCGATGCTCGACGGCCTGTCCGACACGGCGCCGGTCCTTGCGGACGGGAAGCCCGAACTGTTCATGACCAGGATGGCCATGCTGGCCGGGGAGAAGGGCTGATGGGGTTCAATTGCGGTATCGTGGGCCTGCCGAATGTCGGCAAGTCGACCCTGTTCAACGCCCTGACCGAAACGGCTTCGGCCCAGGCCGCGAATTATCCGTTCTGCACCATCGAGCCGAATGTCGGCCGGGTGGCGGTGCCCGATCCGCGCCTTGCGGCGCTGGCGGCGATCGGCAAGTCGCAGAAGATCCTGCCGACCAGCCTGGAATTCGTCGATATTGCCGGGCTGGTGCGCGGTGCCTCGCGCGGGGAGGGGCTGGGCAACCAGTTCCTGGCCAATATTCGCGAGGTCGATGCGATCATCCACGTCCTGCGCTGTTTCGAGGACGACGACATCACGCATGTCGAAGGGGCGGTCGATCCGATCCGCGATGCCGAGATCATCGAGACCGAACTGATGCTGGCCGATCTGGATTCGCTGGAAAAGCGGATCGTCGCCCTGCAGAAGAAGGCCAAGGGCAATGATCGCGAGGCCGCCGCCCAGGTCGCGCTGATGGAGCCGCTGATCGCGGCCCTGCGCGAGGGAGAGCCGGCGCGGAAGGCGATTCCCGCCGGGCAGGAAGAAGCGGTGCGTCGCCTGCAGCTGATGACCAGCAAGCCGGTCCTGTATGTCTGCAATGTCGAGGAGGCGTCGGCGGCCACCGGCAATGCGTTCTCGGACCGTGTGCGGGCCCGGGCCGATGCCGAGGGTGCGGCCACCGTGATTGTCTCGGCGGCGATCGAGGCGGAGGTCAGTCAGTTGGGGGCCGAGGACCGCAAGGAATTCCTCGACGGGCTGGGGCTGGCCGATAGCGGGCTGGATCGGGTGATCGCCGCCGGTTACGGGCTGCTGGGGCTGCGGACCTATTTCACGGTCGGCCCGAAGGAAACCCGTGCCTGGACGATCACGGCCGGGACGCGTGCCCCGCAGGCCGCTGCCGTGATCCACAATGATTTCGAGCGCGGCTTCATTGCCTGCGAGACCGTCGCCTATGAGGATTACGTTCGCTACCAGGGTGAAGCCGGTGCGAAGGAAGCCGGCAAGCTGCGGATCGAAGGGCGTGATTATGTGGTGCAGGATGGGGATGTCCTGCTGTTCCGCTTCAATGTGTAAGGGTAGTCGGTCCTTCTTCTTTTTCTGAAGAAAAAGAAGCAAAAAGACGTTTTGATTCGTTCGGGGCCATCGTGTGTCCCCAGCACAAGGCTGCTGAACGAATCAGAGTTTTTTGGTTCTTTTTTGCAAAAAAGAACGAGAAACGACTGCCCGGCTTTTTCTCCCCTTGCCCTTGCCCGGCGCCCGGTTCGAAAATGGCCCGTTATCGAGGCAAGGAGGCCGGTCATGAACGCAGTCACGTCCGTCATGGAAGCAGAGGGCCAGTGGGTCCCGGCCATGCCGGAGCTGGCCGCGCGGGCCCGAGCGGCTGCCCGGATCCTGGCGCGGAGTTCGTCCGACGTTCGGAATGCTGCCCTGCTTCATGCTGCGGCCGCCCTGCGGGAGCGGCAGGATGAGATTCTGGCGGCGAATGCGCGTGATCTTGAGGTGTCTACCGCGACTGCCGCGTTCCGCGATCGGCTGACCCTGACGCCGGCGCGGGTCGAGGCGATGGCGGTGGGGCTGGAGGATGTGGCGAAGCTGCCCGATCCGGTCGGGCGGGTGCTGGCGGAATGGACCCGGCCCAACGGATTGCGGATCAGCCGGGTTGCGACGCCGGTCGGCGTGATCGGCATGATCTATGAAAGCCGCCCCAATGTGGGCGCCGATGCGGCGGGCCTGTGCATCAAGTCGGGCAACGCGGTGATCCTGCGCGGCGGGTCGGAAAGCCTGCACAGCGCGCGGGCGATCCATAGGGCGATGGCGGCGGGCCTGCGTGCCGCCGGCCTGCCGGAAGAGGCGGTGCAGATCGCGCCCGATGCCGACCGGCGGCATGTGGCGGACATGCTGGGAGCTGCCGGGCTGATCGACCTGATCATTCCCCGTGGCGGCAAGTCGCTGGTCGAGCGTGTGCAGCGCGAGGCGCGGGTGCCGGTGCTGGCCCATGCCGAGGGGCTTTGCCATACCTATGTCCATGAAGCCGCCGATCCGGACATGGCGCGGGGGCTGGTGGTCAATGCCAAGATGCGGCGGACGGGGATCTGCGGGGCGACCGAGACGCTGCTGATCGATGTCGCGGTGGCGCCTGCGTTGCTGCCGGGCATCGTTGCCGACCTGGCGGCGGAAGGGTGTGCCTTCAGGGCGGATGCGCGGGCGCGGGCGATCCTGCCGGATCTGCCGCCGGCCAGCGAGGCCGATTTCGGCACCGAGTGGCTGGATGCCATCCTGTCCATCGCGGTGGTCGATGGCGTGGACGATGCGCTGGCCCATATCGCGCGGTTCGGCAGTGCGCATACCGAGGCGATCGTGACCGAGGATGCCGACATTGCCGCGCGTTTCCTGAACGGTACCGACAGTGCGGTCGTGATGTGGAATGCCTCGACCCAGTTCTGCGATGGCGGGGAGTTCGGCTTCGGGGCGGAAATCGGTATTGCGACCGGGCGCTTCCATGCGCGCGGTCCGGTCGGGCTGGAGCAGTTGACCACCTTCCGCTACGAAGTCGTCGGGACGGGGCAGCAGCGTCCCTGACCGTGACATCGCTGCCGGTATGGGGAGACGGGCGCCGGATTCGGGTCGGTCTTCTCGGGGGATCGTTCAATCCGGTGCATGTCGGCCATCTGCAACTGGCGCAGCGGGCGTTGCGGCTGTTGCGGCTGGACCAGGTGTGGCTGATGGTGTCGCCGGGCAATCCGCTGAAACCCGCCAGGGGGATGGCGCCGCTTGCGGCCCGGCTGGCCGGGGTGGCGGCCAGGGTCGATGGGCGGCGCATCGTTGCCACCGATATCGAGCGGCATCTGGGCACGCGCTATACGGTCGATACGCTGGCGTTGCTGCGGCTGCGCTTTCCCAATGTGGAGTTCGTCTGGCTGATGGGGGCGGACGGGCTGGCGGAATTGCCGCGCTGGCGGCGGTGGCGGCGCATCGTTTCGATGGTTCCGTTCGCGGTGCTGCCCCGGCCGCCCTATAATCCGGCGGCGCTGCGGGGGCGGGCGGCGCTGGCGCTGAGCCGCTGGCGGCGGCCGGCGCGGGAGGCGCCGATCCTGGCCGATTGCGTGCCTTGCGCCTGGGCCTTTCTTCCTGCCCCGCAGATCGGTATATCAGCAACGGAATTGCGTGCCGCCGCGTTGGACAGTGCGATGGCGCGGCAAGGTGATCCCGCACAGAATGCAGCAGGAGTAAGAGTCATCGCCAGGAAGCCTCCGGCCGATACGGGTACCACTCGTCGCACGGCACCCAAGAAGACAGCCGGCACGACCGGCAGGAAGACTCCGGCCGGACTGGCCGCCGTGCCCGGGACCGCGCGGGCGCCCGGCACGCCGCGCAAGAAGGCGGCCGTCGCCGGCCCCGGCAAGGCGGTGAACCGCGAGCCTGCGGAAATCAGCAAGCTGGAAAAATATCTGTCGGTCATCACCGAGAGCCTCGCCGACGACAAGGGCGAGGATATCGTGGTGCTGGACCTGACGGGGCGCGCGTCGTTCGCCGACCGGATGGTGATCGCCACCGGCATCGCCGACCGGCAGATCTCGGCCATGGCCATGCATCTGGAGCGCAAGCTGGGCGAGGCGGGACTGAAGCGGGTGCTGATCGAGGGCGCGAACGGCTCCGACTGGGTGCTGATCGATGCCGGCGACATCGTCGTTCATCTGTTCAAGACCGATGCCCGCGCCCAGTACGGGCTGGAACGCATGTGGGGGGCCGATCTGGACGTGCCGCCCGGCGGGGCGCCGGAGGCCGGGTAGGACGCGATCCGATGATGCGGCTGATTGCTGTCGGACGCATGAAGGATCGTGTGGAGCGCGACCTGTTCCAGCGTTATGCCGAGCGGCTGACGCCCAGGCTGGATATGGTCGAGGTTGCCGAAGGCAGGGGCGCTGCCGCGGAAATCAAGCGGCGTGAGGGGCGGGCCCTGTTGGCCGCCCTGCCCGACCGGGCCTTCGTTATTGCGATGGACGAAGGCGGGCGGGCGCATGCCAGCCTGGATTTCGCCCGACATGTCGAGCGCTGGCTGGGCCTGTCGCGGCCAGTCTGCTTTCTGATCGGGGGCGCGGAAGGGCTGGATGGGCCGGTACTGGCGCGTGCCGACGATACGCTGTCGCTGGGACCCATGACGTGGCCGCACATGCTGGTGCGCGGTCTGCTGGCCGAACAGCTTTATCGGGCGCGAGCGATTGCTTCGGGGCATCCTTACCATCGGGCGGGCCGCCCTGCCTGATAGCGGATTGCCTTTAGGGTGAGGCATGTCCAGGGCGCCGCCCTGGACCCGGCAGGGCCTGAGGCCCTGCACCCCAATCATTTGATAACGAATGGGTTTCCAAAGGGCGGCGTTGGCCAAGGTTCCGTCGGCCGGAACGACCGATGGAATGCCAACGGAGGGGACTGCCCTTTGGTGGGTCAAGGGCAACGCCCTTGTCCGGGATGTTCCCTGAGACTGCGCGTTGCTTTCGCTCGCGCAGGCCGATTTTTCAGGCGGTCGCTACGTGCTCAGCGAATGGAGCGGTTCGGGGCGTCTTCGCGGAAGGCGTGGCCGTAGGTGGCGCGGGGCAGGCTCTCGGGGGCCTCGGCCACTTCGGTGGTCCGCATCGGGTGGCGCAGGTCGCTCGGGACGCTGTTGATGGTCTGCGGCACCGCACGCTCGCTGCTGGCGGTCATGATGCGGCCGCTGCTGTCCGGACGGGAATAGATGAACCCGTAGGTCGGGTAGATGCTGCCATAGGCGCCGTTCTGGTTCAGTGCGACGCGAACCGCCGTCCAGTCGTTGTTGGGCGAGACGTCGATCACGGCCACGTTGCGGCTGATGCCCCGCTGGGCCCAATGCGACTGGTCGATCACGATGGTGCGGCTGTCGACGATCTGGCGGACGACCGCGACATGGCCCAGCGGCATGCGGCGGTTGGCGCGGAAATTCAGGATGCTGCCGGCTTCGGGGGCTGCGCCACGGGCATAGACGCCGGCGGCATTGTACCACCAGTTGGCGGCATTGCCGCGCAGCACGACATCGGACGCCGACTTGGCGAACGCCACGCACTGGATCACATGGCCGGTTTCATGATGCCTGGCGTGACGGAAGGCGACATGGTGCCCGTTCTGCACGGCATGGACCGTATGGGTGGCAGGCGCGGCATGGCGAACGGACCGACGTGCGTCGGCGTTCGAAGAGAAGACGAGGCCCAAGGACGCCGCTGCTACAGAAAAGAGGAACGCACGTCCCAAGCCACCTGTCCGCATCCCACAAGACCTCATACGCACTGTCGTTGCCCACCAAGGGGTAGCAATGACGTTGCAACCCTGACAAGACGCCGCCGCATTTCTCATGCGCCATCGATGACATTTCCAGAAAACGGGCAGGCTGAATTCGAAAAATAGGAATATATTCCTTATCGAAAAACGCAGCCCACGGTTTTTCAATGGAAAATGGAAATTGCGGGGAAGGGGGCGGACGGGAGGTCCGAGGCGGTCGGGGAAAGAATCGGAATCGGGGCCCGTTGCATAAAAGCGACAGCCACTGTGGCCGGCGGGCCCCGTTCCCGGGTGATCGGGTGCTTACTTGGTGCAGATCAGCATGATCTCGACCAGGACCTCCGGGCTGGCCATCGTGGCCTGGACGCAGGCGCGAGCCGGGGCGCCGTCCTTCGGCAGCCAGGCGGACCACAGGACATTCAGGGCGTCGCGGTCGGCGATGTCCTTCAGCCAGATCTGCGCCTGGAGCAGGCGGGTCTTGTCGGTGCCGTGCAGTTCCAGCGCTTCGTCGATCTGCTCCAGAATGTCGCGCGTCTGGGCGGAGACGTCGCCCGTCAGGTCGCGCGCGACGAAACCCTGAGTAAACAGGAAGCCGTGATATTCCACGACCTTGGACAGGATCGCGTTCGGTTCCGTGCGGATGATCTTGCTCATTGGGGCCAGTCCTTCATGTTGGCGGCCACCGGGGCCGCGCCTGCCCTTCTCCGACACGGGGCCGGGGCCGGTCAACCGCTCTGCGGCGGTGCCGACGCGGCGAACCGTTCCAGTCGGGCTGGGGTGTCGAAATCCTCGTGGATCGTCTCGTCGGCCGGCACGGTGGCGGCCTGTGTGCCGAGGGCGCGGATCAGCGCGCCGCCGCCCCGGTCGCCTTCCAGGGTCATCAATCGCGGGATCGTCGTCCGGTCCCACAGGACGGGATGGCCCTGCCGTCCGGCGTGGACGGGGATCGTCACGGGGGGATTGTCGCGCCGATGACGGGCGACCAGGCGGTCGATCAGGTCGGGGCGCAGGTTCGGCATGTCGCCCAGGCAGACCAGCACGCCTTCGGGCGAGAGGCCCGCGATCGAGTGCAGGCCGGCGCGCAGGCTGGCGGACAGGCCAGTCGCATGGTCGGCCGCGATTGTCGTGCTCAGGGGGCGGGCATAGGGGGCGTGGGCGTCGATGGCGGCGCGCAGATCGGCCGCGCGGTGGCCCAGCACGACCATGATGCGGTCGACCTTGCTGGCGCAGAGGGCGCGCAGGGTGCGGGCGATCATCGGCGTGCCGGTGGCGTCGGTGGCCAGCAGCTTGTGGTGCGGGGCGGATCGCGAGGAGCGGCCAGCGGCCAGGACCAGGGCGATGATGCGGGCCGTCGGGGAGGTCATGTCCAGCCGGGGTGGCGGCCCAGCGCCGCGTCGCGGCGCACCGCCACGATTTCGGCCAGGATCGACAGCGCGATCTCGGACGCGCCGATCGCGCCGATGGCCAGCCCGACCGGCCCGTGGATCCGCGCCGTTCGTTCGGGGCCGATCCCGTCCATTGCCAGCCGGTCCAGCCGCGATGCCTGCGTTTTGCGCGACCCCAGCGCACCTATATAGAAGGCGGGGCTGTCCAGCGCCGTCCGCAGGGTTGGATCGTCGAGCTTGGCGTCGTGGGTCAGGGTGACGATCGCGGTGTGGGTGTCGATGGCGAGGGTTTCCAGGGCCTCGTCAGGCCAGTCGGTGACCAGCGTGATGCCGGGAAAACGCTCCGGGGTGGCCAGTTGGGTGCGGGGGTCGATGACGGTCACCGCGAAGCCCATCGTCATCGCCAAGGGTGCCAGGACCTGCGCGATATGGACCGCGCCGACGATCAGCAGCCGATAGGGTGCCGTCAGCAGATGCAGGAACCAGGATTCGTCATCCGCGCCGGCGACGCGGCGGCTACGACCGTCGCGGAACACCTGCTCCAGCGTCGGGACCAGGCGCGGTTCGATCGCGCCGCCGGTGACGCTTGCCAGATCGTCTGCGGCCGTGCGCGTGATCAGCACATGGTGCATGTCGGACAGACGGGTGGCCAGCAGCGCCGGTTTCCGCCGTTGCCGCAGATCGACCGCCGCGCGCAACGTGGTCATGGGCAGGGTGCCGCCCGGCCCGACCGCTTGCACCAGTACGTCCAGCTCGCCGCCGCAGGCCAGGCCGACCGCCCATGCCTGTTCCGAGGTCACGCCATAGGACAGCACGTTGGGCCGGCCGTCCTGCATTGCGGTCACGGCGGCATCGAGGACCGATGCCTCGACGCAGCCGCCGCTGACCGATCCTTCGATACGGCCGCCGCCGCTGACCGCCATCATGCTGCCGGGCGGGCGGGGGGAACTGCCCCAGGTTGCGATGACGGTGGCCAGGGCCGCCGGCTGTCCGTCCTCGGCCCAGGCGATGGCCAGGTCCAGCGGATCGTGAAGGAGGGGCTGCGACATCATGGCGCGCACTCTATCAGTGCGGATATAGACAGGCCAGCAGCGCCGGCCGCAGGGCAGGGCGGTCTTGCTCCTCTGGCCGCCGGCTCGTACACAACGAAAACCTCCGGCGCCTGGTCCGGGCCAGGGGTCGGAAACCAGCCCTGGACCTGGCCGCGCGGCGCGTAAGGCTAGGAGTTGTCATTATGTCGTTGTCTTCCGCTCCGGATCTGGCCGGGCTGGAACTGGCTGTCGTGCCGGTGACCGCCTTCGGGCAGAATTGTTCGATCCTGTGGGATCCCGCCACGCGCCACGCGGTGGTGGTCGATCCGGGCGGCGACGTTCCTGTGCTGCTGCATGCGCTTGCGGCGCGCGACCTGACGGTAGATTGCATCCTGCTGACGCACGGCCATCTGGATCACGCAGGCGGGGCGGATGCGCTGCGCGGCGAACTGGTCCGCCTTCAGGGCGGAACGGTGCCGATCATCGGGCCCGATGTGCGCGATGCGTTCTTGCTGTCCGATATTGCGGCGCAAGCGGCCCGGTACGGGCTGACGGGCATGGGGAACGTGACGGTGGACCGCTATGTGACCGATGGCGAAACCGTGCCGGTGCTGGGCCGGTGGCTCGCGGTGCTGCATGTTCCCGGCCATACGCCCGGCCATGTGGTGTTCCATGACCCCAAGGCGGGCTTTGCCTTCGTGGGGGATACGCTGTTTCGCGGATCGGTGGGGCGCACGGATTTTCCTTATGGCAATGGTCCGCAACTGATCCAGGCCATCACCGATCGTCTGCTGCCGCTGGGAGATGAGGTGACGATCCTGCCCGGCCATGGGGACATGACCACGATCGGCGCCGAACGGCGCAACAACCCGTTCCTGCGCTGATGTCGCCGACAAACAGAAGAGAGCAATGGATGATGTGGGATATGCGCATGTGTGCCGCCGCGTGCGGCCTGGTGGTGGCGCTGGCCGGTGGGCAGATGGTCGGGGTTGCCCGGGCCGATGCCGGGGATGACACGCCGACCAAGGCGCAGGCGGAACTGCCGCGCGAGAACCTGACGATCACCGGTGCGAACGGGACGAAGCATGTCTTCTCCGTCGAACTGGCCACGACCCCGCGCCAGCAGCGTGTCGGGGAGATGTTCCGGACCTCGGTGCCCGCCGATCGGGGCATGCTGTTCGTCTGGCCCTATCCGCAGCAGAGCGACATGTGGATGGAAAATACGCTGGTGTCGCTCGATATCGTCTTCATCGGCGAGGATGGACGGATTTCGGCGATTGCGGAAAATGCCGTGCCGCAGAGTCTGGCGCGGATCAGCAGCCATGGGCCTGCGCGCGCGACGCTGGAATTGCAGGGCGGCCTGACCGAGAAGCTGGGCATTGTCGTCGGCGACAAGGTGGAGAGCAAGGCGCTCACAGCCCCGGTGGGCTGACGAAGGGGATTGCCCGGCCTGTCGGCCGGCGATCCGATGCGTGGAAGGGCACGAGAGCATGTCGCCAGGTGGCGTGCTGTCGTGCGCCACGGTGTCCAGCAGATGCTGCTGCTGGCGTATTGGGACGATTTCCCCATCTCACCCATCGTTCGAATCGATTCGTGCCGTCGGCAGCCGAATCGTTCAGCCGATCGGAATCGGCGTAGCGGCTTTGCCCGATTCCGGCGGATGGGGTGCCGCCAAGATAGCCAGGCTCCATGCTTGCGTCGTGCATCCTGCTGGAGGACGTCGGTCTGATCGGCGTCCAGGGCGCCGCCATTTTCACGGGCCGATGCGCCGTCTTCACCGATCGATCGTCGGTGGATGGAGGAGTGGGGACGGTAGTGCTGATTGCCTGACCCGCGACTCTCCTCGAGCGTGAAGTGGGCGCCGGACCTGGAATCTCACGGATAAAACGGGCCGAGGGCGAATCAGGGATGGGATTCGGGAGTTCTGAGTCATTGACGCGATTTTTTTTAAATCGGGAAAAAGCCCGGTTTCCTGCGCCTTGCGACGGGTCGGGAGGTGCCGGGATGCGTTTTTTGGCCTCTTTGGTGAAACTCCTGTGTTGACGGTGTTAGGGGTGGGGTGTAGATCGCTGTTCACCGCCGGGGCTGAGGTTCTTGACCTGGCGGTTTGGACCTGCTAGTTTCTTTGGCCCTGCTGGGTTGAGTGGATGACTAAGCAGCGTTCTTTGACAATAGAATATGGAATGGAAGGGATATGTTGGCGGCGTTCTGGCGGCCTGCGGAAGCGGGTTGTTGAGGGATTGGTCTGGTCTGGGTTTAGCCTGGG
>NZ_JABEQK010000008.1 GCF_014174275.1 Gluconacetobacter takamatsuzukensis | reverse complement strand
CCCCATGACGCTGCCCGACCGCTTCATCGACCACAACACGCAGGACGCCCAGTATCGCGAGGCCGGACTCGACGCCACCGCCATCGCAGCCACCGCCCTGCACGCTCTGGGGCTCGAACAGGGCACCCAACCTTTGCTAAAGGCGACGATCGGACCGAAAGCATGACTGTTATGCGCCGTATGATGACTCTCCCCCGTTCCCTGTCCCTCTCCGTGGCGCTGGGCGCCGCCCTCGCGGCGGCACCGGTCGCGCTGCCGCTGCTGCCCGCGCATGCGGCGCGGGCCCAGTCCGCCCCGGCGGCGGCGGTCACGGCGCCCGTCACCGCGCTCTATGCCGCGCTGGGCCAGGTCCAGGCCCGCAACAGCGGCAGCTTCGCGCAGCGGACGCAGGCGCTGGCCCCCGTGGTGGACAAGGTCTACGATCTCGAAACCGTGCTGCGCGCCTCGGTCGGCCTGCGCTATGCCGGCTTCAGCGATGCCGACAAGCAGCAGCTGCGCGACATGTTCCGCCAGTTCACGGTGGCGCGCTACGTCTCCAGCTTCAAGCCGGGCGGCGACGCGCGCTTCGCCATCGATCCCACGCCCCGCCCCTCGCCGGTCGGCAGCGACCAGATCGTGACCACCCATATCGGCTCGGCCGAGGATACCGACGGCACCGAGATCGATTACGTCATGCGTTCCGGCCCGCAGGGCTGGCGCATCGTGGACGTGCTGCTGAACGCGCATATCAGCCAGGTCGCAGCCCAGAGGTCCGATTTCAGCGCGACACTGGCATCGGGGAATGTCCAGAACCTGATCGCCCTGCTACAGAAAAAGGTCCGGGCGTTCTCCGAGGACTGACGCCCCGCTACCCGACCCTGCCCCCATCACCCCTACCGGAACGCTGATGTCCGCCTTGCATGCCCTTGTTTCCCCCGCCGGTGTCGCCGCCCTGATCGCGGCTGCCGGCTGCGTACAGGCAGGGCTGGGGACCGGGTTGCTGGCGCGCTTCCGCTGGCGGGAGGAACGGGTGCCGCCGGGCGGCTCGCCGCCGCCCGTCACCATCCTCAAGCCGCTGCACGGCGACGAGCCGCTGCTGGAAGAGGCGCTGGAAAGCTTCTGCACCCAGGATTATCCGCGTTTCCAGATCGTCTTCGGCGTGCAGGATGCCGGCGATCCGGCCATCGCGATGGTCCGCCGCCTGCGCGAACGCCACCCCACGCTGGACATCGACCTGGTGGTCGACCCAACCGTGCACGGCGTCAACCGCAAGATCGGCAACCTGATCAACATGCTGCCCCGCGCGCGGCACGATGTGCTGGTCATCTCCGACTCGGACATCCATGTGGCGCCGGACTATCTGCGCCATGTCGTCCACGCGCTGGCCCAGCCCGGCGTCGGGCTGGCAACCACGCTCTATGCCGGCCTGCCGGCCTCGCGCAGCCTGCCGCGCCTGCTGGCCGCATGCCAGATCAACCATAATTTCCTGCCCGGCGTCATGCTGTCGCGCTATCTGGGCCGGCAGGACTGCCTGGGCGCCACCATGGCCCTGCGGCGCGAGACGCTGGATGCCGTCGGCGGGCTGAAGGCCCTGGCCCCGCATATCGCCGACGACGCCATGCTGGGCCGCCTGGTGCGCGAACAGGGCCTGCACATCGCCATCGCGCCGTGCATGACCTGGACCACGGTGGGCGAATCCGGCTTCGGCGACGTGCTGACGCACGAACTGCGCTGGGGCCGCACCGTCAAGACGCTGGAACCGGCGGGCTATGCCGCCTCGGCCATCCAGCTTCCGCTGTTCTGGGCCGGGGTCAGCGTCCTGCTGTGCCCCCATGCGCGCTGGACATGGTGGGTCTTTCTGTCCGTCTGGGCGATCCGGGCGGTCTGCGCGTTCTTTACCGACCGGCTGCTGGCCCAGCGCAGCCTGGTCCCGCTTCTGCTCCTGCCGGTGCGCGACTGGCTCTCGGCCGCGATCATGGTCGGCAGCGTCAGCGGCACACGCGTTGCCTGGCGTGGACAGACGATGCATATCACACCACATTCGGCTATAGCGCCACCTACCCATCCGGTCGTGCCGGGCGAATAACCGCCCTCCACGACATCAACAGACCGAGCGAGAAAACGGCCGTGCCGGGCCAGATCTCCCCCACGTCCGAGGATCAGCGTACCATGACCATGTTGAGAACCTTGTTCCTGCAGCCCCCCTCCTTCGACGGTTTCGACGGCGGCGCCGGGTCCCGCTACCAGGCGAAGCGCGAGATCCGGTCGTTCTGGTACCCCACCTGGCTGGCGCAGCCCGCCGCCCTGGTCGAGGGCAGCCGCCTGATCGACGCCCCCCCGGCCCGGATGGGGATGGAGCCGATCCTCGAGGACGTGCGCAACCGCGACCTGGTCATCATGCACACCTCCACCCCCTCCTTCGCGTCGGACGTGCGGGTGGCGCAGATGCTCAAGGACGCCAACCCCAAGCTGAAGATCGGCATGGTCGGCGCCAAGGTCGCCGTCCAGCCCGAGGAAAGCCTGCTGAAGGGCGGCCCGGTCGATTTCGTCGCCCGCAACGAATTCGATTTCACGATCAAGGAAATCGCCGAAGGCCGCCCCTTCGCCGAAGTCGACGGCATCTCGTGGCGTAACGAGGCGGGCGAGATCGTCCATAATCGCGACCGCGCGATCATCGAGAACATGGACAGCCTGCCGTTCGTGACCGAGGTCTACAAGCGCGACCTCAAGATCGAGGATTATTTCATCGGGTACCTGATGCACCCGTATCTCTCGATCTATACCGGCCGCGGCTGCAAGTCGCGCTGCACCTTCTGCCTGTGGCCGCAGACGGTCGGCGGCCACCATTACCGCACCCGCAGCCCCGAGCACGTGGCGGCCGAAATCCGGCTGGCGAAGCAGTATTTCCCGCAGGTAAAGGAATTCTTCTTCGACGACGACACCTTCACCGACGACCTGCCCCGCGCCGAGGCGATCGCCAAGGAACTGGGCAAGCTGGGCGTCACCTGGTCGTGCAACGCCAAGGCCAACGTGCCGCGCAAGACGCTGGAAGTGCTCAAGGCCAACGGCCTGCGCCTGCTGCTGGTCGGCTACGAAAGCGGCAACCAGCAGATCCTGCACAACATCAAGAAGGGCATGCGGGTCGAGACGGCGCGGGAGTTCACCAAGAACTGCCACGAGCTGGGCATCAAGATCCACGGCACCTTCATCCTCGGCCTGCCGGGCGAGACGCGGGAGACGATCCAGGAGACGATCAAGTTCGCCACCGAGATCAATCCCCACACGCTCCAGGTCTCCCTGGCCGCCCCCTATCCCGGCACCTTCCTGCACAAGCAGGCGACCGAGAATGGCTGGCTGGACGAGAGCAATGCCGAGCTGATCGACGAGAACGGCGTGCAGATGGCCCCGCTGCACTATCCCCATCTGTCGCACGAGGAAATCTTCAAGGGCGTCGAGGAATTCTACCGGAAATTCTACTTCCGCGCCCCGAAGATCGCCTCCATCGTCAACGAGATGGTGCGCAGCCCGCAGATGATGAAGCGCCGCCTGCGCGAAGGTGTCGAGTTCTTCCAGTTCCTGAAAGATCGCCGCGCAGCCTGAACGGAGAGGCGCGCTGGCGGCGATCCGACGCGCGTCCGCTGTGCTCCGGTGCTCACGGCCATCAAGGCCGCTCCGCTCCGGTGCTCGCGGACACACGCCGGGCGTGCCGCTGCGCGGCACTCTCGCTCACCAGCCCACCTCTCCATTCAGGCTTTAAGCTTTACCGGATCACTTCATGAAGCGCGTGATCATCTCCGCCGACGATTTCGGTATGTCGGAGGAAGCCAACGAAGCCATCGAGATCGCCCATCGCGACGGGCTGCTCTCTACCGCCAGCCTGATGGTGGCCGGCCCCGCCGCCGAGGACGCCATCGCCCGCGCGCGGCGCCTGCCCGGCCTGCATGTCGGGCTGCATCTGGTGGTCATCGAAGGCCCGGCGGTGCTCCCGCCCTCCGAAATCCCGCTGCTGGTGAATGCGGAGGGCCAGTTCCCCTCCAACCAGCTCGATCTCGGGGTGCGCTATTTCTTCCGCCCCGACGTGCGCCGCCAGCTGGCGGCCGAGATCGAGGCCCAGTTCGCCGCCTTCGCCCGCACCGGCCTGCGGCTGGACCATGCCAACGCCCACAAGCACATGCACCTGCACCCCACGGTGGGCAGGTATCTGATCGAAAGCGGCCTGCGCCACGGCCTGCAAGCGGTCCGCGTGCCGCTGGAGCCACCCGAACCGCTGATCGCGGCCGGCACCTACAACGATTCGATGGGCTCGGCCGCCCTGCGCCGATGGACCGGCCTGCTGCGCCACCAGGCCCACAAGGCCGGGCTGCGCACCAATGACTGGTGCTTCGGCATCGCGTGGAGCGGCCACATGACCGCCGACCGCGTCGCCGCCCTGGCCGCCCACCTGCCCGAAGGCCTGTCGGAAATCTACTTCCACCCCGCAACGGCCAAGAACGCCCTGCTGCAACGGCTGATGCCGACCTACGACCATCAGGGCGAACTGGCCGCCCTATGCAGCCCCGGCTTCCGCGCCGGCCTGGCGCATTGCCACGCCATGCCCACGAGCTGGTCGGCCTGAGACACCGCCGACCGGCGTGCATTCCTGCCATGATGTCGTATGATGCCGCGCGCCAGGGAGTCGACGATGCGCCTTCATTCCGCCGCAGGCACGTTCTTTCACGCCCATGCCGGCCAGCTCGCGTCGCACGCGTTCATGGGCCGCATCGCCCATACGATGTACAACGCCATGATCTATTCGACCCTCTACCGGATCATGCGCCACGTGCCATTGCCGATCGCAATCGCGCTCGTCGTCGCGATCGCCATCATCGGCTACCGCCGCGCCCAGAACACGGGCCGCGCCCCTTGGTAGTCGGGGCAGGGCCTGAGGCCCTGCACCCCAATCATCTGATAACGAATGGGTTTCCAAAGGCCGCCGGCCTTTGGCGGGGCCTGGGGCAGAGCCCCAGCCTCCCCCGCCAGCCAGAGCCTCAGATGCTGCTCTTGACCCATTCCTTGAGCTGGCTCTTCGGCAGCGCCCCCACCTTGGTGGCCGCCGGCTTGCCGTCCTTGAACAGGATCAGCGTCGGAATCCCGCGCACGGCATAGGCGTTGGGCGTGTTCGGGTTGTCGTCGATATTGACCTTCGCGACCGTCAGCTTGCCCTTGAACTCGGCGCCGATCTCTTCCAGCGCCGGGGCGATCATCTTGCAGGGTCCGCACCATTCGGCCCAGAAATCGACCAGCACGGGCCCTTCGGCCTTCAGGACATCGCTTTCGAAAGTGGCATCGCTCACGGCCACGGTATTCTCGCTCATCACATCACTCCTCGGGCTTGGTTGGCGGCCCTCTGCCTGCACATGGCGCCGGGCTGCCGGGATTCAAGTTACGGTCCGTCCGGCGGGGCGTCCGGCATGGCGCCGGGGGCATGACGCGCCAGCAGCGAATCGGGCAGTTCCATGATCCGGACCTCCTCGGTCCAGACAAGGGTGCATCGAACCGGCCGATCAGGATAGAGGGCAGCCATCAGCGCCCGGTACGACGCCATCTGGCGCAGATACAGCACCGATGTCGACTCCGCGTCCTTCGGCGGCAGCCGGTTGGTCTTGAAATCGCATAGCAGCACCGCATCGGGGCATACCGCCATGCGGTCGACCTGCCCCACGATCACGCTGCCGCCGGCAACACCGGCCACCGGCTGCTCGGCCCGGCTGCCGGGGGCGAACAGCGGCGCCAGCGCGGGCTCGTCCATCACCGCCAGCACCTGGCCTGCAATGCGCGCCTGCTCGGCCGCATCCAGCGCATTGCCCGGCCGCGCCAGCCAGGCCCGCGCGACCTCCGGCCGCCGCGCGGGCGGATGGTCGGGCAGATATTGCAGCAGCGCATGCACGATCTCGCCCCGCCGCAGCGCCTGCTCGCGCGCCGCCGGGCGACGGGCCTGCGCAATGGCCAGCGGCGAGCGCACGGCGGGCTGCGGCCCCAGCGGCGCATCGTCCGGCCGGCTGGGCACCAGCGGCCGCAACAGGGCGGCCTCGACCGGCGGCGGCGTGGCCACCCAGCCGGGCGCACTGCCCATCCAGTCCGGCAGCGGCGCCGGCACGGCCTCGGCCCGCGGGGCGCGACGCTCGGTCGACGGCACGGCGGCGGGCGCTTCCAGCACCAGCCGGGTGCCCTCCCACCCCAGGTCGAAGGGCCGCTCCTCGGCCCCCGCCTGCTCGAACCCCTGCCGGCAGAGGCTGTACCAGCAATCCTCGGCCACGTTGCGCTTCTGCTGCCAGCCGCAGACCACCAGCCGGTCGCTGGCCCGCGTCAGCGCCACATAGAGCAGCCGATGATATTCCTCGGCCGCCGCCTCGCGGATCGTGCGCTGCAATTCGCCGGTCACGCCCACGCCCATATCGACGCGCGGCACCCATACCGGCAGGTCCAGCCCCGACACCTCGTCCCGCCCCCAGACGATCCCGCCGTCGAATTTCGCGGCCCCCACCGTGTCGGGCAGGATCACCAGCCGCGCCTGCAAGCCCTTGGCGCCATGGGCGGTCATCACCCGCACCATGTCGGCCGCCGCATCGGGTTCGCGCTTCACGCTCTCCTGCGAGGCCCGCAGCCAGTGCAGGAACCCCTGGAGCGAGGCCGGATGCAGCGATTCGTAGCGCAGCGCGGCCGATAGCAGCTCGTCCACCGGCTCGGCGGCCTCCGGCCCCAGCCGCGCCAGCAGCCGCGCCCGCCCGCCCAGCGTCCCCAGCGCCTCGGACAGCAGCCCGTAGGGCGAGGCATAATCCACCCGGCGAAACAGCGTCTCCAGCATCGTCCACGCCGCCTGCCAGTCCGGCCGCTCGGCCTGCCGCCGGCGCAGCGTGGCCCACAGCGGCTGCTCGCCGCGCCCGGCCGCAAGCGCCATCAGGCTGTCGTCCGATACCCCGCCCAGCGGCGAGGTCAGCACGCAGGCCAGCGTCAGATCGTCCTGCGGCAGCAGCAGCGCGTCGCACAGCGCCATCAGGTCCTGCACCGCCACCTGGTCCACCAGCCCGGTCCGCACCAGCGTCGCCACCGGCACGTCATGCGTCTTCAGCGCCCGGATCAGCGCCCGCACAAAAGCCGAGCGCCGGGGCACCAGCACCAGCACGTCCCCCGGGGTCAAAGGCGCCTGCCCGGGCTCCGGCGGCCGCCGCAATTCGGCGACGATCCAGCCCGCCAGCGCATCCGCCAGGCGCTGCGCCGCCGTGGACTGGCCCGCATTCTCGCGCGGCGCCCGCCACGGATCGGGCGCGCCCCCGTCATCCTCGACCGGCGTCAGCGGCCAAAGCTCGACCCGCCCGCCCTGCCCCGGCCGCGCGGACAGATGCACCGGCACCTCGCCCCCCGGCTCCACCAGCCCCCGCGCGGCATCCGGCAGCGCGAAGACGGCATCGACCAGATTCAGAACCGGCGCGGTAGAGCGGAACGAAACCGTCAGCGCCGGCTCCTTCCACGGGCTCCCCGCCTCCTCCACCCGGCGGCGGAACCGCGCCCGCCACAGGCGAAACGCCTCGGGGTCAGCCCCCTGGAACGAATAGATCGACTGTTTGTAGTCCCCCACCGCAAACAGCGTGCGCGGCGCCGCATCGGGCTCCCGCGCGCCCGCGCCCGCAAAGAATTCCGCCGTCAGCCCACCCGCGATCGCCCACTGGTCGGGCGAGGTATCCTGCACCTCGTCCAGCAGCAGATGATCGATGCCGCCATCCAGCTTGTACAATACCCAGGCCGCACCGGGGTCTTTCAGCAGGTCCAGCGTGCGCTCGATCAGGTCGTCGTAATCGACCAGCCCCTGCCCGCGCTTGCGGTCGCCGTAGCGCAGCAGCACCGGCACCGCGACATCCAGCAGCGCCATGCTGGCCCGCAGCAGGGCAATGGCCCGGCATTCCTCATCCACGGCGATCACACGCTCGGCCTCGGCCACCAGCGCGTCGCAGATCCCCTCATGCTCGGCATCGAACTTCGCGCTCAGCCCGCCCCGCTTGCGCGGCGCGTTCTCGCTCGTCACCAGCGCCGCGCGCCACACGCCCCAGCGCGCCGCCCGCCCGTCCGGCGGCAGCGCCAGCCAGTCCAGCATCGCCGCCGCAGTCCGGCGCGCACCGGGCGGCCCCTCTTCGGCCACCACGCGCAGCGCACCGCGCAGACGCGCCTCGTCGGGCGGTACGCAGGCGGCATGGCGCAGCGCGTCCTCGTCGCGCCCGCGCACCCCCAGCACCCGCATCAGCGCGGCCTCGACCCCGGCACGGTCCACCGCCAGCCGGTCGATCGCCGGCCGCAGCCGCCGCATCTGCGCCTGCAAGCTGCCGACCAGCGCGGCAAAGGTGCCCACCATCACCTGCCCGGCCAGCAGCGTCACCGCCTCGCCGCCCGCGCCGACAACGGCTTCCACCGCCTCGCCCAGCGCGATGCGGGCATCCGTATCCTCGACCAGCGTGAAATGCGGGCTGATCGCGGCTTCGACGGGAAAGCGGCGCAGCAGCGACTGGCAGAAGGCATGGATGGTGCCGATCCGCATCCCCCCCGGCAGGTCCAGCACCCGGGCGAACAGTTCGCGCGCCGCCCGCCGGGCCGCCTCGCCGGGTGGCACCGACAGCGCCGCCAGTTCCCGGTCCAGCTCGGCATCGGGCAGCGTCACCCAGCGGCCGAGACGGTTCTGGAGCCGGATCGCCATTTCCGCCGCCGCCGCCTTGGTAAAGGTCAGGCACTGGATCCGCGACGGGTCCGAACCGGCCAGCGTCACCCCCTCCGGCCCCGGACGCGGCAGCATCAGCCGCAGCAGCCGGTCGATCAGCAGCTTGGTCTTGCCGCTGCCGGCCGAAGCCGAGACGAAGACCGAGGCCTCGGGGTCCGAAGCCTCGGCCTGCCGGGCATTGGCCAGCCCGATCGCATCGCGCGGCGACAGGCTCATGGCGCGGCCTCGTCGCGCGCCGCGCTCCATTCCGCCACCCGCGCCAGCCGCGCATAATCGGCAAAGCGCGGGCTCTCCCCCGGATGAGGATGCGACAGATAGGGCTGGGCCGGGTCGTCATACATCGCAATCAGCCCGCGCAGGCTCTCCCATGCCCCCTCGATCAGCTCGGCCAGCGCCTCCCCCTCGGCCAGAGGCAGGATCTGCCCGGCTTCCGGCCCGCCGGTCAGCCGCCAATAGGCCAGCTCGCGCGCAGGCCCGGCCAGTTCGGGCCCGAAGGCCCCCCGCTCGGCCATCGCCGCCTCCAGCACCAGTTGCGACGACCAGCCGGCCAGCACCGTCTTGCGGTTCGGCAGGGTCCCGGTCTTGTAGTCGATCAGCAGCAGCGCCCCGGCCGCATCGCGGTCGATCCGGTCGGCCCGCCCCCGCAGCAGGAAATCCCCGCCCGGCAGGTCCGACAGCGTCGCCCGGCCGCTCTGCTCGGTGCGCGTCAGTACGATCGGCGCGCCCTCGGCCGCCGCCCGCGCGGCCTCGGTGGCAATCACCCACGATGCGATCCGCTCCAGCCGCGGCGCCCACCACGCCGCCAGGGCGGGGCGCAGCCGGGCTTCGGCCAGCGCCTCGGCAAACAGCGCGCGCAGCCCCGCCTCGCCCGCCCGCGCCGCCGCCGGCTCGCGGCACCAGCGGTCCAGTGCGGCATGGACGATGGTACCGTAATCGGCGGCATCCGCCGGTTCCTCGATCTCCTTCAGCCGGCGCAGGCCCAGGATATGCCGCGCATGGATCGCATACGGGTCGCGCATCCAGGTCTCGATCTCGGTAATCGTCAGCCGGCGCGGCCGCATCGCCACCGGCGGGCAGGGGCGCGGCGGCGCCACCGGGCGCGGTGCCTCCGCCGGCCGGTCCAGCCGCGCCAGCCACGACAGCGCGGCATGGGCCGGCACCGCCTGCCCCCGCCCGGCCAGGAACGCATCCAGCCGCACCAGCCAGCGCGCCGGCACGGTGGGCGCCCCGTCGCGCCGGCCGGGAACCGACAGCACGATCTCCCCCGCCGAACAGGCACAGGCCACGAAATCATGCGCCGCCTGCCCGATGGCCCGCTCGGGCGAGGGCAGGCCCACGCGCGCCCGCATCGGGCGGCTCATCCACGGGCCGGGATCGGTGGCGGGCGGCCACACGCTCTCCACCAGCCCGCCCAGCACGATGGTCTCGACCGACTGCAACCGGGCCTCC
Organism: Gluconacetobacter takamatsuzukensis; assembly: GCF_014174275.1. Taxonomy (GTDB): domain Bacteria; phylum Pseudomonadota; class Alphaproteobacteria; order Acetobacterales; family Acetobacteraceae; genus Gluconacetobacter; species Gluconacetobacter takamatsuzukensis. Next base: position 193,258 of record NZ_JABEQK010000008.1, on the reverse strand, counting down.
ATCAGGCCCCAGATGAAGATGCGCGGATGCAGCGCATGCTCGCTGCGCCCCCGCAACCCGCGCCGCGAGCGCACCGACAGCCCGCCCATCGACGCGGTCAGCAACCCTTCCAGCACCCGCCCCGGCTGCTCCGGCAGCACGTCGCAGAACGCCACCAGCGCCGCCAGATGCTGGCCCAGCGCGTTGCCGTCCTCGCCCGCCCACAACCGGTCGGCGCCGGCGGCTCCGTCGGTCGCGGCCAGCGCCTCCGCCGCCTCGATCAGCCCGGCCAGCAGGTCCGCGACCGGGCGCGGCGCGGCCGACCACAGGCCCAGCACGGGTGCCAGGCACCGCTCCAGCCGGTCGACGAACCCTGACAGGTCCTCCGGCGCGTCCGGCCGGTCGGCCAGCGCGCCATGCGCATCGTCACGCGCGGCCTCCAGCCGGTCGCGCAACCCCTCGAAGCCGGGGCGCGGCGCCGGCCCGCGCAGCAGCGCGCGCTCCAGCAGGCGGGCCGAGGCCCGGCACACCCCCGGCGCCAGCCCGCAGGCCGCCAGCGGATGTTTCAGCAGCGACAGCAGCGCCACCGGCGACAGCCCGCCGGCGGCGGCCCGCGCCAGCAGGCGCAGGAACACGGCCGGCGGCGTGGCATGCAGCGGCTCGCCCGCACTGTCGTCGGCCACCACGCCCCAGCGCGCCAGTTCCACCGCCACCCGCCCGGCCAGCCCCCGGTCGGGCGTCACCAGCGCCGCGCGCCGCCCCGGGGTCACGATCGCCTGCCGCAGCACCAGCGCGATGGCGGCGGCTTCCTCCTGCTGGTCGGCGGCCCGCAGCACCGACATCCCGTCCAGCGCCACCGCGCTCTCGTCGCGCAGCCATTCGCCCAGCGCCGCCGCCGGCAGCAGCGCCCGCGCCAGCACCCCGCCCCGCCCGGCGGGGCAGGAGGCCGGCACATCCGGCACCCCGTCCCACACCGCCAGGTCGGCCCGCGTCCGCCCCAACCCGGTCAGCAGCCGCGCCAGCCCCGCCTGCGGATGCCCGTCGGGCAGCGCCGCCCAGATCTCCTCGTCCAGCGACAGGTCGACCCACGGCAGCACCAGCCGCCCGCCGGCCCGCCCCAGCACCGCATCCAGCACGGCGCGCACCGCCGGCACGGCGTCGGTAAACCCCACGGCCCACAGCCGCGATTCCGCATCCGGCGCCGCATGCCAGCGCTCGGCCTGCGCGCGCAGCAGCGCGACCTGCCGCGCCACCGGGTTCATCACCCCCTGCTCGGCCAGCCATGCGGGCCAGACGCTGGTCACGATCGACAGAAAGCGCAGCGTCTCGCGCCAATGTTCGGCAAAATCCCCGTCCGCCGCCTGCGGCAGCGTCTCGGCCAGATCGCATTCCGCCCACTCGGCGTCGTCCATCAGCTCGGCCAGCGCGCGCGCCAGCGGCCAGGTCTGGTCGAGCGACAGAACCTCGCCGAACGCATCCCCCGCCTTCAGGATCAGCAGCGCCAGCGTCGCCAGCCGGCGCAGCGGCTCCACCGCCGGCTGCAGGTCCAGCGCCATGTCGCCCGACAGGGCCAGCCCGGCCTCGTCCAGGCTGCCCAGCGGCGCGATGCGCGGCAGCAGCAGGGGCCGGCCATCGGCCCGGCGCAGAAACGCCTCGGTCAGCGCACGCGCGGCACGGCGGCTGGGCAGCAGGATCAGCCCGTCGCCGCTCCGCTGCGGATCGTCCCCCACCCCGTCCATCCAGCGCGCCGCGATCTCGTCCAGAAACGGCACATGCGGCGGAACGGTGACAATGGCGCTCACGACGTCACACCCTGCTTCGCACCCGGCGCATCAGCCCACATGGTCGCCCGGGCTCCCCGCCGCATCCGGCTCCCGCGCCAGCCGCAGCGCCCGCGTCGCCACCGGCAGGTCCTCGGGCCGCGACAGGTGGCACCACACCGAATCATGCACGATGCCGTACAGCCGCCCGCGCGCGATGGCGGCATCCCACAGCCGGTTCAGGCTGAACGGCCCCGGCGGCGCGTCGGCAAACAGGGCGGGCGCGACCAGCTGCACCCCGGCGAACACATAGGGCGTCACCGCCCCCGGCGCCGAACGGGCAAGCCGGCCGTCGGCATCGCAGGTAAAATCCCCCTGCCCGACCGCCCCCACCGCCAGGCTGGTCCGTGCCAGCAGCAGCAGCGCATCCATCCGCGCGGGGTCGAAGGCGGCGGCCAGCCGGCGCAGCGCCGGCACCGGCCCGTTCAGCCACAGCGAATCCCCGTTCAGCAGAAAGAACGGCTCCGGCCCCAGCGCCCCGTCGCGCAGGGCGGCGGCGGCACTGCCCCCGCTTTCCAGCAGCGTCTCCTCGGCCCGGACGGTCACATACGGCCCCAGCCCGGCCTCGGCACGGGCGCGCAGCGCCGCGCGCACCTTGCCGGCCTGCCAGCACACATTCACCACCACGCCGGGCACCCCGGCCCTGTCCAGCCGGTCCAGCACATGGTCCAGGATGGCGCGCCCATCCACGGCCAGCAGCGGCTTGGCGGTCTCCTCGGTCAGCGGCCGCATCCGGCTGCCGGCACCGGCGGCGAACAGCATCGCGTTTCGCGGCATCGGAATGCTCATGCCGGCCTCCCCGCCATCAGGTCCGCCCATACGGGCCGGCCACCCCAGCCCCCGATCCGCGCCGCGCGCGTCTCCTCCCCCGTCACCAGCAGTTCGATCCGCAGCGCATCCGCCGGGGCCAGCGCCCCCAGCCGGTCGGGCCATTCCACCAGCACGATACCCTCGCACGCATCGTCCCAGCCCAGCTCGTGCAGCCCCTCCGGCCCGTCCAGCCGCCACAGGTCGAAATGCGCGATGCTCCCCCCCGGCGCGTCGTAGGTCTGCACCAGCGTATAGGTGGGGCTGGGCACCTCCAGCGCCGGATCGTCGCAGGCGGCACGCAGAAAAGCGCGCGAAAACACGCTCTTGCCCGCCCCCAGCACGCCGGACAGCAAAATGGCGTCGCCCGGCCGCGCCGCACCGGCCAGCCGCCTGGCCAGCGCCTCCGTCGCCTGCTGGTCGGGCAGATTGATCGTCAGCGGTTCCATCCGTCCATGATGCCCGCCGGCCCGGCAGGCGCACAAGACCCCGTTTTTCCCGCCCCCGCATCCGCCATCTTGCACTCGGCCCCGACAGACCGCACAACCGAAGACGGACCATTCAGCAGCACAGAAGCACGGACCCGACATGACCGACGCCCCCACCCTCTCGACCGATGTCGCCATCATCGGCGCCGGCCCCACCGGGCTGTTCGCGGCGTTCGAATGCGGCATGCTGAAGCTGGATTGCGTGCTGCTCGACGCGCTGGACAGCGTGGGCGGCCAGTGCGCGGCCCTGTACCCGGAAAAGCCGATCTACGACATCCCCGCCCACCCCGCCATCGAAGGCGCGGCGCTGATCGAGGCACTGGACCGCCAGATCGCCCCCTTCGCCGTGCCCCGCCTGCTGGGCCGCCGGGTGGAAGGCCTGTCCGGCCATCGCGGCGCCTTCACGCTGCGCACCGACAAGGGCGACGTCATCGGCGCCCGCGCCGTCATCATCGCCGCCGGCGCCGGCGCCTTCGGCCCCAACCGCCCGCCGCTGGCCGGGCTGGAAGGGTTCGAGGCCACCGGCGCGGTGCAATATTACGTCCGCCGCCGCGCCGATTTCACCGGCACCCGCATCGTGATCGCCGGCGGCGGCGATTCCGCCATCGACTGGGCCCTGGCTTTGAAGGACGAGGCCGAGAAGATCTTCCTGGTCCACCGCCGCGACCGTTTCCGCGCTGCCCCCGAAAGCCTGCGCCAGCTCGACGAAGCCGTGGCCGCCGGCCGGATCGAGAAGATCGTCCCCTACCAGCTCCACGGCCTGCACGGCACCGACGGCACGCTGCACGGGGTGGAAGTCGCCACCCTGGACGGCGAAACCCGCGTGCTGGACGCCGACCGCCTGCTGCCCTTCTTCGGCCTCTCGACCGATCTCGGCCCCATCGCCCAATGGGGCATCGATTCCATCCGCAGCACCATTCCGGTGGTGCCCTCCAGCTGCGAAACCTCGCTGCCCGGCGTGTTCGCGATCGGCGACGTCGCGACCTATCCGGGAAAGCTGAAGCTGATCCTGCAAGGATTCAGCGAAGGCGCGATGGCGGCGCATGCCATCCATCCGATCGTACGGCCGGATACGGCCCTGCATTTCGAATATTCCACCAGCAAGGGCGTACCCGCCTAAGCGCTCTTCTTTTGTCTTCCGAAAAGAAGCAAAAAGACTTCTGGTCCGTTCGGGGCCATCGCGTGTCCCCAGCACAAAACTCCTGAACGAATCAGAGTTTTTTGGTTCTTTTTTGCAAAAAAGAACATCCTTCCCCGCGCGCGCCATCACGAACCGGAGCCCGCAATACGTGCCAGTCGACACAGAACCCAACGACCCGGCCTCCCCCGCCGGCGGCATCCTGACCATCGACCTGGCCGCCCTCGCCGGCAATTACCGGTTCCTGCGCGACCGGGTCGGCCCCGGCGTCACCTGCGGCGCCGCCGTCAAGGCCGATGCCTACGGGCTGGGCGCCGCGCGCGTGGTCCCGGTGCTGCACCGCGCGGGCTGCCGCACCTTCTTCGTCGCCCACCTGGCCGAAGGCGCGGCCATCCGCCCCCTGCTGGGCGCCGACAGCACCATCTTCGTCCTGAACGGCCCCATGCCGGGCACCGAGGCCGCGCTGCACCAGGCCGGGCTGGTCCCGGTACTGAACAGCCTGGAGCAGATTGCAGGCTGGCGCGCGCTGGCCCAGCGGGCCGGCACCCCCCTGCCCGCCGCAATGCAGCTCGACAGCGGCATGTCCCGCTTCGGCCTGTCGGACGACGATCTGCACACGCTGCTGGCCGAAGACGCCCCGCTGACGGGAATCATTCCCCAACTGGTCATGAGCCACCTGGCCTGCGCCGACGAACCCGCGCACCCGGCCAACCACGCCCAGCACGCCGCCTTCCAGCGCCTGCGCGCACGGCTGCCCGCCATGCCGGCCAGCCTGGCGGCCTCGTCCGGCCTGTTCCTGGGGCCCGAGTGGCATTTCGACATGGTGCGCCCGGGTGCGGCGCTGTACGGCATCAACCCCACCCCCGGCCACCCGAACCCGATGCAGCCGGTCGTGCGCCTGCAGGCGCGCATCGTGCAGACCCGCCGGATCGGCCCGGGGACGGCGGTGGGCTACGGCGCGGGCTTCATCGCCGACCGTCCCAGCCGGATCGCGACGCTGGCGGTGGGCTATGGCGACGGCTTTCCCCGCGCCATCGGCGGACGCGGCCACGCGATCCTGCCCGCACAGCCGGAAACACCGCTGCCGATCGTCGGCCGCATTTCCATGGATTGCCTGGCGGTCGACGTCACGGCGCTGGGCGACATCCCGCTGGCGGCGGGCACCGCGCTGGACCTGATCGGCCCGCATCATCCGCTGGAAGACGCAGCCGACGCCGCCGGAACCATCGGCTACGAGCTGCTGACCGGGCTGGGCGCGCGCTATCATCGCCGCTATCGCGAGGACACATTACCGCAGGGAGACAATGGGTGAAGGTAATCGTCTTGGGCGCCGGGGTCATCGGCGTCACCACCGCCTGGTATCTGGCCAGGCAGGGTCACGAAGTTACGGTGGTCGACCGCCAGCCCGCCGCCGCGATGGAAACATCCTTCGCCAATGCGGGCCAGGTCTCGCCCGGCTATTCCACCCCATGGGCCATGCCCGGCCTGCCGCTGAAGGCGCTGGGCTGGATGATGAAGCAGAACAGCCCGCTGGTCATCCGCGCACGGCTGGACCTGCCGATGCTGCGGTGGATGACGCAGCTGCTGGCCAACTGCAATGCCCATGCCTACGACGTCAACAAGGCGCGGATGCTTCGGGTGGCGGAATATAGCCGCGACTGCCTGACGGCCCTGCGCGCCGAAACCGGCATCACCTATGACGACCGGCAGAAGGGCCTGATCCAGCTTTTCCGCACCCAGGCCCAGCTCGACCACGCGCAGGACGACATGCGCCTGCTCACCGAAAGCAACGTCCCGCACCAATTGCTGGACGTCACGCAGATCGTGGCGCGCGAACCCGGCCTGGCCCACGCCCGCCACCTGCTGAAAGGCGGCCTGTACCTTCCCGGCGACGAATCCGGCGACGCCCACATGTTCACCCAGCGCCTGTCGCAGAAGGCCGAGGAACTGGGCGTGACCTTCCTCTACGAAACCGGGATCGAGGGGCTGGACGCCGGCGCCACCGAGATCATGGGCGTGCGCACCACGGCGGGCCGGCTGACGGGCGATGCCTATGTGCTGGCACTGGGCAGCTACTCGCCGCTGATGCTGCGCCCGCTGGGGATCAGGCTGCCGGTCTATCCGGTCAAGGGCTATTCCCTGACCGTCCCGCTGACCGACGAGGCCCGCGCCCCCACCTCCACCGTCAATGACGAGAGCTACAAGGTCGCCATGACCCGCCTGGGCGACCGCATCCGCATCGGCGGCACCGCCGAACTCACCGGCTACGACCTGCGCCTCAGCCCCGACCGCCGCCGCACGCTGGAACTGTCCTTCTCCGAACTGTTCGGCGGCGGCGACCTCGGCCGCGCTACCTACTGGACCGGCCTGCGCCCCAACACCCCCGACGGCACCCCGGTCATCGGCCCCGCCGGCCGCTTCGGCAATCTGTGGCTCAACACCGGCCACGGCACGCTGGGCTGGACCATGGCCTGCGGCTCCGGCCAGCTCCTGGCCGACCTGATCGACGGCCGCCGCCCCGCCATCCCGCACCTGGACCTGTCCATCGACCGCTACACCTCCGCCTGACCCGGCCGCGCGCGGGTGACGCATCATCCGTGCGCGCCGGCGGCTTTCGCTGCCCGTAAATCCACAGCACGCCCCGCCCCCGCGCGTTGACGCGCCCCACCATCGCCCGTAGAAAGTCCGCATCCCGAACCAGCGAAGCCCCAACAGGCGCAGCCTTATTCCGCGCCGGAGGCGCCGCTTGACCATGTCCATGACATTTGCCGACCTCGCCCTCGCGCCGACCGTGCTGCGCGCCCTGGCCGAGGAAGGCTACACCACCCCCACCCCCATCCAGGCCCGGTCGATCCCGATGCTGCTGGAAGGCCGCGACCTGCTTGGCATGGCCCAGACCGGCACCGGCAAGACCGCCGCGTTCGCACTGCCGCTGCTGCACCGCCTGGCCGAATCCCCCCGCCCCGCCCCCAAGGGCGGCGCCCGCGTGCTGGTCCTCGCCCCCACGCGCGAACTGGTCTCGCAGATCGCCGATGGTTTCGAGCGTTTCGGCCGCCACCTGAACCTCAGCGTGACGACGATCTTCGGCGGCGTCAGCCAGTTCCACCAGGTCAATGCGCTCAAGGACGGCGTGGACATTATCGTGGCCGCGCCGGGCCGGTTGCTGGACCTGGTCACCCAGGGCCTGTGCGACCTGTCGCAGCTCGAGGCCCTGGTGCTGGACGAGGCCGACCAGATGCTCGACATGGGCTTCGCCAAGCCGATCGAGCGCATCGTCGCGACGCTGCCGAAGGACCGGCACACAGTACTGTTCTCGGCCACGATGCCCAGATCCATCACCGCGCTGGCCGAAAGCCTCCTGCGCGACCCGGCAAAGGTCGAGATCGCCCCGCCCTCGACCACCGTCGACCGGATCGAACAGTCGGTCATGTTCGTCGACGCGGCCGACAAGAAGGCGGCCCTGCTGGCGCTGCTGCAGACACCGGGCATGGGCCAGGCCGTGGTCTTCACCTTGCAGAAGAACATCGCCAACGAAGTCTGCGCCTTCATCACCGAGGCCGGCATCACCGCCGAGGCCCTGCACGGCAACAAGTCGCAGGGCCAGCGCGAGCGCGCGCTGGACGCCTTCCGCACCGGCGCCGCACAGGTGCTGGTGGCCACCGACATCGCGGCACGCGGCATCGACGTCGATACGGTGACGCACGTCTTCAACCACGACCTGCCGAGCCTGCCGGAAAGCTACGTCCACCGCATCGGCCGCACCGGCCGCGCGGGCCGCACCGGCTTCGCCGTCACCCTCTGCGATGCCGAGCAGCGGGCCTGGCTGCGCGACGTGGAGCGCGAAATCGGCCGCACCCTAACCGTCCACGATGACCATGAATGGCATTCGGAAGCGGCCCGCAACTCGACCATGCGCCCCCCCGTGCTGGGCGGCGCCCCGGCCAAGGAAGTCAAGCCGCAGCAGAAGCGCGAGCGCAAGGTCTGGACCGAGGAAGAAAAAGCCGCCGCCCGCGCCGCCGCCCAGAAGGTTCGCGAGGACGCCTGAGCACATAAAAAAAGCGGGGGTGGCCAGGCCACCCCCGCTTCGTTCCGTCCACCGGGCCGCAGCCCGGCCGTGACGCGACCGCCCGATTACTTGGACGGATCGGCCGGCGGCGTGGTGGTCGTCTTCTTCTTGTGGTGGTGCTTGTGCTTGGACGTCTTCGGCGCCTCGCTCGAAGTCGCGGGGGCGGCCGGCGTGGCCGGCGCGGCTTCCGGGGTGCTCGGGGCGGCGGGCGCCGCCGGGGCGGTGGCGGCCGGAGCCGCCGGAGTGGCCGGCGCTTCCTGCGCCATGGCCGGAATGGCGGCGCCCATCAGGGCCACGGTCGAAAGAGCGGCCAGGAACCGACGTGTCGAAACGATCATTGAATGTCTCCAGAATCAGGATTTCATCCCAATCAACACCCGGATCCGTACCCGGAAGAGGCATCCCCGTTCAGGCAGACGACGCAACGCGGCATACGGACCGTGCCCTGAAGTGCTAGCACGCCGCCTCGGTCCCGTCTCGCATTAAAATAGCTCAATACCCGCCTATTGTGCGGCACACTGCCTTAATTGCAACGCAATCTCAAACCCAAAAACATTACGAATTGCGTCAAACCGTCAGCCCGGCAAAACCATACCCGGCATGCGACACACCACCAGCGTGCGTGTTTCCAAACCGGCCACACAAGAGCCTGACCGGAAATGCGATCTGATGAGCGAGAGTGCCGCGAAGCGGCACGCCCGTCGTGTGTCCGCGAGCACCGGAGCGGAGCGGCCTTGCTGGCCGTTAGCACCGGAGCACAGCGGACGCGCGCCGGATCGCCGCCAGACCGCATTTACGGTCAGGCTGAGGTGCGGGAGTAGATTTCGATGCGGTTCCGCCCGGCATCCTTGGCCGCATAGAGCGCGCGATCCGCCTGATCGATCAGCGTGCTGATCTTAACCCCACCCTGGAAGGTCGCGATCCCGCCCGAAATCGTCAGCGACAGCGTGGCGCCCGTGGAGCACGGAATGGCGCTCTGCTCGATGCGGCTGCGGATGCGCTCGGCGCAGTCGGCGGCATCCGCGCTGGAACTTTCGGTCAGCACGATCAGGAATTCCTCGCCGCCATAGCGAAAGACGAAATCGTTGCTGCGGACCGTGTTCATGATGATGTCGGCGACATGGCGCAGCGCCTCGTCCCCCGCCAGATGCCCGCTGCCGTCGTTGATCTTCTTGAAGAAATCGATATCGAGCAGGACGATGCTGAATTCCTTGTCGTGGGTCAGGGAAAAGGCGATTTCGTTCTGGATCACGACATCCAGGAAGCGGCGGGTCAGCGTCTTGGTCAGCGGGTCCAGCCCGCTTTGCAGGGCCTCCATCGCCTGGAACAGCCGGTTGGTCAGGAACGTGACATCCTTGATGTTGTTCCTCAGTTCGGCCGCGAAGCCGGCCGGCACCACATTCTTCTCCCGCACCGCCACGATGCGCCGGTCGATGCTCTCGATCATCTCGCCCAGCAGCACGAAATCGTCGGTACCCTTGAACAGATTCTGCCCCTTGTGGGTCATCCACAGGCCGAACTGCGATTCGCCGATCGTCTGCAGGTCGGCCACACGCTGCTCGCACAGGCAGAACAGGACCTGGGTGCTCCAGTCGAAGAAGGTCGCCTTCTGGGTCTCCTTCTCGAAATTCAGGTCCTGCCCCAGCGAGAACATCTTGAAGGACTGGTCCTGTTCGACCTTCTTCCTGAAATCGGTATTGTAAGCCTTGTTCATGTAAGTCATGGCGAAATCGACCATGGACTGGCAGTAGATGATGGCCTTGATCTGCTCTTCCTTCGTCTCGAAATGATCGACGATCAGCAGGCACAGGCTCATCTTGACGAAATAGAAGCCATACGAGACCAGGTTGGGCGAGATCTCGAGCTGCGCGTGGATCGAGCCGACCTTCTCCTGCAACGCCCGTAGCCCGTGAATATCCGTCTCATGCGCCGGGAACAGCCGTTCCAGCCATTTCAGCAGGCTGCCGCGCAGGCGGCGCTCGACCGTATCGCGTTCCAGAAAGACCGCCGCATCGGGCCGGTTGAGCAGCGCTTCATAGAAATTGACGACGCAGCTCCCGCCATCCCGCCTGACGATTTCGCTAAGTCCGTGCCTGATCCCGTCCGGCGTATGGGCGATGATATAGTTCCATTGTTCCTCGACCGGCAGCGACACAAAATTCTTGGCGAAAAACACGAGAGCTTCCTTTTCGGAGAGGTTTTTTTCTAATCCAGAACTTGCATCGTCAAAAACGGGGTTGCGCGGGCCACGCAGGCCCGGCGGGGCGAGCTGCCAATGTCACGCGCCGCTATCAGCTTTGGCCCCCGACTGCAACTGCTTTTATGACTTCCTTATGACATCTTGACCTTTGAAAGAATGCCACCGCGAAAAATGCATTTCGCCTGCCCCGCCGAAACCGCAGCACTCCCCCACGCACCCGGAGGGGCGTATTCGGCACCCCCTGAAACGGATCGGGCCATGGCAGCTCTCCGACGAGCATCCGCTCGCCCGAGACCCACCATGGCCCTGCTCCCAAACCATCCCTGCCCGTCCGGATGCACGCACCCGGACGGTCACGGCCTTGTCAGGCCGAGGCGCCGGCGCGGTCGCGCTTCTTGCGCTCGTGCGGGTCCAGATAGCGCTTGCGAATCCGCACCGCCGTGGGCGTGACCTCGACCAGCTCGTCATCCTCGATATAGGCGATCGCCTGCTCCAGGCTCATCTTGCGCGGCGGCGTCAGCAGCAGGGCCTCGTCCTTGCCGGCGGCACGGATGTTGGTCAGCTTCTTCTCGCGGACCGGGTTCACTTCCAGGTCGTTCTCGCGCGAATGCTCGCCGATGATCATGCCGACATACACCTTCTCGCCGGCATCGACGAACAGGGTGCCGCGCTCCTGCAACGAATACAGCGAATACTGCGTCGTCGCCCCGTCTTCCGACGAGATCAGCGAGCCGTTGCGGCGCCCCTCGATCGGGCCGGCCCATGGCTGATAGCCCGAGAACAGACGGTTCATGATGCCCGTGCCGCGCGTGTCGGTCAGGAATTCGCCGTGATAGCCGATCAGCCCGCGCGACGGGATCAGGAACGTCAGGCGCACCTTGCCGCCGCCCGAGGGCTGCATGTCCTGCATCAGGCCCTTGCGCATGGCCATCTTCTCGACGACCACGCCCGAATAGGGCTCGTCGACGTCGATCAGCACCTCTTCGAACGGCTCTTCGCGCTCGCCGGTCTCCTCGTTGGTGCGGAACAGCACGCGCGGGCGGCCGATCGTCAGCTCGAACCCTTCGCGGCGCATCTGCTCGATCAGCACGCCCAGCTGCAATTCGCCACGGCCCGCAACCTCGAAGGCCTCGCTTTCCGGGCTGTCGGTCACGCGAATGGCGATGTTGCCCTCGGTCTCCTTGAACAGACGGTCGCGGATCTGGCGCGACGTCACCTTCTTGCCCTCGCGGCCGCCCAGCGGGCCGTCATTCAGGCGGAAGGTCATCGACAGGGTCGGCGGATCGACCGGGGTCGATTTCAGCGGCTCGGTCACTTCGGGCGAGGCGATGGTCTCGGGAATGGTCGCTTCCGACAGGCCGGCCACGGCGACGATGTCACCGGCCTCGGCCTCGTCCACCGGCACGCGGTCCAGGCCACGGAAGGACAGCAGCTTGGTCAGGCGCCCGGTCTCGACCACCGAGCCATCGGGGCGCAGCACGCGCACCGGCATGTTGACCTTCGCACGGCCCTGCTCGACGCGGCCGGTCAGCACGCGGCCCAGGAAGTTGTCGTTCTCCAGGATCGTGGCGACCATGGCGAACGGCGCCTCCTTGTCCACCGTCGGTGCCGGCACATGGCGCACGATCAGGTCGAACATGGGGGCCAGGTCCTTGCGCGCGCCTTCCAGCTCCTCGTCCGCCCAGCCCTGGCGGCCCGAGGCGTACAGCATCGGGAAGTCCAGCTGCTCGTCATTCGCGCCCAAGGCGGCGAACAGGTCGAAGATCTCGTTATGCACTTCGTCCGGGCGGGCATCGCCGCGGTCGATCTTGTTGACGACCACGATCGGCTTCAGCCCGCGCGCCAGCGCCTTGCCGACCACGAACTTGGTCTGCGGCAGCGCGCCCTCGGCGGAATCCACCAGCACCACCGCGCCGTCCACCATGCTCAGGATGCGCTCGACCTCACCGCCGAAATCGGCGTGGCCCGGGGTGTCGATGATGTTGATGCGGGTATCTTTCCACACCACCGACGTGCACTTGGCCAAGATGGTGATGCCGCGCTCGCGCTCCAGGTCGTTGCTGTCCATCGCGCGCTCGGCGACATGCTGGTTCTCGCGGAACGAACCGGACTGCTTCAGAAGCTGGTCGACCAGCGTGGTCTTGCCATGGTCGACGTGAGCGATGATGGCGATATTGCGAATGTCCATACGTGTGTGACCTGACTTCCTTCGCGGGCCCGGGCGGGCATGCCGGCCGCCCGCGCGCCCCTGGGCCACGGTCGGAACCGACGGATGTTCTCTATTCACCGGGGTAGATAGAGGGGACGCACGCGGATTGCACGCGAAACTTCACCCGGCGGGCCGAACCCTGCCCTGCACGCAACAGCGCCTCTGCCCCTCCCCGGCGCGGATCGCGGCCGCGACGCCCTGCAAATCCCGTCGTCGCCACCCACCGCCCGGCACCCGCCGCCGATGCGGCACGCGCCTGCCCACGGGCCCTACGGCGCGGTCTCGCAGGGGGGCTCGTCGGGCGGCGTCCCGGCAAACGCCAGCGGATACAGCCCATGCGCGGCGGCATGGGCGCTCAGCTCCGCCGCCGAAGCCCGCCCAGGCTCCGGACACAGTTCGAGCGCGGCCCCCGGCACCGCGATCGCCGCGCAGTCCGGGCGCAGCCGGTCGACGATATCGCTGCGTCCCACCAGCATCCTGCCGCCGCGCAGGACCAGCATGTCGTCCTGCGGCGTGGCGCGCACCACGGCATGGACCCCACGATGCGCAGGGTCTGCAAACAGCACCAGGTCGGCCAGCTTGCCGACCGCGATGCTCCCGATCTCCTTCTCCGCCCCCGCGACCCGCGCCGCATCCAGCGTGACCATGCGCCACAATACCGCATCGCCCAGCGCATCGTGCAGATGCCCATGGTCGTACCGCACGGCGCAGGCCAGCTCCCGGTTCATGTTCATGGACCCCGACGGCAGCCAGTCCGATCCCAGCGCGATGGTGATGCCCCGCTGCCGGGCCGCCAGCACCTTCATCGTCTGTCCATACAGCGACAGGTTGCTGCGCGGCGACCAGACCAGGCTGGCATGCCGCGCAGCAACCAGGTCCAGATCCTCCGGCGTCAGGGCCACCGCATGGATCAGCACGGCCTGCGGCATGATCCAGTCATGGCTCGTCCCCCCGCCGCCCGGCTGCGGAGTGGTGTCGTAGGTCTCCGAACTCTCGCAGCGGAATTCGTTGCGGGCCGCCTCGTCCCGCCCCTCGGAAACATGGGCCAGGAACGCCCCGCCATGGGCCACCAGGTCGTGCGTGGCCGGCTGCGGCCCATAGTCGCAATCCCGCGTGCGCATGATCCCCGACGCATCGTCGAGGGGGAAGATCCTGTACGTCGCGGGGGTCATAGCAACCCCCTCCAGCCCGTCGCGGAAATCGAGGTTGCGCAGCAGGCCGGGCGCCATGCGCTCGGCCACGGTGGAGGTCGTGCCCCCGACCAGAAAGCGCAGTTCGGTCCAGCTCACCGACAGCGGATCGCGGTCGGGCTTGAAGTCCTGCAACTGCCGATGGCCGTCCAGCCCCTTGCGCCACTCGTGACGATGGGCATAGCGCTCGCCCGTATCGGGCCGGGGGCCGATATTGTCGAAATCGATATGGTCGTGGGTGTTGATGAAGCCCGGCGACAGCACCGCGTCATGGCAGAGAATGCGCGTGGCATCCGGCCGCGCCGCGCAGCGCGCCCCCACGCAGTCGATCCGGCCGGCGGCATCGATGCGCACCTCCCCCGGTGCCAGCACCCGGTCGGGCGTGAGGATGGTGGCGCGGATCACCGTCTCGCCCGTCCCGCGCCGCACCGTACAGGCCGGCGCGGCCCATGCGACGGCAGGCAGCAGAACGGCCACCGCCGCCAGGCCCAACGCCCGCCCGATCACGCGCGCAGGGCCTGAAACACGGTCTCGCGGAATATCCGCGCCGATCCCTTCGTACAGATGGCAACATTCGCCGGCAGCACATCGCCGGTATAGATATGTGTCCCGCCGAAGACATAGGCACCGCGCGTCTCGGTGCCGCCCAGCTCGACCGTCACATGCACGGCCTCGAACGCAAGGGCGACCGACGGGTCCAGGACCATCGCGGCGGCAAACGGGTCGGCATAGGTCGCCCCCGGCTTGTGCCGCTTCTCGGTCTCGAATTTCAGCCGCGCCGCATTCGATTTCAGGAAGAGGTCGCTCTTCGCCGTGCCGAAGGTCCGGATCTGGTCGAAATCCGCCTGCGTCAGCATCTCCGTCTCGCCCAGGCTGCCCGTCATGGCAATCGGCAGGCCGGAGCGCAGCACGATGTCGGCGGCCTCCGGGTCCACCATCGCATTGAAGCTGACCGAGGTCCCGATCCCCTCGTAACGCCCGCCCACGATCACGATGCCCCTCGCCTTGCGCGCGATCGACGGGTCCAGCAGCAGGGCCAGGGCAATGTTCGTCAGCCCGCCCAGCGCCAGCAGCACGACTTCCCCGGGATGGGCGGAGACGATGCGCGATATCGCGATCGCCGCCGGCTCGGGCGCCGGCTTCAGCGTCACCTCCGGCAGCGCCATGTCGCCCAGCCCGTTGCGCCCGTGAATGAACCCGGCGGCGGGATAGGGCCGGCTGAGCAGCGGATGGTCGCTGCCGCGATGGACCGGCGTCTTCCCCCCATTGAGGGTCTGCACCAGAAAGAGCGCGTTCCGCACTTCCTGCTCATAGCCGATATTGCCCGGCGTCACGGTGATCGCCTCGGTCACGATGCGCGAGGAACCGAGCATCATGACGATCGCCAGCAGGTCGTCCGTTCCCGGATCGGTATCGATGATCACCCGCCGCACATCGTGCAGCAGCGGCACCGACGCGACAGGCTGCCCCAGCACCGTCCACGCCGTCTGCGCGCGCGACCGCCCGGCGCATGTCAGGGCCTGGGCAAACAGGGCTCCGCCGGCAAGAAATCGTCTGCGGTCGAGGGGCATCGCGGCATCCTTTTCGTGGTCGTATCAGAAAGCCACGATCCGCCGCCCGTTGCGAACCGGAAATTGTCCCTGCGGTCAGAAAATCATTTCATGCGGAGCCGCCGGCCGGAAAGCGGACCCGGCGCCTACAGTTCCATGTCCTGCTGAAGGTTCACCAGAGGCCGCGCCCCGTAATGCGAGATGATCTCCGACGCCGCCACGCTGCCCAGCCGCCCGCATTCGGCCAGCGTGCGGCCCGAGGTCCAGCCGGCCAGGAATCCGGCGGCATAGGCATCGCCGGCCCCGGTGGTGTCGATCACCTGCGTCGCCACCGGGGCGACGTCGATCCGCTCCTCGCCCCGGATGATCACGCTGCCCTGGCCCGAGCGCGTCAGCACCGCGAAATGCGTGTCGGCGGCGGCCTGGTTCATCGCGGTGGTGAAATCCTCGGTCTGGTACAGCGAGCAGATCTCTTCCTCGTTGGCGAACAGGATGTCGATATGCCCATGCACCAGCTCGCGGAAGGCATCGCGATGCCGCGCGACGCAGAACGGGTCGGACAGCGACAGCGCCACCCGCCGCTCGGCCGCATGGGCCAGCGACGCCGCCTGGCGAAACGCCTCCTGCGCATGCGGGGGGTCGAACAGATAGCCTTCCAGATAGGTCACATGGGCGCTGGCCACCACATCGGCCAGCACGTCCTCGGGCCCGAAGGTGACGCACGCGCCCAGATAGGTGTTCATCGTCCGCTGCCCGTCGGGCGTCACCATCACCAGGCAGCGCGCCGTCGGCTGCTCGCGCCCCGCGCGGCCGTCGAGGAACGACGAGGGAAAATAGACCCCGGACTGCTGGAGGTCGGCGGCGAAGGTCCGCCCCGGCGCATCGTCCGCGACCTTGCCCAGATAGGCAACGCGCGCGCCCATGTTGGCCGCCACCACGCAGGTATTGGCCGCCGACCCGCCGCCCATCTCGCGCTCGCGCCGCACCAGGCCATAGAGTTTCTCCGCCCGCTCGGCATCGATCAGCATCATGCTGCCGGGAATCATGTCCTGCTCGGCCAGGAAATCCGGCTCGACCGGCGCCAGGACATCGATGATCGCATTGCCGATCCCCAGCAGATCGAAGCGGCAGTCGGCCGCGCTGCCGGCACCCGTCACAGACATTCCATCTTCTCCCGCGCGCGTCGGCCGACCTGCCGTGCCGCCGCGCCATCAAATCACCAAGATCGTCGTACAGACAGCCCTCTCGCTAACACCGGGACGGCGGGGTCGCAATGGCTGCATTTCTTGTGCGTAAAGTTGCGCCTTCCCGCTTTTCCGGCATCATGCGCGCGTGTAATCCTGAGGGGCGGTTTGAAAAGTCGGCCTGCCGAGCGAACGTGCCGCATGGCGGCACGCTCGCCGTGGCATCTGCGGGCAGGGCGGCTTTGCAAACGGTTTCTTGATCGTTCCAGACACCGGTTTTCCGGATAACCCCCGGAAAGCACCTGTGTCCCGACCGCCGGGCCATGCGCGGCTCCACCTTCGACAGCAGCGGGGTATGCTTTTGTTCAAAAAACGCAAGCCAGAAGACGAGACACCGCCCGCCGGCGCTTCGTCGCCCACCGGCCGGCCGGCCAGTCCGCAGACGACGTTCCCACCGCCGCCCGCCGGCGCCGTTCCCGTCCGCCCCGGCACCCAGCCGGCCGCCGGTACCCATCCTTCCTCCCCCCAGTCGTCCAAGGAGACCGCCCCGATGGCCCGCTCCCCCTTCCCGCCTGCCCCGACCGCTCCCCCCGGCGCCGCCCAGCCCCCCGGCCGCCCCGGCCAGGCGGCCGCCCCCCGCAAGGATAACAGCGATCGCCGCACCCTGGTGGTCGGGCGCGGCATCAGCGTCCAGGGCTCGATCCAGGATGCAGAGCGCCTGGTCGTCGAGGGCACGGTGGAATCGACCATGATCAACGCGCAGGAACTGCAGGTCGCCCATGGCGGCATGTTCCGTGGCGAGATCGAGGTCGAGGATGCCGACCTGGCCGGCACCATCGACGGCACGCTGACGGTACGCGGCAGCCTGACCATCCGCTCCTCGGGGCGCCTGCTGGGCAAGGCGAAGTGCCGCCGCCTGCAGGTCGAGGATGGCGGCCAGGTCAGCGGCCATCTGGAAATGATCACCGGCGCCGCCCCGGCCGCTGCCCCCGAGACCCCGGCCGCGACCGCGACCCCGGAAGAAACCCCGGTCGAGTAACACCCGCCGGCCTGAAAATGCGCGCTGGCGGCGAGTCCTCCGCTCGTTTCCAGCGCTCTGCCGCACGGTTCGGGAACCGTAAAAAAACGCCGCGGATCGCATGATCCGCGGCGTTTTTCATGATCGTTCCCGGTTAAGGATGCGCGTCAGGCAACGTTATCCCGCCGGTCGCGCAGCTTCACATAGGCAAGCTGCGCGTGCTCCGAGCAATAGGGCTTTCCCGGAACAGGCGTTGCCCCGCAGAAATGAAAGCCCGGCGTGCCCGGATCGCCCAGCGGCCAGCAGCAGCTCAGGCCGCTGCGACGCGGCGCGGGCGTCGAGACCGCACGCAACGGCGCACGCGGCGTTTCCGGCCGCGACACGCTCGGCGTCGCTACCGGCGCAGGCGCCGCCACGGCCACCGGTTCGGGCTCGGCCCGCACCGGCGCACGCGGCGCAGGTTCGGCCTGCCGGATCGGGCTGACCGCCGGCGCAGCCTCGGCCACACGCGGCGAAGCCGGCACAGGCGCCACGACGGCCGACGGCACCGCCGCGACAGGCGCGGGCGCCGTCACGACCGGCGATACGGGTGATGCAACCGCGACGGGCGCGGCGGCAACGGGTTCGGGGGCCGGCGCAACCGCCTCGCCCGCCTCCGCCGCACGGGCCGAAGCCGGCGGTCTGCGAATGGGTGACGGACGCGCCTGCAGGCCGAGGCGATGCGCCTTGCCCACAACCGCGTTCTTCGTCACCGAAAGCTGGCGACCGATCTCGGCCGTCGACAGCCCCTGCTGCCAAAGCTCGCGAAGACGGGCGATCGTCTCCTCGGTCCATTCCATAGCCATGCCATCTCTCCTGACGAAGGACAGCCGCAAACTAGGCTTATCTTGTGGTGGACTCAACCATCCCACCACAAAATCTTGTGGACAAGGCTGGGAATAACCTGTTCACAACCCGGGGGAAAACCGGTGCGAAACCGATGCGGAACCCGTCAGGCCCGCACCCGGCGAATCCGCGTTCCATCCACGCCCAGCAGCATGGTCCCGGCCTTCAACGCCAGAGCCTCCTCGCCGAACACCACCCGCCGCCAGCCCTGCAACAATGGCAGGTCGGGCTCGGCCTCCAGCGCCAGCCGGTCGATATCCTCCGACGATGCCACCAGGCGCGGCGCCACGTCATGCTCCTCGCAGCACGCCGCCAGCAGCACCTTCAGCAGCGCGACCAGCGCCGGCGACGGGCGGGGTCCGTCCTTGCCCTTGTTCTGGCGCGGCAGCGCGGTCTCGGGCAGCGTTTGCGCCGCCGCGATGGCCTCCAGCAGCCCTGCACCGCTGCGCCCCTCGGCAAAACCGCGCGACACCCCGCGTACACGGGCCAGCCCCTCGGCATCGGTCGGCACCGTCGCCGCGATCTCCAGCAGGCTCTCGTCCTTCAGCAGCCGCTGGCGCGGCACGTTCACCCGCTGCGCCTCCAGCTCCCGCCACGCGGTGATGGCCCGGAGCACGCCCAGCATGCGCCGGTTGCTGGTGCGCGGGCGCATCTTCTCCCACAATGTCTCGGGGTCGGGGCGGAACGTCTCGGGCCGCGACAGCACCGCCAGCTCGGCCGCCACCCACTCCGTCCGCCCTTCCGTCTCCAGCCGCTCGCGCAGAAGCTGGTAGACGGTGCGCAGATAGGTCACGTCGGCGGCGGCATAGGCAATCTGCGCCGGCGACAGCGGCCGCGCCGCCCAGTCCGAAAACCGGTGCGCCTTGTCGATATGCGCGCCGGTCAGCGACGCCACCAGATTGTCGTACCCCACCTGGTCGCCATAGCCGGCCACCATCGCCGCCACCTGCGTATCGTACAGCGCCGCCGGCAGCCGGTCGAACAGATGCAGGAAGATCTCCAGATCCTGCCGCGCGGCATGAAACACCTTGGTCACCGCCGGATCGTCCAGCAGCTCCGCCAGCGGCGACAGGTCCAGGCCGGGCGCCAGCGTGTCCAGCACCACCACGTCGTGCTCACCGGCCAGCTGCACCAGGCACAGTTCGGGCCAGTAGGTCCGCTCGCGGACGAATTCCGTATCGATCGTCACGAACGGCTCGCGCCGCAATCGTTCGACGACCGCAACCAGCTCGTTAGTGGAGGTCATCAGGACAGGAGCGGGAAAATCCGCTTTGAGTGCACGCGCCATCCGGTCCTGTTATCATGGGGTCATGCCGGTGCGAAAGCACCCACGGGGGAAAAGCGCCGCTTGACGCGGGAAAGGCGGCTCTGACATCACCCCGTTCCCACAGCCCCGCATCGCAAGGACATCGTGACGTGAGCGCATCCACCCCGCCGGACGACGGCACCCAGGCCCTGACCCAACTCGGCCGCGCCTCCGCCCAGCCCGCCAGCCCCGAGGAAGCGACGCTGGAACGCGTCCCCGCCCCCTATCGCGACCGGCGCTACCTGGTCCGCTTCACCGCGCCGGAATTCACCTCGCTCTGCCCCGTCACCGGCCAGCCCGACTTCGCGCACCTGGTCATCGACTACGTGCCCGACCAGTGGATCGTGGAAAGCAAGTCGCTCAAACTGTTCCTGACCAGCTTCCGCAACCACGGCGCCTTCCACGAAGCCTGCTCGGTCCAGATCGCCACCACCCTGGTCGACCTGCTCTCCCCAGTCTGGCTGCGCATCGGCGCCTACTGGTACCCGCGCGGCGGCATGCCCATCGACGTATTCTGGCAGACGGGCGCACCGCCGCAGGACGTCTGGATTCCCGCGCAGGATGTGCCGGGGTATCGCGGACGCGGCTAGAATCTACTTGCAAAGTCACCCTGCCGGCGATCCGGCGTGTATTTTCTGCGCTTCGGTGCTCACGGCCCACAAGGCCGCTCCGCTCCGATGCTCGAAAATACACGCCGGCCGTGCCGCTTTGCGGCACTCTCACTCGGCAGGCCGACTTTTCAAGCAGATTCCAGGAACCTTCTTTTTCTGAAGAAAAAGAACGCAAAACGCCCCCGGCCTGAAAAAGACCGGGGGCGTTCCACATGAAACCAGTCGGCTGACGAAAGCTCAGGCCGCCTTCACGGCCTCGCCACCGGCCGCCTCGATCTCCGCGCGGGCCGACTGCATCTTCGCCATCAGCAGGTCCAGCGCCGGCACGTTCATCTTGTCGGCGGCGTCGTACGAAGCCTCCAGCCCGGCCAGCCGCGCCTGGGCGTCGGCCACCGACAGGTCGGCCAGCGCGGTCGCCTGGTCGGCCAGGATGGTGCAGCGGGTGGCCGTCATGTCGGCGAACCCGCCGGCCACGAAGAACCGGTCCGTCACCACCCCGTTCTCGTACAGTTCGACCACGCCGCCGCGCAGCAGCAGCATCATCGGCGCGCGATCGGGCATGGCGGCGATATCGCCCTCCAGGCCCGGAATCACCGCCATCTCGACAGCGCGCGAGAAGAGAACCTTCTCGGGGCTGACGATCTCGACCTCAATCGGCATGGGCTGTCTTCCTTGCGCGGGAGTCGGCCGTTCAGGCCGATTCCTTCATCTTCTCGGCCTTCGCGACCGCTTCTTCGATCGAACCGACCATGTAGAACGCGCCCTCGGGCAGGTGATCGTACTCACCGGCCACGATCGCCTTGAACGAACGCACCGTGTCTTCCAGCGACACCAGCTTGCCCGGCGCGCCGGTGAAGACTTCGGCGACGTGGAAGGGCTGCGACAGGAAGCGCTGGATGCGGCGCGCACGCGCCACCAGCTGCTTGTCGTCTTCCGACAGCTCGTCCATGCCCAGGATGGCGATGATGTCCTGCAGCGACTTGTAGGTCTGCAGGATGCGCTGCACGTCGCGCGCCACCTGGTAATGCTCCTCGCCGACGATCTTCGGGTCCAGCGAGCGCGAGGTCGAATCCAGCGGATCGACGGCCGGATAGATGCCCATTTCCGCGATCGAGCGGTTCAGCACCGTGGTCGCATCCAGATGGGCGAAGGTCGCGGCAGGCGCCGGATCGGTCAGATCGTCGGCCGGCACGTAGACGGCCTGCACCGAGGTGATCGACCCCTTCTTGGTCGAGGTGATGCGCTCCTGCAGGGCGCCCATCTCGGTGGCCAGCGTCGGCTGGTAGCCCACGGCCGACGGAATACGGCCCAGCAGCGCCGAAACCTCGGCACCCGCCTGCGTGAAGCGGAAGATGTTGTCGACGAAGAACAGGACGTCCTGGCCTTCCTCGTCACGGAAATACTCGGCCAGCGACAGGCCCGACAGCGCGATGCGCGCGCGCGCACCCGGCGGCTCGTTCATCTGGCCATAGACCAGCGCCACCTTGGAGCCCTCGGTCGTGTTCTCGCCCAGCTTGATCACGCCGGCATCCTGCATTTCGTAATACAGGTCGTTGCCTTCGCGCGTGCGCTCGCCGACGCCGGCAAACACCGACACGCCGCCATGCGCCTTGGCGATGTTGTTGATCAGTTCCTGGATGATGACGGTCTTGCCCACGCCGGCGCCGCCGAACAGGCCAATCTTGCCGCCCTTCAGGTACGGGCACAGCAGGTCGACGACCTTGATGCCCGTGACCAGGATCTCGGTCGCGGCCGCCTGCTCTTCGAACGACGGCGCCTTGCGATGGATCGGATAGCGCTTGGTCGCCGGCACCGGGCCGCGCTCGTCGATCGGCTCGCCGATCACGTTCAGGATGCGGCCCAGCGTGCCGGGGCCGACCGGCACCGTGATCTGGCCGCCGGTCGCCACGACCTCGGCGCCACGGGTCAGCCCGTCGGTCGAGTCCATGGCGATGCAGCGCACTTCGTGCTCGCCGATCTCCTGCGCCACTTCCAGCACGACCGTCTGGCCGTTGAAGGTGACATGCAGCGCATCGAGAATATACGGCAGCGTGCCTTCGAACTGCACGTCCACGACCGCGCCGCGCACCTGCGTCACGCGGCCGACGATGTTGCTGGACTGGCCCTGCGTGGCGGCAGGAGCCTCATTCACTTTGGTTTCCGACATGGGGTCAGCTCCTGCGGCGAGGGAAGCGGATCGTTGCTCAGAGCGCCTGGGCGCCCGAGATGATCTCGATCAGTTCGTTGGTGATGTTGGTCTGGCGGGTACGGTTGTAGGTCAGCGTCAGGCGGTCGATGGCCTTGCCCGCATTGCGCGTGGCATTGTCCATCGCCGTCATGCGCGCGCCCTGCTCGCCGGCCGCGCTCTCCAGCAGCGTCGCGTACAGCTGCACCTGGAGGTTGCGCGGCAGCAGGCTGGACAGCAGCTCTTCCTCGCCCGGCTCGAACTCGTAGACCGGCGCGTCGGCCGAAGCCGCCGCATCGTTCGCCGGCAGCGCGAGCGGGATCAGCTGCATCTCGGTGGGCGTCTGCGACATGACGTTCTGGAAGCGGTTATACACCACCGTGCAGACGTCGAATTCGCCCTTCTCCGCCATCGCGGCAATCCGCTCGCCGAGTTCGGCGGCCGCCGAGAACGGGATTTCCTTGCCGCCCGAGCCATGGACATGATCCACGACCAGGTCGGAGAATTCCCGCATCAGGTAATCGTGGCCCTTGCGCCCCACCGGCAGCAGGCGGACGGTCTTGCCCTCGGCCTGCAACTGGCGGATCAGGTCACGCGTCTTGCGGTTGATGTTGGCGTTGAAGCCGCCGGCCAGCCCACGATCGCTGGTCAGCGGGATCAGCAGGTGAATCCGGTCGTTGCCCGTGCCGGCCAGCAGGGTCGGCAGGCCGGACTGGCCCCGCGTGCCGGCACCCAGTTCAGCCAGCATCCGGCGCATCGCCGCCGCATAGGGGCGGGCGGCCTCGGCGCGGGTCTGGGCCCGGCGCAGCTTGGCCGCCGCCACCATCTTCATGGCGCTGGTGATCTTCTTCGTCGATTTGACGCTGCCGATCCGCGCGCGAAGGTCCTTGAGGGATGCCATGGGTGCCTGTCCGCCCTCAGCCCGCGAACTGACGGCCGAAGCCGGTCAGGAAGTCGGTCAGGCGGGCTTCGTTGTCCTTGGTGATCTGCCGCTCGTTGCGGATCGACTCCAGGATGTCCTTGCCGACCGCATGCAGCTCGGTCCGCAGCTGGCGCTCATACGCCGTCACCTTCTCGACCGGCACCGAGTCGATGAAGCCGCGCGTCCCGGCGAACAGGATGCACACCTGCTCCTCGACCGGCAGCGGCGAGGTCTCGGGCTGCTTGAGCAGCTCGACCAGGCGCGCGCCACGGGCAAGCTGCTTCTGCGTCGCGGGATCGAGGTCCGAGGCGAACTGCGAGAACGCGGCCATCTCGCGATACTGCGCCAGCTCCAGCTTGATCTTGCCGGCAACCTGCTTCATCGCCTTGATCTGCGCGGCCGAACCGACGCGCGAGACCGAGCCGCCGACATTCACCGCCGGGCGGATGCCGCGATAGAACAGGTCGGTCTCCAGGAACACCTGGCCGTCGGTGATCGAAATCACGTTGGTCGGGATATAGGCCGCCACGTCGCCGGCCTGCGTCTCGATGACCGGCAGCGCCGTCAGCGAACCCGCGCCATACTCGTCCGACATCTTGGCGGCGCGTTCCAGCAGGCGCGAATGCAGGTAGAACACGTCGCCCGGATACGCCTCGCGGCCCGGCGGACGGCGCAGCAGCAGCGACATCTGGCGATACGCCACGGCCTGCTTCGACAGGTCGTCATAGACGATCAGCGCATGCATGCCGTTGTCGCGGAAATACTCGCCCATCGCGCAGGCGGCGTAGGGGGCCAGATACTGCATCGGCGCGGGGTCCGAGGCGGTCGCGGCAACGATGATGGAATATTCCAGCGCGCCGGCTTCTTCCAGCGTGCGGACCAGCTGCGCCACGGTCGAACGCTTCTGCCCGATCGCGACATAGATGCAGTAGAGCGACTTCTTGTCGTCGCCCAGGGCGTTGACCGGCTTCTGCGCGACGATGGTGTCGATCAGGATGGCGGTCTTGCCTGTCTGGCGGTCGCCGATGATCAGCTCGCGCTGGCCGCGCCCGATCGGCACCAGGGCGTCGATGGCCTTGATGCCGGTCTGCATCGGCTCGCCGACCGACTGGCGCGGCATGATGCCGGGCGCCTTGACGTCGGCGCGCTTCATGATCACGTCGCCGACCAGCGGGCCCTTGCCGTCGATCGGGTTGCCCAGGCCGTCGACCACGCGGCCCAGCAGCGCCTTGCCGGTCGGAACCTCGACCACCTTGCCGGTGCGGGCGACGGTATCGCCCTCGCGCATCTCGGAGTCGTCGCCGAAGATCACGACGCCGACATTGTCGTTCTCGAGGTTCAGCGCCATGCCGCGCTGGCCCGAGGCCGGGAATTCGACCATCTCGCCGGCCTGCACGTTTTGCAGGCCATAGACGCGGGCGATGCCGTCGCCGACCGACAGGATCGTGCCGGTCTCGGCGACTTCGGCGCTCGTGTCGAACGAGGCGATCTGCTGCTTGAGGATATCCGAAATCTCAGCGGGACGGATTTCCATCACGCGGCTCCCTTCATGGCGTGGTGCAGGCGGGTCAGGCGGGAATTGAGGCTGGTGTCGTACAGCCGGGCGCCGACGCGCACGACCAGACCACCCAGCAGGGCCGCGTCAACGCGTTCCTGGATATTGACCTTGGAATAGCCGGCCTCGGCGAGGCGGCCCTGAATCTGAATGCGTTGCAGGTCCGTCAGGGGCTGGGCCGACACGATCTCGGCCACGGCCTCGCCCCTGCGGGCCGCCGCGATGGCCGCCACGGCGTCCAGGATCTCGCCCAGACGGGGCAGCCGGCGGTTGCGGGCGACGACGCCCACGAAATTGCGGATGACCCACCCGAAGCCTTGGGCCGCCAGCACGGCGTCCACGGCCCGCGTCGACACGGCGATATCCAGCGTGCGATTCGTCAGGACGGCGCGCAGCTCGGCGCTCTCCGCGATCAGGCGCCGCAGCGCCGCCGCATGGTCCAGCACCTCGTCGAGCAGCCAGCGCTCGGATGCGAAATCATAGAGGGCCGTCGCGTAACGACCCGGCAGGCCATTGGCAACGGAGGCGATCGGTATTGTTGTCGTTCCACCCGAAACCACGGTCGGTCTTTCCATCCCAGTGTCTTAGGTCATTGCAGCGCGCCAACGGCACCGGAACGAAGCCGGAGCCGATGGCGCGCCTCTAGCATGCTGACCCGCCCCGCGCAACACGCGCGTCAGGCCGGCACCGACAGCCGGGCGGGCCGGCGGGCCGTCGTCTCGCGCTCCGCCAGCGTCACGCCCAGGTCCACGACCCGCGGCACGTCGCGCGCCCCGGCCAGCAGATCCAGCACCATGCCCCCCGTCCGCTCCCCGATCGCGCGGTAATCCACCGCCACGGTCGTCAGCGCCGGCACCACCTGGCTGCCGATCTCGAACCCGCCGAATCCCATCAGCGACAGGTCTTCGGGCACCCGCACGCCCCGCCGCCGGCATTCCATCAGCGCCCCCACCCCCACCAGGTCCGACACCGCGAACACCGCATGCAGGTCGGGCACCCGCTCTAGCAGCGCGCCCATGGCCCGCGCCCCGTGGGTGAACGACACCGGCGGCTTGCCCATCCGCTGCACCAGGTCGTCCGCCAGCCCCGCCTCGCGCAGCGCCTCCAGGAATCCCTCCAGCCGCCTGCCGCCGCGATGGTCGTACGACAGCCCGTCCCCCTCGGCCGCCAGCACGCCGATTCGGGTATGGCCCAGCCCGATCAGATGCCGCGCCGCCAGCCGCCCGGCCTCGTGGTTCGAATAGCCGACCATGTGGTGCACCGGACTGGGCACCAGCCCCGCCATCTGCACGATGGGAATCGTCTCGCCCGCCAGCAGGGCGCTCAGCGCCGCCCCGCGCGGCCCCGCCGGCAGCACCAGCGCCTCGGCCCGCCGGCCCAGCATGTCGCGCACATGGCGCAGCATTGCGTTTTCGTCATAGTCGGTATACCCGATCAGCAGCTCGTAACCCTCCCGGCGGATCATGTCCGTCAGGCCACGCGCCGCATCGGCGAAATTCGTGTTGGTCAGCGTCGGCACCACCAGCCCGACGAATCCGCTGCGCCGGGTCGACAGCGCCTCGGCCGCGCGGTCGGGCACATAGCCCAGCTCGTCGATGGCCCGCGCGATCGCCTCGCGCGTGTCGGGGCGTACCAGATGTGGCGCCCGCAGCGCGCGCGACACGGTCATGCGCGACACCCCGGCGCGCGCCGAGACGTCGATGATGGTCGGCCGCCCGCCGGCACGGGCCACGACCGATGCGGCATCGGGCTCCGTCGCCCGCCGCGTCGCGCCCGCCGCCGCTTCCTCGCCTGTCGTCCGCCTGCCTGCCATCTCCGCCCATGCCCCCGCGCGACGCGACCACTCCACGGGTTGGCGCGTTGCCACCCGGATGGCGCATGCGGTCACGATTCCGTCCGCGCGCCGTGTTTATAGTCGCCTCGCCCGGCGGCCGACGCCAGATATATCGTCAAACCCGCCATGTGCCCGCCCAAGCGTCGGGACCATGCGCGCAAGAAAGGACCCGCCCATGCCCGCCTTGCCACCCGCCTCGCCTCTTTTCGACCTGACCGGCCGCCTGGCCCTCGTCACCGGCTCCAGCGGCGGAATCGGCCTCGCCATCGCCGCCGGCCTGGCCGATGCCGGCGCCCATGTCATCCTCAACGGGCGCGACGCCTCAAGGCTGGACGACGCCGCCGCCCGCCTGCGCGACACGACGCCGCAGGGCGGCACCCGCACCATCCTGACCCGCACCTTCGACGTCACCGACCGCCTGGCGGTCGAGGACGCCGTGGGCGCGATCGAGGCGCAGGACGGCCCCATCCGCATCCTTGTCAACAATGCCGGCATCCAGCGCCGCGCCCCGCTGGACGTCTTCCCGCCCGAGGACTGGGCCGAGATCATCCGCACCAACCTCGACAGCGTGTTCTTCGTCGGCACGGCGGTCGCCCGCCACATGATCCCGCGCGGCATGGGCAAGATCATCAATATCGGCAGCGTCCAGTGCGAGCTGGCCCGCCCCGGCATCGCGCCCTACACCGCCACCAAGGGCGCGGTGAAGAACCTGACGCGCGGCATGTGCGCCGACTGGGCCCGGCACGGGCTCCAGATCAACGCCATCGGCCCCGGCTATTTCGAAACGCCCCTGAACCGCGCTTTGGTCGAGGACCCGGAATTCAACGCCTGGCTGACGAAACGCACCCCGGCCGGCCGCTGGGGCAAGGTCGAGGAACTCCAGGGCGCCGCCGTGTTCCTGGCATCGGACGCCTCCTCCTTCGTCAACGGCCAGACCCTCTATGTCGATGGCGGGGTGCTCTCGGTCCTCTAGCCCGCCCCCGGCACCTTCACCGGGGCATTCACGGGCGCATCATTCACAGGCGCATCGTCGAACAGCGCGCGGGCCACCCGCGCGCTGGCCCGCGCCCGCGCCCCGGTCGAAAGAAACCCCAGCATCCCCACGGCGCAGGACAGGCCCACCAGCAGCCACCAGATCCGGTGCGTGGCCTGCGCCAGCGCCGCCCCGCCGCCTGCCTCACGGGTCAGCACCGCCCCCATCATCGTCCCCGACACCGCCACCCCCAGCAGCGCGCCGACCTGCCGGCTGGTCGAGGCCAGGGCCGCCGCCAGCCCCGCCTGGTCGCGCGGCATGCCCGAGACCGCGCTGTTGGTGATCGGCGCATTGCACAGTCCGAATCCACACCCGCACAGGCTGTAGGACAGCAGCAGCACCCAGGGCGCCGTCCCTGGCGCCAGCCCCGTCAGCATCAGCGCCCCGCCCCCCAGCCCCCCGGCCGACAGCAGCAGCGGCAGCCGCGCCCCACGCGCCCCCACAAGCCGGCCGGACAGCGGGGCACACACCACCACCCCCAGCGCGAAGGGCAGCGTGTACAGCCCGGCCTGCATGGCCGACAGCCCGCGCGCCTCCTGAAGGTAGAGCGTGTTGAGGAACAGGAACGAACTGAAGATCGCAAAGGCGCACACCGCGATCACGATCGCCCCGGAAAAGGGCAGGGCACGAAAGAACCGCAGGTCCAGCAACGGATGCGCGCTGCGCCGCTCCACCCGGTACAGCACCGCCAGCCCGACCGCCGCGACCGCCAGCCCGGCCCGGATCGCCGGAGCCTGCCAGCCATAATCCCGGGCCTCGATCAGCGTGGCGGTGGCGGCGGCCAGCACCAGCGCCACCAGCGCCTGCCCCGCCCGGTCGATGGGGCGCACATGCACGGCCCGCGATTCGGGGATGAAGCGCAGGCTCAGCACCAGCGCCAGCGCACCGACGGGCAGATTGACCCAGAACACGGCGCGCCAGCCCACCAGCGTGGTCAGGATCCCGCCGACCAGCGGCCCCAGCGCCAGCGCCAGCCCCGACATCGCGCCCCACACGCCGATCGCCCGCGCCCGCGCCCCGGGCTCGACAAAGACATTGGCAATGATCGACAGCGCCACCGGGTTCAGCATCGCGCCGCCCAGCCCCTGGAACCCCCGCGCCAGCACCAGCGCCCCGGCACCGGGCGCCAGCCCGCACAGCACGGAGCCGAGGCAGAAGACGACGATGCCCGAGACGAAGACCAGCCGCCGCCCGATCCGGTCGGCGGTCGACCCCGCCAGCACCAGCAGCGTCGCCACCACCAGCGTATAGGCGTCCACCACCCATTGCAGTGTCGACAGCCCGCCGCCCAGCGCGGCGCGAATCGCCGGCAGCGCCACGTTGACGATGGTCACGTCCATCATCACCAGGAAAAGGCTGAGGCAGCAGGCGGCCAGCACCAGGTGCGGCCGAACGGCAGGGGACTGGATCATGTGCCGGGAATCGGGAGGAATGGAGCGGGCGAAGGGAATCGAACCCTCCTCAGAAGCTTGGAAGGCTACTGCATTACCACTATGCTACGCCCGCCCATATGGGCCTTCCATACCGCCGAACCCGCCTCTCCGGCAAGCCCTCCCGGGCATGCGGGCGGCCATCGTGACCCGGCCGGAAGACCGAATCGCATCCCCCCTCTTGACTTTGGCGGCCGGGCATACTTTTTTCCGCTGCCTGCGCCGGGTTCGCACGGGTGGCCAGGGGAACAGCTTTTCGCTATTCCGTTGGTCGGCGCCGCAGGCGGCTTGCAGGGGTGTAGCTCAATTGGCTAGAGCGCCGGTCTCCAAAACCGGAGGTTGGGGGTTCGAGACCCTCCACCCCTGCCACTCGCCCCGGTCGGGAGTTCTCCCGCCCGGACCGTGACGGTGCCCCCGACATGCAGTATTGGTTGATTCCGGCCTTGTCCGCGCTCCGGTCCGGAGAGCGCCGAGGCGGTTCGAGAAGGGTGTTTCGTGTCGGTCAGTCCCGCGAAATTTGTGCAAGATGTCCGCGCCGAGGCGACCAAGGTCACATGGCCCACGCGTCGCGCCACGCTGGTGACGACCGGGGCCGTGCTGGCAATGGCCACCATGACATCGGTTTTCTTCTTTGTCGTCGACCAGATCATCGGCCTGGGCGTACGTGAACTTTTTGGGCTTGGAGGCTGAGGAACGGACCATGGCGAAACGTTGGTACGTCGTTCACGTCTATTCAGGCTTCGAGAAGAAGATCGCCCAGCACATCAAGGAGCAGGCGTCCCAGAAGGGCCTGTCCGACCATTTCGGCGACATCCTGGTCCCCTCGGAAGAGGTGGTCGAGGTCCGTCGCGGCCAGAAGGTCAATGCCGAGCGGAAGTTCTTCCCCGGCTACGTGCTGGTCAACATGGAGCTGACGGACGAGGCCTGGCATCTGGTCAAGGACACGCCCAAGGTCACGGGCTTCCTGGGCACCAAGACCCGCCCCTCGCCGATCACCGCGGCCGAGGCCGAGCGGATCATGAAGCAGGCGCAGGAAGGCGTGGAGCGTCCCCGCCCCTCCGTCACCTTCGAGATCGGCGAGCAGGTGCGCGTGTCCGACGGCCCGTTCACCTCGTTCAACGGCACGATCGAGGAAGTGGACGAGGAAAAGGCCCGCCTCAAGGTCAGCGTCTCGATCTTCGGCCGCTCGACCCCGGTCGACCTCGAATACAGCCAGGTCGAAAAGCTCTAACCGGCCCGACGATTCGCATACAGAAAGGGGCGCCCACCGGGCGCCCCTTTTTCGTTTTCAGCCCCTCGCCCAGAAAATCGAAACCCCATTCACAATCAAATGATTGGGGTGCAGGGCCTCAGGCCCTGCCGGGTCCAGGGCAGCGCCCTGGCCAGACACCCGCCTCAGGACGACCGGTCAGGCGGTCAGGCGGTCAGGCGGGGGGGACCACGGTGCCCAGCGCCCGCAGATGCCCCGCCGCCCGGTCGGCCACCTGCCCCAGCAGGGCACTGAGCGCCGCGACCAGCCCGGCCGTCCCCGAGCCGCTGACCGGCAGGGTCAGCGCCAGCACGTCCGATGCCCCGCCATCATGCCCCAGCCAGTGGACGGCCAGGCTGCCCGCCAGCACCGCCTGCCCGCCGGCATCGCGCGAGAAGCGCGTCACCGTCAGTTCGACCGCCGCCAGCGCCGTCGTCGCCACCGCGTCGTTCTGGGCGAAGACGGTGCTGCCCGGCAGGCGCTGCTGAAGGTCCGCCGTCAGCACATGGCCCATCATGCCCGGCAGAGACTCGCCCCAGGCATCGCCGCCGGCGGTGCGCAGGCGGTAATCGCCCTCGCTGCGCACGATGCGCTCGCGATCCAGCGCGGTTGCGACCGAAGGCGTCCGGACCTCGATCACCGCCGGCCCGCCCGCCTGGGCGGTGCCGGGCCACGGCACGAGCGTATAGAAATCCGGGTCCGACGAGCACGCGGCCAGCGGGCCGGCGGCGACGGCGGCCAGCAGGCCGCCCGCCCCCCGCAGAACCGCCCGGCGCGAGGCAAACGGGCGGGATGAATGCCCTGACAATCTCATAGGCTAGCGTCCCGTGATCAGCGCCGAGGGATGGCGATTGAGGAAATCGGTCAGGAAGCGCAGCGACCGCGCCGCCTCGTTGAGCTGCACCAGCATCTGCTGCAGGTCGCGGTGGAAGTCGGTATCGCCGCCATAGCTGGCCAGCAGCTTGTTGGCGTTCTTCAGCGTGCCGTCCAGTTGCGCGCTCATCTGCGGCAGGCGCTGGAACAGCGGGTGCATGCCGCTGCGGGCATCGCTCGCCAGCCCCTGGATGCTGCGCAGCGAATCGCGCAGCGCCACGATGGCCTGCTTCACTTCCGGCGAATTGATCCGCGCATCGGAATGGGCCAGCAGGTTATTCAGATTGTCGCCCACCTGGGTCAGCGGCATGGCGGCGATCTTGTCGGTAACGGTCGAGAGCGAATCCATGATCCCGCTCATGCCGCCGGCCTTGCTGGGAATGACCAGCGCCATCCCTTCGGTCCCCACCGTGGCGGGGGGGGCCTTCTTCATGAAGCTCAGGCTGATCATCGACTCGCCGGTCAGCAGGCTGGCACTGTCGACCGAGGCCCGCAGCCCGTTATCGACCAGCGCCTGGATGGTCGCGGCCATGGTGTCGCGATGGATCTCGCCCAGCGGCAGGATGCGCTCGGGCTGGATTTCCATCCCCACCCGCACCCGCGCGGTCCCGGCCTTCTGGTCCAGCATCAGCTTCACGCTGGTCACGGTACCCACCTGGATGCCGAACATCGTGACCTGCGCGCCCACCGTCAGGCCCGACACCGAACTGGTCAGGTACGTGACCAGCGACACGCGCTCGCGATAGCCGGCATTATCCGCCGCCTCGTTGCTGTCGTACAGGCGGAAGACCGAATTCCTGGGCGCGGTCGGCGCGGCGGTGCCCTCGCGCTTGTCCGGCAGGCCGAACGCGACCCCGCCCGAGAACAGGGCCTGGATCGATTGCAGCTTCACCTTCAGGCCACCGGCACCAAGCCCCACCTGCACGCCCGACACGTTCCAGAACCGCGTATCGGTGCGCAGGTAACTGTCATAGGGCTGGCGGATGAAGACCTGGATCAGGATCGGCCCCTCGCCGCCCGGCGGCATGGTATAGCCCAGCACCTCGCCCACATCGATGTCGCGGAAGAAGACCGGCGCCCCCTGCCCGATCGACCCCAGCGAGGGACTGATCAGCGTATAGGTGTTGCCCGGCTGGTCCGAGCGCATGCCCGGCGGCGCCTCCAGCCCCTTGAACTTGCTGGTGCTGGTGCCCCCCGCCACGCCCGGGTCCATGGCGATATAGGCCCCGGTCATCAGGGTCTCCAGCCCGGTGACGCTGGCACCGTTCAGGCGCGGCCGCACCACCCAGAAGCGCGCGCGGTCGGTCAGCATGGGCGACGCCTTGGCGCTCATGCGCACCCGCACCTCGACATGGCGCATGTCGGGCGTCAGCGTCACGTCCTGCACCGTGCCCAGCGGCACGGCCTTGTTCTTCACCTGGGTCTGGCCGCTGGTCAGCCCGTCGGCGGTATCGAAGACGATGGTGATGACGGGGCCGCGCCCCATGATGCCGCGCCAGCCCAGATAGCCGGCAATGCCCAGCGCCACGATCGGAACCAGCCAGACGATCGAGAAACGATATCGGCGCGCCGTGGCCTCGGGTGCCGAGGCGGCGCGATCGCCGGAATGATCTTGGGGGTCGTCGGTCACGCCTGCCTCGGCTCCATCCTGTCAGTTCCTGCCGCGCGCCGGCCGGCCCGCCGCGCGCGCACGGCGGCGGACGCCACACCATCGGGCGAGGGCCCGTTCAGGCCCGCCGCATCCCACATCACCCTGGGGTCGAAGCTCCACGCCGCGAACAGGGTCAGCACCACCACCGAGGCAAAGGCCACCATGCCGGCATTGGCCGTGACATTCGCCAGCGAATTGAACCGGACCACCGCCACCAGGATCGAAACCATGAAGACGTCGATCATCGACCAGCGGCCGATCACGTCGACGACGCGGAACAGCCGCGTGCGCGGCACCAGCGCGAAGGACGAGCCCATCCAGGTGCCGATCACCATCCAGCTCAGGCTGAGGATCTTGAGCATCGGCACCAGGATGCTGGCGAAGAACACCAGCAGCGAGAGCGGGATCATCCCGTCCTCCCACAGCTCGATCGCCCCTTCGATGATCGTATGCCCACCCCCGCCGCCGAGCTTGAAGAAGGTCATGACGGGGTAGAGATTGGCCGGGAAATAGAAGATGACCGCCGCCATCAGGAAGGCGCTGGTCCGCGCCAGCGTGTCCGGGGCCCGGCGCCACACCCGGTGCCCGCAGCGCGGGCACACGCCGACGCAGCGCAGGTTGCTGACCGGCGCACCCAGCTCGCCCACCAGCCCGCAGGACTGGCAAGCCACCAGGTGATCGACCGGCGGCAGCGGAATATCGTCGATATGGACATTGCTGACCGCCACCCGCTGCCCGTCCTCCTGCCGCGTGACGGCCTCCACGCGCCGGTGCCGCCAGATCCGCTCGGTATCCAGGGTCGAATCCGTGGCCGCCATGGTCAGCATCAGGGCCGAGATCAGGTAGACGGCGGGCCCGACATCGACACGCGCCAGGTCCGTCAGCTTGGTGTAGGCAACGAAGATGCCCAGAACATAGACCTCGATCATCGACCAGGGCCGCATCTTCTCGTACCAGATCAGCAGGTGCGGCGCCCAGTCGGGCATATGCCGCCGGCTGGCGGCATACAGGATGGCGAACATCATGCTGATCACGACCGCGGGCGCGGCAACCGTCACCAGCCCGACCAGGATCCCGGCCTCGCCCCACCCTTCATGCAGCAGTTCCATCGGCCCGGTAATCAGGTCCACCGTGCGTTCGCGCCCGTACACATCCAGCGTCATCAACGACGACGCCAGGGCGGCCAGGTACAGGGCACAGGAACTGATGCAGAAGGCCAGCGGCGTCTGCAACGGCGATGTCCGGCGCCGCCATTCCAGCGTCTGCCCGCAGCGCGCGCACGCGGCCAGCTCGCCGGCCTGCAACGGGGGCCGGCGCTGAAACAGGCCGCACCCGGGGCATTCCACCAGATCGCCGATCGTCCGGACATGGCGCAGGTCGGCTGTCCGCCGCGGCCAGGCGGCCCGACGGAGCATGCGTGAAGTCCGCGCTGACATCGTCATTTCACTCATAACTGAGCGATACTATAGATCAAATTCGCGACCGTGATAGTCATTCAGCATATTGCTGCCATGACGGCGCAGAAAATGCCCGTACACCGGGCCTGTCCGGTACCGTCCTCCGGGCCGCGGAAACCGGCCCCCGCCCGCCCGCGATGTCCCGCCTTTCAAGGGGCGGAACGGCCTCGCCCGTCGCGCCTTTCCTTCCAGCCATCCGTCAGCGTGCCCAGGAAGGCGACGATCGCATGCCGCTCGTCCTCGCTCAGCGCGGGCGCGTCCCCGGGGTGCCGATCCAGCGGCGCGTCCGCCGTGTCGAGATTGGCGCAATACCGTTCGGGCAGGTCGTCCTGCACCCCGATCCTGCCGTCCGCGCCCCGCGGATAGAATTTCGCAGGATCGATGTCGCGCAGCACATAGAAATCGAGCACCCGGTCCAGGTCGTGAAAGACGCCGTTGTGAAAGAACACATGGCGCGTGGCGACATTGCGCAGCGTGGGCGTGGCGAACATGCCGCAATAGGGCCCAAGCACCTTCTCCCCGTCCGGCTGGCGTTTACACACCCCCAGATCATGGAAGGACGGGTCGCGATTCTGCACCAGATCCGCATTGCGCGGCGCGCCGAGCGCCTCGTACTGATGGTCGGTAAAGACGGGCGGCAGCCGGTCGGCGCTCACATTATCCACATGGCAGGCCGCGCAGTTCCCCTTCTTCGGGTCGTTGAACAGCAGATATCCCCGGCGTTCCTGCGGCGTGAGCCGCGCCCTGCCTTCAAGCCAGGCATCGAACTTGCTCGAATAAGGGTGAAAGCTGCGGTCTTCCGTCTGGTAGCGCGCCAGCGCGAACAGCGCCTCCGCAAGCAGGAACTGCGGCGAGCGCTGGCCCGGCACACCCGCCATGTCCGCCAGCGCGGGCGCATAGGGCGCATGCCTGATCCGGTCCAGAACCTTTTCCGGCGTCGACGCCATCTCGACCGGGTCGTAGAGCGGCCCGGCGGCCTGCTGCTGCAACGTGTCCGCCCGTCCGTCCCAGAACAGGCCGCCCTGCGGCACCATGCGCGCGGCCCCCGCGGCACCCGCGCTCTTGGCCGCCGGCGGCGGGCCGGACACGGCCACGACCGGCGGCGGCGCATCCTCGGCCGCCGGGTCGTCGGGGCCGATGCTGAACGGCGGCTGCCGTTCCAGATATGTCAGCGTCGGAATGGCGCGGTGCCCCTGACGGGTCAGGTCCTCCCCCCCCAGAAAGACCGCAGCCCCTCCCCTGGGGCCATAATGCGCCGCCGGATCGTGGCACGAGGCGCAGGACACTTTCCCCGAGGCGGAAAGCCCCGGATCGTGGAACATCGCCTGCCCGATACGCGCCATTTCCGAAAGCGGCCCCGAAACCGGGCGTTGCAGCACCTGCGGGCACGGATTGCGCCCGTCCGCCGCGGGGTCGCACGACGCGGCCGCGCGCGCACCCGCCGGAATCATGGCCCCCAGAAGCGCGCCGAGCACGCCGAGCCGGAGGAAATGAACGGAATGAATAGTCACGCGGGAAATATGCACGCCGAAACACATGTTGCATATGACGGAGGCTGCCCGCATCGCTGCGGCCCGCCCCAGGCAGGCACCGCATATCGGATCGGGATGGATCGGGATGAATCCGGCAGACGCTCTGCCAGGCCACGCGACCTCTATTTCACAGGGAAATGAAAAGGTTGCGTGGTGCCGGTGAAGAGATTCGAACTCCCGACCCCATCATTACGAATGACGTGCTCTACCAACTGAGCTACACCGGCAACAAGGCGAGCGTATAACGAGCCCTTCCGGGCAATGCAAGCCCCCTTCGGAACGGATTTGTCCCTGCCCTCGCGGCACCCGGCCCGCAGCGCGAAACAGTCGGCACCCATCGGGTACGACCGACCGGTGTCCCCGCCTCCACCATCGGATCATGGCATGAAACGGGGGCCTGAAACAGGTCCGGCCGGCCCCAGGGGACCGGCCGGCGAATCGGTCACGCCGTCACGAACGGCGCGCCCGGATCAGAACGGCGCGTCGATATCGACGACGTCGATCAGCTTGTGGTTGACGAACTCCTTGATCCCCAGCCCGATCAGCTCGCGGCCATAGCCCGAGCGCCCGACGCCGCCGAAGGGCAGGTCGGCCTTGACCATTGTCGGATGGTTCACGAACACCATGCCGGTATGGATCTTCTTCGCCACTTCCACGCCGCGCGCGGTGTCCCGGGTAAAGACCGAGCCACCCAGCCCGTACGGCGTGTCGTTGGCGATGCGGATGGCGTCGGCCTCGTCACGGGCCCGGAAGATCATCGACACGGGGCCGAAGAATTCCCACAGGCGGGCCGGATTGTCGCCGGACATGCCGGTCAGGATCGTCGGCTGGACGAAGGCGCCGGTCTCGGGCACGCGCGGGCCGACTTCGGTCGCCGTCGCACCATGGGCCACCGCCTTGGCGATGTTCTCGCGGATCTCCTTCGCCGCACCCTGCGACGAGAGCGGGGCCAGCGTGGTGTCGGCCGCCATCGGGTCGCCGGCCTTCAGCGCCGCCACACCGGCGGTATAAAGCTCCATGAACCGGTCATAGACCGCATCGACCACGATCACCCGCTTGGACGACACGCACACCTGCCCGGCATTCCAGTGCCGGCCGAACACCGCCCATTTCGCGGTCTTCTCCAGGTCCGCATCCTCCAGCACCACGAAGGCATCGGCGCCGCCCAGTTCCATGGTCGTCTTCTTCAGCGCCTTGCCGGCCTGCGACGCGATCACCGCGCCCGCACCTTCCGAACCGGTCAGCGCCGCACCGCACACGCGCGGATCGTTCAGGATCATCTCGACCTGCCCACGGGTGGGGTACAGGTTGCGGAACGCGCCATCCGGCAGACCCGCGCGCTTCATCAGCACCTGGAAGATCCCGGCGCTCTGCGGCACGTTCGACGCATGCTTCAGCAGCACCGTGTTGCCGGCCGAAAGCTGCGGCGCGATGATGCGCGCGATCTGGTAATACGGGAAATTCCACGGCTCGATCGCCAGCAGCACGCCCAGCGGCTGATGCACCAGCACGGCATCGCCCGAGCGCGGGTCGGACACCGGCAGCTTCTCCGGCGCCAGCAGGCTTTCGGCATGTTCGGCATAATAATCGAAGATCGCAGCCGACAGCTCGACCTCGGCCTTGGCCTCGGCAAACAGCTTGCCCATCTCCAGCGTCAGCAGCCGCGCGAACTCGTCGGCCTCGGCACGCAGGATCTGCGCCGCCTTCGTCATCACGGCGGCACGGGTCGCAAACGGCGTCTCGCGCCAGTCCAGGAATGCCGCATGCGCGTCGGCGATCGCCTGACGCACCTCGTCGTCCGTGGCATCCGGAAACGTGGCCAGCACTTCGCCGGTGTAGGGGTTGGTGGTTGCGTATGCCATAGTCGTGTTCCTTCCAGCGGGCCATTTCCGGCCCGATGCTTGTGATAACGGCTATCCGAAGCGCCTCCGTCAAGAGGAACCTCACGGTTGCGTTATCATAAGAGTACGGTCGATCCGCCCTGCGGAATCGGGCCCGCCAGGCACGCAGCCCCACGGACACGCCGCCGGATCAACCCGGCGGCCACCGCGATCCTGCACCATTTGGCGCCCGGATGGAAAGGCGGATGAACCATCCGGCCGCATTTGGCGGCCGCCCGCCATGGCCGCGCCCATCGCGCGGCACGAACACTGCGCCCCGGCTCCCGCCGGCGCGCAGTGCCCAACCGGCCTTCAGAAGGTCAGTTCCACGTTGGTCTGGAAATAGGCGCCCGGCTGCGCGCCGGCATCGCGCAACCCGCGCGACAGGGCCGTATACTGCCCGTCGATGCTGACGGTCACATGCCGCGTCGCGCGCCAGGTAAAGCTCCCCTGCGGCAGCACGCCGGTATAGCCCCCCTTCGGACGGTATGCGTAGTTCACCCCGCCCGGGAAATAGATCGTGTCGTGCACCGAATTGCGCCACAGCACCGGCACCTTCAGCAGCAGCGACGTATTGGGCGTGGGCGACAGCGTCACCAGCGGCCCGACATCGATCACGTTCTGCAGGTTGAAGTTTTGCGCCAGGTCCAGATAGTACGCGCTGGGCACGAAGGGCGACAGAAAGCCACCCCAGCTGCTGGTCGCGCTCTTGCGGGTATCGCCGCCCGAAATATCGTCGGCCTGGATACCGATCGAGGGCCGCCCCCACCATTTCGCAAACCGCCAGGCGACGGAGGCGTTGAACGAATAGGCCGAAACCGCGCGCGCCGGGCCGTCCTTCGCGGCCTGGAACGTACCGCCCTGCCACATGCCGTTGGCGGTAAACTCGATCGGCCCGGCATTGCCCCACACGCGCATGCCCGGCGTGTCGCGATGGGTCGACCCGGCGATCACCCCCCTGGTCGCGGTGATCGGGCTGCTGGCCAGCAGATAGCCGAGATAATACGTATCGACGAAAATCTGGCTCTTCTTGCCGAAAGTCCTGAATTCCGGCACGGCGTACGAGGTATAGGCACCGAACAGCCGCGTCTTCCAGCCGACCTGGTCGTGGAAGGCCCGATATTCGAAATTGGTCAGCGACAGGTCGAACAGATCGACGCGGAACCGCTTCCAGACGCTGTAGCCGCGCAGCCCGTTCCAGGAATACGGGATGGACGGATAGACGCTGCCCGCCGACACGTTGGGCGGCACGTCCAGGAAGGTCATGCGGCCGACCATGGCGCCCATGGTCGCACCCAGCATGCGGCCGCGCACCTCCACGAACGCCTGCTGCGCATCGACCCGGTTACGCCAGCGGGCATTGTAGCCGAACTTGTTGCCGCCGGTGGCCTGGCCGCTCATCAGCTCGCCGTAGAAGCGGACATGCTCGCCCAGATGCAGGTCGGCACCCAGATTGGTGCGCAGGTTGGACAGATAGGTGTGGCTCTTGTCCACCGCGCCCAGGGCGGGATGCTGCTCCCAGAACCCATGATGCCGGAAATTGCCGCTCAACGTCAGGTAGATCGACCCGCTGTCATTGAGCGCGATATATTTCAGCGGATCGAGAAAATCCTGGCTGTTGCGCTTGTCGCGCAGGCTCGACCAGTCCTCGGCCCAGCGCGCGACCGCGTAATACCCGACGGTGCCGAAGCCCGAAGCCGCACCGGTATTGGCGTTGAACACGCCCCACGGCCCCTGGTGCAGCAGGGTGGGCGACAGCGGATGCAGCATCAGCGATTGCGGCTGGCCGTACAGTTCCGGACGGCTGGTCAGCGGCGGCAGCGGATGGAGCAGGCTGTTCCCGAACAGATCGCGGGCAGGCGCCGGCGCCGCCGCCTGCCCGGTCGGGGGCGGGGTGGTGGCCGTGGCCGCCGTGGGGGACGGAACACCGACCGAGGTCCCCTGCGCCAGCTGCACATGGGTGGTCACGATCTCGGCGTCCCC
Organism: Gluconacetobacter takamatsuzukensis; assembly: GCF_014174275.1. GTDB lineage: Bacteria > Pseudomonadota > Alphaproteobacteria > Acetobacterales > Acetobacteraceae > Gluconacetobacter > Gluconacetobacter takamatsuzukensis. The sequence goes on along the minus strand of NZ_JABEQK010000008.1, from coordinate 153,223 downwards.
CGGCACCGCCGCATGCGCCGGCAGCACGAACGCCATCCCGGCGATCACGGGAAGGAAACCCCGCCGGCCCTTGTTCAGGCGGGAGACAGGATAAAACCCAAAGGAGATATGCATAGCCAGATCTTTTTCTTTATTATTATCAGAAATCACAGAACAACCGCATCTTCGATTCCGTCATGTACTACCCAGCCCCGAACATGATCCGGAAACCACGCATGGATTTCATCCCTCCACGCATCAGGCCCTCATCTATATTGGAACATCCCTTACCTGCCGAAGCCGACCGCCAGCGGCCGATCCGGCGCGGCGGCAACCGCATGCCGGCCGCCTCCGCCCGGGGCAGGAAACCCGCCCGCTATTGCGCCGCCCGCCGCCTCATGCCGCCACGGACCGCAACCGGCACGCATGGCGCGACGGGCAACGGGCCTGCCTCGCCGCCATCCGGACGCATCGCCGGCGTTCCGGAACCGGCAAAGCCCAGGCGAGCAAAGCAGGCGAAAGAAATCATGGTCCAGGTCTCCGTCGGTCACAGAGAGAATCCATCCGCCCTCCGCGAATAGTGTGACCTCCCGCTTTGTGTCGGATTTCCATCTAAAGAAGAAATAACAATTATATGTTGTTCGCATAAATCATGGTCACATTCCGGTGTAGAAAATCGCCCAATTCCCCAACCGGTTACCAAGCATCATCGGGCGGAAGTACCACGGGCCGCCCTCTCGCCTCCCGGAACAGGCACCGAGGATGTTTTCGTGAACGCCATCGATGTTTGCAAAGTTTCGTTTTCGAATGGAAAAGCAGCACGCATGGGTGCCGGAACAACAAAAAACCGGCTCCGCGCGCAAGAATCCGCCGCCTATTCCGCCTTGCGGGCCCGCGCCAGGTTGGCATCCACCCGGTCCAGCATGGCGGCATGCTCGGCGCCCCAGCGATAGAGCATCTCCACCGGCTCGACCATTTTCCGGCCCAGTACCGTCAGCCGGTATTCCACCACCGGCGGCATCGCCTGCCGCACATCGCGCGCCACCAGCCCCATCTCCTCCAGGTCCCGCAGCGTCTGGGTCATCATCTTCTTCGACAGGCCCGGAATGCTGCGCAGCAACGCCCCCGGCCGCGACGCCCCGCCCAGCAGGTGCAGCGTGTGCAGGATCATCGTCACCCATTTGCCGCCGAACAGCCGCAGCAGGCGTCGCGGCGCGCACCCTTCGTCGAACGGCGCCTGGCGATACGCATCGGGCAGCGGGGCAAGAGACATGGTGCATCCTTCCAGTGGGCACCTCCGGGTACCCAGGGCACGAAACGGTGCCGGATTGCCCTTTGTACCCGCGCACCCCAGTTTGCGGAAACCGTTTTCCCGCTACGGAGAGTTCCATGCCCCGCACAGCCCTGCCCCACACGGCCCTGATCGTCGGCGCCACCGGAATCGTCGGCCAGAACCTCGCCAACCGCCTGGTGGCCGAAGGCTGGACCGTCCACGGCCTGGCGCGCCGCACCCAGGCCCTGCCCGCCACCATCCTGCCCGTCACCGCCGACGTGCTGGACATCGCCACCCTGCGCCCGGCGCTGGCCGACCTGCGCCCCAGCCATGTCTTCTTCACCACCTGGTCCCGCCGCGCCACCGAGGCCGAGAACTGCGCCGTCAACAGCACCATGCTGCGCAACGTCTTCGCGGCATTGCCCGCACCCGAAGCCCTGGTCCATGGCAGCCTCGTCACCGGCCTCAAACATTATCTCGGCCCGTTCGAAGCCTATGCGAAGGGGCCCCTGCCCCAGACTCCCTTCCGCGAGAGCATGCCCCGGCTGGATGTCGAGAATTTCTACTACGACCAGGAAGACGCCCTGTTCGAAGCCGCCGCCCGATACGGTTTTTCCTGGAGCGTCCACCGCCCCCACACCGTCATCGGCCACGCCATCGGCAATGCGATGAACATGGGCTCCACCCTGGCCGTCTACGCCAGCATCTGCCGCGAAACCGGGCGCCCCTTCGTCTTCCCCGGCTCGCCCACCCAGTGGAACGGCCTGACCGACGTCACCGATGCCCGCCAGCTCGCCCGCCAGATCCACTGGGCGGCCACCAGCCCCGCCGGCCGTGACCAGGCCTTCAATATCGTCAACGGCGACATCTTCCGCTGGAACTGGCTGTGGCCGCAGCTTGCCGCCTGGTTCGGCATCCCGGCCGCCCCCTACCCCGGCCACGCCACGTCGCTGGAAATGGCCCTGGCCGGCGACGCCCCCCTCTGGGCCGACATCGCCGCCCGCCACGGACTGCGCGAGCACGCGCTCGACCGCCTGGCCTCCCCCTGGCACACCGACGCCGATCTCGGCCGCCCCATCGAATGCGTCACCGACATGGGCAAGAGCCGCATGCTCGGCTTCACCGCCTATCAATCCACCCCGGACTCGTTCTTCGACCTGTTCGAAATATTGCGCGCCCAGCGCTATATTCCCTGACCGCCACCCCTTGACCCGACCGCCCCGGGCGTGAACCGTTCCCCCGCCAGATCACGCCCGGATCAAGCAAGGGGAGCAACGCCATGAAACCCGCAACGCAAGGCCCGACCCGCAGAACGCTGCTCGCAGCGGCAGCCGCCATCCCCCTGTCGCGGCACGCGCTGGCCGCAACAGTGGCGACGAACGCAGCACCCACCCTGTCCGTCGCCGCCCGCGCGCCCTTCCTGTGCAGCGGCGTGGCGGTCACGCCCGGCGGCACGCTCTTTCTCGGCCTGCCCCGCTTTCCGGGCAACGAGGCCACGTTCTCGGTCGGCCGGGTCGCACCCGACGGCACGGTCCACCCCTTTCCGGGCGGAAGCTGGAACGGCTGGCAACCCGGCCAGGACGGCAGCTCGGCCTTCGTGATGGTCAACGCCATCCATATCTTCGCCGACGGCACGCTGTGGGCGGTCGACCAGGGCGCCCCGCCCGGCAGCAGGCCCGAGCCCGGGGCCCAGAAACTGGTGCAGCTCGACACCGCCACCGGCGCCATCCTGCGCGTCCTGCGCTTCCCCGAGGCGATCATGCCCCCCGGCGCGCAGTTCAACGATCTGCGCATCCATGGCGACCTGCTGTTCGCCACCGACAGCGGCCTCGGCGGCATCGTCATCCACAATCTGAAAACCGGAAGCACGCTGCGCCGCCTCTCCGCCCACCCGGTCACGCGCAACGACGCCACCCACATCCACAAGGGCAGCGGCGGCCGCATCCTCCAGGACGCCCAGGGCAACCGCCCACAGGTGCAGAGCGACGATATCGAGGTCGATGCCGGCGGCACCTGGTTCTATTTCGCCGTCCCCGCCGGCCCGCTGAAGAAGATCCGCGTCGCCGACCTGCTGGACGACCGCAAATCGGATCGCGACCTCGCCGCCCTGGTCCAGGTCGCCGCCGAAATCCCCAGCATCGGTGGCACCTGCATCGACACGCTGGGCAACATCTACCTCTCCGACGGCGAGAACAACCGCATCACCATCCTCGCCCCCGACGGCCGGCGCGCGACCCTGGTGCAGGACCCGCGCCTGGTCTCGCCCGACGCCCTGTTCATCGACCGCGGGCGCACGCTGTACATCCCCTGCTCGCAGATCGAAAAGGTCCCGATGCTCAACGGCGGGACCAACGGCACCCACGCCCCCTTCCTCGTCCTGTCCCTCCCCCTGCCCGACCGGCTCGGCTCGCTGCGCCTGGGCGCGGCCGTCGAAGGATAAACGCCATGCCCGTCCGCCTCCGGCACCTCGCGGCCGCCGCCCTGTGCGGCGCCTTCCTCTCCACCGCCCACGCGGCGGACCAGCCCGGCAATGGTGGCCCGGCCTACGGGGCGGAACTGCAAGGCTTCGCCTATCCCTGGCCGGTCGGGCAGTTCACCTTCCCCTCCCAGCGCCAGACACTCACCATGGCCTATCTGGACGTCCCGGCCCCCCACCCCAACGGGCAGGTCGCCGTGCTGCTGCACGGCAAGAATTTCTGCGCCGCGACATGGGAGGACACGATCCGCTTCCTGACCGCCCACGGCTACCGCGTCATCGCGCCCGACCAGATCGGCTTCTGCAAATCCAGCAAGCCCCCCGCCTACCAGTTCAGTTTCCAGCAACTGGCCCGCAACACGCACGACCTGCTGGCCCATCTCGGCGCTGGCAAAGTCATCATGATCGGCCATTCCACCGGCGGCATGCTCGCCATCCGCTACGCGCTGATGTACCCGCAGGACCTCACGCACCTGGTGCTGGTCGACCCGATCGGCCTGGAGGACTGGCAGCAGAAAGGCGTCCCCTATCGCACCGTCGACGCGTGGTACCGGTCCGAACGCGGCAAGACGGCCGCCCAGATCCGCGCTTACGAAAAACACGTCTATTACGCCGACGAATGGCGCCCCGATTACGAAAAATGGGCCCAGATGCTGGCCGGCATGTATCGCGGCCCCGGCAGCGACGCAGTCGCCTGGAATTCGGCCCTGCTCTACGACATGATCTTCACCCAGCCGGTAGTCCACAACCTGCCCGACCTGACCGTGCCCACCCTGCTGATGATCGGCGACCGGGACATCACCGCCATCGGCAGCGACACCGCCCCACCCGCCATCCGCGCCACGCTGGGCCACTACCCCCAACTGGGCAAGGCAGCCGCCGCCGCCATCCCCGGCGCCAGGCTGGTGGAATTCCCCAATCTGGGCCACTCCCCCCAGATGCAGGACCCTGCCGCCTTCCACGCGGCACTCCTGCAAGGCCTCGCACCATAACCCGGCTCAGTTCTCTTCTTTTGTCTTCCGAAAAAGAAGCAAGAAGACGTCTGATCCGTTCGGGAACCGCGGAACGCGCAAGCCCAGGGCCCGGAGGCAGGAGGCGGTCCGGACCTATCCGTGCTATGACGACGCCATGGAGACCAAACCCCCCGTTCCGCGCGCCGTCCTCGTCGGCATCCAGACCCCCGATGTCGACGACGTCGCCCACGAAGCCAGCCTTGAAGAGCTGGGCCGCCTGGTCAAGACGCTGGGCTACGAGGTCGTCGGCTCGGTCTCGCAGAAGCGCGAAGGCACGGGTGCCGCGTCGCTTCTGGGCGCCGGCAAGCTGGAGGAACTGGCGGCGCTGACCGGCGGCACCGGCGTCGTCACCTCTATGGCCACGCCCCCGATGACCAAGGCCCGCAAACGCTTCGAAGGCGCGGCCGAATCCACCAGGCCGGCCGAGCCCGAACCCGACGCCCCGGCCAGGCCCGAATTCGTGATCGTCGACCACGAGCTTTCGCCCAGCCAGATCCGCAACCTCGAGCGCGCCACCGGCGCCCAGGTGCTGGACCGCACCGGCGTGATCGTCGAAATCTTCCACCGCCATGCCAACACCCGCGAGGCAAAATTGCAGGTGGAAATGGCGCGCCTGAAATATGTCGCCCCCCGCCTGCGCGAATCCACCACCGGCGGCGGCCGCCAGCAGGGCCCCGGCGCCGGCGAAAGCAACCTCGCCCTCGACCGCCGCAAGATCCGCGACCGGCTGGCGGAACTGAAGACCCAGCTCGAAGCCGTGCAGCGCGACAGCGACCAGCGCCGCTCCGCCCGCCGCGACCAGCTGCGCGTCGCCCTCGTCGGCTACACCAATGCCGGCAAATCCTCGCTGATGCGCGCCCTGACCGGCAGCCAGGTTCTGGTGCAGGACAAACTCTTCGCCACCCTCGACACCACGGTGCGCACCCTCCAACCCGAAACCCGCCCCCGCGTCCTCGTCTCCGACACGGTCGGCTTCATCAAGCAATTGCCCCACGACCTGGTGGCCTCGTTCCGCTCCACCCTTTCCGAGGCACTGGAAGCCTCGCTGCTGCTCTTCGTGGTCGATGCGTCCGACCCGACCTACGAAGCGCAGCTGGAAGTCAGCCGCAGCGTGCTGCGCGAAATCGGCGCGGACAGCGTGCCCTCCCGCCTGGTCCTGAACAAGATGGACCGCGTGGATCCCGCCCGCCGCGCCGCCCTACTGGAAAAGCACCCCGACGCCATCATGCTCTCAGCCCACGCGCCGGACGATGTCAGCGCCCTGCGCGAAACCATCATCGCCTTTTTCGAGGCCGAGATGGTCGACGACGTGCTGGTACTGCCCTACGCAAAACAGAAGCTGATCGGCGAAATCTACGAAAGCGCGCGCGTGCTGTCCGAAGAGCATGACGAAACCGGCCGCGTCCTGAAAGTGCGCGCCCTGCCCGGCGCCATGGCGCGGCTGCGGCGGAGCCTCGCCGCGGGGTAGGGGTTCTTTTTCTTCAGAAAAAGAAGACCTGCCTTATCCCCCCATGACACCCGCCAGATACCCCTCCAGCCGCCCTCTCTCCTCCAGGGACAGAACAGCCCCCACATACCCGTCCGGCCGCACCAGCAGGCACTCCCCCGCTTCCAGGTCCAGCCCACGCAGCGCACCGGCCGGCCCGATCCGCCATTGCCTCACCCCCGCACGCGGCGCCACCGCAGGCCCCCCGTCCCCGACCAGCAGCGTCCAGTGCGGCCCGGCCAGCAGGTCGAACAGCCGCCGCTCCTGCCCGCCCGCACCGCGCAGCAGCGCATCCGGCATCCGGTCGCCCGCCACGAAACGATGACGACGACCGGGCACGTCCAGCGACAGCGACGAACCGCGATACCCCAGGTCGAGCTGGTGCACCTCCCGCCCCCGCCGCATGTCGCCCTGCCGGGCCTTTTCCAGCAGCCCGGTCGCAAGGCCCAACATGCCGGCGGCAATCGGCCGCCGCTCTTCCTCATAGGTATCCAGCAGCGCCGCCGGCGCGCCGGCCAGCACCGAAGCCAGCTTCCAGCCGAGATTACAGGCATCCTGAACGCTGGTATTGAGCCCCTGCCCCCCGGTCGGCGGATGGATATGCGCGGCATCCCCCACCAGAAACACCCGGCCAACCCGATACCGATCGGCCAGCCGCGCATTCATCGCATAGGCCGACGCCCACCGAACCTCCCGAACCCGGATCGCACCCCCCGGCAGACGCGCATCGACAAAGGCCTGAATCCCGCCGGCCGACAGATCGACATCCCCCTCGAAGGGAAGCGGCGCCTGAAGCTGGAACAGGTCGCTGTGCGGCAACGGGCAGAACCCCATCTGCCGCTGCATGTCCCCCTCGTTGAACCGATGCCACGCGCCCCGATCCAGCCCGTCGAGCACGATATCCGCAACCATCGCCCGCATGCGGAGCGTCTTCCCCGGAAAGCCCACCTGCATGGCATGACGGACGAAAGACCGCCCCCCATCGGCACCGACCAGATAGCGGCAGCGGATCACCCCCTCGCCCCCCTCGCCCACGACATGGGCCGTCACCCGTTCGCCGTCATCGGCGAATGCAGCCAGCCGGGTCCCGTATTCCGGGCAATGCCCCCATTCCGCCAGACGTTCGCGCAGGATCGCCTCGGTCCGGTATTGCGGCACGAGCAGGGGCGAACGATAGGGTTCCTCAACCGTTGGCGCTGCGATCGTGATGTCCTGCACGTCCTCGTGCGTGCCGTCATCACGATGCACGCGCTGCGGCGGATAGAACCCGCCGGCAGCGGCAAGGCGGTCGACGATGCCCAGATCCTCGAACATCTCCAGCGTACGCGGCTGGATACCCTTGCCGCGCGACCCGGCGAACGGCTCCTCCAGCCGGTCGATCAGGCGAAACGACACCCCGCGCCGGGCAAGATCGACCGCCAGCGTCAGCCCGGCCGCGCCGGCGCCGCAAATCAGAATGTCCGTGTCACGTGAAACATCCATTTCGCTTCCCTCCCGACCATTCATGTGCATTATGCACATATTGAGGAGCGCATCAGAATGTCAACCAAAACCGTGCATGATGCACATATCCGCACGAAGCTCCCCGCCCTGCATCGCGCATTGATCGAGATCGTGGGTGTGATGAACCGGCCGGAGCGTGACGAGGCCATGCTCAAGGCCGCCGGACTCACGCTCGAACGCGCCCTGTTTCCGCTACTGGTGCTGGTCGAGCGGCTGGGCCCGATCGGCGTGGTCGATCTCGCCAGCCGCGTCGGCCGCGATCACACCACGGTCAGCCGCCAGATCGCGCGGCTGGCGGAGCTGGGCCTGGTCGCCCGCCACGGCAGCGCCGCCGACCGCCGCGTGCGCGAGGCCACGATCACCCCGCCGGGCAAGGAAGCAACCGACGCGGTCGACCGCGCGCGCGAGGCCATGGCCGTCTCCCTCTTCCGGAACTGGAGCGAGACCGATTTCGACCAGCTCGTCCGCCTCATCGGAATGCTGGCCGAAAGCATGACCACACTCCCCCCAACCCCTCCCTGAATCGGGGTCAAGGGGTCCAGACCCCTTGCGGGTCGAGGGCAGCGCCCTCGCCTTTTACCTCACGTCCGGGGAACCAGCGCCTCAAACAGCCGCGCAATCGCCTCCGCCCCCGGATCGGGCACATCCGCCAACTGCCCGTCGGGCACATAGGATGCCCGCCCGGCTTCCGCCTTGCCCATCCGCGCCGTCGCATCGGCCCCGCCGCGCGCCGCGCGCACCACATCGGCCCACACCGCGCCCTCGTCCAGCGCCCGCACCGCCGGGATCAGCGCATCGAGCATCGTGCGGTCCCCTTCCCGCGCCCCGCCATAACCCTGCATCGCCGCAATCCCCTCCAGCAGGGCGGCCTGCCAGCGCGCCTGGTCGCTGCGCCCCGCCGTGGCGAACAGGATGGACAGCAGCGCGCCGCTCGACCCGCCCGCATGGCGGGCCAGCAGGCGGCCCAGCGTCTGCATCAGCGCCTGCGGGTCGGCCAGCGGCAGCCGGTCCAGCGCGCCGTCGATCACGCGCGCGGTCTCGGCGAAGGTCGAGCCCGCATCGCCATCGCCGATGCGCGCATCCAGCGCGTTCAGCGCCTCCTCGTTTTCCAGCAGCACCTTCGCGCCGCGCTGCACGGCATCCCGCAGGGCCGGATTGTTCGAGGGCGCGGCGGCGAAGATATCCGGCAGGTTCGGCACCGCGATCACCACGGGCTCCTGCCACGGCGCCATGCCCGTCCACGCCGTGGGCCCGACATCGGCCTGCAACGCCGCCGCGATGTCGTCGGTCAGTTCCACCAGAGTCAGCGAAAACCCGTTCATGTCCAGCGCGGTCATGAATGGCGCCGGCCCGGCCACCAGCGCCACCTTGCCTGCGAGCGCGGTGCCGGCAAAGGCCTCCAGCAGCAGGGACATCTCGATCACCGGCGTGGTGCCCAGATTGTTCAGCATCAGCCCATAGCGCGCATCGCCCTCCGGCAGCGTCTCCAGCAGGGCATCGGCCGCCAGCGTCATCAGCGCGCCGGCATCGGCCAGCGCGATGCGCTTCGCCCCCGGCTCGCCATGGATGCCCAGGCCCAGCTCGCCCTCATCCGCGGCCAGACGGCTGGCATGTTCCTCGTCATAGGTGTCGCAATCGCTCAGCGACAGGCCGATCGAGCGCGTGCGCGCCGCCACGTCGGCGGCGAATGCCGCGACCCGGTCCAGCGACGCCCCGCTTTCGGCCATGTGGCCGGCGGCCTTGTGCACCAGCACGGTGCCGGCAATGCCGCGCGCCTGCCGATGGCCGGGCAGCGAGATATCGTCGCCGACGATCACCATCTCCACCTTCAGCCCCAGCGCGCGCGCCTGCTCGGCCGCCAGCCCGAAATTCAGCCGGTCGCCGGTATAGTTCTTCACCACCAGCAGGCACCCGGCCTCGCCGGTCACGGCCAGGATGCCGGCCAGGATCGCATCCACGCCGGGCGAGGCGAACAGCGACCCGCAGACCGCCGCCGTCAGCATGCCGCGCCCCACGAATCCGGCATGGGCGGGCTCGTGCCCCGCCCCGCCGCCGGAAATCACGGCCACCTTGCCCGCGCCCCGCTCCCAGTCCCGGCGCAGGACGACCTTGATATCCGGATAGCCGTCCAGGCGGCACAGATCCTTCCCGGCGGGCGAACGCAGCAACCCTTCCAGCGCCTCGGGCACCAGACGTTCGCGCGTGTTGAAGAATCTTTTCATGCCTGAAAAGCCTTTCGTTCCAGATTCCACAAGCCCCCGCCGACCGGGCGGCGAGGGGTCAGGGACAATAGGAAGGTCATCGGTTCAGGACAACGCCACCCACGCGATACCCGCCCCCCGGCCGGAACGGCGGACAGCCAGGCGCGCCAATGCCGGCGCAACACGCCCGCACCGCCCCAGGACAAACGCCCCGCACCACCACCCCGTTCCCCATGCCGCGCAGCGGCACGGCCGTCGTGTGTTTCCGGGCACCAAAGCGGAGCGACCTATATGGAAGCGAGCATCGGAGCACAGGAAACGCGCGCCGGATCGCCACCAGCGCGCATGTCCGGTCAGGCGGGTTCATCCTGTTCTTCGACGACCAGCATCGACGCCGCATGTCCCCGGCTGACCGCGATCGGCGGCGGCCCGGGCACGTGCTTTTCCTGCTCCCGCACCAGCGTGATCAGGCCGGAACAGATGATCAGCCCGATCCCGGTCAGCGTCACGATGTCCGCCGAATCGCCGAAGACCAGATGGCCGATCACCAGCGCCCAGATCATCTGGCTGTACTGGGTCGGCGCGATGGCCCCCGCCGAGGCATGGAACGCGGAGTGCATCAGCAGCACGTTCGCCAGCGCCGCCAGCAGCCCGTAGCTGGCCAGCAGCGCCAGCTGATGCGGGCTGGGCAGCGCGAAGGACGGCAGGCTGACCAGCCCGCAGATGGTGATGCCGCCGAGAATCCCGGCCCCGAACAGCGAAATCTGCTTTTCATGCGCGCCCGACGCCCGGAAGGTCACGACCGAAACCGCCCCCGCCATCCCGGCCACCACCGCGCCCAGATGGCCGATCGACAGCGGCCGTAGCCCGGGCCGCAGGACGATCAGCACGCCGATGAACCCCAGCACGATCGCCACCCAGCGCGGCAGCCCGATCCGCTCCTTGAGAAAGACGATCGACATCAGCGTGACGAACGAGGGCTGGAGAAAGATCAGCGTAAACGCCTCGGCCATCGACAGATGGCTGAACGCCGTCACACTGCCGATAATCCCCAGCGGATAGGCGATGAACCGCACCATCCACAACCGGCGATCCTGCGTCGCGAACACATCGACCAGCCGGTCCTTCCCCCCGAGCAGGAAGGGAAACACCACCAGCGCGCACAGCGAACCGAAGAACGCGCATTCGTACGGCGGCAGCCCGTCCCGGATCAGCTTGACGCTGGCATCGCTGCACGAAAACGCGGCGAAGGCGCCAAAGGCCAGCATGATGCCACGCAGCGTTTCGGCACCGCCATGGGACGGAGAGGAGGGAGCGGGATGGGTCACTCTGTTTCTCGGGAAAAAGGGACGGATGCAGGATGGATCCGACAAGAGCGATGCCCCCTGCCCGTTTCGGCGCGATTCCGCAAGATCGTCGACAAGCACCCGGATTATTCCCGAAACGCGGCAGAATCCCCCCGCGAAAATACCACGCCCCCCACATGCCGAACCAACCCAGTCATCACGGTTGCGTGCGCGACCGCGCGCAGAATTCCGGCGAGGCGGCGAAAGATGCGTTTTTTATTTCAGGCCGGTCTATAATCCTCCAGTGCCGAGAAATATTGGAACGACAGAAAACGTTCTCTTCTTTTTCTGAAGAAAAAGAAGCAAAAAAGACTTTTATTCGTTCGGGGACATCCTATGCCCCAGGCGCATGGCTCCTGACCGAATCGAAGTTTCCTGGTTCTTTTTTCAAAAAAGAACAGGCTTCCCCTCGCCGGGGACCCGGCTATCCTCCCCATGAAGCAGGAGGCACGGCATGGTCGACAAACATATCCTGATCGCGGGCGCCACCGGCGTCGTCGGTCTGGCGGCGCTGGAGGCATTCCAGCATGCGGGCTGGACCGTCTCGACCCTCGGCCGCTCGGCCCACGGGCCGGGACATGGCCCCCATATCAGCGCCGACCTGCTGGACCCGCTGAGCCTGGCCGGCCGGCAGCAGGCGCTCAAGCCGGTCACGCACCTGTTCTATGCCGCGCTGAAGCCCGACGCCGATCCGGGCGTCGAGGCCGACCAGAACGCCGCGATGCTGGAAAACCTGGTCGCGGCCGTCCGCCGCGCCGGCGCACCGCTGGAACGGCTGATCATCATCCAGGGCGGCAAGGTCTACGGCGCGCATCTGGGCGTCTACAAGACCCCGGCCCGCGAGGATGACAGCCGCCATTTCCCGCCCAACCTCTATTTCCGGCACGAGGATTTCGCCCGTTCGCTGGAACGCGACGGCATCCGATGGACCGCGCTGCGCCCCGATATCGTGATCGGCCACTCGCTGGGCTCGGCGATGAATCTCGGCAACCTGATCGGCGTCTACGGCACGCTGTGCCGCGAGACACGCACCGCCATGCAGTTCCCCGGCCCCGCCGCCGCCTATCGCGACGCGCTGGTCAACGTGACGGGCGCCGAGGTCCTGGGCGAAGCCGCCCTGTGGGCCGCCGAAACCGGGGCCGACGGCGCGTTCAACATCACCAATGGCGACGTCTTCCGCTGGTCGCATGTCTGGCCCCGCCTGGCCGAATGGTTCGGGCTGGAGGTCGGCGAGCCCCAGCCGATCTCGCTCGACCAGCGCCTGCGCGCGCTGGCCCCCGTCTGGTCCGCCCTGGCCGCGCGCGAGGGGCTGGCGGAAGCCGATGCCCGGCGGATCGGCCCCGGCAGCTTCGGCGATTTCATCTTCCATGTGCGGACCGATGCGATCTTCGACGTCACCAAGGCCCGCCAGGCCGGCTTCCCCGGCATGACCCGCCGCTCCGACGACGTCCTGCTCGCGCATCTGGAGCAGATGCGCCACCACCACCTCATCCCCTGAGCCTGTCCGGAGAGGTGGGCTGGTGGCGATCCGACGCGCGTTTCCTGTGCTCCGATGCTCACGGCCCGTCAGGCCGCTCCGCTTCGGTGCTCGGACACACACGACGGGCGCAGCCCTTCGGGCTGCTCTCGCTCACCAGCCCACCTCTCCGGACAGGCTCCGCCCCCAGCCGAGCCGGGCAGCAGTAAGACGGTTGACCGCGCGCGCATCGCGGGCAAGATCATCCATGCACCACGCCGAAGAGGAACACGCATGAGGACGCAGGCCGCCTTACCGGCCCTGCCACTGGCGGGAACAGCCCCCGCCACGGCGCAGGCGCCCGCATCCGGCCTGTCGGACAGCACGGGCTTCCAACCCGTCGCGGACGGACCATCGAGCCGAAGCCATTGACGGAAACCCGCGACGCCACCACCGGCAAAACACGCTCCGGACGCGCAAGCGCCCCCCATCCTTCCCGGAGCGCATGACCAGGCGACATGACTGATTTTTTCAAGAAACCATCGATCCTGGTCGTCTTCCTGATCTTCCTCCTGGGCATCCACACCGCCTTCACCACCCGGACAGGCAGAACGCTGCCCAGCGACGCCTATATCTGGCAGCGCCAATGGACCCCGGCCGTCAGCGCCGCCGTCACCGCCAGCCAGGATGTCATCCACACATGGCGCATCCTCGCGGCGGAACTGGACGGACACGGCACCTGGGTCGCCACCACCCCCGACAGCGCCCTACTGGCCGCCCGGCACATGCCGGTCATCGCCGTGATCCGCATCGAGGGCCAACTGGCGGAGTGGGATGAGGAGCAACTGGCCACCCGCATCCTCGCCCTGAAAACCGCATGGCAGCAACACGGCATTGCGGTATCGGGCATCGAAATCGACCATGATTGCGCAACCGTCCGCCTGCCGGCCTATGCGCGGTTCCTGGCGCAGCTGCGCGGCCGGCTGGGACAGGCCACGCCGCTCTCCGTCACCATCCTGCCCGCATGGCTGGCCTCTCCCGCGCTGGACGACGTGCTGGCGCGGGTCGAGGACGCGGTATTGCAGATCCATGCCGTCCAGAACCCGCAATTCGGCCTTTTCAACCCCGGGAAGGCCCATGACTGGCTCCGCGCCTTCGCGCAGCGCCGCCAGGGCCCGTGGCACGTCGCCCTGCCCGCCTACGGCACCCGCGTCACCTGGGGCACGGACGGGCGGATCGCGGGCGTCGAGAGCGAGCAGGACCGGTTCATGGGCGCCGACAGCGGGCACGAACTCGTGGCCCCACCCGCCGAAATCGCCGCCTTCATGAAGCGCATCGAACACGCGCCCCCGCACGGGCTGGCCGGCTGGGTCTGGTTCCGCCTGCCGACGGCCGACGACAGGCGGGCGTGGAGCCTGCCGGCATGGCGCGCGGTCGTCACCCACCAGCCCCTGCACGCCGCGCTGTCGGTCAGCCTGCGCCGGCCCTCGGCATCCGCCCCGTACGATATCGTCCTGGCCAATGACGGCAACGTGGATGCCGAAGGCCCGGCAGCCGTACGGATCGAAAGCGCCTGCCCGTCCGGGGCCGATGGTATGAACGGCTACAGTCTGGATTATGATGCCAAGGGGCCATTGCTGCGGCGCGCGCAGCCCGGCCTGCTGCGCGCGGGGCAACAATCCGTCGTCGGATGGGTGCGATGCGATCGGGGAACAATCAGAGCCTATGCCGGAACCGATGAAAAACAGAGCTGACGCACCGATGCAAAAGCCGCCCGGCCGACACACGATGCGCCGCTACGGTCTGGCCTTCGCCCTGTCGAGCCTGACCTGCATCCCGATGGTTCTCGCCTGCGGCATGGATTTTCCAACCCAGCTGCTCGACGACCGCGAAGGCACGCTCAAGAGCACGCCGACGACCTCCTTCGTCTACGATGTCAGCCACCTCGTCACCCCCGACGATACGCTCCGCGCCGCCGGGCCCGCACCCACCCAGCCCCCCGACCCGGACAACACCCCGCCGGAACCGGGAATGGAGGGGCTGACGCCCTTGCAGGAAAACCGCGTGTCCATGATGCGCAACGCAATCGATGGCGATTCCGCCTACGATCATGCGGATGGCGTGCCCGAGGCACTCCGGCTCTATACCGCCGGTGCCGTCGATTACGCCCTGGGCCGCGCGGGCATCGGCCCGGACTCCGCCGACCATGCCCGCAAGCGCTTCCAGGCGGTGCTGGACCTGCCGGGCGACGAAGGCCGGTCCCGCGCGGTCTGGGCGGCCTACATGCTCGGCCGCGTGCAACTGGACCGTTTCTTCGCCACCGGCGCCCCCGACGCGCGCGAGGCCGCGATCCGCGCCTTCGCCCAGACCCGCGCCCTGGCCCGGCAGAAACTGCCCGACCCACTGTCCCTCGCCGTCGCCAGCTATGGCGAACAGGCCCGGGCCTATCTGATGGACGGCCGGACGGCCTGCGGCTGGAAAGCCTTCCTGACCAGCGCCCCCTGCGCCGACCGCATCGAACCGGCGAATTTGAAACACGCCATCGCGCTCTATGCCGAACAGGCTGCGCGCGGCTCGGCCGGCGGCACCACCTCGCTGCTGCTCATCGCGTCATGGGCGATGGCGGATCCCCACCGCGCCCAGCGCCTGATCGACGATCCGCTCAGCCAGGCCCTGCTGGTGGCCTATGCGCTGGCCCGCACCGGCGACATCGTCAACGACGATCCCCGCACGGCATCCGAATACGCCGCCCCCGAAATGGGCGGCCCGGGCTATCACGACGCCGCACGCGGCACCGGCGGCACCGGCTGCCCCTATTGCGCCGAAATCCGGACCATTCGCCCCAACCCGGCCGTCGTCACCCTGGTCGATGCCATCCGCGCGCGCGGGATCGACCATATCGCCCACGCCGACCGGCTGGCCGCACTGGCCTATCGCAGCGGCCGGTACGATCTGGCCAGGACGCTCGCAACCATGCAGCCCGGCCCCCTGTCGCGCTGGGTGCTGGCCAAGCTGGCCATCCAGCGGGGCGACCTTGCCGCGGCAGCCCGATATTATGCCGAAGCGGCCAAGGGATTTCCCACCATCGCCACCGATCTGGCCCCCGAGGAAATCAGCCGCCTCCGTGCCGAACAGGGTGTCCTGACCCTGTCGCGCGGGCAATATATCGCGGCCTTCGACTGCCTCTACACCGCCGCAGCCATCGCCGGCAGCCGCAGCGGCATCGCCTCCGATGCCGCCTACCTGGCCGAACGGGTGCTGACGACCGACGAACTCCGGCATTATGTCGATGCCCATATCCCCCCGACCCACGGGCCGGCCATGCCCGGGGCGGCCGAACCCGAACCGGATGCGATCAGGATGATCCTGGCCCGGCGCCTGGTCCGCACCGGCCATATTGCGGAATCCCTGCGCTATTTCCCTGAAGATGGCGATCCGCGCTTCGTGCGCGGCGGCAAGCCCGCAACGTTCCGCAGCTGGGCCCGCATCTACGGCGACGCCCTGCACGACGCCCGGCACCGCTGGACCAGGATCGGCCAGGCGCAGGCCTGGTTCACCGCCGCCAGCATGGCCCGCACCCACGGCATGGACATCATGGCGACCGAGCAGGACCCGGACTACGCCGTCTTCCAGGGCGGCTTCACCATGGGCGCGGGCCGCAATGTCGCGGTCCTCTCCCCGCCCGACAACCAGCCGATCATTCCCATGACCCGGAAGGCCCGCACCGCCGCCGCCCTGCCCGGCCCCCTCGTCACCGACGGCGAGCGCAACCGCTTCGCCGTCAGCGAAGCCGCCCCCTACCAGCGCTTCCATTATCGCGACATCGCGGTGAACGAGGCCGAAAACGCGGCCGACCTGCTCCCCCCTCGCTCCCAGGCCTTCGCCGCCGTCCTGTGCCAGGCCGCCGGCTGGCGCGCCGATGCCGAGGCAGAGCTCTACCACCGCTACGTCCGCCAGGGCGCATCCGTACCGTTCGCCAAGAATTTCGGGCAGCACTGCGCCGTACCCGATTTCCAGGCCGCCGCCACCGATCCCTATACAAGGCCCCTCCGGCCGCTGCACCGATGGCTGCACCGCTATGTGACCATGCCGCTCACAGGGATGATGGCGCGGCTGTAGCCACCGGCCGCGGCGTCAAGGCCCGGCCGGCGGCCCGCAAGCGGATCAGTCCGAGAGCGACTGCCCCTTCTTGACCAGGTCGCTGCACAGTTCCACGCGCTTCGACCTGTCAAGCGTGGCGATGTCGAACGGCGTGCTGCTCCCGGTCTGCAACAGCCCCTGCCCGCCGACCGAATAGAACTGGTCGTTCTTCACATCGTCGCGCTTGGCCAGCGCACGGGCGGTACTGCGCGCCGTCGTGCCATAGACCAGCTTCTTGTGGATGCAATACGTCACCAGCCCGGCCACATTCCCCGGCCCGGCCGACGCCAGCGTCGGCAGCCCGTTGGTACCCAGCACGCCGGGCGTCGCGGCGGTGGTCGATCCCGTCACGCCATTGACGACCTGCGCCCCCTGCGTGGCCGGATTGGACGCCGGGTCGGCGGGCGACGTCACCGGTACGCTACCGACCGGCTGGGTCGAAAGCGTGGTCCCTGCCGGCACCTGCGCCGGCGCACCCTGCGCATGCGCGGCACCGACGGCGGAGAACGCCACACCACAGGACAGGGCAAAGGCAGAAAAACGATTCATCAGCATTACAGAACCTTTCAGCAGGTCATTCCAACAACAGCCTGGGACGCAACACGGGGCAGGCGCCCCGCCGCATCGCTGCAAGCCGTATAGTCGGAAGACCAAACGTGCCGAACCGCCGACAGTTCTATGCCATACTGAAACAATACCCGGCCCGCTCCCCTCCAGAAGGAAGCAGAACCCGAAACATCACCCAAATCGAAAACAGACGGCCATGCCGACCGCCGCCATTTCTTTCAAATCGGTCAACAGGAAATACGCCTGGCGATCGGAACCGCCGGCACCGCCCCCGCCTCATCACGCCCGGCATGTCTGTCCGGATATGCCCGAACACCGGACCGGAACAATCCCGACGACAGCACGCAGCAAAGCGCCAGAGCCCGAACCACGCGCGCCGGGTCGCCCCCGGCGCGCATGTCCCGTCAGGGTGCTAGTGACCCATGGTATTGCCGCCGATGGCATTGCCCCGGATGCTGCCCACATGATCGACCTGGCTACCGCTACCGCTGTCGCCGTCGCCGTCATCGGCCATGAGGCTGCCCGTGGTGGCCGCTCCGAAATGGTGATGCTGGGCCGGGCCCTTGTCCTGCGCCACCTGGTGCGGCGCGGTCTGTTCGTCCGCACAGGCAGCCAGCGCGAGACATGTCGAGGCAATCAGGAGAAAACGCATCGCAGGTCATTATCCTTCCCTATAGGCCCCGCCGGCCCGCCGGCGTCATCGGAGCCACGCCCCCGCTCCATGCGGCAGCACATCGCTCCTCCAGAAACCACGGGGCACACCGCATTCCAGCGCCTCCACGCCCGAAGTCAAGAAAACTTCCTTTCAATTTCGGATCGATTGACGACCCGCGGCCCATCCCGCCGCCCCGGGGCCGGACGACCCGTCACCTGCCCCGTCACCTGTTCCGTCATGGGACCCGTTGTACCCGTTATCCACATGATTGTACACAGGGGCCACCCGGGCCAGGCGACCGGACCGCACCCCGTCCGCGAACCGCGCCGCCGCCAGCGCACCACCCGGGAATTTTCCCTTTGGCTTGCGGCCGGAACCCACGCAAAATACAGGACACAACGGTTCCCCCTTCCCCTCGGGTGGACACCCATCGGCCAATCTTTTTGCCAAGAGACCCTCGCATGCGCCTTCTCCTCGCCCTCATCCTCCCCTGGCTTCAGTTTTTCACCATCGGCCGCCCCATCGCCGGCATCATCTGCCTGTTTCTCCAGATCACCATCATCGGCTGGATCCCCGCCGCCATCTGGTCGGTCTACGCCCTCAGCCAATTCAAGACCGACCAGAAAATCAGGAAGGCAATGCGCGGCTGACCCAACCCGGCCGCTGAAGGCTGTTTGAAAAATCCCCTGTTGTTGTCAGCTATTGGTGACGACAACAGGGGGTTTTCAAACCGCCTCTTATCCGTCGCGCGATCGCGGATAGCGCGGAAGGTCCCCCGTTATCGGGTCCCAATCCAGAGCCTCGCTCGCCCAGACATGAAATGTCGGCGGCACCGCATTCGGGTTATCCAGACTCACCGTCATGACATCGCGTTCCCCCGGCGCATCCTCCCGGCGATAGGTCAGGGGAGACCCGCACCGACCGCAGAAGCTACGGATGACGCCGGGCGAAGACACATAATCGACCGGCACCCCGCGTATGTAGCGAAAACACGAATCCTTCACCCCAACAAATGGAAGCCGCGGCGCAGACGCAACCCGCCGGCAGGTCTCGCAATGGCAGATCCCGCTACTGACCACCTCCCCCTCGACCACATAGCGCACGTCCCCGCAAAGACATCCCCCTTCCATCTTTCCCTCCAGCATCAACCCGTTCGCTCACCCGCCCGGTCATCGGACCCATCCGGCACCCCGCCTTGCCCCTTCCCGGCAATGACACATGGCCGGGATCGCATGCGAAAACCAGAGAACCATGCAGAAGAACGGTCGATTACCGCCGCCTGCTACCCTCACACCGCTCCTGCAACCGCCTCACAGCATCCGGCGGCATGGGCGCAGTCATCATCGACCGATATTCCACGCACGCAGGCATCTCCCCGCGCTCGCGCCGAGGCCGATGAACACAGCCCCCCAGCCCCACAACGGCCACACACAGCAAAATCCAGCGCGTCATCCTCATCTCCCCATCCCGACCAATCGAGAATAACGTGCGCTGACGATGGTATGGTGTCTGCGCCCCATATCTCGGCACCTGTACCGACTGCGCGTTTCTATGATGGGACAGGAGGCGATATTAAAGAAGAATGGACAGCGGAGCATTGGTTCGCGTGGCATCTTTCGCGACCAGTGAAAGCCCGGCAACCGATTCTCATCATTGAAACTGTCGCCGCTGAGTATTGCCTTAATCAGAGAAGGCTCTCCGAACTGAAGACCGGAAAGCGGAAGACTTTCAGGGACAAGCGACCCAAGTCTCCATCGAAGAACTAAACGAGTCGGGGCTTCGGCCTCGACTTACCCCCGCCGTCTCCACAACCGGCTCGCTAGGTTGGAGACTCTTCCTTCTTTTCTGCTTTCTGGGTGCCCTTATTGGCCTGTCTTGCTTTCCCCGCCACTTCCCGAAGGAAGCTACCCACAACGGCTATCGCCGTTGAGCTTCCCACAGCAATCGCCGCGCTCTCGTGCCCAGAGATCGCAAGTTCATATGTGGTGAACATCGCTCCAGCGAACGCGCACAGAGCAATGAACCTCTGCGTAAGGGCGTCGATAAGCTGGAAGGTCTGAGCACGCAGGCGAAGCGTACGCTCTGTCTCGGAATTCTTCTCGGCCATCGTCATGATGCGGTCGGGAAGATCTTCTTTAACCTTTTTGTACCCGAACATTTCTTCAGATGCCGGAATGGGGCCGGCAACGGTCTTTTGCGTAGCCATCATGATGGCTCCCGCTCCCACAGGAAACGGGCCGTAAATCGGCGTCTGCGGTATATGAGCCGGATTAGTGATTGATGAAGGCGCGGGGGGAGTATCCGAGTTCGGCATCAATCTGATTCATTGAATGGCGCATTGCTTCCCCCGTTGCCTTCCAGGCCGATGACGAGATGTCTTCGGCAGTCGAGACAGGGTAATCCCTTACGGGGGCACCGATATCAAGCAACTCATTAAAAGCACTCAGGATCGAGCGCGCTGAAACTGATTTTAGCATTGCTTCCTCCGTCGCTAATGGTTGCTACCGGTATCAAATTGGATACGGCGCAGTTTTCCGTCAAGTTAACTCTGCCATTTCCCGCGCCGATGTCCTGCCTCTCCCTGCGCCCTCTCATCGGGAACCGCCCTGTCTGACTGTAGCTCGCCCCACTACTGCTGCCCCATCGCCAGCCAGACTCTGATACGGGACGCGTTCACTGGAAGCCGAACAAGCCAATCTTGGAAAGTGGCGACCCATCGTAACCATGACAAAGACGCGGCGCCAGGAAAGAGAAGTGCCCAGGCAAACGTCGATGCTCCCCATATCGTGCATTGGAAAAGAAAGGCCTTACCGACCAGGCTGCGGGTCCTGCGCCAAGGCGCGCGAGCGCGTTGGCCTGTCACGGATAGCCAACAACGCTTCACCTGAAGCACAGCGTGGCGTCATGGCACCCGATGAAAGGGGGCACGGATCGATCCGGCAGCCGATCCGAGGACGCTACGTCGCGTCTATCGGAAATTCGATCCGACCTCTCCCAGGAGCATCGTAGATGATTTTGAATTGTAGTGGTCCATAGGGACCATCTCAGCCTGTGGGTAACTCTGCTAAGTTACTGGCGTCCCATAGGGGATTCGAACCCCTGTTGCCGCCGTGAGAGGGCGGTGTCCTAGGCCTCTAGACGAATGGGACATCTGGCTTGGGCGGGTTCGTATCCCGATGCGGCGGGGCGGTCAAGCCCCGTCCGGCCGATAACGACATTTTCTTTGCGACGCGACGCGCGCCCTTAGCTCGCCACCGCCGCGTCGCGGATGAAGAAACTCGCATCGGTGCGGCCGTTCCAGTTTTCCGCGCGCAGCCAGCCTGCCAGATGCAGCGGCGGCGCATTGCGGTCTTCCAGCATCGCTGCGGCGGGGTGGTCGTCGGCGCGGAACAGCAGCGCCTTCAGCCGCGGGCCGCCGCCCTCGCCCTCCACCAGCACCCGCAGCGTGCCGCCCTCGCGGCCGATCCGGTCGGCGCGCACCACCCGCACGCGCGGAATGGCCAGCACCGGCTCGTCATTGCCCGCGCCGAAGGGCGCCATGCGGCCGATATCGGTCGCCAATGCCACCGTCGCACCAGCCACATGCACCACGCCCTCGATCAGCACATCCACCGCATCCGGCAGTGCCGCCGCATCGCGCAGCCGCTCGTTCAGGAAATCGTGCAGCGCCGGCACCCCGCCCGCGGGCAGCGAGAACCCGGCCGCCATGGCATGGCCACCCCCCGTCGTCAGCAGCCTCATCTGCCGCGCCGCGATGATCGCCGCCCCCAGATCGATCTCGGCAACCGACCGGCCCGATCCTTTGATCGTCCCGTCCTCCAGCTCCGCCCCAACCAGCACCGGGCGGTTGAACCGCTCCTTGATCCGGCCGGCGACGATGCCCACCACGCCGGCATGCCAGTCCCGTCCCGACAGCACCAGCACCGCATGCCCGGCCGCGCGCTGCGCCGCCGCCTCTTCCATCGCGCGATCCAGAATCGCGGTCTCCACCGTCTGGCGGCGCCGGTTCACGGCATCCAGCCGTTCGGCCAGCCGCCGGGCCTCGGCCGCGTCGTCGCACAGCAGCAGGTCCAGCCCCAGCCCGGATTCGGCAATCCGGCCGCCCGCATTGATGCGCGGCCCCAGCGCAAAGCCGCAGGTAAAGGCCGAGAGCGGATCGCGCGCCCCCGCCACCTCCAGCAGCGCTTCCAGCCCGATCCGCCGCCGCCGCGCCAGCATCTTCAGCCCCTGCGTCACCAGCGCACGGTTCAGCCCCGTCAGCGGCATGACATCGCATACGGTCGCCAGCGCCACGATATCGAGAAACGCCATCAGGTCCGGCTCCGGCCGGCCGGCAAACCAGCCCGCCCGCCGCAACGCCCGCACCGTCGCCACCGCCGTCAGAAACGCCACCCCCGCCGCGCACAGGCCGCGCTGGCCGGACAGGCAGTCCGGACGGTTAGGGTTGACCGTGGCCAGCACCGAAGGCGGCGGCCCCTCGGCCTTGTGATGATCCAGCACCACGATGTCGGCCCGCCCGGCCAGCGTCGCCAGCACATCGCCCGCTGCCGTGCCGCAATCGACACAGACCACGAGCGTCGCCCCCCGCCCCACCAGCGCGTCCAAGGCCGGGGCGTTGGGGCCATAGCCCTCGGTCATGCGGTCGGGCACATGGGTCATCACCGGGCAGCCCAACTGGCGCAACAGCCCGGTCACCAGCGCGGCGGCACAGGCCCCGTCCACGTCGTAATCGCCGAACACGGCCACCGTCTCACCCCGGCGCACGGCCTCGGCCAGTCGCTCGGCCGCCACGTCCATGTCCTGCAACGCGGAAGGGTCGGGCATCAGCGCCCGCAGCGTCGGGTCCAGGAAGGTCGCGGCCGTGCCGCCATCCAGCCCGCGCGCCGCCAGCATCTGCCCGACCAGTTCGGACACACCCGCCTGCTGCGCGATCATCAGCCCGATCCGGCCCCCGGCATCGGCCAGGCGGGAATCCCGCCACAGCCAGCGCCGGCCACCCAGGCTGGACCGCACCCCCAGCACCAGCCCCCCCTCGGCCGGATCGGCGGGCGCCGCCGCCATCAGGTCCCCGTCAGCCATGGCGGAAAGCGACATCGTCCGTTAGTAGGCCGGCCAGGTCTTGGTGCTGAAATCGTGATGCCCCTCGACAAAGCGCACGGTGCCGGATTTCGAGCGCATGACGATCGAATGGGTCACGGCGCGCCGCCCGTCGCGACGAATGCCGCGCAGCAGCGGGCCGGTCGTCACCCCGGTGGCGGAGAACAGGACATCGCCCTTCGCCATGTCGAACAGCCCCAGCTTGCGCGACGGGTCCTTGCCCGGATCCATCTCCCGCGCGCGGCGGATCTGCTCGTCATCCTCGAACAGCAGGCGCGCCTGCATCTGGCCGCGCACGCAGCGCACGGCGGCGGCGGCCAGCACGCCCTCGGGCGCCCCGCCCGAACCGGCATAGATATCCACCTCGCCATCGGGCAGGCAGGCGGCAATGGCGGCGGCCACGTCGCCGTCGCTCAGCAGCATCACCCGCGCCCCGGCCTCGCGCGTCTTGGCGATCAGCTCCTCATGCCGCTCGCGCTCCAGCGCGCACAGCGTCAGCTCGCTGATATCCTTGCGCTTGGCCCGCGCCAGCTCGCGCAGATTGGCGCCGATGCTGGCATCCAGGTCCACCACGCCTTCCGGCAGGTCGGGCCCGACCACGATCTTGTCCATGTAGACATCGGGCGCGTGCAGGAAATTGCCCGCCTCGGCCAGCGCCACCACCGTCAGGGCATTGGGCATGTTCTTGGCGCACAGGTTGGTGCCTTCCAGCGGGTCCACGGCGATATCCATCGCCGGCCCGCCGGCCCCGACCTTCTCGCCGATGAACAGCATCGGCGCCTCGTCCATCTCCCCCTCGCCGATCACCACCGTGCCGTCGATCGCCACGGTGTCGAAGGCCAGACGCATCGCCTCGACAGCGGCGCCGTCCGCGTCGTTCTTCTGGCCGCGACCGGTCCAGTGCGACGCGGCCATCGCCGCCGCCTCGGTCACGCGGACCAGTTCCAGGGCAAGGTTGCGGTCGGTCACCTGATAGGCAGCAGTAGGTCTGGACGTCATCACTCTGGTTCCTTGACTGTCGGGGCCGGTTCTGAGCGCCGGCCTGTTGGGCGGTACCGTGGGCGTAGGCGTGGTTCAGCCGGCCTCGATCCGGATCATCGCCGGCTCGCCGATCACGGCCGGCAGCGCCGCGATCCGGGCGAGCGCCGCCATCATGGCGGATTCCTGCGTGCGATGCGTGACCAGCACCAGCGGCACGGACGGCTCGTCCGCTCCACCACTATCGTCGGCGGCGCGCCCATGTTGCAACATGCTGCGCAAAGACACACCATGATCGCGCAGAACGGCCGTGACATCGGCAATCACGCCCGGCCGGTCCTGCACCTGCAGGCGCAGGTAATATTCCTCGTGGAACGCGGTGCGCGGCAGGGCCTCCACCTGCGTCAGCCCGTCGGTGCTGCGGCCCCAGACCGGCACCGCATTGCCGCGCGCGATGTCGATCAGGTCGGCGGCAACGGCGGTGGCGGTCGGCCCCTCGCCCGCGCCGCGCCCCTCCAGCATCAGCCGGCCCACGAACGCGCCTTCCACCAGCACGGCGTTGAACACGCCATCCACCTGCGCGATCGGCATCTTCTCCGGCACCAGGCAGGGATGCACCCGGGCCTCGATCCCGTCCTCGCGCCGGCGGGCCAGGCCCAGCAGCTTGATGCGGTAGCCCAGCGCCTGGGCGAATGCCAGGTCCAGCGCCGCGATACCCCGGATCCCCTCGACATGCACCGACGAGAACGCGACCGGCCGGCCGAACGCCAGCCCGGCCAGGATCGCCAGCTTGTGCGCCGCGTCGATCCCGTCCACGTCGGTCGAGGGATCGGCCTCGGCATAGCCCAGCGCCTGCGCCTCGGCCAGCACGTCGGCAAAGGCACGGCCGCTCTCGCGCATCGCGGTCATGATATAGTTGCAGGTGCCGTTCAGGATGCCGCCCACCCGGTTCAGCCGATCGGCGGCCAGCCCCTCGCGCACCGTCTTGATGGCCGGAATGCCGCCCGCCACCGCGGCCTCGAACATCAGCGGCACGCCGGCCTGCTCGGCCAGCGCCGCCAGCTCGGCACCATGCACCGCGATCAGCGCCTTGTTGGCGGTCACGACCGGCCGCCCGGCCCGCAGCGCCTCTGTCACCAACCGGCGCGCGATGCCCTCGGCGCCACCGATCAGCTCGACCACCACGTCCACATCCGGATCGTGCGCCAGCGCCAACGCATCGTCATGCCAGGTCACGCCGTCCAGATCGATGCCCCGGTCCCGGGTGCGGTCGCGCGCGGCGACGGACGTCACCACCACCGGCCGCCCGGCCCGGGCGCCGACAATGCCCGCATTGCCGCGCAGCAGCTTGACCAGGCCGGCCCCCACCGTACCCAGCCCCGCGATGCCGATCCGCAATGGCGCCGGTCCCGTTCCGCCTGCCTGTCCGCCCGTGCCACCCGTACCCATCATCCGTCCGGTCACCTGATATCCTGTCGTCGTTCCTGAATTCAGCACGCAGCCGGACGCGGCACCCACCGCGCCGCGCCCGGATCGAAAACCGGCCGGGCACACCCAACGGGCACCCCGGCCGTAAAGTCAGATCGCCGGCGCCGCATCGGCGGCCTGGTCCGCCTCTTTCCCCGCCCGGCGGCCGGGCGCGGCCGGATCGGGCAGGTTGACGCCATGCCGGCCCATGAACTGCCGGATCGCCCGCGTCGCCTGGCGCAGGCGCTGGGTGTTCTCGACCAGCCCGATCCGCACGAAGCCCTCGCCATACTCGCCGAAGCCCAGCCCCGGCGCCACCGCCACCCCGGCTTCCTTCAGCAGCAGCTTCGAGAAATCGATGCTGCCCATCTCGCGGAACGCCGCCGGCAGCGGCGCCCAGGCAAACATCGACCCCTCGGGCGACGGCACATCCCACCCCGCCGCATGCAGGCCGCGGATCAGCACGTCGCGCCGGTCGCGATAGAGCGTGCGCATTTCGGCCACGCAATCCTGCGGGCCGCTCAGCGCCGCCACCGCCGCCACCTGGATCGGGGTAAAGGCCCCGTAATCCAGATAGGATTTGATCCGCGTCAGCGCATTGATCAGGCGCGGATTGCCGGCGGCAAACCCCATGCGCCACCCCGCCATGGAATAGGTCTTGGACAGCGAGGTGAACTCGACCGCGATATCCTTCGCCCCCGGCACCTGCAGGATCGAGGGCGGCACCTTGTCGCCGAAATAGATCTCGGCATAGGCCAGGTCGGACATGATCCAGATCTCGTGCCGCCGGGCAAAGGCCACCAGCTCGCGATAGAAATCCAGGTCCGCGACATAGGCCGTGGGGTTGGAGGGAAAATTGACGATCAGCGCCGTCGGCTTGGGCACCGAATGGCGCACCGCGCGATCCAGCGCCCGCAGCATCTCCTCGTCCGGCGTCGCGGGGATCGAGCGCACCGAGGCCCCGGCGATGATGAAACCGAACTGATGGATCGGATAGGACGGGTTGGGCACCAGGATGGTGTCGCCCGGGCTGGTGATGGCGGCGGCCAGGTTGGCCAGCCCTTCCTTCGAGCCCAGGGTCGCGATCACCTCGGTCTCCGGGTCCAGCGTCACCCCGAAACGGCGGTCGTAATAGCCCGCCAGCGCCCGGCGCAGCCCGGGAATGCCCTTGCTGACCGAATAGCCGTGCGCGCGCGGATCGGCCACGGTCTCCACCAGCTTCTGCACGATGTGCGGCGGGGTGGGGCTGTCGGGATTGCCCATGCCCAGATCGATGATGTCCTCGCCCCGGGCTCGGGCCGCGGCCTTGGCCTTGTTCACCTCGGCGAACACATAGGGCGGCAGGCGGCGGATGCGATGGAATTCTTCTGTCATGGGTTGGCTCGTTGAGACTGTTTGCCCGGGACCCAGCGCCCCGGACAAGGTTCAGGATGGCCGTTTCGCACCGCTCTTCCGGCGGCATGTCGCGACTGGCGGGATGTTTCCCCACCAGTCGCGGATATTAGCGACGCCCGCGCCCGGCAGGCAACCGCGCCGCGCCCTACTCGGCCATGCCGACGCGCACGCCGTCGCCGAACGGATGGGCGCGCAGATGAATCGCCTTCGCCGGCACCCCATCGGCCACCAGCCGGTCGGCCACGGCCCGGGCACGCAGCAGCGCCAGCGCCATCGCCCGCGCCTGCTCCGCCGAATCGGTCGACGCGGCCTCGCCATACCCGTGGACGAACAGCGGGCCGGCGGGGCTGTGGCGCGCCACGCTGTCGATCGCCTTCTCCTGCCCCGGCACCGGCCGATCGTTGCCGACCGGGAATAGAATGCGCGTCCCCCCCAGGTCGGCCAGCGCATAATCCGGGCGGATCGTCGGCACCGTATCGTCGGTCGCCACCGCGAAACCGGGGAATTGCGGTGCCACAGGCGGCCCGGCGGGAATCTCCGGCGGCACCGGCACGGCCTGCGGCTTGCCGCCCACGCCGCCCACATCCGCCTCGACCTCGGGCATCGCCACCAGCGGCCCAGCCCCCGCGTCCTGCGCCGAAGCACCCTTCGCGCCGGCCTTCGACGGCGGCGGCGGAGGCGCCTCCGCCGCGTCCAGCGTCGCCGAAGACGCGGCATCGCCCCCGCCCGGCGCGGCCGCCGGGGCAGGCCGCGCCAGCACGGGCGTCGCGGGCGGGGCCGTATTCGTCAGCGGCCCGACCTCCGCCCCCATCCGGTGCGCCAGGTTGCGCTGTTCGATCAGCGATTCCGTCACATCCTGCCGCCGCTCGGCCGAGGGCAGCACCGGCGGCGTGGTCGGCGTCAGCCCCACGGCGGGATAGGGGTCGTGCGCACCCGGCGGCGGCGGCCGCTGCTGGGCGATGACGCCGCCCTGATATTGATGAAACCAGTCCAGCGTGCTGTCGACGGCATCGCGATGGGCACAGCCGGCCAGCGGCAGCAGGCCAGCCAGCAGCCCCGCCAGCGCCGCGCCCACGCCCGCCCCCCGGCGGCCCGCCGGGCAGGCCGAAGCCGCGCGGTCTCTTGGCAGCGGCGCTTTCATACCCATCTTCACTCCATGACCAGCGTCTGGCGGCCGCATTCCGTCCGGGGCACGGCCGCCTGCCCTCCCTTACTAGCCCGGCCCCGGGCCTTTGAGCTAGAGAGCGGCACCGCCGGTTCGCGGGCGGCGCGGAAAAGGTCAGGCCTTGGCACCGGCCCGAAGGCGGCGCAGGATAGAGTGATGACGCAGACCAGTCCTGGATACAGGGAGATCATGATGCTGAACGGCATGCAGCCGAACCACCGTATCCGGATGGATGACGAAGACCCGAACGGTCCCGACATCCCCGAGCCCCAGGGCCCCGAACCGACGGAACCCGGCGATAACAAGACGCTTTCCTCCCCGATCAACGAGCTCGAGAGCCGCCTGTTCGATCAGCGCAAGGTGCTGGTCTTCGGGGCGATCAACGACAAGCTGGCGCGCGACGTCACCGGCCGCCTGCTGGCGCTGGCCGGCGCGTCCGACAAGCCGATCGACCTCTACGTCAACTCGCCCGGCGGCCATGTCGAAAGCGGCGACACGATTCACGACATGATCCGCTTCGTCGATTCGGTCGCCCCGGTGAACGTGATCGGCACCGGCTGGGTCGCCTCGGCGGGCGCGCTGATCTTCGCCGCCGGCAACCCGCAGCGCCGCTACTGCCTGCCCAACACCCGCTTCCTGCTGCACCAGCCGATGGGCGGCGTGCGCGGCCCCGCCACCGATATCGATATCGAGGCGCGGGAAATCGTGAAGATGCGCGAACGGCTCAACCGCCTGTTCGCCCGCGAAACCGGCCAGTCGTACGAGAAGATCTGCCGCGACACGGACCGGAATTACTGGATGTCGGCCGAAGAGGCGATCGCCTACGGGCTGGTGACACGGGTCATCTCCACCCTCTCCGACATCCACTGATCGCTGGCCCCCCTCATCCCCCCCATCGCAGGGGGGGCCGCAAGGTGACGTTCGGACCGGCCTGACCCCAGGCCGGGCCGACGTCTGTACTCATTGTGCGAGCTTGCGAAACCATGACGTCCCTTTCCGATATCTATTCCTCCCTCCCCGAGGCGATCGACCCCAACGGCGCCGACAGCAAGACAGTGGCCGAGGCCGATTTCAACGCCCGCCACTGGTCCAGCCCGGTGCCCGGCCCCCTCAAGCCCGGCTCGGCCGAGCACAAGCGCGCGGTCGCCGAGATGTTCCGCGACACGTTCAACCCGTACAAGCCCTCGGTCATCGCCTGGCCGAAGCTGGACCCCGAGACGCTCAAGCGCGTGACCTCCCTGCCGATCTGGGACATCGCGGTCCAGACCGAAGGCAAGGCCCGCCTGCGCATGGCCGCCTACGCCCGCATGATCGACGACCCGGACATGAAGGACGCCCTGTCGCGCAACGCGTGGGAGGAAAACCGCCATAAGGAAGTCCTGTCCAAGCTGGTCGAGGCCTACGACATCAAGATGGCGCCCGAACCGCCGTATATCGAGCCACGCGACACCGAATGGGCCTACCTGGTCACGGGCTTCTCGGAATGCGTCGACAGTTTCTTCGCCTTCGGCCTGTTCGCCCTGGCCCAGCGCTCCGGCTTCTTCCCCGCCGAACTGATCGAGACGTTCGAGCCGGTGATGCAGGAGGAATGCCGCCACATCCTGCTGTTCGCCAACTGGCTGGCCTGGCACCGCGCCACCATGCCCCTGTGGCAGCGCCCGTGGTTCGAACTGCGCGTCCTCGCCGTCTGGGTGTTCCTGGTCTACGAGCGGATCGGCCTGGCCACCAGCATCGACGCCGACGGCAACGTGCAGGAACAGGACAATAATTTCACCGTCAGCGGGGCGAAGGACGTGGCTGATATGGATATCAGCCTGCGCGACATGATCGACCTGTGCCTGGCCGAGAACGAACGCCGCTTCTCCGGCTACGACCCGCGCCTGCTGCGGCCGAAACTGGCGCCGAATCTCGCGCGCTTCCTGCGCCTGTTCCTCCGCCGCCCGTCCGGCGCCCGGGCGCTGGAGAAGACTGCTTGAGCCGAATCGAAGCCGGATCGGAAGCCCACAAGGACCTGTTCTGCCGCCAGTTCATCGCCACGCACCAGGTCTTCGACCCCGAGACCCTGCCCTGGCCCGAGCTGAACGCGGCAGAATTGGCCCGCCTGCGCACCATCCCGTTCTGGCAGGAGGTGTACCACACCGAACGCCGGGCGGGCGCGATCGTCGACGCCTTCACCCCGCAGATCGCCGACCCGGTGGTGCGCGAGGCCGTGGCCCTGCAAGGGCTGGAGGAAGCCCGCCACGCGAAGCTGATCCGCACGATGATCGACCGCTATGGCATCGACGCGACCGAGCAGGAGATGGAGCGGTTTCCAGCCGACCTGGAAACCGCCTTCATCGATTTCGGCTTCGGCGAATGCCTCGACGCCTTCCTCGGCTTCGGGGCGTTCAAGAACGCGCGCCAGTCGCAGTTCCTGCCCGAAAAACTGTTCGAGATCTTCGACGTGCTGATGTTCGAGGAAACGCGGCACATCGTCTTCTTCATCAACTACATGGCCTGGCGCGAGCGGCGGCGCGGGCTGGGCCCGATGCGCCGCGCCCTGAAATCCACCCGCTTCTACGGCCGCGCCCTGGGCCGCCTGCTGGCCATGGTCCGGCGCGGCCGCCAGCCCAATGACGGGCGCGATTTCGCGGTCACGCAGGCCAATGTCTTCCTCGACAGTTTCTCGTTCCGCCAGTTCGTCGAGGATTGCTACCGCGAGAACGCACGGCGGATGCAGGAATTCGACCCCGACCTGATGCAGCCCCGCCTGCTCCCCGCCATGGCCGACCTCGCCCTGCGCGGCATGCGCCTGTGGGACCGCAGACGTCCCCACCTGCGCGCCGGCACCCGCTAGCCCCCGGCGCGCATCGCAACAATCCGTTGCAAACCGAGAGGAAACCTGTCTTTCCGAGAGGTTACTCCGCACCTACTGTCGACAGCGATGCGGTCGCGGACACTGGCCGGGTCAATGGGTCCACAGCGCGAACCGGTCCAGACCACCCGGCCGCTTCGCCACCAGGTACGGGAAATCGTCACATGTCCTCCTCCATCTCCAGCCTCGGCGGCAGCGCCCTCGACAGCCTGTACGGCAGCACCAGCAGCAGCAGCAGCAGCTCCTCGTCGTCGTCGTCGTCGTCGTCGTCCTCCTCCTCCTCGTCCAGCACGACCACGAGCGAAGTCACCAACGCCGACGGCTCGATCACCACCATCACCAAGAACGCGCAGGGCGTGGTCATCTCCGAATCCACCACCGGCGGCGCGAGCGGCTCGGGCAGCGCCGCCGACGGCCTCGACCTGTACGCCTGATCAAGGCACCTCCGGGGGCGGCATCTTCTGCCCCCGTGAAGAGACTCCCTTCTTTTTCTGAAGAAAAAGAAGCAAAAAGACTTTGGTCTGTTCAGGGACATCGTAAGCCGCACGCACACGAATCCTGAACAGATCAGAAGTTTTTTGGTTCTTTTTTTCAAAAAAGAACAAATACCCCCAATACCCATGCCCCAACGCAGCAACATCCCACCTGCGCCCTAATTCCACGCATAATTTCGTGATTAATCAGCTTTTCTCTTGCACTCCCCACAATCGTGAGACAAGGATATCCATCAACGATTCTACATCGTTGATATAATCGGCCGCGGCCGCCGGAGCGCAGACCACCACCATGTCCCACCCCCTCGCGGCCCACCCGCGATCCAGACCGATACGGGACATCCCCACCGACCCGGCACGCCACCCCACCAAGGTCAGACCCATGCCCGACATGCACAGCCTCTCCCGCCGCACGCTGCTGGCCGGCGCCACGGCGCTTCCCTTCGCGGCGCGCGGCGCGCGGGCCGACGATTCCATGCCGGGCGGCGCCCATTGCAGCGCGGCGGGCACGGCCTCCGTCGCCCCCGTGCCCGGCCCTGCCCGCAAGCTGACCATCGCGTGGAACCAGAATTCCACCTGCACCGCCGCAATCCCGGTCGCGAAGGAAAAAGGCTTCTTCGCGCGCTACAATCTCGACGTCGATTACGTCAATTTCGCAGGCTCCACCGACCAGTTGCTGGAGGCCCTGGCCACCGGCAAGGCCGACGGCGCCCCCG
The DNA here is from genome assembly GCF_014174275.1 of Gluconacetobacter takamatsuzukensis. Classification (GTDB taxonomy): domain Bacteria; phylum Pseudomonadota; class Alphaproteobacteria; order Acetobacterales; family Acetobacteraceae; genus Gluconacetobacter; species Gluconacetobacter takamatsuzukensis. The sequence goes on along the minus strand of NZ_JABEQK010000008.1, from coordinate 120,962 downwards.
GCATGGCCCTGCGCTGGCTCAAGCCGCTCCAGCAGGGGTTCGACGTCAAGCTGGTCGCGGGCCTGCACGCCGGCTGCATGCACCTTCTGGCCCCCAAGAGCGGCCCGGCGAAGCTGGAAGATCTGCGCGGCAAGACCGTCGGCGTGACCGATATCGGCGGCCCAGACAAGAATTTCTTCTCCATCCGCCTGAAGGAAGCCGGCATCGACCCCGAATCCGACGTCCAGTGGCGGCAATACCCCGCCGACCTGCTGCCGGTGGCGCTCCAACGCGGCGAGGTGCAGGCCATCAGCGGCAGCGACCCGTTCTCCTACCTCCACAAGCGCCAGTTCGACCTGGTCGAGATCGACAGCAACATGAACGGCAGTTGGGCGCAGATCGCCTGCTGCGTCATCGGCCTGCGCGGCAGCCTGATCCGCAACGACCCCGCCGTGGCGGCGGCGGTCACGCGCGCGATCCTCGAGGCCGGCGCCTGGGTCGCCTGCAACCCGGAAGAAGCCGGCCGCATCTTCAAGCCCTTCGCCGCCCGCGCCAGCGCCGAGGACCTTGCGGCCATGCTGCGCCTCCAGGGCCATCACCACCAGACGCTCGGCCCGTCGCTGCACGATGAAATCGTGCGCTATGCCGACGCGCTGAAACAGATCGGCGTCTTCCGCCCCTCGCTCGATTCCGCACGCTACGCCGGCAAGGTCACGCAGGACCTGTTCGCGACATGACTGCGTCCAACACGCTCGCGCCCGGCCTGAACACCGGCACCCCCGCCGGCCAGGCGGCCGCACAGGCCGGCGCGCGCCCGCGCCGCCCCCTGCTGCCCTGGGCCGCCGGCCCGGCATGGTTCCTGGCGGCGCTGGTGACATGGCGCTGGCCCGACGCCGACGATTTCCCCGACACCAATCTGCTCGCCGCCCTGTTCGCCGCAATCGGGCTCGGGCTGCTGGCCACGGCCGCCCTGCGCCGCCTGTCCGCGCGCGCGCCATGGGCCATCGCGCTGGGCCTGGGCTTCACGGTATGGGAAGTCGCACAGGCCAAGCTGCTGTGGCTGCCGCGCCCGTTCTTCGGCACACCGCAGGACCTGCTGGACGTCTTCCTGACCGACTGGAAGCGGCTGGGCGACAGCCTGCTGCACTCGCTCGGCCTGCTGGCGGTGGGGTACGGCATCGGCGCGGTGCTGGGGGTGGCCATCGGGGTCGGGCTGGGGCGCTCGCCGCGTTTCCGCTACTGGGTCCGGCCGCTGATCCGCCTGGTCGGCCCGCTGCCGCCGGTGGCCCTGCTGCCGCTGGCCTTCGTGCTGATCCCCTCCGGCCGGCTGGCCAGCGAGGCCCTGCTGGCGCTGGCGGCGGGCTTCCCCACCACCATCCTCACCTGGTCGGGCGTGGCGGCGGTCGATCCCGCCTATTACGACGTCGCCCGCACCATGGGCGCGCGCAACCGCTTCCTGGTCCTGCGCGTCGCCCTGCCGGCCGCAATGCCGCAGATCTTCGTCGGCCTGTTCATGGGCCTGGGCGTGTCGTTCGCCACCCTGGTGGTGGCCGAGATGCTGGGCGTGAAATCCGGCCTGGGCTTCTACATGCAATGGGCCCAGGGCTGGGCCGCCTATCCCAACATGTATGCGGCCCTGCTGGTGATGTCGCTGATGTGCACGGGGCTGGTATCGCTGCTGTTCAAGGTACGCGACCGCGTCCTGTCCTGGCAGAAGGACGGGCTGAAATGGTAACCACCCCCACCCACCCGGCACACCCGCTCGGGCTCGCCCTCCACCATATCGACCATGGCTATGCGATCGGCGGCACCGACACGCCGGTTCTCGACGATATCAGCCTGACCATCGCGCCGGGCGAATTCGTGGCGCTGCTCGGCCCCTCGGGCTGCGGCAAATCCACCCTGCTGCGCCTGATCGCGGGGCTGGAACCGCCGCGCGCGGGCACGATCCTGGCCGAGGGCACCCCCATCACCGGCCCGGGCCCCGACCGGATCGTGATGTTCCAGGACCCGACGCTCTACCCGTGGCGCACGGTGCGCGGCAACGTGGCGCTGGGCCACGACATCGCCGGCCGCAAGGACCCGGCATCGGTCGACGCCGCGATCGAACTGGTGGGGCTGAAGGGTTTCGAACGCGCGTGGCCGCACCAGCTCTCCGGCGGCATGGCCCAGCGCGCGGCCCTGGCCCGCGCCCTGGTCAACGACCCCCGCCTGCTGATCCTGGACGAACCGCTGGGCAAGCTGGACAGCCTGACCCGCCTGACGATGCAGACCGAACTGCAACGGCTGTGGCGCGACCGCGGCTTCACCGCCATCATGGTCACGCACGATGTCGAGGAAGCCCTGCTGCTGGCCACCCGCATCATCGTCTTCAGCCCCCGCCCCGCCCGCATCATCGGCGACCTGCCCATCGACCTCCCCCCCCACCGCCACCGCGACGACCCCCGCCTGCTCGACCTGCGCAAGAACATCCTCACCCAGCTCGGCCACAGCGCCGACTGGTAAAAGACTTTTCAGGAACAGGCCCCCGATCCCGAGAGGATCGGGGGCAATCCGCGAAGCCTTCCCCCGTTCCCGCCGTCATTCCGATTTCGCCCCGAATCTGCCGTTCAATCGGGGCTCCCGGCTTGAAAACTGTCCGAAAAGCCGACATTTCGACACCGCCGCGATGCCCGAGTCCGACGATCACCGCCCCGGTTTACAGGCCATATACAAGGGCGTTACGAAATTTCGCACGACGCGGCCGCCAAATTCGTCCGTGACCAGACTGGCCCGCATCCGCACCCCCTTCAGGTCAGTGTCTCAAAATGCCGGAGTATCCATGAAATTTCGTAGAGCAGCCCGAGGCTGACAAAGGCCACGTGAAACCGACGGCTGGCGGAAACGATCGCGACCCCGCAAAGAACAAGATAAACCGGCACCCGGAACCAGTATTCGACCGAAAACATGGCATAATGCGCCGGCCCCTTGATCAGCGTATCGACCAGGTCGAAGACAACGCTCAGCGCAAGGAACGAGAAGAACCACCTTCTTCTCGAAATGAAGAAATCCTCATATCCGGTATAATCGTTGATCGAATCCGGAAAAAGAAACGCGCTCAGGAAGAACAGGACGATCGCATAGACTATCAGGAACAGATAGGTCTCGAACGTCCAGGACGGCAGCGTGACCAGCCAGAATTCCCACCACCAGAAATGCACGAGCATCAGCAGCAATGTCAGCACCCAGCCGATATGAACCGGATAGATCCGCGTCTGCCCGGGATGCTGAATGATGCGCACCAGGCCATTGAGCAGGCGCGTGACGCTCAGGCCCACCACCATCCCCATGATGATGCGCACATGCTGAAAGATTTCCGGAGAAGGCAAAGGCGGGTTGATCATCTACGCGCTCCTCCCGAACAGGCGCCGACACGCCCTGCCCCATGACCGAGGGCCCGCTCGACGATATCGGGCCGGTCGCGATACCGAAACCGGTTTGTTCCGTTTTCCCGGATCAACTTCCTGTCGGTCGTCGCACCCGAACCGACCCTGTCGAAGCCCACGGTCCTCGTGGCAATTCCCGTCACCAACATGTCGGTCAATCCGGCCCGTTCCACGGCAGTCGCGTTCTTCGCGCAGACGGCGGCACTGCAACAGCTCTGGCTCTTCTGGGCAGCCCCGCTCGCCGGCGCCCTGCTCGGCGCCGTCATATGGAAATACCTGATCGCAACACCGGAATCGTGAAGGAAACAGACACGGAAATACGCGCAGGACCGGATCGCACACCCGCTTCACGCTCGCCCGAAAACGGTTCCGCCCCCGGCGCCGACACGCTCCCCGCACCTACTCCCTGAAAGCGCGGGCGAGGATGTTCTGCTTTTCCAGCGAGACGGGCAACGCGGTCGCGGTGACGGCGACGCCCTGCCAGCCCCCGCCCATGGCGGTGTAGAGGTTGACCGCGTCCTGCAACCGCTCCAGCCGCGCCTCGGCCTCGGCATTTTCGGCCGCCAGCGCGGTGCGCTCGGTCGTCAGAACCTCCAGGAAGCCCACCAGGCCGGCGCTGTAGAGCTTGCGCGCCCGGTCGCTGGCCAGCCGGCTGTCCTCGGCCGCGCGGTGCAGCAATTCGGTGTGCTCGACATCGTCATGCCAGGCCGCCATCGCGTCCTCGACCTCGCGGAAGGCGGTCAGCACCGTCTGGCGGTAGCTCAGCCGGCTGGCTTCCGCCGCCGCCTGCATTCCGCGCACCTGCGCCGTCAGCTTGCCGCCATGGGCCAGCGGCAGCGAGGCCAGCATGAAGAACTGCCAGCTCAGCGCCCCCGCCTGGAAGAGCTGGTACATCGCCGATGCATTGGGGTTGAAGTTCAGCGGAATGCTGAAATTCGGATACATCTGCGCCACCGCGACACCAATCCGCGCCGTGGATTCGGCATAGGCCCGTTCCGCCCGGCGGATGTCCGGACGGTTGGCCAGCACGATCGAGGGCATCGTCGCCGGGAAATCCGGCACCTTCGGCAGCGGGCGGGCGATCTTCAGCTCCGCTTCCGTCGTGCCGGGCATCTGGCCCATCAGCACGTCGAGCGCATGGGTGATCTGGGCGATATGGGTGCGCAGCGGCTCGCGCGCCGCAAGCTGGCTGTCCAGCTCCGCCTTCGCCTGCGCGATCTGCAGCGTGTTGCCCACGCCTTCCAGATACAGGCGCTGCGTCAGGTCGTAGGCTTCCTGCGCCACGCTGATGTTGCGGTTGGAGATTTCCAGCCGCAACTGGGTGTCGCGCAGCACCATATAGTCGCTGACCACGGCCGAGAGCATCGTCATCAGCACCGCGCGGCGGTCTTCGATCGTTTCCTCGACCGCGCGTTCCTGCGCCTCCACGCTGCGGCGGATGCGGCCGAACACATCGATCTGCCAGCTGGCGCTGACCCCATAGGACAGGTACGACGCCCCGGGCCGATTCAGCGGATTGCCCGGCCGGATCGGCCAGTTATCCACGTTGATCGAATAGCGCGCATCGCCGTTGGTGGTATTGGCATCGACCTGCGGATACCAGGCGGAGGCCTGGCTGTCGCGCAATGCGCGCTCGGCCAGGATGCGCTGGCCGGCGATCTGCAGATCGTAATTGCCGCCGATGGCGCGATCGACCAGCCGGTCCAGTTCGGCATCGCCGAAACGGTGCCACCAATCCTTCAGCTCGGCATTGGTGCGTGCGATCTCGGCGTCGGTTGCCGGATGCTCGTCCTCGGTGAAGTGCTCGGGCACCTTCATCCGGTCGGGCTGGTAGCGCGGGCCGACCGTGCAACCCGCCAGCACAGCCGCCGCCAGAGCCAGCATGCCCACGCGCGTTTTCATCATGGTCATGAGCGCCCGACCCGCATTTCAGAAAAAACCATGGCCCTGCCGCGCAAGACAGCCGGGTACCGACACCCCCGGCAGGCCACGCAAGATCACCACACCCAACATCCCGCCCCTACCCGGCCCCGCGCCGCACACGCCCCAGCAGCGGCGTATAGACCGGCACCGGCGCATCGAGCGGCCGATGCGCCCCCGGCATCTCCGGCGCCAGTTGCAACGGCCCGTGACGATGGAAGAATCCGGGCACCGCCCGCAGGATATACGCCGCCTGTTGCAGGCATGCCGCCCCGCGCCGCGCCTCCAGCCCGTCCTCACCGGCACCGGCCCGCCCCAGGATCGCCTGCGCCGCCTCCACCAGCCCGCGCGCCGTCGCCTCCGGGTCCCGCAGCAGCCCGTCGAAACCGTGCAGCGCCGCGCGCAGCGCCCCGGCATCCGCCGCATCCAGCCCGGGCAGCGCCGCGATCCGCCGGGCCCGCACCACCAGCCGCCCCAGCGACACCGCGCCCAGCGCGGCATCGGTATAGGCCTGCCGCTCGGCCGCAGCCACGCCCACCGAAAGGCGCATCGCCAGCCGCCAGATCTTCTGGATCTGCAAGCCCTCCCACACCACCCAGTTCTCGGGGGCAACCGGCAGCACCAGCGCCAGCCGCCGCAGCGCCCGCGACAGCGAGCCCACAAGCCGCGCCGCATCCAGCCGGTCGTCCGGCGGCAGGATCACCCGAAAGCCCAGCACCAGCAGCGCACTGGCCACCAGAAAGGCCATCCACGTATTGGTCAGCGCGATATCGTCGTAATGGATGGGGTTGGACACATCCAGCATCGCGGCCAGGAACACGCCATACCCGAAGGCCCCGATCCCGTAGCGCGGGCTGAACTGCAACCAGATCCCGGGCGCGAGAAACAGGCACAGCGAGAACCAAAGCAGCGGAAACCCGTCGATCCGCGGCAGCGCCAGCATATGGCACGCAATCCCCGCCGGCACCGACAGCGCGGTCCCCGCCGCCATCAGCACGCTGGAGCGCGAGGCCGAAGGCGTGGTCGCGACCAGGCTGGACGCCGCGACGACATACAGCATCAGCATCGGCCCGGCGCTCCAGTGCAGCACATACCACAGCAGCCCGGCCAGCAGCGCGATCAGCCCGCCGCGCGCACCGTTGCGCAGCGCGGTCGGCCAGTCCAGGAACCAGCGCAGCCGCACCCGGCGCGGCAGGGACGGCGCCACCAGCATCCGGATCACGGCATCCAGCTGCACCAGCACGTCGCGCATATTGTCGATCGCCGACAGCATCGCGATGTCCGGCTCGGCCCGCTCGGCCACCGCCAGTTCCTCCAGCGCGGTGCCCAGCGCCGCCAGCACCGGCCCGGGCGCGTCGATCCACTCCGCCTCCCCGGTCAGCGCCAGGATCTCGGCCATCAGCGACGCCACGCGCTCGTGCAGCCGGTGCATCGGCGCGGCATCGCTCTCCAGGTCATGCCACAGCGGATGATAGGTCGCGACCACCCCCGCCAGCCCGCTCAGCCCCACGCGCAGCGCGTTCACCCGGCGCGAGATCTCGTACGTGTCGGCCGCCGCATATTCCACCGCCGAGATCAGCCCGCTGATCCGCGCCAGCAACGTGCCCCGCCGGTCGTTCAGCGGCAGCGGCAGGGTGCGAAACCCGCCCAGCACCACCGCGTCCCGCGCCGGCGCATCGGGCGAACGCCCGCCCTCGTACTGGAAGCGATGGAATTCCATGGCATACGCGATCACATCGCGCACCATCTGGCCCACCTGCACCATGATCCGGTCGGGGCGCCGCACCGAACTGGCCATGAACACCACCGCCGTCGCGACGATGCCCACCGTCACCGCCGACAGCCGCGCCATGGCACTGAGAAAGATCCCATCCGGATCGGCATAGGACGGCGCGGCAACGATGACGATCGTATAACCCGTCAGCACGGCGGCATAGGCGCGGAACAGCCGCAGGAAGGTCGCGACCAGGCAGGCAAAGGCCACCACCACCGACAGCATCATGGTGTACAGCACCGGCGACTGCGCCACGACCGCCATCAGCGCGATGCTGATCGCGGCCCCCAGCAGCGTGCCGATCACGCGCCACATGCTCTTGGCCATCAGCGCGCCGACCGTGGGGTTGGCCACGATCATCACCGTCGTCACCGAAGACATCGGGGATTCGAGCTGGAAGAAGAACGAGCAGGACAGCGCCAGCCCGATGGCGGCGAACGCCCGCGCGCAGAAGGCCGCCCGCCCCAGCGTCTCGCGCCATCGCGCATCGTCGACCAGAAAGGCCGGCAACATGCGCGCGGGAAGGGACAGGCTCATGCGGCGTCGCCACCCTCGGGCAGCTCGGCCGCCGGGGGGCGCGCCGCATTGGCCAGGATCTGCTCCAGCCGCCCCACCAGCCCCGCGATCTCCCCGGCCGGCAGGCCCTCCGTCAGTTCGGCTTCCACCCGCGCCGCGATCTCGTGGAACACGCGGCATTTGCGCCGCCCCTCGGGGGTGATGAACAGATTGTTGGCGCGCCGGTCGACGGAATCCGGCCGGCGCTCCACCAGGCCCGCCCCTTCCAGCAGGTCCAGCACCCGCACCAGCGCCGAGGTATCGGTATCCAGCGCCGCCGCCAGCTCCCGCTGCGACGTGCCCTCGGGCATCATCATCAGATAGACCATGGGCCGGAAGCCCGCGACGGTCATCCCCGCCGGCTTCAGCTCCCGCTCCAGCCGCGTCCGCCACACCGCCCCCAGCCGCATGACGCGAAAGGTGACGGACATGCCGGGAAAATGGCTCTCGTCGATATTCAGCAGGGCGCGCAGGCCCGATGCCGGCAGCGCCGTCTCCTCACTCATGGCAGGTCCATAGGCTTCATCGCAATAATGGCCATGACCATTAATGGCATACCAATCGCCTGTCCATCCCCCGGCCCGCCCCATCTTCACGGATTCGTTATTTCCCGGAGTGTGACCGCGCTGCATCGTCTTCAAATCTTCACATGAAGATCCGAAAATGACCCGTTTATGAAAGGCAAAATCAAATTCATGACGAAAGAGAAGCGACACCGCCAATGTCTTTCCGTGCCCCCTCCCCCCGCCCCTTCCAGGGCCGCCACCTGCTGCTCGGCACCACCCTGCTGGCCCTGGGCGCCGGCCTTTCCGCCGCCCGCGCCGCTCCGGCCGACACGGCACCCGCCACCGCCGCCCACCCCGCGCGCCAGACGAAACCGGCCGCAAGGCCGGCCGCCACCCCCGCCCCGGCCGCAGAGCAGATCATCTCCACCGCCCGCCGCACCCGGTCGGAACAAAGCGTCGGCCATGTCGAGATGCAGCGCATCCTGCCCGGCATCAACCCGGTCAAGGCGCTGGAAATCCTGCCCGGCGTGGTGTTCGAAAATGCCGATCCCTGGGGCAATAACGAGCAGAATTCCTCGCTCTTCATCCACGGCTTCAACCAGAACCAGCTCGGCTTCACGCTGGACGGCGTGCCGCTGGGCGACCAGGCTTACGGCAATTTCAACGGCCTGACCCCGCAGCGCGCCGCGATCAGCGAAGTCATCGGCGCGGCCTCGGTCGCCACCGGCGCCGGCGCGCTGGGCACCGATTCCACCAGCAACCTGGGCGGCACCCTGCAATTCCAGACGCAGGACCCGGCCCACCGCGCCGGCGGCCAGCTGGCGCAGACCTTCGGAAGCTGGTCGACCTTCCGCACCTTCGCCCGCGTCGATACCGGCGATTTCGGCAACGGCAATTCGGCCTATGTGGCCTGGGCCCGGCAGGATGCCCGGGCATGGGATTTCGCGGGCCACCAGGGCGGCAACCAGGTCAACGCCAAATTCGTCCACCAGGGCGAACATGACAGGATCACCAGCTTCTTCGACTGGTCGGACAAGATCGAACCGAACGAAGACGGCATCGTCCAGCCCCAGGGCGGCAGCCTTTACAAGCGCCCCTTCATCTACCCCAACCTTCAGGAAGCCATAAAATACTACAATAATTCCGCCGCCTACAACGCGGCCGGCCTCAACTACCGCAATTACTATTCAGCCGCCCAGCGCCAGGATTTCCTGGCCTACACCACCTGGTCGCACGATTTCTCGTCGAACCTGCACTGGGACAACCAGATCTACTACCATCACGACCTGGGCGAGGGCGTGGTGGCCGGCCCGATCACGGCGGCGGGCCTGCCCACCCTGTTCGGCGCCTATTTTCCCAACGACACCGCCTCCCAGCTCTCGCAGGTGTTCGGCGGAACCGGCATGGCCACCCGCACCACCGAATATTGGGACAATCGCGGCGGCCTGACCTCGACGCTGCATTATCGTCTGGGCCACCATAATATCGAACTGGGCGGCTGGTACGAACGCAACAACAACACCCAGGCCCGGCGCTGGTACCCGTTCTCGGCCACCGACCCCACCACCCCCTACGACCGGCAGCAGAACCCGCTGATCCACCAGTACACCAACTATTTCTACACCAACAGCTGGGTCACCCACCTGCAGGATTCCTGGCAGGTGTCGAAGCATTTCGCCCTCAATGCCGGCTTCAAGTCCGAACTGGTCTACACCAACGGCACCCTGCCGGTGGCAGGCCTGCCCGGCTCGCTGTCCCCCAAGACGGCCGTCACCGTCCCCGGCGGCACCATCGCCGCCGTCCGGCCCTTCCTGCCCGCCTTCGGCGCATTGTGGAACATCACGCCTAACGAGGAATGGTTCGCGAACATCCAGGAAAACATGCGTTCGTTCCAGGATGCCGGCTACGGCAACGCCACCCCGTGGGGCGTCACCAGCCAGCAGGCGTTCGACAATTTCCGCGAATACGGCAAGCCCGAAACCGCCTGGACGTACGAGACCGGGCTGCGGACCAACCGCGCCCTCTCCTTCGGGCCGCTGACCCATCTCAGCGGGCAGCTCGAATACTACCACGTCCATTTCTCGAACCGCCTGCTGGCTGTCTCGTCCTCGCCCAACCTGGCCTCGATCGTCGGCAGCGCGACCATCCTGACCAATGTCGGCTCGGTCACGACCGACGGCATGGATTTCTCCTTCACCGCCCAGTTCGGCCCGCATTTCTCGTTCTATAATGCGCTGTCCTACAATAAATCCGTCTATAACGACAATTACTCCAACGGCACCGCCATCGTCCCCACCGCCGGCAAGAACGTCGCCGGCGTTCCCGACTGGACCGAGAAATTCGTGGCCTCCACCGACTGGGGCGCCTTCAACGCCCAGTTCATCGGCGACGTGATCGGCAAGCGCTACACCACCTTCACCAACGACCTGCACGCCGGCAGCTACGCGCTGTTCAGCCTCAATGCCGGCTACACCATCCACGGCATCCCGCATGTGCGCGGTCTGAAGCTCCAGGGCAACATCACCAACCTGACCAATACACGCGGCTGGTCCACCTTGAGTATCGGCAACGCTTCAGGCCAATATACGGCGTACCCGATCGCCCCCCGCATGTATTTCCTGACCGTAAGCGCCCAGTTCTGAGGTCCTCATATGCTGACACGTCGAAACATGTTCTCCCTCGCGGCCGGCGCGGCACTGCTGGGCGGCACGTCGCGCCGGGCCCGGGCGGCGGCATCGCTCGCGCCCCAGCCGCTGGTCTTCGCCCATCGCGGCTCCTCGGCCCTGCGGCCGGAACACACGCTGGCCTCCTACGCCCGCGCCATCGCCGACGGCGCGGATTATATCGAGCCCGATCTGGTACCCACCCGCGACGGTATCCTGATCGCGCGCCACGAAAGCAACATCGCCGACACCACCGACGTCTCCGCCCGGCCCGAATTCGCCTCCCGCCGCCGCACGCTGACAATCGACGGCGAGACCGAGACCGGCTGGTTCACCACCGATTTCACCCTGGCGGAACTCAAGACCCTGCGCGCGCGCGAACGCCTGCCGACGGTCCGCCCGCACAACACCCGCTATGACGGACATTTCGACATCCCGACCTTCGAGGAAGTCATCGATTTCGTGGCCGCCGAATCCGCCGCCCGCGGCCGGGTGATCGGCCTGATCCCCGAAATCAAGAATTCGACCCATTTCCACAGCCTGGGCCACACGCCGGAGGAAACCTTCCTCCGCACGATCGCCACGCGCGACTACACGCGCTACGCCCCGCTGGAGGTCCAGTCCTTCGAGACCACCAACCTCAAGAGCCTGCGCGCCCGCGTGCAGGCCATCAACCCGCAGGCCCGCCTCATGTTCCTGATGGGCGAACGCACCGACCGCGTGCCCGACCTGATGGCGGCCGGCGCCCACACCACGTTCGGCGACCTCATGACGCCCGAGGGCCTGCGCCAGATCCGCACCTTCGCCGACGCCATCGGCCCGTCGAACACCGACCTGATCCCGCGCGACGCCTCGGGCGCATGGCTGCAACCGACCACGCTGGTCGACGACGCCCACGCTGCCGGCCTGCTGGTCCATTCCTATACCTGCCGGCCGGAAAACCGCTTCCTGCCCCGCCAGCTCCGCAACGGCGCCGGCGACAATGCCCGCAACCCCGACGGCTCGGTGGCGGAAATGCGGCGCTATCTGGATCTGGGGCTGGACGGACTCTTCACCGACGATCCAGCCTTGGGTCGCATGGCCGTCGACAGCTAGGGCGATGCTTGCAAAGCCACCCTGCCGGCAATCCGGCGCGACGTTTCAAGCAGCATCCTCAAGGGTTCTTTTTTGAAAAAAAGAACCGGAGAACTTCGATTCGTTCAGGCGCCTTGTGCCTGGCACACACGATGCCCCTGAACGACTGAAAGTCTTTTTGCTTCTTTTTCGTCAGGCAAAAGAAGATTCTTTGCCTCTCAGGCCCGCCCCGACTTATCGGGCGAAGGCGCCCCCGGCCGGCCCATGGCCCCCGCCTCATCCGCCCGCCCCGCCCGATTGCGAAGCCGCCGTCCCGCCTGCCGCAGCGCACTGCGATGGGCGGCATGAATCTCAGCCGGCGTCAGCCCAACCCCATCGGACCACGCGGTCTCGGACACGGCTGGAACGGGCACTGCCTTCCCCTCGACGGATGAAACCGACATGACGATCCTCCTGCTCAAGGTGCCCCGACAAAAGGCCGGGAACGGCCTGGCTCCCTTACATGGGCAGAACCGTACGGCATTTTAAGGGCGAGTTCCCTTGAAAGACCGTATGGCTGCCCTGCGCAGCGGGCGAACTCACGCACCGGATCTGGAAGGTCGAGGCCGAAGGAGCGTAGCCCACCGTCTGGGAAGCCCTCTCTCAAGCCAGGACGGGGATCGTCCGTATCGACCCCCGGTCGACGATGCTGCCACTCAACTGAATGTGCTCGTATCCAGGGCGAAGGGGCTCTTTTGCCCCGCGGGCCCTTCCAATCAGGATACGGGCGGCCTCCTCCCCGATCCGGGCGCAAGGCTGCGCTGCCGCCGACAGTGGCGGATCGACGAGTTGCAACCATTCGAGGTCGTCAAAACTGAGGAACGAAATGTCGTCGGGAATACGCATTCCGGCCGCCCGAACCGCGCGGAATGCCCCGGTCGTCATCAGCCCGTCCGATGTCAGGAGCGCCGTCGGCTCATGCTGCAGAACGGCCTGCGTCGCGTCCCTCGCCGCTTCCCAGCTATAATGCCCCGTTCGTCCGATCAGATCCGGACAGACAGGAACCCCGGCATCGCGATGGGCATCGAGATAGCCCCTGAGCCGCTGGCAACTCGGTGCAAATCCCTCCTTGATCCGGGCGGAAGCCGCATGCTCGGCCACGATCCGCCCCAGGTCCGCGGGCTTCACCTCGTCCAGCTCGCCGATATACGCAATCCTCCGATGGCCCGCCGCAAGCAGCTTCATCGTACAGGCCGCGGCCGTCCCCACATTGTCCAGCGTCACACTGTCACTCGCCAGGCCGGGCACGCGCCGGTCGATCTGCACGATCCGGCCGCCACCGGCCACGAAATCCCGTAGATGGCCGACATTGCGCATGCTTGCGGGCGCAATGATGATCCCGTCGACCCGATGCTTCTGAAAAATGGCGACCGCTTCCCGCTCGATGGCCGTCGATTCATGCGTGTCATAGATCAGGACACAATATCCATGCATGCGCGAGTAATTTACAGCCGATTTTATAATATTTGAGTAAAATTCAGAACTAAGATCGGAAACAATCATGCCGAATGTCTGCGCGCTTCCCGAAATCAAAGCCCGAGCCGCAATATTTTTCTTATAATTAAGTTCCCGCGCCGCCGAAAGAACCGCCTTCTTGGTCTCGGGGCGAACATAACCGTAATCGCCCAGCGCCCGGCCCGCCGTTGCCACGCTGACGTTCGCCGCCTGCGCGACATCGACAATCGTCGCATGCCTGCCCTTGTGATCGTCCACGCCTCATCTCCACCTCGACCGATAGAAAACCATACCAAAAAAAACGCGCATCACGAACGCCCCGCCCGCAGCCGGCATTCCCCATCGGAAATAAGGACGTCAATCCGGCATGCCAACGGTTGACAATGTGAGAACGTTATCACATTGATTCCGACGTCGATACAAAAGACAGGAATCGCCTACCTCCAACCCCTCGAACGAGGTCGTTTGTGCCATGCGTAGAATGCTTCTTGCGTCCGTTACCTCCGTGGCGACGGGAACGTTTGCCCTTTCAGCCCCGGCTATCGCGGCCGCGGACACGACCGCTGGCGCCGACGAACAGGTCATCGTCACCGGCACCCGCGATCCTCATCAGACCGCGAAGAAAAGCGTCAGCCCGATCACGGTGGTCAGCGCCCAGCAGTTCAAATCGACGGGCCAGCCCGACCTGCGCGACGCGCTGGTACAGCTCGATCCCTCCATCACGCGTCCCGGCGTCACATCGGGCAACGCCAACATGACCTCGACCATCAGCCTGCGCGGCCTGACATCCGACCAGACGCTGATCCTGGTCAACGGCAAGCGCCGCCATTCGACATCGATCATGACCGACGATACCGGCAGCCCTGAAAACGGGACGACGCCCGTCGATCTCGGCATGTTTCCGATGTCATCGATCGACCATATCGAAATCCTGCAAGACGGCGCTGCCGCACTTTACGGTTCCGACGCGATCGCGGGCGTCGTCAACATCATCCTCAAGAAAAATCCGCAGGGGCTGGACCTGCATTCGGTCAATGGCGGCTATTACGCGGGCGATGGCTTCACTACCGACAATACCGTCAGTTGGGGCACCAGCCTGACCGATCGCGGCTATTTCCACCTGGATGGCGAATTCAAGCATCAGGACCATACCAATCGCGGCGACGCCGATACGCGCATGGGCACCAAGGTCAACCAGTATTTCGGCAACCCGCAGGAAACGCGGGTCTCACTGGGCTACAACATGGGCTACAAGATCACGGACAAGGTGGAATTCTATTCCTTCGCCAGCTACGCGCATCGCGCCTCCTGGTCCTATCAGAACTACCGCACGCCTTCGATCCTTCCCCAGGTTTATCCGGAAGGCTTCAGCCCCGTCAGTTCCCTGGATGAAGACGATTTCAACGTTGCCGTCGGCTTCAAGGGCGAACTGTTCGACGGCTGGAACTGGGACCTCAGCACCAGCTATGGCGAGGACCATTCCCATTTCGATCTGAACGATTCCGTCAATACGATGCTGTACGCCGATACCGGCGCCACGCCCACGCATTTCCACGTCATGACGTTCTCGAACCGTCAGTGGACGACCGATTTCGGCATCCGGAAGGCATTCGACGTTCCCCTTCTGGCCGGCCCGGTCAATTTCTCGATCGGCGCGCAGTACAGAAACGACGCCTATAACGTCAATCCCGGCGATCCTGCCTCCTATTACGGCTCCGGGCCACAGGGGCAGAGCGGCCTGAACCAGCTCAGC
Source organism: Gluconacetobacter takamatsuzukensis (assembly GCF_014174275.1). Taxonomy (GTDB): domain Bacteria; phylum Pseudomonadota; class Alphaproteobacteria; order Acetobacterales; family Acetobacteraceae; genus Gluconacetobacter; species Gluconacetobacter takamatsuzukensis. The sequence continues at coordinate 105,819 of NZ_JABEQK010000008.1, read as the reverse complement.
ACCACCCGCGCCAGCCGCGATGTCACCGCCGGCTATATCGGCCTGTCGACCCGCCTGCTGAAGAACTGGCAGATCGATTTCGCCGGCCGTTTCGAACATTATACCGACGCGGGCGATACCGAAACGGGAAAAGTCTCGACGCGCTACGACATCAACAAATATATCGCGTTGCGCGGCGGCATCAGCAACGGTTTCCGCGCGCCCACCCTTGCCGAACAATATTACACCAGCCTCAGCACCACCCCCACGGGGGCCAACGGCGTCGTCGCCGTCAATTCGGCAACGGCCCGCGCCCTCGGCTCCAAGCCGCTGACGCCGGAACGCTCGATGAATTTCAGCGCCGGCTTCCTGCTCAATCCACTGCCGAACCTGAATATCGCCGTCGATGCCTATCAGATCACAGTGCGCCACCGGATCGTCGAAGGCGGTGTCTATAACGGCCAGCGGGCGATCGACGCATTGGAATCCGGAGGCTATCAGGTCGATTCGACTGTTACCCCCGACAGCGTCTCGGTGCAGTATTTCTCGAACGGGGCCAACACCCGCACGCGCGGCGTCAACATCACCGCCGGCTACAGAACGGATTTCGGCCGCTATGGCAAGGTCACGTGGGACGCCTCGCTTAACCTGAACGAAACCAAGGTGACACGCGACTATCTCGATGCGAACAACAACCCGCTGCTGAGCGCGCAGGGCATCGGGTATCTGACCACCGCCTTCCCCCGCAACAAGCTGATTTTCGGCGCATCGTGGCATAAGGGGAAATGGGATTTCGCCATCCACGAAATGCGCTGGGGCCACACCATCAACCAGTTGCAATATGTAACCGGCCCGAACGCCTGGTCCAATTCGGTCTTCTATCAGATGTACAGCAAGCCGAAATTCCAGACCAACATCCTGCTGGGCTATCAGGCGACGCAAAGGCTTCACGTTGCCCTGGGCGCGAACAACCTGTTCAACGAATATCCATCGCGCATTCCTCTCAATACCAGCTATGTCGGCGTGGTCCCGTATGATTCCAGTGCCCAGCAACTCGGTTTCAATGGTGGTTACTACTACCTGTCGCTGGATTATTCCCTGTAATCACGGAGTCTGTTTGTGAGTACTCTAGATCACCGAGATGGGTGCTCCGCGGCCATGGACCGCGCCCTGGGCCTCGCCTGCGACATTCCCCGCGAGGACCGCACCGACGCCCGCGCCGAACGCGCGTCCAACTATCCCCCTTCCCTGACCGGCATGCGGGGCAGCGGCTACGAACGCGCCTATTGCGCGGGCCACGCCCTGCGCAACGGTAATCTGGCGGAATCCCTGCCGCAGGCCGAACAGGTCGACCAGATCTATGATCTGGTCATCGTCGGCGGCGGAATCAGCGGCCTGTCGGCGGCATGGTTCTATCGCCGCAAACATGGCCGCGACGCGAAGATCCTCGTCCTGGACAATCATGATGATTTCGGTGGCCATGCCAAGCGCAACGAATTCACGCATGATGGCGACACCCGCCTCGCCAATGGGGGAACCTTCAACCTCTATTCGCCGCAGACCGAGGCCCAGAAACTGATCTTTGATGTCTGCGACATCGATGTCGAGAAACTGGCCGAAACCACCGTTACCCGCCGCTTCTATGAATCCCTGGGCATGGGCCAGACCGTCTTTTTCGACCGCAAGACATTCGGCCGGGACATGCTGCTGAAAGACCCGGCACCGTGGACCGACTTCACGTTCCTCTACGACCCGACCACTCCGCCCGACGCGTCCGCCCGATGGAGCGCCTTCCTGCGCGATGCCCCGCTGCCAGAGCGCATCAAGAAGGATCTCTTCCGCCTGTATCATGACAGAAAGGATTACCTGCCCGGCCTGTCACCCGACGAAAAAGTCCGAAAACTCGCCCTGATGAGCTATCGCGACTACCTGATCGAGGTGGTTGGATGCGACCCGATGGTCTGCACCTATCTGCGGGACCGCAGCTTCGGCAGCGGGCGCGGGTTGGACGCCACCACCGCACTGGCCGCTTTCCAGCGGTTCGGCTTTCCCGGCTTCGACGGGCTCGACCTGCCCAGGCCGCCCCATCATGGCAAAGGCGGCGCGGAATATCATTTCCCCGAAGGCAACGCGACGATCCCACGCATGATCGTGCGCGATCTCGTCCCCAATGCGCTGGACTGCAACGGCCTGTCCGACGCCCTGCTCCGCCGCGTGCGCTATGACGTGCTGGACCGGGAGGACAATGCCGTCCGTATCAGGCTGAATGCCACGGCCGTCAATGTCCGCAACGAATCCGGGGGCGTGGCCGTCACCTATATCCGCGACGGGGGCCTGTTCAGGGTCCGGGCGCGTTCCTGCATCCTGGCCTGCTGGTTCCATGTCATCCCCTATCTCTGCCCGGACATGGCCGCCGAACAGCGCGATGCGCTGCATTACAACGTCCACACGCCCAATCTGTGGGTGAATGTATGGCTGCGGAACTGGCAGGCCTTTCACAAGGCCGGCGCCTGCCTGATGAATGCACCTGGTTCCTACTATGCCTCGATCATTCTGGAACCGCCCGTGTCGGTCGGCGGATATCAGCATTCCGCCTCGCCGGACCAACCGGCCCATGTCTCGCTTCTGCGCGGCTATGGCGCCCCCGGCCTGCCGATCAAGGACCAGTTCCGGGCCGGGCGCATTGACATGTACGAAACCAGTTTCGAAACCTACGAACGCGAATTGCGCCTGCAATTCAACGCGGCACTCGGCCCCTATGGTTTCGATGCGGCAAAAGACATCATGGGGATCACCGTCAATCGCTGGGGCCACGGATATTCCTACTGGTATTCGCCCCTCTACGACGACTTCCTGAAAACAGGCGGCGAGCCCCCCCACCTGCGCGCCCGCCGGAAGTTCGGCCGAATCACGATCGCCAACACCGATGCCGGCGGAACGGATTCAACTGCTCTGGCCATCGACATGGCTTGGCGCGCCGTCAACGAACTCGACGAAACAGGCGGAGGGAAATGATGAACTCCCTGGCTTTCACACGCCGCCAGGCACTGACGGCGGCACTGGCGGCCGCCGCTCTGCCCACCCGCCTGCGGGCAGCGAACAGACCCGCCCCGCTCTATCCCGATGCACCGATCCGGCTTGCCATCGAACAGACATCTCTCGAACTGGCCAAGGGCATCGTCATCCCGACCACGACCTATAACGGCACCGTGCCGGGGCCGCTGCTGACCCTCAATCCCACACGGCGCGCCGTCATTCACGTCACGAACAATACCTCCCGGCCGGAACTGGTGCACTGGCATGGATTGCACATTCCCAGCCCGGTGGATGGCGCGATGGAAGAAGGCTCACCCATGATCGCGCCGGGCCAGACCGGCACCTACGACTTCCTGCCCGGCCCGTCGGGCACACGCTGGTATCATACCCATGCCATGGCCGGCCGCGACCTTGGCGCAGGCGGCTATTCCGGCCAGTTCGGCTTTATCGACGTCGATGACGGGCGCTTTCCCGCCCCCTACGACCGCGAGATATTCCTGGCCGTGCATCACTGGAACGGCGAACTGTGCGACATGGGCGCCCCGGTATCGGACCAGATGGTCTGCTACCGGCACGCGACATTCAACGGCCGCCTGTTCGCGGCCGCCGAGCCCCTGCGCGTCAAGGCGGGCGAACGGGTCCGGTTCCGTTTCGTCAATGCCAGTGCGACGCAGAACACGGCCATCGCCCTGCCGGGGCACAGATTCCGCATCATCGCGCTGGACGGCAATCCGGTGCCCACACAGGCCAGCGTGGAGGTGATCCGCCTGGGCGTCGCCGAACGTGTCGATGCGATCGTCGTGATGAACAATCCCGGCGTATGGATGCTGGGCGCCACCAACGATACCGAGCGTGCGTCCGGCCTGGCGCTGGCCGTCGAATATGCCGGGCACAGCGGCCCCCCGCGCTGGCTCCCGCCCCCACGCAACGACTGGGATTATAGCCGGTTCGCCCTTCCCGGCCCCATCGCCCAGCCGGAGGTCGACGACATCATCCCCATGGTGATCTCCAAAAAATTCCTGAAAAAGGAAGGCATGGACGAATGGCGGATCAACAGTCAGGTCTTCGAGGATGCTCCCGTCATGCGCCTCGTCAAAGGCCGGCGCTACCGTTTCCGCTTCTTCAATGCCAGCCGGGAGGACCATCCCGTCCATCTGCACCGGCACAGTTTCGAAATCACCGCCATCGCCGGCCGCCCCGTCGCCGGCGTGATCAAGGATACGGTCGTGCTCCCGCTCTACGGATCGCTCGACGTGGATCTCAGGGCCGACAATCCGGGCCGGTCGCTGTTCCACTGCCATCAGCAGATCCACATGGATTACGGCTTCATGCGCCTGATCAGCTATTAGGACAGGCCCCGTCCGGTTCGCTCACCCGGACGGGTATCCTCTTCCGATGACAGGGACAGGACCAAAGCAGCGGGTCACAACCGGACCATCAGGGGCTTTGAAAACAGCCTCTCATTCTGCAACGCTGACCGCCCGGCAGCCGTTACCATTCGGACAGCCATCCCGCCAAGTCCTTGAATCGAGCCCGCATGCCCCCGTTCCCGCCTTCATTCGTCCTTCCTGCCGCGCCGCCCCCTGCCCCCACGCTCCCCTCCCGTCCGCGCACCACGCTGCAATGCTGGGCGCAGGGCGCGCTGACGCTGGGCGTGGTCGCCCTCACCCTGTTCATCCTCGGGCGCTTCCGGTCCGCCCTGTTCTGGGGCGGCGTGCTCGCGATCGTCTGCTGGCCGCTGCTGACATGGCTGCGGCGGAAATGGCCTTCCCCCCACGCCGCCACCCTGGCACCGGCGGCCATCGTCCTCGGCATCGCGCTAGTCTTCATCGTGCCCACGGCGATCCTGATCTCGGCCGCCGCCGGCGAGGCGCGAGAGGGCGCGCAATGGGTCCGTCAGGCCACCGAACAGGGCATCCCCGCCCCGGCATGGCTCGACCGCCTGCCCTGGGGGCGGGCGCAGGCCCAGCATTGGTGGCAGGCCAATCTGGCGACGGCCGACAGCGTGCACGACCTGATGGACCGCATCCGCCCCGAGCACGCGCTGGGCACGGTGGAGCATCTGGGCCACGGCGCGGCCAACGGGCTGGTCATCATGGGCTTCGCCCTGCTCATCCTATTCTTCTTCCTGCGCGCGGGCGCGCCGCTCGTCACCCGGATCGATCTCCTGGTCTGGCGCCTGCTGGGCGCGCGGGGCGGCATGGTCCAGCGGCAGGTCGTGGGCGCCGTGCGCGGCGCGCTGGCGGGCCTGGTGCTGGTCGGGCTGGGCGAGGGCGTCCTGATCGGCCTCTCCTACGTGCTGGCCGGCGCGCCGCAGCCCCTGCTGCTGGGCATGTTCACGGCGCTGGCGTGCATGATCCCGATGGTGGGCGGCTTCGCGCTGGCCCTGTGCGTCATGGCCATCCTGGTCAAGGGCAGCAGCCTGGCGGCCGCCATCGGCGTTGGCCTGTTCGGCGCAATCGTGTTGTTCCTCGCCGACCATTTCATCCGCCCGGCCCTGATCGGCGGCTCGATCCGCCTGCCGTTCATGTGGGTGCTGCTCGGCATCCTGGGCGGGCTGGAAAGCTGCGGCCTGTCTGGCCTGTTCATCGGCCCGGCGGTGATGGCCGTGGCCCACCTGCTCTGGCGCCTGGGCTCCAGCCGCGCCGCCCGCCCGGCCCCGGACGGGGTGGTGGCGATCCGGATGGTAAACAGCCGCGAGGAATAAGCAGGCGTTTCCGTTCTTTTTTGAAAAAAAGAACCAAAAAACTTTTGATTCGTTCAGGAATTTTTTGCCGGGACACACGACGTCCCTGAACGAATAAAAGTCTTTTTGCTTCTTTTTCTTCAGAAAAAGAAGACCCTTTCCTCCGTCACACCCGATGCGGAGAAAACAGAATCACCCCCGCCCCACACAAACACAGCACAGCCCCGATCAGGTCCCACCGGTCGGGCCGCACCCCCTCGGCCAGCCACAGCCACAGCAGCGCCGAGATGATATAAATCCCGCCATACGCCGCATAAGCCCGTCCCGCCTCCGACGCATCGACCCGCGTCAGCAGCCACGCGAACACCACCAGCGCGCCACAGCCGGGCACCAGCCACACCGGCGACCTGCCCATCCGCAGCCACGCCCAGAACGCGAAACACCCGCCGATCTCCGCCAGCGCCGCGCCGATATACAGAATAATCGATTGCATCCAACGACCTTCAAGGCTGCTTCAAAAGCTTCCCTGGCGGCGGGCGGCCCACACGGCCACTCCGCTCCGGTGCCCGAAAACCACCGCCGGACGCGTGGCCCACGCCACGCCTCCGCGCACCATCGGAACTGAAACAGCCTCTTACCAGCCCGGACCTCCCCACGGTAGAGCCCGCCGGAAACCCGGCCGCTATTCCTCCAGCGTGATCGGCTGGCGCATGGCCCCCACCTGCTCCGGCGTCACCGGGTCCGTCCAGCGATTGCCCAGATGCGAACGGATATACGTCACCACATCCGCGATCTGCCTGTCGGTCAGGATGCCCGCAAACCAGGGCATGCCGCCATGGCCGTTCAGCACCATCATGGTCGGATAGGCCGCAATCGCCAGTTTCGGGTCCCCGGCCAGCGCCGGATATTTCGCCCCGGCACCGCGCGCGCCCTTGCCGTCGGCCATGTGGCAGGCCGCGCAGATATGGTGATAGACCCGGTCGCCAGTATCCAGCGGGCTCATCGTGCTGGGCACGCCGCCCGCCGTATCGGCCCGGGCCGGGGCCCCCGCCAGCATCATGCCCGCCAGCAACAGGAAAGAAAGAGAAACGCCCCGCATCAGCCCGCTCCCTGCGCCCGTTTATGAAGCTGCTCGACCGCCGCAAGCGACGACAGGATCGCTCCCTCCTGCCAGCAACCGACATAAGACGCATGCTCGCCGGCCAGCACCAGCCGGTTTTCCATCGCGACCAGCGTCTTGTAATGCGCCTTGCGCGCCTGCTCCGACCACATGGAACAGCAGCCGAGGGTCCAGGGCATGCGACTCCACGCCACCGCCACGCCATTGCGGAATTCGCGGCGATAATCCGGGTGCAGCGCCAGCCCCTGCCGCAGCCCTTCCTCGATCCGCTGCGCCGGGCTCATGGTCGTGAAATCCATCGCGGCCGGCCCGAACATATAGCCGCCCAGCAGCACCGCCGGCCCGGACGAGAACGTACCGTGGCTGGGATAGGCAATCTGCCCGATCGGCTGGTCGGTAAAGCTGATCCCGCCATAAATCTGGTCGTCTTCCTCCCAGAACCGCCGCTTGAATTCCATGCCCAGCTTGACCGACGACGCATAAGGCACGGCCGCGATGGCCGCCTTCATCCGGCCGCTCACCTGCACGTCCAGCTGCGACAAAACGGGCAGCGGAATCGTGCAGACGCAATAATCGGCCTCTTCCACCCGCGCGGCCCCGCCATGGGCCACATCGTCGTACATGATCTTCACACCATGCTCGTCCTGATGGATGGCCGTGACCATGCAGCCCAGCGTGATCAGGTCCTGCACCTGCCGCGCAAAGCCCTTGCCGATATTGTCCATCCCGCCGACGGGCTGGAACATCGTGGTCTGCATGTCGAGCTGCTCGGGAAAGGCCAGCCACTGCGCAAGGCCCGACGCCATCACATCGGCACGCGGCGCGGGCTCCGAGAATGTCGGCGCGCCATCCACCCCGGCCCCCCGGGCCTTGTCGTACCCCCGGCGCTGCGACGACCGCCCACCGGTCCGCCACACCCCGTCATCGTCCAGGTTGGCCCAGACGCCGATCGAGGACAGCACATGCGCGCGCTCTTCCGGCGTCACGACATCGTCCAGCCGATGCTGGTTGATCGCCTTGGCCAGCAACTCGGCCGTATAGCCCGAGAAATCCGCCGCGAATTCCCGGTAGCGCAACCGCTTGCCGCCAAAAGCCTGCGAGGAATGCAGCCAGGCATTGTGATTGAGCTGAATGAAGGGCTCCAGCGCCACGCCGAATTTCCGGCAGTAATGCAGCAGCCCCTGATGATGGTACGGAATGCGCCACGGTCCCGGATTGATGTAATTGCCGGGGGCAAACGCGACCGTCTGCGTCGCCCCGCCCAGCTCCGTCACGCTGTCGCCCCCGCGCAGCGAGATATTGCGCCCGCCCGCCCGGTTCTGGAATTCCAGCAGCCGCACCTCATACCCCGCCTGCCGCAATTCGTAGGCCGCCAGCAGGCCGGCCAGCCCGGCCCCCAGCACCACGACACGGGTACCCGGCTTCGCCCCCGTCAGCTTCGGCGGCCCCCGGAAGTCGGTCCCCATCGCATGACCCATGCTGGTCATCGCCTGATAAAGCCCGGCACTCCCGGCCAGAACCCCGATTTTCGTCAGAAGCTGGCGGCGCGTCTGCGCCCGAAAGCCGGACTCGGTCATCGATCACCCTTCATTTGTCTGCTAGCCAGGCGTCCAGCGGCAACCTCCGCGACACCCGGAAAAAACTCTGTTGTTGTCAGCTGTCGGTAACAGGGCACTCAGGGCTCCGCCCTGAAACCCGCCAAAGGGCAGTCGCCCTTTGGAAACCCATTCGCAATCGAATGACTGGGGTGCAGGGCATCGGATCCTGCCGGGTCCGGGCGGATTTGGTCAAGGTTCCATCGACCGGAACGGCCAGTGGAACGCCAACGGAGAATGTACCTCGCGCCCACCACGCCTTTTGAAAAACCACACGTCATCACCCGAGGAAAACGGAATTTTCCGAAACGACCTCAAGGCGCGAACAACACGCGCGCAAAACCCGCCACAAACAAAAAATGCCGCTGACGCGGCATTTTTTCCGAAACGGGAATGGATACCGGGAAGGCTCCCGGTATCCACGCCGCCTCCGTCAGAACGTGGCGTTCAGACGGCCATAGTAGTAGCCACCGGTGATCGGCACCTGCAGCGAGAACTGGTCGTAAACCTGGGCACCGTAGGAGTTGACGTCCTGCGAGACCTTGCGGGGGCGAACGTTGAAGACGTTGTTCGCGCCGACGGCGAAGTGCAGGTGCTTGGTGAACTGATACCCGATTTCGATATCCGTCAGCCAGCGCGGCGTGTTCTTGAACTCCTTGAAGCAGGTGTTCGAATACTGGATCGAACCGCCGTCCGAGCACATGATGTTGGCATTCGACCAATCCTGATACTGCATCATGTCGGTCGTCTGGCCATAGCGGGTCTGGCGAACGTTCACGTCCAGCTTGCCGACCTTGTAGTAGGCATTCAGGATGATCTTGCTGCGCGGATAGGCCGTGGTGATGTAGCCGATATTCTGCGCGTTCAGGATCGCCGACCCGTTCGGAGCCGTGCCGTTGTGATGCAGGCGCGTCCGGTTCAGGTCCAGCGCCATGCTCAGGTCCAGATTGCCGTACTGGTGCAGGTGGAAGCTGTAATCCGCCTTGATGTCCAGGCCCTGCGTGCGGGTGCTGGCACCGTTGGTCAGGTAATAGGCGCTGTCCTGCGACGTATCGTCCAGCGCCGGCCCGGCCAGCGTATAGCCCATCGCCTGGATCGCGTTAACCGCCGCGTCGCCGGTGATCGTGCCGCCGCCGACGATCCGGTTGCGCAGGTTGATCTGGTAGACGTCGGTCTCGATATGGAACCCGTCGATCGGCTCGAGGACGATACCGCCCGACGCGCTGACCGACTGCTCGGGCTTCAGCGGCTGCGCGCCGACGGCCTTGGCCGCTGCCGAATCCACCGCCAGCATGCCGGCGGCGCTGGAGGGGCCGACATTCATCGCGCTGTAATGCTGCTCGGCCAGCGTCGGCGCACGGAAGCCGGTGCTGATCGTGCCGCGGATCGCGATGCGACGCGTGAAGTCGTAGCGGGTCGAAACCTTGCCGTTCTGGGTGTTGCCCACGTCGGTGTAGTGCTCGAACCGGCCGGCGAAATCCAGGTCCCAGTGCTTGGTCAGGTGGAAATCGCCATCGATATACGCGGCGAAGATGTTGCGGCTCCAGCTGCCGGCGCTCTGCGGGCCAAGGCCGGCATAACCTTGCGTGCCGCCCAGCTCATACGAGTTCGGGTTGCCCGCCGTGATCTGGTAGGTTTCCAGACGATGCTCGCCACCGACCGCCAGCGTCATCGGGACGACATTGGCGATGTTGAAATGGCGGCGGAAATCCAGGTTGTTGGTCCACTGCGCCATGCGGTACGTTTCCGCCAGCGTCGAGCTGGGCGAATAGCCGCACCCTTCCGACGAATAATAGGCGCTGCTGGGGTTGGTCGAGCAGGTCGAGGCCAGCATGCCGGTATTGGCGGTGTTCTTGTTGCCGATCTTCGTGCCGTCGGCGCCGTAGGTCGAGCTGGCATCCCAGTCCCAGTCGCCGAACAGCTCGTTGCCCTTCAGGCCCATGGTCACGGCATAGTCGTTTTCCTCGTTCGTCTCGCGCGGCGAGAAGCCGGCGGGATACATCGAGGGCGCACGGGTCGGGATACGATAGTTCTCATACGCCTCGCCATGACGATGCGCATAGGTCAGGTTGCCGTAGAACTGCAGGCGGTCGCCGATGATGTCCTTGCCCCAATCCATCCCGAAATTCTCTCGGGTTTCCTCGGGACGGCCCATGATGTGGTTGGAATCGGTGGGCACGTTCAGCGAGCCGGTATAATTGGCGCCCGTATAGGCACCGGCCGGCGCGGCGCTCAGCGGCAGCAGGCGATGGTCCGTCGACGGCGCGACGAAGAAGTCGGTGTGATAGACCTGACCGCTGATGTGGAGGAAGCCGTCATTGCCCCACTTGAAGCCGGCATCGCCATTCACCTGGTACTGCCACGCCTGGCCACTATAGGCATTGGCGCCGGTCGTGGCGCTCAGGTTGTAGCCGTGATCCTGCTTCTTGGTGATGATGTTGACCACGCCGGCGATCGCGTCCGATCCATACATGGCCGCCGCGCCGTCTTCCAGCACTTCGATATGGTCGATCATGTTGGAAGGCAGCGTGTTCAGGTCCGCGCCGGTCGAGCCGAACTGCGGGCCGGCATCGGCCACGATGTTCGCCGTCACGTGGCGGCGCTTGCCGTCGACCAGCACCAGCACTTCGTTCGGGCCCAGGCCGCGCATCTGGATGGACTGCGTCAGCGCCGCGGAGTCCGCGGCCATGGCAACCACGTTGATCGAGGCATAGGTCTTCGTCAGCGCGTCCGACAGGTTCATCTGGCCCGAACGGGTCAGGGTCGCCGCCGTGACCACCGAAATGGGCGAGGTGCTCTGGCGCGCATGACGGTGGGTGTCATGGGTGCCGGTCACGATCACGGCTTCGCCGGAATCCGGCGGCGCATGATAGACGGGCTCGATGGCCGGCGTGGCCCGCACGACCGAAGCCGGGGCCGCAGCCGCCGCTGCCGGAGCCGCCTTGGTGGTGGAACGGGCAGGAGCACTGACCCCCTTCTTGGCCTTCGCCGCATGGCGATGACTGGCCGTCGACGTTCCCGACGTCGTGGCAGTTTGCGCCACCGCAGCGGCGACGTCGAACTGAATGGCTAAAATCGTGGCCGCGATAAGGCTTCGCCTCAGGGTCATAGACTTAACGTGCTCCCGCGAACGTCGTTACTTTACCGACCCATCAGGCCCCGGAACCCGACCTTAATTCAATACCGAATCCTAACTGGCCGTAACGATTTCGGAATGTATGACATTTTTATCACAATCGCCGTCCCGCCCAAGGGAATACCCTGCTATAACAATGACATTAAACGGTTAATTCATGTTTTCTGGAACACACCCCCCGAAAATCCCGACCCGGAACCGCAATAAATTCCCGTAATGTCCGGCACCCGACTCTTTGCCGACCCGAATCGTTCCATACAAAAAATATATAAGACCTTTTCCAGGGGTCGCGAGATTCCCCCTTCGGCTCGGCCGATGGCCCTCCCCCTCGCGCCACGCCCGCCCGGCACGCCGGATGCCAGCTCCGCCCTCCCGGCATTGGCCCCCGTCCCACTTGCTGCCAAGGTAGGGGCCGGCAAGAGGGGGGCATATCGCAATGGGTTTCAAGGCGCTCTTCTCGGGCATGGCCCTGGCGTTCACCGCCTATGCCCTGTTCTCGATCAGCGACGCGTTCTCCAAATTGCTGGCCGGGTCGCTCAACCCGTTCGAGGTCGCGTTCTCCAGCGGCGTCTTCGGCCTGCTGCTCCTGCCCTTCGTCCGCAAGCCGCACGAATCCTATCTGGATGTCTTCCGGCCGCGCCAGCGCGCCACCTGGGTCCTGCGGGCCGCGTGCGTCTTCGTGGCGACCGCCGCCAGCGTGAAGGCCTTCATGCTGCTGTCGATGCCCGAGGCCCTGTCGCTGATGTTCCTGATGCCGCTGTTCGTCACCATCCTGTCGGTGACGCTGCTGAAGGAAAAGGTCGCGGCCTGGGCCTGGCTGGCCGTCATCCTCGGCTTCGTCGGCGTGCTGATCGTGCTGCGCCCCGGCGTGCGCCCGCTCAATCTGGGGCATCTGTGCGCCCTGACCGCCGCCTTCGCCAATGCCGGCAGCGTCATCGCCTACCGCCTGTCCAGCGCGGAGACGGTCCGCCTGTCGCTGCTGGGCTCCAGCCTCGTGGGCCCGCTGGTGGGCGACGGCCTGCTGATGGGGCTCAACGCCACCTGGCCCGCCACCGCACAGGCCTGGATCTACCTGTTCGGCTACGGGTTCCTGGCCGCCCTCGGCCAGCTCCTGATGATGCTGGCCACCGCCCGCGCCCCGGCCAACCGCGTGGCCCTGCCGCAATACAGCCAGATGGTCTGGGCCGTGGCATTCAGCTACCTGCTGTTCCACCAGCCGCTGGATGGCTGGACCTTCGTGGGCATCGTCGTCCTCACGGCCTCCGGCCTGCTGAACTGGGTGCGCCAGCGCCTCCAGCACGAACGCCTGGCCATCGAGGCCCGCCTGCACCGCTGGGAACACCCCACCCCCCACCCGACCGCGGGCCAGGCAAGCCCCCCTCCCCGCTAGCCCCCCCCCTCCCGGCGGCAGCACTCCCCCGGCGGAACGCTCCCACACAAGTCAAAGACAGGGCCGCGCGAAGCGCCTATCCAGAAGACCATCTGCCCCGCCCCGCGCGGCATCGGCCATCCCGGAGAGCCCACGCCATGAAGATCGTCCTGTTTTCGGCCGACGAGGCCGAGACCGCCAAAGCCGTCGCAGCGCTCGACCCCACCTTCACGGTCACGCCGGTGGCGGCGCCGATCGATGCAAGCATCGTGGACACCTATGCCGACGCCCAGATCGTCAGCGGTTTCGCCGGATGCGATTTCAGCGCCGCCATCCTCTCCCGGCTGCCGAACCTCCGCTTCATCGCCATCCGCGCGACCGGGTTCGATTCCGTCGATCTCGATTACTGCCGCGCCCACGGCATCAAGGTCTCCAACGTGCCCGTCTATGGCGACAGCACGGTGGCGGAACACGCGTTCGGCCTGCTGCTGGCCCTGTCGCGCTGGACGGTCCCGTGCGCCGAGGCCACCCGGCGCGGCGATTTCGCCTACACCCCGCCCCGGGGCTTCGAACTGCGCGGCAAGGTCTTCGGCGCCATCGGCACCGGCCATATCGGCCGCCGGGCGATCGAGATGGCGCACGGATTCGGCATGAGCGTCCTCGCCTACGACGCCCGCCCCTCCCCCGCGCTGCGCGACGCCCCGAACGTCCGCTACGCCCCGCTGGACGACCTGCTGGTCCAGGCCGACATCGTCAGCCTGCACGTCCCCGCCACCCCCGAAACCGACGGCATGATCGGCGAACGCCAGTTCGCCCTCATGAAGCGCGGCGCGGTGCTGATCAACACGGCACGCGGCCAGGTCGTGGACAACGAAGCCCTGATCCGCGCGCTGCAAAGCGGCCACCTGGCGGCGGCGGGCCTGGACGTGCTGCCCGACGAATCCCTGCTGCGCCACCCGGCACCCCTGTTCGCCCCCGACGCCTCCGCCACACCCGCAACGGTGCGCGACGTGCTGGCCGCCCGCGTGCTGGCCAGCATGCCGAACGTGATCGTCACCCCCCACAACGCCTACAACACGGCCGAAGCCTTCCGCCGCATCACCGACACCACCGCCGCCAACATCAAGGCGTTCGTGGAGGGGCACCCCATCAACCTGGTCGACTGACCAGCCTGCCCGGACCCGCGCGCCAGGCAGGCGCTCAGGACAGGCCGGCCCCCTGTGTTTCCAGGCGCAGGCGATAGAGTTCCGGCCCGCAACACATATACAGCTCGTTGCGCTTGGGCCCGCCGAACGTCAGGTTGGAACAGCGGTCGGGCAACCGGATCCGGCCGATCAGCCGGCCCGCCGGGCTGTAGCAGAACACGCCGGCCACCCCCAGCGGCCCGGTGGCGCCGCACCACAGATTGCCGAACACATCGGCCCGCAGCCCGTCCGGCATGGCCTTCTGCCCGTCCAGCATCATGTCGGCGAACACGCGCCGGTTCCGCGGCCGCCCCGCCACCATGTCGAAGACATGGATCACATTCGTCCCCCGCGCCCCCACCTGCCCCGGATCCGGCGCGCTGGAAACGACATAGAGCTTCGTCAGGTCGGGCGAAAAACACAGGCCGTTGGGGCTGGCCACATCCTCCTGCGACAGCACGGCCTCCACCGCGCCGGTCCGCGCATCGATACGGAACGTGTGGTCGGGCTGGCGCTCATGGGCGGCAAACTGGGTCGTGATCTCCGATCCCAGTTGCCAGCGGATACGCCCGGTCGGGTTCGTCCCCACTCCCGGCGCATCCGGATGCCCCTCCACCAGCGTATCGCCATAGGCCGGGTCGGTGAACCAGATCCCCCCATCCCCGGGATGGACGACGACATCGTTGGGCGAATTCAGCGGCCGCCCGTCGCACCGGTCGGCCAGCACGGTGCAACTGCCGTCATGCTCCCAGCGGATGACCCGGCGCATGTCGTGCTCACACGTAATGATCCGCCCTTCCCCGTCCAGCGTATTGCCGTTGCTGTGATAGCTCTCCTGCCGAAAGACCGAACGCGCGCCCGGCCCGTCCTCGTCGGGCGGCACCAGCCGATATTGCTGGCTGCGGATCGTGTCGCTCAGCAGCAGGATGCGGGCCTCGCCCAGCCATGCCGGCCCCTCCAGCCAGCCGCAGCCGGACAGCACGCGCTGGATGGCGGTCCCGGAAAACACCAGGTCGCCGAACGACGCATCCAGCGCGATGACATCCGGATCGGGCAGGAACACGCCCGGCCCCCGCCCCGCCCACCCGCGCGGCGGCTGCGTCGTCACCCCCGGCGGCGCCGGAAGCGGGGGCGCGGCCAGCGCACGCGCCCCCACCAACCCGCCGGCACCGGCCGAGAGAAAACGTGCAAGAAAGGCGCGTCGTGTCGCGTGCATGAAGACGATCCGGTTTGCTGGACTGACCCTGTCAGGCGGGCAGTCAGGGAAGGGGCCGGTCAGGCGCGTCCCCCGTTCTGACATCGAATCCCGCCTCCTTCACCCCTGCCCGTCCCTCATTCGCGGCGAAGTGAACAGCCCGCCCCCGGCCCGCGCCCCCTTCTCCGGACTCTTGCACCGCCTGCGCGATTGTCGTGAAATGCCAACGATCTGCTCTCGCCCCGTGCCTTCACGGACCAAAGAGGCCGAGCCGTCAGGAAAGGACCTCTGATGAACCTTGCACAGGATATGTCCGTCATCGGCGCCATCGCGGCCTTCTGGCTGGTCGCCATGATCGTCCCCGGCCTCGATTTCCTGCTGGTGACGCGGCTGGCGATGATGAAGGGCCGCATGGCCGCGCTGCGGGCAACCCTCGGCATCGCGACCGGCGTCGCGGCATGGGGCCTGGCGGGCTTCTTCGGCATCCGCGCGCTCTTCATCGCCTCGCCCTGGCTCTACACGCTGCTCAAGGTCGGCGGCGGCCTTTACCTGTTCATCCAGGGTGCCCGGCTGTTCGCGGGAAGCTGGAAGGCCACCCCCGCCGACGACCCGTCCGCCAACCCGGCCTTCGCGACGACACGCGCCTTCCGCATGGGGCTGCTGACCAACCTCGCCAACCCCAAGGCCCCCATCTTCGTCTCCAGCCTGTTCGCCGCCGCCCTGCCGCAACATGCGTCCATCGGCCTCGGCCTGACCTGCGTGGGCACGATGTTCGCCATCGCCGTGGCCTGGTTCGCACTGGTCGCGACAGTGCTGAGCCTGGGCCACGTCTCCCGCGCCTTCCTGCGGCTGCGCCACTGGATCGACCGCGTCTCGGGCCTCGCCTTCATGGTTCTCGGCATCCGCTTCGCGACCGAACGAACCGTGTAGCCGTTCTCTTCTTTTTCTGAAGAAAAAGAAGCAAAAAGACTTTTGATCCGTTCAGGGCCATCGCGTGCCCCAGCACAAAACTCCTGAACGAATCAAAGTTTTTTGGTTCTTTTTTTCAAAAAAGAACCGCTTCACACAAACATCCCACCCGAAATCTCGATCCGCTGCGCATTGATCCAGCGGTTTTCCTCCATCAGCAGCGACGCCACCGCCGGCCCGATATCCTCCGGCACACCGGGCCGCCCCAGCGCCGTCACGCTGGCGACGAAGGCGTTGGCCTGCGCGTCGTCGCGCACCACGCCCCCGCCGAAATCGGTCTCGATCGCCCCCGGCGCCACGGTATTGACGGCGATACCGCGCGGGCCCAGTTCCTTGGCCAGATAGCGCGTCAGCACCTCGACCCCGCCCTTCATCGCGGCATAGGCCGCATAGCCGGGCAGGCTGAACCGGGCGAGCCCGCTGGAAAGGTTCACGATCCGCCCGCCATCGGCAATCAGCGGCAGCATCTTCTGGGTCAGGAAGAAGACGCCCTTCAGATGAATATTCATCAGCCGGTCGAAATCGGCTTCGGTTGTCTCGGCGAAGGGGGCATGGATGCCGATCCCGGCATTATTGACCAGAAAATCGAAATCATGCCGCCGCCACACGACCAGCAACGCCCGCTTCACCTCCTCCGCAAAGGCTGAAAAGCCGCTCGCCTCCCCGGTATCCAGCCGCAGCATCACGGCCCGCCGCCCCAGTGCCTCGATCGACGCCGCCGTGGCATCGGCTTCTTCCTTGTTGCTGTGATAGGTGCCGATCACGTCCACCCCCTTGCGGGCGAGCGCGATCGCCATGCTCCGCCCCAGCCCGCGGCTGGCACCGGTGATCAGGGCGATTTTCGTGCCGTTGGCTGTCGTGCTGTTGGATGTCATGTCGCGATCCTCTCCAGGTCCGTTCGTATCCGATGAACCCAGGATGGCACTTTCCTTCCCGCCCATAATCGGCCAACATCCGCGAACACTATCCGGCAGAACCGAATAATGGACCGTATCGACACCATGCGGGTCTTCGCGAGGGTGGTGGAGCGCCGCAGCTTCATCCGCGCCGCGGAAGATCTCGGCCTCCCCGCCTCGACCGTGACCGACGCGGTCAAGACGCTGGAAGCGCGGCTCAAGGTCCGGCTGCTGCACCGCACGACGCGGCAGGTCCGCGCAACGCTGGACGGCGAGGCCTATTACCAGCGCTGCCTGACGATCCTCGACGATATCGAAGAGGCCGAGAGCGCCTTCAGCGGCACCCGCCCGCGCGGCGTACTCCGCGTCGATGTCCAGGGCGCGCAGGCCCGGCGCCTCATCGTGCCCGCCCTCCCGCATTTCTTCGCCGCCTACCCCGACATCACGCTCTATCTCAGCGAGACCGACCGTTTCATCGACCTGGTCCGCGAAGGCGTCGATTGCGCGCTGCGCACTGGCGAGCCGAAGGACAGCGACCTGATCGCCCGGCGCGTCGCCCTGCTGCCCGAAGTAACGGTCGCCTCCCCCGCCTATCTGGACCGGTTCGGCACCCCCGAACGATGGAACAGGCTGGACGGCCATCGCATGATCGGCTTCCATTCCTCCGCCACCGGCGGCGTGCTGCCGCTGGAATTCATGGCGGAGGGCACGCTCCGGACGGTGATGCTGCCGTCGGTGCTCACGGTCAACGGGGCCGATACCTACAAGGCGGCCGCATTACAGGGGCTCGGCCTGATCCAGGTGCCGCGCTACGCCGTGGCGCAGAACCTCGCGGACGGTACCCTGGTGGAATGCCTGCCCGACACCCCGCCCTCCGCCTCGCCGGTCTACGTGCTGTATCCGCGCAACCGCCAGCTCAGCCTGCGGGTCCGCATCTTCATCGACTGGATCGCAACCCTGTACGGCCGACAGATCCCCGACACCGCCGTCAGGTGACGGAACGCAGATCCACCATGGTCCGCGTTTCCTCGTCCCACAGCACGTTCAGCCGCGCCTCGCGCACCCCGTCCCGCCAGGTCAGGATCTTCACGTTCTGGAAAACTTGATGCGCATTGTGGCAGTCCACCAGCCGGTAATTGGGAATGCCGGGTGCCGCGTGATGCACGTGATGTGTGCCGATATCGCCGGTAAACCAGCGCCACACCCGGGAAAGACGCATGAACGAACACCCGGTCAGCGCGGCATCGAACGTATTCCATTGCGGGTTCTGCACCCACTGAACACCTTCGAACTTGTGCTGCACCAGAAACATCCAGGCCCCGATCACGGCGGCGGGATAGATCACCATGAAGCTGACCAGCGCCACGAACTTGATCCCGGCGAACCAGACCAGCGCCCCATACCCGCACAACAGGCAGAGATTGGTCAGATAGACCCCCAGCCGCTCCCGCACCCAGTGGCGGGGCGTGTCGAACGCAATCCGGTAGACGATAAAGAAGATGACCGGCGGCATGACGAAGACGTTCAGGATCGGATTCTTGCTGATCCGGTAGAGCGATTGTTTCAGCCGCGTCATCTGCCGGTATTCGGCCACCGTGATGCAGTCCGAATACAGGTCCGACAACCGCCCCCGCGTATCCATGTTGTTCCACGACCCATGATGCAGCCCGTGATGCTTCTTCCAGTGATCGTAGGGCGTCAGCGTCAGCAGCGAACACACCCGCCCCGCCAGGTCGTTGGCCCACCGGCTCCTGAACAGCGAGCCATGGCCGCAATCATGTTGCAGCACGAACGTCCGGATCGACAGGCCGGACGCCAGCGGCGCCAGCACCAGCACCCCCCACCACCCATGCGTCAACCCGGCATAGAGCAGGATGTAGCATGCCAGCAGCAGGCCGATGGTCGAGACGATCTGGAACAGGCTGATCCCGAGATGAGAGCCCTGGTACCGCTTTATCGATCTGATTTCGTTATCGGAATATTCTGAATCCGCCAGTCTGTCCGCCGCAAGATGAGCCATGATATTCCGAAAATTTCCCAAGAACGTAATGTCCTCGACACAGCTTATATTGAACGACCGGCATCAAGGAAGGCACATAATGACGACGACGCATGACATAAAAAATACACCGCCTTTCCAGTCACTCCCCGGCCCACGCCCATGGCGGCGCGGCACGCGCGCCACCTCCGTTGGCTTGCCATCGGCCGTTCCGGCCAACGGAACCTTGGCCAACTCCACCCGATAGGGCCGGGGGCCCCCAGTGCAGCCGGCCGCCCTTTCCGCGATATGTCCAGACCCTGTCGGACCGGAACCCGTTCCCCCGCCTCATCGGGCCGGCGCCGCCCCCTCCAGGAAGGCCGCATTCGCCGCCAGCAGCGCCTCCCAGTCCTGCCCGTCCAGCAGGCCGCCCGCCGGCATCAACTGCCGCCATGCCAGCCCGTGGCACTCCATGATCCGCGACCGCACCCAGCGCCATGTCGCACGCTGGATACCGCCCCAGGTCAGCAGCGACACCACGGACTCCTCCTCCACCCCGTCATAGGCCCAGGCCAGCAGGCAATGCCCACCCCACGACCCGGGCGTCTGGTCGCCGGGCGTGGTCGTGTCCCACACCCCGCCTTCCGCCTGGTCGGCCAGCGCCAGCTGCACGCCCAGATAGGCCGCCCCCATGCCGGCCATGACCAGCCGCACCGCGTTCAGATCGTCCGGCGCCGCCGAACCCCAGACCGGATACAGCACCTGGTCTTCCAGCGCGTAGCCGCCGCGCGCGGCACAGGCCAGCACGTCGACCTCCACCCCACCCCGGTCGGTCGCCGGATCGGCGGGCGTGTAGCCGGTCGCGCGTTCGTAGAACAGGATGGCATCCGCATCGCGCACCGCCACCTGGTACCCGGCCAGCGCCGCCGTGGCACGAACATGGTTGCCGATCCCCGCCGACGTGCAATCGCCCAGCCGGTCATTGCCCAGCATCAGCGGCGCCGGGTCGATCCCCTCGCGGATCAGCCGCGCGGGCGCCCGCCGCGCCATCATCCGCAACCCGCCCAGCAAAGGCTGGCCGGCACGCGTCTCGGCAGGCCGGCAGCCGAGCCGCCGGCCGATGACGGGGTGCGCCATCACACCCCCCGATACAGCGCCGCGCGCACCGCCGGCGCATCCCCGGCCGCCGCCATCGACACGCCCGCAGGTGCCAGCCCCACCGCCGCCTCGATCAGCGGAACGATCTGCTCGGCCGTGGCGATATAACCCGCCACCGCCGGGTCCAGCGCCGAGGCCACGGTGCCGGCAATGGTCAGCACCGTCTGGAACTCCGTCGCCAGCGACGACGCCCAGCCCTTGCCGGTCGCAATGTCGATCGCCCCGCCCGATGCCGCGTCGATCTGCGCCGTCACGGTCCTGATCCCGTCCAGCGCCGCATTCACCTGCGCCACCTGCGCGGCCGACAGATGCGACGACAGGCCCGGAATCGCCTCGATCGCCTGCGCCGCGAAATCGATCGCGCCCGCATCGGCCGCCAGCTCGGCGGTGTCGATGCCGACACTGCCCCCGCCCATCGTGCACGCCCCCAGCCCGGTCGCCATGCCCAGCCCCAGCAGGAGCACGATCGCAGGCCCCCCGCCGCCATCCTTCCCCGGCGTACTGCCCGGCTTCGTCCGGTTCGCGACATTGCGGAAATTCTGCGCCAGCAGGTTCAGCACCCCATAGACCCGCCCATAAGCCGACCCGGCATGCGCCGGCACCGGCAGCCACGGCATCAGCGCCGCACACACACCGCAAAGTGCGGCGACATAGATCACACCCTGAACCGGCACGACCGAGATCAGGGTCTGGAGAATCGTCATCGAATCCATGGATCATTCCATTCCGGATTGTGGAAATTTCCTGCGCCCGTCGTGTGTTTCCCAGCACCGAAGCGCAGGAAACGCGCGCCGGATCGCCGCCAGACCGCATTGACGGTCAGGCGCTCAGGCGGCGATGGCGGCGGCAAAGGCCGCGACATGCACGCTGTCGACAACACCCGCACCCAGCGCGCTGTTGTAGACACGCTTCCAATAGGCACAGAGCCCATCGGCATCGCGCGCATCGGGCACCGGCGCCGGATCGAACACATACTTCACCCGCGCCATCGCGCAGCCATAGCGCAGGTTCCCGATCAGCTGCCGCACGCGCGGAATGTCCGAACAGGTCATGCGCCGCACACGGGTTTGCAGGTCGGCATGCGCCGCATCCTCCATCATGCGCCACAGCGCGTCATGGGTCGCAGGCTCCATCTGCCACATCCCCAGCGCCGGGCCGCCACCGCCCTGCACCAGCCGCGCGGCGCGGGATTCGACCAGCGCCGTGCCCGTCAGCAGGTTCACGGCCGCCGCCCCGCCCAGCCCCAGCCGGTCGAGCACCGGCGCCACCACCCGCCATTTCAGGTCCGAAGGATCGAGTCCGCCCATCATCCCACCCCGCCGCGCATCACACGGCCCAGCCAGTCGACAAAGGGCTGGTAGCCCATCAGCGCCGACATCACGCCCCCCAGCGCAAGCCCGACATTGCGAATCATCCTGACGCCACCAGCAATCTGCGCATTCATCGCAATCAGCGTCCGCTGCGATTCCGCCAGCGGCGCGGTCGTGTCGGCAATCACCGACCGCATCTCCCGCCGCAGATCCCCGATCGCCAGGCGCGTCTGCTCCACGTCGCGGTCGGCCCGCTGGTCCTGGTGCGCGCCCCGCGCCCGCCCCTCGGCCGAAATCTCGACCAGCTTCATCATCATGTCCCTCTGTCCGGCCTCCAGCCGTCCGATCCGCGCATCGTGCTGGCGCAGCGTATCGGACAGGCCCGCCGGATCGGGCAGCGCCTGCGCGTCGTCCATGTCACATCCCCATTTTTCCAAAATGCCGCAATCCGTCGGCACGCTTCCGCTAACGACCGCTCAGCCGCCCACCCCGGCATAGATGATCCGGTTCAGCATCATGGCGGGCGGCATGTTCTGGCTGTCGCCACTGCCCGCCGCGGCGATCGTCACCCCCGTGACGGTGCTGGCCGCCGTCAGCCCCGTCGTCGCGGTGGCGGTCCGCGCCGTCGCCTTTTCCTCGACATCGCCGCCGCCGGCGAACACCGCATCCATCTCGCCGCCCGATCCCTGCGGAACGACGAAGCCACTGCCATGATTGGGCCCATGCCCATGGCCCGGATCGGTCAGCGCATGCGTATGGCCAGGGTCGGTGACGTCATGCGCATGGGCCGGCGCCGCCTGGCTGCCGCCCACCGCCCCCAGTTGCACGCCATTGACGTTCGACCCCGCCATCGTCACCAGGTTGGCGGCCGCCCCACCCATATTGTCGACACCAAACGTCGCCCGCCCCCGCAGATCCGGCAGGCCGAAACTCGTGGCGCCATCGCCCGCGCCATACAGCGTGCCCACCACCCCGAACAGCGCGGCATAGACCGTCCGGCTCACATTCTGCCCGTAACAGAGCAGCCACCCGGCCGGCGCCGCCGCGCCGGCATAATCGACAATGGCCCCCACCGGCACCGCGGCACTCCCGGCCTCGCCCACCGGGTCCATGGTCCAGATCTGGTTGCCGGCGGCATCGCACAGCACGACGGCATAGGCCATCCCGGCGCCGAGGAAGATATTGCCGAACTGCCCGCTCGCATCCGCCACCACCGGGTTGGCATTCGCCACCGTCAGCGCCGCATCGGCATAGGTCGCCAGCAACGTGGTCGTGCCGGTCTGGTAGAAGAACAGGCGCGCCCCGGCACGCGGCACACCCGCCGCATCCACGCTGAAACAGTTGGGCCAGGCAAAACGGGCGGCAGAATATGCCATGCACCACTCCCACGCGCCCCCGGGGCGCATCTCGTTAGGGGGCGGTGCCTGTGCCCTGATGGAAACGGATCATAGCGGGCCGGCGGTGTTCCGGCAATTCCACATTGACAGAAATATCCTTATGCGGAAACGCATTTCCCATGCAGGGCCGTGCCCTTCAGTAGCTGCCGCCGTTGTTGGCGCCGTACAGATTGCCCAGCATGCCGGGCGAATTGTTCGACCCGACCAGTTGCGCCAGCGCGTTGCCGATCCCCGACATCAGCGCGGCATTCGATGCCGTCGTGCCCTGCGCCTGCGCATTGCCCTGCCCGCTCAACGCACTCAGCATCGTGGCCGCCGCCCCGTTGCCCTGGCTCCCCAGCGCGGTCGCCGCCGAACTGCCCATGCCCGCCAGGCTCGACAGCGCATTCATGTAGGTGCCGAACTGCTGGCCGGCATAATTCTCGGCATAATTCTGCAACGCATTCACCTGCCCGCCCGAAAGTGCCAGCCCCCGCGCCGCCGCCGAGCTGTCCAGCGACTGCTCGCCCTGCTGCAACGGAAACTGGTAATAAGGCGTGTCGGTAAACGCCTGATAGGCCGCCGCCGCACCCGATCCCTGCCCCGACGTCCCGCCCGGCAACCCCAGCAGGCTCGCCAGGCTGTACAGCGCATTGGTCCCTGTCCCCATATAGGGCGACAGGTCCTGCGCCGTCTGGCCATAGACAGTCTGCTGAAACTGCTGCGCCTTCGCATAGGCCTGCGCCTGCTCCTGCGCCGCCCGCGACGCGGCGTCGGACCCCATGACCCCGCTCGCGATCGACCCCAGCGCCGACAGCCCGCTGCCAATAGCTGTTACCATGCCCCGATCCACTTCCCATACTGGCGTTCCATTTC
The DNA here is from genome assembly GCF_014174275.1 of Gluconacetobacter takamatsuzukensis. GTDB lineage: Bacteria > Pseudomonadota > Alphaproteobacteria > Acetobacterales > Acetobacteraceae > Gluconacetobacter > Gluconacetobacter takamatsuzukensis. The sequence continues at coordinate 81,956 of NZ_JABEQK010000008.1, read as the reverse complement.
CACCCAGCCCAGCCGGCGAAAGATCGGCCCGACATCCAGCGACCGGCCCGAGGGCGCGACATGCAGCTTGGTGCCGGTAATCATCCGCCGCACCCCGCGCGCCGCCAGCGTCCGCTCGGCCTCGCGAAACAGCCGGATGCCCGCCGTCCAGCGCCGATGCGCCGGCCGCACGTAATACAGGTCGAAAAACGCATGGCTGACACTGCGATGATGCAGATGCGGCCACACCAGCGCCACCAGATACCCCGCCAGCACCCTGCCCTCGCGCATCGTCAGCACATGCAGCGCCCCGGCCGCCTCCAGCCGTCCATAGGCTTCCAGGTCCGGGTCGAGCGGCGCACGCTCCTGGTCACTGGCCACCTCGCGAAAATGCGCCTGCCACAGGCCGCGCATCTCCCCCACCACATCGCTCCATGGCTCGACGGCATACTGCGTCACGACACGGTCACCAGCAGCCCGCCCGCCGAAATCGTCAGCGCCCCGGACGCACTCGCCAGCGCCACGATCGCATCGCCCGGCTGCAATACCCGGCCAATTTCATTGGGACTGTTCCAGGTCTGCCCGGGCAGGACCGCCTGGCTGAACGTCGTGGCCGTCGCCGGTCCCGCCGCCGCGCCGGAAGGCACCAGATACAGCGTGACCGACGCCGGCACCGTGCCCACATTGCACACGCCCAGACTGTCGATCCGCGCAATCACCCCCGCCGGCGCCGTATAAAGCGCGGCCACCGCACCGGGCACGGCCTGCGCGGGAATCAGGGCAGCGGGCTGAACGGACATGGCATCGACCTTCGCACAACGCCTGCACAAGGAGGCCGGATGGCGAGCGATGCCTGCGCCCGATGCCCGTTTCTATCCCACGAAGCGTTTTCCACACAAGACGAAGAATCGCGCCACGCTCTCCCCCGTCACGCGGCATCGGCCGCCATGCGACGCGGCCGCCCGACCAGCTCACCCCCACAATTCGGGCACCGATGCTCCAGCACCCGCACCGCACAGGCGACGCAGAACGTGCATTCGAACGAACAGATCACCGCCTCGCCCGACGCAGGCGGCAACGCCCCGCCGCAACGGCCGCATTCGGGACGCATCTCAAGCATCGGAAACCGCCCGAAGGGCAAAGCCTTCATCCAGCCACCCCGCGACACCACCGGCCATGATCTTCACCGGCCGCCCCAGCCGGGCCAGGCGCAACGCCCCCCGTGCCGCGCCATTGCAATGCGGCCCCGCGCAATAGGTCACGAAGACCGTCTCCCCCGGCCACTCCGCCATGCGCGCGGCCGTGATCTTTCCATGCGGGATGTTGATCGCCCCCGCCACATGCCCGCGCGCGAACAGGTCCGGCCCCCGTACATCGAGCAACACGAAATCCGCCTGCCCGCACAAGGCCTCATGCACATCCCAGCAATCGGTCTCGAACCCGAACAGCGCGGAAAAATGCGCGACGGCCTCGGCCGGCGACGCCGGCGGAATGGTGGTGACGGATGTTGCCATCGCAATGCTCCCGGTTTCTCTCCCCGCCAGCATCCCTTCCGCGCGCCGCGCTTGCAATTGGCACAAACGCCAATCATCATGCAGATCATGCCAAACACCACCGGCCCGCTGGTCGCCGCCCTGCTCTATGACGGCCTCTGCACGTTCGAATTCGGCATCGTGTCCGAAATCTTCGGCCTGCCGCGCCCCGAAATGGGCCCGGGCTGGTACCGCTTCGCCAGTTGCGCCGTCGAATCCGGCCCCCTGCGCGCCCATGGCGGCTTCCGCATCCTCCCCGACCATGGGCCGGACTTGCTGGATCGGGCCGACCTGATCGTCATCCCCGGCTGGAAGGGCGCCGAGGCACCGGTCCCACCCGCGCTCGTGACGCAGTTGCGCCAGGCCCACGCGCGCGGGGCCCGGCTGGCATCCATCTGCTCGGGCGCCTTCGTGCTCGCGGCCACCGGCCTGCTCGACGGCGCGCCGGTCACGACCCACTGGCGCCATGCACAGGCCCTGCAACGCCGCTTCCCCGCCCTCCAGGTCGACAGCGCATCGCTCTATCGCGAAACCGGCCGCCTCTTCACCTCCGCCGGCAGCGCCGCCGGCATCGACCTGCTGATCGAAATCGTCCGCCAGGATTTCGGGCCGGCCGCCGCCAATTCCGTGGCCCGCCGCATCGTCATGCCCGCCCACCGCACCGGTGGCCAGGCGCAGTTCCTGGAACGCCCCGTCAGCCTGCGCGCCGACACCGACATCACGCCCATCCTCGACCGCGCCCGGCAGGCGCTCGGGGAATCCTGGCCCATCGCCCGCCTGGCCGCCGAAGCCGGCATGAGCCGCCGCAGCTTCGAACGCCGCGTGGTCGCGGCCACCGGCATGCCGGTCGGCGAATGGCTGGCCGCCGAACGCATCGAGGCCGCCAAGACGATCCTGCGCGAAACCGCCCGACCGATGGAAGAAGTCGCGGAAGCCGCCGGATTCGGCAGTGTCTTCGCGCTCCGCCACCATTTCCGCAACCGCGTCAAACTCAGCCCCGGCGAATACCGCCGCAACTTCACCCGCCACCCGTCCGCGCCGACGTGAAACGACACCCATACGATTTCACGATGCCGCCATATTCGTCACTTTATCGTAACAAGCAACGACCTGTACGTCCTTCCCACCCACTGACAGATCGCGGACGGATCGCACGCGACCGCCAGAAAGTGGAGCCCATGCCCCGTTCCCGCGCCCCCCTTCCCGCCGCCCTCGCCTGCCTGCTCCTCGGCGCCTGCACCACGACACGTCCGGACACCACGGCGCACGGCACGTCCCCGGCCGCCCCGTCACCGACCTATGCCGAAAACCACCGCCCGCAATTCCATTTTTCACCCCCGGCATACTGGATGAACGACCCGAACGGGCTGGTCTGGTTCGACGGCGAATATCACCTCTTCTACCAGCACAACCCCCATTCCGCCGTCTGGGGCCCGATGCACTGGGGCCACGCGGTCTCGCGCGACCTGGTGCACTGGCAAACCCTGCCCGTGGCCTTCGCGCCCGACGAGGACGGCGAGGCCTGGTCCGGCAGCATCGTCGTCGACCAAACCAACAGCAGCGGCCTGGGTCGGGACGGCGTCCCGCCGATGGTGGCGCTCTATACCGCGCACAACCGGGCCTTCAAGGCGGCGGGCCAGGCCCAGCCGGAACACCAGAACCTGGCCTACAGCCAGGACCACGGCCGGACCTGGCGGAAATATGCCGGCAACCCCGTCCTCCCCAATCCGGGAGACCAGAAGAATTTTCGCGACCCCAAGGTCGCCTGGCACGCCCCGTCGCATCGCTGGGTGATGGCCCTGGCGGAAGGCGACCACACCGCCTTCTACAACTCCCCCGACCTGAAAAACTGGCATTATCTCAGCACATTCGGCCAGGGCATGGGTGCGCATGGCGGCGTGTGGGAATGCCCTGACCTGTTCCCGCTGACGGTGCGGGAAAGTGGCGAGACCAGATGGGTCCTGCTGCAAAGCCTGAACGCCGGCGCCCCCAATGGCGGCTCCGGCACGCAATATTTCGTGGGCGATTTCGACGGCACCCGCTTCACCCCCGACCCCCGCTTCGCGGCAGATTCGCAAAGGCAGGGCGGAATATGGCTCGACTGGGGGCGGGACAATTACGCCGTCGTCAGCTGGTCCGGCCTGCCGGCCACCGACGGGCGCCGTCTTACGATCGGCTGGATGGCCAACTGGCAGGACGCGCGCAAGGTGCCGACCGCCCCCTGGCGCGGCGCCATGACGGTGCCGCGCACGCTGGAACTCCACAGGCTGGCGGCAGGATACCGGCTCTCCGCCGCCCCGGTGCGGGAACTCGAAACCCTGCGCGGCACCCCCCGCACCCTGCCCGCCCGCACCATCGACGGCACGCAGGCGCTCGATCTCGCCCCCGCCACCCTCAGCCAGTCGGACATGACGCTCCGCTTCGACCAGCCGGCCGGCGCGGTCCGCTTCGGCCTGCTCTTCTCCAATGCGCGCGGCGAGGCCCTGCGCCTCGGCTATGACGGCACGACCGGCAGCTATTTCACCGACCGCCGCCAAGCCACCGGCCAGAAATTCTCGGACACATTCGCCACCGGCATCCACACCGCCCCCCGCACGGCAACGGGCCCGCACATCACCCTGCGGCTGCTGATGGACGCCGCCTCGCTGGAACTCTTCGCCGATGACGGACAGACGGTGATGACGGAAACCTTCTTTCCCTCCGCCCGCTTCGACCGCGTCGCGCTGTTCAGCGAAGGCGGCAGCACGCGCCTCAACGGCGCAACCCTCTACCCCCTGCACGGCATCTGGCCGGCCCAACCCCCCGCCGAAGGCCGAAACCCCGAGTGATCCGGCCTATGCCTGGTCGCTGTCCCCGCTGAACCCCGTCGCTTCCAGCTTCCGGTTATCGATCCGGAAGAACCCCATCGGATAGCGCGGCGACAGGGTCCTGCCCATCTTGATGCCCTTCAGCACGTCGAACAGCAGCGGCACATTGAACCCCGTCTTCAGCCCGGCCGCCTTCCGCACATCGGCAAAGGTCGGAGAATTCCTGTCGGAGATATTATAGACCTCGATCCCCTTCCCCCCCATCTTCAGCCCCCGCTCCATCAGATGCACCATCGCCCGCGCCGCATGGGTGGACGAGATGAAATGGGAATTCCGATAGAGCGAAAAGATCTTCCGCATCCGGCTCCAGTTCAGCGACTGGACCAGAAAGACCGGGTCCTGCGCCACCGCGATGCGATAGATGTCGATATGCATCCCGTCCTTGTAGCGCGCCAGGATATCCTCCCCCAGGATCTTGCTGCGCGCATATTCCTGCATGAAATATTCGAAGAAATACTGTTTCGCGATCGGCTTGCCCAGGTCGATGCGCGGCGTCTCCTCCGTCACCAGCCGCGTGGTGGGCGACCCATACACGACCATCGAACTCGCCTGCCCGAAATAGGATACGCCCTGCCGCACACAGGCCTGCGCCAGACGTTCCAGGTTCGCGACATTGGCCGTGTCCATTTCCTCCACCTTCGACAGGCTGGCGGCCAGATGGATCACGGCGACGGCCCCATGGACCAGATCGTCGAAGACACTGTCCGCCAGGTCGCTCCGGGCGAAATCGCAATGCACCCACTCCACCCGCACATCGTCGGGGATCGAACTGCGAAACTGCCCCCGGATGCGATATCCGCGCCGGGCAAGCTGCCCGATCACCGCATGCCCCAGATTCCCCGTCGCCCCGGTCACGACGACCAGCGGGCGCGTGTCGTCGTCCATGTGCAGCGCAGACAGGGTCCCGAGCCTGGTTTCCATGATCTCCTCCCGAAGCCTGTCGGCCAGCCGAACGGCCAGCCCCATGATCATCAGGGTCGGGTTGGCATGGCCGCTGGTCGGAAACACCGACGCCCCGACCACATGCAGCCCCCCGACGCCATGAACCTGTAGCGCCGGATCGACCACACTGGTTGCAGGGTCGGTGCCCATCCGCGTCGTGCCGGCCGTATGCGCCATGTCGTAGACGACGAGCGACGCGCTATCGTCCGATGCAAAAGCCGGCGAAAGCCGGAACCCCTTCACCCCGCTCCGTTCCAGATCGTCCATCAGAAGCCGCCCGAACCGCAGCATGCTCCGGCGCAGCGCATCCGATATGTCCCAGCTCACCGCCGCCAGTCGCAGCCCCAGCCGGTCGGTGCGGTCCGACAGCGTAATCCGGTTCCGCTCTTCCGGCGGCTGTTCGGAAATGATGTTCAGCGTCACCTGGTCCAGCCGCCGCCCCCGGCCACCGCCCACATATTCCCGCGCCACCATGTTGGCATTCAGGAACACGGCGGCATCGGCCATCGCCCGCCGGATCTTCTCCGGTATCCTGCGGTAATTCAGCAATTTCCGCCCGACGGAGGACACGACCAGCCCGGCATTGCGCAGCACCGTCAGCCCGTCGCGCACCGGCGCATCGCTCTCCCGCTTCGCCAGCCGCCCCAATGCCACCAGCGGATCGTCATTGGCGATGCTCACCCCGGCAAAGGCCGCCATGTTCGGCATCCGCTCCTCGGCCTGCACCTCCGGCGCCAGCGCCACCCCGCAGGCATACATATAGACCCGGTAATCCTTCTGGAGGGGATAGAACCCCAGAAGCGCCGCCGCCTTCTCGCGATATTCGGGCGCGAAATCCCCCAGCACGATACTGGGATGATCCGTCAGATACCGCCCCACCGGCCCCTGCGCGGCCCCGGGCGACAGCAGCAGAAGCCGCGCATTCTCGATGGTCCCGGCGGCAAGCACGACCTGGTTGCACCGGATCGTCCCGCGATTGCGCCCCGTCAGCGACGAGATCACGTCGACGCCCGTCACCACCCCCTGCTCCACCCGGACCCGCCCCACCGTCGCCTTCAGGAACACCGTCACGCCCCTGTAATCCTCGCCCAGAAAATCGGGGCCGAAGCGCATGACGTCGGTCAGGGCATGGCGCGAGCGGGCAAACTGCCAGAAGAACGACCTGAAATGGCCCAGCCCCGCCAGCTCGGCGGGCTCGCGGCGCCCGATGGCCTTCCAGAAATCCTGCCCCTGCAACAGCGGCCCCAGATCCAGATAGCGCGCGGCCCGCTCCAGAAAGGGCCGCAGCTCCTCCGCCCCGACCGGCCAGCCGGAATCGGGAATCCACGCCCGTTTCGCGTAATCGAGCGCATCGAACGGCGCGACCTTGCCGGCCCATGCGGCCGTCGATCCCCCCAGCACCCGGCAGCGGACACCGAATCTCTGCCGGTCGGCACGCCAGACTTTCAGTTGCGCCTCGTTCTGCCTGCGCCTAGCATCCTGAAGGGCGTCGTCGCGAAGCGACCCCTCGACCTCGACCTCGTTGAGCTCCTCGATCTCGGGCGTCTCCTCCCGATCCCCGCTTTCCAGCACGGCAATCTTCAGATTATGCCCGGCCAGCTCCCGCACCAGCGTCAGCCCGGCGGCCCCCCCACCGACGATCACGATATCGAAAGACCTGGAAAGAGCGGCAGAATCCGACGCAGCTTCAAAATCGACGTAGCCAGTCATACGCGTACCACTCCGGTTATTCTTATTCTATCAATCATCATGCCCGCACGGACGGCAGGCCCTCTTGAGTCTCGTTTTAAAAAGACAAGCTAACGGATTTTCGGAAACGGAAGCAGGAACACACGCGTCCGCCGCCCCGGGCAGATCGTCAAACAATCGTTAAAAACGAAGATTATCGTGAAACAGGCGTCACGAATGCCATTCCCGATACAGGCGGCCATGGCGGCCGCGACAGCAGGGGTGAGCCGGTATCCGGACAGAACTCCGCCTCAATACGCCACGCGGCGGCCCGGGTTTCAAAGCACCGGTATTTTAGGGCAACCCTTTTCGATACCGGCATGATACGCCTGCATCCGTGCGAAGCCGGCAAATCCGGGCACTGCCCGGCCCCGGCAGGGCCCGAGGCCCCGCACCCCGATCATTTACGGTCAGCCTCCTACGCGGGGCGCAGCAGCAGCCGGTTCAGGCTCTCCAGCACGGCAAACCCCGCGCGCCAGACCTTGAAGAACCTGGCCTCGTCCATCCCGTTCCCGGCCATCAGCCCCGCCAGCGCCCCCACGCTGCGCGTGCCGTCCACCAGCGGCAGGATGGTCCGCATCTGCGGCGGCACGGGCACCGGCACGGTCAGCGTGCCGAAGGCAAAGGGCAGTATCCCGTCGGGGCTGATCTGCCGCGCCAGCTCGGCACCGGGGATCTCGCGCATCACCGGCACCACTTCCCTGTCGCAGCAATCGGGCGGCACCACCCGCGCGCCCTTGCGCACCACATACGCCACATGGGTGGCCATGTTGCCCGTCAGCGCCTCAGCCACGCTCGCCCGCTCTCGCCAGCCCAGTTCCGCCACCCGCGCGCGCAGGCGCGGATTGGGCAGGAACAGCGCGGGGTCGTAGCGCGCGGGCTCCATCAGGCAGGCAGGCTCCAGCCCCGCCATGTCGAGCAGGTCGAGAAAGGCCGCAATCGTATAGGCCCGGTCGCGCGGATTCAGCAGCAGGTCGTACAACCCGGCATCGCCGCCGGTCAGATGGTCGCCGAAATTGCCGTTCTGCCGCAGCCAGGCCGTGGCCGGCAGGGCGGCCATCACACGCTTGGCCGTACCCAGCCGCTCCGCCGGCTTCTGGCCATGCGGTGCCAGAATCTCCAGCGCCTCCTGCATCATGTAGACGCCGGTGCGCCCATAGGGGGCATAGACCATCAGCCCCATCCCCCCGCCGGGCGCCAGCAGCCCCTCCAGCCCACGCAGCACCGCCGGCGGGTCGGGCAGATGATGCAGCACGCCGCAGCAATCGATATAGTCGAACAGGCCCGGATCCAGCTCTTCCAGCGCGTTCAGCGACCCGTGGACGAAGCGGATATTCCCCAGCCCCCGCGCCTCGGCCCGCGCGCGGACAATGCCCAGCGCATGGGTGGAGCGATCGACGCACACGACCTCCCCCGCCCGCCCGGCACGCGCCAGATGCGTGGCCAGCATGATCGCGCCGTCCCCGGTGCCGCACCCGGCCACCAGCGCCCGCAGCGGCACCGCCTGGGGCCGGCGGGCGCCGAACACCCAGTAATCGATCTCGCGCAGATGGCTGGGGCTGCCGATCAGCAGCCGCTTCGCCTCGTCGCGCGGATTGCGCTCGGGATAGGGATAGGCCTCGTACTGGGCAGCCAGATCGGCGTCGCGCGCATCGGCGCCGGACAGGGTGGTCATGAACGCTTCCCGGAATAAGATCGTAAGAACGCCCCGCGGGCCGGCCCGGACGACACCCGCCCGGTCCGCGCGGCCATCAGGCGCGCGAGAACACCACGCTGTCCGCCAGCCGCGATTTCGGCAGCTTCGCGTTGAAGTCGGCGTCGGAATGATAGCCCAGCGCCACGATCACGGCGGGCGCCAGCCCCTTGTCCGTCAGGCCGAACGCCCCATCCAGCGCCTCGGCGTCGAACCCTTCCATCGGCGTCGCATCCACCCCCAGCGTGCCGGCGGCCAGCAGCAGGAAGCCCAGCGCGATATAGGCCTGTTTCTGCGTCCACATGCCCAGGTCGCCCGCCTGCTCGTGCAGCGCGACATAGCCGGCCCGCGTCTTGCGCTGCCCCTCGCGGGCCTCCTCGCCGGCAAAGCGGCCATCCGCCTGCTCCTGGTCCAGCACCGCCTGCAGATGCTCCGGCGGCAGGGTCGTACGCGCGCACAGCAGCACCACGTGCGAGGCATTGAGGATCTTCGGCGCATTATAGGCAAACGGCCCGGCCGCCCCCTTGGCCACCCGCGCCTTGCCCGCCTCGTCGCCGGCAACGATGAAATGCCAGGGCTGGGCATTGACCGAAGACGGGCTGAAGCGCAGCGCCGCCATCAGCTGCGCCACGATCTCCTCCGGCAGGCGCCGGTCCGGATTGTAGGCCTTGGCCGTATAGCGATGCTGGAGAACCTCGATCAGATCCATTGTCTCGTCATCCCGCGTCATGAAACGGAGGGCCCACTCCCGGCCCCACGACGGGGGAAGGTGGGCCGGCACAGGCAACGGGGTCAAGACCCACCCCCGCACCCCAGGACCCTGGCCGGAAATGTGGGCTGGTGAGCGAGAGCGGCCCAAAGGGCCGCGCCCGTCGTGTGTTTCCGAGCACCGGAGCGGAGCGGCCTGAATGGCCGTGAGCCTCGGCGCACAGCGGACACGCGTCGGATCGCCACCAGCGCGCATTTCCGGTCAGGGTACGGCTTCGATCTGGAACCAGGTGGTGGGATCGGCCAGCAGGGTAAAGCTCGATGTCGAGGCATAGGCCACCCCGATCGTATCGCCCGGTGCCACGGCAATGATGCCCGAACTGCCGTTCACCCCGTCATTGCTGTAGCCGCTCGGGACCGTGAGCCGGAACGACCCGGCAGCCGTCGCGCCGTTCCGCTGCACCACGAACTGGTTGTTCCCGATGCCCGACTGCCCGATCGACAGCGTGACCCGCACCTTGCCCACCCCGGCCGGAATCGTGAACAGCCCCGGCGCCGCGGCCGACCAGAAGGACGACGTGTCGAGAATCTTGCTATTCCATGCGCTGATCTGCACGAAGCTGCTGTTGGTGTTCGCCATCCCCGCATTCGCCGAAAGCGTGACCATCGCCCCCGTCCAGGGCGCGCCCGTCACGCCGCAGGCGAAGCTCCCGGTCGCGGCGACATAGTTCAGATGGTTGCCGCCGCCGTCGGGGCAGGACGGAATCTCGCCATGCCCCACCGGCCCCGCCACCTGCGCCCGTGCCGGGCCGGCGGCATACGGCGCCAGCGCCAGCGCGCCGGCCAGGATCGTCATGCCCGTCTTCATTCCGAATACCATTGCGTTGCACTGTTCTGCCAGAAGGTGGCGCCCCCGCCGGGCACGATGGTCACGGCCGCCCCCGCCGCCAGCGCGTCGATCACCGCGCCCGGGGGCGGATAGACCAGCAGCGCGGCGGCACCCCGGTTCAGCACCTTGCGCCAGCTGCCCGCCGGTCCCGCCGCCAGCACCGCCCCGGTGCCCGCGGCAACGGTGGTGAACAGATTGACGTCCGACGACACGACGGTCGCCGTCCCCTGCCCGTTGCCCGCCGCCGCCAGCCCGCCGGCGAAGGAAATGGCCGACGGCGCCCATTGCTGCCACGCCCCGTTCCACACCTGGATCTGCCCGGTATCGGTGGCGTAATAGACGCCGAGGCAACCCGCCGGCAGGTTCGGCTCCGCCGGCCGCGCGGCGACGGTGCCATAGCCGAGATAATCGGTAATCAGCGTGCTGTTGCCCATCAGATCGGCACCCCGATTGTCTGTCCCGCCGGGTCGGACAGCATGCCGACCGGCGCCATGTTCCCGTTGACCAGCGGCAGCACGCCGCCCACGCCGGCCGCCTGCCCCAGCGCCGCCCAGCCGGTCGCCGTCCCGGCGCCCGACTGCTTGGCCCACACCGCCCCCGCGGGCCCGCCGTCCCGTTGCAGGAAGATATCGCCCACCCATCCCGCGACCCGGCCCGCCGGGGCGCCGAACCCGTCCATCACCCGCGCCCCATGATGCAGCACCAGCACGTCCACCGGCCGCGCCGGCCCAACCGGCAGCACCGGCATGGCAGGCGCGACAGGGCGCGGCACGCCCGCCGGCATCGCCGCCAGGCGCTCCTCCCGCCCCGCCGGCAGGGGCGGGGGCGGCGGAAAGGACGCGGGCAGGATCACGGACACCGCCCCGTCGGCGGGAATCTCCGCCACCGGCACCCCCAGCGCCTCGGCAATCACCGACAGGTTGCGGATCGACCCGCTGGACCCGGCCTGAAGCCGCGCGAGGAACTGATAGGCCGAAAGCGTCAGCCGGCCGGTCGCGATATCCACGAACGGCCAGTCCCCCACCGGCAGGGTCTGGCGCGGCGCCGTCGGCATCAGTCCATCCCCGCTTCGGTGTCCAGGTAGAAGCCGATCAGGTTGCGCCGCACCGGGTCCGTCACCTGCAACCGCAACACCCGCTGCCGCGCCTGCCCCAGCTTCAGCCAGCGCAGCCGCGTCAGATACTCGCCCTGCCGCCCCATGGACCGGCACAGCCGTAGCGCACTCCAGCTCCGCGCCCCGTCATCCGACCAGTCGAGCATGATCAGCGGGTCGGCACCCGCCGGACTGCCGGGTTCGGCCGGCAGCGATTCCTGCCAGGTGCTGCCGGGCGGGTTCGACCCCGCCGCCACGATCAGCCCCGTCGCCGCAAACCCGCCCCCCGACCCGCCATTATCGGCAAACGAGGCCACGGGCGCCCCCGGACCGACGGTCAGGAACACCGGCGGCGCCACGCCCAGCACGTTCGATCCGTCGGCCGCCAGATAGCGCGCGCCCCCGTTATCGGCCAGGAACAGCGCCACATTCGCCGGCACCGACAGGTCCACGAACTGCGCGGGCGTTCCCACGAACAGGTCGGCCAGCCGCGCCATGGCAAAGGACAGGGTGCCGAACCGCGTCTGGTACTGGGTCCCCTTGGGAAAGGGATAAGCCCCCGCCCCCGCCTGCATGTTGCCGCAGATCGTCACCGCCCCGGCACCGACATAGGCCACGGCGTTGAAATCGGCCCACGCCCCCAGCGAAAATCCCGCCCAGTCGGTCGCGGCATAGGCCAGCCCCGAAGCCGGCGCGCCCAGCTGCATCGCCCGGCCGGCGGAATAATGGAACACCCGCACCCGGTCCCACAGGGCGGCATTGCCGCGATTGGCCGCACTGTCGGAAAGGCCGACCATCAGGAACGTCACCAGCCAGTCCGACGTCCCCGAAACCGGCGTCAGCCCCACCTGCCCGCCATAGACGTCCGTACCCCCCGCCAGCCCGTTGGCGATATAGGTATGTTCGTCGGCAAACGGAATCTGTGCCGCGCCCGCCGCATCCGTCCAGCTTGCGTTGTCGATGCCGTACATCGGCATCGTGCCGGCGAAGCTGTTATTGCCGTTACCGGCAAAATGCGCCGCCGCCAGCGCGTCGTAACTGACCACGCCCATCGCGATCCGCACCATCGCCCCCTGCGGATATGCAGGACCAATTACCGCCTGCAACTCCGCATTGGCGTTGATGCCGGCGCTGGCATTGGCCGCGATGTCGCCGCGATTGAAATACAGGTAATGGTTGGTCCCGCCGTCGCCGTCCGGCAGAAAGAACCCGACATTGCCGTTATAGCCGTTCTGCGGCAGAAGGTTGGTCCCCAGCTGCGCGGGATAGAAATAGCGGATCGTCGGCACCTGGCACGCGCCCCAGGTCGCGGTATTGCCCAGCGCCGGATACATCGCGCCAAAGCCGCCACTCCTCAGCGCGCTGCCAAGGATCTGGGCAATACTGGGGAAGACCAGCACGACGCGCACCGACGCGGGATAGGCCGCCTGATAGGACAGGATCGGATCGTCGATCGTCTGCGACCCGGCCAGGAAGCACGGGTTGCTGCCATAGAACGTCGCCCCGGCCGCGAAGCCCAGGCAATAGACGAACCCCCTGAATGTCGGCGCCGCCCCGTCATTGACCTCGTAGAGCGCGACCCCCGACCAGTAGATGGCATTCTGCACCCCGACCGCCAGATACTGTCCCCCCAGCAGCGGCGACACGGCATTGATGCCGACACTGGTGCCGTTCAGAGGAACGCCCGAGACCAGGGCGAGGACATCCGTGTTCACGGTGCTCTGGGCCAGGGTCCACGCCACCGCGCCGGCCTGCGACACCGCGTCGATGCTCTCGCCGAGGAACGACAGCATGTTGCCGAACCGGTCGGGCATCGGCGCGGTATTCGACCAGCCCTGCTCCGTCGCCGCCGATGCCGGCGTATGGCCACCGAACTGCGACGCCACCACCACGCCCTGCGGCCCCGCGACGCCGGCCCACGGCGCAACCTGCCAGCCCTGCCCGGCAGGATTGCCGATCGGCGCCGCCGACGACCACACGACCGAGGCCGGCACCAGCGCCACCCCATCCGCAAGAAGCTGCACCTGCTGCGCGCCCGGCGACAGCGACAGGATCAGGTTCACCCACCCCGCCCCCCAGCCGGCAAAACCATAGCAGGCCGTCACGATCGCCCGCCCCAGCACGTCCGTGGCACGCACCACGATCTGCGCCCCGGCCTGCGTATCGTCATTGGCGATGCCGACAAAAAAACCCGGCTGGCCGTCCGTCGCCTCCCCATTGCCCAGCATCAGCCCGCGCGGCGCCCCATCGTCCGGCAGGTCCACCCACAGGCTGACCAGCAGGTTCGCCAGCGCCGGCGCCATGCCCTCCGGCGCGGCGGACCGCGTCAGCGCCACGGGCGTCGTAATGCCCACCCCCTGCGGCTGGTAGGTCACGCTGCGCGCCGGGGCCGAGCCGGGCAGCCCGACCCCGGTCTCCACATCCAGCTCGAACCGCCGCATGAAGACCCGCCCGCGCAGCCCCTGCACCGGCGGCGCGGCCAGCAGCCCGCGCATGGTCGCCCCCAGCTCGGTATAGACCAGCGGATTCAGCGCCCCGACCGTGCCGCTCAGGCAATCGCCGACCAGCACCCGCCCATGGGCCATGATCGCGCAATTGGCCCGCCAGCGGCCGATCGAACTGCCGGCATCGCTGCCGGCCCAGGATTCCCGCTCGTGCCACAGGCCGGTCGCCACGTCGTACACCCAGGTCGCGGCAGCCGAGGGAAACAGCAGGGTGACGAATTTATGCCCCTCCAGCGTATAGCTGAAGCACCGCGCATCCGCCCGCGTGGGATAGGCCTGCCACGCCCCCTCGATCGCATGGGTCGAAATCCGCTGCGGCTGATAGCCGGACAACCGATAGAACATCCCGTCATCGCCCAGGAAGAAGACGGTATTATCCTCCAGGCAATGCGCATGCGTCCCGGCGATGCCCCGCTGGATGAACGCCCCGTCGAACCGCTGGAACGGAAAGGACGGCGCGGCACTCCCCGCATCGTACCAGATCTCGGTCCGCGCCGCGCCGAACAGATAGAGCTGCTCGTGCGAATTCACGATCGCCAGCAGCGGGTCGGCCGTGGCCTCCTTGGAGGCGAACATCGTCCCGTCGAACGGCGTCACCCCCTCCTGCGGCGAGAGAAAGAATTCCTGCGTCCCGGACCGGTTGAAGACGAAATAGGTATCGAAATAGACGACCAAATCCGCCGGATAGAAATTCTCGTCGACAATCCGCTGCACGCCCCCGGCCACCGAATAGGACCAGCCGGATTCCCCATCCACCCACACCAGGTCGGTGCCGTTGGTATCCATCGACACCGGCCCCGTCACCCAGGTCGCCCCCAGCACGACGCTCGACCCGTCGGCATCGACCCGGTACAGCGCCTGGCCCGAGACCACATACAGCGCCCCGCCCATCAGGCACATGCCCCAGACCGGCCCCGCCCCGCACTGCGCAAACGCCACCATGCCCGGACAGCCCCAGACCGGCACCGGCGCCTTGGCATCCTTCGGCGCATATTCGGCATAGAAATTGACGCAGCGCTGCGCATCCAGCGCCACCGAATGCGCCTGGTACGATTGCGCGGCAAATGCCACCTGCTGGACCGCCATCGCCGTTACCCCGCGCGCCCGGCCGGCCCCGCACCGGCCCCGAACAGCACCGATTGCGACTCCCGGTCCCAGCCCTGCGCCACCATCAGCCTGCTGACGGCCTCCTGCTTCAGCACCGCATACTGCGCCGTATTTCCTGCCATTTTCCCCGATCCGTTATATTCGGGCCACAGTTCCACCGCCAGGTTCCAGCGCATCGCCGCCAGCCACTCGTCCGGAAAATCCGGCACCGAAGACAGGTCGGCAAACGGCACCAGCGGCCGCTGCGCGGTAAAGGCCACCGCACTGCCATTGTCCGAGGGCGCAGGCCACACATGCAGCACCCCCGCCCCCAACTGCGGGTCATAGAAGAACTGCGTCACCACGCCCGGCACCGTCTTGTTGGGAATATTCGCGTAATCCAGGCGCGACATCGGCACGAGCGGGATCTCGATCGCCTGCCCCCCCGCCCCCGCGAACTGGCGCCGCCGCGCCGCCGGCACCCGCAACGGCCGCACCATCGGCGCCGGATAGGCCACGACCCGCGCCCCGGCCGACGCTGCGGACGGCAATGCGGCGGCCAGCGTCAGCCCTCCTCCCGCAACCGCCGCAATGCTGGTCCAGAACACCCGCCCGCCATCCAGCCAGATGCCGACCCGCCAGCCGGCGGCAACAGCACCCGCCGCCCCCACCGTCACCTGCGCCGCCGCCCCATCCGCCGCCAGCACCGTCTCGACGCATTGGCTGCCGACCGCCACCGCATCCGGCGACCCGGCACCGATCAGATACCGCACCTGCCCCGGTTGCAGGAACAGGGTGCACTCCTCCTCGGCCCACACATGAATCCCCGAAGCCTGCCACCCCTGCACCATCGCATTCAGCGAGATGAACGCATTCTCCACCAGCCCCAGCCGCGGCACATCCTGCGCCCCCACGGCCCCACACAGCCGCAACGCCCCCGCGATCATCTGGTAAACCGGCTGACCGAACGGCGACGTGCTCGTCCCCTGCGCCTCGCTATCCCAGCGCGTCACAACGGCAAATTTCTCGTCGAATGCCTGCTTCAGCCCCGCCAGCTTCTCGGCCGGACAGTCATATTCCGCCGCAATCTCCACCGCCAGGCCAAAGCGCAACGCCGCCAGCCATTCCGGCGGAAAATCCGGTACCGACGCCAGGGTCTCAAACGCCACCAACTGCCGCTGCGCCGTAAACTTCACCACACTCAGCCCGGAAGCCGGCGCCGGATAAACACTCAACGCCCCCAGCTCAAGCTGAGGGTCATAGAAAAACTGCGCCGGATTCCCCCCCGGCACCGCCTTCCCCGACAAATTCGCATAATCCAGCCGCGACATCGGAATCAGCGGCGTCTCCACCCCCGACCCCAGATCCACCACCCGCGCCCCGATCACCCGCAACGGCCGCGCAAAAGCCGTGGCATAAGACACCACCAGCGCCCCAGCCCCCGCCGAAGACGGCAAAGGCTGCGCCAGCGTCACCCCACCCGCAGACACCGCCGCAATAACGCTCCAGAACGCGGTCCCGTCACCCAGCACAACCCCGACCGGATTGCCCACCGCAAACCCGCCGCCAGACACGCCGGACAGCACCACGGCGCCAGCCGCAGCAGCCCCACCAAGCTGCCCCTGCACAAACCCCTGCGAAGCATGATCGGCCGAAGTCGCCCCAATCGCATACTTCCCCTGCCCCGCCTGAAGAAACAGCACCCCCTCGGTCTGCGCCCACACATGCAGCCCGCTGACCTGCCACCCCTGCACCATCGCATTCAGCGCGGCAAAAGCGTTCTCCACCAGCCCC
The DNA here is from genome assembly GCF_014174275.1 of Gluconacetobacter takamatsuzukensis. Lineage (GTDB taxonomy): Bacteria > Pseudomonadota > Alphaproteobacteria > Acetobacterales > Acetobacteraceae > Gluconacetobacter > Gluconacetobacter takamatsuzukensis. The sequence continues at coordinate 65,141 of NZ_JABEQK010000008.1, read as the reverse complement.
AGCCGAGGCACATCCTGCGCCCCCACGGCCCCGCACAGCCGCAGCGCCCCGGCAATAATCTGATAGACCGGCTGACTGAACGAAGAGGTGCCGGTACCCGCCGGCTCCCGATCCCACTGCGCAACCACGGCGAATTTCTCCGCCGCCATCGCCTTCAGCATCTCGAAACGCTGGGCCGGGCAGTCATATTCCGGCGCCAGTTCCACCGCCAGCGCAAAGCGCAACGCGGAAATCCATTCCTGCGGCACATCGGCGCTATCGGCCGCACCGGCGACATCCTGCAACGGCCGCTGGCACGTAAACGTCACCGCAATCCCCGCATCCACCGGCGCCGGATAGACACTGAAGATCCCGTTTTCCAACTGCGGATCATAGAAATATTGCGCCGGCACCCCACCGGGCGCCCCCTTGCCCGACAGGTTCGCATAATCCAGCCGCGACATCGGGATCAGCGGCGTCTCCACCCCGGTCACCAGAACGACGGCCCGCGCCCCGATCACCTTCAACGGCCGCGCCAGCGGCGCGCCACAGCCGATCACCATCGCCCCCGCCGACACCGGCCCAGGCAGAACCGACGCCAGATAGACCGTACTACCCGCCACCGACAGCACGGACGTCCAGAACAGGCCCCCCGCATCCAGGCCGATCCCGATCCGGCTCCCGGCCTCGATGCCGGCCACCGTCGCCACCGTCACCTGCGCGGCCCCCGCCGCCGCCGGCACACTCGCCGTCGTGCCGGCATAGGATTGCGCGGCATGGTCGGTGCTGCCCACGCCGATGCCATACTGCGCCTGCCCGGGCTGGAGAAACACCGTCCCCTCGGCCTGCGCCCAGACATGCACGCCCGACGCCTGCCACGCCTTGATCAGCCCGTTCAGCGACGACAGCGCATCCTGGTATTCGTTCGCCGGCGGCACCTCCCCGCTGGCAATCGCACCGATCAGCCGCAGCGCACCGTTGATGATATCGGCAATCCCGGGGTTCCAGCCCGCGCTCCCGCCGGTCGTCATACGCCGCCCTCAGACGGCAGAAAGGATGAAGACGAATCCGGCACCAATTTCAGAACCATGTTCTCCATCCCTCCGCCCAGAAACCCCACCGCACCCGGCAATGCGGGCGCGATCTCCAGCGTTCCCCCACCGACCGCCACGATCGTCGCCACGACATTCTCGCCCCGGTCGAGCATGACCTGGATCCGGTCGCCGACCGCAAACCCGCAGTTCGACACGACCGGCACCACGGCACCGCCGGCGGCAACCGGCGCGCTCACACTGGTCCCCACCACGACAAACCGGTTTTCCTGGCGCGGACGCGCCACATCCACACCCTGCTCGTCCGCCACCCCGCGCACGAAATCCTGCGGCTGCTGCGCCTCCCACCGCCGCCCATCCACCAGCGCCTGCCCGGTCTGCCCCCCGGGGATGGTGCGCGCCCGCGACCGCCGGATCTTGAAACCCGACAGGTCGTCCAGCACGTAATGGTCGCCGGGCCGATAGCGCCAGGGCTCGCTCACACCGCCTCTCCCGTCACGATTGCGGCACACCCTTGATCATCTCGAGGTCGATCGTAACCGTGCTGCCCGCCACGGCTCCCATCGTCGTCAGCAGGATCGACCCGCTCGCCCCCGGCGCCCTCGGATTGGGAATGCCCTGGAAACGGCGAAAATCCAGATGCCCGAAGCCCGACAGCGTCGCCAGGTCCACCGGCTCCGCCGCATCCCATTGCAGCCGCGCCACCATGCCGTGCACGTCATAGACAATGCGCCGCACCTTCAGATGCACGCCGGGCGCCTCTCCGCCGACCGAAAACACCATGGATTGCGCATCCACGATCTTCATCGCCGCCAGCCCGGTGCCGTCGCTCACATCCGTCACCCTGACGATCAGGTTGCGCGGACCGTTCGCAATCACCTGAACATTCGTCACATCCGCCATTCAACCCTCCCGGCACCCAGGCGCAGCCGGCACCGCCGGCTGCGCGCACTCCGTCAGCCCCGGCGCGTCGGCGCCGGCTTGCGGCGAACCGGCACCGGCTTGGCCTTCGGCTCGGCCGGCATGGTGCCGTGGTAATGGTGGTGCACCTCCACCACGCCGGCGCGGCGGGGGGTGACGGGGGTCGGTTTGCGTTTGGTCATCTGGTCTTCTCCATTTGGAAGCGTTCTGTTCTTTTTTGAAAAAAAGAACCAAAAAACTTTTTATCGTTAAGGAAAAAGACCTTTACCCGCCCGTTCTACACCAAACAAATAAAAGTCTTTTTGCTTCTTTTTCTTCAGAAAAAGAAGACTCTTCCCTCAAACCCCAGGTGTCCCATACAACCCCCGCCAATCCGCCCAATAGCCGGAATAGCGCTCGTAGCAGGCCGCCTTGGCATTCCGCGTGTCGAAATCGTTGTCCTGATCGAACGAGATCGGATCCCGCTCGTAATAGGTCAGCGAATTCGGCACATTGGTCCGGATGAACCATGCCGTCTGGCTGGTGAAGTAATGGTTCAGCTTGATACCTTCGGGGAACGCATTGGTGGCGCGCAGCACGTTGATGGCATTGTTCGCCGTATCGTTCTGCAGGACCGAGTTGCACACCCGGTTGGCCTCGAACCACAGCGCCGACGGCACGTTGAGCGTGCGCGGCAGCGCCGAGATCCGCATCCCCCGATTGTTCTGGCACTGCATGATCTGCACCGTCAGATCCTCGATCGCCGCCTCCGACAGGTCCGCCGCCGTCCCCAGCAGGTTCGACTGGCTGCCCGCCAGCGTCGGATGACTGTCCGAGATCAGCGGCGCCCCGTCGCCCCCCAGCGCCCCGGCCGAGAACGCCATGTTATAGATCCCGGCCAGCACGTTTTCCTTGGTCTGGCGCATCGAAAACGCCAGCTGCGCCGCCCTGCGCTTCGACACCGCCTCGTACAGATTGTCGCGCAGCTCCTCGTAGGTCACGATATAGCCCAGCGCGTAGGCGACATGGGTAAACCGGCTGACCGCCCCCTGCGATTCCGTGTCGTAATAGATCTGCTGCCCCTGCGGCTTCACCGGCGCCAGGCCGAAGCCGGTGATCTCGACCTCCTCCTCATACGCCTTGTCCGAGGTCTGCTTGTCAAACAGATCCATATATTCGACGCGATGCTCGTCATAGCTGCGCCCCCACCAGGCCTTGATGCCGGGCCACAGGGCCTTGGGATGGGCGCCCGTCGTAATGATGGCCATTGATCGAACTCCTCAGACGCCGAGCGTACTGGTGATGGAATGAAGATTGATGCGGCACAGCCACTTCGCATTGGCGCCGATCGCATTGTCGATCGCCTGATACGCCCGCAGAATGCGCATCTGCCCCGTGGCCGCCGTCCCGGCACTGCTGGACTGGATCTGCCAGCCCGACTGGGCGGACACGGTCGATCCCGCCCCGGCCACCAGGTCGACATTACCCGAGGCCGCACTGGCTGCCAGCGCGCCCCCCACCGAATCCTCCTGCACCGCAAACACCAGATTCGGATCGTCGGCCACATAGACATAGGCCGCCTGCCCCGCCGGCAGATACGGCGCCTGGTTCTGCAACAGCGGCAGCACCAACTCGCCGGCATTGCTGGCAATGCCCTGCATCGCCCCGGTGATCACGCCGGACGCCCCGGCAGCGGCAATCCCCACCGCCGGCACGCCATTGGCATCCGCCCCCGACAGAACCACCAGCGGATCGCCCAGGAACAACGGCGTCGGATTGCTCGCCGGCACATAATAAACCTGCACACCGCCGGCATACGGCGCGCCGGACGCATAAGCCATCGGCCGCAGGCCGAATGGAGTATTGGAATTCATCGGGCAGACCTCTGCACGGGTGAAAGGGCGGCAGACGCGTGATGCGCCCGCCGGGTCGTCCTTGCCTGTTGTGCTGCCTGGGTTCTTCTTTTTCTGAAGAAAAAGAAGCAAAAAGACTTTTGAAAGTTTAGCTCTACCACCCGGGTGGCGAGGCTGTATTCCTAAAAATCCATAGTCTTTATCAGATCAAAAACGCCGGTCCAAGCTCCGCCCTACCTCACGCCGGAACCCGAACCCAAAAAATCAAAAGTTTTTTGGTTCTTTTTTTCAAAAAAGAACCCCTTCCTACCGCCGCTCCTCCCGGATCGAAATCCCGACATCCCGCGGCACATACTGCGCCTGCCGGTCCGCCCCGGTCGGCCCGCCGGGCACGCGCCCTTCCCTGATCTGGTCCATCAATTCCCGATGTCCCGATTCCTGCGCGGCCATGTCTTCCCGATACCACTCGGCCGGGATCTCCATCAAGTACGCAATCTGCGCCCCGCCCCCGCGCGCGACACCCACTGTCATGCTCACGGGTTTTCCCGATTCGTCCATCACCTGGGCATAGCCCGCATCCCCGGCCCGCGCGATCCGCCCCGGCTCGTCGTTGAACCAGTGCCGATGGTACCCCTGGCGATCCGGGTACGCCAGCTTCTGCTCCCGCAGTCCGAACGGCCGGCGCGAGGGCACACGCCGCCCCGCCGCCCCCGGCGCACCACCACCCGCACCACCACCCGATGCAGCCCCCTGCGCCGCCCGGCTCCGCGCCGCCTCGTTCAGCGGCACGCGCCCGCGTGTGTCCTCGCTCATGCTTCGTTCTCCCAGTAATAACCGGCCCACTCGTCCTTCGTCAGCGGCTTGCCCTTGCCCGACAGCGCGCGGGCATAGCGGTCATATTCCCGCCGCGCCTCCGCCGGCAGCGCATCGAACCCGCGCGGATTGCCCCCGCGCCCACCCTCGCCACGCGACGGGCTCACCGGCGGCGGCGCCTCCCGCCGCCTGTTCTCGAACAGGGCCGGATGCAACTGCCGCACCTTGCGCCGCGTAATCTCCAGCCGTTCCGCCAGGCTCAGCCCCGGATGCTGCCGGTCCACCGCCGACTGGATCGCAATCGCATCCTGCCGCGCCTCCGCATTGCGCGAAAACCACGGATTCGCCTGCACGAAATCCATGATCTCGGTGGGCATCGCCTCCACCCGCTCCACCGGAACCGGCGCAGGAGCCGCCACCGCATCCGCCGCCGGCAACGGCGCCGTGTCCCGCAGATCCTGCAAATCCCGCTCGGCCACCGCAAACGCGGTCGTATCCCCGCTGGCCACCGCCGCCTGCCGCCGGCCCTCGATATCGCGCACGGCCCGCTGATACGCCCGCTCGTCGGCCCGCCGCGTCCGCTCGGTCAGGTCCGCCAGCGCCTTCTGGCTGTCGCGCAACTGCGCCTGCATGCTGGCATAGCGCCCATCCAGCGCCCGATATTGCTGCTGCAACACCGGCAGCAGGTTCATCCCCCGGTCCAGGAAATCCCGCGCCGGCCGCCACTTCTCCGCATCGCCACGAAAATCGTCGCGCGGCACCCAGCCCATTCGCCGCGCCTGCGCCTCGACCTCCGGGTCCGCATCCACCTCCACAGCCGCCGCCACCTCCGGCGCATCGTCCCCACGCACCTGCCCGGGGCTCCCGCCCTCCGGCGACACGTCCGCATGCACATCCACATGCACGCCCGCATCCACGCCCTCTTCGCGCCCATCCATCATGCAAGCTCCCCTTCCTGCTCCGCCACCCCGCCATCCGCCGCCGCGATCGCGGCAATGCAGCGCTGCGACATCAGCCGATACAGCCGCCCATCCTCGCCCTTCAGCAACTGCCCGGCATATCGCTCGAAATAAACCCGGTCCCCCGCCGCCGGAATCCGCCCCACCCACTGCCGGGTGCCGTCGTCGTTCCAGCGAAACGCCGCCGGCCCCACCGCAATCACGGTGCCGTGCTCGGCCGCCAGCGTCTGGCGCTCCACATATTCCGCCGGCAACTGCACCGCGCCGCTGGTCATCTCGGCATGCACATCCGCCAGCACCAGGATCTTGTCGTCCAGCGGCACATACCCCGCCCGATTCACCCCGTCCCAGTCCGAAACCACGAATTCCTGCTGGTCGAATTTCAGAATGCGTCCCTCACGCATCGCCACCCTCCTTCTCTCCCGGCCCCTGGCCGTAAAACGCCCGCATCGCCGCCCATTGCAGCTCGGCCATCTCGGCCGCCAGCGCCGCCCGCCCGCGCGCCTCATGCTCCTGCGCCAGCGTGATCGTCCCCGCCCGCCACTGGCCCAGCATCCGCTGCTCGATGCTCTCGCCATAATCCGCCAGAAACAGACGCACCGCCCGCGTCACCGGATGATGCCGCCAGGCCCAAAACGCCTCCTCCGACAGATCCTCCAACATCGCCTGACGCTGTTTCATCGGGGAGTATTCCTTTGTTGGTGGCTCTTCTTTTTCTGAAGAAAAAGAAGCAAAAAGACTTTTAGACGTTTCGCTATAGCATCCGGATCGAGAGGCAGTATTCCAAAAAATCCATAGTCTTTTATAAAAAAATACAGGAATACCGCCCGCCGTCACCCCAAACCCGCCAACCCCACCAAACCCAAACAGATCAAAAGTTTTTTTGGTTCTTTTTTTTCAAAAAAAGAACATCCCTCACCCCCGCTCGACCTTCCGGGCCTGAGCCAGCCGCAAAGCCGCCTCAGCCAGTGTCGAGACCTGTTCCACCGCCTCATTCCCCGCCCGCATCTCCATCTCCCGCGCCTCGCGCCGGGCCCGCAGGTCCAGCTCCGCCGCCCGTGCCACGGCCACCGGATCGGGCGCGGGCGCGGGCCGCAGCACCTTGTCCACCAGCCCGATAGCGGCGGCCTCGAAGGCACGGCGGCGGATTTCATGCCCGTCGCACCACGGGTCGTCCTTGAAGGCGAGCAGGAAATTGGCGCGCGCCAGCTGCTGCATGTCGGTGACGATCTCGGGGTCCGACACCGGTTCCACCCCGCCCCCCTGCTCGTAATCGGCGCGGGTGACGCGAAAGAACGCGCTGCCGTCCCGAAAGCCCGATTCGTCGGGCAGATACAGCCGGTTCAACCGGTAGAGCTTGCGAAACTCCCCGCCCAGACTGCGATGAATCCGCTTGAAGATGGCACTGAAGACCTTCAGCCCCTGCTGGATCACCGCCAGCCCCAGCATGCCGGAGACATTCCCCCCCGGCATGGCGCCCGAGAGAATATCCTTGACCGAGGCAATCTCCCGCCCGGCATCGACCAGAAACCCCAGAAGCTGGAACAGTACCGGATTCGGCCCGGGAAACTGCAAGGGCACCAGGTTCTCGCGCAGCGTGGCACCCGGCGTATTCACCACCTTGTATTCGCCGACCTGAAACCGCACCGACCCCGTGTTCAGCGACATGCCGGAGCCCACGAACCCGCCCCCGGCATTGGCCAGATGGGCGGCATCGAACATCTGGTTCAGGCTGGTATTCACCGCCGCGTTCAGGGGATGCAGCAGCGTGCCGAATCCTATATCGTAGATCGCGGAATCCGGCGACGGAATAAACGAGAATTTGGTGTAGTAGGAAATCGCCTCGATCCGCCGGATACGATGGTCGTGCGCATCGAACATCACCCCATCCATGTCGAACCCGGCGGCAATGCGCGCCAGCTTCCCGGAATCGCGGGCAATCGTCACGATATAGGGCTCGGCATACCCGTCCCCATCCAGGTCCAGCCGCCGATGCTGCTCCAGGAACGTCACCGGCGCATCGCTGTCCTCGCCGGCCTCGTGGTTGCCGCCATAATCCTGCTCCAGGAACAGCCCGGCACGGATCTGCTCCTCGATCTCCCAAGGATAGAGATCGATCTCCTCGGTAATCCGCGGCGCGGTGGCAAAGGATTTGGCGTGATAGTCGATGCACAGCCGCAAGGGGTCGACCGTCTCGCTGACATTGCGCTGCAACGCGGGGTCGAAATAGGTCTTGCGGAACATGGTGCCGACAATCGACAGTTTCAGCAGCAGCTTGTCGGTCTGCTCCTCCCACTCCGCCATCTCGTCCAGCAATTGCCAGCTCATATGCCGGCCGATCGCCGTCGCCCGCGCCCGCTTCGCCCCCGGCGGCACCAGCCACAGCGGCGCCCCGTCCGGCCCCGTCAGCACCTGCCCGGGCCGCAGAGGATCGGGCATCGGCACCCCGGAATCGTCGCCCAGCACGGTCCCGCGCACCACGTCCCGGTCGCGCACGATGCCCGGATAGGCCCGCGCGGCAAACTGCACCGCCGCCACCGTCAGCAGCGGATAGATCACGTTCGATGCCCCGGGCCAGGGATAGGTCTTCGGCTCGGCCACCTGCTGCGCCAGGTCCAGCCAGCGGCGGCAATTTTCCTTCCACTCGGCACGCGTGGCCTCGTCGGCCCGCCAGTCCCGCGCCACCCGGTCGGCCACCTGCCCCAGCCGCGCCTCGTCCAGCTCCACCGCAATGTTCGGGATCTCGATCCAGCGGCGCAACAGCGCCGCCAGTTCCATGTCGGGCCCATCCGCGCCCGGCCCGTCCACAACCGACCCGTCCACAACCGGCCCGTCCATCTCCTCCCCATCCATGCTCAGCGTCCCTCCCCACCGGGCGAGAACTCGCCGCACACATGCTCGGGCACCACCGGCGGAAAGGTGGCAAAGGGCTGCGGCGCCAGTTGCCCCACGCGCGGCGCCCCCTGCGGCACCAGCACCACCGTCACCTGCGGCGGATAGCGCCGGCAGACCACATCGCTCCCCTCGACGCCATGGTGGCGGCACTGGCGGCAATCCCGCCGCCCCAGCCCCAGATGCGCCGGTATCACCAGTCCAGCCATGTCAGTACCCCGTAATGCTCGATCGCGTCCGCCCGTCATCGGGCAGGTCCCGCCAGATATCGTCCGCCTCCGCCCCGCCGGCCCCGCGCAGTTCCGGGCCGAACAGCCGCGTCGCCACGTATTGCAGCGCGTCCATCACATGCGACCACCGGTTCTTCTCCGGCCGGTCGGTATAGCGTTCGCCACTCACCTGCATGCGCCGATACTGGTATCCGCCCATCAGCGCCCGCCGCGTGGTGGTGCAGCGCGGATGCAGCACAAAGCCCGGCGCCGCCCCGTCCAGCAGCGTGCGCAACGGCCGCCGCACGCTCTCCAGGCGGATCGCCAGCGTCTGCATGCCCGGCTCGATGGCAATCCCCCGCGCATGCAGGATCTCGAAACAGGTCCGCTCGTCGGTCTGCGCCTTCTGCATCCCCGCCGGATCGCCGATATCGACAAACCGCGTATCGGGAAAATGCTGCGCCGCATGCCGCGCCACGATCTCGGCAAACCGCTCGATCCCCATGGCGTCCGACACCAGCTCGTCCACCACGATCCACTGGCCCGAGGGCAGCATCTGGGTAAAGACGCAGGCCGGCGTCAGCCCGAAATCCCACCCCCGATACACCGGCAGCGCCGGCACCGTCCGGCACTCCCGGCAATGGAACCCATCGTTATATTCGCCGAAGACCGGCCGCCCTTCCATGACGAACCCGTAATCCCCGTCGATATAAACCTTGTTCCACTCGTCGCTTTTCCCGACCGCCAGCCGCTGGTAGTAACCGGGCGGCAGATTGTCCAGGTTCTCGGCCTCCACCGCCCGCCCGCTGGGCTGGCGAAAGATCCGCGCGAATCCCTCCACGCTCATCCCCGGAATCACCTGCGCCAGCGCCGCCACCGCCTCCCGATGGTCCTTTTCCTCGAAGAACCGGTACCAGTCCGATTCCGCATCCGGCGGGTTGGTATCCATGATCACGCCCGACCACGTCGCCCCGCCGTCGCGCCGCGCCGGATACCGCCCCACGCGCCCCTGCACCGCCTCGATGATCGCCCACGGCACCTCGCGGGCCTCGTTCACCCACGCCCCGGTCAGCTCCAGCGACAGCAGGTTCCCCACCTGGTCCGGCCGGTCGAGCGCACGAAACAGCAGCTCGATCTCGGCCGGCTTCTCGTCCCCCTCCGCCACCATGCGGTTGATCACATAGGAATGCTCGGTCGGCTTCCACCGCCCGAACCGCGTCGGCGGAAACCACTGGTGCACGGTGCGGATGGTGGTGTCCTCAAGCTGGCGATACGAATTGCGGATCACCGCCCAGCGCGACCGCCGCACCCCATCCGCCCCCGGCGCCTGCCGCAACCCCCGCAGCACGATCTCCCAGACACAGCCGGAACTTTTCCCGGACCCGAACGGCCCCATCAATCCCCTGATGAAGGCATCCGATTCCATGAAGCGCCGGATGGTGGGCACCGACTCCCGATTATACCCCAGCACGCCGCACCGGCGCCCTCAGCGCCCCTTCCCCACGCGATGCGGGCCGTGGTCGGGCAGCGGCGCCACCCCCATTCGCCCGCCACGCGGGCGCGGCGCGGGGGCGGCCGCGCGCTCATGGTCCTTCAGGATACCGCCATCGGTTTTCCGGTTCTGGATACCGGCCAGCTTTTCCACGCCGAAATCCTGGGTCTCGCCGGGAATCGTCTCGCCCTCGGCCAGTTCCTTGTGCTGTCGCATCATCGTCTTTCCCCGATCTGTTCGCAGGGCCCTGCCCCGCACCCGGAAGGGGACACTCGTCCCCTTCACCCCTGTTGGAGCCTGACCGTAAATGCGCGCCGGCGGCACTCTCGCTCACCAGCCCACATGTCCGGTCAGGCGCCTAGCGGACGACGACCGTGTACAGGCCCGGTGGGTCCACCGGCTTGCCGTCTCGGCCCAGATGCTGCTTCACATCCTTCAGCAGGCCGAAATGCTTCGCCAGCAGGTCCAGGCTGGGCGTGCGCGGCGCCAGCCGCACCGTAAAATTCCCCGCCTTGTCCCACGACCAGCCCGTCACGGCCGCGCGCACCTCCTCCGGCAACGTCGCAATATCCTCCGGCCCGTTCAGCGGATGCGCGGCAATGGTGCCGACATCGTAGAACGCCAGCCGCGTCAGTTCCGCAATCACCCGGTCCTGGCTGAACTTCGTCCGCGCCTCCCGCGCCGCCTCCGCCTGCCGGATCGCCTCCATCACCCGCGCCGACCGCAGCAATTTCCACGCGTGCCGGCGCGCATACCCCACGCCATACCCCGCCCGCACCGCCGACTGCGTCGCGTTCAGGTCCACCAGATATTCCGCGACGAACCGCGCCTGCCGCACAGTCAACCCGCGCGTCGTCAGCGTCCCGTCCGCGCCCGCCGCCATCGCGCTCCTCCCCCTCACATGGCGCCAAGCATATCGCCCGATCCGGGGGCCCGGATATCCTTATTCCTGGCCGCCATCCGCCGTAGGGTTTGGTTTGTTTTTTGCGGAAACACGAAAAAACAGGATTTCCATCCCCTGCCCGCACTCCGTGCCCCGCTCCGCCCCCACGCAGGCGGCAAGGGTGCTTCCCGCCATGTCATCTTCCAGCCGGCGCGGCACCGGGCTAGCGTGAAGGCCACCACACACCACGCCCAGCACGGATCGCCCCATGCCGCCCGCGCCCCACACTCCGCACGATGCCCAACGCCTCGCCGCCGTCCAACGGGTCCGGCTGCTGGGCACCCCGGCCGAGGAACGGTTCGACCGCATCACCCGCCTGGCCCGCCGGATGTTCGACGTCCCGATGGCCGAGGCCCTGTCCGTCAGCGAACGCATCCGCCGGCATGTGGCCGACGCCCCCATCGGCTTCGACCAGCACCAGTTCCCGGTCACATGCAGCATCGGCCTCGCCCTGTCGACGCAATCCGACGACGTGGACACCCTCACCCGCCGCGCCGACCAGGCCCTGTACCGCGCCAAGCAGTCGGGCCGGAACCGCGTCGACCTCTCCCCCCGCCCCCACTAGCCTGACCGAAAATGCGGTCAGGCTCCGGGAGAACGCATCCAGCCGGTGGTTAGGTGGGAAAGTCGGGTCCCCGACCACCGGCCGCCTGTGATTGGCCCTGCCAGTTCCCACCCCATGACGGCCACAACCTCACCATTCCCACCCAACCCACCAGCTCCCGGATGGAGAATTTTTATCGCGAACGATTACGGTTTTTCACAATTTTTTCGGATAACGGCGCATATAATCAACGATATAGAAAATATTTCCATGTAATTACCCCCGCCGGGGCAACCATTTTTTAACTTGCTTCTTGAATTTATTCATGTGTAGATAGCGACGGTGGATGCTTTTATGAGGATCTCCGATGCGCGTTGCGTCGGCGCTGTCCCGTGACAAGTTACGATTGCGTACACGTTTTGTATGCACCACCGCACTAAAGTAAAGGAGCCTCGTTATGACAACAGGCACCGTAAAATGGTTCAACTCCACCAAAGGCTTCGGCTTCATCCAGCCTGAAGACGGCACTGCGGACGTGTTCGTCCACATCACCGCTCTCGAGCGCGCTGGCATGGCCACCCTCAACGAGGGCCAGAAGATTTCGTATGAAATCGAGGCTGGCCGCAACGGCAAGAAGTCCGCGGTCAATCTCAAGGCTGCGTGAAGGTTCCGCCAGCGGCACCCTCGGAAAACCGCCCTTCGGGGCGGTTTTTTTATGCCCGCCACCCGGCGGCACACCCCAGGCCGGCGGGGTCTTGGCCCGGCGCCACCGGCACCGGGCCGGCCTCGCGTCAGCGCAGCCCGCCGGAGGCGATCAGCGTTTCCCCGGTCAGCCACCCGGCATCGTCCGACGCCAGAAACACCGCCAGCGGCGCGATATCGCCGACCTGGCCCGCACGGCCCAGTGGCGTCTGCGCCACGATGGCCTGCTCCATCTCCGACCCGACGACATTCGCGGCCCGCGCGCCTTCGGTCTCGATCAGGCCCGGATTGATGGCATTCACCCGGATCTGCTTCGGCCCCAGCTCGCGCGCCAGCGACCCGGTAATGGCATCGACCGCCCCCTTGGTGCCGGTATAGACCGCCGAATTGGGCGGCGTCACGCGTGAGACGACGGAGCTGATATTGATGATGCTCCCCCCGGCCCCCAGATGCGCGACGGCCGCCTGCGTCGTCAGCAGCAGCCCCAGCACGTTGACGTTGAACTGCCGGTGGAAATGCTCCTCGGTGATCTCCTCGATCGGCGCGAATTCGTAGACGCCGGAATTGTTGACCAGAATATCCAGCCGGCCGAACTGCCCGATCGCGGCCGCGACCAGGGCCTGCGCGTCGTCCCTGCGCGAGACATCGCCATGCACGGCCACCGCCTTCCCTCCGGCCTCGGCAATGGCCGAGACCACCGCATCGGCCCCCGCCTTGCTCGACGCATAATTGACGATCACGGCCGCCCCTTCCGCCGCCAGCGCCCTGGCGATCCCGGCACCGATCCCCTTGGAGGCACCGGTAACGATCGCGACTTTTCCTGAAAGCTTGCTCATGGGTCCATGCCTCTGCTGGGCCGGGAAGCGCCTCTGCCCCTCATGCCCGGTTTGCGAAAACGGATGGTTAAAATGTGGAGCGACCACTCCAACATGAGGCATATTGAGAGACGCATCCCGGCATTCAAGGATTTATGGAGCGATGACTACAAAAATAATCGCCGCTTCCCCCTCGCCCGCCCCCACCCGGCGCGGCCGGGGCCGCCCGCAATCCTTCGACCGGGCGCAGGCCCTGTGCACGGCGATGCGCCTGTTCTGGGACCGCGGCTATGACGGCACCAGCTTCGACGACCTGACCGCCGCGATGGGCATCAGCGCGTCCAGCTTCTACAACGCCTTCGGCAGCAAGGAATCCCTGTATCAGGAGGCCATCGCCGCCTACCTCAAGCTGGTCGGCACCTGGTTCTCCACCATCCTCGACCAGCCGACCGACACCCGCACCGCCTTCGCGCACTTGCTGGCGACGGCCGCCACCGAATTCACCCGCACCGACCTGCCCACCGGCTGCATGATCGCCGCCGCCGCCACCCAATGCCCCCCCACCCAGGCCCGCCTGCGCGACCTGCTCGCCACCCAGCGCACCCAGTCCGAAACCGCCCTCGTCACCCGCCTCCGCCAAGGCCAGCAAGCCGGCGACCTCCCCCCCGAAACCGACATCGACTCCCTCGCCGCCTACTACAGCGCCCTCCTCCGCGGCATGGCCCTCCAGGCCCGCGACGGCGCCCCCCGCGAAAGACTGCAAGCCATCGCCCACATCGCCATGCACGCCTGGCCCACCCCGCCCCAGACCACGGCCCCAGCCACGCCCTGAAACGCACTCCCTCGCTCCGGAAAGGCCCGGCCCACAGGCGCACCATGCCGGCACCCGCCGGATGACGGCCAGTCGCAGACACGGCCAGACGCTCCGACATAAATGGAGGCCGCACGGCTTCCTATACACCGGCCTCGAAAGCCGGATCTCCACCGTAGCGGCCCGCTACGGCACGGGTTTTTATTCGGACACGACTATGGCCACGGAACAGCCGCCGCCCTCATCGCGGCCGCCGGCTTCGTCCTGGGCAACGGCCTCATCAGCCTCCCCCTGAGCCGGATCGGCTACAAACGCGCCGTAAAAAGCCGACGATACGGCTGGGCCCTGTTCGCCTATTGGTGCACGGTCGCCAGCATCGGCAACTTCCTCGACTACGTGCCGATCCGCACCTTCACACGCGATGGCGACATGGGCTCGATGCAGCGGGGCCTCGGCTGGTCACCCTGGATGATTCTCCTTGTGCTTGGCATTCCCACCGCCCTCGTACTGATCTGGCTCCTCGCACGAATCATGCCCGCCACCCTGCGGCAACTCTTCCCGAACAGCCTTCCACAACGCACCACAATCACAATTCTCACCCCGTGCGCAACCTTCGGCTTCTACGGCGCCGCCGGCCTGCTGGAAGGCGGCCCCATATCCCACCACCCGTCGGCAATCTCGGTTCTGATCATTCTCCCCCTGACGATCCTCGCCGAGACCGTACATCTCCATCGCTCCCACCGCCGGGGCCTATCCTGAATGTCAGTTGGGCCCAACCCCGCGCCGACAGAGCATCTTTGCAATCAGATCCCCAATTCTCGACCCATCCCGTAAATAGCCAGAGGGGCCGCTATCGCCTCAGTCCAGACATAGGGCGCTCCGACCCACATCCCGATAGCGGACATGACTGGTTCAAAGCCGATCAGCCGCCGTGCTCGCGGAGCCAACTCGCGATCGCGCCGACGACCTCGCTTTCGATGCCATAATAGCCATGTGGCGAGAGCGAGCCGCAGGCTTTCGCTGACCGTTCGAAGCCTCCCTTGACTGTGATCACGCGCGCGTCTGGCGAGCGCGTCATGGCTGCGACGATGCGAGGCGCGATCTCAGGAGGAGCCACGTCGCAAGCGTCATCGCGGTTGGCCACCACCAAAGCAGGAACCCGCACGGCCGACGGGTTGGCGTCGAAGACAGTCTCGGTGCTCAGCCGACCCGGCATGGAGACGGATTCGGTAAGCACTACGCCCGAGATCGCGTCCGGCCGGGCTCGGGCGGCGCCATTCATCGCCGCGATGGTTCCCTGACTCGTGCCGATCAGGAACACGGGCGCTTGGACGTGCCTATGGGCATATGCGACCAGATCTTCGACCAACTTGCCATAGGCCGGGGAACTGCGCGCGCCTCTCAAATTTGCCTGGGCGATGGTGTCACGGATCAGCACGGCATAGCCCCTCGCGACCCAATCCTCTCGTGTGCGCACGACGAAATTATCATCGTGGCGAAGGTCGCCGTCACGTTGCACACCGACCTTGCCGGTGCCGCCTGGCAGCATGATCAATGTCGCCCGCGGACGGGGCGGGGCGAGGTAAAGCATGCGCTGGCTCAGCCCTTTTTCAAGTGGAAGATCGAACACCCACTCGTTGCCCCCAGATCCCCGCCACGAAGACTGCTCAGCCGACGCGGGGGTGGTGAGTGCGATCATAGTTGTTACGGCGGCAAGGATAGCGGTTTTCAGCATGGTCGGAGATCTTCCAAAGACAGGAACGCTAATATGATCGGCGAGTCCTGAACGCTCACGATCTCCTCCGCTCACGCCTACAACCGGGCCATTCAACCCTTACGTTTGCAAGTTCCCAAAACGGACATTCAACTTTCCCCCGCAAGCCAGCCGTATCGCCACCCTCCCCCCTCACCCAAACCGACAAGGCCGATCCACAGTCGGCACCTCATCCGTCTGGACAACCATCAACTCCACCGGCCCATCCCCCACATTCCCCGCATCGTGCCCGATATGCCCCTGCGGGTCCTTCCGGCTCAACTGATCCTCCCCCAACGAGACCTCACCCGGCCCCATCACCACCTTGTGCCCGTCCATGGCGGTCACATACCAAGTCCCCCGCAACGGAATGATCCACTGCACCTTCGGGTCCGGATGCCAGGCGCCGTTCCAATGCGCCGGCTGCACGGTAAAGATCACCTGTGCAGGCCCACTCTTCAGCCGATCCTGCCATTGCGGTCCGGCGGGCGCCGACATGGTCTTCAGGTCGAAATCCCGCACCGGACATTTCGTCATGTGGCTGATGCCATCATGATCGGTCCAGTTATGCCAGTACCACATCGTGGGGCGCGGCGGAGGCGCATCCGCGGCACGCCCGCTCGCCACCGGCACAGCAACGCAGACAATAACGGCCGCCGCCAGCCCGGCGACCCGACTCCCCCAGCCGATCCGAAGGTCCCGTCCCATGCGCTTCACCCCCTCGTGCAATCGCCCGAGCGCGCCTCAATTCGTCCCGGTCGGCATCCCCGCCCGGACAGTCAGGACATTGGGCGTATCGTAATATCCCGGAATGCCCCGGCTTCCCTGCATGACGGCACGCTTCTGGTCGAAATAATCCTGTACCTTCCGGTCGAAGACGGCAAGCGCCCGCTCCCGGTCCATCTGCCCGCCATCCACCTCATACGCCAGATATTCTCGCGTATTGTTGATGTAGATGACATCATTGCTCTCGATATCGAGCTGCCGGGAAAGTTTCAGCAGAGCATTATTCGCGCAGATCACATTGGAATGATAATTCCCCACCCGCTCGGGATACAGCGCGTTGCATGCCTTCACATCGTCCAGATACGCCGCCACACGCGCCTGCCGGTCCCGTTCCGACACCCGATAGCTGTAGCAGCCGCCCAGTATCACGCACAGGAACAGCGCAGGCAGAATCTTCATCTTTCCGAAGCAAACGCTGCGCCTTATCTCCATACCCCGCCTCGTTACGCCGACCCGCCGATTGCGTCAGGGAAACGATATCCCTTCCCGCCCAGCGTCACCCTTTTCCCTTCCCCCGGCAAGATGCCGCAAACGACCGGCAGCCATCGCCCACAGGAACACCCCCCTCTGCCGGCAACAGCCCCAAACCAACGACACCGCGGGCACAAGCCCGCTTCAAACACGCTCCACCGCCCAGCGCTTCACCCCGCCATGCGCCATCCCGCATTCCACGATCCTCAGCCCGTCGATCACCCGCCCCCGCCGGGCGAGAAACCAGCGCCCCAACCGGCGGGAATTGACACGCCCCGCCGGCGTACCGGCAATCCGCAGCAACGCGTCACGCAACTCCGGATGCCGCATGCCGTCGCGATATCCGGCGGAATCCTGCCGCTCCAGCGCGGACAGATCCTCGATCTCCCGCACCGTCCGGCCGCAATGCCGCCCTACCCCCGCCGCGTCGGCCAGCAGGCCCAGCATCTCGCGCAACTCGCCCCGCTCGGGGTCGTCCTCGCGCGCCGCCTGCATGCTCAGGCACGGATCGGCCCGCCCCAGCCACACCAGCGCCGCTCGCACGGTCCGGCTCCACCCCTCGAACGAGGCCAGGGGCGGCAACTCCACCACCTCCCCACTGCCCATCCACGCCCGCAGAATCGTCAGGCACGCACTCACATAGGCACCGCGATCGGCCATGATGTCGGCCACCGGATCGCGGGCAAAGCGCCGCAGCTCCGGCTGCTCGATCCCGGCATCCAGCGTCGCCAGCAACGCCCGCCGCGTCATGTCCCCCCGCACGCGCAGCGCGTTGCCGGTGGCAAAGATCACCGCCCGGTTCTCGATCTCGACGCTGGAAGACGCCCCCAACTCGCGCAACCGCAGGATCGGCCGCTCGGTCGCCTGGCACAGCAGATCCCCGCCCAGCTCCTCGTTCACATTATCCAGCGACATGATCGGATAGCCCGCCAGCAACAGCCCGGTCAGGCGCTTCTCCATCTCCGCCACATCCTCGCCCGCACTGGTCACCGGGCAGACCCGCCCGGTCGCGATCACGCTGGCCAGATCGACCAGAAAACTCTTCCCCGACCCCGGCGCATTGGCCCGAAAGGCAAACAGCGGGCTCACCGGCATCATCCCCCGCACCACCGTGGTCAGGATCGCCGACAGCGCCACCGACCGGTCGGCCTCGGCGGCAAAGGGAAACTCCGCCAGCAACCCCTCCAGCAACGCCAGCGCCGCCTCGGCCGCCGCCCGCGTCGGCTCCGGCAGCGCCAGTTCCAGCGTCGGATCGTCGACATGATACAGCCGCGTCGCCGCGTCATAGCCCGGTGCCATCAGCACCGACCCGTCGGGCCGCAACGTCGGCGTGGTAATCACCCCCGCCAGCACGGGAAACGGCCACGTCCCCGCACGGCTCAGGATCACCTGCGCCGCCGCCGCCGGCGGATCGATCGCCTTCCACCCCTGGCTGCGCCGGTCGAAGCGCCGCCATTCCACCACCTGGCACAACAGGTCGGTCAGCGCCGGCACGCCGACATCCATCAGGCAGGCCGCCTGCGTCAGCCGCCCGTCGGCCGCCGCGACCTCCCGCCGCCCCGGCCGGGCCAGACGCGTACCGCGCTGATAGACCGGTGCATTGGCCGCCACCAGCGCCCGCTCGCCCGCACTGGCCACCAGGTCGATCTCCCCGCCACGCACCGCGATCGGCTCCAGCCCGGCCACCCGCCGCTCCACCACCGGCCCGCCGCGCATGCCCGCACGCTTCACGCTGGTGCCGCACAGCACCGGCCCCACCCGCTCGCACAGCCACGCCCGCGCGTCTGGCACGCGCAAATCCGCCGCATCGTCCCCCGGCTCCAGGTCGCCGACATCCACCAGCCGCACGGTCGCGGCAATCCCGCCCAGAATCGCGGCAATTTCCGCCGCCGCCTTGGCCCCCGGCGCATCATGGTCGGGCCAGAGAATCACATGCCGCCCCGCCAGCACGCTCCAGTCGGACCGCGCCACATGCCCGCTGCCCGCCGTCCAGGTCACGCACGCCATGCGCGGAAACAGGCACTGCGCGGCATCGGCCGCCTTCTCGCCCTCGCATACCAGCACGGTGCGCGCCCGCATCACCCGCTCCAGCCCATAGAGCGACCGGGGCAGGCCGGCATGGCGCGGATGCCACCCCGTCCGCTCGCCGCCCCCGGCGCGCAGCGTGCCCCAGGTCAGCGGCATGATCCGCTTGCGCGCATGCGCGGTGGCATCGCGCCGCACCACATAGCGCATCACCCGCCCGGCGGCATCGCGATAGGCATAGACATGGTCCCAGCCGTCCAGATCCGGCATCGGCGCACCCGGCGGCGGCACGCCGGGGCGCCAATCCTCCTCCTCGTCCGCCACGGCAATGCGGGCAGGCGCCCCCTCCGCCATCCCCAGCAACGCCCCCAGCTCCCGCGCCGCCCGCACCCGGTCGTCGCGCGCATGCAGCGCGGCATACAGGCTGATCGGGTCGCCCCCGCGCGGCCCATCGGCAAAATCGGCCCAGCGCCCGGTGCGCAGATTGATCGACAGCGACCGCCCCGGCGCATTGTCCAGCCCGCCCACCACCCATTCGTCGCCCCGCCGCCGGCCCGCCGGCAGCCAGCCCGCCACCAACGCCGGCCAGTTCGCCAGCGCGGCGGCATTGATGGCATCGAACGGAATTCCCGCAGGCTCGTTCATGATCTTTCCTTGTCTCGGCAGCAGGGTTCCCCCGCCATCGGCTGCCCGGCCACCGTCCCCACCGACCAAACCATGGCGAACGTCCCCCTGCACCCGGAAGGGAACGCTCGCCCCCGGCGGCCGGGGCATCAGCACTCCGCCCGGCAGGTGGGGCACAGGCGCAGGAACGGCGAGTCGACGCGAAACGCCGCGCGGCAGTTCAGGCACGACCGGTCGATCAGCGCCGGCGCCTCCCGCTTCATCCCCGCCCTCGGCGCCCGCCGGCGATAACTCAGCCGGTCGCGAATGGTCTGCACCCGCATCTCCAGCGCCTGCGCCACCTGTGTCACCCGCAACCCCTGCCCCAGCAGGGCATCCACCCGCGGGTCCAGCCGCGCCCAGTCATATTTCGATGGCCTCATCACGCCCCCCAGCCTCGGTCGGGCAGACCGGCCGGTTTCCCCCCGCCCGCGCACGGGCCGCGCGAATGCACGCCGCAACCCGCAACCGCGTGGCCCGCCGCACCTCCCGCCCCGCCCGCATCTCGTGGACGAAGCGCGGATCCTTCATCGCCAGCACCCCGAAAGCCGTGGCCGACAGGCCGCTCTCGACCAGGAACCGTTCGATGACCCCCAGCAGGGGATCGCGCCGATAGGAAAGGGAAACAGGATCAGTCCGCATGGATAGGCACAATAATAGGCACAATCCTGCCGTCAAGAGGGTATATCCTATTGGGAATTCCCTATTCCGCTCGGCATAATAGGTGCATGTCGGTCCTGACCCCCTCCCGTTACGCCCTGCTCAGGCTGATCGCCGACGCCGGCAGCAATCTGAAGGCGGAATCGCTCGCGCTGGGGCGCAACCACGCCTATCTCCAGCAATATATCCACAAGGGCACCCCCCAGCGCCTGCCCGAGGATGTGCGCGAGGCCCTGGCCCGCCGCTTCGCCGTCAGCGCCAACGTGTTCCGCGACGATACCGACCCGAACTGGGAACCGCTGGCCCCCGGCACCCTCCACGGCACCGACGCCGCCCCGCCGCGCCGGCCGCATCTCGCCGCCCCGCGCGCGCCCTTCGGCGCCGCACCGGTCGAGCGCGACCCGCCGCCGGCCGAAGGCCTGTTCCGCATTCCCGAATATAACGTGGCCCCGCAGGCCGGCCCCGGCGCCCTGCCCACCCACCTGGCGGTGGAAGACGGCCCCCAGCCGGTCGACCACTGGTTCCTGCCCCGCCGCTTCCTGGGCGCCTTCACCGACAGTCCCGAGGCCCTGGTGGTCCTGCGCGTCGCGGGCGACAGCATGGAACCCGACTACCAGGCCGGCGAACGGGTGCTGGTCGACACCGCGCACCGCACCCCGTCGCCGCCGGGCGTCTACGTGCTGTGGGACGGGTTCGGCCTGGTGCTGAAACGGCTGGAAATCGTCTACGGCACCACCGACCCGGCGATGGTCCAGATCATGAGCATCAACCCCGGCTACCCGACCTACACCCGCGCGATGGACGAGGTGCATATCAACGGCCGGGTGGTCGGAAAATGGGTCTGGAAATGATCCACCCGCCCGCCCCGGCGTTTCCGCCCCGGACCCGCCACGATTCCCTGCCAGATAGCAGGAGAGGCAGGGCTCGTTTCAAACGCTCCGACAGCAGGCGCCCGAAACGACCTCCCGGAAGCAAGGAGACCACACCATGACCACCATCCTCCGTTCCACCTGCGCGCTGCTCGCGGTCCTGACGCTGGCGGCCTGCGCCTACGAACGTCCCCCCTATCGCGGCTGGCATCGCGGCCACCATGACGGCCATGACGGCTGGTACGACGAACGCGGCGGCTGGCGCGGCGATTACTACCATCACGGCTACTGACCATACGTCTCCGGGCGGCCCCGCAAGGCCGCCCGAATCCCCCGCGTCACCCCGATCCGCAAGGCGGACCCGCCCGCCGTCCCGTCAGGCCTCCCGCGATACCCGTATTCAGGGCACCGCATTCAGGGCGGACAGGGCCGGATACAGCGCCCGATAGCGCGGCAGCAGCGCCGCATAGGCCGCCTGCAACCCGGCATCGGGCTCCACCGTCCCCACACGCTCCGGCGGCAGGCACACGCGGGCCACCTCTTCCCCGGTCACGGCCAGCCGCGCCAGCCGCGCGGCCCCGAACGCACCGCCCTGCTCGCCATGGGCCAGACGATGCAGGCGAATGCCCATCACGGCGGCCAGGATCTCCAGCCACGCCACACTGCGCGACCCGCCGCCGATCACATCGGCCTGCTCCAGCACCGACCCGGCCCCCGCCAGCCCGTCCAGCGCATCGCGCAGCGAAAAGGCGACCCCTTCCAGCACCGCCTGGGTCATCTGCGCGCGCGTCGTCCCGCGCTCCAGCCCGATAAACGCCCCCCGGATGGCGGCATCGTTATGCGGCGTCCGCTCGCCCGACAGATACGGCAGGAACAGCAGCCCCGACGGCCGCCCGATCGTCTCCGGCAGCTCCGCCAGCAACGCCGCCTCGCTCCGCCCGGCGACCGAGGCCCACCAGGCCAGCGAGGACGCCGCCGACAGCGTCACCCCCATCTGGTGCCACATCCCCGGCACGGCATGGCAGAACGCATGGATCGCCGCCCCCGGCCCGGGCCGGAACCGATCCGTCGTCGCCCACACCACGCCCGACGTACCCAGCGAGACAAAAGCGTCTCCCGGCCGCACCGCCCCCAGCCCGACCGCCCCGGCGGCATTGTCGCCCGCCCCGCCGGCCAGCACCGGCGGCACATCCATCCCCCACCGTTCCGCCAGCTCCCGGCGCAGCACCCCGGCCCGGTCCGTCCCCTCGCACAACGCCGGCATTGCCTCCAGCGACAGGCCGCACGCCGCCAGCGCCGCCTCCGACCAGCACCGCCGCCCCACATCCAGCCACAGTGTGCCGGAGGCGTCGGACATCTCCTCGATCATCTCGCCGGTCAGCCGATAGCGCAGCCACGCCTTGGGCAGCAGCACATGCCGCGTGGCGCGAAAGATCTCCGGCTCATGCCGCGCCACCCACAGCAGCTTGGGCGCGGTAAAACCGGGCATGGCCACATTGCCGGTCACGGCCCGGCTATCGGGAAAACGCTGCTCGAACACCGCGCATTCGGCACTGGCCCGCACATCGTTCCACAGGATGCAGGGCCGCAGCACCCGCCCGCCGCCATCCAGCAGCACGGCCCCATGCTGCTGCCCCGACAGGCCGATCCCCCGCACGGCGGCCACGGCACGCGGATGGCTGTCGCGCAGCGCATCGATGGCGGCCAGCAGCGCCGTCCACCACGCCTCCGGGTCCTGCTCGCTCCAGCCCGCATGGGGCGACTGGCTGGTCAGGGCTTCGGTCCGGGTCGCCAGCACGGCCTGCGCCTCATCGACCAGCACCGCCTTGATCCCCGACGTTCCCGCGTCAATGCCGATATACATCGCCCACTCCCTCAGAGCCCGCCTGCACATGCGCGCCGGCGGCGTGTCCTCCGCACATTTGCAGGCTGGCTCCCACTGTCACGGCATGCCATAGCCCGCGCCACCATCCAGATACGGGCCCGCCGCACGATGCCCATGTCCCCTGCCGTCCCGCACCCCGCAGGCCGCCAGCACCACCAGCAGGGCCAGAACCAGAGCCCGAGATCCCGTCCGCATCACCCAGCCCCCCACATCCGGCCGAACACCCCGTCCCGCACGATCCGCACGTGATACAGCACCGCCGCCACATGCAGGGCCACCAGGATCACGATCGCCCAGGCCAGCCAGCCATGCACGCTGCCGAACAGATGGTGCGTCGCCTGCGACATCGGCGGAAAGGGGGACGCGATCACGGCCCCGAACGCCGTCACCGGCCGCCCGCCAGACCAGCGGGCCAGATAACCCAGCCCGATCTCCGCCCCCAGCATCAGGTACAGCAGCACATGCACCGCCCCCGCCGCACGCCCGCTCGCCACATCGCGCGCGGGGAAGCGGATCGCCCGCCCACCGGTCACGCGCCAGGCAACACGCATCACGAACAGCGCCGCCAGCAGCACCCCCAGCGACAGATGCGCCGACACGACGGGCCCATGCAGCGCCTGCGGCACCCGGTGCATCAGCTCGCCCAGCCCGAACTGCGCCAGAACCAGCCACGCGCAGGCCCAGTGCAGCCACCGCGTCTCGACACTGTAGCGGACCGGCGCCACGACGCCGCCCATTCCGTCCATGCCCGACCCCTTCCCCGCAAGGCGCGTCCCATCGGGACGACGAGAAAATCCTTTTTGCGTCCTTTTCGTCAGAAAAAGAAGAACCTCATCCCTCGTCCCGATTCTTCCTCAGCACATCAAGGGAAATCCGCGCCGCATCCAGGATGTGCTGGCGCGTCAGCCCCCCGATCGCCGCCTCGTCGCGGTTGCGGCAGGCCTCCAGCAGCGCCAGATGCTCGGCATCCGTCACCGCCTTGCGGCCCGCGATTTCCAGATGCGCGCGGATATAGCGGTCGACGCGCCGATGCACGCCCTCGATCATCTCCAGCAGCCGGGGCCGCCCCGCCGCCTGGTAGATCGCACCGTGAAACGCCCAGTTCAGCGCCCCCGACCGCGCCATCCCCTCCGGCGCCTCGCTGGTCCCGGCCACGAAGGCCTCGTACGCATCCTCGATCCGCGCCATGTCGGTACGCGTCATCCGCCGCACCGCCTGCACCGCCGCCACTTCCTCCAGCGCCGCGCGGATCTCGGAAAAATCGATGATGTCCTCTTCCGACAGGCCGATCACCGTGGCACCGCGATTCTGCTGGAACAGCACCAGCCCCTCGACCTCAAGCTGCTTCAGCGCCTCGCGCACCGGAATGGTGCTGACGCCGAACCCGCTGGCCAGCTCCGATTGCGGCAGCGACTGCCCGTCGGCCAGCACCCCGTCCAGGATCGCCTCGCGCAGCGCATTGCCCACGCGCTCCGACGCCAGGCCCCGCGTTTCCTGCGACGCGCCCATGAAGATGCTCTCCGGCAGCATGGCTGTCCTCCCCGTTTCGCGACCCGACGGATCATATATTATCTTGCGTATCATATACGATATGATACGGGAACCATCTTCCACTCCTTCCCCCTCCGTCGGCAAGCGGCCCATGACATCCCAGCCCGTCCTCCCCTCCGCCTCCCTCCCGCCGACCGCCGCCCTGCGCGACGGGCTGCCGCCGCGCGACGCGGCCCGCGCGCGCATCGCGGCCACCCTGCGCAGGCCAGAGGCCGCGTGCATCGGCGCGCTGATCGACGCCGCCACCCTGCCGCCCGATCTGGCGGCCCAGGCCGACGCCACCGCCCGCCGCCTGGCCCGCGCCCTGCGCGACGGCCGCCGCCCCGGCGGGGTGGAGGCATTGGTGCAGGAATTCTCGCTGTCCTCGCGTGAGGGCGTGGCCCTGATGTGCCTGGCCGAGGCCCTGCTGCGCATCCCCGATACCGCGACCCGCGACGCGCTGATCCGCGACCGGATCGGCACCGGCGACTGGATGGCGCATGTCGGGCTGGGCCGCTCGCTGTTCGTCAACGCCGCCGCATGGGGCCTGGTCGTCACCGGCCGGCTGGTGACGCCGGAGCGCCAGCACGGGCTGGCCGGCGCCCTCACCCGCCTGGTCGCGCGCGGCGGCGAACCGCTGATCCGCCGCGCGGTCGACGTCGCGATGCGCATGATGGGCGAGCAGTTCGTCTGCGGCGAGACCATCGAATCCGCCCTGCGCGCCAGCCAGGCCCGCCACGATCGCGGCTTCCGCTATTCCTTCGACATGCTGGGCGAAGCCGCGCTGACCGAGGCCGACGCCGCCCGCTACTGCCGCGACTACGAAACCGCGATCCACGCCATCGGCCGCGCCGCCCAGGCCCAGGGCGGGCGCGACATCAACGACCATAACGGCCTGTCGATCAAGCTCTCGGCCATCCACCCGCGCTACGCCCGCGCCCAGCGCGCGCGCGTGATGGCCGAACTGCTGCCGGTGCTGGTCCGCCTGGCCCGGCTGGCCCGCAGCTACGATATCGGCCTGAACATCGACGCCGAGGAAAGCGAGCGGCTGGACCTGTCGCTGGACCTGCTGGAGGGCATGTGCCGCCACCCCGACCTGGCGGGCTGGAACGGCATCGGCTTCGTGGTGCAGGCCTACGGCAAGCGCGCGCCGGCAGTTCTGGACTGGATCGTCACCCTGGCCCGCGACACCGGGCGCCGCATCATGGTCCGGCTGGTCAAGGGCGCCTATTGGGACAGCGAGATCAAGAAGGCCCAGCTCGAAGGCCAGAGCGATTTCCCCGTCTACACCCGCAAATCCCATACCGATATCAGCTACATCGCCTGCGCGCGGCTGCTGCTGGGCGCGCCCGACGCGGTGTTCCCGCAATTCGCCACCCACAATGCCCGCACGGTCGCCACCATCCACGCCCTGGCCGGCCCCGATTTCCGCCACGGCCAGTACGAATTCCAGTGCCTGCACGGCATGGGCGAGGGCCTGTACGACCATGTCGTCGGCGCCACCAACCTCGACCGCCCATGCCGCATCTACGCCCCCGTGGGCTCGCACGAGACACTGCTGGCCTACTTGGTGCGCCGCCTGCTGGAAAACGGCGCCAATTCCTCCTTCGTCAACCAGATCGGCGACAGCACCATCCCGCTCGACGCGCTGGTGGCCGACCCGGTGCAGACGGCGCGCGACCTGGCGGCGCGCAGCGGGCTGCCGGTGGGCGCCCCCCACCCGGCCATCGCCCTGCCCTCCGCCCTGTTCGGCTCCGGCCGCCGCAATTCCGCCGGGCTGGACCTGGCCGACGAGCCGACGCTGGCCGCACTGGCCGACGCCATGGCAGCCGGCCCCCGCCAATGGACCGCCGCCCCCCTCCTGGCCGACGGCACCGCCGCCACCACCCCGGCGCGCCCGGTCCCCAACCCCGCCCGCCCCGACGACACACCCGGCACGGCACAGTTCGCCGACCCCGCCCAGGTCCCCCACGCCGTCGGGCTGGCCACGGCGGCGATGGCGGACTGGTCCGCCCGCCCCCCCGCCGCCCGCGCGGCGTGCCTGGAAGCCGCCGCCGACCTGCTGGAGGCCAACCAGGCCGAACTGATCGGCCTGGTGGTGCGCGAAGCCGGCAAATCCTACCCCAACGCGGTGGGCGAAATCCGCGAGGCCGTGGATTTCCTGCGCTATTACGCCATCACCATCCGGCGGGAATTCAACAACGCCACCCACACGCCGCTGGGCCCTGTCGTCTGCATCAGCCCGTGGAACTTCCCGCTGGCGATCTTCCTCGGCCAGGTCTCGGCGGCGCTGGCGGCCGGCAACACGGTGCTGGCCAAGCCGGCCGAGGAAACGCCGCTGGTCGCCGCCCGCGCGGTCGGGCTGCTGCATCGGGCCGGCATCCCGGCCGGCGCGCTGCAATTGCTGCCCGGCGGCGGCGATATCGGCGCGGCACTGGTCGCGGATGCGCGGATCGGCGCGGTCATGTTCACCGGCTCGACCGAGGTCGCGCGCCTCATCGCCCGCCAGCTCGCCGGCCGCGTGGGCACCAACGGCCAGCCGGTGCCGCTGATCGCGGAAACCGGCGGCCAGAACGCGATGATCGTCGATTCCTCGGCCCTGGCCGAACAGGTGGTCACCGACGTCATCGCCTCGGCCTTCGACAGCGCGGGCCAGCGCTGCTCCGCCCTGCGCGTGCTGTGCGTGCAGGACGATTGCGCCGAGCCCATGCTGGCGATGCTGCGCGGCGCGATGCAGGAACTGCGCGTGGGCGACCCGTCCCTGCTGGCCACCGATATCGGCCCGGTCATCACCGAGGACGCCCGCGCCGGCATTGCCGCGCATGTCGCGCGCATGCGCGCCACCGGCTGCCGCGTCTGGTCCCCCGCCACCCCGCATGCGGTACCGGGCGGCCACTTCCTGCCACCGACCCTGATCGAAATCGACGACATCGCCGCCATCGGGCGCGAAGTGTTCGGCCCCGTCCTGCACGTCCTGCGCTGGCGGCGCGAGGCTCTGGAACCCCTGCTCGACGCGATCAACGCCACCGGCTACGGCCTCACCTTCGGCCTGCACACCCGCATTGCCGAGGTCGTGGACCACGTCACCAGCCGCATCGCGGCAGGCAATCTCTACGTCAACCGCAACACGATCGGCGCGGTGGTCGGCGTCCAGCCCTTCGGCGGGCGCGGCCTGTCGGGCACCGGCCCCAAGGCCGGCGGCCCGCTGATCCTGCGCCGCCTGCTGGCCACCTGCCCCGCCTTCACCCCTCTGGCCCCCGCTGCGGCGGCGACCGACCGGCAGGATGCCCGCCCCGGCCACCTGCCCCAGGCCGCGCGCGACTGGCAGGCCTTCTCGGCGGGCGCCGGCCACCCGGACGGCGTGATCGGCCAGCCCCTGCACGGCCTGCGCGTGCCCATGCCCGGCCCGGTGGGCGAAACCAATCTCTGGTCGCTGGAAGCACGCGGCACCGTGCTGTGCCTGGCAGGGTCCGAGGCCGCGGCCCGCCGCGCCACCGGCATGGCCCTGGCCACCGGCAACCGCGTGGTCCTGCTGGACGGCGAGGCCACGGCCTGGACCGCCGACCTCCCCCCCGCCCTGCGCGCACACATCCACACGGTGCCCGACCCCGCCTCCCTGATCGGCCTGGCCGACCCGGCCCCGGCCACCATCCTGACCGAACCCGGCGCCCCCGGCCTGGCCGCCGCCTTGTGCGCGCTGGACGACCGTGCCGGCCGCCACGGCCCGGTGGTGACGGTCCATACCCTGACGGCAGAGGGCCCCCTGCCGGAATGGCTGCTGGAAGAACGGCTGGTCAGCACCAACACCACCGCCGCCGGCGGCAACGCGTCGCTGATGACGCTGGACGCGTCGTAAAGGGCCATCTGGCCGCCTCCACCGTGGCGGGAACGCCCCCCGCGTTCCCGTCCCGGCCCCGGCCCCGGCCGCCGCCGGAAACCGCCTCGCCGATCGGGCACCGATTCGAAAACCATGTTTCAGACACGACACATTCAGGACATATCGCAGAAAAGAAAACGGATTACACACGGCCCGGACCCCAAGGCACAGGATACGGGAAACCTGCCGAAAAGGGGGACAGGAAGGAGCAAGGACAATGGCCTCTCACCCCATCGGCATGACGCATATCCCGCCGTCGATCGACAGCGCACCGCGCAGCAAACCCTCGGCACCGAAGGCGCGGAAAGCCATGCAGGCTGTCATCCGATACCTTGTCGCCTTCGCCTTTTCCATTTTCCCGTGGATGTTCATCGCATCCTACATGGTCATCTCCATCTCGATCTCGCTGCTGTACGTCAACGCAGCGCACAGATAGGAAAGGCCCTTCCCGTGGAAGACGACCGCATGCAGCGGCAAGCCTTTTTGTGTCCGGCCAGACATAACGTTTCCTGCCCCGGACATCATCGGGCAAACCGCCCGTGATATACGGGACCGATGACCACCATGCCCAATCTTCTCGTTGTCGATGACGACAGGGATATCCTCGACCTTCTGACCGGGTTCCTGCAAAGGCACGGCTACCGGGTCTCGGTCGCCGAAGGCGGGCAGGACATGTTCGCCGCCCTCGAGGCCGAAGCCATCGACCTCGTCATCCTCGACATCATGCTCCGCAAGGAAGACGGGTTCAGCCTCTGCCGGAAACTGCGCAGCACCTCGAACATCCCCGTCATCATGCTCTCCGCCATGGCCGACCATACGGACCGGGTCGTCGGGCTGGAGATCGGGGCCGACGATTATCTGACCAAGCCCTTCGACCAGCGGGAACTCCTGGCACGGGTCAAGGCCGTCCTCAGGCGCGTCCGCGACAATCTCCCGGGGCCGGGGGAATCGACCCCGGCGCGTCCCATCCTGTGCTTCGGCACCTGGCGGCTGGATGTCACGCGCCGCGAACTGCGCTCGGCGAACCAGTCGCTGGTCCTGCTGTCGGGCGGCGAGTTCGAACTCCTGCTGGCCTTCGTCGAACATCCCCAGCATGTCCTGACCCGCGACCAGCTGATGGACCTCGCACGCGGCCCGTCGCACGCGGCCTACGACCGCAGCATCGACGTCCAGGTCAGCCGCCTGCGTCACAAGCTGGAGGACGATCCCAAGAACCCCGAGATCATCCGCACCGTCCGCAACGGCGGCTACATCTTCGCCTCCCCGGTGACCAGGGCATGAAGCGCTTCCTGTTCCTCGAGGATACGATCACGCGCAGGCTGGTCGTCACGGTCGCGCTGGCCGCGGGCGTCACCCTGCTCCTGCTCCAGCTTTTCTTCGCGTTCGGCGGAACGTGGGCCAAGCCCGATGTCCAGGCGACGGGCCTGGTGCAACAGGTCGCAACCGTCATCCGCCTGGTGGATGCCGCCACCCCCGCCGAGCGGGCACATCTTGCCGACGCGGCCAGCACCGACAGCATCCATTACGGCTGGTACGAGGCCGGCAGCACGGTGGCCGGCACCCTGGAACACGGGCAGTATCTGGACGCGCAGGTCCAGCAGAGCCGCGCCTTCCTCCAACCGTTCCTGACCCGCAAGCCGGACAGGATCGTCGTCTTCCAGGAAGACAATCCCGTCTCCCGGGCCCCCGGCCTGCCCTATGACCGGGTCCGCAATCCCGATGCCTATTTCGTCGGCGTGCGGCTGGCGGACGGAAGCTGGATCCTGGGCATCGCCCTCCAGAGATTCTGGGGGTTCGACCCGCTCCAACGCCTGCTTCTGCAGATCCCGATGCTCGCCCTCTGGGTCATCGCCGTGTCCCTGATCGCGTCCCGACAGCTCTCCCGCCCGATCGAACATCTGGCCGATTCCGTCCGCCGGCTCACCCACCAGCCGCCAAGCGGCACGATCGAGGAAGCCGGCCCGCGAGAAATCAGGCTGGTCGCACAGACCATCAACGGCATGCAGGCCCAGATCCAGCGTTTCATCGAATACCGGACGACCATGCTGGCGGCGATCTCGCACGACCTGCGCACGCCGCTGACACGCATCCGCCTGCGCGGCGAGTATATCGACGACAAATGGCAGCAGGCCAACCTGTTCCGCGATGTCGACGAAATGCAGGCCATGATCGATGGCGCCCTTTCGTTCTTTCGCGACGACGCGGCCAGCGAAGCCGCCACCATGTTCGACCTGCCCGGCCTGCTCCAGACCATCGCCTACGATTACAGCGACCAGGGCCACAGGGTGGACTATCACGGCCCGAACAAGAGCTGTTACGTCGGGCGCCTCTATGCGCTGAAACGGGTTTTCACGAATCTCGTCGAAAATTCCATCAAATACGGCACACCGCCCACGATCGACCTCGAACGGCAGGGCGACGGCAGCATGATCGTCTTCGTCCGCGATCGCGGCCCGGGCATTCCTCCGGACGCCCTGCCGCGCGTGTTCGATCCGTATTTCCGTGTCGACAAGTCCCGCAACCGGCAGACGGGCGGCGTCGGGCTGGGCCTGACCTCGGCACAGGCGATCATCCGCTCCCATGGCGGCGATATCGTGATGGAAAACCGCGCGGGCGGCGGGCTGGAAGTCCGCGTCCTGCTGCCGCCGCCGACACAAAGCGGTCGCAATATTTCCGAACCGGCACATATGGGACACACGCCGGAAAAACCCGCCCGCTAGCCTGCTCCCATCGAAACACGACCGTATCGAAACGTTTCCGCGCAGACGGCCATGCCGCGACGGAACCCTCCCTTCGGCAGCCGGAGCCAGACATGCGTCCCACATCCCCTCGCGAAGCGGGCACCCGCCGCCGCCACCCGGTTGCAACCTCCATGGCCGCCTGCATGGCGATCGCACCGCTGATGGGCTGCGCCGGGCAGAAACTGACGCGGACAGGCTTCATCCCGCCCGAAACCTATGCCCGCATGGCCCATACGAAAGACCACACCGACGACCTGATCTACGTCAATCCGGCCATGAACGTGGCACGATACCACACGGTCATGATCGAGCCGGTGATCTGGAAACCGGTGGCAAAGGCGCCGCAACTTCCTCCCAAAGCCGAAGCGCGCATGACGGCGGCCTTCCAGAAGGAACTGGGCGACGCGCTGGGCCATGATTTCCAGGTCGTGCCCGCCGGCGATTGCGGCCCCTGCACCGACGTCATCCGCGTGCGGGCGGCCATCACCAATATCCGGCGCAGCAAATGGTATTATAACGCCATCCCGGTCGTCGCCGGCTTCGCCGCCGGTGCCGCCGGCGGCGGCATGCCCCCGATCCCGCCGCCGGCACCCGGCGGCGCGAGCGAGGAACTGATCGCCTCCGACGCGGCAACGGGCGAACCGCTGATCAGCGTGGCGACATACAATAACGGCATGCCGTGGAATGCGCTGGGCCAATGGCTGCCCTATATGCACGCCCGGCGGGCGTTCCACCTCGCCTCCCTGCTGCTGGACGAGCAGTTCGAAAAAGAGAAGAAAAAGGAACAGGCCCCCCAGGCCGTCGCATCGTCGGCCAACTGAAACACAAGACGGCCATTTCCCGAAACCGGGCGGAGGCTAGGCGCGGTCTTCTTTTTCCTCTCTAATGCGCAGGCTCATGCGCAAGACGGCCGTTCACTGAAACGGTATCTCTCTGCCGTCACAGACCGCCCCCGACGACGCCGCAAAGGACGCTTGTACCCTCGCAAGCGTCCCCGACCGACGCCCCCATGAAAATGCGCCCCCCAACGCCGTCGAAGAGAACGACAGGTCGCCCTCCTTGATCGCGCCCAGCTGCCAAATCAAAAGGATCTCTCCGTGATGACCGACAGCTGCAAAGTGCTGATGATCTTTCCCCTCTTCAATGCAAGCTCGTTCTGGAATTACAAGGAGGCCTGCGACCTGTCCGGCGCGCGCTACCCCGCCGCCCCCCTCGGCCTGATCACCGTCGCCGCCCTGCTCCCCAAAAACTGGGAGATCCGGCTGGTCAACCGCAACACCGAGTCTCTGAACGACGCGGATCTCGACTGGGCCGACCTGGTAATGACCGGCGGCATGCTCCCCCAGAGAAACGACGCCCAGCATCTCATCGAAACCTGCCGCGCGCGCGGCAAGCCGGTAGTGGTCGGCGGCCCGGACATCACATCCAGCCCCTCGGCCTACAGCGCCGCGAATTTCCAGGTTCTCGGGGAAGCCGAGGAGATCATGGCCGATTTCATCGCGGCCTGGCGCGACGGTGCCACACAGGGCATCTTCGAGGCGCCGATGGGCAAGACCGACGTCACCGGCAGCCCCCTTCCCCGCTTCGACCTGCTCAAGCTGGACCAGTATCTGCATGTCGGCATCCAGTTCTCGCGCGGCTGTCCCTTCAGTTGCGAGTTCTGCGATATTATCGAGCTGTATGGTCGCGTCCCCCGCACCAAGACGAACGAACAGGTCCTAGCCGAACTCGATGCCCTGCACGCCCTGGGCTATCGCGGGCACGTGGATTTCGTCGACGACAACTTGATTGGCAACAAGAAGGCCCTCAAGAAATTCCTGCCGGACCTCAAGCGCTGGCAGGAAAAGAAGAAATTCCCGTTCGAATTTTCAACCGAGGCCTCGATCAACCTGGCCGACGACGCCGAATTGCTGCGCGGCCTGTCCGAGACCAATTTCTTCGCGATCTTCGTCGGGATCGAGAGTCCGGATACGGACACGCTGGTCATGACGCAGAAAAAGCAGAACACCCGGCGCAGCCTGCAGGAAAGCGTCGCCAAAATCTATGCGGCGGGAATCTTCGTCAATGCCGGCTTCATCGTCGGCTTCGACAGCGAAAAAAACAGCGTGGCCACCGGCATGATCGACTGTATCGAAGATACCGCGATCCCGGTCTGCATGGTCGGCCTGCTCTACGCCCTGCCGACGACACAGCTCACCCGCCGCCTGCTGGCCGAGGGGCGCCTCTTCGTCGATCGGGACCAGACGAATTCGGGGGATCAATGTACCGCCGGACTGAATTTCGAGACGATGCGACCGCGCCGCGACGTGTTGAGCGACTACCGGTCGGTGCTCGCGGCGATCTACGACCCGACCGCCTATTTCGGCCGCGTCCGACGGCTCGGCCGGATGCTCAAACGCGCGCGGGGCCACAGGATGGTGCGGGGCGATCTCCGCAGTTTTGTCCGGCTCCTCTTCCGCATCCACCGCGCCGGACCGGGAACGGGCAGGCAATTCTGGCGCATGCTGCTGGACTGCGCCCTGCATAACCCCACGGCCTTGCCCTATGTGGTCATGACAAGCGCGCTCTACCTGCATCTCGGTCCGTTCGCGCGACAGGTCATCGGCGAGATCGATCGCGAGATCGGGGATGTCGACCAGGGCCGCTGGCAGGCCCCTCCCTTCCAGCGACAGGCCGCCGAAGGGGTCCTCCTGCCTGCCTGACCAGCACCGGAGCGCCTGAAACGGGGAAGGGCGACCGGTTGCGACACCGGCCGCCCCTCCCCATCATCCACCAGGCTTCAGTAAGTCGCCGAAATGTTGAACAGGAACGCCCGCCCCGTCGAAGGCGTCACCCGATCGGTAAACAGGTTGGAATAGTTCAGGCGATTGGCCAGGTTGTAGCCGTTCATCTGCACCCGCCAGTGCTTGAGGAAGCTGTGCGAGATCATGGCATCCCATTCCACCGTCGAGGGCGCGCGCTCGGTATTGGCGGCATCCAGCCACACACCCTGCCGCCATGTCAGCCCGCCGCCGAAGGTCACGTTCCACGGCGTATTGGCGCCGGCGGTATAGGTGGTCCAGAACGTCGCGGAATTCTTCGGCGCATACTGGATGCGCTTGCCCACATCCGCCGGGGTCAGCGAGGCCACGGTCTTCGCGTCGTAATAGGCATAGGTCGCGATGACATTCCAGTTCTTCAGGATCTCGCCCGACGCACTCAGCTCGAACCCCTGGTTCCGCTGCTGGTCGCTCGACGACGTCACGTCCCCGGTCGAAGGATCCGTCAGCATCGAATTGCCCTTCTCCAGCCGGAACGCCGACACGGTAAAGCCCATGCGTCCGCGAAACGCGTTATATTTCGCGCCGACTTCGTAAAGGCTGCTGCGCTCGGGCTTGAACCCCTCGGTCGAACTCTTCAGCGGCTCGACGCTGTTGGTCACATACAGGCCCAGCGGCGTGGTCGATTGCGCCCAGTTGAAATAGAGCATCGTGTTGTCGTCGGGCGTGTACATCAGGTTGACGGTCGGATTGTACGTATCCTGATTCTGCCCGAAGGACTGGCCGGTCCCCGCCGGCCCCTCATTGGCCGAATAATGGCTGTCCCAATGATCCCAGCGAAAGCCCGCGCGCATCGAGAATTTCGGCGTGAACCAGATCTGGTCCGAGAAGAAGGCACCGACATCCGTCGCATCCCCGGTCTTGTGCAGCGCCTGCCCGACACCGCTGATATTCACCAGGTCGTAATCGTACTGGCCCACGCTGCCCAGCAGCAGGCCGGGCACATAATTGGTCGGGTTCACCAGGCTGGTCGTGTCGGCCTGCGTGCCGTTCTGGCCGTTATAGTTGTAGGCATAATTCGTGCGCCGGTCATAAACGTGCGACACGTCCCACCCGGCGATGATCTGGTGCCGCAGCGCGCCGGTATTGAATTTCGCGATGGTGGAAAAGACATTCTGCACCGACCAGTCATTCTGCTGATAGGGCTCGGGCCCGCCCACATGGCCGCGCCGCGCCACCATCGCCGTCGCCGGATCGGTGAAATAATCCGCGTTGCAGGTCGCACTGCACCCTTCCTGCGACGCCGAGTAATAGCGCTCGTACATCCCGCCGCGCAGATCGTCGTAGAACGAGATATGGCTGTTCAGCTCGTGCTTCAGATGCGCCGACAGCATGTCGACATTCGTGGCATCCTGGTCGTACTGCGTGCCGTACCAGTTGTTGCGGTTGACCCCGAACTCCGTCGCCGGCCGCGCGACCGACGTCCCCGGCTTGGTCAGCAGCGGCACGCCGTAATCGGGCACGCGATTGTCGGTCTGGTGGAAATATTCGATCGTCAGCGTCGTCGCCTTGCCCAGCCCGAACGCGATCGAGGGCGCGATCCCCCAGCGGTGGGAATAGACGCTGTCGCGGCCGACCTCGTCATTCTCGTTGCCCATGGCCGCGATCCGCACGGCGGTCGACTCGCCGATCTGCTGGTTCACATCCAGCGTGCCGCGATAATAATCGGCCGACCCGCCGCCGAACTGCCCGCTATAGCTGTTCCCCAGATGCGGCATCTTGGTCACCATGTTGATGGCGCCGCCCGTGGTCCCGTTGCCGAACACTTCCGAAGACGGGCCCTTGATCACCGTCACATGGTCGTAGTCGAAACTGTCGCGGCTATAGACGCCGAAATCGCGCAGCCCGTCCTCATAGATATCGTTCTGCGCCTGAAAGCCGCGGATCAGGAACTGGTCGCCGCTCATCCCGCCTTCCCCCTCGCCGACCGAGGCGGTGATGCCGGGCACGTTGCGCAGCGCCTCGTCCAGCGACTTCACGTTCTGCTGTTCCATCAGCAGCTTGGGCACGACGTTGACGGTCTGGGCCGTGTGCATCACATCCTGCGGCATGCGGCTCAGGCCGATATCCTCGTGCAGGATGTTCATGCGGCTGCCCACGACGGTCACATGCTCTTCCGCCGCGCCGTTATGGCCCACCTGCTCCAGCGACTGCCCGTCCAGCGGGCGCGCGGGCACCACCCCATCGGCACGCGGCGGCACGGCCGGCGGCACGGCTTCGGTCGCATGATGGCCGTCCACCGGCGCCTGCGTGGCGGATTGCGCACGGGCCTTGCGGCCGACATGCCGATGATGCTTCGCATTCGTCGCCGTCTCGCCATCGGTGGCGGCCTCGGCCGAACCGACATGCAGGCCGGAACACAGCAAGGCAAACCCCGCCATCAGCGGAGCGGGATGGACACGACGGCGAATCAGCGGACTGGACATTCTCTCGTTCTCGCAACCACGGTTAGGTGGTGCCTTAAAAACACAAATGAGAATTAGTCACAATTGCACAAGGCCGAGTATCATCATAGACTTAGGTCCAGGTTCCCAATCTCGCCCAGAAATGTTATGATACATCGTGACGTTCCATTTCACGCCGGCGCGACAAACACGCTCCAGCCGCCGGGTGCAGCGGGCCAGCCGCCCGCAGGCCCGGCCACGCGGCCGAAAGCCCGGCCCACCGCGCCGAAGAGGCTCCCCTCACGCTTCTGGCGCTGGCAGTGGGTCGCCGCATCCATCCTGTCGGCCTTCATCTTCACGATTACCCTGTTTCCCTCGCACGATGCGTTCGGCGTGCTCTACGTGCTGGTCGTCGTGCTGGTCGCCGATCGCTGCACCCCCCGCAGGCTGCGGATCGTGGGCGGCACATGCGTCGCGCTGGAATGCACATCCTTCGCAGTCATCCATTACAACGCGCCCTTCGACGGCCAGTACGCCCGGCTGGCCCTCAGCCTCATCGCCACCCTCGTCGTCACGATTCTCGCCATGCGCAACAGGCAGGCCGGCGATGCGCTGGCCGCACAGGCCCGGCTGCTGGCCCATGCCGACCGCATCACGACGCTCGGCCACCTCACCGTCTCGATCGCGCACGAGGTCAACCAGCCTCTCTCGGCCATCGCCACCTTCGCCCAGTCGGGGGGCCGGTGGCTCAGGCGCGACGCACCCGACATCCCCGAGGCCCTGGCCTGCCTGGAGCAGATCCGGACCAGCAGCGCCCGCGCCGCCGCCATCATCAGCCGCGTCCGCGACCTGACGCGCAAGGCCCCGGTCGCCCGCACCCGGCTCGACCTCCCCTCCCTCCTCGAAGACACGCTCCTGCTGCTGCGCGCCGAACTGGCCGCGCGCGCCATCGACGTG
This sequence comes from Gluconacetobacter takamatsuzukensis, assembly GCF_014174275.1. Classification (GTDB taxonomy): domain Bacteria; phylum Pseudomonadota; class Alphaproteobacteria; order Acetobacterales; family Acetobacteraceae; genus Gluconacetobacter; species Gluconacetobacter takamatsuzukensis. The sequence goes on along the minus strand of NZ_JABEQK010000008.1, from coordinate 27,757 downwards.
CGCAGGATCGTCCCGCCCCACCTACCCGCCATCGCCGGCGACCGGATCGCCATCCAGCAGATCCTCATGAACCTGCTGCTGAACGCCATCCAGGCACTGGAAACGACGACCGGCCACCGCCGGCTCATCAGCGTGCTCCTCGGCGAGGACGGCACGAAGGACCGGACGGTACGGATCGAAATCACGGATACCGGCCCGGGCTTTTCCCGCCTCGACCCCGATCACCTCTTCGAACCCTTCGTGACCACCAAAGGCTCCGGCATGGGCATGGGCCTGGCGATCTGCCGCAATATCGCGGCCGCCCATGGCGGGACGATCGAGGCCCGCAACGCCACCCCGCGCGGCGCCATCGTCACCGTGCGCCTGCCCGCCACGGCCCGCGCGGCATGACGGCACCCGCACAGCCCGCCGGCCATGTCGTCGTGATCGACGATGACGAGGGCATGCGCGCCTCGCTGGACAGCCTGCTGCGCTCGGCCGGCCACGCCGTCACCACCTATGCCGAGCCCGATGCCTTCCTGCGCGCGGGTCCCCCGGCCGGCCCATCCTGCCTGCTCCTCGATGTCCGGCTGGGCCGCATCGACGGGCTGGATGTCCAGGTCGCGCTCGCCGAATCCGGCCTCGACCTGCCCGTCATCATCATGACCGGCCATGGCGACATTCCCATGGCCGTCCGGGGCATGCGCGCGGGCGCGATCGATTTCCTGGCCAAGCCGCTGGACGACCAGGCCCTGCTGTCCGCCGTCTCCCGCGCCCTGGCCCACCACGCCCCCCCGCCGAATGATGACGAATGCACGGCAGACATCCGGCGCCGCTACGACACCCTGTCCGACCGCGAGCGTCAGGTCATGGCCCTGGTCGTGGCCGGATTGATGAACAAGCAGATCGCAGGCCATCTTTCCCTCAGCCTGCCGGCGATCAAGCTCCACCGCGCGCATGTCATGCGCAAGATGGGCGCGCAATCCCTGGCCGACCTGGTGCGCCTGGGCGAACGGCTGGCGGTGCGCGACCTGTCGATCAGCCGCTACCCCAATCCGGCATAGCGGATATCGGGCTCCGCCCGCCCGAGCGGAAATGCGCGCGGGTGGCGATCCCCCGGCTGGGCCGCGCACCGAGCCGGAATTCTGCAAGCTGCGCCTTCAGCCCGGCCGCCTGCCCGGCCATGGCCGTACTGGCGGCCGAGGTCCGCTCCGCCATGGCCGCGTTCTGGCGGGTTCCCCGGTCGATCCCGGCCACGGCGCCGTTGATGTCGTGCAGCGCCGCTTCCTGCTCCCGCGCCGCAACGGCGATATCCTTCAGATGGCCGCCGATCTCCTCGACCCCGGCGATGATGGCGCCGATGGCGCCATGCGCCTCCCCCATCACGGCCACCCCGGTCGCGACCTGCGCGCGCGACGTGCCGACCAGGCTCCTGACCTCGTGCGAGGCCTCGGCCGCCCGGCTCGCCAGGTCGCGGATCTCCTTCGCCAGGATCTTGAAACTGTTCCCCGCCTCGCCGGCGCGGGCCGCCTCGATCCCGGTATTCAGGGCCAGCAGGTGGGTACGGGTGGCAATGGCGTCCATCACGTCGGTAATCCGGCCGATCGCGTCCGACGCCGCCGCGATATCGTCCATCGACGCCCGCGCCTGCGCGATCATCCCGCCGAACCGCCCCGTCACCTCCTGGCATTGCGCGACGAAATCCTCGGCCTCGGCCACCCGCGCCGCCGTCCGGGCCACGGTCGCGCCGACCTGCTCGACGGTCGCGGCGGTCTGCTCCACCGATGCGGCCTGCCGCTCCGTGCGCCCCGCCAGGTCGTGGGCGGCATTGCTGATCTCGGCGGCGGCGCTGTCGATGACCCGGCTGGTGTCATGGACACTGCCCAGCGTGTCGCTCAGGGCGGCCATGGCGGCATTGAGGTCGTCGCGCAGCGTCAGATAGGCCGGCGGCAAATCGTCGCGCACCTGCCCCGACAGGTCGCGCTGGGCGATCCGGCCGATGACGGCACCGAAACTGCCCGCCACCAGCTCCTGCTCCTTCCTGATCGCATCGTCCCGGGCGGCCTGCCGCGCCTGCTCCGCCTCGTCCAGATAGACGGAAATCGTCAGGTCCATTTCCAGGAACACGGCCTTGCACAGGCTGCCGATCGTGTTCGCCAGCCGCGACGCCACCTGCGCCCGCCGCCCCGAAAGCCGCCCCTTCCCCGCCAGCGCATCGGCAACGATGGCATGCACCAGATGATCGATGACGATGGCATAGCTGCCGATATACCAGGCAGGCTCCAGCCCGATCCGGGCATGGACGGCCCCGATCGCATGGACCCGGGCGACATATTCCGCCCCCAGGTCGGCCGCCGCGATGCTTTTCCAGTGCGCCCGCTGCGCCCGCTTCGCCTGCTCGACCGCCGCCCCCGACCCGAACAGGCCCCGGATCTCCGGCGTCTTCCCGATCCGGTCGTAAAGCCGGTCCAGCGCCGCCGGCAATTCGCGCTCGATCACGGCCCCGACCCGGCGGATCGCCTGATGATCCGCCTCCCTCATCTCCATGAAGTCCAGGATGCGTTTCAGTCGCGCGATATCCTTTCCGTGACTCTGAAGAGGCTTCTTTTTTTCAGGCTGGATACTCATCGCACGACCATCCCGGGGTCCAGCCGCGACACACGCTCCACATCGTCCGCCCCCGGCACGGGCCGGCCGTACAGATAGCCCTGCACCTCGGCACACCCTTCCTTGCGGACCAGGGCAAGCTGCTCCTCGGTCTCGACCCCCTCAGCGACCGTCCGCACCCCCAGCCGCTTGCCCAGGTCGGCAATGGCCCGCACCACGGCGGCACATTCCGGCCGCACCAGCGCATCGCGGACGAACGAGCCGTCGATCTTGATCTTGTCGAACGGAAAGGCCCGCAGATGGGCCAGCGACGAATAGCCGGTGCCGAAATCGTCCAGCGAGATGCACACTCCCATCTGCCGCAGCGTCAGCAGGTCCTGGATGCCGCCCTGCTCGTCGCCCAGCAGCGCCGTCTCGGTCACCTCGATCTCCAGCCGGTCCGCCGACAGGCCGGAACAGGCAAGGGCGGCCGCCACCGCCGGCACCAGCGTCTCCCTGCCCAGCTGGATCGCCGAGATATTGACGGCGACATGCGCCCCGTCCTTCCACTGCGCGGCGCTGCGGCAGGCCTGGTGCAGGACGAATTCGTCCAGCTGGTCGATCAGCCCGCACTGCTCGGCCACCGGCACGAACTCGCCGGGCGAGATCCAGCCGCGCTGGGGATGATGCCAGCGGGCCAGCGCCTCGCGCGCCGTGACGCGCCCGGAATACAGGTCGATGATCGGCTGGTAGAACACGAACAGCTCCCGCCGGCTGCGCAAGGCGGCCTGCAGGCTGTTCTCCATGTGCGTCCGCTCCTGGACCCGCAGCTCCAGGTCGCGCGAAAAGAGCGTGGCGCCCCCTTTCCCGTCTTCCTTGGCCGCATACAGCGCCATGTCGGCCCGCGCCAGCAGGGTCTCGGGCTCCACCCCATGGTCCGGCGCCAGCGCAATGCCGACCGACGCCCCGATCTGGATCGTCTGGCCCTGGTCGATCTCGAAGGACCTGCCCAGCGTCTCCACGATCCGGTCGGCATGCCCTCCGGCCGAAAGCGCAGGGTCATGAGGCAGCAGGATGGCGAATTCATCGCCCCCCAGCCGCGTCAGCGTCATCGCCGGGTCGCCGCACAGGGCCCGCAGCCGGTCCGCGACCTGCCGCAGCAGCGCGTCGCCCACCTGGTGCCCCCGCGTATCGTTGACCAGCTTGAAACCGTCCAGGTCGATATAAAGCAGCCCGAAGCGCGCATCGGGCCTGCCCAGCCATTCCTCCAGCGTCCGGCGGAACATCAGCCGGTTGGGCAGCCCGGTCAGCGCGTCGTGATGCGCCAGATAGCCGATGCGCTTCTCCGCCTCGACCTCCTTCGTCACCAGCGCCCAGGTCAGCATGGGCGCGACATACCGCCCGTCCCGGTCGGTAATGGCCGATACCTTCAGGTCCAGCACCTCGTCGCCCAGCCGGATGCGCGCCTGGTGCGGCAGGTTGCCCGGGTCAGACAGCAGATGGCGCTGATAGGCCGGACAGCGATGAAAGACATCGATCGACGTGCCGATCAGCTCATCGGCCCGGATCGGCAGCAGATGCTCGATCCGGCGGATCAGCGCCCGGGACATGTTGTTGGCATAGTCGATCAGCAGCGTCTCCGGCTCCACGGTCATGACCGCCACCGGCATGTCGTCGATCATGCGCAGAAGAAATTCGCGCTCCTTAGTCCTGAACCTGTCATCCAACGGTCCGCGTCCCATGATCAATCTTCAAGGCCCGCAACCGGCCCACCCTCGCGGCTCACGCGCGGCCAATTCCACAATCGCCACCCGTATATCGAACAGACTATACTAGCGGGGACCAGCCCCACGAACAAATCTATCCAATTTTTGCGGGAATGTTACAAAACAAGCAAGATGAAAATAGTAATAAAATATTGATTATTTACTTGATCCAGATCATGGCCATTTCCGTTTCGACCATAAATACCCGCACGACCCGCGCCCGAAGAGCCCCCACAAACCGGCACGCCCGACACGCTTTTCCCCGAAGCAGAGCGGCTTTATGGACCGAGAACACCAGCCGGCATCCCCCCTCACCGTCCCAAAGCCTGCCTGGAAACACGCGCCGGATCGCCACCAGCGCGCGTCCCCCATCAGCCTCCAAAACCTGCCTGGAAATGTGGGCTGGCGAGCGAGAGCGCCGCAAAGCGGCGCGCCCGTCGTGCGTTTCCGAGCACCGAAGCGGAGCGGCCTGTATGGAAGTGAGCATCGGAGCACAGGAAACGCGCGACGGATCGCCACCAGCAGCCCGCATCCCCCGTCAGTCCCCCAAAACCTGCCTGGAAATGTGGGCTGGTGAGCGAGAGCGCCGCAAAGCGGTGCGCCCGTCGTGCGTTTCCGAGCACCGAAGCGGAGCGGCCTGTATGGCCGTGAGCATCGGAGCACAGGAAACGCGCGACGGATCGCCACCAGCGCGCATTTCCAGGCAGGTTTCAGCCGTTGGCGGGGATGGTTACTATGGTATTCGGCCCCTTGCTGGTCTTGGACAGTTCCAGCAGGATCTGCAGCATGGTGAAGGCCAGCTTGCTGTCGAAATCCTCGTCGGCGATCCAGTAGAATTTATGATTGTAGCTGGTCCAGGAAAACACCGCCCCCGGCTGCTCCTTCGTCACGTGAATGACGACGATCGGCCGCGTCACCCGCCCGACCAGCTTGATGGTCGGCCGCGTGCGGCCCGAGGTGATATCCTCCTCCGGCACGTCGATCTGGTAGGCGATCTGCCCCAGCACACCCAGCACGGTGCGCGTCAGCAGCTGGATCTGCCCCCGGCGCGGCCGCCCGCCGCCATAGACGACCTCCACCCGCTCGTCGTCCTGCGCCATGCCCAGCAGCCGGCGCGTATCGTGCACCACCCGCACCAGCGCCGGGTCATCGCTCGAGGCGATCGACAGGAAGACGCGGTCGGCCGTCCCGTCCTTGTCGGTGGCGGTGGGGCTGCGCTCCAGCTGGATGCCCAGCAGCCCCGCCAGCTGCAACAGCCGCAGGTCGTAGATCAGGTCGAAGAAGGCCGGCGACCCGCGCCCCACATCCCCGCCCAGCGACCCCGCATTGCTGATCAGGTTGACCGACTGCACGGCCAGCCGGAACAGCACGTCGATCGGCAGCCCGCCCATGGCCAGCGGCAGCAGGTTGCCCGGCGGCAGCGGGCGCAGGAAGCTCTGCGCATAGGCATCGCCGGTAATGGGCTGGAAGGTGAAGGTCGGGCTTTCCTGCACCTGCATGCCCGCGCCGCCATAGGGCCGGGTGGCCAGGGAATAGGTACCGATCCCCACGGACAGGTTGCGCTGCAACTGATAGCCCGAGATCAGCTGCGTGGTGTCCAGAAAGCCCGGCGTGTCGGCATAGCGCAGGCGCACCACGTTCAGCAGCGTCTGCTGCTTGCCCGAACTGGTCAGCGCGCGCGAATAATCGCTCTGGTCCCGGTCCAGCCGGGTGGGCCCGATTTCATAGCATCCTTGCAGAACGGAAAGGCATGGCAGCAGCAGGAGAAAACGGATGGTCCTGTTCATGATTCCATGGCTCTAGATCACCGTGCCGACATTTCCAATGCGCTGCCAGATCATTTTTCCTGACAAGTTGGCAATGTCGGGCCGGCGGCAGCGGGCCGCCGACCCGCCGTCCCCGCCCCGCTTTCGTGGAATTGTCACACCCAGGCCCGGGACCCATGCCATATGTGGGGGGCCTTCCACCGGCACCGCTTCCCTCTCCGCGGACACGCACAGGTCGAGCAGAGCATGACGACACGTCGGGATTTCCTGAAATACGCGCTCCTGTCCGGGGCAGCGGGCGCCACGGAAGCGCTGCCCGCCGCCATCCGGCGCGCCTTCGCCATCGCCCCCAATCCGGGCACGAGCTGGCGCGATGCGGAGCATGTGGTGATCCTGATGCAGGAAAACCGGTCGTTCGACCATATGTTCGGTACGCTGCAAGGCGTGCGCGGCTTCAACGACCCAAGGGCGATGCGCCTGGCCAACGGCAACCCCGTCATGGCCCAGTCCGGCACGTCGGGGTCCGGCACGTCGGGCCAGACCTGGCTGCCGTGGCGCCTGAACATCCGCGACACGCGCATCACCTGGATGGGCTCCATCCCCCATTCCCGCGACAGCCAGGTCGATGCGTGGAACGATGGCGGCCACGACCGCTGGATCGACGCGAAGACATCCCCTTACGAACACTACGCCCGCTACCCGCTGACCATGGGCTACTACACGCGCGAGGACCTGCCGTTCTACTACGCGCTGGCCGACGCGTTCACCATCTGCGACCAGCATTATTGCGGCGCGATGACCAGCACGACCCCCAACCGCCTGCTGTTCTGGACCGGCACTCTCCGCGACCTGCAAGCGGCCGATTCCCGGGTCTACATGCGCAACGAGGAAATCATGGAAGGCGGCCTGACCTGGACCACCTTCCCCGAACGGCTGGAAAAGGCCGGCATTTCCTGGAAATTCTACCAGAACGAGCTCACCCAGACCGGCGGCATGACGGGGCGCGAGCGCGCATGGCTGTCCAATTTCGGCAGCAACGTCCTGGAATGTTTCGATCGCTACTGCGTCTCGGCCAATCCCGGCTTCGGCGCGTGGATCGATGCCCGGATGGGCGACTACACCGCCCATATCGACGGGCTGATGAAGCAGGACCCCTCGGCCGCGCGCGACGAACAGCTCGCGGCGACCCGCACGCTGCTGGATATCCTGATCCGCCGCCGGGCCGCGGCCGGCCGCACGCCCGACATGCTCCAGCCCGAAGAACGCGCCCTGTTCGAAAAGGCATTCGTCACCAACAGCGGCGACCCGGACTACAGGGCGCTGGAAACCCTCGCCTTCCCCAACGGGGACAGGACCCTGCACATGGACGCCCCCCGGGGCGATATCCTGCACCGGTTCCGGCAGGACGTACGCACGGGCACCCTGCCGGCCGTCTCGTGGCTGGCCGCACCCGAGCATTTCTCCGACCACCCCACCTCCCCCTGGTACGGCGCGTGGTACGTGTCGGAAATCATGGATATCCTGACCGAAAATCCGGATGTGTGGAAAAAGACCATCTTCCTCATCACCTACGATGAAAATGACGGCTATTTCGATCATTGCTGTTCCTACGCGGCGCCCGACCCCTACCGGCCGGAAACGGGCCGCTCCTCGGCGTCGATCGGCCCGGACGGGCTGGAACATACCTCCGCGCGCGACGAGCGCGACCGGGGCGTTCCCGCCCGCATGGCCCGCGGCGGCCCGATCGGGCTCGGCTTCCGCGTCCCGCTGATCGTGGCCTCCCCGTGGAGCCGCGGCGGCTGGGTCAATTCCGAACTGTGCGAGCACACATCGACCCTGCAATTCCTGGAAGCCTTCGCCCGGGAAAAGTTCGGCAAGACGATCACCGAAACCAACATCTCCCCCTGGCGCCGCGCCATCAGCGGCGACCTCACGTCCTGCTTCCGCCCCTATGACGGCACGGTGCCGAGCCTCCCGCACCTCGACCGCGACACCCATCTCCACGCCATCGAGGCCGCGCGGGACCAGCCCCTGCCCGGCGGCTTTCACGCGCTGGGCGCCGCCGAGCTCGCCGCCCTGCGCGCCGACCCGGCCACATTGCGCGCGACGGTGCGGCAGGAACCCGGCACCCGCCCCTCCTGCGCCCTGCCCTACGAACCCTATTGCGACGGCGGCCTGACGCCGGACGGCGAACAGCTCGCCCTGCGCCTGCGCGCCGGCCGGGCGCTACATGGCGCCCGCGCGGCGGGCCTTCCCTTCAATATCTATTGCCACGGCATGGTGCCGGACCCACCCCGGCGGCAGACCACCATGCAGGCCGGAACCTACGCGGTGGCGGCCGGCGACACGCTGGACACGGCCTTCGACCTGGCGCATTTCGCGGGCAGGCTCTACGAGGTCACGGTCCACGCCCCCAACGGCTTCTACCGCCGCTTCCGGGGGCGACAGGGCGGCCTGCGCCTGCAGGCGGAATGCCGCTACCTGCACGCCCCGGGCAAGGACCTGGTCCTGCGCGTCACCAACACGACCCCGCGCACGGTCACGGTCGCCTGCGCCCTCGCCAACCAGCGCACCCGGCAGACGCTGCGCCTGCCCCCCGGCCGCGCCGCCGAGGCCGCCTTCAACCTGGCGGCGGACGCAATGTGGTACGACCTCACCCTCACCAGCCCCGCCGAGCCCGAACTGGCCTACCAGTTCGCCGGCCGCGTCGAAACCGGGCGTCCCGGAATCACCGACCCCACCATGGGCATCTAACCGCCTGACCGGAAATGCGCGCCGCCGACGATCCGACGTGCAGAAAATGCGCGTCGGATCGCCGGCAGGGTGACTTTGCAAACAGCCTCTAAGCCGCCGTTCAGGCCAGCTTCTTCGCCAGCCCGGCCACATGCTGGCCGAGGAAGCGCGCGCCATCCAGCTCATTGGCGCTGACGGCGCGCGACCCGTCGCCACCGGCCAGCGTGGTCGCGCCATAGGGCGCCCCGCCCGAAACCTGGTCCAGCACAAGCTGCCCCTGGAAGCTGTAGGGCAGGCCGCTGATGACCATGCCATGATGGATCAGGTTGGACAGCAGCGAATACAGCGTCGTCTCCTGCCCGCCATGCTGGCTGGCGGTGGAGGTAAAGGCCGCGCCCACCTTGCCGATCAGCGCGCCCTTCAGCCACAGCCCGCCCGTCTGGTCCCAGAAGGCCGCCATCTGCGACGGCAGCCGCCCGAAGCGCGTCGGCGCGCCGATGACGATGGCATCGTACTGCGCCAGGTCGTCGGGGGTCGCCACCGGCGCCGCCTGGTCCAGCTTGAAATGATGCGCTTTCGCGATATCTTCCGGCACCGTCTCCGGCACGCGCTTGATATCGGCCTCGATCCCGGCGGCCCGGGCCCCCTCGGCCACGGCCTGCGCCATCGTCTCGACATGCCCATAGGTGGAATAATAGAGAACCAGCAGCTTCGTCATCATGACCTCTTCCCGGCGCAGGGCCGTTTCCTCGGGACGAACAATACGTCCCGGACCATACGGCCCACCCCGCCCCCCGGCACCCCCCAAAGACGGAAACCCAAGGTTTCCATCTTTTAGGGCCTGACCCGGAACAGCGCGCCGAACATCGCCAGCACCACGCCCCCCATCAGCACGGTCGCGATCCATCCCAGCCATCTCAGCGGGCCGCGAATGGCAAACCGCCCCATCACGTCCCGGCGCGCCGCCACCACCATCATCACGACCATGACCGGCACCGCCGCCACCCCGTTCAGCACCGCGCTCCAGAACAGCGCCCGGATCGGATCGACGGGCGCGAAATTGATGATCATGCCGATCAGGGTGGCGATCACCAGCGTCGCATAGAAGGCCTGCGCCTCCTTGGGCCGCCGCTCCAGCCCCGTCGGCCACTGCCGCGCCTCCCCCACGGCATAGGCCGCCGACCCCGCCAGCACCGGCACCGCCAGCAGGCCGGTGCCCACGATGCCCACGGTAAACACCAGCGAGGCGAACGCCCCCGCGATCGGCCGCAGCGCCTCGGCAGCCTGCGCCGAGGTCTGGATGTCGGTCACGCCCCGGGCATTCAGCGTCGCGGCCGTCGTCACCAGGATGGCAAGGGCGACCAGGTTCGAAAATCCCATGCCCACCAGCGTATCGATCTCGATCCGACGCAACGCCCGCCGCCCCTGCGAGGGCGCATCGACCAGGTCGGTGCGATGCGGATAGACACCCAGGTCCTCCACCTCCTCCGATGCCTGCCAGAAGAACAGATAGGGGCTGATCGTGGTCCCGAAAATCGCCACCAGCGCCGTCAGATAACCCGATGTCGGCGCATGGGCGGGCCAGACCAGATGGTATGCCAGCGCGCGCCAGTCCACATCCACGCAGGCCAGCGCGGCGAAATAGGCAAACAGCGCCAGCGTCAGCCATTTCAGCGCCGCCACATAGCGCGTATATTGCAGGAAAAGCTGCATCGAGATCGAAATCGCCGAAAACAGCAGCACATACAGCACCCGCGGCGCCGGCAGCAGCAGCCCCAGCGCATCGGCCATCGCGCCCAGATCGGCCCCAAGATTGATGATGTTCGCCACCAGCAGCAGCAGCACGACCCCGGTCAGCAGCCAGGCGGGGCAATGCAGCCGGATCACCCCGGCCAGCCCATGCCCCGTCGTCCGCCCGATCCGCGCGCTGATCATCTGCACCGCCACCATCAGCGGATAGGTGACCAGCAGCGTCCACGACAGGCCATAGGCAAACTGCGCCCCGACCTGTGAATAGGTCGCGATCCCGCTGGGGTCGTCATCCGACGCACCGGTAATCAGCCCCGGCCCCAGAACGCGAAACAGCCGCGGCCGGCTCGGCCCGACCACCGGGCTGGGCAGTTCCGGATCATCCGCCCCACGCGACCCGGCCGGCACAGGCTCCTCGTCCCCACCCCGCCCAGCCGCCGCCCCGCCTTCCCCCCGCCGCCGGGGCGCCCGCCGCGCTCTCATCCCCATGCGCGATCCGCGCGCGCCCGGTGGCCACGCGCGCGCATATCCATTTCCAATCCATCATGTCCACGCCATGATTTTTCCGGCATTTCCACGCCATTTCCCTCCAGCGGGCGCCCGGACCGCCACCACGCCATGACCAGCAACGTCCATCCCCCGCACCGGTTCGTCCATCCGCTCACGAACATGCCCGCGCCACCACCGAATCTTTCAACCGCACCCCCTCCCGACCGTGGAAAAACAGGACAGGGTGGTTGCGCTCCCACGGGAAATGGCATGATGATCGCCCCCTTTCCATCGTCGCCGGCTCCGGGCCCCGTCCCGGAGCCACAGACCACGAGGCCGCCTTCAATGACACGTTCCCGTTTCAGGCTTCTTCTGGCAGGCACCGGCGTCCTGGCGCTCCTGGCGGCCACCGGCTACCGCGCGATCGTCTCGCCCGAGGAAGCCCGGCAGACGGTCGAGGCCGGAACCGGCCCCAATCCGGTCCTGCTGCCGCCCAACAAGACCTTCATGCCCACGGTCAACATCGCCACCCCCATCGGCTGGCAGGGCACGCAGGCACCCGTCGCCGCATCCGGCCTGGCCGTGCATCCGTTCGCAACCGGGCTCGACCACCCGCGCTGGCTGTACAAACTGCCCAACGGCGATATCCTGGTCGCGGAATCCAACTCCCCCGGCACCGACATCAGGACACTGAAAAACCGCATCGCCGGCCTGATCATGGGCAAGGTCGGCGCGGGCGAGAAAAGCCCCGACCGCATCATCCTGCTGCGCGACACCGACGGCGACGGCGTGGCCGACCAGCGCAGCGTGTTCCTCGACCATCTCTATTCGCCCTTCGGCATGGCGCTGGTGGGCGATACGCTCTACGTGGCCAATGCCAACGCGCTGGTCCGCTTCCCTTACCACGAGGGCGAAACCCATATCGACGCGCCGGGCGAAAAGGCCGTGGACCTGCCCGCCGGCTACAACCATCACTGGACCAAGAACATCCTGGCCAGCCCGGACGGCAGCACCCTCTACGTCACCATCGGCTCCAACAGCAACGTCGCCGACAACGGCATGGAGGTCGAGGAAGGCCGCGCGCGGATCGACAGGTTCGACATCGCCAGCGGCAAGCTCACCCCCTTCGCCACCGGCCTGCGCAACCCCAACGGGCTGGGGTGGGAACCCGCGACCGGCGCCCTGTGGACGGTGGTGAACGAGCGGGACGAAATCGGCAGCGACCTCGTGCCCGACTATATCACGTCGGTAAAGCAGGGCGCCTTCTACGGCTGGCCCTACAGCTATTACGGCCAGCATGTCGATGTCCGCGTCCAGCCCCAGCGCCCCGACCTGGTCGCCAGCGCCATCGCCCCCGATTACGCGCTGGGCCCGCACACCGCCTCGCTGGGCCTCGCCTTCTCGCACGACAGCAGCCTGCCCGAGGCCTGGCGCGACGGCCTGTTCGTCGCCCAGCACGGATCATGGAACCGCAAGCCCAAGAGCGGCTATCGCGTCATCTACATCCCCTTCACCGACGGCCACCCCGCCGGCCCGCCCCGCGAAGTCCTGACCGGCTTCCTGACGGCGGACCAGGAGCATGTCCACGGCCGCCCGGTCGGGCTGGCACTCGACAAATCCGGGGCCCTGCTGGTCGCGGACGATGTCGGCAATACGGTATGGCGCGTCACCGGGGCGGCTCAATAACCTTCTTTTGTGATCCGTTCAGGGCCATCGCGTGTCCCCAGCACAAAACTCCTGAACGAATCAAAGTTTTTTGGTTCTTTCTTTCAAAAAAGAACCCCATCCTCCCCCTCGGCAATCCGCCGCGCCACCTCCAGATCCTCCGGCGTATTGACGTTCAGGAACGGATCGAACGGCGCATCCGCAAACACCACCTCCCGCACCCCGATCGTCTCGGCAAAGGCCCGCACGCCGAAGGCCGCACGCGGCGCATCGGGCCCGATCGCCCGCAGCCGCTCCCGCAGCGCCGCGCGCGCCGCCACCGGCCACAACGCCACCAGATGATGCCGCCGCCCGCCGGACACCGCCACCGCAGCAGCCGGCGCCAGCATCGCCGCCAGCCCGCGCGGCACGAAGGGCGTATCCCCCGGCACGGTCAGCACCTCCGCCCGTCCCAGCCCGGCCGCCCAGTCCATGGCCGCCAGCACCCCGGCCAGCGGCCCCGCCCCCTCGATCTCGTCCGGCAGCACCGGCAGCCCATAGGCGGCAAAGCGCCCGGCATCGCCCCGCGCGTTGATGGCCAGCGGCCTGCCCTCCCCCGCCAGCCGCTCCAGCAGCCGGGCCAGCAGGGTCGCGCGCCCCGCCGTCAGCAGCGGCTTGTCCCCCCCGCCCATGCGGGTCGCCGCCCCACCCGCCAGAACCACGCACGCGCACGCCATCCCCGCCCCTCCCTTGTCGCCGGACCATCCGGCCCCGACCTTGCCATCATCGGGGATTGAAGGCACCTCTACCCTCGGGGCAAACACGCGGAATGCAGGCGCAACAGGACAAGACGATGCGGCAGGCCGCCATCATGGGCATTACCGGGCGCAGCGGCGCGGGCAAGACGACGCTGATGGTCCGCCTGCTGGAAACGCTGGCCGCCAGGGGCCTGCGCGTGTCCACCATCAAGCACGCCCATCATGGTTTCGACATGGACCGCCCCGGCAAGGATTCCCACCGCCACCGCACGGCCGGCGCGCATGAGGTCCTGGTGGCCTCCGACACACGCTGGGCCCTGCTGCACGAACAGCAGCCCGCACCCCCACCCACCCTGCCCGACCTGATCGCCCGCATGGCCCCGGCAGACCTGATCCTGGTCGAAGGCTTCCGCGCCGCCCTGCCGGTCGCGATCGAGGTCTACCGTCCCGCACTGGGCAAGGACCCGCTCTGGCCCGCCACCCCCCATATCACGGCCGTCGCCACCGACGCCCCGGCACTTCCCCTGCCACCCGGCACCGCAAGGCTGGACCTGAACGACACCGACGCCATCGCCCGTTTCGTGCTGGCCCACGCCCGCCCCTGCCCGCCCATCCCGGAACGCCAGGCCACGGAAAACACGCCATGACCGCATCCGACGAACCCGGCTGGTTCCCCATCGCCCTGCGCCTGCGCGATGCACGGGTGCTGGTGGTCGGCGGCGGCGGAATCGCCCTGAACAAGATCCGCCTGCTGCTGGCCCACACGGCACGGGTCGAGGTCCTGGCCCCCCGGCTCGACGACGCGCTGGCCACCCTGCGCGACACGGGCGCCATCCACCACATCGCGGCCGAAGCCGATCCGGACCGGCTCGACGCCCTCCTGCCCGGCTGCCGCCTAGTCTACGCCGCGACCGACGACCGCACCGTCAACCGCGCCGTCGCGGCCCGGGCCGATGCGCTGAACATCCCGGTCTGCGCGGTAGACGACCCCACACCCTCCAGCTTCATCACGCCGGCACAGATCCATCGCGGCCCGGTACGGATCGCCATCTCCACCGGCGGCGCCGCCCCGGTGCTGGCCCGCCGCCTGCGCGAACGTATCGAGGCAGCCATGCCCGCCGGGCTGGACGGGCTGGCCCGCTTCCTGCGCGACAACCGCACCCACGTCGTCACGCGCTGCCCCGACATCGACCGCCGCCGCCGCGTGTGGGAGGCCTTTCTCGACGGCAGGGGCGGAGAAGCCGCCCAGCGCGGCGATACCCAAACCGCAAGACAGGTACTGGACCATCTGCTGGACGGCACCCCCGTCACGGGCGAGGTCTGGCTGGTCGGCGCCGGCCCCGGCGACCCCGACCTGCTGACCCTGCGCGCCCTGCACCTGATGCAGAACGCCGATTCCGTGCTCTACGACCAGCTCCTGCCGCCCGAACTGCTGGACCGCGTGCGCCGCGACGCCACCCGGGTCTTCGTCGGCAAGCAGCGCGACCGCCACACCATGCCGCAACCCGACATCAACGCCGAACTCATCCGCCGCGCCAGCGCCGGCGAGCGCGTCCTGCGCCTCAAGGGCGGCGACCCCTTCATCTTCGGTCGCGGCGGCGAGGAAATCGAAGCCCTGGTCGAAGCCGGCATCCCCTTCCAGGTCGTGCCCGGCATCACGGCGGCCAGCGGCTGCGCGGCCTATGCCGGCATTCCCCTGACCCACCGCGATTGCGCGCAATCCTGCCTGTTCGTCACCGGCCACGCCCGCAAGGACGGCACGCTGGACCTGCCATGGGAACGCATGGCCGGCGCGGGCCAGACGATCGCCATCTACATGGGCGTCAGCGCCCTGCCCGACCTGTGCGCGATGCTGGTCCGCCACGGCCTGCCCCCCGACTGGCCCGCCGCCATCATCGAACGCGGCACCCGCCCCGACCAGCGCGTGCTGACCGGCACGCTCGACACCCTGCCCACCCTGGCCCACACAAACGGCATAGGCAGCCCGGCCCTGATCCTGGTGGGCGAGGTCGTGCACCACCGGGTGGTGTCTCCCTCGGGGGAGAAAGGCTCTTCTTTTTCTGAAGAAAAAGAAGCAAAAAGACTTTGATCCGTTCGGGGCCATCACGCGCCCCAGAAAAAAACTCCTGAACGAATCAAAAGTTTTTTGGTTCTTTTTTCCAAAAAAGAACAGAAACGCTCACCCGCCGAAACCCGAAACCTGTCTGTCAATACGGTCTGGCGAGCGAGAGCGGCCCACCGGGCCGCGCCCGTCGTGTGTTTCCGAGCACCGAAGCGGAGCGGCCTTGATGGCCGTGAGCATCGAAGCACAGGAAACGCGCGTCGGATCGCCGCCAGACCGCATTGACAAACAGGTTTTCAGGACATGTCTGCCATTAATGAGACATGGGCGCAGGTAATCTTCCAGCCCTCGTCGGTGCGGATCCACGTCTGGCTCTGCCGCCCGATCCGCGTGGCTCCTTCGCGCAGGAATTCCAGATTGACGGTCGCCAGATCGGTCCCGAACGTCGTCACCACCCGCCGCAACACCCGCCGCTGCGGCGACCCGCCAACGCGGCCCTTGCGAAAGGCCGCGATCTCGGCAAACCCGTACAGCACCTCGCCCACCCCGTAGCGGACGGTCTCCGGCGCATCGCGAAACAGCGCGTCCAGCACGTCCAGCTCATTGGCCATCAAGGCCGCCTCATACCGGTCGGACATCGCCGTCACCTCGGCCACGATGGCGGGGTCGTCGATCAGCAGCATGTGGGCCCTCCTGCATTCCGCGGGAAAGTCTATCGCGACACATCACGGGGGCAACCACAAACGGAACACCCCCGATACGCGGACCGGCACAGGCCCGCACCATCACGGTTGCAAGCCGCGCGCGAAACGCCGATCCTCCGCCGCATGTGGACCGAACCCTATCTGGAAACATGCTGCCGGTCGGCCCTGCACCGGCTGATGCTCAGCGGCACGGCCGGGCGCCCGGCGGGGATGAAGGACCAGCCATGCCTGGAACGGCTGGAACGGATGGGCCTTGCCGCCCGGGATACCGGCGGCCGCTACCACCCCACGCCGCAGGGCGCGGCCCGGCATGAATCGGAAATCCTCTCCCCCTCATGATGCGGCATGACGATCTGTGGCGCGCGCTGGACGTGCTGGCCGCCGAACGCGGCCTCACCCCCTCCGGCCTGGCCCGCGCGGCGGGGCTGGACCCGACCAGCTTCAACCCCTCCAAGCGCGCCACGGCGGCCGGCCGCCCCCGCTGGCCCGGTACCGAAAGCCTGTCGCGAGTGCTGGACATCACGGGCATGAGCCTGGAGGCCTTCGCCCGGCTGGCGGGCGGCCAGAACCCGCTGGCCCCCACGCCCCATGCCGGCCGGCCGCGCCTGCGCCTGTCCGCCTTCTCGCATCTCGACCAGCCGGGCATGTTCGACGGCGCGGGCCTGCCCAGCGGCCGCCTGTGGGACCAGTGGGAAATGCCCGGCACCACCGAGGCCGATCTCTACGCGGTCACGCTGGATACCGACCTGTTCGAGCCGGTATTCCGCGCCGGGACCATCCTGATGGTCTCGCCCGGCACCCCGGCCCGCCGGCGCGACCGGGTGCTGGTCCTGCGGCCGGAGGGCGCCCTGTGCGCGGTGGTGGTCGACCCGCGGGCCGGCATCGGCACCGGCCCCCTGCTGGCGATGATCGGCGCCAGCGCGGGCGGCGGCGCGTTCGAAACCGACCCCGCCGACCATGTGCACCGCATCATGATGGCCTTCCTGTAGCCCCCACCCCGGCCAGCGCGGGCACGGGCGCCGGCACCGCCTCGCACGCCGCCAGCACCACGCGGGCGCGAAACCCCCGCGCCCACCCCGGCACGGGCGAGGCAATCTCCAGCCGCGCCCCCATCTGCCCGGCAATGCTGGCGGCAATGGCCAGCCCCAGCCCGCTGCCGTCGGCCGCACTCCCCCCGCGCACGAAGGGCTCGGTCAGGCCGGGCAGGATCGCTTCTGCCACCGGCGCGCAATCATTCACGATATCCACCACCCCACCCTGCGACAGCGTCACCGCGATCACGGCATCGGGCACGCCGTGATGGGCCGCGTTCTCGATCAGGTTGCGGAACAGGATGCCCGCAGCATCGATATCCCCGCGCGCGAACAGCGCCTCCATCCCGTCGCAATCCACGGTGACGACGGGAAAGGCCGGCGGCATGTCGGCAAATTCCTCCGCAAGGATCTGCAACACCGCGATCAGGTCGAACCGGTCGTCCCCCATCGCGGCCCCCGACGACGCGCGCGACAATTGCAGCAGCTTTTCCGTCATCCGCCCCAGCCGGCGGATCTGCCCGATCATGGCGGCGACACGACCCGGCGCCTCCGGCTCGTGCAACTGTTCGCGCAGCATCTGGGCCTGCGCCAGCAGCGCGCCGATCGGGTTGCGCAATTCATGCGCCGCATTGGCCGCAAAGGCCCGCTCGGTCGAAAGCGCCTTCTTCAGCCGGTCCAGCAGCAGGTTCACCGCCATGTGGATCGCCGACAGTTCCTCGGGCAGGTCCAGCGCCGGAACGGGCGCCAGGTTGCCGCCGCCCCGCACGCGGATTTCCGCCTGCAACGCGGTCAGCGGCCGCAGGGCCCGCCGCACCACCCAGCGCACCAGCAGCCACACGGCGGGCAGGAACACGATCATCGGCAGGATCGAGATCAGCGTCGCCCGCCGCACCGCCTCGCGCCGATGAAAGGTCGGCTCGCCCACAAGGATGTAGTGCCCGCCATCCGAAGCCTTGACGACATAGACCCGAAAGCGCGGCCGATCGTAAAATCCCCCGCGCAGCACAGGCACGAAAGTTTCGGCCGGCGCGTTCTGCGAGCGCAGGAGCAACTGCCCGTCCGGCGTCGCGATCTGATAGGCCAGCGTGCGCGGCCCCACCTCCGGCAGCAGCGCGACCGTCCCCCCGGCAGGGTGCACGGCATGGGCGGCGATGACGAATTCCAGCCGCTCGGCCACTTCCTGCAACGAATTGTCCAGCCGCTCCGTCACCTCGTAGCGCGTAAACCCCGCCACCAGCACGCTCAGCAGCGCCAGGCAGCCCAGCACCACCACCAGCACCCCGGCCATGATGCGGGTGGCCAGGCTCCATCGTCCGCCGCCGCGCCTCATGCACCCTCCCCGCGCGCCAGCCGGTAGCCGCGCCCGCGCACGGTCTGTACCAGCCCCGCCCCCACCTTCTTGCGCACGCGGCTGATAAAGACCTCGATCGCATTGCTCTCGATTTCCTCGCCCAGCCCGTAAAGCGCATCCTCGATCTGCTCGCGGGAGCAGATCGCCCCGGCCCGGCGGGCCAGCAGGGCAATCACCGCCCATTCGCGCGCCGTCAGGTCCACATCCTGCCCCCGGCGGGACAGGCTGTGCCGGCCGAGATCGATCTCCACCTCGCCCAGCGTCAGCCGGTTGCTGGCCAGCGCCCCATACCGGCGCGAAACGGCGTCCAGACGCGCCAGCAATTCGTCGAAATCATAGGGTTTGACGATGTAATCGTCCGCACCGTCCGACAGGCCGGCAATCCGGTCGCTGATCTGGTCCTGCGCGGTGGCGATCATCACCGCCATCGCCGACCCGCCCCGCCGGATCTCCCGCAGCAGGTCGCGCCCGCTGCCATCGGGCAATCCCAGGTCCAGCAGCAGAAAATCATAGGCAATGGCCGCCAGCGCCGCGCGCGCATCGGCCAGCGTGGTCAGCCAGTCGACGGCATGCCCGGCCCGCCGCAGCCGCTCCTGCACCGCCGACCCCAACGGCCTCTCATCCTCGACAACCAGGATCCGCACGGCATCCCCTATGCACTATCAGGCTCCCCCCCACCCAACGACCGGGTTTCCAAAGGGCGAGCGCCCTTTGGCGGGGCCCGGGGCAGGGCCCCGAAAGCCTACCCTTTTTTCCGCTCCCGCATCACCCGCGCATAAAGCGAAGGCAACACCAGCAACGTCAGCACGGTAGACGATACCAGCCCCCCGATCACCACGGTCGCCAGGGGCCGCTCGACCTCCGCCCCCGCGCTGGTCGAAAACGCCATGGGAAAGAAGCCCAGGCTCGCCACCAGCGCGGTCGCGATCACCGGCCGAAACCGCTGCTCCGCCGCCTCGAAGGCCGCGCGCGCCACTTCCATCCCGGTGCGGCGCAGATGCTGGATGTAACTGACCAGCACCACCCCGTTCAGGATCGCGACCCCGAACAGCGCGATAAACCCGATCCCGGCCGAAATGCTGAACGGCAGCCCGCGCACCGCCAGCGCCAGAATCCCCCCCGTGGCGGCCATGGGCAGGTTGACGAACACCAGCGCGGCAGGGGCCACCGACCCCAGCGCCAGCACCAGCAGCCCGAAGATCAGCGCCAGCGCGATCGGCACCACGATCTCCAGCCGCGCCATGGCCGATTGCAGGTTGCGGAACTGCCCCTCCCAGCTCATCCGATAGCCGGGCGGCAGCCGCACCCGCGCCGCCACCGCCCGCTGCGCCGCCGCGACGTAGGAACTCAGGTCCCGCCCCCGCACATTGGCCTGCACGACCAGCCGGCGCTGGATACGGTCGCGGCTGATGCGCGGCGGCCCGTCGACCACCGACACACGCGCCACCTGCGACAGCGGCACCAGCCCGCCCCCATCGGCCCGGCGGACGCGCAGCCCGGCAATCTGCTCCACCGAGGCCACCTGGTCGGGCACGAAGCGGATCTGCGTGTTCACCACCGCATCGTCCATGATCACGGGCCGCCCGATATGCCCCCCCACCGCCTCGACCGTGTCCAGGATGTCCGCCATCGTCACGTCCAGCCGCGCCGCGCGCTCCCGGTCGATATCGACATGAACGAACGGCACGGTCCCGTCGCCCTGCGGCGCCACGTCGGCCGCCCCCGGCACGCTGCCCAGCGCCGCCGCCACCTGGTCGCCCAGCCGCGACAGCGTGGCCAGGTCGGGCCCGTAGATCGACACCGCGATCTGGCTGCGCACCCCCGACAGCAAATCGTCCATGCGCATCTGCACCGGCTGGCTCCACGAGAACCGGGCATCGGGCAGGCGGTCGCGCAACGCCCGGTCGAAGGCCTCGACCAGCCCCTCCTGCGTGCGCGCGGTGCGCCAGTTCGACGGGTCCTTCAGGAACACGAACGTATCGGTCTCGTTCACGCCCATCGGGTCGGTCGGAATGGCCGAGGTCCCGGTATTGCTCACGACGGTCGCAATGTCGGGGAACCCCATCAGGATGCGTTCCTCCTTCCCGACCGACTCCAGCACCGTGGGCAGCGCGGCACTGGGCAGGCGCGTCGCCGTCACCACCAGCGCCCCCTCGCCCAGTTGCGGGATGAACTCGCCCCCCAGCCGCATGGCCAGCACGACGGAGACCAGGAACACCGCGATCGTGGCGCCGAACAGCGGGCCGGGATGGGTCTCCCCCCAGCGCACGGCCGGCCCGTATCGGCGCCGCAGCGCCGCCACCAGCCGCGTGTCGCCATGCGCCCGGCTGCCGCGCAGCGCCAGCGCCCCGATCACCGGCACGCACACCACGCAATAGGCCAGCGAGGCCAGCAGCGCCATGATGACGGTCTGCGCCATGGGGCGGAACATCTTCCCCTCGATCCCCTGCAAGGTCAGGATCGGCAGATAGACCATCACGATCACCAGGATGGCGAAGGTGACGGGCCGCAGCACCTGCGTGGTCGCCGACACGATCTGCGCCCGCAGGTCGGCCGCGGGCTCGGTCTCGCGCATCGCCAGCAGATGCTCCACCACCACCAGCGAACTGTCGACGATCATGCCGAAATCGATCGCCCCGAGGCTGAGCAGGTTGGCCGAAATGCCGAACTGCCGCATCCCCGTCATGGCACAGACCAGCGCGAAGGGAATGACCGAGGCAATCACCAGCGACGCCCGCCAGTCCCCGATCACCACCACCAGCACGCCGACCACCAGCACCGCCCCCATCAGCAGGTTGTCGCGCACGGTGGCGATGGTGCGGTTGGTCAGGTCCGACCGGCTGTAATACGGGTCCAGCGTCACGCCCGGCGGCAGGGTGCGCGCAATGCCCGGCAGCGCCGCGCGAATGGCGGCCAGCGTGGCGTCCGAGCTGGCACCCTGCCGCATCATCACCACGCCGTTGACGATCTCGCCCCGCCCGTCGCGCGTCACCGCCCCCAGCCGGGTGCGCGGCCCCATCGACACCGCGCCGACATCGCGCAGGCGGATCGCCGTGCCGTCGGCATTGCTGCGCACCGCCAGCGCGCCGAAATCGTCCAGGTTACGGACCAGCCCGCGCCCGACCACGATCTGCTGCTCGGCATGATGCTCGATCCACCCGCCGCCCGACGCCGCATTGTTGCCGTCCACGGCGCGATAGACATCGCCCACCGAAACGCCCAGCGCATTCAGCCGCGCCTGGTCCAGCGCCACCTGAAAGGTCTGCTCGGCCCCGCCATTGACGTTCACGTCCACCACGCCGGGCACCAGCTTCAATTGCGGCACCACGCTCCAGGTCATCAGCCGGTTCAGCTCCATCGGCGAGCGATGGGCGCCCAGGATCTCGATCTGCATGATCTCGCCCATGCCGGTCGCCAGCGGGCCCATGTTGATCGACAGGCCCGGCACCGCGATCAGCGCCCGCGCCTGCTGGATGCGCTCGTTGACCCGGGTGCGATCCAGGTCGATGTCGGTCTCGTCGTCGAACTGCACATAGACGACCGACACCCCGGACCGCGAGACCGAGCGCAGGTCGTTCATCCCCGGGATCCCGGCCATGCTGGCCTCGACGGGGAAGGTGATCAGCCGCTCGACCTCCTCGGTCGCCAGCCCGGGTGCGACGACCGAAACCAGCACCTGACGGGGCGAGATATCGGGCACCGCCTCCACGGGCAGCCCCACCACCGCCGCCATCCCGGCGAGCATGAGCGCGAGCACGGCCCCCAGGACGACGAATCGGTTCGCCTGGAGCAGCAGCAGAAAGGCCCGCATGTCAGTCGTCCCCGCCCATCCCGGCCAGCAGCAGGATCGATTTCAGGGCGAAACTGCCATGCGCGGCCACGATCTCCCCGGCCGACAGGCCCGCGAGAATGACCGCGCTCTCCCCGCTGTCGATCCCGACCGTCACCGGCACGGGCCGATACCCGTCGGCCCCCTGGCGCACGAACACCATGTCGCGCCCCGCGATCTGCTGCACCGCCTCCGACGGCACCACGATCCCGCTCTTCCTGTCGGCGGTCTCCAGCGCCACGTCCAGCATCATGCCCGGCCGCAGCGCCCCGTCCGGATTGGGCACGGCGCTGATCACGCGCACCAGCCCGGTGGCGGCCGAGGCCGCGCCGCTGATGCTGTCGATGCGGCTCTCGATCCGCCGCCCGTCCAGCAGCGCGGTCTGCCGCCCGCCCACCACCAGCCGCGCGGCATCCTGCGGCGCGATGTCCGACACGATCCAGACCGACGACAGGTCGATCAGCGTCGCGGCCACCTGCCCGGCCTCGATATCGCCGCCAGTCGACACGCCCAGATCCTGCACCATGCCGTCGATGGGGGCGAGCAGCGACGAGGTCTCGTCCCCGCCGGTGGTCGTGCGCTCGCTGACCGAATTGAACTCTTCCTCGAAGCGATGGGTCATGGTGCCCACATCCGCCTGCCGGGCGGCCACGGTGCTGCGCGCCTCCTGCAACACGGCCAGCCGGCGCCGCACTTCCCCCTGCGAGACGGTGCTGCCCGACAGGTCCCGCGCCCGCCGCCACGCCGCCTCGGCCTCCGCCTCCGCCGCCAGCGCGCCCGCCAGCGCGGCATGCATCTGCACCGATTGCAGCCGCGCGACATGCAGCGAGTGGTCCAGGTAATCGACCAGCACGCTGTCGCGCGCCACATGCTGCCCGGCCATCACATGCACCCGCAGCACCTTGCCCGCGCCGACGGGCCGCACGCGCACGATCCGCGTCTCGTCGGCCGTCACGCTGGCCAGCACCGGCAATGTCCGCGACAGGGCACCCAGCCGGGCCACGCAGTCGGTCACACCCTCCGCCCGCCGCGCTTCCGCCCCGATCGTCACCGGCGCCGGCGCCCCCTCCGCCTCGGCCCGCACGGGCGACGACAGGCCGGGGCCGATCAGGGCGGCAGCCAGCACCGGCCCGGCCCACACGCGCCTCATGGCGTGATCCCGGTGGCGATGGCGGCGCGCAGGATGGCGGCATGCCAGCCGATTTCGGCCGAATTCAGCGCCAGGATGGCGTTATAGGCGCCCAGCCGCGCCCGCAATGCCTCGATCAGAGCCGTCTCCCCCACCTGCCAGGACCGTTCCATCTCATCGGCGCGCCGGTTCAGCGCGGCGGCCGAGGTCCGCGCGCTCTCCAGCGTCGTCCGCGCCGCATCCAGCCGGGCACGCACCTGCGCCAGTTCCACCCGCACCATGCGCCGCGCCTGCACTTCCTGGCTGCCGGCCGCCGCCAGCCGGTTGCGGGCCTCGGACATCATCGGCACGTTGCGCGCCTCGCTGGGCAGGGGCACCGAAACCTGCACCCCCACGCGGCTGTCCCACGGGCTGCCATACTGGCCCTCATGGATCGCGCCGACCCCGATTTCCGGATTGGGCATGAACGACGCCTTGGCCAGCCGCACCGATTCCTGCGCGGCGGCCACATCGCGATGGGCGGCCCGCACGCGCGGGTCGTTATCCTCCACCACCTGCGGCGTATCCAGGCGCGTCCGCGCCAGGAAACGCGCATCGTAAGACAGGATGTCGGGCAGCCCCGGCCGGCCCAGCAGCACCGCCAGCGCCGCGCCGGTGGTCTCCACCTGCTCGCGCGCCAGCCCGGCCTCGGTCCGCGCGGCGGCCAGTTCGGCCATCGCCGCCTGCCGGTCGGCAGCGGTCGATTCCCCCACGCGCTGCGCCCGGTCGATCGCACTGCCCAGCCGCTGCATCGCCTGCACCAGCGACAGCGCCACGGCCAGCCGGCGCTGGGCGATCACCTGCGCCGACGCCGCCTCCAGCACCCGCACGGCCACGGCCATGTGCGCGACATTCAGCTTTTCCTGGATGGTGGCCGATTCCGCCTGCGCCACCCGCCGCGTCGCGGTCCCCTGCCCCGGCAGCCACAGCGGCACCGATACGGTACCCTCATACGTGGTGTAGCCGAGATTCGAGCCGATCAGATGGTCGTCGAAATATTGCGCCGACACCACGGGCCCGCCGGGAAACCACGATTTCGCGGCATCCGCCCGCGCATCGGCCGACTGGCGGTTGGTCGTCAGCTCCGCCCGGGTCGGATCGACCGCCCAGGCGGCGCTGACCGCCTCGTGAAACGACAGGTCGGCCGCCCGCGCCATGCCGCCGGGCAGGCCCAGGCCGAGGATCATGGCCAGCATGGTACAAAGGGCCGGCTTTTCGGCACCGTGCCGACGCGACAAGGCCCCTGGCATCCATCCATCCCTACGCTCCGGATGGCCCGATGCCACCCCTGCCGAAAGCGCGCTCTAGCACACCAAGCTGACAGGACCCTGAACGCCGGGCCGGGCACCGGACCCATGGGAGAATTTGCGCGAGCCCCGCTGACTTTCGCGGGGTTTTGGCCTATGTCTGCGCCCATGACCGACACACCGCTCTCGCTGATCCGCAATTTCTCGATCATCGCGCATATCGACCACGGCAAGTCGACGCTGGCCGACCGGCTGATTCAGGCCTGCGGCGCGCTGACGGCGCGCGAAATGACCAACCAGGTCCTCGACAACATGGAGCTGGAGCGCGAGCGCGGCATCACCATCAAGGCGCAGACGGTACGCCTGACCTACCCGGCCAAGGACGGCAAGACCTACGTCCTGAACCTCATGGACACGCCGGGCCATGTCGATTTCGCCTACGAGGTCAGCCGCTCGCTGGCGGCCTGCGAGGGCTCGCTGCTGGTCGTCGACGCCTCGCAGGGCGTGGAGGCGCAGACGCTGGCCAATGTCTACCAGGCCATCGACGCCCATCACGAGATCGTGCCGGTCCTGAACAAGGTGGACCTCCCCGCCGCCGAGCCCGAGCGCGTCCGCGCGCAGATCGAGGAAGTGATCGGCATCCCAGCCGACGACGCGGTCCAGATCTCGGCCAAGACGGGCCTGAACATCGAAGGCGTGCTGGAAGCACTGGTCACGCGCCTTCCCCCCCCGGTCGGCGACGACACCAGGCCGTTGCAGGCCCTGCTGGTCGATAGCTGGTACGACCCGTATCTGGGCGTGATCATCCTGGTCCGCGTCAAGGAAGGCCGGCTGAAGCGCGGCATGCGCATCCGCATGATGTCCAACGGCGCGGTCTACAATGTCGACCAGGTGGGCGTGTTCGCCCCGCGCATGGTCCCGGTCGAGGATCTGGGCCCGGGCGAGATGGGCTACATCAACGCGGCGATCAAGACGGTGGCCGACTGCAATGTGGGCGACACGCTGACCGACGACCGCCGCCCGGCCGAAACCGCGCTGGAGGGCTTCAAGCCGTCGATCCCGGTGGTCTGGTGCGGCCTGTATCCCGTCGACGCCGACGATTTCGAGAAACTGCGCGACAGCCTGTCCAAGCTGCGGCTCAACGATGCCTCGTTCCATTACGAGGCCGAGACCTCCGCCGCGCTGGGCTTCGGCTTCCGCTGCGGCTTCCTGGGCCTGCTGCACCTGGAAATCATCCAGGAGCGGCTGAGCCGCGAATTCAACCTGGACCTGATCGCGACCGCCCCCTCGGTGGTCTACCGCCTCTACCGCACGAACGGCGAGATGGAGGAACTGCACAACCCCGCCGACATGCCCGACGGCTCGGTGATCGAGCGGATCGAGGAACCCTGGATCGTCGCCACCATCATGGTGCCCGACGAATATCTGGGTGCGGTGCTGACCCTGTGCAGCGAGCGGCGCGGCATCCAGAAGGACCTCACCTATGTCGGCAACCGGGCGATGGCGGTCTACCGCCTGCCGCTGAACGAGGTGGTGTTCGATTTCTACGACCGCCTGAAATCGGTCTCGCGCGGCTATGCCAGCTTCGACTACCAGATGGACGGCTACGAAGAGAGCGACCTGGTCCGGATCTCGATCCTGGTCAATCTGGAACCGGTGGACGCCCTGTCCTTCATCGCCCACCGCTCGGCGGCCGAAAGCCGCGGCCGCTCGATCTGCGCCAAGCTGAAGGAACTGATCCCCCGCCAGCTCTTCAAGATCGCGATCCAGGCCGCAATCGGCAGCCGCGTGATCGCGCGCGAGACGATCGGCGCCATGTCCAAGGACGTCACGGCCAAATGCTATGGCGGCGACATCTCGCGCAAGCGCAAGCTTCTGGAGAAGCAGAAAGAGGGCAAGAAGCGCATGCGCCAGTTCGGCAAGGTCGAAATCCCCCAGAGCGCCTTCCTGGCCGCCCTCAAGATGGACCACTGACCCCCCAGGCACCCCGCGCGCAGCCCCCGCGCGCACCCCACCTTTACCCCCTTGCGCCGGCCGGAATTATTGCTATGTTCCCGCCCCATACCGACGGGCCTGCCACACCGGCAGCCCCGCCAGTGCGCCGGAGAGATGGCCGAGCGGCTTAAGGCGCACGCTTGGAAAGCGTGTGTGCGTTAATAGCGTACCGTGGGTTCGAATCCCACTCTCTCCGCCACCTAACTCATTGAAAACATTACTGAAATTGTCAGTTCACAGGTCCGTGAGCGAATTTTCTACAAAGCCCTTCTCCAAAATGGAGAAGAGGAATGCTGGCACTGGTCGGCAGTCACTACCACTACCGTCGCGCTGTCCCCGCTCGGCTCCGCGAGGCCATCGGCCAGCGTGAAGTCTGGTTGGCCCTGAAAACGACATCGCGGCGTCGTGCGAGGAATATTGCCGGCGTGTTACATGGCGAGACTGAACGTCTCTTCCATGCAGCCGGAGCCGGACAATTGCCTGAAAAATTTGACCTGCGCGGATATCTGCGCCGGATGGTCGATATTCATCCCAGTGACTTTGAGAACCGCCGCGAGCACCTGTCGGCCAACATAGGCGTTGGCCGTGATTTCCTGACATCAGGCAATCAATCCGTCATCAGGTCGTTCCTGTCTAACGTCGATGAACGCGATGCAATCATGCGTTCGGAGATTGAGTCACTGCGGCATGAACTGGGTGTCGCCAGAGCGTCAGGCAATCGAGAACACGAACGAGAACTCGTCGGTCTGCTGGACCGAGCATTGGCGTTGAGCGAGACACTGGCGGTGGTCTGCCTTGAGAAAACTGGTCCGATTCTGAAGAGAGCCCTATGGGGCATATGGATTGGAGGATTACATGGGACGTCAGCGTTTTACGCCTGAGCAGATCATCGCGAAA